>NZ_VCBL01000001.1:0-229983 GCF_007896435.1 Rummeliibacillus suwonensis
ACCGGAGCGCCAGCTTCGGAGGAGGCGTCCTTGGGATACTACCCCAGCTGTATTGAAATTCTAACCCGTACCCCTATATCGGGGTAGGAGACAGTGTCAGGCGGACAGTTTGACTGGGGCGGTCGCCTCCTAAAGAGTAACGGAGGCGCCCAAAGGTTCCCTCAGAATGGTTGGAAATCATTCGCAGAGTGTAAAGGCACAAGGGAGCTTGACTGCGAGACCGACAAGTCGAGCAGGGTCGAAAGACGGGCTTAGTGATCCGGTGGTTCCGCATGGAAGGGCCATCGCTCAACGGATAAAAGCTACCCCGGGGATAACAGGCTTATCTCCCCCAAGAGTCCACATCGACGGGGAGGTTTGGCACCTCGATGTCGGCTCATCGCATCCTGGGGCTGTAGTCGGTCCCAAGGGTTGGGCTGTTCGCCCATTAAAGCGGTACGCGAGCTGGGTTCAGAACGTCGTGAGACAGTTCGGTCCCTATCCGTCGTGGGCGTAGGAAATTTGAGAGGAGCTGTCCTTAGTACGAGAGGACCGGGATGGACACACCGCTGGTGTACCAGTTGTCTTGCCAAAGGCATAGCTGGGTAGCTATGTGTGGAAGGGATAAGTGCTGAAAGCATCTAAGCATGAAGCCCCCCTCAAGATGAGATTTCCCATTACGCAAGTAAGTAAGATCCCTTGAAGACGACAAGGTAGATAGGTTCGAGGTGGAAGTGTGGCGACACATGGAGCTGACGAATACTAATCGATCGAGGACTTAACCAAAAGAGAAAGAAATTCAATGAAGTTTATCCAGTTTTGAAAGAACAAGAATTTTATTAGATTTAGGATTATCGAAAGATATTTTTCTAAAATAGAAAGCACTTGATATTTTCTCCTAAGATGGTATAATGATTCTTGTCTTTGATAAAATAGTCTAGTAATGATGGCCAAGAGGTCACACCTGTTCCCATGCCGAACACAGAAGTTAAGCTCTTGAGCGCCAATGGTAGTTGGGGGCTGTCCCCCTGCAAGAGTAGGACATCGCTAGGCTATAAATTATTCCGAAGTAGCTCAGTTGGTAGTAGCATCTGACTGTTAATCAGAGGGTCGCAGGTTCGAGTCCTGCCTTCGGAGCCATTTTAATGGAGAGTTGTCCGAGTGGCCGAAGGAGCACGATTGGAAATCGTGTAGGCGGGTAACCCTGTCTCAAGGGTTCAAATCCCTTACTCTCCGCCATAAAATCCTATATTTAGAATGGCCCCTTGGTCAAGCGGTTAAGACACCGCCCTTTCACGGCGGTAACACGGGTTCAAATCCCGTAGGGGTCACCAAATAATCTATCATATGGAGGATTAGCTCAGCTGGGAGAGCATCTGCCTTACAAGCAGAGGGTCGGCGGTTCGATCCCGTCATCCTCCACCATTTATTAAATATAATAATATCATTATCGCGGGGTGGAGCAGTTCGGTAGCTCGTCGGGCTCATAACCCGAAGGTCGCAGGTTCAAATCCTGTCCCCGCAACCAATGGTTCGGTAGTTCAGCTGGTTAGAATGCCTGCCTGTCACGCAGGAGGTCGCGGGTTCGAGTCCCGTCCGAACCGCCATTCTTTATAAATATATGAAATTTATTGTGGGTCGGTAGCTCAGTTGGTAGAGCATTAGATTGAAGCTCTAAGTGTCGGCAGTTCGATTCTGTCCCGACCCACCATAATATGCCGGTGTAGCTCAGTTGGTAGAGCAACTGACTTGTAATCAGTAGGTCGAGGGTTCGACTCCTTTCGCCGGCATCATAAATCGGAGGGGTAGCGAAGAGGCTAAACGCGGCGGACTGTAAATCCGCTCCTTCGGGTTCGGCAGTTCGAATCTGCCCCCCTCCACCATCTTTAATATTTAGGGGCATAGTTTAACGGTAGAATAGAGGTCTCCAAAACCTTTGATGTGGGTTCGATTCCTACTGCCCCTGCCATTTTGGATATATCGGATTTAAATATATTGGCGGATGTGGTGAAGTGGTTAACACACCGGATTGTGGTTCCGGCATTCGAGGGTTCGATCCCCTTCATCCGCCCCATCATAATTTAATATAATAGGTAACATTTTATGTTGGCGGATGTGGTGAAGTGGTTAACACACCGGATTGTGGTTCCGGCATTCGTGGGTTCGATCCCCATCATCCGCCCCATATTGGGGTATAGCCAAGCGGTAAGGCAACGGATTTTGATTCCGTCATGCCCTGGTTCGAATCCAGGTACCCCAGTAATATGCGGAAGTAGTTCAGTGGTAGAACATCACCTTGCCAAGGTGGGGGTCGCGGGTTCGAACCCCGTCTTCCGCTCCAATTAAAATAATTATAGGGCGGCATAGCCAAGTGGTAAGGCACAGGTCTGCAAAACCTTTATCCACCGGTTCAAATCCGGTTGCCGCCTCCATTTTATCTTTAACTAGTATTTTGCCGGTGTGGCGGAATTGGCAGACGCGCACGACTCAAAATCGTGTTCCTTCTGGAGTGTCGGTTCGACCCCGACCACCGGTATCCTATAAACGTTATATATCAACGCTTAAGGCGCTTATTACTTCGGTAATGAGCGTCTTTTTTGCGTTCAATCAAGCGGTAATAGTCGTGTTACTCCCGGGAGTGGAGGTAATCCGATGGCAAGACGTAGCAACTCGCTTTCATTAGAAGAACTTCAAATAACCGCTAAGCCAGTAATTGATCGAGAAATATCGTTCGATGACGCTATGACAGTATTTACAGACGATGCCAAGCGGAAGGGTTTGCGGGAATTTACGATTGTTTATTACCAACGTGAGCTTAACTCGTTCAGAAAATTTCTATTTGCGAATGATAAGCCGTTAAAAGTCAGCGGGGTAGTGCGCGGTGATGTAAATGAGTTTGTTGAGCTATTGCAGCGCAAAGGTCGCAAGCCAGCTACTATTAACGCTAAGCTCCGTGCGATACGGGCGTTCTTTAATTTCTTAGCAGACGGCAAGTATATCGACAGCAGTCCGATGGAGAAATATCCGCTAGTACGCGATAGGAAAGCGAATATAGAAACATTTACGCTTAATCAGTTGCGTGACTTACTTAATGCGCCTGATCGTCGGACTTTCATTGGCCAGCGAGACTATACGTTTATCTTACTATTGCTCGAAACGGGCATACGACTTAATGAAGCGTCGGGGATACTCGTTGAAGATGTAAAGCTAAGCGAAGGGCTATTATTCATACGAAAAACTAAAAATCACTTTCACCGCTATGTACCGATACAAGCAAAAATGCGTGAGCAATTAAAACGATATATACAGCTCCGTGGAACTTGCGAGTGTGACCACTTATTTGTAACGCTAGATGGTACGCCTGCTAGCAGAGGCACATTGCTACATCTTATACCGGATTATGGTAAACAGGCAGGTATAACGGGAGTACGTTGCTCCGCACACACGATGCGGCACACATTCGCCAAAATGTCTATTATGAATGGCGCTGGCGTGTTTGAGTTACAACGGATTCTCGGCCACTCAACGATGGAAATGGTAAAAACGTATGTAAACCTTTACTCGACGGATGTCTTTGAGAAACATAAAAAATTCTCACCGCTTAAGGACTTATAAAAGAATGCAAAAAAAAAAAAAGAAGCTCCCCTCGACGGCAATCGAGAAGCGCTCCCACACACTAATATGTTATGCGTTTATTATAGCTTATAGGCTGTAGTAATGCAACCAGGAGAGCCGTGGAGTTTCTTTATAAAGGAGCTCATTACTATGACGGTATTAACGGTATATAACGATCAAGTACAGTTTTACATTAAATATAGCGCTCAGCCTGCCACTAAGAAGGCTAAGGCGTCACTATATGCAAAGTTTAGAGAAAGCGTTAGCGAATTTGAACGCTTATTTCCACGTGGCAAACGCAAAGTGTTAGAGAATATTATATATGCGACATGCGGTTGCGGTATATGGAAAATTGGCGCAGAGGTACTCGCTAAGAAAGCGGAGGTATCTAAAACAACAGTATACAACGCAGTCCGATCATTGAAGGATACGGGCCTATTCGTTGTTGCTAGACTTGCAAACGGACAAGCAGGCCACTACGTCTTTGTAAACAAACAGCATGACAATTTTGCGGAAATCATGCGGGAAGTATTTACATTAAAAGACAGCGAAATTGAAGCTCTTTCTGTAAGTCATTCTGTAGGTCTTGACGAGCCGGAAAGCCTTGCGCCAGTAAGCGTTGAAGCCGATAATCAGACTTCTAACGATAATAACGCTCTTAATCTTTTAAAACAAGCAAATAACAATAATAATTTAATATATAAGGCGATAGCAGACGAAATCGAATCCGAAGCAATGAACGATAATAACACGGCTGAATATGTGGCACAATATGCGACAAATTCGTTACAGAACGATTTCTTTGCATTACTAGATATGCTACCATTGCCAACGCAAATAGCAGATAAAAGGGCTATCCTGGCGCTAAGGTTAGGCTCAGAAGCCACTCGTAAGACATTTACGAAGGCAAAGGCATTGGTAATGCACATGGCGCTTAGAATCCGCGAAGGATATGTATTCGCTAACGTCGTTGCAGCCTTTACGGAAGGCTTACGGAGAGCCATGCAATATAACGAAATACCAAGCGTTGAACAACCGCTGATATTGTATAATTGGTTAGCAAAAGAAAAAGTTCCAATCCACTATGATTGGGTATCTAATAGGTGATAAAATAATTAGCGCATGTCTTAAATACAATGAATTAGTGAAGGAGGAATAAGATGGATTTAACGCAAAATGAAATAAATGTATTGGAAGAACTAAAGAGTGGAAAAGGCTTTTTTCTAACTTCGGAAACTTTAAAATTAGTTGTTACTCCTAGCGAAGAATATGAGGTTAGAAATACGATTTATAGTTTGATGGAAAAAGGAGTACCGATTCGAGATGTTGGTCTAGAAAAGGGAGGTTGGAAATTAGATTCTCCGCGTTTTCTGATTTATGATCAAATTGATACAATAAGGAAAGCACATGAAAGAATAGAAAAAATAATGAGATATTCAATTGATGAGTACGAAAAGTCTATCAAAGAGAGTTTAAAACTTCTTGAAGATAACAAACGAGCAATAAATAGAAAAATGTGATTCACTGGTTTCATCACAAAAGAAAAGAGCCAAAAAAAGCTCTTTATCTGTGGCGTATTTCAAGCAACTCGTTAAGGTCGGTAATTTTTAATTCCTTAGCGATCATAGCGAGTGCTTCACTTGGAATATTGCGTGTTTTATTATTTACCATTTCACTGATGTTACGTGGAGTAGTACCAATACGTTCCGCTATTTCCTTCTGCTCTATGTCCATTGATTTTAAAATATCGCCTAATTTTATGTGAATATAATAGTCAGCTTGTAAGTTTCTAGGCATTTTAAGCACCTCCGATTTATTTATATTTATTTTATGTTATAAAAAATAATTCCGCAAATCAGAATTAAAATCGTTGACAATTCCGAAAATCGGAATTATAATTGAGGCATAGGTTAAGAAAAAGGGATTACTTTTATATAACTATTCCGAAAATCGGAATTATAGGAGGAATGAACATGCAAACAATCAAAATACAAACTGTAGCAATCAACGTAACAAATATTATTCAAGGGGTTGACCTAATAGTCTATGAAAATAACGAGGCTGCGTTATTAATCGGTGACTCACTCGTTGAGTTTAAATGGTCCGAGGAAGCCGAGAAAATTTTTAATGAGATAGACGTATGTGAGCCAATCGAACTTTTAGCGGTATTAGCAACTACCATAAATTAAGATAAATCTTGCGGATGTATGGGCGCATCCTACGAGTAAATAACTATAGTCAATGTTATAAAAGAACGTGCGCTTTTAGACGGATTCTGACTGCGCAAACGGATGGCGGCCTAGCGCCAGTCGTGCTGAGGATTACGGCAATAATCTAACGCGAAGTAGGTAGTCGATACGATGGTAAGTGTCTAATTGATCGTTATTGGAGACGGCGATTCAAACGCAATTCAGCGGCGCCAAACGCTGAGCCTACAAAAATGGTTAGTAAGCATGAAAGACGCTGAAAGCCTTTTAATAGACGGGATTAAAAGTGAAGAGCGGAGGCTTAGCGGCTGACTCTCTTCATTATTTAGGGGGCGAAATTATGGAAAATAAATGGATTGGCTGTGAAAAGGTTATTAATGGTGTAGAGGTTCACTGGTTTAACGGTGATCCATACGTATGTTTGGATAAGTACAAAAAGCTTCTGAAAGAATTAGAAGATTTAAAGAGAAAAGAAGAATAACGCTTGAGCGACCGTATTGCTGCGGTTGCTTTTTTATTTTAAAAAAGTTTATAAAAATATGCCCATTTGTTGACGCAAATTGTATAAGAAATAATGAGAGGACAAAAAAGTTTATAAAATCATGCACGCTTTTTGAGTTTTGGTATATATGTTTGTGAGAGCTAAATGGATTTTTCATAAATTAATTTTTATTTTTTCTTGTGTAAGTACGCTACAAATTACGTATTTAGGAGTAGGGAATCTAATTTATAAATTTTTTGAAATGCTTCTGAGGCTCAGAGCTTCATGCGTTTGTGGCGGTTTCTGAGCGCTTTGAACATGAACGGCTTGGTCCAAAGTTTATTGTTTTAGTGTCTATACAGTATTAGAGGAACGAAAAGGAGGAAATACAAATGAACCAACAACCACATTTAATAGGAAATATCGAAGCTCTTCCCGAAAATGAACGCTATATTTTTGCGCTGGTACTCGCGCAGTTAGGCGGTCACAAATGCAGCCGGGAGCTAACGGAAGCCTTAAGCAATTGGCGTAAAAGATTACGAAAATAAACGAAAAGGATGATGAAGATGACGAAAATTAAAATCAGCGAAATTATTACAAACCCAAATCAGCCGCGAGAGTATTTCGACGAACAAGCATTAATGGAACTAGCACAGTCTATTAAGGTTGAGGGAGTTATGTCACCAATAATGGTTCGACCACTTGATGATAAATACGAAATTGTACAAGGTGAACGCCGTTTTAGAGCAGCACAATTGGCGGGGCTGACGGAGATTCCTTCTATTGTGCGTGAATTAGATGAGCAAGAGGCTTTTCATTTATCAGTTATTGAGAATATACAACGCGAGCAAATGACGCCAATCGAGGAAGCACGGGCATTTCTATGGTACTCGATGCGAGGTTATACCCAGGAGGAGATTGCGGAGAAAGTCAAAAAGACACGTGATTATGTAGCTTCGAAAATGCGCCTATTAGAGCTATCGGAAGGAGTACAACATATGATAGCATGCGGCAAAATTAAGGAGGGCCATGCAAAACAGCTATTACGCTTGCGGGCCGTTACAAAACGTTTATGTACAGAGACCTATGTCCCTATTCAATTCAGACAGGATATGTTCGAGACTTTCCAAGATAAATTCATACGCCATTTTTCTCCTGAAGATAAAATTTCAGTGAAGGACGTCGAGGTTTGGGTTGATGATTGGTACTACCTACTAGTTTTTTCTACTGTACGATACGTTGAAGGTTACGACAGCGCTGTTGTATGTGAAGCTAGCCACGAAAGCAAACTTCTGGCTCCGCTTGCGTTAGGCGATATTTGTCTAATTTATGGACTACATATCAACAACTTAGATGAGAAAGATTACGAGTTCGCTGTCAAATATGAAGAAAGTCTTTTGAAACACTCATATGACCGTACTTTCCGTAAATGGAGTATTGAGAAGTATTACGATGCTATTCGTTTCGGTGAGAATCCGATAACAAATCAACCGTTAGAGTGGCAAAAGCCTTCGGCGCAACGTGTATTTACAGTTGTATTAAGTGCGGAAAAAGGGGAACGAGACGATAACGACTTTTTGAAATTGATGGAATTACACGAAATCGAATGGAGCAAAGTTGCTGATCGTTTTGAGCAAGAATCAGACTTTCGAGAATCATTCGCGGCACTGCTTTATAATTTGCGCGTAAACCATTCTAGACTCAAATTTGAGGCTGGAGCTGTGAAAGATTTCTATGAATGCGATGAGTTCATCGTTAGTAACGGTATGACAAGTGTACAAGAATTCCTTTACCGTCCTATACCGGATTCACGCGTAGGATTAGAAAAGTTACGCCTAAGTGTTGAGCAAATTAAACGTGTAAATTCGGAGCGTGGCGGAGAAGAACTTTCAGACTATGAAATCGCGAAAATGTTATACATCTTATTTCGTGAAGATACAGGAAAAATAGTACCAATGGATGTCGTAACGGAGCATCTTACAGCCGCTTTAGCACTCGATATATCATCGGATGAAATTGATCGCAGATTAGCAGAGGTAGAATCAGCGTAATGTGTCACGTGACACATCGAAATAAACGAAAAGGATGATGACGATGACGATTGAGACAAAACAAACTAATAAGGCTCTACCATTCAGAAATTCAATGGGCTATACGGCAATGCCTAACGAAGTTCTAAAGATATACACTGGCCATCCGAAGTTTGATGGCAAATGTGAGCGAGTTTATTTGCACTTACTAGATAAATATAACGACAGCTTTAAATATGCCTTTCCTACACAGGATTTAATAGCGGATGAAACGTTTTTAAGTCGTCAAAGCGTCATTCGTGCTTTAGCGATTTTAGAGGAACTCGAATTGATTCAGGCGATTTATAACACTGACTACGGCAATAACATTTATGTCTTTAAAAAGCCGATTAATAATCGCGAGGAGTTTGAGCAACGATTTCCGGAGGCAGTAGAATACCGATTAAAATTCGAGGAATCTCGTGCTAAAGACAAAATTAAGCGCCATGAAAGGCAAGCGGATTACCGTGCAAGAGTACAAGAGATATTTGAGTGTGCCAATAGTTAGTATGGCGTGGTTACTAGTTGTTACCGTATTAAGATTTACTACCAAGACTTACGTACTAAGATTTACAAAAGATAGCGTCCATTAGCTAAAGCTAATAAACGCAGATAGCGATGAGCGTTATTGTATTATCTATTGCTGCTAAAGAAAGGAACAAAGTGAAAAGAAATACATTAGTGGTATCAAATATTAACCACATAAAATTGGAGGCTATAAGATGATGATGACGAAAGCTGAAATTGCCGCACGCAAAGACTTACTAGCACTATTCTACACGCACTATCGCAAAGACTTGACGCAAGACGAGAGACAAGCGCTCGTAACCGACTTCATGGGTAAGCATTTAGATAAAATTAGCCCGTCTAAGCCGTTTATGAAGCATCCACTTAACCATATAAGCGCCTATGCTAAGACAAGCTCAGCGCTTGAAATATTAGCGGATTTCCTACTTGCGCCCAAACAAGCGTCTGAAAAATTAGAGGAGTATCCAATATTATCCGCTGATCGAGCGCTCAAGAAGGACATGCAGAAAGCGAAGGTTGAAAGAACGCTTATATTTCAACATGAAATCCCGGATAACGAAGAAGGGGAAGCGTCAAAAGTTTCGCCTGGTTGCGTGATAGAGGATGAAGCTATCTCAAGCCCTAGCGCTGAATCCGAAGCAATGTCCGGAATAGATGAAAAAGTAATTTTTGAAGGGGTTCCCCGCAAAGTCTATGAATATCGCAAGCAGATACGCCATGTAAAACGCTATGCTAACTTTTATGCGGCTAGTTTCGAAGAAATGGGCTATAACTACGAATTTGCTTTGCGCAAAATCAAGGCGCTAGACGTCAAACGCGTATATGAATGTGACATTTGTGGAAATGCGGCGTACGCAAGAGACTTGCGAAAATTAGAGTCTAAGGTGTGCGATCAACAACGTGGAACTGGCGGAAGTAAATTTTCATGCTGCGAGTTGGAAAACATGAAGCGCACGAAAAGAATTCAACGAGAAACCGCATAATGGCGCGATTTATAAGACAAAAACGCCTTATATAGTAAGGGCGAAAAAAAATCGCCAACTTTTTTATTTCAGGTATAAACGTAAAAATGTTCATAATTACCCTATTTTAAAATTCTATCATGTAGATTTATGAAAATCAAGCGAATCGAATTGGAGCGATGATGACGATGAAACAAACAAAACAATGTATAACTTGCGAAGAAATAAAACCACTTGAGGACTTCCCAATCCGTCCTAAAAGGTCAGATGGTCGTGAAGGAGAGTGCAAGGCTTGCCGTAGTGTACGTCGCAAGACAGGCGATGGCTATCTTAAGGAACGGCTTAGAAAGCACTACTACAGAAGTAAAGGCGAGGGGCATTTGACAATAGAACAGCTTCGAGAGATAGAAAAAGGCACACATTGCACCTATTGTGGCTGCGAGTTAAGTGACAATACTCGCGTAGTGGATCACGTCTTTCCGCTTGGACAATGGTGGTCTATGAATAGCGCTATAAACATGGTTCTTTGTTGCAAATCTTGTAATTCATCGAAAAGTGACTCTCACGTTTATGATTTTTACCAACGAAGCGATAAATTTACGCCAGAGTTATGGGGAAAGTTTGTTAGTGACTTTGCTGAAAGAGCGATAGGTCACAAGCCAACAGCAGAAGAAGTCAAGCAATGGAGTGAAGGATTTGAACTTGAGGCTAAGGAGTTGAAGGAACGTGTACAAAGAGCATGAGTCCTGGGTGGCTGGAAACTTCATCTTTCTATACGTCGGCAGCGGGTATCAACTCCATAAAATTAAGCGTCGTAAAGGTTTCGAACTCATGTGCAAATACTACGACACACGCAGACATAAGCTCGCTGGCGTTCAATTCCGGATACCTAAGTCACAACATCGCGGTGTTGAAAGTGTCAAGCGCAAATTAGACGCTGGTTATTATGGGTAGCAAATTCAATCAAATATGGCGTTTTAAGCCGTTTTAGACGTTTCATGATAACTAAGTCACCTTTTTAGTTAGAAACGCTCTGACGGCTTATTTTAATGCTATTTATAACCCTATATGTAGCTAAAGAAAGGAGTGTACGTTGTGAGTTTTTATTGTGTTTATAAAGTTGAAGATATTTCATGCGGTTGCACAGTAGGAAAGTCTCTCGAGCGCGCCACTCAAGACGGACAGGTGGTCCCGTTCTTTCCTGATGGACAAGCGGTCGGAACAATGTTTGGAGATCGCTATACAGTCGAAAATATCGAAGGCGAGACGATTTTGCAAGGCTCGGGCGGACTGACTGAGCTAGAAATGCGTCTAAGCGAATTCACTCATACAGATTTAACAGTCAACGGAAAGCCTTTAGAACGCTATAAAACGGACATATCACCGCTTATATACCACGTTTTAACCGGTGTAGACGAAAAAACAAACATCTTTTATACCGTCGTTCAGGCTGAAAAGAACAACCGCAGTCAAGGTTATTGGGAGCTTTATGGACTGTATGACGAAATCGTAGAGCAACTTAATGAAATTTTGGAAGATGCCCGCGAAGATTACTTCTTAATCTACGAAAATAGCTTTAAATTCGTAGAAATCCCCGAAAATGACGCAGTAAATGCAGGAAACGGCTTCGATAATTCCGCCCTGAGAAGGAAATTAACGAAATTCAAAGCAGAAAAACGGAAGGAGCTAGTATATGAGCAAGAAAAAACGTACCACTAACGCTGATAAAGTCGGTTATGACGAAAAATGGCTGGAATCTGTGGCCGATATTTTGACGATCCCGACGTACAGTATGCGAGTTTATGTAAATAAAATTAACAGCGATGATACGGAAACGACTATTGTCTACGAAGATGCGCTCGAAATACATGAAATTACCTCCGTATATACCACTAAAAGCCCTATTTACGCGATTAATCAAGCTATTCGTGAGTGGTGTGACGAAATTGCAACGAAAAAAGAGCAACGTTTTGAGGTAACACACTCAAATATGCCCGGAATTATGCGGGAGATCGCGGAAGGCGTTGGCGGAGGCCAAGCGGTTGGCACATTCAAACGCCTGCAATCTAATGGAATTACGTTAACAACGAATTTTACGAAAAGGAGCCAACGAAAATGAACATCTATTACTACGAACAATCTCACACGCTAATTTTAGATGAAGGGACTCAATTCAGGACGGTCGTGCTGCCGTCAACAGTAGCGGCAGAAGCCGTAAAAGCAATTATCAACGCAATTAAACAACAGGGGGCGGATGATGGTTGAGCAATCAAAAAGTTTATTTAGAGGTAAGTGCAGATTTTGACGTTATGGAATATGCAGTAGCGAAAGTCGTTGCTGTCGATTGGCAAACAGGGCAGATTTTAGACACGTTAAAAGCGGAGTCCTACAAAGGAAATCCGTATCATTTAGCCGCTGAAACGCGCTGGCAGCTTGAAAATACGCTTAAAGATCAGGGTTTCGAAATTATTAACTAAAACAAAGGGGATATGTGTAATGCCAAACGTAATCGAAGAATTAGACGGATATATCAACAAAGGGCAAGAATTAACAAAAGCTAAGCCTTCTAAACTTGCGCTAGAGCTAAAGCAAGTAGTCGCAGAAGAAAAGCAACGTATCAAAATGGATAAAACAATTCAGAACAAGTTCGAAGAAGAAAAGAAAATGAGACGGGATTTTGCTAAGCAAGCGCTGAAATTTGCGCAAGAAATGAAAGACGAGTACGTCAAAATAGGTACGATAGCAACAACTGTAGCTCGTAAAGAACTCTTAAAAAAGCCGGAGCAACCAAAAGATGACTTACTTGTCGCTGAGTTTAACCAAGAGCTCAAAAAGTTAAAAACTAAGGCCGCGATTAATATGAATGGCGACGAGTTATCGCAACAAATTAGCGCGTTACTTGGTAAATATAGCGATAAGTACTTCGCTAATGAGTTATATGACGCTTATGACGCTCTTAGCGCATCGGTTTTATCGTCAAATGGCGATGTAGAGACGCGCAAAAAGCTAGCACGAACTTTTGAACAACTAGAAAGCTCAGCGTTAACGGAAGAACAGCACAAAGCAAAAGGCGTACTTGAATACTTTGGAGACTATGAAAATACGGCGTTATTCAAAGACTTTTTACCGGCATATCAAGGCATCTCACGAACAGTTGGGGAACAATACGCCAAGTATCTAAACGATGGTAATTCAGGCATTGAAGCGATTGAAAACGAAGAAAAAGCGGAATTTGAAAAAGCACAGGCGGAGCTACTTGCGAGATCAAGTCGTGTAAGTCGCTTTACGTTCTAAGAATAAAAAATAAAAACGAAAAGGGGACGATTATTAATGAACGCAATGACAACAAATGACGGAGTTTTACTAATAACAAATGACGATGAAATTTTAGAAACAGCAAAAGGCGAAGATATCCTATCACAACTAACTGGAAAGCCTGAGGAAATAGAGGAACAACGCCGGTTAATCAAGGCACAAAGGAACGATAAGACTCTAGGATTAAGGGATGATGTGCATAGCCTTGCTAAACTAGCATATTTAGCGCAATACAGCCAAGATAAAGTTTACTTTGCGAAGCTATACGTAATACTAAAAGCAAAATTAACGATAGAAAATGAGGAAAAATTAGAGCAGCAGGCTAAAGAAGTTGAACAGAGCAACGATGGCATGATTACAACCAATAATTTAGTTGATTAAAACGGAGCTCCTTCGGGGGCTCTTTTATTTATGACGAAAGGGGGACGATAGCATGGCAGATTTACGAAAATACATGCCTGGTGATTTTTACGGTGATACTCCCGCAAATAAAATGGTGCAGCTAATGGCAAAAATCGGGCATAACGATGAGCTACAACTAGATGTGGGCTTTATAACAAACCTAAATCCAATGGAAATAAAGCTCCAAGACGGCTTACTACTAGATGAAGAAGATTTTTCTTTGCCTGAGCGCCTGACGAAGCATTACGAGTGGCACAACGGTACAAGAGTGGCAGTCGATCCGCGTTTAAGAGTAGGTGACGCACTAATCGGAATTATGGACGAAGTATGGCCGCGTTATATGGTAGTAGACCGCATATCTAAAAGCGAGGCAGAGGAATGGATAGAACCAGAAGGGAGCATCGAATAAATGGCGATATTAGACGATTTACAGAAAATCAATGAACTACAACAAACGTTCTTGCCAGTTTTAACCGGAGAGCTTAAAGACGAGCTCGCAATCAGACGTATGGTTGAAAAGATACCTCCAGTCAAGGCGATTAAGAAGGATAGCGAAGTCTATATCGCAGCTCAGCTAGTATTACGTGCTGGAAAGGCGCTAAATAAAGCGCAGGACAAGCAATCTGTTTGGCAGACGTTAAAAGCGCGGGGCTTTATGGAAGCAGCTCAAAAAGAAATCCGGAAATTTTATAAATGAACGTAGTAGAAAGTCGTTCGCTTGTGGTCAGAGAAAGAGAAAAACGCCACAATGACGGCTTTTTATTATACAAAAAGGGGATGGAGAAATGGCAATAGACTTAAAAGCGATATTGCGCTTGGATGATCGGCTCAGCAAACAATTAAGCAACGTTGACCGTGCAATTGAGCGTACTAATCGCTCTAGTTCGTCATTAGGTAGAGCGCTAAACAGTGCTAGCAAACAGGGATCTAGCGGGATGGGTAGCGTTACAAAAGTAATCGGGGGTGTTACAGCTGCGATAGGTGGTGCCGTAAGTGCTGCGAAATTATTCCAAAGTACCATTGGAGAAGCTATGAAATACGAACAGCAAGATGTATTGATTACGGCTATGTTCGATGACAAAAAAGCCTCAACTTCTTATACGAAAATGATTAATAAAATGGCGCAAGTATCTCCGGTTATGGATAGTAGCGCAATGATGAATTCAAGCTCCGGTCTAGTAAGTATTACCAAGAACGTTGGTGAACTTGAAAAAGCATGGAAGTTAATCGAGAAAATGAGCGTTGCTAACCCAACGGAAGGAATTGACGGTGCAGTTTTTGCTCTTAAGGAAATGGCATCCGGGGACTATGTATCAATGTCAGAACGTTTTAACGTCGACAAGACAACGCTTAAGAATCTGAAATCACTCAGCTTTAAGGATCAACTAGCGGGCTTAACGAAATACATGGACAAGGCTGGCTATACTAACGCAACAATTGAAGCAATGGGCAATACAACGCTCGGAAAATGGCAGCAAATCAAGGAAAGAATGGGATCGGTATTCCGTGGAATGGGTGAAAATGGCGGTCAAGGCATAGGAAAGGCGCTCGATGGCGTGCTCACCAAAATCAATAGTCCGGCATTTGATAAATTTGCTCAGACCATGAACATAAAAATCGGACAAGCTATCACGTATGCAACCGATAAGGCAATCAAAATGGCGAACTTTATCCAAACGCATTGGTCCGGAATATCAACAACCGTTAAAATCGTTGGTTCAGCGTTTATTGCTCTTAAAGCAATCGGCTTTTTAGTCAGTACGTTTAAGACGATTTCAACTGCCGTCGGAATGGCTGTAAAAGTATTTAAAGTAGCGCGTACAGTGTTCTCGGTGCTACGGCTAACCATGCTTGCTTTTCCGAGTACGTGGATTTTAGCCGCGATTGCTGCTGTTATTGCTGCCGGAATTTTGCTCTACAAAAATTGGGACAAGGTAAAGGCGGTTTGGCAAACGGTTTGGACTTCAATTAAACGTAATGCAGCGGACTCTGTAAATAGCGTAATCGGCAAAATCAATGCGCTTATTGACACGATTAATAAGATACCGGGCGTAAATATTCCGATTATACCTAAAGTAAATTGGGGTGCAACGGAAGTAGCGCCAGCTAAAAAGCTATCGAAAAGCAATCCGCAACTCGGCTCAATAGTCAATTATGCGCCGAAGAATTATGGTGGTCTTAACTTGCCTGGGCATAAAGGTGGTCTAGCGCGTGTTCCATATGACGGATATGTGGCGAGATTACACGAATCTGAGCAGATTCTAACTGCTAAAGAAGCGCAAGACTATAGAGAATCGAAATATAACAAGCCTACGGCAAATAGCACTACTATTCAGCAAGGCGGAAATACGTACCACTTTAACTTTACTATGCAAGGATCAGGCTATACGAAGAAAGACGCACAACAAATATTTGAATATATAGTCAATGAAACATATCGCGCTGGCATGCACGGAGCATAACGATATATTTCGAGTGTAGACGTGTAACAGCGTTTGCACTCGTTCTTTTTTGCGTTAACAGTTACCTAAAAGATTATAGTTTTTAAATGGATACATTATATGTCTAAATTGTATAGTATAATTGTGGGAAAACAGGAGGGATTTATATGTTGAAGATGCTAAGAATTGTTTTTGCGATAATTTCATTTATTTTAGCTACTTATGCTATTACTAGTCATAATTTCGCAGTATTACCTTTTATGCTCTTCTCTTTAGGGGTAATGTTCTTATTTATGGGGATTTCTGAATTACAAGAAAAGCGAAAGGCAAATGCTTATACTAGTTTTACTGTATCTGCATTGGAAATCTTTATTTCAATTTATACTTTTTTCTTCTAATTTAAATCGAGTGTAGAACGCTTATGCACTCGCAACTATACATATTTTGCAGATATCTTATAGAAGAAAGTCCAGCGCCAGGGGTTGCGGTATGTTGTGATTACTCAGCGCTTTGTAGCATTGGCGATAATTGGCGCATCTTATAGAAGAAACTCAAAAATACCACTTTACATAGCGCTACATTTTGCAACACCACGCCCTAAATGGACGCGCCTTTAAAACGTTTTGAGAACGCACCACATTACATAGCGAAAGTACGACGATATTAAATAGAAGAAACTCGAAAATCTGACGTAAGATTACGTAAGTAAAGGCGCAATACTTGACGCTAAATATCAACTGGCCGTGGCTGGCGTGGAAGGGCTACCGAAACTCAGGGGGTGTTTGTTGTCTATAAAACCACCGTATAATAGACAGTTTATGAACCGCTCAATCTATCGAATTTCTACCGTACTAAAACGCTTGATTTTGTCTATAAACCCGTCTATAATTAAAAGTACATAAAACGTATGGGAAGTAGACTGTTGCGGAATGGAGCGGTGAATTATGAGAGTAATCGGATATGCCCGTGTATCAACGGAAGAACAGAACTTAGATATGCAAATTCAGGCGCTAGAAAAGTATGCAGCAGATCATGGCGCAGAGCTAGTATTATATACGGAAAAAGAGAGTAGCCGAAAGGAACGGCATGAATTAAAGAACGCTATGAAGGCCGCAACAAAAGGCGATATATTTGCAGTATATAAACTAGACAGGTTAGCTCGTAGCACCAAAGAGCTTTATACGCTAACAGACGAGTTAAATAATCGGGAGGTTAGCCTAGTATCAATTAATGACGCCTTTGATACGACAACGCCAACAGGGAAAGCGATGTTTGGTATGTTAGCAGTTTTCGCAGAGTTTGAGCGTGACATCATTCAGCAACGAACGAAAGCAGGACTCGAAGCAGCACGAGCAAAAGGAAGAAAAGGCGGTCGACCTTCGATAGATGCAAAGACTAAGCGTCAAGTTAAGACGTTGTATAATGCAGGAGAAAGCGCAACAGACATCGCAAAAGAGTTTGGAATTGGTCGAGCAACAGTTTATAAGATCGTGAATGAAGCGTGAGGCAAACAGTGGCCTTCGCTTTTTTTTATTTACCCCAACCGCCTACCGTCCATATCGTCTCGTCTGGCCCATTTTTAATCCGCGCAATTTTTCAACATCGGGGTGTTTTAGTTAGTTATTAAAACTTGCACTATCGCCTAATATACGGTAATATAATTTAAAATAGACGGTAGTGTAACGGACTTTTTCCGCAATCAATCACCGAATTAATAGTGCGTAAGCAAATCGAATATAACGCGGTACTGGAACGACTCAAAATCGTGTTCCTTCTGGAGTGTCGGTTCGACCCCGACCACCGGTATCCTAAAACAAGAGGGCTTCCTTAACTGGAAACCCTTTTTGTGTGCTTATTTTTACATGATTTCTATATAGATGGCATTATAGTGCGATTTTACAGGAAAAGAAGCTCTCAATATCAGTGCCAGTTATAAAAATTGATGAACCTTACTTTGAACACATTTGCAATATACAGCAACCTCAGACAATCCTATTTACAAATCCCACAACTGTTAATAGTACTATGAAGCGTTTCAATCAATATGCTTATAATCATCAAAAATCTTTGGATGTAGATGTAATTGTTATTAACAATACATTTGAATTAATAATGCAAGGTAGAAAGCACGAATATAATCAGAAAATTTCCAAATTCCTGCACAAAATTATTAAAGAAGATAAAATTATCTCAGTTGCTCAATTATCTATGGTCGATGCATCCAAGAAAGTCGAATATATGACATCTAAGCCTATAATTAATCCTTTAGATACATTAATTTCTTCCATTGTTTATCAATTAAAAATAGAGAAGAAATAAAACAGCGGTAATCTGATTTTCTTATTATTTGATTGTTAAAATAGTTGTACAAGTACCCATTTTTTGCTCAACTGAGTGTAGAGCCCCTATCCCAAGATAACTATTTAACATGTATACGGCAGGAGAAAATGAAAGGATTTGGAGAAACAATATTTAGAGAACCATCACTGAAGAGTGCCACTTATATAGAGATTTTTAGGTTTTTAACATTTTTATGTAAGGTAAGAACCATTTTTTAAAAGAATTAGAAGAGACGACCATTTTACAAGGCTATATGGAATTCGGATTTTCACTATATAATAGAAGAAACTATAAGAAAAATGATTTTATACATAATAAAAGCTGTGCTATTTAATCCTGTTAAAACCATTCTTGTATATGGGAGATCATTTATTCAGGCTGATGTAAGAATGGTTTTTAATGTTAGATGATTTTATCCCATATTAACAGGAACAAATCATCCAACAACATTAAGATTCAAGTAACAAGCAGAAGGTAAGTTGGATTCATTACGTGAATAAGCAAGATTGGTTCAACTGATATCCAGTGGTGGATGAAGGAAACCATGTATTGTAAGGAATTCCCTTTATAAAGACATAGTGATGTAAAGCTGATTTTTCAGTGTTTGTATTTGAAATAGTTAAGCTCTTGTTTCTTTTGAATATCTTCCAATTTTGCGTTTGTATTTTGAAATAGAGTGCTCAATATCACATTTTATCTTGCACTAACATAGGCAATGAATGAGTCTTCCTCAACCCTCACATCGAACTCCCCAGTAAAAAGCGGAGCCCCACAATCTTGAACAGTCCAACTCATATATAACAAGATAAGGAGGAATCTCACTATATGAAGCTCTACTTTCTACTTTTTTTCATTTGATTATCCTTTGGTCGTTGTAAAGAGTCGTTGAACGGCTTCTTTAATTTCCTCTTCCTTCAAGCTTGCAAAGCCAATAATAAATCCGCGCTCATCATTGGGCTCTTTGATCTCATTTAAATAAAATCGTTTTAAATTGAAAAGCTGGATATTCATTTTTCTGGCTCGGATGGCTATTTCCTCATAACTCCGTCGTGTTTTGATCCTAACAAGAAAATGTAAGCCGGCTGGAACATCGAATATGTCGATATGATTTTGGAAAGTTTGCTTAAGTTCTTTAAGTAGTCTTTTTCGTATCATCTCAAAATGATGGGCCATTCTATTTAAATGCTTTTGATAGTAGCCATCTTTAATAAAATAATGCAGCGTATATAAATTTAATGTATTACATGGGGGGAGTAGGTAAGCAAATCTTTTTCGATAAATCTCCAAAAGTTTAGGAGGGAGTACCATGTAGCTAATACGGATACCAGGAAATAAGGTTTTCGAAAAGGTTCCGGTATAAATTGTACGATGATTATGATCAAGACTCTGAAGAGAAGGGATATTGTTGGTGCCATATTTGAATTCACTATCGTAATCGTCCTCGATTATGTAGCGTCCTTCTTTTTCGCTTGCCCAGTTTAATAATTCAAAGCGGCGAGATACAGGCATGATGATACCGGTAGGAAATTGATGTGACGGTGTTGTGTAAAGTAGACCAACGTTTTTGTTTTGAATAGCTTCGATACAAAAGCCACTATCGTCGAGTGGGACCGTATGGATTGTCCAGCCTTGTTGCTGAATCAATTCATAATAGCGAGCGTATCCGGGATTTTCTAATGCAATGGATTTATTGTCACAACATAATTCTAATAATTGCGAAATGAGTGCTTGGCTAGAAGAATGAATAATAATTTGTTCTGGTTCACAACGTACCCCTCGGTTAAATCCAATGTATTGTGCTAAAGTTTGGCGAACCTCAAAGGGGCCCTGTCTATGTGACATGAAAGAAAGTTCATGCTGAAAAGTTCTTAACGCTTTTTGTTCACACTTTATCCACTCTTTGGATGGAAATAAGTCCATATTGGTACTCATATGTGATAGGGAAATGGCATTTAAGAAAGGTGCATGTGTTTCTTTCAAATGTTTAGGTAATGGTTTGATTTCTTCCTCATCTGCCACGTAAGGTGTGATATTCTCCACAAAATAACCTTTTCGTTCTACACTGTAAATATAACCTTCAGCTAATAATTGATCCAATGCAACAACAACAGAGTTTGTACTAACGCCTAATTGATCTGCTAATTGGCGCTTTGAGGGGAGCTTTTCTAGTGGCTTGTAGCTACCAGATAAAATTTGTTTTTTGATTTGTTGATAAATTTTTTTGTATTTATATTCTCGCTCTACATATTGTTTTTTTAACATTTACGATCTTCCTTTCTTTTCATCTGGTCCCTAAAAAAATCGAAAATTGGTTCTTTTTTTTTCATCATAAGCTGTTCATAATTTTCTGTAAATACAGGACAAGGGGGAATGAAAAGTGAAAGTTAAAACTAAAACAGAAAAATCAATGCATAAACAACGAGAATATGTCGTTTATGCAGTAGATAATGGGGGATCAAATTTTCTAAGAGAAACAAAGGGGTAACGGTCATTGGGGTTGAAGGTATTGGTGAATCGGTGGTTAGATAAAATAATCATCTTGAGAAGAGTGTGGCTAAATGAGAAACTCGTTTTGCGATAGAATATCTCGTTTTTCAACTCAGCATATTTTTATTATAAAAAGGAGCTACCCAGAAAGTAAAAAACTTTTGAACTAGTCAATATACTTACGAAATGAGACTTTGTTACTTTGATATTTTTGGACATTTACTGTTCAATATTTTTAATAAGTAGTTGAATTTCACCTGTTTTTATTTAGTAAGATATATAAAACTAAAGTTTTCTAAATTTTCAATAAATAAAGGTGGTGGACTATGAAGCACTCAGCAGTAAGTCGTCCACTTCAAAACAAAAGGGATAAAAGCGGGAGATCAACTCCCTGTAAAGTCTTATTGGTTCACTTTATAAATTGTGGGAGATGAGGAAGAAAACCTCACTGGATGAATTTTCGCAGTATTGCTATTTGTTGTAATGACAAGATGGGAGAATGAACAAAAACAGGAATGGAAGATTATACGGAGGTGGTTGTGAATGGAGCAAATAGAATTAGATAAATCGTTAAAAACAAGACATATTACGATGATCTCCATTGGTGGGATCATTGGTACAGGGTTATTCATTGGTACAGGTAAAAATATCATGTCAACTGGGCCAGCAACGATTATTTCATATTTTTTGGCGTGTATGATTATTGTATTTATCATGCGTATGCTTGGTGAAATGGCTTCAACCAAACCTGAAAATGGTTCGTTTGCTGCCTATTCAGGTCGCTTTATTGGGCCATGGGCAGGATTTACAGTGGGATGGTTATATTGGATAAGCTGGGTGTTCATTGTAGGTTTAGAGGCAGCAGTCATTGGTGGGATTTTTAATTCTTGGTTCCCGATGGTGCCAGTATGGGTAGGTAGTGTGGGGATCACAGTCATCTTAACGGGTTTAAACTTGTATTCTGTTAAGACATTTGGTGAGTTCGAGTATTGGCTAGCATTTATTAAAGTAAGTGCGATTATCCTATTCTTGATTGTCGGTGTGACGATGATTTTAGGTATTAATCCTAACTTCGAGTACAAAGGCCTAGGATTCATCTCAGATGCGGGTGGCTTTGCTCCGAAAGGGATACTACCCATTTTCACTGGGATTGTCTTTGTTATTTTCTCTATCTCTGGCGCTGAAGTAGCTGCAATCGCTGCAGGTGAATCTGAAAATCCGAAACGGAATATCGTTCGGGCCATTAACAATGTGGTTTATCGTTTAGGTTTATTCTTCGTTGGTTCCGTATTAATCATGATCATGATTATACCTTGGAATGATACGAAAGCATTAGCAGCGCCCTATGCGAACATTTTGAAAATGGCTGGTTTCCCGTTGGCAGGTGAAGTGATGCAATTTGTTATTTTTGTATCTCTGATCTCAGTTATGAACTCGGCTCTCTTTACAAGTTCCCGTATGCTTTTAGGGATGGCAGAAAAAGGTGATGCACCAGCTATATTTAAACATGTTTCCAAACGAAATGCGCCGACTTGGGCGATTTTGGGTAGCACAATTGTTGCTTATATATGCGCGATCTTATATTTCTTATCTCCAGATGTCATTTTTTATTTCTTAGGAAATGCAGTAGGCGCATTAATGATCATTGTTTATATCTTTATCGCAATTGCTCATATTCGTTTCCGAAGAGAATACGAGCGTACACAAACAGAGCCATTAGCCATTAAAATGTGGTTGTTCCCTTACTTAACTTATTTGACAATTGCCGTACTTTTAGGGGTGTATGTTTGCCAAATATTTATTCCATCGTTACGGGCACAATTTTATCTAAGTACAGCATTTTTTATAATTACTATCGCTGTATTCTTCTTTAAAGACAAAAAAATCAAGGCGTATCAACTGGGTAATCCCTATCAACATGCAGATGTGGATAATGGGACAAAAAGTCAAAATATGTGATCAAATAGGGTCCCGCATTCATTAGCGGAAGTAGGTCTACGACAAGCTGCAAGGAGCGGATCACATGTCTGTCAAAAAGTTGGTTGGACAACTAACATAGAGTGAATATCAAGGAAACCGAGGCTTTGTGTGATATTTTGCTATATCAAATGAATTTATCTGGTACCTAAAAAAATTAAAATTTGGTTCTTTTATTTTCACCAGATGGTGCCATAATTTTCTGTAAATACAAAACAAGGAGGAAATGAAAATGAAAGTAACGACTAAAACCGAGGAATTATTAGAAAAACGACAAAAATATGTTGTTCGCGCAGTAAGCAATGGGTCATTAAATTTTGCAAAAGAAGCAAAAGGAGCTACAATTATTGATATCGAAGGAAATGAATGGATTGACTTTGCGGCGGGGATTGGAATGATCAATGTAGGTCATAGTCATCCAAAAGTAGTAGAGGCTGTAAAAGCACAGGTGGATCGCATCATTCATCCTAGCTTCAATGTCGTCATGTATGAAAACTATGTAGAACTGGCAGAAAAGCTTTGTGAAGTTACACCAGGGACACATGATAAACAAGTCATTCTTCTTAACTCTGGTGCTGAAGCTGTAGAAAATGCTGTGAAAATTGCCCGTCGCTATACGAAAAAATCAGGCGTCGTAGCCTTCACACGTGGCTATCATGGTCGTACCAATTTAACAATGGCTATGACCAGTAAGGTGAAACCATACAAAGAAGGTTTTGGACCATTCGCTCCAGAAGTTTACAAAGCGCCATACCCTTATTTATATCAAAAACCAGCCGGTGAAACAGAAGAAGAATATGTAGATCGTATCATCGCAGAATTTAAGGACTTTTTCATCTCAACAGTGTCTCCTGAAATGGTTGCTTGTGTCGTAATGGAACCAGTACAAGGCGAAGGGGGTTTCATCATACCTCCGAAAAAATTTGTACAAGAGGTCGTGAAATTCTGTAATGAAAACAATATTGTTTTTATAGCGGATGAAATTCAAACAGGCTTTGGACGTACAGGTACATTATTTGCCATTGAACATTTTGATGTGGTGCCAGATTTAATCACTGTATCCAAATCATTAGCAGCGGGTATGCCACTATCCGGTGTCATTGGACGTAAAGAAATCATGGATGCTTCAGGGCCAGGGGAATTAGGCGGTACTTACAGTGGTAGTCCAACAGCCAATGCAGCAGCGTTAGCGGTCATCGATATTATGAAAGAGGAAAAATTACCAGAGCGCGCTGAAATAGTTGGGCAAAAAATTGAAAATAAATTAAAAGAACTGCAAACAAAATATCCTGAAATCGGGAATATCCGTCGTTTAGGTGCGATGGTAGCGATGGAAATCGTCAAAGATCCAACGACACGTGAGGCAGATAAATACCGAGTAACAGATATTACTAGTTACGCAAATCAACATGGATTATTATTATTAACAGCTGGTATTAAAGGGAATGTGATTCGCTTTTTACCACCGCTCGTTATCACAGATGAAGAATTAGCAAAAGGCTTTGCTATTTTAGAAGACGCTTTTGCGAATAGCTAAGGAGGAAATCGGCAATGTCTACATTCGTAGTAACCAACCCGGCAACAGGTGAAAATTTACAAGAAGTAACTGTTTCAAGCAATGAGGAAGTTCTTGCTGCACTTAAAGCAGGTCATAGTGCTTTTAAAACATGGTCCAAAGTAAATGCACATAAACGTTCAACACTGTTATCCAAATGGGCCGATTTAGTGCGTGCACACCGCGATGAAATCGGTGAATTGATCACACGTGAAAATGGTAAGCCGCTTGCGGAAGGAATCGGGGAAGTTGATTATGCTGCAAGTTATATCGATTGGTACGCTGAAGAAGCAAAACGTGTTTATGGTCGTACGATTCCGGGACATCAAGAATCCAAACGTTTACTAGTGATTAAGCAACCGATAGGGCAGGTAGCAGCAATTACCCCTTGGAATTTCCCAGCAGCGATGATGACAAGAAAAGCTGCTCCGGCACTTGCAGCGGGCTGTACATTTATTGTGAAGCCAGCAGAGGAAACACCCCTTACAACAATTCGTTTGATCGAATTGGCACATGAAGGAGGTATCCCAAAGGATGTTGTACAATGTGTCAATGGTGATGGTCCTCGCATCGGCAAATTATTTACAGATAGCCCTTATGTACGCAAAATTACATTTACAGGATCAACGCCAGTTGGCAAGGAACTTTTGCGAAATTGCGCGGATACGATGAAACATGCGACGATGGAACTTGGTGGTCATGCACCTTTCATCGTTGCAGAGGATGCAGACCTTGACCTAGCTGTACAACAAGCTATTAACGCCAAATTCCGTAATGCCGGTCAAACCTGTGTTTGCCCGAATCGTCTACTTGTGCAAGATCGAGTGGTCGACGCGTTCACAGAAAAATTTGTAGTAGCAGTGAAACAATTAAAATTAGGAAACGGGTTAGATGAGGGTGTAACAGTAGGTCCCATTATTAATAAAAAGGGATTCGATAAAATCGTTCAACAGTTGAAAGATGCTGTATCCAAAGGTGCAGATATTGCGTGTGGAAATGAATATGATTATGACGATGAAAAGGGATATTATTTCGTTCAACCAACAGTTATTACAGGTGTAAATGATACAATGAGAATCATGCAGGAAGAAACATTTGGACCTGTAGCACCCATTATACGGTTCCATACATTAGAGGAAGCAGTGGAGATTGCCAATAGCACACCATACGGTTTAGCAGCATATTTCTTTACAGAAAGCTACAAAACGGGCGTTTACTTAAGCGAAAATCTTGAATTCGGTATTGTAGGATGGAACGACGGTGCGCCATCTGGAGCGCATATCCCATTTGGCGGTATGAAGGAAAGCGGCATCGGACGTGAAGGCGGCTTGGAAGGGATCGAACCATACCTAGAAACAAAATATATTTCTACAAAAATATGATGAATAGACAGAGTTAAATTTTATCCCGCATTAGGTAAAAGAGATCGAATGGAAAATATTATTTCGCTCCTTCATTTGCTATCTGATATTAAAATGGGCTTTCAATTGATAGCTCACAGATGATATGGATATAACAAATGAATGCACATAAAGAAACTGGTCTTTAAATTAGCAGCTATTAGTGAAGTACAAAAACGCTTTTTTATCGGTCTTCCAGAAATTAAGGTAACAAGTTAAACATAAAAGAAGGTACTCATTATTGGGTAACCTTCTTTTTTAATCCTCATTAGTTGCGAATAATACAGTTTTGGCTCCATTAACTTTCTTCAGAATTTGAAACCTTATGCCTATCTAACTCGTAGAAAAAACAAAAGAGTATTGAGAAGCCGGTACAATGCATAGCATTTTTAAATAAAAAGCAGAAAAGAGTGGATCTGATGGATAATAAAGCGTATATAGAGTTGTTACAGGAAAATTATGATAAAGTTGTTAATGGTTTAAGTTGGACGGTAGATAAACGGATTATTTTAATGCTTGCGAGCCACTATAGTGCAGCGGGAAAAACGTTTTCCTTTACATCCTTTGATGAAATCGTTAAAGAAATCAAGAGTCAAACAAGCTGGTTCTCAACTTTACGTACAAGTAGCAGTCTTCTTTATGGTGTGGCTATGCTGCTAGATGGCAAAAAAGAGCCACAGCAGGCAGTAACCGAATTGATCGAAAATGAAGAAATTCTTAAACAAGCGAAATTCAAACGTTCTGTATATAGCTATATTTCCGCCCTTTTCTTAACAGATGATCCCGCACAAAAACAAACACATGCTGAAAGTGCGAGAAAATTGTATAATGCTATTCGCAAACATCATCCTTTCCTTACATCCTATGAAGATATGCCATATTCTGTTTTATTAAGTAAAGAGGATGAAAAGTTAGAACATCGTGCACAAACGATGAATCGTTATTACACCGAATTACGAAAACATCATTTTGTGTTGGGGAATCAGTTGCAATGGCTTTCTCAAATTTTAACTTTTCCAAGTGCTGATTATGTGGAAAAAATGGTGCCTTATGTTGTTCAAATCCGAGATGAATTCGTACAAAGAAACGTTAAAGTGAAACAAGAGCATTACCCTCTATTCGGTTTTTTAGCTGTGGCAGGCGCAAAGACAGAGCATATCGACCAAATTGTAGCTCTTTACGAAGTGTTAACAGAAGTGAAACGATTCCGTTGGTATAAGAGTATGGTGCTTCATATGGCTTTGCAAAAAGTTCTTCACGAACTTGCCCATTTAGACGATTCATTGGATATGAGTATGATCACCAATTTAGAAATGTTGATTCAAGCGGAGCAAGCGTTGGTGACGACTACGACCTTAGCAGCAGTGGCAGCTGCATCGAACACATCCGGTGAATAATAGAATAGAAGGGTAGGCCTTTAAGATTCAAGCTTTTCTCCCGTGAAATCTGAATAAGCTTCACTGAGTGGGCACAGCGCATATTTTTCGAGGAATCGCCGTTCACACTCTGTAACAATCAAAATGGCTCATTATTCAATTTTCAGATTTACAGATTCAACTGATAAAATAATCTCAAACCAATAATAAGGAAGTGTCTTAGTGTTAAAAAAATCTTCTTATTAGGAATGAATACTTTAGTAACTTTTACATTACTTGCCGCTTGTAGTAATGATGGAGGAGAAACAATAACTAGCAGTAAACCAACTGCTCAAGAAGTATTAAAAGAAGAACCAAATGCTGACATTATTCAAATCAATGGCACGATTTATAAAACAAATATTAAAAGAGTAGATGATCTTAAGGTTACGAAAGATAAAGAAATTGCGATCATTCAAAAAACTTCAAAGAAGGACATCAAAGATGGAACGGCCTCAAAATTACCGGTAAAAACAAAAATTTTTTCAACTAAAGAACAAAATGATGTAGTGATCGCAGAGATAAATGGAAAAATAAAAAAGTATATCGCCTTAGCAGAAGGATAAAAACAACCATTTTTCATTTTTTGAAATCTCAACTTTCGGATATTAAAAAATTTAATGAATCTTTAACTCGGTAAAAGCTTAAAATAATTGGATAATTTGACTTATAAATATTTTTATAAAAATATAATTATTTTTAACTGCTTTTAATACTTTATTTGACATTATTTGATTCATTGTAAGTGCTAATTCTCATAATTATCCTTCTCTCCTCATTTGAATTTCTAATAAATATCATTTTTTTACTTAGAAGAAAAGCACCTCCAAATCTTTTTTCTTACTTTCATTTCCGTTTTATTTAAAAGCTTTTTGAAAAATAAAGTTAGCCCAAATCAAAATAATCTTATCAAAATATCAACTAAAATAATTATTTTTAAATAATAACGGCCGGGAATAAAACAATATTGTTGAGCCTGCATTAACAGATAGAAGATCCTCATATTAAGATTTAAGTAAACTCTCATATGTGATTGCTTCCAACCTATACATATAAATTATTCATATAGAAAAAGCAGCAGTAATAGATTAACTGCCTGTAGAAACCCGATTTATTAACTAAAAAAACAGGAAGCTGAAGGTGAACTCTACATCCTTATTATAGGTATGACGACTAGGTAATTAGGTTTGATATTGAACGTAATCATGAAAAATCTTATATTTCTCCCTCATTTTATAGACACTCGCTGTGGATTGCTTAAGTCTTCGAAAATGAATCTTTGGGAGAGGTCACTCAAGAAAGTCTATTCAATGTACCGCGAAAAAATAAACAATCTGTAGCAGAAATCACAGTATGTTTTTGGATGAAATTGTATAATAACTATGCCTCATCTTTATATCAAAAATAAATTTTAATGTTATTTTTTTATTTAAAATATTATTTTGAAATAATTAAATAGAAAGAAATCACGAATGAAATATATGTGAAATTTTTGTGTGGATGATGTTACAATATTGTGAATTCCTTATAAAGTCTTGAAAAGGCTGTAATGATTTGTAAAAATGGAATGGTAATAATTTGATTGAATTGAAAGGAGGCGGAAAATGTGAAAAGTTATCAGAAATTTTTTGCTTATCTACTATCTGCATCAGTTATATTTGCAATGCCAACGATGGCCCAAGCGGCTGAATCGGGAGATACAACTGGAGGATCGGCCTCTGATTCTTCACTCCAAGAAACAAATGCTTTAGAAGAAACGGCAATTGATCAAAATCTTAACGATTTCAATAATCTTGAAGCTTCTAATAATCTTGATGAGCAGACTGCTGTAGAAGAAAATCAACAAGACTCAGAAACTAGTCAAGAGGCGACTTTAGTAACAACTGAATCTAGTGAAACAGCAAAAGAAAATGAGATCCAATCCAACAAAGATGAAGCGCTTTCAACAGCAATAGCTGAGTCTAATGAAACAATAAAGGAAAATGAAGTTCAATCCAATAATGATGAAATAACTTCAGCTAGTGATGTAAACGCTGAATCAAACCCGAAGATAGATGAACAAGAAATTGCTAACAAGCAATCTTCTAAAGAAGAGGGTGTATTAGCAGCCGCTAATCAACCAGAACAAGAATCTGTTGTTGTACAAAACGACCGAAAACAATTACCACTTAGTATTCGTTTATTGGGAGATAGCAATTCCACTCAATCTTCAAAAGGTTTAGCATCAAATTTATTAAGCATAGGATTGAATTTACCTGTTATAGGGAATATCAGTTTGAACCTTCTTTCAACATCAACAATCGTTTCTAAGACGGGTCATACTTATGTCGTACCTACTGGATTATTAGGTATTGGTATTACAAATTCATTATTATTAGGTAATTTAAATCTTGGCGTTTTAGCAGGTAATATACAAGATAATAACAACTTTCAAGGCGGAATTGTAACATTAGATACCGATAACTTATTGGGTAAAACACATTTGGGTATTATTGAAAACAATAAATCGACTACTAACGATGAACAAAGCTTTCAAACAGGTTTATTACTTGGGGATTTGAAAGATACACTACTTGGGGACGCTCATATCGGTGTTGCAGAATTAAATACCCATACAACTGCTGAAAGCAATTCTGTTCAATCTGGATTACTATTGGGAGATCTCCATAATTCTTTACTAGGAGATCAACATGTTGGTGTGGGAGAATACCGTCAAACGGAAACGGCTGACAGTAAAGAAATCACAGCAGGATTAATTCTTGTAGATTCAGAAAATACGCCAGTAGGAGATTATCATGTTGGTGTAGGCGAATACCATCAAACAGAAACAGCTGATGGTAAAGAAATCACAACAGGCCTAATTATCGTAGATTCAAAAGATGCATCAGATGGAGATGATCAAGCTGGTGAAGAAGAACATGATCAATCCCAAACGGATGATAATTCTGATAAAAACGATGAAGGCGTAACGAAAGATAATGGAAAAACAAGTGATTTACCTACTACTTCAACAGAACCAATTAACACTGTACCCCCAACTATAAATCCAAATGGCAATGATAAGTCAGAAAATGTTACAGAACCATTCCTTGATGGTCCAGATGCATCAGGTCAAAATGCATCAAGTCAAGATTTAGTTGCAAGTACAAAAGATTTAAGTTCAAGTGTAAGTGAAAAAGTAGAAAATCAAAAAGAAAGTACGCTTGTTCAAACGATCAAAGAGTTGATCAAAGCTGGAAACAGCACAATATTAAATGAAGAGTTAGCTGGATTGTATGATAAAGATGTACAAAATATATTCACAAAAGATAATCAAGCGAACAATTCTTTAGCTGTTACATCTTATTCAAGCACAACAGTTTCGAGCGGTGGTCCGTCATCAGGACCTGGAGCCGCAAGTTCTTCCGTTTCTAACTCAGATTCTATACCAAGTTATCTTTCTTCTGAAAGATTTAATCTAGAGGTGGAAAATTATTTAGGTAGTTCCATTGTAAAAAAACTAGCAGATCAGTGGAAAGGCGATCCTTTAATAGAACCGCCAAAATCTTCTTTCTTCTTAAACGCATAAAAAAATATTAAGAAGAAGGAGATTTATAATGAAAAAGAATATTGTTGTAAATTCACTTAAAGGTTTGGTTTATGCAAGTACTTTTGCGATTGGACTTTCAGTTTGGGGAGGAAATGCATTCGCTGAAGAATTAACAAAAGATACGACTAATGTAGAAGCACAACAAGTAGTATCAGATTCTGCCAAGACTATAGAAGTTTCAAAAGATGCTGCATTAACAGCTGCTGAAACTAAAAGTAGTCTTACAAATAATTCTGAAGCAAATCTTTCAAACCAACAATTAGCAAATAACAATAGTGAAACAAAGGCTAAAGAAGAAGTAGTAAAAGAGACTGTTTCAGATAAAACTGCTTCAAAGGAAACTGAAACAATACCAGCTGTTTCAAATACCGAAAAAGAAGCAACTGTTTCAACAGAAGCTGAAACAACACCAGCCGTTTCAGATGCTCCAAAAGAAACAACTGTTCCAAAACAAACTGAAACAGCACCAGTTGTTCCAAATGTCGAAAAAGAAACGACTGTTTCAGGCACAACTACTACTCCTAATCAAGAAACAAAAAGTAATAATAAAGAAACAAAATTTTCACTTATTGATATTCAACTAGGAGGAAGTCTGTTAAAACCAATCCTTGGTGATGTAGACATTAATGTTTTAGGTGGTAAAAAAACTGAAAATGCTACAGGTTCAGATTTTTCAGGCGGATTAGCACAAGTAGACATTAATGATTCTGGTCTTTTAGGCGATGTCCATGCAGGCGTTATAGAAGGAAAACATAAAAAAACTGCAGACAGTGAGTATACTTATGGAGCTCTTGTCGATGCAGATGTTTCCAATCAAATTCTTGGTGATGTTCATGCAGGAGTTGTAGAAGGGGAAGTATCGAAAACAAATGAAGCTACTACTATTCATGGTGGTTTGGTAATTGTTGACACAAACGATACACCTATTTTAGGCGATGTCCATGCAGGTGTTGGTGAATTTGAAAAGGTTATAACAAATGAAGTAACAAACCCGGGAACAGATGATCCAACAAACCCAGGAACAGATGATCCAACGAACCCGGGAACAGATGATCCAACGAACCCAGGAACAGATGATCCAACGAACCCGGGAACAGATGATCCAACGAACCCAGGAACAGATGACCCAACAAATCCGGGAACAGATGATCCAACGAACCCAGGAACAGATGATCCAACAAATCCGGGAACAGATGATCCAACGAATCCAGGAACAGATGACCCAACAAATCCGGGTACTGACGAACCAACAAACCCAGATGGAACGAATTCGGACAAACCAGATACAACAAATCATTCAGATAATGTAACAGATTCTAATAATAACAACGCAACAACAAACAATCATCAAAAAGATGTAACAACTGTAGCTAAAAATATCACAAATAGTGCATTAAACGCATTGCCAACAACTGGTTCATTCTTCAGCTCAACAATGCTTTTATTCATGGCTATCATGATGTTATTCTCAGGTGTTGCTATTAGAAAATATAGATTTGAATAAGTCATAGACGCAAGACTAACTAATCTAAAAACAAACAATTCTATTCAAGTTTTAGTTTTAAAAAAGGGGGACTGATCACCCTCCTTTTTTTTATCCCGCGTTAACGACAGTAAGACCCCCAACACAAAGATTGGAGAGAAAGAGAGCTGGGGATTAGTTGCTCGTATGCGCCCGATAGGTTCGGGCCAACATGATGTTGGTCACTCAGGTGTTGCCATAGGACTCGGCGTTTTTAACCTAAGTTCTTCTATTTCAGTGAAGGATAGTCCCACGCGAAGCTTCACTTTACCTCATGTGAGCAGCCGTGCTGACTGATATTTTTCACAAACGTTCAAATGGCAAAATGTTTTTTCTGTATATTTGACCTGTTGTTGATTTTTCCAAGAATGGATGAAGTAAATAGAGCGTATGAATCCTTCAAGAAGAAAATCATCAAGAAAAAAACAAATAGTGAGTTTACTTATAAGGAAACGTCCACTAAGCTATTTCACGGACAGTATCATGAAACTTATGAAAAGAGAAAAGGTATCGAGGAGGAAATAGGATGAAAAAATTAAGCAGCATACTCATTTTTTTAGGATTGGCTCTAATTATTTTTGTTGCGTATACAAAGATTCAAACGTATATGGAACAAAACAAATTAGTAGAAGAATTCAATGCGTTAACATTTCCTAAAGAAACGGAACAACAAGCAAAAGCGGCAAAATCGAAGCCGAAAGATGGAGAAACAATTGGCATTTTAAAAATTTCCAAGCTTCACTTAAAAACCCCTGTTGTAGAAGGCGCCACACAAGATGATATTAGATATGCTGTTGGACATTTACCATCAAGCGGTTCGGTAGATGATTTGGGAAAAGACAATCAAAACTTTGCTATTGCGGGGCATCGTTCTTACACATATGGTCAATTTTTTAATCGACTAGATGAATTGAAAAAGGGGAACAAAATTATTTTAAATACGAAAGAGAGAAAATTTACATATAAAGTTTTTAAAAAGAAAATTATTAAACCAACTGATGTGGAAGTGGTTAAACCCATCAAAGGCAAATCTATCATCACGCTTATTACATGTCATCCTAAGAATTCAAATAAACAAAGATTAGTTATATTTGCAGAGTTAGCAGCCGATTAATTTTCTTTCTATTTTCCGAATGCCAATCACCTATCAATCTGGTGTATGATGTAACTGGATCCCCATGATTAGAAGGAGTTTTAAAATGAATGGCGCAAGCATTGATATAAAAAAACAACAAGTTGAAAATGCGGCGATTTATAAATTATCGCCTTTTAAAGCATTATCGGATGAGCAAATGAGGCTGAAGGAAAAAATAATTACTTTTTGTAAGGAAAATGTAAAAAATAGCACACCTACTGTACTTGTGATCCATGGAGATGCAGGAACGGGAAAGAGTGTATTGTTAAATTCCGTGTTTTATGAACTTCAAATGCTATCTAAAAATAAGGTAGATGATCCTCTTTATCATACAAATAATCGCTTTATCGTGAATCATCCGGAAATGTTAAAGCTTTATAAGAATATTTCAGAGGACTTGTCGAATTTTAGAAAAAAGGATTTTGAACGACCTACATCATTTATCAATCAAATGCATAAGCAAGGGGGAACGGCAGATATTGTATTGATCGATGAGGCGCATCTTCTCCTCACCAAAAGTGATAAATATAATCGATTTTATCAGGAGAATCATTTAGAAGAGATGATCAAACTTAGTAAGGTTGTTATCATCGTTTTTGATGAAAAACAAATGTTAAAAATGAAAAGTTATTGGGACAAGCAGAAGCTACTTGAAATTATCGATCAATATCCAAATACGTCTTTTCATCTTACCAATCAATTTCGGATAAAGGCGGATCAAGATGTTATCGAGTGGATCGAGCAATTTGTACAAAAAAGGATACTTCCTCTGCCCCAAAAACAAGACTTTGATTTTCAAATTTTTGATGATCCAGTAGAAATGTATCGGAGAATAAAAGAGAGAAATGCAACGCATCAGCTTTCCAGAATAGTTTCTACATATGATTATCCATATAAATTAGATGGAAAAGATTATTTTGTTCAAGAGAAAAATTTTAAGCTACGATGGGATCGTTATCAGCCAAATGCTAAACATGCTTGGGCAGAAAGAGCGGATACTATTGATGAAGTTGGTTCCGTTTATACAGTCCAAGGATTTGACTTGAATTATGTGGGCGTGATTTTAGGCCCATCGGTTTCCTATGATGAAGAACATGACCAAATTAAGATTAATAGTGACAAATATGAGGATCAAGCAGCTTTTATTCTCAGAAAAGATGTTAAAAATCCTGAAGCGATAAAGGAGCAAATCATTTTAAATTCTATCAATGTCCTTATGACGCGAGGAGTCCATGGCTTATATATCTATCCAAGCGATGCAACATTACGAAAAAAATTGCTATCTTTATATAGATAGAACATCGGTTTTTTAACAATCATACAAGAATTGACAACAAGACCAAGAAAGAAACGGTTTTGAATGTATCCTATTTGAGCGAATGATATCAGTAAATACAATAAATAAACGCCTTCACTCGTTACGATTGCTACTAGAGTTGCAAGAAGGTGTTTTATTTTTAATCCAAAAATCAACTTTTTTAATTCATAAAATGAAAGAGAAGATAGATTTCTATCAATGAAAATGGTGATTCTATAGTTTTTCAGTGTCCTTAAGATAGATGGGGGATCAACTGCCGCATGTGTCCGATTGGTTCGGGCCAACATGTTGGTCACTCAGGTGTTGCCACAGGACGTGGCGCTTTTAACCTGAGTTCCTCTATTTCAATGGGGGATGAGGAAAACCCGCACTGATGGAAGCTTCACTTTATAAAGCATTTGGAATTGTTATAGTCTTTAAAAACGTAAAATAGAATTTTCTCTTGCTCTTCTTCTATTTCTATACTAAATGTAACTCTTTTGCTTTTAATGCCGCTTCTGTACGAGAATTGACATTTAATAGATGATATATTTTTGATAAGTTTCGTTCAATAGTACGTTGTGTAAGATTTAATTCTGCTGCAATCGCATTATTCGTATATCCTTGTATAACATAATTTAAAATTTTTTCCTCTCTTTTATTTAATTGTAATGTCTGCTCGATGTGAGTAGGCTCGATTTGTTCATGTACATAACTTAAAAAACTATAAGGAAGTAATATATTACCATTCATAGCATTCATGATTGTTTGAATGATTGTTTCTTTTGTTGAAGTTTTGGATAATAGTCCATAATATTTTTTTTGAGTCAATAAAAAATAATAATCTTCAATATTATCTCCTGTATAGAAAATAATTTTAGCGGAAGGTTGTATTCGTTGTATGTCATCTGCCACTTCAATTCCATTTTGCTTTGGCATATTAATATCCACTAGATAAATATCATAGGATTTTTTCAGTATACGTTTTTTTACATTTTGTACATCATTTTCTGTATCAACATCAATTTGTGTAACATCATCAAATAAAATTTTGCTTCCTTCAAGTACAATTGGATGATCATCAATTATCAAAATTCGAATCATAATCATTGTCATCTCCTTTATCTATTCGGACATCGATTTGTACACCTTCGCCTGGATACGTATCAATTATAAGTTCTCCATTAAAAGCAGCAACTCTTTCCTTCATCCCTAATAATCCAAAAGAAGATTTTTTCTTTATGGTAGTTAGATCAAATCCTACCCCGTTATCCATATAGAATAGATGAAATCCTTTATTATAAGGATGAAGTTCAATCTTCACATATGTTGCGTTTGAATGTTTTAAAGCATTGTTAAGCATTTCTTGAATCAGTCGATAAATCAGCAATTCTAAATGTGCATCCGTTAGTTCTATCGATTTAATCATTCGTATTAAAGTAAAAGTTGAACGTTCCTCTACTTGTTTAAATAATCTATTTAATGCAGTTTCTAAACCTAAAGTATTGAACAAAGGTGGTTTTAAACATTCGCAGTATTGGCGAAGTTTTTTATTCACATGAATGAGTTGTTGGTGAAGCTTATGAATTTCTTTGTTCAAGATTACTGGATTTTTTTCATATGAAAGTTGATCAATTTTTCGTATTAAAAAAATTTGTTCTTGTAGTATTGTGTCATGTAATTCTTGACTCAATTGACTTTTTTCATGTTCAAATTCAATCCACATTAGCTTTTCTAACCATTTTGGTATGGTATTTTTAGTCTTAAATTTCTGTAGTTCCTCAAGAATCTCCTGAATCATTTGTGTATTCTCAATCGATTGATTCATATAGATGACTAGTAATTCAATCCAAAGTAGCTCTTCTTTCTTTAGATTTCCTCTCTGCCTACAATTTAATCGAATGAAGTATTTGATGGTTAAATTTTGATGTATACAAAAAACATAACCATCCTTTTGTTTAATGATTTCACCGATTTTCAATCCTTTTGCTAGTGAAGGGGTGAGGTCAACCTCCAATGCGTAATTAGTTGGTTCTGTCAAGATGAGTTCTGTTTTATGAAGAGCCATATCATATTTTATACATGCTACAGCATCCGCTTTTACAATATGTAAAAATTGATCGGCTATTTTTTTTAATAATGAATGAATCGTTGCTTCTTTTGAGATTAACTCAATCGTTGTGTACAGTAAATGGATGTAATCCCCTTTTGGAGAGAAAATCATCTTTCGATTCATATAATCTATTTTCTCTTTCATATAAAAAAGTAAAAGTAATGATAGAAAGAAAAATATTCCCATCATGATTATTCGTTGGAGTGAAGGCTTCGTCAAAAAATATACGCCACTTACTAACCAAATGGATGTGAAAAAGGCAAAAAAAGTATAGTAACGCAATTTGGAAATATGATAGGAAATATGATATAAGCGTTGAACAAATTGCAAAAAAATGAAGAAAAATGGAATGATCAAAATAAACACAATACTTATTATAGGATTGATCCATTCAGTATGAAACAACAACATAGGTAATACGTATAAAGCGAAGAATGGAATAAATGGGAAAATAATTCCCCAAAAAATAATCATGATTTGTTTCTTTCGATAAATATAATAAGATGTCAATAAAATATAGATTATCGATAGTAGCAATGTCATAAAAGTAATCAATATGATATAGGTGTTTACATCATGAATTGTAGGTATCACAAAACTAAGAATCATTAAAAGAAAGATAAGTAAGGGAATAAAATAATACCAAATCATTTTCTTTATATGTGGTAATTCTAGTTGCAGAAAATCAAAATAAAATTTTAAAAAATGAATGAGCAAAACTAAACAGGTGATCATGCCTGTACTATTGATAATCACTCCAATAGGATTTTGTTGTATCAAAGCACTAACACTTGCGTATGTGATAGCAACGGTTAAAAGAAAATAAAGTAAAATATTCAACGACGCGAAATTCGTAAGATGAACTCGATATAGCAGAATAACAATACACAAAATGGCGACAGAATAAATGAATGGTAATAGAAAATAATAAAAGAAACTATAGGGCAACTCATGATAAGTGATATTTATCATATGTAACTTCCCATTTTGATCTGAAGTTGATAGGGAAGCGGCTGTTCGAATCACTTCTGTACGGTGGTCTAATTGAGAGACAGGAACATCATTGACAGTTAGTAAGATGTCTCCTTTTTTTATATCAACAGTTTTCGCCCAATCTGGAAAATCAAAATTGGTAATGATCCAATGTCCATCATTCTTTGTAATCGTTAAGCCAATAACTGGTGAAGTATAGCTAATATAAAGCAAATAAACACTAGCGATCACATAGGCTATCAACGTGATTAAAAAGACAGGTAGTGGAATACGTTTTATCCCCATGCTGAGCCGTTTATACATGTTTTCTCTTTAAATACTATTTGAATCGCTAGTTGTTCGCCTGTGTTTATTCCTCTTAAGGATAAACGGTTTTTGTTCAATAACATTATAAACATTGGATTTTTCTCTATATATTTCATCATATTCAAATCCCTCATTTTATAAATATTCGAGCTTCTTTTGGTACTACAAAAAAATATTCTGATAATTTAAATATATTTTTTCAGGCGTGTTGATTATCCAATTTAATCCATAAAAATAGGGTAATTCGTTGATTTCCGCTCCGACTTGCTCACTTTCCTGCGGGGCGAATGCTGAGCCTCCTCGCTACGCTGTGGGGTCTCATCTATTCGCTTTTCCCGCGGGAGTCGAGCAAGCCTCCGCTCCAATCTATATAAATGGTCCTAAAAATACAGGGCTTTTCAAAAATTACGCCAAACGGATACCCCTAATTTTTGTAAAATCAACACGTGTGATTTTTTTTGGTGGAAAGTAATTAGTTTCACTTTTATTTATAGTAAAATATAAAAATCTCATTTTTCGTTAAGTGTTACTTAAATGATAGGCATAGCTCACTAGCTAAAATGATTTGTCACATATTCATAAAGATTTCGTATCTCTTACATATACACAAAGTACTCTTAAAATAGTTTTTTATAGATATCAGTATTAATTTTATCAATAATGGTAAAATTTTTAAATAATTTTAACGAATTTTACAAAAATATTTCAAATTATGGGATGTGTATTTTTAAATTGATAGGAAACAGGCAAAAGAAATTTAATTTATCAAGCGTGTTGATTATCCAATTTTCTCCACAAAATATAAGTGTATTCACTGGTTTCCGTTACGGCTTGCTCGCTTTCCTGCGGGCAAACGCTGGGGGCAACAGGATGTTGGTCACGGAATTGTTGCCACAGGACGTGGCGTTCTTAGATTCCGTTCCTTCAATCGCTTCGCTGCGGGGTCTCAACTGTTCGCTTTTCCCGCGGGACATTGAATTGACTTCCTGAATCCACACCGCACGAAGGAAATGCGTGCATTTTCGAGGAGTCGAGCAAGCCTTCACTCCAATCTACATAAATGGAGCTAAAAATACATGTTTTTTTAGAATTTTGTGCAATTTATCACCTGTTTTTTTCCTAATCAACACGCCTGTTAATCTAGGATTCAATTTTTGAAAAGGTACAAACAGCTTGATATTCTGTTTTTTGTCAACAATACGACAAAGATTTGTCGGAAACTACACCTAGACATGTCGGTGAAAGTTATCTTAATCTATAGGTGTAAGTTATTAGGAGAGTGGTAGATTGTTTAACTTATTGAAAGTTATTGCAAACGCTTTTTTTAGTAAAAAAGCAAATGTAATCGTTTTAATTATATTTATGGTAATATTTACAATATATTGTTGCAATCCATATGTTATTAATCCAGCAGAGTTCACGCTTTATACAAAATATTTTATTCCAATAGGTGTTTTAGTATGGGGGTGGATTGGCTATCAACTTTGGACGGCAGTTGAGCAAGTTCTGCCTACTGACTTCTTTGATGAGGATATTCGATTAAAAAAATTAAGCGTATATTCAAAATTGATTTTTGGACTTATTTTACTTTTTATATGTATTTTTCAATTAATTCAAGGCGCTTTAATAGCAACAGTGATTACTTTTATATTTAATTCTTCTATTAAACTTACATGGTGGTTATTCAAACTATATTTCATCCATTTTGGAATGGCATTTATCATTTCATCACTGATTGGAATGGTTTGTTGTATATGGATGACAAGAAAAAAGAGCATTGTTTCGATTTTGTTATGTATCATTTTACTTTTTGAGTTCATCTTTGTGATTGGTCGCGAATTTGTAGGAGAACGGATCGAATTATTTATTTTAAATCGTTTTATTTACATTGATCCGATATTCAGTTTGACAAATGCAAATGAGCAAGCTACTTGGAAGTTATTATTTTTATTCATATGTCTAATAGCATTAGTGTTCAGTCTTATTTTAAAAATGAATAAACCATTAGTTATTTTACTGCCGCTTCTATTCCTTTTTTTTAATGTGAAAAGCGTAGATGTGTTTTCTAAGCAAGCATCAGAGGTAGATTTAGTAAATGAGGATAAAAAGTTGATGAATTTGATAGAACATTCAAGCGGGCATTTTAATGGTTCAATGGATGGTTGGAATATGGAAAAAATCGAGTTTGATTTAAATTCGAAAATCTTCCATGTAGTGATGGATGTAAAGCCAAATAAAGAGAAAATTAACTTTTCATTAAATGAACAATTCAAAATAACAAAAATCATTTCTAAAGATGGAACGCTTGATTTTTATACTTCAAAAATGGGGTCCTATTTTTTTAATATTTTCGAAAAATCTATTTATTTACCGTATTTTGCAAATTGGTATCCTCAAAGCAATGTAAACTCTATCTACACATTCAATCAAGCAAGCAACTATATTGAAATTGAAAATAATTCAGGCATTTGTACTCAAATGGATTTAAAAGTGGTTCATCAAAAGTTTGTTTGGCAAGGGGAAAACGCTCCTTGTATAACTTTAGTTAAGGGAAATTATACAAAAACAACAATTGGTGGAGTAGATTTTCTAATATATGACTCCATGATTGCAAAAGATGAGCAGTACAAAATGATTTTAAAGAATTTAGAAAATATTCAAAAAGAGTATTGTCAAATTAGCTCTAGACGTAATTTATGCGATCATCCAATTCAATCTATTTTGATTAAACCAAAGCAAGGTTATCTTCCTTACATATCTTATAGCGATGTCATTGTTCATCAAGGTTTTTATATTATTAGTGTTGATCCGTTCAGTGATGTGAACACAGATCCTATTAGTAAATATGTAAGTGAAATTGCATCGATTGCTTTAGCAGATGACTATTTTGAGGATCAAGGATTACGCTATTATGCAGCAGATTATATAAGTGAACGATTAGGTTTTAACAAGCTTAATTACTTATCTCTCATGATGCAGGAGAAGAAAGAACAACCAGCAAATTGGGATGAATTTATAAAGTTAAATCTAGGTGATAAAAAGAAATTTATTCATAAGATGACAGCGGTCGGAGAGGAGTAAAAGGATGCTCAACTAAGAGAAGTTACAATACGTTCTAATGGAAAACTACAACTTTATAATTGTAGCTGCGACTTACCAAAACGATCAATGATTGTGGCATCTAATCATTATCATTTAACGACTCTTGCTAACGCTTTTTGTGGTAAACATTCTATCGAAAACGGGAAAATAATATTAGATACCAAGAATGACAAGCATAAAAAGAAAATTTTTTATAATCTTCCATATAATTATACGGAAAAATGGCGACATTATACGATTTCAGAGATTTTATCTATTTGGAAATATCCAAAGCAAAATTCGGAGATTTTTCATAAATATCAATTTGATATTGATTGTAAACTAAATGATTTGACGAAAGTACAACAATTTATTTATTGGGTAAGTGTAGGAAAATCACTTCAACATCAATTTTTTATCTTAAACAATTCATTTCAGTATTTTGATTATTTAGATTGGAAGGTCTTAGAGCGTTTTTTAAAGGAGGATTTCAATCATGAATCGTTTCTCCTTTTAAGTCATCGATACGAATCTGTATTAAATGAAGATATTGATGCTATTTTTGAAATCAATACACAACATCAGCTTACTTTGAAAGGAGGTGAAAAAGATGGTGATTGTAAATAAAAAACGCAATAAAAAGTTATTAGTCATTGGGGCAGCACTTAGCCTTTCAATCTTTATTTCTGGTGTAGCAGGAGCCACTAGTAAGACAGCTTATTTATCTGGTTCAACTTCTAACGAAACAGGGACTATTACAGCAGGCGCTACTACGGGTGCAAGTATTAAAGGTGGAAATACGGGAGCCAATACTACTGTTCGTGCTTATGGTAAAAAAGTAATTAATTACTGGCCAGATTCAACAGTAGCATCAACAGATTGGTTGAATCCTGGAAAAGAGCAAACAAAGGGATTTACTCCAACTAAAGGGGAAAAATATTATGGACTAATCACAGGACAAACATCTAGTTCTAATGGTTATGTTAAAATCACAGTAAATTAATAGGCTAAAAAAGAGATGCCATTCTTTGCAAGAGTGTTGTGCATCTCTTTTTACCTAAAAAGGAGAATGGGGATGCGGTGGAAATGGTTATTTCACTTTTATAGTAAGCAATTTATCAAAAGCAAGTTATATATGGGGGCAAGTCTAGCACTGATTATTCTTGTCATCAGCCGGATTATGTTGCATAAATTTGATCAATTTCATATCCAGAATTTTGGAGATCTACCATCAGAAATCAGCGGCGTTGTCCAAATTGTCTCCATTTTTTATATGATTTATGCCTATCAAGTCGTTTCTAATGAGCTTCAATATGGGATTCAGACGTTTTTTACAGATGGACATCAGATCATGGTTGAAAAAATTTCAGCAATGGGTGTGGTGCATAGCCTTTTTCAACTCGCATTAGCCATTATTACATACGGATTTTATAGTTTTTATTTTTTAATCAATGGGCTAGGTGTGACCTTTTTATATGCCGAATTGTTTCGCTTTATCATGACTTTTTTATGGGAACCGATGATTCTCTATTTCTTTATGGCGATTCTTGTCGCGATTATTTGTGGCAAGCGTAAAATCAGCTTCTTTTTTATCGCGGTTGGATGGATTGTCACAGGCGGAATGAATACAGAATTTTTAGAAACTATTTTCAATAACATCCCGGCAAAGGATTGGAAGATTCTGCTTTCTTTTAGTATGAGCAATATATACAACGCTTATGAATCATTTATTGGTTATGATATTAGCTTGGCATATGAATTGCGCTTCCTATTTTGGCTGCTTTTATTGGGGGAGTTCTTTTTTCTTCTCTCCCTTCGCTGGGCACAGGATTTTGCCTTACGAAAGCGGATTCGAAATCTGCTGATTGTTCTTCCAATAGTGTTACTGCTTGTAGGGAAAATGGCAATCTTATGGATGCCGAATATGTGGAATAATGCGGATTACAATCAAGAAGTTAAATATTATCAAAAGCTCTCCCATTCAAAAAGCCAGACAAATGAAGCATATGATATCCAGCAGTATGTAATGCATCTAGAAGGAGATCAGCTACAAGTAACAATGTCGCTAAAAAATATGAAAACAGTACGTCCTACTTTTCAACTTTATCACGCATACGCCATTCAGTCGATCACCAATCATCATCGAGCGGTTTCCTATGATCGGTATGGGGATTTGATCACTCTTCATTTAAAGAAACCTGTTGATCAATTGCAATTTACCTATACCCTTCGGTCAACAAATTTTTATCCCATTTTAAGAAGTCGAAAGCTATTGCTTGGAAATATGGCTTGGTATCCAAAGAAAAATAATGATCAAATGTATCGTATAAGTAAAGATGGAAGGGGTGTCGATTTTATTCCTGATGACCCTACCAAAGCAGTAAAAATGACTGTCCAAACAAAAGACAAGCTATTATTTATCAATTTAGCGAAAAAGAGCGATGGTGTGTATGAAGGAAAGGCTCAGGCGGTCACATTGATTATGGGGCAAGGAAAAACGTTGGAAACAGGTGACTATCGCATCACGTATCCGAGTGATTGGCCAGATCTTACAGAAAGTGCACCCACTTTTCTTGCTTTTCAGGAAAAGCTATTGGCATATGCCCAAGAAATCGGTCCAACCGTTGTAAGTCGAGTGCCTTCGAAAATTGTGTTAGCTCAGAATATCACTAATGGAGTAGCGAAATTAATAAGTGAGGATCATTTTGTTTATGATACTGGGTCATTGTATCCATTAGCATCTAAGGATACTTTGGAAGGAATTCCCACAGAGATGATGCCGATCATTATTGCACCGAAAAAAAGTCCATTCTATACTGCTTGGTGCCTTGCAACAACTAGTTGGATGAATCGTAAACTTCATGTATTAGATCAAATTCACTTCGACTCAGACTTACCTTTTTATTCGGATTCAGATGATGCACCTGTAAAGGAAGGTACGAAAGTTTTAGAGGAATTTCAAGGAAAATCATTGAAAGAGCAACAGGAATTTTTGAAATACTGGTATGCCCATATGGAGGAAGCGACTACATGGAAGGAAATTCATAGTTGGCTAAAGGGGAATCGAAAATAATGGACCTATATATTAAAGACCTTTCAAAAAAGATGAAAAAACAAACGATATTATCGCAATTATCCCTGCATATAACGGGGATTTATGGCCTCTTAGGACCAAATGGAGCAGGGAAAACAACCGTTATGAAAATTATTGCAGGACTATCCAAGATGGATGATGGCGAGGTTTTTTTAAATGAGGAACTCATAAGTAGAGGAACTTATGTCAAACGGGTAGGTTCCATTGGTTATCTGCCACAAGACTTTCAGTTTTATCCGCAGCTAACGATTTTTGAAGTTTTAGAACATATTGCAGTTCTACAGGGAATTGTCGATCCGTCTCTTATTGCAAAAGAAATCGATGAAGTATTAGAAGTGGTCAATCTTTCTGAACAAAGGCATAAAAAAATTCATGAATTGTCTGGAGGGATGCGCAGAAGAGTGGGAATTGCTCAGCTTCTGCTAAGAAAGCCATCTATTTTGATATTCGATGAACCAACAGCAGGGTTAGATATTGAGGAACGAATTCGCTTTCGCAATTTATTGAAAGTATTGGGTGGCAATCATACAATTATCATTTCCTCACATATCGTAGAAGATATTGAATTTTTATGTACGAAAATCGGTGTCATACGAAAAGGAAAAAAATTATTTGAGGGTGCACCGGATGCGTTAAAAAATTATGCCAGACACAAAACATTCGATCTGCTAATTTCAAAAGAAGACTTGGATGATTTTATTCTAAAGCATGAGGTTGTCTATTTGGAGGAACAAGAAGAGAAAATTCGTGTAAGGATTTTGAGTGAGGAAGATAATATTGGGAAGCCAGTTAGTCCTCGTTTGATGGATGGATACCTAGCGTTATTACAAGAGGATTCGCTATGAAGAAAATTTCCTACTTATTCAAGTTTGATCTAAAATTACAGCAGTTTTTCTTCTTTCTTCCATTTATTGCATATGCTTTAGCCATTGTTTGTATCTATATATCTCCAGATGAGAATCGTGACTATATTTTTTTTCAAGTATTAGCCGTTAGCTTTTGCGGAGTCCATCTACTCTTACATTATAGTTATTTATTTGAAGAGGGAGCAAGTGAAATTCTTTTGCCCTATTATCGTCAAACTGCTTGGCTGGATCTTTTACGTTATGGGTTAGTAGATGGGCTTTGTATAGCGATTGTTTTTTGTTTTGTCGATCCATTTTTTCATACCCCACAGGTAGTGGCTCATACGATTCTTTTAGCATTATGCTACTTTTTAGGAAGTAGTGCGTTGCTTATGATCATAAAAAACTTAGAGATTACTATTTCCTGCATATTGGTTTATACCATCATGGAAATTGGTACACAGGGGAGCTTTATGCCATGGCCTCATATTTTCTTCTTTGTCTATCCTTATGTCGATTTATGGGTGAGATTAACGTATATCTCACTTGTCATCGGTTTAATTCTTGCAATTGGTATCATTAGTCGATTTTATATAACAAGAAAGTAAAAGATGGTATGTATTTGATTAGAGAACATGCTTATTGTAGGCTTCCTAATAAATATGTTTTTTGATATAAAATGAATTTATTTAAGTCATTATCATTACAATTCCGATCATTGGCAATATTATTTTGAAATAATTGAAAGTTAGTAAAATTATCCCCCATACAAGACAAAAGGAATTCTCAATGGTAGAGAATTCCTTTTTGTATTTAAAATAATTTTCGAATCGCTGAACCTGATAGATAAGCCAGAATATCTTCGAGTGTTTCATGATAATATTTACTGTAATTGCCTCTTGTGACGTAACCAAGATGTGGTGTTGCTAGGACATTTGGAAGCGTGCGGAAAGGATGATCCTCACCTAAAGGCTCTATCTCAAATACATCAAGCCCAGCCCCTGCAATCAGCCCCTTTTTCAATGCATGGATAAGGTCGTCCTGATTAACGATCGGACCTCGTGATGTATTGATGAGATATGCGGATGGTTTCATATGCTCTAGTTCCCGCAATGTGATTAGGTTTCTTGTACGATCGCTTAATACAAGGTGAATGGAAACATAATCGCTATTTTGCAAAAGTTCTTCTAAAGAAGCTGCCTTTTGTACCCCTAGAGGCTCCGTTCTTTCAGTTGTTAGATTTTGGCTCCAAGCCATTACTTCCATTCCAAATGCTTGGGCAATGCGTGCCATTTTACTGCCGATTTTTCCGAGACCGATTAATCCGAGGCGTTTACCGCATAAATCTTCACCAACGAAAATTTGCCAAGGACCGTTATTTCGTAAGTTGAGATTTTCTTGCGTAATCTGGCGCGCTAAATTGAGGATTAATCCCCAAGCAAGTTCTGTAGGCGGTGCTGAATCACTGGCTGTCCCACAAACAGTCACATGATGTTCTTTAGCCGCGTCTAGATCGATTGCGGCGTTTCTCATACCTGTCGTAACTAATAGTTTCAGTTTAGGAAGATGTGCGAATAATGATTTTTGAAATGGTGTACGTTCACGCATAATAGCGATAATATCAAAATCTTGAAGAGCTTCTATCAGTTCATCTTCATGATTAAAGTGTTGGTGAAAAGCTGTTACGTCCACTTTTTCCGAAATGGATGACCAATCTGCTAAATCAAGTGCTACTTTTTGATAGTCATCTAAAATGGCACATTTAAGTTTCATATTCTCTTGTACCTCCAAAATAGTTTTCTTATGGTGAATTTTATCAGTTTTATATAATAAACGCATTTATATTTGTCACATTTTGGATAAAAATGTGTTTTCCCCTATTTTTAATGCTTGGTTTTGTTTAAAAGATTTCTGTATGAATTCATTTTTTCATAATGAAACAGATGTGCTGATTGGAGAAAAATAGGTGATGAATTTGGCGTGATTCCAAAAAACAGGTATTTTTAGCTCCATTTATGTCGATCTTCGCTGTGGTTACTCGTTTCCTTCGTGCAGTGCATATTTGGTGAAGACAATCCAATATACCACGGTAAGAGCAAATAAAGTCTCTGAGGGAGCAAATAAAGTCTCCGAGAGAGCGAATAAATCCCCGGAGAGAGCGAATAAAGTCTCCGAGAGAGCAAATAAATCCCCGAAGAGAGCGAATAAACTCCGAGAGAGCGAATAAATCCCCGAAGAGAGCGAATAAAGTCTCCGAGAGAGCGAATAAATCCCAAGAAAGAGAATGACCTGTTGACCAAAGGAGACTTAAGCCGCCCATAGGAAAGCGAGCCATAGCGGAAATCAGCGAATACATCATATCTTGTGGGGGAAATCGGATAATTAACATACCTGATCATAAAATTTTTAATTCAACAAATTTTGGCATCTTCCTACAAGGACATTCATATCATAGTATTTAGGTATGCTCTGGGTGCTATATGTAAATAGTTTGAAATTTTAAAATATAGTTGACAGATAGGAATTGTATAGTTAAAATCGAATAAACACTCAAAACTATTACATGAAATACCATTTATGGAGGGAATCTTATGAGCAAAAAGCGAATCTATCTAAATGCATTTGATATGAACTGTGTCGGTCATCAATCACCTGGGCTTTGGCGTCATCCAAAGGATCGGTCAAGTACGTATAACACAATCGAATATTGGGTAAATCTTGCTCAGCTATTGGAAAAGGGAAAAATTGATGGCTTATTCATAGCAGATGTGATCGGGCTTTATGATGTATATCAAAATAGTCGGGAAGCAACGGTTCGTGAAGGAACGCAGGTACCAGTGAATGATCCTGCGATGCTTATATCTGCGATGGCTTATGCAACGGAGCATCTTGGATTTGGTTTGACGGCATCCACTACATTTGAACACCCCTATACATTTGCACGTCGAATATCGACACTGGACCATCTAACAAAAGGCCGTATAGCCTGGAATATCGTCACATCCTATTTGGAAAGTGGTACAAAGAATATAGAAATCGGCGATAAGTTCGAACATACAAAACGCTATGATATTGCAGATGAATATTTAGAAGTTTGCTATAAACTATGGGAAAATAGCTGGGAAGATGGCGCAGTAGTAAAAGATGCAAAAAAAGGTGTGTTTACAGAACCAGCAAAAGTTCATGACATTGCACACCATGGAAAATACTTTGATGTCCCTGGTATTCATCTATGTGAACCTTCACCACAGCGTACACCAGTACTTTATCAAGCAGGAGGCTCTCCACGTGGTATCCAATTTGCTTCAAAGCACGCAGAACTTACCTTTATCTCAGCACCAGGGAAAGAAGCGACTTCAAAGTATGTCAAAACATTAAGAGAAGAAGCCAAAAAACATGGACGTGATCCTGAATCATTAAAGGTATTAGCGCTTGCGACGGTTATTGTAGCGGAAACTGAGGAAAAAGCACAGGAGAAATATGATGATTTAGCTCAGTATATTAGTTATGAGGGAGCTCTAACATTATTAAGCGGATGGTCAGGTATTGATTTTTCACAATTTGATCCAGATGAAGAACTAAAGTATATTGAAACGAATGCTATTCAGTCGATGCTAGAAAGTTTGACAAAAGCAAGCCCAAATAAAAAATGGACACCGAGAGAGCTTGCTAACTTTGCAGGCATTGGAGGCTTGGGACCTGTATTTGTAGGAACACCTGAGAAAATAGCAGATGAATTTGAGGAATGGATTGATGATACCGATATAGATGGTTTTAATCTTGCATATGCCATTACTCCAGGCACTTTTGAAGATATCGTAGAGTTCGTCATTCCTGAATTGCAAAAACGGGGCATTTTTAAAAAGGAATATGATGAGGGTACATTGCGCGAAAAGCTTTTTGGTGAATCATCTTATTTGCGTCCAGATCATATTGGACATAAATATAAACGCATTCCGGAAAGTATAAAATAATTTTCATTAAATACCAAGTAATTAAATAAAATTAGGAGGTTTTACATGACGGTGAAGACAAAAGCCATTCAATTTGGTACGCCTGAATTTGAAGAGCTGCTTTCAGCTATTCGGGAGGATGCAAATAGAAGAAGAAAACTTCCGGTATTAGAGCATCCGTTTTATGCGATCCAATTGATCAAACAAACAAGATTGGGTGCTTTAAGATTACCAGTCGAACAAGGTGGTGGCGGGGCTACCATACCAGAATTATTTGAAGCCCTGATTGAACTTGCTGCGGCAGATCCAGATGTGGCACATATTTTACGGTCGCATTTCTCACAAGTGGAAACGTATTTAATGGATGTTGAAAGCCCTGAACGAACAGTGTGGCTTGAAAGGATTGCTGAAGGTGTGATTTTAGGCAATGCCTATACAGAAATTTCAAAGAACAATGTTGGAAAATTGGAGTTTAATACGACACTACTTCCAGATGGTAAGGATTATGTACTCAATGGTTCTAAATACTATAGCACAGGTACGTTATATTCAGATTATATTTTTGTAACAGCAGCAGATCAGAATCATAAGGTAGTAGCGGTAATTGTACCAGCAGATCGAGAAGGTGTTGAAATTGTTGATGATTGGGATGGCTTTGGTCAACGTTCAACAGGGAGTGGGACGACACATTTTAGAAATGTTCGTGTTACAGAAGGCGAATTTGAATTAATGGAGGCAAAGACACCATTCAATTCATATGCACAATTATTCTTACAGGCTGTTATTGCAGGAATTACTCAAGAGATCGTGCAAGATGCAAAGAAAATTATTTTATCAAGAAAACGTACTTTTACATTTGCAGTCGCGGATGTACCTCGGGAGGATCCTCAGCTTCAGCAAGTAATCGGTAAGCTTGTAAGTAATGCATATGCTGCAAAAGCAATTGTACTAAAGGCTTCACATGCTCTACAGAGAGCGGTAGATCATGTGCAAAATGGCGAGGTGCAGGTAGAGGATTCTCATCAAGCAGCCTTGGAGGCAGCGGAGGCAAAGATTATCGTGGATGAACTGGCCTTACAATCAGCAAGCTTATTATTTGAAGTGGGCGGCTCGTCTGCAGTCCGTGAAGAGAATCATTATGACCGTCATTGGCGGAATATTCGAACAATCGCGTCACACAACCCGAATGTATATAAAGAGCGTCTGATAGGTGACTATGTATTAAATGATCGAGATTTACCAATCAATGAAGTTTACTTCTAGGAGGAATGGAAAATGGCAATTGCTACTGAAAAAAATATATATGACCGTCAATATTTACAGAAATTGCGTGAGGAGATTACTGCTTTTGTAGATGCTAATGTTAAACCGAATGTGAAGATCAATGACGTAGATGGATTTTTTCCAAGAGAGAGTATAAATGCATTAGGAAAAGCTGGATGGAACTCTATTTTATTTGATGAAAGCTTAAAAGGTTTAGATTTAGGCTATACGGGATTTGTCATCGTAACAGAAGAAATAGCAAAAGCAGATGCATCGACAGGCCTTGTTTATGCTATGCATATTGCTGCATCAGAAAAAATTTATATTTATGGTACAGAGGATCAAAAGAAACGTTGGCTTTTACCCGTACGTGATGAAGGAAAAATTACCACTTTTGCAATTAGCGAAAAGGCGACGGGAGGTCATGTTTGGTACAATTTAAGCCGTGCGATTCAAGATGGCGATGAATACATTTTGAATTTTGAAAAATCCTTTACAACAAGTGGAGGAGAGGCGGATTTCTATGTCGCTCAAACAGGTACAGCCAATACTACAGAGCCAAGTGCACAAAGTTACTTTATCGTTGCTGGGCAGCAAGAAGGGATTATAGCGAAGCCATGGAAAGCACTAGGTGTTAGAGGAAATCAAAGTGGACCATTAGTATTCAAAAATATTCGTGTCCATAAACGTGATTTACTAGATGCTACACCTGAGGATATCTATCAAAATTCGGCAGCAATCATCGGTCTAAATGCAGTATGGTTGGGTGTTGCACAGGCCGCATTGGATGCAGCGATTGATCATGTCAAGAAAACAGAAAATAAAGGTTTTCATAATAGTTTAGCCGATCATCAGATTTTACGTGTAAAGCTTGCAGAAGTGGCCATACGTATTAAGTCTTCACGTGCATGGTTGCTCGATATTGCTCGTCATTTAGATGAGTTAAAAGAAGCCGGTAAGCCATTGACGGAAGCTACACATGAAATCAACGAGCTGAAAGTACAAGTAACAGAATTAGCTGACTTTGCTGCACGAACAGCTATGGATGTTGCAGGAGGCTATGGCTACCATGTTAGTATTTTTGAAAAGTTATATCGTGATGCAAGAGGCGGCATACCAATGGCGCCATCTAACAATATAGCTCTAGATCAAATTGGAAAAGGCCTAGTCGGTTTACCTATTGAATTGTGGGAAAAAGGAAAGTAAAAAATTGATAAGCACTTTTTGCCCGCGGGAAAGCAAGTGAGCTGTAGCGGAAATCAACAGGCTCTCTAATTTTTATGTCAAGAACAGATTTTGGTGTGGAGCCTTATTTTTTAATGAAAAACCTCCTGTATAAAGCCAGGGCAAATTGTAAATTCTGGTTTTAGTAGGTCATGAATACAGGAGGGTGCTTATGTATATGCAGAGTGATCATAAAATCATCTATTGCTACAATTGTAAAACACATACCATCTATCATCATCGAGATACTCATGGTAACAGTTATGTAGAAAGTCATTGTTCTGAGTGTGGGTGGTTTGAATGGCAAAATAAAGCTGTAGAGCGTGAAAAGCAAAAATGGATTGCCTATAATATAGAACAGAGTATAGAAATACCTATACTTAAAAGTAATATTCGATTGAAGGATTCAAAAGCAAAGTTTTAAGACATATTAGAATTGGTCACATAAATTTTTGAGAATTATTATTCTACTGACCAACTCAAATTACATTTAAGGACTCTAGCAAATTGTTAGGGGCCTTTGTTTTTTTGATAAAGTGAGTGGTAAGTCATTTCTATAATGTAATTTACATTTGTGTATAATAAGAAAAGCTATATTTAGTTTCACTCGATTAGCAATATATGATAATTATTGGAAATATTAAAAATGAGATAGAATTAGGAAAGGAGAGTACAATATGGATAGATATGGAGAAGAACTATTTAAAGGATCTGCAAAATATTATTCAAGATATAGACCTTTGTATCCAGCTTCTTTAATAAGATTTCTAATAGGAAGATTTGCTTTAGATGGTACTGGGCGAATGTTAGATTTAGGATGTGGTACAGGACAACTGGCATTAAGATTTTCAGATTGGTTCGAGCAAATTGTAGGGATTGATACGGAGCCTGAAATGATAGATGAAGCAAAACGTTTAAGTGCTGAAATAAGAAGTGAAAATATAGAATGGTATATAGGAGACATAAAAAGCTATAGGATAGAAGATAAAAATCCATTTAGATTTGCTGTCATTGCAAAGGCATTTCATTGGATGGATCGAGCAATGGTATTAGAAATATTATATGATATGGTTTCTTCTGGTGGTGGTATAGCAATCATCGATCATTATTCTCCAAATAAAAAAGTTTTACCATGGCAAAAGAAAGTGGATGAAGTTGTTAAGTATTGGTATGGTGAAGAGAGAAGAGCCGGAAACACTACATATTCGCACCCGACAATTAGTCATCAGAAAATCATTGAGCATTCAAAATTTGATTTGGAAGTCCATCAACTACCTGCTCATGAGAAAATATGGACAATCGATATGATTATTGGCAATATTTATTCCACTTCTTATGGCAAAAAAAGGTTTTTAGGTGATCATGCCTGTCTATTTGAAGAACAGTTAAGAGAAGAATTATTGGCTCTAAATGATGAAGGTATTTTTAAGGAACGAATAGAAACATCCGTTAAATTAGCATTAAAATGATTTTTCATTTAGCATAAAATCGATTGCTCCACTCGCTTTTTTAATAGAGTATTTGGTAAAGTAAAGGGTGGATATATAAATTGATATAGGAGATATGCATATGAAAAAACGCCCACCAAGATTGCACAAAGGGGATACAGTAGGGATCATTGCACCATCAAGTCCTCCTAATATAGAAAGGCTAACACAATCACTCGCTTTTTTAGAACAATTAGGTTTACATTATGTGTTAGGAAATACAGTACAGCTACATAATCATTATCTTGCGGGAACAGACAAGGAACGTGCTGAAGATTTGCAAGAAATGATTGAAGATCCAAATATTAAAGCCATTTTCTGTGCGAGTGCTGGATTTGGGACAGCGAGAATAGCGGATCAAATTGATTATTTATCGATAGAGGAGAATCCAAAGATTTTCTGGGGCTTTTCTGATATTACATTTTTGCATACGGCTATTGGGATGTATGCAGATATCGTTACATTTCATGGACCTACCTTGTCAAGCATTGGACGTGATGATGTAACAGAACGTACAAAGCATATGTTTGAGCAGTTATTTCAACCAGCAGAAATTCACTATGATGAAAGTATTTCACCATTGACGACGATTTGCAGTGGAGTGGCTCGTGGTGAAATAACTGGTGGGAACTTGACTTTGATCGCCAATAGTTTAGGAACGAAATTTGAGATTAATACAGCAGGGAAAATTCTACTTATGGAAGATATCGGATTAGAACCGGCACAAATTGATGCCATACTCAACCAACTAAAACAAGCGCGCAAATTTGAACAAGTAAAGGGAATTGTGATTGGTGATTTTGCAGAGATTCATCCACGAGAATATGAAGATTCTCCTCACTTAGAAGAATTATTTGAATTTTATTTCAAAGATTTGAATTTTCCTGTTGTAAGTGGGTTTAAAATCGGACATTGTGAGCCCAATGTGGGAATTCCATTGGGAGTCGATGTTATTCTAGATGCGGTGAACAAAGATTTAGCAATATTACCTGGTGTAGAATAAAATTTAAAAAAATAGAATCTAAGCAGTCGAAAAGAGGAATCCACTCTTTTGGGCTGTTTTTTTATGGATCAGGTGATCAAAAAAGAAATAAATCCTTTCCATTGGAGCATATGTTTTATTATCAAAAACATTTTACATTTTGGGGCTCTACACCAAAATCTGGTCTTGACATAAAAATTAGAGAGCCTGTTGATTTCCGCTACGGCTCGCTTTCCTGCGGGCACGGCTTGAGCCTCCTTGGGGTAACAGGACGTTGATCACGGAAGGACTTGGCGCATTACAATTCCGTTCCTTAGTTGTTCATGAGGGGTCTCAACTGTTCGCTTTTCCCGCGGGAAATTAAATTTATTTCTTGAATCTACACCGCACGAAGGAAATGCGCATACATTTTCGAGAACTCGAGCAAGCCACCGCGAAGATCTATCTAAGCATCAAGCGCATGTTTTGAAAAAGGCCCCATTTTTTTATTTAAAAAATATTTATTGGAAATTAATTATTTTTATGCTAAAATAAGTTAATGTTAATTTTTGTTACATTGTTATCGTATCAATTAAAAATTCAGAATATTCGTAATGATTAATAAATAATGAAACGGTAATGAGGGAGGAGAGAGGATGAAATATTTTCTTTCAGTAGATATGGAGGGGATCACAGGCTTACCGGATTATACATTTGTTACATCTTCAGAGCACAATTATGAAAATTCGAGAAAAATCATGACACAAGAGGCGAATGCGATTATTGAGTCTGCCTTTCAACACGGTGCCTCTGAAGTGCTAGTAAATGATAGTCATTCTAAGATGAATAATTTACTAGTGGAAGAATTGCATGAAGATGCGACATTGATTTCTGGTGACTTCAAGCCATTTTCGATGGTACATAATGTTGACCCAACTTTTGATGGTGTGTTGTTTGCGGGGTATCATGCAAGAGCTGGAATGCCAGGAGTAATGAGTCATTCGATGACGTTTAGCTTTCGAACGATTTTCATAAACGATGTTGAAATCGGAGAAATTGGCTTTAATGCATATGTAGCAGGTTATCATGGGGTACCTGTTATTTTTTTAGCGGGTGATGACTGCGCATGTAGAGAAATAGAAGCCCTTATCCCAGGCGTTGTTACAGCTTCAGTGAAAGAAACAATCTCTCGTTCCTGTGTTAAAACACTCCATCCGAAAAAGGCAAGGGCATTAGTTGCTGCAAAAGTAGCAGAAGCGATTGCGAAAAAGGATCAGATTCAACCATTAATCCCACCTGATAATCCCATTTTGAAAATTGAATTTACAAACTATGGGCAGGCCGAATGGGCTGCCTTGATGCCGGGGACTAGAATTATAGAAGGAACGACAATCATAGAATTTAAAGCAAAGGATATTCTGGAGGCTTATCGAGCAATGCTCGTTATGGCTGAATTAGCATTCCAAGCACGCTATTGTTAAAGATATCTAAGAGCGAATACAAAGGGGGAACCTGTATGGTCAATTATGTCATCAAGCGCTTTTTTATGATGATTGGAACAGTCCTGATTATCGCGACTTTAACATTCTTTTTAATGCATGCGATTCCTGGATCACCATTAGATAGCGATCGTACAACAAATCCAACTATTCAAGCAAACTTAGAAAAATTTTATAAGTTGGATCAACCATTGTCCTCCCAATATATTAGTTATTTAAAATCGATTGTAACATTTGATTTTGGTCCTTCGATCAAAAAACCAAACGAATCAGTTAATAGCCTAATTGGTAGAGGGTTTCCAATATCATTTGAGCTCGGCATGGTTACCATTTTGGTCGCTGTTATTTCGGGAGTGGTTTTAGGCACGTTAGCAGCATTGAGACATAATGGTGTCATTGATTATTTGGCGATGACTTTTGCGGTGATCGGAATCTCTTTACCAAACTTTATATTGGCAACTTTGCTTATACGTATTTTTGCAGGTGAACTTGGTTGGTTTCCGGCAGCAACGTGGCAAAGTCCAATGCATATGGTACTGCCAACACTTGCATTAGCGACAGGTCCAATGGCGGTGATAGCAAGATTAACACGAGCTAGTATGCTAGAAGTATTAACGCAGGACTATATAAAGATGGCTAAAGCCAAGGGATTGACACCTTGGAAAATCATCGTTCGATATGCATTGCGAAACGCGATGATGCCGGTTGTGACAATTATGGGAACCATGCTAGCGGGTATCTTAACAGGTACTTTTGTAATTGAGAAGATCTTCGCCATTCCGGGGATGGGGAAATACTTCGTTGAGAGCATTAATAATCGTGACTATCCTGTTATTATGGGAACTACCGTATTTTACAGTGCTTTTTTAGTGTTCATGTTATTTCTGGTAGATATCGTATACGGTGTTTTAGATCCGCGTATCAAATTGCATCAAAAAGAAGGTGATCCATCATGACGGATTTTCGTGAAATTGAAGTAAAAGATGAATGGTTTCAACCAAGAGCAAAAAGTACGGGAAAGGCGGAGGTTGTTGTACGACCGTCCCTTTCTTATTGGGCAGATGCATGGAGACGTTTAAAGCAAAACAAATTAGCCATGTTTGGGTTATATTTTTTAATTTTCTTAGGGCTAGCTGCTATTTTGATCCCGATGTTTTCATCTCATTCAGTAACAGCCACAGATTTACCAAATCAAAACAAAGCGCCATCTATGCAACATTGGTTTGGCACAGATGAAATGGGAAGAGATGTATTTACAAGAACATGGTATGGAGCGCGTATTTCCTTATTTGTTGGGCTAATGGCGGCTTTAATCGATGTCACGATTGGAATTATTTATGGCGGCATTAGCGGCTATAAAGGCGGAAAAGTAGATTTAGTGATGATGCGTATTATTGAGATTTTATATGGTTTACCACATTTGTTGGTTGTTATTCTCCTTTTAGTTGTGATGGAGCCAAGCTTAACGACAATCATCATTGCTTTAACCATAACTGGTTGGGTTGGTATGGCACGGATCGTACGAGGTCAAGTATTACAAATCAAAAATTATGAGTTTGTGACGGCGTCAAAATCATTTGGAGCTGGTACTTTAAGAATTATCCGGAAGAATTTATTACCGAATACGATGGGACCGATCATCGTTCAAATGACTTTAACAGTACCAAGTGCTATTTTTGCAGAAGCCTTTCTTAGCTTTTTAGGGTTAGGGATTCAAGCACCATTTGCTAGTTGGGGTGTGATGGCAAATGATGCATTGCCTGTTATTTTATCGGGGTATTGGTGGAGATTGTTCTTTCCAGCATTATTTATAGCTATGACGATGTTCGCATTCAATGTTTTAGGTGATGGTCTGCAAGATGCACTTGATCCAAAACTTAGGGGGTAGGAATATGACCATACAAATACAGCAGAATGATGAACAGCATCAAAATCTCTCCATAGTAATTGGGAAGAAGATTTTAGAAGTACAGGATTTGCATGTAACTTTCCAAACTTATGGAGGTGAAGTTCATGCTGTTCGAGGGGTAACATTTGATTTACACGAAGGAGAGACATTAGCAATTGTTGGGGAGTCAGGATGTGGCAAGAGTGTTACGTCAAATGCCATTATGGGGTTAATCTCACAGCCTCCGGGTAAAATTTCAAATGGTCGGATTTTTTTCAAAGGAAAAGATTTAACCAAACTAGATAAAAAGGCTGCACGAAAAATTCAAGGGGTAGACATTTCGATGATATTCCAAGATCCTATGACAGCACTAAACCCTACTTTAACTATTGGAGAGCAATTGACAGACGGTCTTAGAACACATAGATCAATCAGTAAAGCGGAAGCTGATAAAAAAGCCATTGAGATGTTGAATCTTGTTGGTATTTCAAATCCGAGAGAACGGCTAAAACAGTATCCTCATCAATTTTCCGGTGGGATGAGGCAACGAATTGTGATTGCTATTGCCCTTATTTGTGATCCAATACTATTAATTGCGGATGAACCAACAACTGCTTTAGATGTAACGATTCAAGCGCAGATATTGGAATTGTTTGAAGAGATTCAAATAAAGACGGGCGTTTCTATTATTTTAATCACGCATGATTTGGGCGTCGTTGCAAAAATTGCAGATCGTATCGCTGTGATGTACGCAGGTAAGATAATTGAAATTGGTACGAAACGCGAAATTTTCTATACACCAACACATCCTTATACAAAAGGGTTGTTGAATTCTGTTCCACGGCTGGATCTAGCGGAGGAAGAATTAGAACCGATCGAGGGTACTCCTCCAGATTTATTTGCACCACCAAAGGGATGTGCATTTGCAGCAAGATGTCCTTATGTGATGGAGGTATGTGACTATGTGCAACCAGGGACAACCTATTTAACGACTAGTCATTATACAGACTGCTGGCTGCAAGATGAAAGAGCAAAGGGATTATTCAATGATTAGGTGATGGGCATAGAATGTTTCACATAAATATAAAATAAAGCTTTACTCAGTGTAGGTTTTCTTATCCTAGGTATTCGTTGAAACAATCGGATTTTTACGGGCAGTTGATGTTCCCACATATCATCTGCCTGTTGGTTGATTTGGGTCTCAAAAAGTGGGGAGTTTACTGCTCATCAGTGTGGAATAAAAAGGAGAGAGCCGCAGTGAATAAGCCCAGGCGCATGTTGCTTACTGCTCATTCATGCAAGATAAAAAGGGGAAAGAGGGGAAAATGTATGAAGAAAAAATGGCTTTCACTAGTATTTCTTTCATTGCTGATGCTTTTACTAGCGGCCTGTACAGCAAATAAGGATGCAGGGAAAGAAAATACAACAAGTGATGATACAAAAAAGGGAGAAAAAGTATTGTATTTAAATAATGCGGTCGAACCAAACTCATTCGATCCATCTGTTGCATTTGATGCGGTATCATGGGCACCCCTCAATAATTTGATGGAGGGTCTTGTACGATTAAATGACAAGAATGTGCCAGAACCAGCGACAGCTGAGAAGATTGATGTATCGGAAGATGGTTTAACGTACACCTTTACACTACGTGATAATGCAAAATGGTCAAATGGAGATAAAGTAACGGCAGGCGATTTTGTATATGGATGGAGACATATGCTAGATCCTAAAACAGCTTCCCCAGCAGCATTTTTAGCTTATGTGATCGATGGGGCGGAAAACTATAACACTGGGAAAGGAAAACCGGAGGATATTGCTATTAAGGCAAAGGATGATCGAACCTTTATTGTCACATTAAATGCTCCAACTGAAGCATTCTTGAACATTATTTCAAATCCTAGCTTTTTCCCGATAAATGAAAAAGTAGCGGTTGAAAATCCCAAATGGTTTGCAGAAGCGGATTCATTTGTTGGAAATGGACCTTTTAACTTAAAAACATGGCAGCATGATTCAAAAATGGTATTTGAAAAGAACGATCAGTATTGGGATAAGGATACAGTAAAACTTGATAAAATAGAATGGGCCATGGTCAATGATACAAATACAGAATATCAAATGTATCAAAATGATGAATTGGACATTGCTACTGTTCCATCAGAACTTGCCCAAGATTTAAAAGATAACCCAGAACTAAAAAATGAAGATCAAGCGGGTATTGCATTTTATCGATTCAATGTAGATAAAAAGCCATTTACAAATGAGAAAATTCGTAAAGCATTTGCGTTAGCTGTAGATCAACAAAATATTGTCGATTATGTCACAAAACAAGGTCAAAAAGCTGCACATGGTTTTGTAAGTTACGGATTAACCAATGCCAAAGGTGAGGACTTCCGTGAAGTGGCAGGAGATCTAATCATATTCAATAAAAGCGAAGCGAAAAAGTTGCTTGTGGAAGGGTTGAAAGAAGAAGGTTGGACCAAGCTTCCAGCAGTAACATTAACTTATTCTACAAGCCCTGATAATCAAAAAATAGCTGTCGCACTTCAAAGTCAGTTCAAAGAAAATCTGGGCGTCAATATTAAACTAAAAAACGTCGAATCTGGTGTATTTATGACAGAACAGAAAGAATTGAAGCATCAGTTATCTCGTTCTTCTTTCTTATTTGACTATGCAGATCCTGTCAATGCAATCGAAAGCTTCGTAACAGATTCCTCTATGAATAGAACCAATTGGTCAAACAAAGAGTTCGATCAGTTAATAGCTGATTCTAAAAAAGAGACAGATAATGATAAACGTTGGAAATTGCTTCAAGATGCAGAGAAAATTTTAATTGATGAGGCGCCAGTTATTCCATTGTACTTCTACAATCAACTTACTTTAGAAAAACCATCTGTATCAGGCATCGTTCGCCATCCAGTGGGTTACTTGGAACTTAAATGGGCAGATAAAAAGTGATTTTATCAGGTGTGCTGACTAGAAAAAACAGGATAATTATGAGGCGAAATAATGAAAAATCGCAGAGAGATATGGATTGAAGCGAGGGTTGCTTGTCTTCCATAGGAGAGCGAGCAATCCGTAGCAAAGATAGATTAGCTCCATCTATTTTCATGAATTATTTAGATCATCAACACATCTATAATCTTTTATCAATATCGCTATTGAACAAGTATTTCTAACTTGAAACTATAAAACTAGAAAAATTATGGTTTGTGTGATTCCTGTAAGCGAAATGATGAACTATGTAAGAAGATATGGATGGTTTAGGTAGTCGAACCTTCATGAACAGGCGGTAAGTCCCTCACTCTAAGATTCAAGTAAAAGTAAGAGAACGAGTGTGGGACCAACTGTCAGTAAAATCTTGATTCCTTCAAGGAATATCCAGTTAAGATGAAGTAACCCCCTGTGTGAAGTTACACTGTATTGCTTATTCTTGATTAAAGAAAAGGAGTGATTTATTTGAAACGTCAACTGAAAAGATTGAAACGAGGCGATACAATTGGTATCATCGCGCCTTCAAGTCCCCCTAACCAAAAAAATCTGGAGAGGTCACTCATTTTTTTAGAAGATCTAGGTTTAAATTATAAATTAGGAGAATCTGTAAATCTAGTGAATGGCTATTTAGCGGGTACCGATGATGAGCGATTAGCGGACTTACATCAAATGTTTGCGGATCCGAATATAGCAGGGATTATTTGTGCTTGTGGAGGATATGGAGCCGCCCGTTATACGGATCGTATAAACTTTGATTTAATCACACATCATCCCAAAATTTTCTGGGGATATTCAGATATTACATTTTTACATACGGCAATAGGAAGATATTCTGATTTTGTTACATTTCATGGACCAATGCTAGCTTCAGATGTGGGAAAAGATACTTTCCAAACAAAATCAGCGGAAATGTTCGAGCAATTATTTGAACCGATAGTACTTCAATATAATGCATCATTTGGATCTATTGAAACGTTCCATCCAGGGCAATGTCAAGGGGAATTAACGGGCGGAAATCTTAGCCTATTATCAAGTGGTATTGGCACGAGGTTCGAAGTGAATACAAAAGGAAAAATTTTAATCATGGAAGATGTGGATGAAGAACCTTATCGTGTGGATGGTATGTTAAACCAATTGCGTCTAGCTGCTAAATTTGATGAGGTTGCAGGAATCATTATCGGAGATTTTAGTAATGCCAAGCCATCAAAGCGAAAAGTATCTTTGACACTTGATGAGGTATTCGATCATTACTTTGGTAAGCTTTCAATCCCCATTGTAAAAAATGTGAAGATTGGGCATTGCCAACCACACTTTGCAGTTCCACTAGGTGCCAATGCTTTTTTAGATGCAGATGAAAAAACAATCACTATACAGCCGGGGGTTCAATAACAAAAGGGAGTGAAGAAATATGATCATTCGTACAGTTGAGACATTTCGAGTAGCCATCCCTTTAAAAAAACCCTTTAAGACCGCATTACGGACGGTCAATGTCGCAGATGTTATCTATGTGCGTATTCAACTAGAAGATGGCAGAGAAGGTTACGGGGAAGCGCCACCTACACATGTGATTACAGGGGAATCCCTAGCAAGCATCGAATTTGCTATTGAAGAAGTTTTTAAACCTTTATTGATTGGAAAGGATTTACGCTTTCATGAATCACTTTTCCAATCCTTACATCATGCCATGACTCATAATACAAGTGCGAAGGCAGCCGTTGATATGGCATTATATGATTTGCTGGCCCAAGAAGCAGGATTACCGCTTTATCAATATTTAGGTGGTGCAAAATCAGAGTTAACGACTGATTATACGGTGAGTGTAAATGCGCCTACTGAAATGGCAAATGACGCTGTTGGGTATGTTCTTAATGGTTTTCATATTTTAAAAGTGAAAGTGGGCACAGGTGAAATCGTAGATGATATTAAAAGAATAAAAGCGATTCGTGAAGTGATTGGACCAGATATAAAACTACGATTAGATGCTAACCAAGGTTGGACACCCAAAGAAGCAGTAAGAGCCATTACACAATTGGAACAGGAGAACTTCAATATAGAATTTGTAGAGCAGCCAGTTTTAGCGCATGATATTGAAGGATTAAAGTATGTAACCCAACACACTTTGATACCCATAATGGCAGATGAAAGTGTCTTTTCCATTTATGATGCGAAACGTGTGATCGAGATGCGAGCGGCAGATTTGATCAACATCAAGTTGATGAAAGCAGGAGGCATCTATCAGGCATTGAAAATTGCTTCCTTAGCTGCAAGCTATGATATGGATTGTATGACTGGAAGCATGATTGAAACAAAGCTGGGGGTTGGTGCAGCTGCACATTTTGCGGCTAGTCAAACCAATATTATCTATTATGATTTTGATGCACCATTAATGCTGAAACAGGATTTGATCCAAGGTGGGATTCAATATGAAGGGGCAAAAATAACATTTAGGACTGCCCCCGGGTTAGGGATTGAGCGAGTAAACAAAGGAGGGATTTAATATGACAATTTCTAATAACCTTTGGTGCTGCGCAGTTCCTGTCGCGACTGTATGGACTTCTACTTCATCTCCCCGAGAAATTGATAGACTTGCGATTGAAAATCCAGTATATCTTATCAAGTGGCTAGAGGTCTTATCGTATAAGGAACGATTAGATTTATGTACCACAAATCGTATTCAAACTCAGCTCCTTTATGGGGAGGAGGTCATTGTGGATGAAATTGTCGATGATTGGGCGAAAATTATTGCGATACATCAACCTTCTAAAAAGGATCGAAGAGGTTATCCAGGATGGGTCCCGATAAGACAATTAAAAAAAAGAAGACACGAAAATTACCAAAAGCATGTAATCGTTACAGTAGATAAAGTTCAGTTATGGAGCGAGGATGGGGCGCCTTTAATGGTCTTACCGTTTAATACAATTTTGCCTTTGCAACATGAATGTTCACAATTTTATCATGTTGATACACCACATGGGACTGCATGTTTAAATAAAAAGGGAGTAGCTATCACACGTAGCAGCACTGTTGGTAATCCAACGCCCATGGAGCAAGCTGTTGTAAAAGGAACTGCATTTCTCGATTTGCCTTACTTATGGGGAGGAATGTCGTCATATGGTTATGATTGTTCAGGATTTACATATAACATGGCAAAGGCATCTGGTAGGATCCTTCCCCGTGACGCAGGAGATCAAAAGAATGCTGGTCAACCTATAGATCCAGAAAGGCAGGACGAATGGAGAATAGGAGATTTACTATTTTTTGCTGATAATTTTGGGAAAGATCCAGTTCGTCATGTTGGATTCTATTTTGGAGAGGGGAAGATGATTCATTCTCCTCAAACAGGAAAAACAGTAGAAATTATTACATTAGCAAATACACAATTCGAAGTAGAACTTTGTGGAGTAAATCGATATCAGTAAAATGGGGGTGGTGCTATCATGAAAAGGGAAGTATTACTATCTGTAGAAAATCTAAAAAAACATTTTGATCTAGGCAAAGGAAGTACGTTGAAGGCTGTCAATGGCATCAGCTTTGATATTTATAGAGGAGAAACCTTTGGACTCGTTGGTGAATCGGGATGTGGAAAATCTACTGCTGGTCGTACGATTTTAGGGCTGTATAATCGAACCGATGGAAAAGTTTTGTTTGAGGGAAAAGATGTGCATGCTCAATTAGGAAAGGATCGTCATTATATGCTAAAAAGTATGCAGATGATTTTCCAAGATCCATATGCTTCCCTTAATCCACGTTCGACAGTTTTTGAAATTGTTGCGGAACCAATAGAAGTCCACAAATTATATCAAAATCAAGAAACTTTGCGAAAACGTGTCTATGAATTATTAGAAGATGTTGGATTAAATAGTGGACATGCCAATCGGTATCCTCATGAGTTTTCAGGCGGGCAAAGACAACGAATCGGGATTGCAAGAGCTTTAGCACTTGATCCTGAATTTATCATTGCAGATGAACCTATTTCAGCATTAGATGTTTCTGTGCAAGCCTCTGTAGTCAAGTTATTACAGCGCTTGCAGAAAGAAAAAGGATTGACCTATCTGTTTATCGCTCATGATTTGTCGATGGTGAAGTATATCTCTAATCGTATTGGGGTCATGTATCTTGGGCAAATGGTTGAGTTGACAACTTCTGATCAATTGTATCATGAACCTCTTCATCCATATACACAGGCATTATTATCGGCAATTCCTATACCAGATCCAGATATTGAAGAGCAAAGAAAAAGAATTATTTTAAAAGGCGAGTTGCCCAGTCCTATCCATCCACCTTCAGGATGTGTTTTTCATACACGCTGTCCAATGGCAAAAGAAGTATGCGCACATATCGAGCCAAGATGGCTTGAGAAGCGACAAGGACATTTTGTTGCCTGTCATTTATATGATGATCAAATAATAAGTGCAGAAAAAGAGGCCTCTACCACAACGGTATAATCATAAAAGGTAGAGTTTCCTGGTGCCATTCTTGGGGCTTCAGATGCACCTCTACGACAATGGTATATCACAGGAGGGTCATCTATCTAACTAATTGGGAGCATATCAAAATAAAACTTTCATAAGCGATTGTTCCCAACCTATACATAAAGAGTTTTTTGCACGGAAAAAACAGAGGATAAGTGTGGAACAGCCGCTTATAAAAGCATGATTGGATCAACGAACAATCGAGAAAGATAAAAAAACTTGTGGGGAATTTTATTTTATTCAAAATAGCATTCTTGTTCTGCTTCACAATAAGAGGTTTAAAATTATTCACGTTTTTATCTAGTATAAACGGGCAGTAAGACCCCCACCTCAAAATTCAGCAAAAGGAAAGAAATTAGGTGGGAGATAAATTGCCGCATGTACACGATTGGTTCGGGTGGGCAAGATGTTGATCACTCAGGTGTTGCCAAAGGACGTGTCGCTTTTCACTTCCGTTCCTCTAGTTCAGTGGGGGATGAGGAAAACTCCTACTGATGGAAGATTCATTTTATTTCTAATATAATAGGTCTTTATACTTCTACTTGACTATGGTCTTTTGTGATGAATGCGATACGATAATCGCCACCATGAATTTGTGAGAACATTTTTCCGGCAGCATTCAATAGTGCTATACTTTCTTCCTCTGAAAAAGATGGACGAAGATAAAATAATTGGATCGCATCCGTTGTTTCTTCTGTAACAGCAGTACGTTTTGAATCAACGAATGGGCTCCCAAATGCGCCTTTAGCGTCTTTTGAATAGACAATATTTTTTAGCTTATTGTAGCGACCGTTTAATCCCTCATAGCCTGTTTCTTCATAACCGAGTGCAATGGTAATATCCCCCTCTACTAAATTTGCATCGTAAATACCAATAGGAATTTCATATTGCAATGAGAAGAAATTATTCAAATCGACTGCAGAGTGGAAGGGTGTCAAATAGTTTTGCTTGGCTATTCTTCGCATCAAGCTTTCTGCAGAATGTCGATAGCGGTTTTGGTCCCCTCCTAAGACTTTCCAAATAGTACGCCATTCCTTAATCCCTGGTCTTTCTGTGACAGGTTGTTCCTGTAATTCTAGATAAAGGTTTTCTTGATATAATCGTGTTCTCCCTTTGATCATTTGAGGAGATTCTCCAACTGTAATTTTGGTATAATGGATAATGCCGATTTTAAAAGTTGGTACTAAATTGGTTAATGCCGAATCTATTATAATTTTAGTCATTATACATCACCTAATCATTATATTTTTTCCAGTTTATCATAGAAGAGGGAGTGAAACCAAATGAATATGGCTGAGCTAAAGCAGGAGCTAATCACTTATGCACATAGTATTGGTATCGATAAAATTGGTTTTACTTCTGCATCCCCTTTTAGTGAATTAAAGAACCGTCTTCGTCGGCAGCAAGAATTAGGGTATCAATCGGGTTTTGAAGAATCAGATATAGAAAAGCGGACAAATCCTAAACTCTTACTAGAGGAAGCTGCAAGTATTATAGCGATTGCGATTACCTACCCATCGAAAATGAAAAATCCACCACAGGGAAAGAAAGGCGCAAGACGTGGTATCTTTTGTCGTGCTTCTTGGGGAATGGATTATCATACTATATTACGTGAAAAACTAGCATCACTTGAAATCTTTCTCCAAGAAAAGGTTCCAGGATGTCGCCTGCGTTCAATGGTAGATACTGGTGAATTATCAGATCGTGCTGTTGCTGAAAGGGCTGGCATTGGATGGAGTGCGAAAAATTGTGCTGTCATTACACCTGAATATGGTTCTTATGTTTATCTAGGTGAAATGATTACGGATCTGCCATTTGAATCGGATGATCCGATGGAAGATCAATGTGGAGATTGTCGTCTATGCTTGGATGTTTGTCCTACAGGTGCCCTTGTTCAAGGGGGGCAACTAAATTCACAAAAATGTGTCGCTTATTTAACACAGACAAAGGGATTTTTGCCGGATGAATATCGGACAAAAATTGGCAATCGTATTTATGGTTGTGATACATGCCAAACTGTTTGTCCAAAAAATAAGGGAAAGACCAATTGGCTGCATGATGTCTTTCAGCCTGATCCTGAAGTAGCCAAGCCACTCCTTGAGCCATTATTAACCATTTCAAATCGTGATTTTAAACAAACATATGGTCATATTTCGGGTTCTTGGCGGGGAAAGAAGCCGATCCAACGGAATGCAATTATTGCATTGGCGCATTTTAAAGAAGAGGCTGCTGTGCCGACTTTAATAGAAATTTTTCAAAATGATGAGCGCCCTGTAATAAGAGGAACTGCTGCATGGGCACTTGGTAAAATTGGTGGCGAAGGTGTGAAAGAAATATTACAAGAAGGATTACTTCGTGAAAAAGAAGATTCTGTTCGATTAGAAATTCAAAAAGGTTTATCCCGCTTTAATGGGCAGTAAGACCCCCCATCTTGAGATATAGAGAGAAACGAAAAAGATAGATGGGGGAACAACTGCCCGTAAAAGTCCGATTGGTTCGGGCGGGCAGGATGTTGGTCCCTCAGGTGTTGCCACAGGACGTGTCGCTCTTCACTTAAGTTCCTCTAGTTCAGTGGGGGATGAAGAAAACCCCCACTGATGAAGTTTCACTTTATCATTATTAATAGAAAAATAAAGGAAGTGTCGCGAAGTGTCTTTACACATCGTTTTATATCAACCAGAAATTCCAGCAAACACAGGGAATATTGCAAGAACTTGCGCGGGAACCAATACACATTTACATTTGATCCGACCATTAGGATTCTCGACAGATGATAAAATGTTGAAAAGAGCAGGATTAGATTATTGGCCTAAAGTCAATATCACCTATTACGATTCGGTAGAAGAATTTTATGAAAAAAATGCAGACGGCACGATTTACTATATCGAGACATTTGGTACGAAAACTTACTCAGATTTTGACTTTAGTAATCCAGATGAAGAAATCTATTTTATGTTTGGAAAAGAAACGACGGGTATTCCAAAAGTATTAATTCAAGATCATCAAGACCAATGCTTACGTATCCCACAAAGTGATAATGTCCGTTCTTTGAATTTATCCAATACGGCGGCCATTGTTATTTTTGAAGCTTTACGTCAACAAGGTTTTAGAGATTTGCTTTAGTTTGTCTCGCATTAACAGGTGGTAAGCTCTTCATATCAAGAATTCAGTAAAAAAAGAGCGTCTATGGGTGGGACAGCCCCTTTAGTAAAATAAATATCTAAAATGGGACCTAATATAAAAAGAGGACAATGTTTATAAGTTGTCCTCTTTTTATATGAAAAATTATTTTTCAGAACCTGGCTTGTCTTCATAACCAGCAGTGAAGATTGCAGTTAAGAAAGATAGAATAACTCCAAGGATTAAAAGTAGTTTCATGGAAGTACCCTCCTAATAATAGATGAAAAAGTTCTCTCTTCAGTATAGCCTAATTATATAAAAAATGAAACGCCATTTCTTTATGAAAATATGGCGGAAATCGATCAATATTTATCCTGTATCAATAAGGCAGTAAGTTTTATATACCAAGATGCAAAAAAAGAAGACTATAAGTAAAGAAACAACAGCCAGATCGATTCAATTACATTCAGCAGGAATAAAGAAAATACCTATTGATTGAAGGGATTTTCATTTTATCCCGTATGAGCCAGATAGTATGTTTCCACATTAAGCCACTATTCAAAAGAAGAAGGAGACTACAAGAGAGGAACACCAGCCTATGAAAATCTGATTGGTAACCTAACCTAAAGTGAGGATAAAGAAAATCCTTACTGAGTGAAGTTTTATTCTATCCTATTTCCAAACGCATACTTTTACTATTCTTGGGTATAGTTAATGTCAACTGAGTGATAAAGGTGGTCATAAAGATGTCCAAAGATAAAAAACAACAAGAAAATGGCTCGATGGCAACGTCATTTGAAGAGGTGCAAGAGCTTGGTAAGCAAATGGAGAAACGCCGAGAAGAAACGGAATTAGAAGAAGTGGGAAGGGAACAAGACCCTGAACAATTCGATGATGAATAAGAGAAATTGGATATTTTGGATGATAAGTAAAAGGGAACAGCAGAAATGGCGTTCTTTTTTACTTATTGCCTTAAAGATTAACGTCGAAAGCGAGGACGTGAATTGCTGAGAGAGCGAATAAATTAGTCAAGAGAGCGAATAATCCTCAGAGTAGCGAATAAACCTTTGGAAAGAGCAAATAAATCCCAAAAAAGAGCGAATAAATCCGTTGAAAGAGCAAATAAATTCATCGAGAGAGCGAATAATCCTCCAAATAGAGCGAATAAACCTCACAACAAGTGAGTCGAGACCTCCAAAACTAGTCTACAAAAAGTAAATACCTTTTTCACGCGTGTTGATTTGACAAAATTAGGGGTGTCTGTTTGGCATAGCTTTTGAAAAACTCTGTATTTTTAAGACCATTTATATAGATCTTCGCTGCGGCTTGCTCGAGTCCTCGAAAATGCATGCGCATTTCCTTCGTGCGGTGTTGTTTCGATGAAGCCAATTCAATGTCCCGCGGGAAAAGCGAATAGATGAGACCCCCGCAGCGTAGCGATTAAGGAACAGAGTCTAAGGGCGCCACGTCCTGTGGCAACGACTCCGTGACCAACATCCTGTTGCCCCCAGCATTCGCCCGCAGGAAAGCGAGCAAGCCTTCGCTGCAATCAACAAATCCCCCTATTTTCATGGATTAAATTGGATAATCAACACGCCTGTACCTTTTTTCAAATAAAAGATCGATTGGTTTGATTCATCCTCAGTGAGAACCGCTCATCCTTGAACCAATACGCTCAATCAAAACAATGTGATGAGACAATGCCCTATTAAGTGTTCCATTAATAGAAATCTTATGCTAAAAACAACATACGCACATAGAGTTTTTAAATTGTAATATTCCCTTCAGAAAAAGTCGTTATTCTCGAAATGATTTGACAATGTTTGTATAATAAGGATTACCCAAAGGAGGTAATAATATGTATACAATAACGTCAACAAAAACATTACATAACGGTATTGAGATGCCACGCTTCGGATTAGGAGTTTATAAAATGGATGATCCAAAAGAGGCTTTCAATGCCATCATCAAAGCATTGGAGACTGGGTATATCGCAATCGATACAGCAGCTTTTTATAAAAATGAACAACAAGTTGGAGAAGCACTTCGAGCATCTGGAAAACGTAGAGAGGAAGTTTTCATTACCTCGAAAGTCTGGAATACTGATCAAGGATATGATGAAACATTAAGAGCATTTGAAAAAACATTGACAGCTCTTAATACAGACTATGTAGATTTGTATTTAACACATTGGCCTGTTCCGGAGAAATTTCCAGAAACTTATCGTGCTATTGAAAGATTGTATGATGAAAAATTAATTCAAGCAACAGGAGTCTCAAATCACGAAATCCATCATCTTGAAAAACTTTTTGCTACAGCGAATATTAAGCCGATGGTCAATCAAATTGAATTACATCCATATCTTTCACAAGTAGAATTGCGTCATTTTTGTGAAGAAAACGATATTGCCGTCACTGCATGGTCACCACTTGGTAGAGGGCGTGTACTACAAGACGAAACAATCGCAGCTATTGGTGAAAAATATGGTAAATCCGTTGCTCAAACAATCATCCGCTGGCATTTACAAAGTGGTCATATAGTTATCCCTAAATCAGTGACACCAAGCCGTATTGAAGAAAACGCCAATATATTTGATTTTGAACTAACGGCAGAAGATATGGCAGCTATCGATGCACTAAACCGCAATGAACGCTTCGGCTCACACCCAGATCATTTTGCTTACTAATGAGTTCGAATAAGCCAACAAATAAATCTTATATCTCTATCATTTTACGATCACTCTAATAGCTAAAATTTCCTTATATGAAAAATGAATTTTTTATGTAGTTGTCATTAATTAGTAGTATTACTAGATATTTAGTTGTAAGATGAAAGTAATAAATGACGAAAAAGGGGTGTAATGATGGAATTATTGTTAGATCGTGTACAGCATACAAGAAGTGCTTTACGTGAGCACATGTTAGAAACGATATTCAACGAATTTGATGTAGAATGTATGGGGCTAGATGAAGAAAAAAGGAAGATTAAATATCATGAAATGATGGAAAGCCCATTTCGTTTCTTTCGGGGCAGTGCCTATCTATTTTATTATGATGTGACGAAAATTCCATTCCCTTATCATACACCAGCCGATAAACCTGCTTGGATTCAAGGGGACTTACATATGGATAACTTTGGCTGTTTCCAAAATGAAGCAGGAAAAATCGTATATGATATCAATGATTTTGATGAAGGGTATATTGGCTCGTATCTATATGATATTTTACGAATGACGGTCAGCATTGCTTTATATACGGATGCCGAAGAGCTTGGTGAGAAAGAGCAAAAAAAGCGCATTGTTCATTATTTACGCAGCTATTATAAGCAACTTCAACGTTTCAAGGAAGATAAAGACGATCCGTTAACGCTTACCTTCACAAAAGAGAATACAAAAGGTCCCGTAAAAAAAGTATTGAATAAGTTGGGAAAAAGACAGCGTCATCATTTGTTAGCCGATATCACGTCTATCAATGAGAAAGGTGAACGTACTTTTAATTGGGATGAAGAAATCAAACCTGTTACAGATGAAGAATTAGGGAAAATCAAAGAGGTTATGCAGCAATACTTCTTAACAATTGATGCAGAGAATAAGCAAGATCCTTCTCACTATCAAGTGAAAGATGTTGCACGAAAATATGGTACAGGCACAGCTTCCATTGGTCTAAGCCGCTATTATATTCTAATAGAAGGTGGGCAAGAAGCAGGTGGCACGGATGATTTAGTGTTGGAAATGAAGGAAGTGCGCACTTCTATTCCTGCCTACTTTTTACCATATAGTTCAGTATTTTGGGAAAAACATGCACACCAGGGTGAACGAGTAGTAGCAACTCAAAAAGCAATGCATCATTTAGAGGATCCTTATTTAGGTTATGTAACAATGGATGATAAACACTTTTATATTCGTGAACGTTCGCCTTATAAAAAGAAAGTCAAAGCGGAGAACTTTACAACATTAAAAGATTACGACCAAACATTAAATATAATGGGACGTGTTACTGCAAAAATTCACGCACGTGCAGATGCAGACATTGAATCTACACTATTAACACATCACAGTGAAGTCGAAATTCTTAAAGCAATCGGTGATGATGTCGATCAATTTATCCACCATATCACATATGTAGCTGTGAATTACAAAGAACAAGTGAAATATGACTATACATTATTCTGCAATTGGGTAGAAGAAAATTTTGATAAATAAACAATTCATCACCAAAATATGTGGTCGATGATCAGAAAATCATTTTAAAAAGAATTGTGCACAAAAGGGACAAACAAATATTCCTACCTATAAATTTAAAAATACACGAATGCAACTCATTAGCATTCGTGTGTTTGACTTTTAAGGGTTTTTTTCTCAGAATAGTTTACTTTTAAAGCTACTGTTGTTCAATTATTCCCCATGTTTATCCAAATCTCTTATCGAGCTTCCATCAAAAATAAGGTTATAAATGAATGGGAAGATAACAATGAAATAAATTGAATTTCACAAAGTAAGGATCATATTGTCCCCGTTCATGCGGGATAAAAATCTGATTAGTGATATCTATTTATCTTTCAATATGGTCTCTTCAAAGAATTTCTTGAAGGTATCCGCTGATTGTTCACCCACTACACGTAATTGTTCTTTGCCATCTTTATAATAAACAAGGGTTGGTGTGCCTTCAATATTGTACTGTTTCCATCCTTGTTCAAATTCAAGAAGATTATATTGATCGATATGAATCCCCTTGTCTTTGGCTAAAGGCATTAAAACGGGAGTGATCTTTTTACAGTGAGGGCAGTCAGATTGAAAGAAATAAAAGATTTCTTTGTCGCCACTTGCGATTTTCTTTTCCAATTTATCAGGTAAAATGATATTTTGATAGTTTTTATCTTTTAAAATATCAATTGTTGCTTGATTTAAATCATCTTTTCCATAAGGATTATTTGCCAGCTTTCCCTCATTCGACTTGTTATTGATAAAATAGAGAACTACAAAGGCAGCAATAATAATAAAACCAATGATCAATAAAATAGTCAGTCTATTGTCCTTTTTCTGTGCAGCATCTTTTTTGGAGTTTGCCAATTATTTTTCCTCCTTAAGTGTTTTTAACATATAGAAGCTTGTACCAGCGATTAGAATGAAAGCCACTAAGGATAAGAGTGGAATGGTGATAAATCCTAACCAGTTAATATAATCTGATGTACAAGGGACTCGTCCACATGAAATAGCGGATTCTTGTAATGCAGGCACTTTTTGAATGCCATAATGATACAATGCGATACATGTTCCTAAACAGGAGAAGATAGCACTTGTCACTGCAATACGAGCGTTCTTTTGAACATATGCTACAGCTAAAATAATGACTAGTGGATACATGAGAATGCGTTGATACCAACATAATTTACAAGGTTCGAAGTGTTGAACCTCTGAAAAAAATAAAGAACCCATCATGGCGATTAGTGATACAACCCACATAAAAAGGAGGCTATTTTCCAGTTTTTTTGACATAAGAAATCTCCTAATCTTAGTATATTTTTAATTATAGTAGGGATAAAAATAAAAGTAAAACATGAATACATAATAGTGGATTCTGTAGCAATTTTATCATAGTCACGAAATCTCATAAAGTAAGGTGACCTAAAAATAGGAAATTATATTCTGCCCCGCGTGAACAGGCAATAAGTTTCCGCATTAGGATACAAGCAAGACAAACAGAGGATAGGTGAAACAACTGCCACAGTTCAACTAACCAAAGAAAATCCCCACTGATGGAAACCTCACTTGATCTCCATGTTTTTTCTTCTCACCCCTTAATCCGCAAATTATATCCGTCGAATTACCGAGATTGTCAATCATGCCGATAAAGATAGTCAGTGGTATGATAGAAGGAAGAAGGAATTGGACATCCAAGACGGGAGGCAATTGATGAATCCTACAGATCATTCAAATGTTAGTTTATTAAAAGAAATTGCAGAATTATTAAATGAGGGAACAGAAATGCAGCCAATGCTTCAAGTTGCGCTCCGTAAGTTTTTGGAAGGAACTAATTTCGAGACTGGTTGGATTTTTTTTGTCAATAAACGTGGTCGCCATGAGCTCATTGCACATGAAAATCTACCTCCTGCATTGGAACATAATGGTTGCCATTTTCTAGCTAAGGGTGGTTGCTGGTGTATTTCGAAATATCGAAATGAGGAATTATTAAAGGCATCCAACATTATTGAGTGTCAACGTATTGAAAATGCTACTGCTGCTTGTGCTGGTAATTGTGCAGGGATTACCCATCATGCGACTGTTCCATTGCAATCTGGACAAGAACGATTTGGATTGCTAAATGTAGCTTCTCCTAATACAGTTTGTTTTACAGATGATGAACTTGCTTTGCTTGAATCAGTTGCTTTTCAAATGGGTTCTGCGATAAAGCGGATTCTATTAACAAAACAAGAACAGCAAATGGCGCTTGTACAAGAACGCAATCGTTTAGCGAGAGATTTACATGACTCCGTCAATCAGCTGCTATTCTCTGTTACTTTAACTTCTCGAGCTGGTATCGAAATGACAGATCAGATAGAGATTAAAGAGACCTTTAAAGAAATTCAAAGTTTAACACAAGAAGCATTAACAGAAATGCGAGCACTTATTTGGCAGCTTCGTCCAAAGGGGTTAGAAAGTGGTTTGATAGAAGCGATTAAAGGATATGCTGAAATGTTAGGGTTGCAGCTAAAAGTGAAAGTATCTGGTGTATTGCAGCTTCCATCGCGTATTGAAGAAACGCTTTTCAGATTGACACAGGAAGCGCTCAATAATGTTCGAAAGCATTCAGGTGTAAAAGAGGCAGAGATTTTTATCACGATTACGCAAACAGATGTATTGCTAGTTATTAAAGATGAAGGAAGAGGCTTTCAGGTTGATTCACTCGTAAAACTGCCTTCAATTGGGCTACAAAGTATGCGTGATCGAACAAAAGCATTGGGTGGCTCAGTCGATTGGGTGAGCAACTTAGGGAAGGGGACTGAAATATTGATCCGTCTACCTTATTGAAGGAGGTATAGATATGATTAAAGTGTTAATAGCTGATGACCATCATGTGGTGAGGAGAGGATTATTATTTTTCCTCAAAACACAAAAAGACATTGAAGTGATTGGAGAGGCTCGTAATGGAAAAGAAGCTGTAGAACTAACGACAACATTACATCCTGATATTGTATTGATGGATTTAGTCATGCCTGAAATGGATGGTATTCAAGCTACAAAGCGTATTAAAGCGCAGTTTCCAGAAATACAAATTTTGATGCTCACAAGCTTTTCCGATAGAGACCATGTTGTACCAGCCATTGAGGCAGGGGCGGCAGGTTATCAGTTAAAAGATATTGAGCCTGATGAATTAGTATTAGCCATCCACCGTATCATGGCTGGAGAGAATATTATGCATCCACAAGCAACGACACAACTTATAAAAAATCGTGAACTCATGGAAGATCTTCCACATGTCAAGCATCCTCTGACAAAGCGAGAGCAAGATGTACTGGCAGAATTGACAAAAGGAAAGAGCAATAAAGAAATCGCAGCTTCTCTTTTTGTAACAGAAAAAACGGTCAAGACACATATTTCTAACATTTTTGCTAAGCTTGAAGTACAAGATAGGACCCAAGCTGCATTATATGCGGTGAAGTATGGTTTGACGGAGGGGAGTGGGGAATAATATTAAGAAGGCCATACCACTCGAATTGGATGAGGAAATTTCGAAGGATGAAATGTATACAAGTAATTAAATGGAACTGCTCACAAAATGTGAACGGTTCCATTTTAATATGAACATTTCATAAAATACTTCCTAAGCTATTTTGTTGCATGAACGGCAATCAGAATCTTCATCAAAGGACTTTATGGGTGGATTCATTAAATTCATTAAACGAAGTAGCGTGATCGAATCATTGCCATAAGCTTGTTTTCAATTGAGCGTGGATTTGAATAGATAAAATATACGGGAACGGTTGGCAGCTCAAATAAATCGAAATCGGCAATATTAAAACGGCCTTCCATTTGCTCCTTTCTTAAAGTGACCATTGGTAGAAAAGAAATACCTAAACCATCTTTGATAAATTGTTTAGCAACATAGGATTGTGATAATTTGATTTGTTTACAAAAAGGAAAATGTTTTTTATATCCTTGGATAATTGTTCCTAAATATATGGATGATGTCCAGTAAATATAGGATATTGATGAAATACCTCTTCTAATTCTATATCCACCTGATTCATCATCATATGCGTCAAAAAGTGTAGAGTATCACTGATTTCCGCTCGCTTTCCTGCGGGCGAACGCTGAGCCGCTTCCTCGCTACGCTCGTGCAGGGTCTCATCTGCTCTCTCTTCCCGCGGGACATTGAATGGACTTCCTGAATCCACACCGCACGAAGGAAATGCGTGCATTTTCGAGGAGTCGAGCAAGCCGCAGCGAAGATCTACATAAATGGAGCAAAAAATACATGATTTTTAAGGATTATGTCAAATATATTTCCTGATTTCTGCCTAATCAACACGCCTTTCAAGAAATAGTTTGTATAAGATGTGGTAAAATCGTTTCAACCATCATGGGTGTTATCGCAATCATACATTTATCCCGATATCCCTTTTGTAAAAGATGAAATCTTTCTAAACTGTTTTCCAACTGATTAGAAATTTCTTCTGCCTCTATTAAAAAAGCTTTACCGGTCTCAGTTAGTCGCACTCGATTTTTCTCACGCTTAAAAAGCTTAACTTGTAGAAAATCTTCTAGTTGATGAATATGTACCGTTATACTTGGTTGGGAAAGATTCAAATGCTCTGCGGCTTTCCGAAAATTACACGTTTTTGCTGCGACAATAAATGATTGAATCCAAAGATAATTCATCCTTCTCCCCCTTTGATTAATGATTTTAATCGAATCATTTAAAAATCTTTAATTTACTAAATTATACAATAATTATATAGTTTAAATAAGATGTACATCCAAAATTAAACAATTGAAGGGATGAAAGACATGAATCGAAATATAAGAGAAATTTTTCGCCGCTTTGCAAAAAATGAATGTGAGAATTCAAGTGAATTATACGAAACGCTTTCTTATGAGATTTCAGAGGATAGTGATTTGTTAGAATTAGCTTGCTTTATTCCCGAAGGACAGCCAATACCTAATTTGTTTTTTGCTGCTGTCCAATATCTCTTGATGGACACACAAGATGATTTGAAAAGATATTATGTTTCTTTTACAGAAAGTCCACTTCCAGTTCAGGATGCATTCCCATATTTCAAAAAGTATGTTTTATCCAATGAAGAAGAGCTTAAAAAACTCTTTAGATCAAAACTTGTCCAAACGAATGAAGTACGTCGATGTGCATATTTATATCCAATGTTTACAGATATTTATGAAAAACATCGAATGCCATTAGCGCTAATTGAAATTGGCGCAAGTGCAGGCTTGCAGTTAGGGATAGAGCAATATCGTTACATTTATAACGATAAATTAGTAGTAGGTAATTTAAATAGTTCACTGACGATTCATTCTCAAAATCGAGGAAAGGAACTACCACGCTCGATTAAAGAGATTCCTGTGGTTGAAACAAGGATTGGTGTTGATTTAAATCCGATCGATTTACAAAACAAAGAAGAACTGAAATGGCTACAAGCCCTTATTTGGCCCGAACATCAAGAAAGAAAAAATTTGTTGAATCAGTCTGCCTCGATCATAAAAAATTTAGATATTCAGCTAATCCGTGGTGATGCCGTAGAGCAAATTGAAGAAATCTGTGATCAGATTCCGTTAAATCAACTTATTGTCATATTTCATACGCATGTTGCCAACCAACTCCCAATGCATTTAAAAGATGAATTGATTGAAAACTTAAAGCGTATTAGTGCAAAAAGATCCATATACCATTGTTATAACAACATGTATGATACGCTCTTGCATCAAGATTACATGGCCGACAAAATCGTTCATTCAAAAAGAGTATTGGGAGAAACAGATGGCCATGCAAGATGGTTTACATGGCAATAAGCTTGTAAGTTCAGAGGATAAAGTAAAGTGTGGTTTTTCTTCATTCTCCCACTGAACTAGAGGAACCCAGGTTAAAAGCGCCACGTCTTGTGGCAACATCTGAGTGACCAACATGTTGTTGATCCGAACCAATCGAGTGCATGCGGCAGTTGATCTCCTACCTTCTTCATTTTTAAGGTGGGAGTATTACTGCCCGTTACTGCGGGATAAAGAAGAACTTTGAGACCAAGATATAAGTTGAAAATTAATCGGTTTTAGTATAAATCATAAAAATAAAACCACACGAAATCATAGCTTGTGCATTTGATTTCATGTGGTTTATTCATGATTAAAAGGGTTTTTTCCAGTACGTATCATTACTCAAAAATATTATGCTCATGCTCACGGTTTAGTCCTTCTGGTTCGATATGAACAAGTACGACTGCAAAAGGCTTTACTTGGCGAATCGTTGCTTCTATTTCTTCTGTAATATGATGACTTTGCCAAACATTTAACTCAGGATTTACCGTAACAGTCAAATCAACAAATATTAGATTTCCATGATTTCGACCTTTGAAATCTATTAGTCGAATCACACCGTCTACGTTTTTAACAAGCGCAGACAAAGCCTCTAATTCTTCTTCATCAAATCCATCTGTCAATGTATGTACTGCATCGAAGAAAATATCATAGGCCGTTTTTAAAATGAGGCAGCCTACTATTATGGCAGTAATGGAATCAATAATAGGAAAGCCGAAAATAGCGCCGAAGATACCCACTGAAGTCCCGAAGCTGACCCATGCATCTGAGCGATTATCATAAGCTGCTGCTTTCACTGCGGAACTCTCAATACGATTCGCTAGTTTTATATTGAAAAAGTAAACCAAATACATGATAATACCACTGCCGAGTGCCACAAATGCTGTCAGTAGTGAAGGTGTAGGATGATTGTGCTCAATCAGGCTTTTCCCTGCATTAAATAATACTTGGATACCTACCATCGCCATAATAAAGGAAGCAATGAGAGAGGAAACAGTCTCAGCACGCAGATGACCGTAATGATGATCCTTGTCTGGTGGCTTTTGCGAAATTCGTAGTCCAATTAGGACAGCTATAGATGCAATAATATCGGTTGTATTATTTAGACCATCTGCTTTAAGAGCTGTGGAATGTCCGATAAAACCAATCGTTAATTTAGTAGAACTGAGTAAAAGGTAGGTTAGTATACTCAACCAAGCTCCTTTTTCCCCTTGTCTTAAATTTGTATATAAGTCCACAATGTTTCCTCCTTGCAAAAGTTTCAGACAAGCGAAAACGACGCACCCTATTGAATAATAGTGTGCGCCGTTCTCTGTCTAGTTAAACCAACTGATGATTAAAGTTCAGTTGAATTATTTTCTTCATCATCTAAAGCTGTTTTTTCTATCTTGTCTGGTAGTTTGATGACTTCTAGATAAAGAATATGATGGCCGTCTACCTCTTTAATGATAAATTCATAACCTTGCTCAGTAATCTTTTCACCTTCTACAGCATCAAAATCTTTTGTCATGAACCAACCGCCGATTGTGTCAATATCATCCTCTTCGATATTAATCCCTAAGAAGTCATTGACGTTTTCGATTAACATTTTGGCATCTAGGATATAGTGGTCATCTTCAATTTTACGAATTTCAGGGACTTCATCTTGGTCAAATTCGTCGCGAATATCACCAACGATTTCTTCAATGATATCTTCAATTGTGACGAGACCTGAAGTACCACCATATTCATCCATTAGAATGGCCATATGGATGCGTTCACGTTGTATTTTTAACAGTAGATCACTTAGTGGCATTGTTTCAAAAACACGAATAATCGGTTGCATATATTCAGTAACAGGCTTAGAACCATTTACTGTTGAATTTTTAATATAAGCTGTTAAAAGATTTTTCATGTTGACCAAACCGATGATATGGTCTTTGTCTCCATCTACAATTGGATATCGGGTATATTGTTCTACACCCATTACTTCAAATACTTCTTTTAACGTTAAATCTTTATCAATTCCAATAATTTCAGTACGAGGTACCATGATTTCTTTGGCAATACGATCGTCGAATTCAAAAATGCTATTCACATATTTATATTCGGATGGATTAATCTCGCCGCCCTTTAAACTATCTGATAAAATAATTCGCAATTCTTCCTCTGTCATTGCGACTTCGGACTCTTTCATTCCTTTTAGACCAAACAGAGCAGCTAAGGCATTAGCTGAGGAATTTAAGAGTTTGATGAATATAAACATCACATTATGGAATAAGATTAAAAAGCCGGAAATATTGAGTGCTACACTTTCAGCTTTTTGAATCGCCAATGTTTTTGGTGCTAACTCACCCATAACGACATGTATAAATGTTACGATTGAGAATGATAGGATAAATGATAGGAATGACGTAATACTAGCATTTAAGTCAAGTAGATTGAATAACGGGGCTAATAGTTTGGCAACCGTTCCTTCTCCTAACCAACCTAAACCTAAAGACGTAATCGTAATCCCTAGTTGGCATGCGGATAAATATTCATCTAAATTTGTAATAACCTTTTTAGCTTTTAAAGCTTTTTTGTTACCTTCAGCAATAAGCTGATCAATTCTAGTTGTTCTAACTTTTACGATAGCAAACTCAGTTGCTACGAAAACTGCCGAACATGCGATCAAGACAGCAAACGCTGTCAATCGTATGGCTATGTCCAAAGACTTCCTTTGTTCCAAACCCAAATGAGGGGGAGAACAAAGTGTACACCTCCTATAGTAATAAAAATGTTTAAGACAATCATAAGATATTTTTCGACAAAAAACAAATGATCCAAAGGGTTTTGACAATTTTTCTCACAATTCTTGTCCAATTCATTCAGTCATAAGTATGGGGAATAGGATGAACGAGAAAATTATCTGGATAAAATTTTCAAAAAGTATTGACAATTAAAAAACTATAATGTTAATATTTAGAAACACTAAATAATTAAAAGAAAATGGAGGTATGGAGTATGACAATTATTCAACCTTATTCAATAAGTAGAGAATTTCATAATGCATCCACACCTCAATCCTATTTTCTTTGTCATTGAATGAATACAGGTACGGGTGTGTCCCGTACTCTTGAAGATTAGCGCATGCTCATTTTGGGGTATGCGCTTTTTTGTTGCTTTTATTCAGAAAGATTTAGTGTAAAAAACAAAAAGGGAGAGAGTGGATTATGTACATTCGAAAAATGAGAAAACAATTGAACAAGGATTCGATTGAAGATGGCTAGCTAGATTCGCAAAAGGGAAAGGAAGGTAGCAAAATATGTTTGATGTATTAATAAAACTTCAATGGTTTTTTAAAGAAAATTGGAAACGATATACGATTGCTGTTGTACTGCTGATTATTGCCAATACACTAGAGGTTATTCCACCATGGTTGATCGGTGAATCTATTGATACCATTCATCGCGGGACGCTAACGACTACATTATTACTGCAATTTATTGGTGCATTAGCAGTAATATTGGTGGTAGCATATGTTGTCAATTTTGTTTGGCAATATCAATTGTTCGGAGGTTCCAATGTAATTGAACGGAAATTACGAAAAAATTTGATGGCACAATTTTTAAAAATGTCACCCCCTTTTTACGAGCGTAATCGAACGGGGGATTTAATGGCTCGTGCTACTAATGATTTACGTGCTGTTTCTGTCACAGCTGGTTTTGGTATTATGACACTTTTAGATTCAACATTATATCTTGCTACGATTATATTAATGATGGGCTTTTCGGTATCATGGAAGTTAACGTTTGCATCTATTATTCCATTGCCAATCCTAGCCATCACGATGCAAATCTTAGGAAAGAAAATTCACGAAAAATATATGATTGCTCAAGATGCTTTTGGTCAGATGAATGACCGTGTCTTAGAAGCTGTTGAAGGTGTACGGGTTGTTCGAGCATATGTACATGAAAGAGCAACAGAAAAGCAGTTTGCTGATATGACAGAAGATGTCTATCAGAAAAACATGGATGTAGAAAAAATCGATGCATGGTTTACACCAATAACACGGGTTTTAACAGGGTTAAGCTATATGATCGGTCTTGGTTACGGGGCTTATCTGGTATCGATTGGTGATATTACTTTAGGAAATTTGGTATCTTTTAATGTTTATCTAGGAATGGTAGTTTGGCCAATGTTTGCCATTGGTGAATTGATCAATGTCATGCAACGTGGAAATGCATCACTAGACCGTGTACAAGAGACATTAAATGAGAAAGAAGATGTAGCGGATCCACAGGCTCCAGCAGTTATCGAGAAACCTAACTCAATCGTTTTTCATGATGTAACATTCCAATATCCACAATCACAGTCCATTAACTTATCTCACTTAGAAGTATCTTTAAAAAAGGGTCAAACGTTAGGGATCGTAGGGAAAACGGGTAGTGGTAAAACAACGGTTGTGAAGCAATTATTACGAGAGTACCCTACAGGTGATGGAACACTAAAATTGTCCGGTGAGTTGATCGAAGCACAAACAAAAGAACAAGTACGCAACTGGATTGGTTACGTACCTCAAGACCATGTCCTTTTTTCACGAACAATACGAGAAAATATATTGTTTGGAAAGCCAGATGCGACAGAAGAGGAATTACAAGAAGCCATTCGAGTGTCGTGTTTTGAAAAAGACTTAGCAATGTTACCAATGGGATTAAATACACTAGTTGGTGAAAAAGGGATCTCTCTATCAGGTGGTCAAAAACAACGAATATCTATTGCGCGTGCATTGATACGTGATCCTGAAATCCTCATCATGGATGATTCACTGTCAGCTGTTGATGCGAAAACAGAAAGTACAATCATCAAAAATATTCAACAAATCCGTGAACATAAAACGACCATCATCGTAACACATCGGTTGTCAGCGATTATGCAAGCCGATTCCATTATTGTATTAGAAGATGGCAAGATCATCGAAGAAGGTACACATCAACAGCTTATTTCACAAGATGGTTGGTACAAAGAACAATATGATCGCCAACAGATTGAGGGGGCGAAATAATGAGTACAACCAAAAGACTTTGGCGTTATGCATTACTTTATAAAAAAATATTAGTTACAGGGCTTTTTCTTTTAGCGATCGCAGTCGCAGCAGATTTAGCAGGTCCATTAGTAGCGAAGAAAATTATTGATAATCATATCGCAAAAGCTGCTACACAAGGTTTAGAGTTTAAACCAATCGCTATATTACTTTTCGTATTCTTTGGTTTAGCAGTGATAACGGCCATTTTCCGATATGGTCAGTATATTCTATTGCAAATGGGTGCCAATCGCATTATTCAAAAAATGCGAAATGATGTTTATCAACATATACAAACACTCCCGATTCGCTATTTTGATCGATTACCCGCTGGAAAAGTGGTATCACGAGTGACCAATGACACAGAGGCTATTCACGATTTATTTGTTCAAGTATTATCGCAATTTGCGGCAAGTTTTATGACCATATTTGGCATCTATATTGCGCTATTTTTCCTTGATTGGAAAATGGCTTGTATTGCGCTACTAGTCATTCCTTTACTTATCCTTTGGATGATCCTTTATCGTAAATATGCGGCAAAATATAATCACATCACACGTAGTAAATTGTCTGATATGAATGGGATGCTAAATGAGTCCATTAATGGGATGACCATTATCCAAGCCTTCGGACGTGAAAAGCAGATGGAAGATGAGTTTAATGAGTTAAATGATGAATATTATAAATATCAAAATAAGTTGGTATTGCTAGATTCAGCTACCTCACATAATTTAGTAGGAGTGATTCGTTCACTGACATTTATCATGTTTATTTGGTATTTTGGTAGTGCTGAGTTGGCGGGTGATCGTGCTATTTCAATCGGGATGCTCTATGCATTTGTGGATTATATTACACGTTTGTTCAATCCAGTGACGAATGTTGTCAATCAACTTGCTAACTTAGAAAGAGCAAATGTTGCATCAGAACGTATCTTTAATCTATTAGATCAACCGGGGGAAGCAGTCGATGATACAAGAATTGATCGTTATCATGGAAATGTAGCCTTTCATCATGTTTGGTTTGCTTATAAAGAAGAGGAATATGTTTTGAAGGACATTGATTTTGAAGCTAAGCAAGGGGAAACCATCGCACTAGTAGGTCATACGGGTTCTGGAAAAAGTTCAATTATGAACTTATTGTTCCGTTTTTATGATGTAACAAAAGGTTCGATTACCATTGATGGTATGAATATTCAAGATCATTCTCGTCAAACGATCCGACAACATATAGGAATTGTACTGCAAGATCCTTATTTGTTTACAGGCACAGTGGCTTCCAATGTTAGCTTAGAAGATCCGAGGATTTCACGTAAAATGATTGAACAAGCTTTAAAAGCAGTAGGGGGAGAGCAGGTTTTAGCTAATTTGCCTGGGGGCATAGATGAACCAGTTATTGAAAAGGGAAGTACCCTTTCATCGGGGCAACGCCAATTGATTTCTTTTGCGAGAGCACTCGCATTCAATCCAGCCATTTTAATATTGGATGAAGCCACCTCGAATATCGATACGGAAACAGAAGAAATCATCCAGCATGCAATGGAAGTATTGAAAAAAGGGCGTACAACATTTGTCATTGCGCACCGACTGTCAACTATTAAAAATGCCAACCGTATATTCGTACTCGATCAAGGAGAAATCGTAGAACAAGGTACGCACGATGAACTTCTAGCTCTAGGTGGGAAGTATAGTCAGATGTATAAATTACAATCTGGGGAAATGAAATAAAATTGAACAGTAGATAAGGATAGGAGGCAAACTTGATATATTTCGAGTTTGCCTTCTTAGTTTTTGAAATAGATTTCTTATGTATTTTAGGGAGAAGGATATTTGCCATGAATCTATGGTTTCTTGAGGGCTGCATGATCCTAGATAAGAAACATTTTAGGCAAGAGGGGGATGCTTTTCATGAATACAACAGGTGCAGAATGTGTTTTTGAATAGGATTAGAGATAGAAAAAGTTTAAGATAATATTTATTTGTAAATATATAGAAAACAAGGACGAGGGAAGACTTAAATTGTCGAAGGAGCGAATAAACCCTTCTAGAGAGCGAACAAACCTTCTGAAGGAGCAAATAAATTCATTGAAAGAGCGAATAAATCTCGGGGTAGCGAATAAATCCATCGAGAGAGCGAGTAAACCTGCCAAGAGAGCGAATAAACCCATCGAAAGAGCAAATAAACCCTCCGAAAGAGCAAATAACCTATTCAAAGAAATAAATAAAACTACCAATAGAGAAAATAGCCCCTCTCCTCGAATCGACAAATCATTTCCTAGAAATCCCCATATATTTTATGGTTTTATCACTTCACCTTAACTCGAAAACTGATATGATAGATATTAGTTTGTTTTTCATTTTCCAAAAGTTATTAGTTTCAGTTCATAACATTAAAAGAAAGGAAGGTATGTTCATGGTACAAGTTGCAGCTATGCCTGCGGTGATACGTACAAACTTAATATTAACGAACAAGGCGCGCGAAGGTATTTTAGCATGGGCGAAGGATGAACATGCTTTTTTTCATCTTCAAAAAACATTTGTTGTACATATTGAGCATGTTCAAAATACAGCACAAGACGAAATGGCTGTTACTTTATATTTTGATAACGTAGAAAATCCAGTATTAGCTGAAAAATTGGACGGACAAGTAGTGGTGATGAATGGTGTTGTAAAATATGAAGGTTTACTCGTGACAAATTTTCGGGTGTTAAGTAATCGAGTACCTGTTCATACAAATCGACGTTTTAAAACCAATATGCAGTTTGCTACAAATGCTAGTAACACAGTTGGTATGCCACTTGAATTGCATAGTAAAATTCGAGAACTACCGGTTGCAGAGGAGCGTTCAAAGTATGTTCAAAAGCGTATTTCAAGCTGGGAAGGATATTTAAAAATCCAAGAGCGTGATGCGACCATCGATGATATGAATGTTTCCTTCTCTCACTATGAATTCAATGAAGATTTTAGTCGAATGATATTTCAGGTTAGCGGTTTAAAAGAAAACGAATGGAAAAGGGTCATAGGATTAAGTGCGAAGGTACAAGGTTCTAAAGATGAACTAGGATCTGTATTAAAGGCGCAATCTTCAAAGAAAACGGTTGAAATCGAATTACGCCCATTTATACAAGAGCAAGTTCGCAAAAATCGATGGCATCCCAAAACAAAGGAACTGGTGTTTAGCAATTTTGCAACATTGAGTCAGATACGCCGATTAAGAAAGGGATTTAGTGATCTCGAAAAAGGATTAGCAGCGAATGCTAACTTAGAAAAAATCCTCTTCGAAGAACGTCCACGAATCCAACAGCCTAAAAAAAGAGCTCAATTACAATTCGATAATCGTCTCAATGAGTTCCAAAGAGAAGCTGTCGTTGGGGCTATGTCAGCGGAGGATTTATATGTTATTCAAGGTCCTCCAGGTACGGGAAAAACAACGGTCATATCTGAAATATGCCAACAAAACGCCAAAGCAGGCTTAAAAACTTTGGTCGCTTCGCAATCCAATTTAGCTGTAGATAATGCGTTGAGTAGACTTTTAGCCAACAAGAATATCCGGATTCTTCGCTATGGTCGCACAGAAAGTATTGAAGAAGAAGGAAAAAAATTCATCGAAGAAAATGTTGCACTGTATTGGCGTGAGCAAACCTTGCATGATTTGGAAGCGGAGTTAGCCATTCATAGAGATCGGACGACTGAATTAGAGCATGCGATTGATCAAAAAGAAAACGAGCTCCAAGGTTTACAACAGCAACTAAAAGTATTGACAGAAAAAATAGCTGAACAAGAACAAGCCGAAAAGGATTTTGTAATTGTTGAAGAGGATATTAAAAACTTAAAGAAATCACTAGGATCTTTACGAAAAGAACTGCGTTTACTAGAAGAGCAAACGGCTGAACTATCGTCCAAAAAAGTACATGAAGCTAAAAAAATCGAGCAATTCGAAGAAATATTATCAGAATATGGCTCGTTGGAAAAACTGGAAGAAGCTGAACAAGAAAAGCAAAGAGCAGTGATAAAACTTCGCCAACAAGTTTCCTATTTGATCGCAAAAGATGGTTTAGTCCAGGCGGAGGTATCATTCAAAAATGCACAGACTGCTTATTCAGAATGGTTAGTCAATCATCAACAACTTGAAACTTCTATGGAAAGCATTGAAGCATGTAAAAAGATTCAAGACTTAACGACTTTTATGGAAGAGCATCATATTCAAGCCAATACGAAAATTGAATGGCAACGGAATTCCTTTGAACGCATTCAGATGCAAATGGTTGGCTATAAAGAATGGAGAGAGGTTCGCAAGCGTTTAAATGGCGCAATAAGTTTTTTAGAGGAAAAAATTGGTGCATTTGATAGCGAGAAAATTTTACATAACGTAGAAACTCAAGTAGCAAGTGGTTATTCTTCATTTTCCATTCGTGAGATTGATTCAGCCATTGACCATTTTAAAAAATTTCTTTTGGAAACGCCTGATGTTTATGTCCATCAGCTATATGTTTATCTGGAGCGCTTGTATAATCGACGCTTTTTTGTTGAGGAACAATTTGGAATGCTTGAAAATCAACGTCAAGAAATTATGCGCCTATTCCAAATGATGAAACAAGAGGTAAAAGCACAAGTTTCCTATATTTTAAGCACATCCAAACAGCACGAAAGCGGATTATTAAACATAAAAAATCGTTGTAGTGCTGAAGTTGAACAGTTAAAACGAAAATTGGAGAAATTAAATGATTCTGCCCAAGTAGAAGAACTTAACTTAACACTATTGGAACTTCAAAACAAATTAGCTCTTGAAGAAAAAGAAGTCCAACAGATTGCACAACAAAAGCAAACGGTGGCATCTACTTTACCAAAACTAAAACAAATGCAAGATGATTTTGCTGTGATGGAGAGAGAGGAAAAGGAAGCATTAGAACAACTTGCACAAAAAGAAATCCAAGTAAAAGAAGTCAATGCAAAGGGCCTCTCCCAGGAGAAAAAATTAAAAGAGCTAGAAAAGATTCTTCAACAAGATTTAACAAGACAGAAACAATACACAGAAGAAACGATAACGAGTGTGGAAAGAATAATCGAAAAGCTTTACCACGACAAGCAACAATTACCGATTAAACAACAGTTACAGCAACAATGGCATCAATTATTACTACAGGCAAGTGAGCATGACTTAGATGAGATCCGTAAGCTCTATGTCAATCATGCTAATGTGATTGGGACGACTTGTGTAGCATCTGCACGGAAAGAGTTTATGGATCATTACCCGACATTCGATGTGGTGATTATTGATGAAGTATCAAAGGCAACTCCCCCTGAATTGCTGCTACCTATGTTAAAAGGAAAGAAAATTATTTTGGTAGGAGATCATCATCAATTGCCGCCATTAATCGGTGATGACACATTAGAAGAGACCTTAAAAGCAATCATCGATGAGAGTGAAGATGTTCAGGAAATTCATGAGCTGAAAAAACTGCTGAAAGAATCATTATTTGAACGATTATTTAAAAACTTACCAAAATCAAATAAACAAATGCTAGCTATTCAATATCGTATGCATGAAAATATTATGCAAACGATCGCACCGTTCTATGAAAACGAAGACAATCATTTGCAGTGTGGATTAGATAACTCTGATCAAGTACGTGATCATCATTTAGAGGGACATTATGTGAAGCGTGAGGATCATTTAATCTGGCTTGATATGCCAAGCAAAAAACCATATTTTGAAGAACAAATCAAAAATGGCAAGAGCCGCTTCAACCCAGGCGAATTAGAGACGATTCGATACACATTATTGGATCTAGATCATGCGACGAAAATGGCTATTGCAAGTGGCAGCCTGCCAAAAGGATATAAGAAAAGTGTAGGGGTCATCAGCTTTTATGGGGAGCAAGTAAAGAAAATCGACCATCTTGTACAGCAAGAATTGAAATTGGATCACTTGCATCTTCGGACAGGTACAGTAGACCGTTTTCAAGGCATGGAGATGGATGTTATTATCGTGAGTATGGTTCGTAATACAGAGCACAAAGGCGGAGATATTGGGTTTGCTAATGATTATCGACGGTTGAATGTGGCATTGTCTCGAGCAAGAGAACTGCTGATATTAGTGGGTAGTGTTGAGATGTTTACAAAACGAGCTAAAAAAAGAGAATCACGTGAAATGTATGATCGTTTGTTTGAAGTGGTTAAATCTCAAAATGGTCTTCGCAATGAACAAGGAAATCCAAAATAGAGTTGGAAGGGGGTTCTGCTATGAATGCATTAGAAAAAAAGCTGACCAATAAAATCAAACAAGATCCCAAAACGAATATCTTAGCCACTTCTAGCTGGTGTTTTCCTATTCAAACAGTAGAATTTAACTATAAACCAGTAAAGAGACTAACGATGGATATCCTGATGAAAATGATTTTACTAAGCTGCAAACAAGCAGAAATAGCCGATTCCAAAGAACTCAGTGATCTATTATTAGTAGAAAAATTATTTATTCAAGATTTACTCCAGAATCTCCAGAATAAAGGATTAGTCGAAAAAACATCCTATTATCAACTAACAACTAAAGGTGAAAAACAGCTAGAAAATGGAATTTATGAAGAAGAGCAGGAAGAAGAAACGCAACATCTTTTTTACAGTGCAACTCATCAAAGCTTTCTCGCTGGGGATTTAGAAGCTTCGGATGATTTTGAAAACTTACCAGAAACTTTTGCCTATGCTTCTGAGGAGTCGGTAAATATAGCAGAGGAAATCATTTTCAAAGCTTTGCAAGAGAATCGATCAACGATGGAAAAGGAAGATTTGGATCAAGATTTGGTTCAGAACTTTATCACATCCATTGAATCGCAAAAAACGATACAGATCAATGATATCCCTTGCATACAATTTATCATCTATAACGAGGAGAAAGATTTATTGTATGTACGTGTTTGGAATACTTTCATAGGGCATTGGGATGAAGCATTGGAAAAAATATTGATGGAAAACGAATTGGTCAAATGGCGTGAGGAATATTTAGAGGGAAAAGAGTAAGCTGATTTGAATAGTGGGAAGAATATAATCAAATTTCTTCTATATGTCGAATAAGATTCTAGGAAAAGCAATAGAGAGCTAAGGTTATGTTAATTCCCATTAAAATATAGTTAACGTTAAATAGTGTGAATTACATTTTATACTATTGTTCAGTTTTACCAGAAAATCAATTAGAGGAAAATTATTTTCTTCTAATTGAATCAATTTCATAAATCATTTTCTTCTTAAAAAATACGAACATTTAATAATAACTAATTTTGATAATTGTGGAGCGGAAGACGGCGACTCCTACGGGAAAAGCTTGAGCTGAAAGCCCCGCAGGAACGTAGTGACGAGGAGATTGAAGCCAAGCCCGTGGAAAGCGCCGTCTGGAGTGGAACAAAAACTTCTGAATATTAACGTTCATATTGATTAGAAATGTTCGTGTTTTTCATCTGGATTTTGCATTATGAAATTGATTCAATTGATTTTTAATTTTTTGGACTTTTGGATGATTTATAAATTGGAAATTTTTGGAATGTTAAGTGATATATAAATCATGAAAAGGAGATGTTGTATTTGATAAAGGGAATATACGAAGCACATTTACCAGTGAAAAATTTAGATACTTCACTTGATTTTTACCAAAAGTTAGGCCTTAAAATTGCTTGGAGAGATGAGAAAATCGCTTTTTTGTGGATAGATGAAGGGCGAAGTTGGTTGGGTTTATGGGAAGGGGAAGAGTATAAAATTCCATATCATGTTGCTTTACGCCATATTGCATTTGAAGTTTCATACGAAGATTTAAAAAATTCTTTATTTTGGTTAGATACTATTCAAGTCGAGGCTGTACCTAAAGGGAACAGGGAATCTGTGGAACCTTTTGTTCGACCATATCAAGGCAATGGCTCAGTCTATTTCAAAGATCCCGATGGAAATAGTTTAGAGTTAATATGTTATGTGGAAGTCCCTGATCATTTAAAACATATTACGGATAAGCTATCTTTTGAAGAATGGGAAGAACTAATTTCAAAATAAATGATGATGATTAGGTACTATATAAAATAAGAAAAGGGAGTTTAATGAATAGATATTTTTAAACTTTTTTATTCTGCTTTAACGGACAGTAAGACCCCCATCTCAAGATATAGAGAGAAAAGAAAAAGATAGATGGGGGTCTTACTGCCGCATGCGCCCGATTGGTTTGGGCCAACAAGATGTTGGTCACTCAGGTGTTGCCACAGGACGCGGCGCTTTTAGCCTGAGTTCTTCTAGTGGGGGATGAAGAAAACCCCACTGATGGAGTTTCACTTTATCCATCCAATTCTTTAAAATTATAAAAATCATTCAGTCATACACATGGAATAACATTAATTCATGTATCATCTTTTTTACATCATCTTCATCAGGTGGAGTTTGATCGACCCATTTGACCGTTCCGTCCTGTTCGTAAATCGCTTCATAGTGCTTTTGTTTATAAAAGAAGCTGACCGACCAACCGGGTAATTGCTGGTGTTTAAACAGTGGTTTGAAGCTGAAATGTTGAATCATCAGATATTCCCCCTTGTACATAATTTTATCTGCAATACCAGGCGTGTTGATTAGGAAGCAAATGCACAATATTTTTAAGGATATAATTGGATAATCAACACGCCTGCTGAAATACTTATTTCAAGACGTAAGGAAACTATTATAGTGTGCCCAATCCCCCGTAAAAAGTTTTTTACACTAAAAAATCAAGATGAATATCAAGAAGTGGCTACTCATTTCATAAAAAGGAGTGGTTTGCTATAATAAAACTTAGAACTGTATTATTACAGTATACTATAAGAAGATAGTAAATACGTTGGAATACTTGGCGTTGGGGAGTCAAAATGTGAATTAAATCGATTACGATATTTGGTTTCTTAGGGGCAATTAGTGTCATATAAGGGCTATTCGTTAACATATTTTTAGTAAATGGCTTGTGGTTCCACTGACTTTAGGAAGCACGCTTAAACTTATAGAAAGTAGGGAAATGAATTGATTAATATTTACAATGAAATTAATGCATTGGAAGGTGCATTTCGTAAAACCAATGAATATTTAGCTTTACAACAAGCAATTGAAACAGTAAAAGCGGATGAAGATGCAGCGAAACTATTTAAAAATTTTCGCGATGTCCAATTAAAATTACAGCAAAAACAGGTACAAGGCCAACAAATTGAAGAAGATGAGTTGCAATATGCACAAAAAGCTGCACAATTAGCGCAACAAAATGATAAAATCGCCAAGTTGCTTCAAGCAGAAATGGCTTTAAGCGGATTAATCGAAGAAGTTAACCGAGTGATTGTAAAACCAGTCGAAGCATTATATAAAGAGTTAGAGGATTAGAAGAGCCAGCTATAGCTGAAGAACCCTCAAGTTATTTGCAAGGCCACTGAAAATTGATAACATCGCCATTTTTATTGATAAAAGTCATCTTTTCTTTCGTTTTATAAACTAAAGAGGCTACTTTTTATCATAGTTTGGAGATGAATTGATTTTTTAGTGCCTTTGTTATTTGCTTGGGGGTGTTTTTGTATGAGGCTGTCGTTCAGATTCTCCTTTTTATTAGAAAGTCCGTCTCTTTATCATCATCTTGGAATGTTCTGCCTTATGTAATTTATTCGATAAAGCGATTTAATTTGTTCGTCCAACAGATTTTTCGTGATTTTCATCATAATTTGCTACAATAGATTCGATATTGGGTAGTGATTCATTAACGCATGAACAGGTTTGTAAGCTTTCATATCAAGATTCCAGCAAAAATAGAGGAATCAACTACTGTAAAAGTCCAATTAGTTTTGGCTCGGGCCAACAAGATGTTGATTACTCAAGTGTTGCCACAGGACGTGGCGCTTTTCACTTCCGTTCCTCTAGTTCAGTGGCGGATGAAGAAAATCGCCACTGGGTGAAGGTTTACTTTATCCCGCTTTAACGAGCAGTAAGACCCCCATCTCGAGATTAGAGAGAAATGAGAAAGATGGGGTGGGGGATGAAAAAAACCCCCACTGATGGAGTTTCACTTTATTTTGGTGAGAGTTTATGCAACTATAGAGTTTTTAGAGAGAAGTGATTTTGACTGATGAAAATTTTAAAAATAGATCAAGCATATCCCCAAGATTTTATGAGAGTATTTCATCATATCGCTAATTTGTTTTTTGAAGATACAAAATTAGCGAAAAAAGATATGGTACCAAATTTAGTAGCTCACTTCGAACATCATACAAATAAAGATTATACGGTCTTTGCAGAAGGAATGCTTCAAGCAGAAGGTCAAATTTTTCAAAGTCATTTTGAGCAAACTTATGACTTGGAAGGAACAGAAAGAGAACAACGAATACGTGTGAAACGTGCTCTCTCTCATATTTTGCTAGATACGCTTGAACAATTAACAGGCATTCATCAACAATGGGGGATTCTCACGGGGATTCGTCCAACGAAGCTGTATCACAAATATAGAAAGGCGGGTCTATCGGATGAGGAAATCTATCATAAGCTGGCAACTGAATTTCGCTTATCTGATGATAAAATAAGTTTGTTAAAAAGAATCGTGAAAACGCAGCTTCATACGATTCCCGATTTAGATACAGTCGGAAATGAGGTAAGTATTTATATTGGCATTCCTTTTTGTCCTACAAAATGTGCTTATTGTACATTTCCAGCCTATGCAATCCAAAGTAATCGTAAACAAGGTCGAGTAGCAACTTTTTTAGATGGGCTCCATATTGAAATTGAGAAAATGGGAAAATGGTTGACGGAGCATGACATGAAAATTACATCTGTCTATTTTGGTGGAGGAACACCTACATCGATCGAGGCAGATGAAATGGATGCTTTGTATCAAAAAATGTTTGAATCTTTTCCACATACTGAAGGCATTCGTGAACTAACTGTTGAAGCAGGAAGACCCGATACGGTTACCCCAGAGAAATTAGCTGTTTTAAAAAAATGGGGAATTGATCGGATTAGTGTTAATCCACAATCCTATACAGATGAAACCTTAAAGGCAATTGGACGCCATCATACAGTGCAAGAAACGATTGATAAATTTTGGATGGCACGCAAGGCTGGTATGAATAATATTAATATGGATCTTATTATTGGTCTTCCCAATGAGGGTATCGCTGAATTTGAGCATTCTTTGAATGAAACGGCCAAAATGATGCCGGAATCTTTGACAGTTCATACGCTTTCTTTTAAACGTGCTTCAGAAATGACCCACAACAAGGAGAAATATAAGGTAGCCGATCGAAAAACAGCAGAAGCCATGATGCATCGTGCACATGAATGGACAGCAGAGCACGGCTACAAGCCCTATTATTTGTACAGGCAGAAAAATATCTTAGGTAATTTGGAAAACATTGGTTACTCATTACCTGGGGAAGAAAGCATTTATAATATTGTGATCATGGAAGAGGTTCAAACGATTATTGGATTAGGCTGTGGTGCATCTACAAAATTAGTAGATGCGAAAACAGGAAAAATTTCACAATACCATAATCCAAAGGAACCTGTACAGTACATCATGACATTTGAAGAGGCCATTCAGAAAAAGATCGAAGCGCTTAATGAGTTATATGGTTTCAAAGTGAGTAAATAAATTAACATTCTTGTTTTTGATTTCTTCTTTATCCTTCATTCACAGGCAATGATCTCTCTACTTCTAGGGAGAATTGCCTGTAAAACCTCAATTGGAATACCCAGTAAAAGATAAGATGAAAAAGGCCTTCCTGCTTGAGTTTTCTCTTTATTTATATTTTTAGAAGCTATATGGGTTTTTTACGATTAATCAGGACAAATGTACATAACTTGTTTTTTTATAACATAAGATGAAACAAATATCAGCATCAGACAACATGTGTTTAGAATGCTATAATAATCATAACAATACAGAAGAATTGACATATCTGTAGTTGCTTAAAAATATAGCAATATGTCGATGAAATAGTCGTATTGGAGGTTTCTGTTATGGATGAACAATCATTACAATCACGATTAGTGGATATTCAAAATGGAGAAAGCTCATGGCAGGAGAAAAATGTGCCAGAATTAGTAGAAGCCATGCTTGAACATATTGGCTCGCCTAATCCACAGCTTAGAGATAAATTGATTTATCAAGGATTTGATCATTTAATTCTAAAAGAGGCGCTCATGACAAATGAAACACTCGTCAATTTGCTAACAAGAGCATTAGGGGACGAGTTTTTATTTTATGAAATAGGAGATGTCGGTACTGATCATATTTTTAAACGATCATTCTCAGTGCTCTTAATAGCCCTTATATTAAAAAAGGATTTAGAACATTCATTGATTCCATCAACATTATTAGATCGAATAAGAAATGAATTACTCCTATATTTGGATTTAGAACAGGATGTAAGAGGGTTTGTTCCAGAAAAGGGCTGGGCACATAGTATAGCCCATACGGCAGATGCTATAGATGAGCTTGTAAAAAATCCTAGATTGAACGCGAAATATTTTCCTGTTATTTTCCAAGGGTTGATAAATAAAGTTTTTACTTTTACAGATGTTTATGTAGCAGGTGAAGACGAACGCTTATTAAAACCTATTATGACAATGCTTGACATTGGCTTACCTGTAGAAACGTTGGATGAATTATTTGAAAAGATTCCTGTATATATCAAAAAGCAAAAAGTTAAACTAGATGAAGAAAGATTTTCTAAGCTTTATGAAAATTGTAGAAATTTCTTGAAGAGTTTTTATTTTTATGCAGGAATTGACGAAAAAAATGCGATTCTCCAACCAAAAATTAGTGATTGTTTACGTCAATTATAGAAGAAAAGAAAGTGAAATCTCTCTCTCAGCGGAGTTCTTCTTTCCTTATTTATTGTTAGTTGAACCAATCGGGCTTATATAGGTACAGGCAGTCGGTCGGTCCTACGCTTTAATCGCTACTTTTCACTAGTATCTTAAAGTAGGGGCTCTTACCGCTCCATTTGTGCGGGAATAAATAATTGATGGCTTAAAAAGCAGTTGGTTGAGATGAATTTTTAAACTGTATCCCAATCGTTAGATTGTGTCTAACAATTGGGATATAGTTCATTTTAACCCTGCTTTTCATCTGTAGAAATACTTAAAAAACATATAGAAAATGAAAAGAAAATTCCGTTTTTTATAAGTAATTATGCTACCATAAGAATACAGTATTTTATAAGGAGCGAACAACAAGTGACAATTTCAACCGTAATTTTTGATTTAGATGATACTCTATTGTGGGATAAGAAAAGTATTGCCACAGCATTTGCTTTAACATGTCAGAAAGCTGCTTCGATCGTTCATGTAGATGCAAAGCAATTAGAGGAAAAAGTACGTGAAACGGCTCGAGATTTATATAGTACATATTCTACGTTTGAATACACAAAACTAATTGGTATCAATCCATTTGAAGGGCTTTGGGGAACATTCGATGATCCTACACCGCAATTTCAGGAACTTAAGAACATTGTTCCTACTTACCGTAAAGATGCATGGACAGGTGGATTAGCAAAGCTTGGAATACATGACGAGAAATTGGGAGCAGAGCTTGGAGAATACTTTGTTCAAGCAAGAAAAGAAAGTCCTTTTGTTTATAAAGAAACATTCGAGGTGCTAGATGCTTTAAAAGGAAAGTATCAACTCGTATTATTGACAAATGGTGCACCAAGTTTACAAAATTTAAAATTGAAAATAACACCAGAAATCGTTCCTTACTTTGATCATATTATCATTTCAGGGGATTTTGGAGAAGGAAAACCAGCTGCATCCATCTTCCAACATGTATTAGAAGTAGCAAAAGTTCATGCGGATGAAGCGATTATGGTAGGAGATAATCTAATGACCGATATTCTCGGTTCTTCTCGTGTTCAAATGCGCTCTGCATGGATCAATCGTGAAAATAAACCACATGTTGAAGGGATAATCCCTACTTATGAAATTCACTCTTTACATGAGCTTGTGCAATTATTAGAAGACATTTAAGTTGAATGTGAAATTTTGAAAAGTAAACTTTCATGAGTGATTGCTTCCGACTTGTATATGAAAAAAAACTTTTGAGGGATCTTGGCCTTTTTAGAAAGTGAAAGGGCGATGATTCTTGCAACAATCAGGGCACCTGCACATAATAGTGAGGGGCTCTGCTTTAGGTTTGACGTAGAAAATATCCTCATGGAGGAAATCCGTATAAAAGTAGTATTAGAAAGCAAAGCTAAAAAGACGTTCACATCGTAGGGAAGGAAATGAAGCTGTGAAAAAGTTTTTGAAAGATCCGATGATGCTCATTGCAGGTATTTTAACAATAATCTTAGTGATTTATCGATTATATTTATAATAAGAGACGTCCATGTCCAATAAACCAAAGAAGTTTTAGCAATGTAACAAATGCGAAGAGCACAGATGCTGATCGAACAGCATTCTGTGCTCTGTTTTTTAGTGAGAAATGTTATATTATAGATTAATCGCTTTTGCTTCAAAGACGCTTTCTTGAGTAGTTAAAAATTCAAGGTTTTCCACTGCGTTATCTACAGAAAGCATCATGATCGCATTTCCACCTTGGTTTGAGCGACCAACTTGCATGGTTGCGATATTGATATCTTTACCGGCAAGAAGTGTACCAACTCGTCCGATTGCACCAGGCTTGTCTGTATGTTTGACAAAGATTAAGTGACCTTCTGGCACAACATCTACCATATAGTCATCCACTTGAACGATTCGAGCTCCAAAACCATTTAGTAATGTGCCCTTCACTTTATGGGTTTCGTTTTTGGTTACAAGTTCAACTGAGATAGAGTTTAAAAAAGCTTTTGCTGTAGTAGATTTATGTTCGTTGATCTTAATTGCATTTCGTTCAGCTAAGTAACGAGCATTTACATTGTTTACATGATTCCCTAAGTTACGAGTAAGCACACCTTTTACAGCATTGTTTGTTAATGGACGAACGTCAAAGCCAGCAAGTTCACCAGAATAATATACATTGATTTCTTCAATGGCTTCATCTGTTAAGTTAGAAACAAATGCACCGATTTTATTAGCAAGTTCAAAGAATGGTTCCACTTTAGCGATCATATCTTTTGAAACAGAAGGCATATTCACTGGATTGCGGACTGTTCCTACTTTAAAGAAGCTTAAGATGTCATTACTTACATCAATGGCAACAGATTCTTGAGCTTCAACCGTTGAAGCTCCAAGGTGAGGAGTAGCAATAACTTGTGGCAAGTCAAGTAGACGGTTCCCTACGAATGGTTCATCTTCCATTACATCAAGTGCCGCGCCTGCCACTTTGCCTGATTCTATAGCATTGTATAAAGCTTCTTCATCAATGATACCGCCGCGAGCACAGTTGATAATGCGAACGCCGTCTTTCATAATGTTGAAAACTTCTTCATTGATCATATGACGAGTAGAGTCTAGGAGTGGTGTGTGAACAGTGATAAAATCAGCTACACGTGCCACATCTTCAACGCTTCCATAGTCAACGCCAGCTTTTTCAGCTTTTTCAGCAGTTAAGAATGGATCATAAGCAATAACGTTCATACGGTTACCTTTTGCACGATGAGCAACTTCTTGACCAATACGACCGAAACCAATAATTCCTAATGTTTTGTTTTTAAGTTCAACACCAACAAATTTTTTACGATCCCAGCGTCCTTCTTTTAATGATAGGTAAGCATGTGGGATATGACGAGCTAAAGACATGATCATCGCTGTTGTATGTTCAGCAGCTGAGTTCGTATTACCGTCTGGTGCATTTACGACAATAATCCCTTTTTCAGTAGCAGCATTTAAATCGATATTGTCGACACCGACACCAGCGCGACCGATCAATTTCAAGTTATCAGCAGCTTCAATAATTTCACGTGTTACTTTTGTTTGTGAACGGACAAGTAATACATCATAATCCTTAATGATTGCTTTTAATTCTTCTGGTTGAAGGCCAGTGTTGATCACAATATTTAAATCTAGTTCTTGTTCTTGGCGAAGAGGGTAAATACCATCTTCGCTTAGTGGATCACTGATTAAAATGTTAATAGCCATCTGTACATTCTCTCCTTATTGTGCAACTTTTTCTGTAGTATTTTGTAAGTAAACTGCTTGAGCTGCGGCAACACCAGCACCAAGTTGAATCTTTTTGCCGACTTTCACAAGTGCGATTTCCATTGCTGCTATATATTGAAGTACATCTGTTGGTGCGCAATAGCCCATATGACCAACACGGAAGATTTTTCCCTTTAAAGTTTGTTGACCACCAGCAATTGATAGGTTAAAGTCAGCTTTCAATACTTTTCGGAATGCTTCTGGATCAAAGTCATCCGGTTTTACAGAAGTAACAGTTGGAGAACCGTCTTCATCTGAAGCAAATAAAGGAAGATCTAATGCTTTAAATGCTGCACGAGTCATATCACGCATTAATTGGTGACGGGCATATATATTATCTAGACCTTCTTTTTCGAAGTTTTCAAGTACTTGTTCTAAACCAAATAATAGTGATAAAGCTGGTGTGAAAGGTGTAGTATCTTTCGCAAGATTGTCACGATATTTTGTAAGGTTTAAATAGAAACCTTTTTGCGGATTAGATTCAATCACTTTCCATGCACGTTGGCTAACTGCGATAAAGTTAAGTCCGGCTGGTAGCATAAATGCTTTTTGAGAACCAGTTACGACTACATCGATGCCCCATTCGTCCATTTTTGTTTCAACACCGGCCATGCAAGATACACCGTCAATAATAACTAATGTTTCGTTATTTACAGCGTGGACAGCTTGTGCTAGTTTACCGACAGGATTTAATACACCTGTTGAAGTTTCACAATAAGTAGAGAAAACAGCTTTGATGTCTGGGTTTGCTTTTACATAGTCAGCAATTTCAGCTGGTTTTAATGAAGTTCCCCATTCTACCTTATATTCTTCCACATTGATATGGTATGCTTCACAAATTTTAGTGAAACGATTACCAAATACTCCTGTAGCAACTACTAACACTTTATCGCCTGGTTTTACTACGTTAACGATTGCAGCTTCAAGTCCTGATGTACCACTACCAGTTAACATCATGACGTCCCCTGTTGTTCCAAAAACTTTTTTCAGTCTAGGTTTAATATTTTGAATCATTTGACTAGTTTCACTACCACGATGGCCAATCATCGGTTTAGCCATTGCTCGTTCAACGCTTGGTGGGATTGGTGTTGGTCCTGGAATGCGTAATAATTGGTAATCTTGTAACATAAAAATTTGCTCCTCTCATTTTTAGAAAATATCTAGCGATTTGAGTTTTTCAGCGCTTATCACAACTGAATAATTCTTTTCGCTTTTAATTAAAAAAGCTTTTCACACCCTTACCGTCGTAAGGGGCGAAAAGCTTGTATGAACAATCGCGGTACCACCCTTGTTTTACTGCCCTCTTATGATGGACAGTCTTTACTATATGCGTAACGTGCATGATCCGGGTAAACCTACTTGTTTGTGTTCAGAATACCTACTCAGAAGTGGAACTTATCGCTGAAATCACTGATTTGCACCAACCATCAGCTCGCTGTGGGATTTTCAGATCGTTAAGCATGTCTTCGTCGTTGTATTTTTCGTCGTATTGAATTTAATCCAATATTAAAGCCATTAACATCGAATGTCAACTATATTTTAAAAATTTCTTAAAATTATTGTTGTATGACATCTATAAACTAGCTTTAACACGAACTTTTTATATGAAATCGCTTATAATGTACGTCTTTTGGGAGAGTACAGGTTTATGTCAATGAGCGAAGATAGAAGCATAGACTATGATTATTTCGATCTATCAAAATATTTTAGAGATAAATCTATTGTACAAAACTATGTTAAAAGCTAAGAATACATAATTTATGGAGATTGAAATTATTTTAATATAATTATATGGCTGTATACCGCAAATAAAATGAGAGCCTTTTATCGTGAAAACGATTAAAAAACTCTCATTACTAAGATTTCATCCAATGGAAATTTACTTCCGTTTCCCAGTAGGTGATAAGTTGGACTAATCGTGCATATATAGGTGGGTTGTATCACATATCTTCCGGCTCGTTGCTAGAGTCTAGAAGAGAGGTTTTCTTGCCTATTCATGCAGGATAAATGTTTAAAATTTAAGTTTGCATCATAATTCTTGAAAGCATTTTTACACGTGAAATAAGATCAATTTTCCGCTGGAGTTCACAAGACGATGTGTCTTTTCTGATAAACCTAATTGTTCGATCTTCTTTTCCCCTTGTGATTTTGCAGTTGCTTCATCTGAGAATTCCCATGCCTCATCTTTAATGATCTCTCCAGATTTTTCGAAAGCTGTAAAACGAAACGTTAGCATAATCCTCACCCCTTATAATGAATATACATTCATTATACAAAAATAGCTTAGTTTTTGTATATAAAAATGTGACGAGTAAGGTTAAAACGCTATAAATAATTGGAAGTTTATGATAAAATAAGAACAAATATTCGTATTCAGAAAAGAGGGATTGAATGTCTTCGATTCGATTTTTCCATACTGCGGACTTGCATCTGGATAGTCCATTTAAGGGGATGTCCGATTTACCGGATAAAGCATTTGAACAATTGCGTAACAGCACGTTTGAAGCTTTTGCGACGTTGATTCAAAAGGCGATTGAAGAAAAACCTGATTTCATCCTGATCGTTGGGGATATTTATGATGGAGAGGATCGCAGTTTAAGGGCACAAAAAATTTTTCAAGATGGTATGAAACAGCTAGGGCAACATAAAATTCCTGTCGTCATCAGTTATGGAAATCATGATCACTTGAAAGGAAAGTGGACCCGATTTTCTTTACCTGAGAATGTATATGTTATGCCTCCAAAAACAACGACATTGGTACTGAATATTCGTGATGTACAAGTGAATATATACGGATTTAGTTATCCAGAGCGACACGTGACACAATCAATGATCGATACATATCCTGTTGCTACAGAGCAGGATGCTGTACATATTGGGATGTTGCATGGCAGTTTGCAAGGAAACACAACGCATGATGTATATGCGCCATTTACAGTTGAAGAATTACTATCGAAAAACTATGATTACTGGGCACTGGGGCATATTCACAAACGCCAGGTTTTACACATCGATCCTCCGATTATCTACCCTGGCAATATCCAAAGTAGACATCGTAAGGAACAAGGAATAAAAGGATTTTATGATGTTACCATGACCCATTTTGCTGCTGATTGTACATTTATCCCCACTTCAACTATTGTTTATGATAATTTGCAGGTAGACTGCAAAAATTTAATTCATGCCAATGAAGTACTAAAGGCATGTGCACAAGTATTAGAAGATTTTCGTAAACAGTTTGGCGCAGGGGTCGTCTGGCTTCATCTAACGAATATTGAAGAACAAAACATGTCACTGTTTGAAGAAACATCCATGTTAGAGTGGCTTGAGGTAATCCGTGAACAAGAGGAAGATAACACGCCATTCATATGGGTTCATTCACTTGAAGCAGATGATCATACAGTTGTTACGTATGAACCAACATTAGCAGCAACCTCCGTTTTAGAAGTTTTAGGTGACTGGGATGAGCAACAGTTGAAAAAAGTAGTGAAAGATTTATATCAACACCCAAAAGGAAGCCGCTATTTAGAAGATTTAACTTCTGAAGATTTAAATAATCTTGTTTTGGAAGCAAAGCAATTATTTACACAAAAAATCAGTATGACAAAAGGATAAGGGGGTGTTGGCAATGTATATAAAAAAATTGGTGATTTATGGGTTTGGACAACATGAAGATATAACAGTTGAATTATCGAAGACCATAAATGTTTTTTATGGTTTAAATGAAGCAGGTAAAACAACGATTCAACAGTTTATCTTACAAATTCTTTTCGGTTTTCCTCAAAAAAATCAGCAACAACTGCGATATGAACCCAAAAAAGGTGGTCAATATGGTGGACAGGTCCATCTAATAGATGATGAATTTGGTGAATGCATGATTGAACGTGTGAAAGGGAAAGCGAGTGGAGATGTTACCATACATCTATCGAACGGAGAAAAAGGCCATGAAGATTTATTAGCAAAAATTTTAAGAGGGTACAATAGACAAAGCTTTGAAGCAGTATTTTCCTTTTCAGTTCATCAACTACAGCAAATGGAAAACTTATCTGAAGAGGAGTTAAGTCGAGTTCTTTTAGCCTCTGGTACAACAGGAGCAGATCAACTTTCAAATGTAAAACAGCAATTAGAAAAAAGACAGCAAGAATTATTCAAAAAATCGGGGAAGATCCCAGTATTAAACCAGCAAATAGTAGAGTTATCGAAACAAGATCAGAAAATAAAAGAAGAGCGAAAAAAATTAGATGACTATGAGCCATTTATAAAACGGATAGATGATATACAAACAGAACTAACAAATCTTGATCAACAAGAACAACAACTTCAGTTGAATATACACCAGTTAAATGAGTTACGCCAACTTTCACCATTACTAGATAAAAAGCAAAAATTAGAATCAGAACTAGCCGTCGTTATGAATACAACATTTCCTGCAAATGGTGTACAGCGTTATGAACATTTACAAGATCGTCAATTGACAAATGATGCAGCATTAAAAAAAGTCCAACAGGATTATGAACGCTTGTTAGAACAATTGCATGTAGAGTTTGATGAAAGCCGTTTAAGCAATTTAAAGGAACTTGTTGAGCGTGACAGTGAATGGCGTGAATGGCAAAGTCAGATCCATCAACTAGAAAGAGATATACAAGCCATCGAACAAGAGATGGCTATTCAATTTCAACTATTAGGAATTACGCAAAAAGAACAGCAACAAGCAGTTTTGCAAGCCGAAGTATCTATTCAGCAAGATGATCAATTCCAACGTTTAGTTCAACAACTTGAAGATCAGGAGGAACAGTATCGATTTCAAGAACGGGTAGCTAATCGATTACAAGAGGAGATTCAAACATTATCTCAGAAGCTGGATAAACTATATGAAAGTATGCCTACGGAGCAAGATCAAGAACGCTTAAATGAATGGCATAAAGAAAATGAAGAAGCTGCTGAAGCAAAAGTATTATTGCAACAATCACATGATTTGAAATCAGGACAAATAGCAAAGGTTTTAAGTTTTTTACTTGCAATCGTTTCGATCATTTTAGGTATTATGCAAGAGAAAATAATGATAAGTATTTTTGGGATAATAGCGGCAGTTGGTCTTTTTATGTTATTTGGCCGTCAATCAAAAGATGTAAAATCGGACGGGCACATAGAGCGCTATAAAAGAAAATTGGAAAAAGTGCATGGAATGAAAGCTGAGATGGAACAATTGGAGCAATCAATCCGTCTTTATAACGATCGTGTGGCTTTAGTCGAACAACAAGTAGAGGACAAAGAAAAAGAACAGCAACAGGTCTTGAAATTGCTAAGTAAATTGACTATGTTTACAGAGCAAAGCAGAGAGCAGTTGAATGTATTTTTAGCGAAATTTCAAATTACAGGGGATATCCATCCTAGCGTTCTAAATGAAATATTTAGGAATGTCCGCCATCTACAGCAATCGAATAACCGCATTAAAATGATGGCAGAGCAAAGGGCACAGCTACTAGCACTAAGTGAAGAACGATTACAAAAAGCTTCTCAAGCTTGCAAAACTTCTTGTACTTCAGAAAATATGTCTACGATCGTTCATAATAGCTATCAGCAAATGTTAGAACAAAAACATTCCATTAATCATTTAGCTGAGAGAAAAAAACAATTACAGCAGCAATTAGCAGAACTTAGTCTGCTCCAAAATACGTATCAGGAAGAAATAGAGAAATTATTACAAGAAGCACAAGTGCAAACAGCAGATGAATATTACAAAGCTGCTGACCAATATACACAATTGGTGAACATCCATACTTTATTGAAGCAGATCAACGCTCAACTTAAAATGTTTGATGACAAATTATACACCAGCAATTTGTCCATTCAAGATATCATTAATCGGTTGGATCAATATAAAGAGCAAGAGTTGCAGCTGCAACAGCAAAGAAATATTTTGCTTAAAGAGCAAGCTACCCTACATGCACAAGTTGAGCATTTACTGGAAGATCAACAATATGCTCATCATCTTCAGCAATTTGAACAGCAAAAAGCAGCATTTAATGATCATGCGAAAGAATGGGCTATATCTAAACTCATTTCTACGGCCATTCAAGAAACCTTATATCGGTTAAAAGAAGAAAAACTTCCTGCTGTCCTACAGCATGCAGAGCATTATTTTAAAATACTGACAAATAATCGCTATGAATCACTTTATATGAATATAGAAGGACGATTTGAAGTATTATCAGTAGAAGGTATTCGCTATTCGATTGCAGAGTTATCGCAAGCAACAAAGGAACAAGCTTATATCGCATTACGGTTTGCTTTAGCAGGCTCATTGAAACAATCTGCACCATTTCCGATTATCATGGATGATCCATTTGTCCATTTTGATCGTTTACGGATAACTTACATGGTACAATTAATAAAAAACATATCCAATGAACATCAGATACTCTATTTTACATGTCATGAAAACATGCTTAATCAGTGGGAGAAAGCAAATATCGTCCATGTAGCAGAACTTAAAAATGAAAGGGGATTGACTTCGGTATGAATGGGGTAACGACATTACAAGCAGGAGCACCAGTCGATCAGTATTTACTCATTAAACAAGCGACAAAGGGTGTTACAACAATGGGAAAACCATTCATGACACTCGTTTTACAAGATAAAAGCGGAAGCATTGAAGCAAAGCTTTGGGATACAGGCGAAGAACAAGAACGTTTGTATCAAGCGGGCGGTATTGTCCGTATTGGAGGAGAAATTCACGATTATCGTGGTAAATTACAATTACGCATCAAAACCATTCGTCCAGTAAATTCAGATGAAAGTATTTCAGTAACAGATTTAGTGCAATCCGCTGAAACACCAAAAGAAGAGTTGTTTGATCAGCTGATGGGATTTTTCTTTGAAATAAAAAATCCTAATATTTCTCGTATTACCAGATATTTAATTATGGAAAATCAACAATCTTTTATGACCTTTCCAGCCGCAACGAAAAACCATCATGATTATGCTTCAGGATTATTGGACCATGTTGTGTCCATGCTAAAGCTTGGCAAGGCAGTTGCAGATTTGTATCCTACGTTAAATAGAGATTTACTCTATGCGGGAATCATCTTGCATGATATTGGTAAAGTAGTAGAATTATCAGGCCCAATTTCAACCAGTTATACAGTAACAGGTAATATGCTTGGACATATTTCAATCATGGTGACTGAAATTGCACGTGCTGCTGATGCATTGAATATTGAAGGCGAAGAGGTAATGCTTCTTCAGCACATGGTCTTATCCCATCATGGCAAAGAGGAATGGGGTAGTCCTAAAAAGCCAATGCTTCAAGAAGCTGAAATGTTACATTATATCGATAATATTGATGCAAAAATGAATACATTAAAACGTGCGCTTAGCAAAACAAAACCTGGTGAATTTACTGAGCGTTTATTCCCATTGGATAATCGTTCTTTCTACAAACCAACGATCGAATAATAAGAGTTATCACGTTCAAGTTGAATAGCATCGAAAAAGGGTGATCCCAAACGAAGAATCCTTGGTTTGAGGTCACCCTTTCTATATGCTCTTTCAAGTGGATATTTACTCTAAATGGCACAGTCCAAAGAGCAGCTTTTAGATGGCTTAGCGAGGATCAATGATATTAAAGAATCCATTCACTCACCAAATTCAAAGGAACGTCCGAAAAGCAAATAGCAAGGAAGAAAGTTTTTTTTAGCAAAGTGAAATGTTTTTTTAATCTTTAAAAGACTTTTAGGAAAAGACTTTTAGGGTCACTACGTGAAGTTTCAGGTTAGGATATCGTAAAACACAGCAAAAATAAAAAGGGATTCAAAAAGTCTGCTTTGATAAAAGACTTTTTGAATCCTCCTGATTTCATAGAAATATTATTGTGCTGATGAATTAGTGAATTGAGATAAAGCATCTTTTAAGTCTTTGTCTTTAATTTTTACATCTGCGTCTTTGACTAATTTAGATACTTTTGTTAGTAATTGAGATTGATCGGCTTCTTGAAGTTGCAATTTTTTCTTGATTGCAGCTTTATTGTCTTCATAAGAACCGCTCACCTTAGCAGCACGTTCATCTTCTAATTTAATGATATGGTAGCCATAAGTGGATTTGACAGGTTCGCTAATTTCACCTTTTTTTAGTGCATAGGCAGCTTTTGTAAACTCGGGAACCATTTTATCTGGACCAAACCAACCTAGTTCTCCGCCATTAGCTTGTGAACTTGAATCAGTTGAATATTTTTTAGCTAATGTAGCGAAATTTTCGCCCTTATCTAATTTAGCTTTCACTTCTTTAGCTGTTTTTTCATCTTTAACAAGAATGTGACTAGCTTTTACTTCTTTTTTCATTTCTTCAAAATACGCTTTCATATCAGCTTCAGATACTTTTACGCCATCAGCTAATGCAGCTTCTTGTAATAGGTTTAATTTAATACTACGTTTAAATGATTTTTCAGTCATGTTTTGAGCTGCTAAAGCTTGTTTAAAGTCTTGCCCTTGTTTTTCTATATCTTCTTTTTGCTTTTTGTATTCAGCATTTACATCTTTATCAGCTACTTTATATTTGTCGCCCAATACTTTTTCGATAATGATTAATTGTAATGCTGAGTCACCAACTGAATCTTTCATTTCTTTATATAGTTGATCCTTTGTTACATCACCAACTTTTGATGTAGCAACTTTTTCATCGCCACTGTTACCACAAGCAGACAATGCTAGTACAGATGCTGCAAGTGTCAATGATAAAAATGTTTTTTTCATCCTTTTTCTCTCTCCCAACTTAAGTCACTTCAACTTATGTAACTATACCATAGAACGAAAAAAAATGGAAAAGGTTGCAGCGAAAAGCGCCTAAAGATGAGTCGAATATGTGCATACGATAGGTAAGAAAGGGGGTGACAGACATGAGTGGAGGTTACCAAAATAACTACGGTTCTAGCTCCTTTGCACTTGTGGTGGTTCTATTCATCTTGTTAATCATCGTAGGGGCAGCATTTTTAGGGTACGGTTACTAATGAAGTGAAAGACCATTTATCATATCGTAAATGGTAAATGGTCTTTTTTATCTTGATTCAGCAATGTTTTTCTGCGACGAAAGCAGAGCAACAGGAGCAAATTCTTTTTGTACCGAAAGCGGAGTGGTAGGTACAGAAGACTCCCACCTCTATGGGGGTGAGATGAATGCTTATTTTTCCTCATTCAGCGGGTGTACAAACGCCTGCTGAATCAAGATAAAGCCTCCGGCGGATGTCACGAATTTTGAAGAAGATTTTTTCGAGGAAGCTCGAAAGAAATCCGGACACTGATTAGCTGAAGGCATAATTGATATAGTTTTACAAGGCACGAGGAACATCATGACCATGTACAACCTATTTATCTTATATAGTAAACATCATTTCTAAATAAAATGAAATCAATAAAATGGTGATAAGCACATTAATCGTGCGGTAAATTTTAGGTTGCTTTTCCTCGGGAATTTCTTTCTGCGCGCACAGAGCGTACGTCATCCGGTTAATTTGGAATAGATAGAACACCGAGAACAAGACAACAATAGCAATGATCAAGTCTTTTCCTCCCCTCTATATACCCTTCTAGCATATCAAAAAAAGGACAGGAATGACAAGTATAGGTATCATTTGTTTGAAGGTAAAATTAGGATTTCAAAGCCCTTATCTGTCTCTTCTATCAATGCCTTTTTAGGTGAACGAATGAGCTGCTTTACATAAAGTAGATCCACTACACATAATCCACAATGGTATGCTAACAAAATAGCGAAATAATGTCTAAAATCAGGAAAAATAATAGCGCATGTGATGAATGTGCTATTCAATACAATGAAAGGTATTATAAGCGCAATTACATAACGCGATTTTAAAATAGGTTCATGAATACGCATAGCTAAAACAGGAAAAAGCTTAAACTGTTTCTCAATCGAAAAGCGTAAACGATGACGATAATGGATCAATGGCAAAAAGTGTAGAAACTTATGAACAGGATAGATCATTAAAAGCACTAAAACAAATAATGGAAATAATCGATCAGATACTGGACAGTCTTTATAGGCAGTTATGGAAATATAAAAAATTGAAAAGACCATCAGGACGAAAATAATGGAAAATAAAAAAATACGATTATGACCATATTGTCTTTGAACATTAATGGTTTTCCAGCAATGCAACTTATAGCATCTCCACTTCTAAATTAGAATATCGATACATAACAATAAAGCTTTTTATAAAGAAAATCAAGCTTAATTTTTGGGGACAAGTTGCCTTACTTTGCAAACATACTTTTAATGATGGTTTTTCAATGATTTTCGTGGATGGTGAAACCGTACATAGGTTAAAAAAGCTCCAACATCAATTTGTCAAAAATTGTTTGATGCCGGAACTTCCAATCAGTTTTCCATATTTTTTAGAGAATCTTCAAAAATATCCATAAAGTCATCTCCGTAAATATTACGGATTAGTGCAACCAATTCTAAAAATTGTGGAAACTTACCATACATTTCTTTCAGAGGAAGAGAGCCTTCAATAATACTATGTTTAGAATAGTTGAAGTTTTCATATAACTCTAATAGCAATGAATGACCTTTCTCGGTGAGCTCAACATATGTATTTCGTTTATCATCATCACGTTTAGAGAATGATAGCAAGCCACGCTCTTCCAGGTTTTTTGAAAAATTAAAAGCTGTAGATACATGCATCACTCCAAATTTAGCAATATCAGAGATGGAAGCACCTTTTAAATTATTAGCAATTAGTAATACATGGTGTTCATTAATATTCAAATCATAGGGTTTGATCCATGCTTGCCAATCTTTCTCCACGGCTTTCCAAAGAGCTTTTGATAATTGAGCAATACGTTGTGAGTAGAGCATGGCTTCTTTAGCCGTAATTAACTTTTCAGACATAGCTATCACCACTTTCGTAATTTCTTAATATTATATCATTCTCTTACAAAAATATACAATAGAATAAAGAAATGTTATGCAAATAAACTTTATTGTAATAATATTTACATACTGATATCAATTTACTTTTTTACTTTTCTGTTTTGAAAATGGCTGATTTGTTGTTGAATTTCTTCCACAGAGCTTTGTAGGGCCGATATTTCTTGTTGAAGCTGCTGACGAATAGGAGCTGTTTCTTCTTTCCACTCGGCAACAGAAGCTTTTGTATCTTCTACGAATATGGGTAACGTTTCTTTGACTTCTGATTTAATAGTACTAACAGAATTTTTAATGTTTGTCACTTGTTGCTTTAAATCTTGTACTTGGTCGTTCGCATTTTTTTTAATTGCTTTGATAGATGAACGTAATTCCTTTCCAGATTGTGGTGTTGTCAATAATACAGCTACAGAACTACCTAATACGCCAGTTGCTAATCCTAATAAAAAAGTTGAAGCTTTCATCATTTCAGTCTCCCTTCCTTCTAGTTGTATCCTTCTTATTACTATATTAAAACAAGATATTAAAAAAATAAAAGAGGATAACTCGTAAGTTTTGATAATGACTTATGAGTTATCCCATTCAATAGGTCAAAATTGAAAGAAGTTGATCTACATTTGTGTAGACCAACTCTTTCTTTACGACGTTATGCTTGGTTTAAAGCTGTTTTAAATTTAGAGCGTTTGACAAGACTTATAATTATTGGATAAATAATGATAAACGCTACAATATTAATGGCTACAGCAGGTAGTACTACTGTTAAGAATAATGCACCGAACGGAATGTCAGCACCTATTACCAAAATGGCAGAACCTAAAAATACGCTTCCTGAAATAATTGTACCAATACCTGCAAGAATTGCTGCTACAACGACTTTTTGAGCCGTTTTTTTCAATAAGACAACAACAGCGAAAAAGATAAAAGCTGTAACAAATTTATCGATAATATTCGGTACAAATCCACCAGGGAATGTAGAAAATAGTCCTGAAATGATGCCAGTAGAAACAGCAAGTAAAAATACTTCTTTTACACTGGGAAATAGTAAAATTCCGATAAACATCATCGTCAACATGAAGTCCGGCTTCATACCACCGTTAAATCCAGGAATAACAATATATAATGCTGCTCCAACACCAACGAGTAGTGCCATTAATACTAAATTTTTTGTATTCATTTCTCATCTCTCCTAATTTAGATCCTAAGCTAAGCTCTTGTTTTCCTCCCGTATTCTAGTATCCGAAAGCGAAAACTTATAATGATTTTACAGTTTAATTGATAGAAAGGCAAGAGGGTCTAGCCTGCTATATAGCATATCCAAAAATTACTATTTCAATGTTTGAAATCTAGTTTCTTCTATATTAGTGGATAGTAATTCCACTATTTCAAGACATAAGTAAAAAAGAATAAGTATGTGGATCAACTACTTGTCAATCCTCGATCGGTTCAATTAGCACCTAGTGGAAAAGGAAGTAAGTCTTCACTTTGTTATATGCCAATAAGGTCACAAAAATTTTCATCAGAACTATGCATAGCCACAGTTATATTGATATAGTACGATTTCTGACCGTTTGCGTAAGGACATAAATGTATAATTTACTTCTCCCATTTCCCACAATTGCTTTAAAGATTGCTCATATGTTTTAATAAAAATGTTTCCTGAAATTTAGTTGAAAATACATTTAATGGTTCATTATCGCAACTTGGGCTGATTTGCTTCCATTTAATGATGATGTGCTCTTTTCTGTTAAAGCGAAGATTTAAACTATATCTTTTCGTTAAATTAACAGGTGTGTTGATTAGGAAGAAATTAGGGGATATATTTGACATAATACTTAAAAAAAACATGTATTTTCAGCCTCATTTATCTAGATCTTCGCTGCGGCTTGCTCGAGTCCTCGAAAATGCATGCGTATTTCCTTCGTGCGGTGTGGATTAATGTACCGCGGGAAAAGCGAACAGATGAGACCCTGCACGGAGCAATTTAAGGAATGGTGTCTAAGAACGCCACGTCCTGTGGCAACGACTCCGTGACCAACGTCCTGTTGCCCCGAAGACGGCTCAATGTTCGCCCACAGGAAAGCGAGCAAGCCATAGCGGAAATCAACGTATTTTTCTTGTTTTGTGAAAAATTAGATAATTTACATACCTGTTAAATTATTATTTAAGGAGTGGTGTTTTTATGGCAATTGATTTTAATAGTCTAGATAATCGGTTTACGTATTCTACAAGAGAAGCAGATTTAACTTGGATCAATAAGATAAAAGATATTTGTGACATCAAAGGGAAAAAAGTTTTGGATATTGGTTGTGGAGGCGGGATCTATACAAAAGCATTGGCAGATATGGGTGCTTCGACTGTTACAGGTTTAGACTTCTCAGAACAGCTACTAACTTCTGCAAAAGAAAAATGTAAGGGATGTTCTAATGTGGATTTTAAGTTAGGAAATGCTTTAGATACGAAATTACATGATGAGCAATATGATGTCATTATAGAAAGAGCTGTCATACATCATATCCAAAATTTAAATGAATGTTTTAAAGAGGGGTACCGCCTACTGAAAAGAGGAGGTATATTCCTTATTCAAGATAGGACGCCTGAGGACTGTCTTCTTAAAGGTAGCTCTACTAATATTAGAGGATATTTTTTTTCGAAGTTTCCTAGCTTAATCGATAAAGAGATCTCAAGAAGATATCCGAGCCAAAAAGTGTTACAAATACTCCAACAAACTGGATTCAATGATATGAAAGAGTACAGTTTATGGGAAACAAGAAAAGTATATAAACATGTAGATGATTTAATGAAGGATATTTTGAATAGAACAGGGCGTTCACTTCTTTATGAACTAAATGATGAACAACTAAAGGAGCTCGCAGCGTACATTAAAAATCAAATGGATTTGTCAAATAATGAAACTATTATTGAAAAGGATAGATGGACCATTTGGAAAGCAACCAAATTTTAAGATAATACAGCGTCTACCCGTATGCGTCGTGCAAACTGTAGCGGAAATCAATCGGCTATCTAATTTTTATGTCAAGATGTAGAGTCAAAACTGATTCAAGTAAAAATTTCAAGCTATTAGAGTTGATTTGCTAAGGTATATAAACAGCGCAGAGAATTTCTGCGCTGTTAGGTAGATTGCATAATATGAGTATTGATTACTTTTTTAAGTTAGCTTTAATTTCTTCAGCTAGTCCTTTTAGAATTTCAGGAGTATACGCATCTTCTTTTGTAATCCAAGTAGGTTTATAGCCATCTGTTTCATCATATCTTGGTATAAAGTGTAGATGAAAATGGAATACACTTTGACCAGCAGGTGCACCATTATTATTTAATAGATTCATACCTACAGGTTTGAAAGTATCTTTGATCGCACTCGCAATGCGTGGAGCGACTTTGAAAAGATTAGCAGCTGTTTCTTCGGACATTTCAAAAACATTCGCTACATGTTCTTTTGGGATTAATAATGTATGCCCTTTTGTTAATGGGCCGATATCCATAAATGCATAGACATAGTCGTCTTCGTAAATTTTTGTGCTAGGGATAGAACCGTCGATAATTTTGCAAAATAAACAATCGCTCATATAAAAACACACCTTTCACTATTTTGCTATTCATTTTACCATATAAGAACTGCTAGAAAGAGGAATTTTTGATAAACTGTAAGTAAGAATGGGAGTGACTTTGATGACGGTATTAGAATTACAATCAGTAACAGGTGGTTATACCCGAAAACCTGTTATTCATGATTTATCTTTTGCAATTGAACCAGGTGAGCTAGTAGGATTGATCGGATTAAACGGTGCAGGTAAAAGTACTACGATTAAACATATTATTGGGTTAATGACACCGCAAAAAGGAGAAATTTTGTTGAATGGTATGTCCATTAAGCATAATATGGATCAATATCGTTCTTCTTTTTCCTATATTCCTGAAACGCCAGTTCTTTATGATGAATTGACTTTAAAAGAGCATTTAGAGTTAACAGCGATGGCTTATGGAATTGATCTTGAAACAATGGAAGAAAGAGTAACACCACTACTAAAAGAATTTAGAATGGAAAAACGATTAAATTGGTTTCCCTCTCATTTTTCGAAAGGGATGCGCCAAAAAGTAATGATTATGTGTGCCTTTTTAGTCAATCCTTCTTTATATATCATTGATGAGCCATTTTTAGGACTCGACCCGTTAGCTATTCAATCGTTGTTAGATCAAATGGATGAAAAGAAAAAAGAGGGAGCCGCTATCCTTATGTCAACACATGTATTGGCAACGGCAGAAAAACACTGTGACAAAATCCTTTTATTGCATAATGGACGTTTAAGAGCATATGGTACGATGAATGATTTACGCCAAAAATTCAATATGCCGAATGCAACACTAGATGATTTATACATTGCGATGACAAAGGAGCAAGATCATGAATAGCTTGCAAGATGTTTGGCGTACGAGGTTTACCCATTATATGGGAGAAGTACAGAAATATATGCGCTTCGTCTTTACAGGACATTTGGCCATTGTTATTATGTTCGTTCTAGGTGCAGGTGGTTATCAATACAGCGAATGGTTAAAAACAACATCCAGTGATTTTCCTGCCATCTGGTTAGCTGCTGCTATTATGGGGATTGTCCTTGGGTTTAGCCGACCAGTTACATTGATTCGAAAGCCAGATGAGGTTTATTTATTACCTCTTGAAACGAAATTACCTCAGTATTTTGCAAAAGCATTACGATATACATTTGGCTCCCAAGTGATCGCTGTGATTCTTTTTTATCTGGTCATATGGCCGATGCTTCGGCAAGTAGCGGGGCTTGAGCCAATAACGATTATCATCGGGTTGATCGCATCCATCTTATTGAAATGGTGGAATATCAATAGTGAATTCACTTATAGATGGGCCTATAAAGGTCACAATGTATGGATGGATCGAATTGTTCGTATGATAGGTTCATTTGCATTACTTTTATCGATTTTAAACGTTCAATTTATCCCAATCATCATTATGATTTTAATCATTGTTTGTTATCCGATGTCATGGAAAAAGAAAGTAAAAGAAACACCGTTCCCATATGAACATTTTGTAAGATTAGAAGAAAATCGTATGATGGGGATTTATCGATTTGCAAATTATTTCACAGATGTCCCTAATATTCATGGAAGTATAAAACGCCGTGCATGGTTGGACTGGATGTATAAAGTAATCCCATATGCGAAGAAAAATACACAAGAATATCTCGTATTCCGTTCTTTTGTCCGAACAGATGATCATTTCTATTTGTGGCTTCGTTTAACAGTGATCTCTGCATTGGCTGCCGCATTCGTTCATATTCCGATCGCCATTGCTGTAGTGGTCGCTGCCCTATCATTTGCGACCACTATTCAGCTAAAACAAGCTTTAACATCATCTAACGATTTTCGAATGGACATGTTGTACCCTTTACCGAAGGGTGCACGTAAAAAAGCAGCAGTGAAAATCGTGCGTTACACGATCATTGTACAAGCCATCATTGTTTTGTTCGCAGGATTGGGAACACCTTATTTCTTTGCACAAGGCTTTGTCGTATTCATCATTGGAGAATTGACGATACGATTAAGTAAATAATTTCAAACAGTAGTTGAGCCTTTAAAGTATGTAATTGCTTTAAAGGCACTTTTTTCTCTGATACACACCACCTTAGCTATATTAAAATATGATAGGGGAGTCGAACCATGAATGGTCAAAAGAAGAATGTGGCTGTTTCTGTATTGGATTTAGTAGCGGTATTAAAAGATCACGATGCATCTCATTCGTTCCACAATAGTTTAGAGCTTGCACAAAATGTTGAAAAGCTTGGATACAAACGTTATTGGTTTGCAGAGCATCATAATAGCCGAAGCATTGCAAGCTCAGCTACTTCACTTTTAATCGGTTATATTGCACAAGGAACTGAGAAGATTCATGTTGGAGCAGGGGGCATTATGCTTCCCAACCATGTTCCTTTGGTTATTGCAGAACAGTTTGGTACTCTAGATGCGTTGTATCCAGGAAGGATTGACTTAGGTTTAGGAAGAGCTCCAGGAACTGATTCCATCACAGCACAAGCGCTTCGTCGAAATCTACAAGGATCAGATCAAGAGTTTCCAAACAGCATATTAGAACTACAACAATATTTAAGTGATAATCCTGATGGTCGTGTACATGCCTATCCAGGAGAAGGATCTAATGTGCCATTGTATATACTGGGCTCTAGTTTATTTAGTGCTCGGCTTGCTGGAATGTTAGGCTTACCATATGCATTTGCTGGTCATTTTGCTCCAACTTATTTAAAAGACGCGTTTCGCGTATACCGAGATTCGTTTCAACCTTCAAAACAATTAAAAGAACCCTATACAATAGCTTGTGTCAATGTAATTGCGGCCGATACGAATGAGGAGGCTCAAAAGACAGCCACTAGTCTATACTTATACTTTTTAAATGTTGTAAGGGGGACAAGAGATCCATTACAACCTCCAGTGGATGATTTGAACTCTTATTGGTTTGAATCAGAAAAACAGACGGTCATGCAATCTCTTTATTACACATTTACCGGAGATCAAGCTGCCATCACGCATCATTTAGGAAGATTTATCGAAGATACTGGTGTTGATGAGATCATGGCATGTTCTCATATCTATGATCCAAGTGCACGTATTCGTTCTTATGAGATCTTAGCATCTGCTATTAAGGAAATTTAAAATGAAGAAAAAGAGATATTTTTAAATCATAAATGTGTTAGTCGGATAATCAACACGCGGGATAAAAAATAAAACTATGCATGGACTTTGTGGTTCATACATAGTTTTTTATTTATCCCGCTTTAACGGGCAGTAAGACCCCCACCTCAAGGTTTAGAGAGAAACGAGAAAGATAGGTGGGGGAACAACTGCCCGTAAAAGTCCGATTGGTTTAGCTAACCATCAGTGGGGGATGAAGAAAACCCCCACTGATGGAAGCTTCACTTTATCTATTTATTTTTCAGTATGATAGAGGATCGCAGCGGTACCAAGTGTTTTGGCTGCCACTATCATGGCTTGTTCATCAAAGTCAAATTTTGCATGATGATGTGGATAGGCAGTACCTTCTTTTGGTTTAGCTCCAGTGAAAAAGAAAGTGCCAGGGATTTTATCAACATAGTAGGCAAAATCTTCTGCTACCATAATCGCGTCCATTTCAGCTACATTTGTTACACCTGGAATGGTTTCTGCTACTTGTGCTAAAAATGCAGTTTCTTTTTCATGATTGATCAGAGGGATATAACCTTTTAAATACTGAAATTCGTATTTGGCATTTGCTGCTAGGCAAACGCCTTTGACGACCCTTTCTATTTCTTCAATAATTTTTTCTTGAACTGCAATATCAAAAATCCGAACAGTACCAGATAGTTTAGCTTCTTCAGCGATAATATTGGGAGCACTTCCAGAGTGGAAAGTCCCCACTGTTAAGACTGCACGAGAAGTGGGATTGATCCGTCTTGAAATAATTTGTTGTAGTTGAACGACTAGGCTTGCACCAACAGTGATGGCATCCACTGTTGTATGTGGAGCAGCACCGTGTCCTCCGCTTCCGATAATTTTGATCTTAAAAAGATCTGCTCCTGCCATCATTGCCCCGCTTCGATAGTTAATAGAGCCAGAAGGAAATTGCGACCATAAATGTGTACCAAATATAGCGTCAACACCATTTAAACAGCCTGCTTCAACCATTGGTTTAGCCCCACCCGGAGCAACTTCTTCTGCGAATTGATGAATGAATACATAGGAGCCAGGTAATTCTTCACGATGCTTCCATAATATTTTTGCTAACACAAGCAACGTTGCAGTATGCCCATCATGTCCACATGCATGTGAGACACCTTTAACAGTTGATTTATAAGAAACTTTCTTTTCATCTTGGATCGCTAATGCGTCAAAATCAGCTCTAAGTGCAACCGTTTTTCCAGGTTTTCCGCCTGTTATGCGTGCAATAATACCATTCCCTCCAACATTCGCTTCAAAAGGTATATCTAATCGTTTATAAAAATTTTGTATATATGCAGCCGTTTTATGTTCATGGAAAGAAACTTCTGGGTGCATATGTAAATAACGACGAATCTCTTGCATTTCGGCAAATGAATTTTCAAGCTCTTGATAAATCGTTTGCAATAATTGATTTGGCAACATAATCACTCCTGTCTAAAATGAAAAAACTAGATATAAGTAATCTTATTAATTTACTCATATTTATGTAAATAGAGTATAACAAAAAAAGCCGAGTAAATCACTCGACTTTTAGAAAATTATGCATTTTCATCTTCTGGGCGTTTTGTTGCAAATGTTTTAACATAAGGGGCACTTGTAAATATATTATTGCGGTCGACTCCATTAGTGTTTTCATTTTCATGGACAATTTTGTAGGTATTCGATGCTTTCCAGGCTTCAAATGAATGAGGACCAGTCCATTCAGCAAGCGCAATATAGGTTTCATCTTGCAATGGTCTTAGTAAACGAAAGGCGACCAGACCAGGTTCTTTTTCGATCGAGCGAATGGTATCTAAAAAGCGGTCTTCAAATAATTTTCGACTATCGCTTTTAACAGGGATATAATTCATGACGAAAAAGCCATGCTCGCCTAATTCGTTGATCTTCCCAAGAATTTCATAACTTCTCGGAGTCGTAAAGACACTTTTTTTGTCGGATTCATGGAGAAGAACTGTATTCCCTTCGCCATATAAAACAATCATATGTTCTTTTGAATATTTTTTTTGCAAGTTTTCCATAAATTCTGGTGTTCCAGAAGTTAAATATAAATACATAAGAATTCCTCCTATTGTAAATTCAGTAGAAAACATTCATGAATTCAATCCTGCATGAACCACTGTATGTGAAATTTACTTTATCCCGCTTTAACGGGCAGTAAGACCTCTCAAGATGTAGAGAGAAACGATGGGGGATCAACTGCCCGTAAAAGTCCGATTGGTTCGGGCCAACAAGATGTTGGTCACTCAGGTGTTGCCACAGGACGTGGCGCTTTTAACCTGAGTTCCTCTATTTTAGTGGGGGATGAAGAAAACCCCACTGATGGAGTTTCACTTTATTTCAGGTATATAACGAACTGTATAAATATTGCCAAAGAAAGTCAATAATAGTATATCCTTAAAATTAAAAAAAATCATAATTAGACACTTGTCAAAAAGATGTCATCATTTTATACATTTTTTTAACAATCAGATTGTTGAACTATACAACTCTTAAAGAAACGTCTATTATGAACAATGGATATGAATGTCGAATTAAGGATTTACTGAATTGATGAAAGGAAGGTTTACTGTTCATGGGAACATTTAATGATACGCTTTTACGCGCAGCACGAGGTGAAAGGACAGCCTACACACCAGTTTGGTATATGCGACAAGCAGGTCGTTCACAACCTGAATATCGTAAGATTAAAGAAAAATATTCATTAGAAGAAATAACACATCAGCCTGAATTATGTGCGTATGTGACCTATTTACCAGTACAAAATTACGGTGTGGATGCAGCAATTTTATACAAAGATATCGTTACACCACTGCATGGTATGGGAGTAGATGTGAAGATTAAAGGTGGACTAGGTCCTATTATTTCTAACCCTATTCGCTCGGCAAAGGATGTTAAAAATCTTCGTCAATTTGATCCAGAGGAACATGTTCCTTATGTACTAGATACGATTAAATTATTAACCGAAGAACAATTGGATGTTCCTTTGATCGGGTTTGCCGGAGCGCCTTTCACTTTAGCAAGTTACATGATTGAAGGCGGTCCTTCCAAAAACTATGCATTAACAAAATCATTTATGGTATCGCAACCAGAAGCTTGGTTTGTTTTAATGGATAAACTTGGAGACATGATTATTACTGATTTAAAAGCACAAATCAAAGCAGGTGCAAAAGCCTTTCAAATTTTCGATTCTTGGGTTGGTGCTTTAAGCCAACGTGATTACAGCATCTTTATCAAACCTGTTATGGTACGTATCTTTAATGAATTGAAAGATGAAGGCGTGCCGATGATTTTATTTGGCGTAGGTGCAAGTCACTTAGTATTAGATTGGCAGGATCTTCCTGTAGATGTTGTTGGATTGGATTGGCGTCTTCCTATTAAAGAAGCACGTGCAATAGGTGTGACAAAGCCTATTCAAGGAAATTTAGATCCTACATTATTATTAGCAGATTGGTCAATTCTTGAAGCTCGTGCAAAAGAAATTATCGATCAGGGCTTAGAAGTGCCAGGACATATTTTCAATTTGGGGCATGGAGTATTCCCATCTGTTGATCCAGAAGTTTTAAAACGATTAACATCATTTATACATGAATATAGTGCGAAAAAAATAAAGACGCATTCATAATACTTTCTGAGGTGATTTAAAATGAAAAAACAAATCGGACTATTAGTGATGGCGTACGGAACACCAAAAACCGATGATGATTTAATTCCTTACTATACACATATTCGTCACGGGCATCGCCCAAGTGATGAACATATTGAAGATTTGCGTAGACGCTATAAAGCAATTGGAGGAATCTCACCACTTGGTGAAACAACTGAAAAACAGGGGAAAGCATTAGAAGCACGTTTAAATGAAATACAAGATGAAGTTGAATATAAATTATATATTGGTTTAAAACATATTGCTCCTTTTATCGAAGAGGCAGTAGAACAAATGCATAAGGATGGTATTACAGAAGCGGTATCACTTGTTTTGGCACCACATTTTTCTTCTTTTTCAACAAAATCATATAATATTCGTGCGACGGATAAAGCAAAAGAGCTTGGTGATTTAACCATTCATACGATTGATAGTTGGTACAAGGAAGAAAAATATCTTCAATACTGGACAGAAAAAATTATTGCAGAATTTGACGCTATGTCTGATGAAGAACGCGAAACAGCATGCTTAATCGTATGTGCACATTCACTGCCAGAAAAAATTATTGCAATGGGTGACCCGTATGCAGATCAGTTACATGAAACAGCTGACATCCTTAAGCAACGTACTGGCGTAAAAAATATGGAATTTGGTTGGCAATCTGCTGGTCAAACAAAGGATCCATGGCTTGGTCCAGACGTTCAAGATTTAACTCGTGATTTATATCATCATAAGGGTTATCGTTCATTTGTTTATACACCGGTTGGCTTTGTAGCAGAACATTTAGAAGTCCTTTATGATAATGATTATGAATGTAAAACAGTATGTAAAGAACTAGGTGCAAAATACCATCGCCCTCCAATGCCAAATGACAACCCATTATTTATCGGTGCTTTGGCAGATGTTGTGCGAAAAACATTAGCTCATGCCTAATAGAAAGTGATGATTGATGTGACTGAACAAAAGCGAAGGGTTGCCGTTATCGGTGGTGGGATTACGGGCTTAACAGCTGCGTTCTATTTGCAACAACAGGCAAGGAATCAGAAGTTACCACTTGAGATCGTACTGATTGAAGCAACTCACAGACTAGGTGGTAAGATTCAAACATTACGAAAAAATGACTTTATCATGGAGCGGGGGCCAGATTTCTTTTTTGACAAAAATCAAGTAATTGAAGATTTATCAAGACAATTGGGTATTGCTGATCAGCTGATTAGCAATGTTCCTGGAAAAACTTATGTCGCTGTAAATAATCAACTTTCTGTTATACCAAAAGGTTCAGTTTTAGGAATTCCGACTGAAATTATTCCTTTTGCTAAGTCTGATGTTATCTCATGGAGCGGTAAATTTAGAGCTGTCTGCGATTTGCTATTACCTCCATCCAACATGCGTGAAGATCAGTCGTTAGGAGCGTTTTTGCGTAAACGATTTGGGGAGGAAATGGTTGAAAATTTGATCGAACCCGTGTTAACTAGAGCTTTTTTAGGTGATATTGATCAACTAAGCTTACATGAAATGCTTCCTAATTTAGCTGAGGTTTATAAGAAACACCGTAGTGTGATCAGGAGCATTCAAAAAGGTTCAGCCAAGCTAAAAGAGAGTAGTATGGATCGGACTTGTAGAACTTTAAGGGGCGGTTTAGAAAGCTTGATAACTGCTTTAGAGAAATCATTAGAAAGTGCCATTATTTACAAGGGTGTTCGGGTAGAAGGAATCTCAAAAGTTCAGAATCGTATGATGGTATTATTAAACAATCAAAATCCTATCCCTGTTGATGGGGTAATTGTCGCAACCTCACATCAAGCAGCGACGAAATTATTTGCACGGGAAGGAATTTTGAAAAGTTTGCTTGATATACCTGTCAATACATTTGCGACTGTATCAATGATATTTCCTAAAAACTCCATCAAGAGAAAGTTTGATGGGAATGGTTTTTTTGTATCTCGAAATAGTGAATATTCAATTACTGCTTGTTCCCTTATCCATCGAAAATGGCCACAGATGATACCTGAAAATTATGAAGTACTTAAAAGCTATGTTGGACGTACAGGTGATGAGTCCATTGTTGAGCTATCTGATTCAGAAATTGAAAAAGTTGTACTACAGGATTTGCAAAGTATTCTTAAAGTTGATGGAAAGCCCATTCATACAGTGGTGTCTCGTTTTAAAGATGCGATGCCAACTTATACAATAGGGCATCGAAAAAAGGTGGAACAGGCTAGAAAAGAATTACGTGAGTTATATCCGGCGATTTGTCTTGCCGGGAATTCTTACGAAGGTATTGGTCTTACCGATTGTATCTTACAGGGAGAAAATGCAGCGTCAGAAATTTTGGCATCGATTTTCCAAACGAAACAAGGGTGTTCCCAAAAGGGGATTTCTGCAAAATAACTTAGAACATTAAAAAGCACGAATGCTGTTTCCATCAACATTCGTGCCTTTTTGCTTTGGTACATAAAAATAAACAAGCGTATTTGTTTTGTTAGATTAACACTATTCTTTGTTCACAATCTCCCTAAATATATTTCATTAATATTTCACAAATACAAAGTAAAATAGAAAAGGGGTGATGCTTGTGAGTTGGAAAAAAATTTGGACTCTATTTATATTAAGTTTTGCAATGATCCTGGGAGGCTGTCAGGAAGCTACATATCCTGCAATCCCTGAAACGAAAGATTTTGTCGCATCCGTTAATATACAAGCACCATCAATCAGTTTTATCAATGAACAAGGAAAAGTATTTACAACGTGGAAATTAGAGGAAGGGTATACTGGTGCTACATTGATTCATCATCAATATGTACTGCTTTATGGGTTCCAACTAAAAAAAGCTGTTGTTTACAATTTATCGACAGGGAAACAGGTATACACAATTGATACAGGACTTGGTGTTACGAATGCTATTTATGATGAGAAAAATAAAAAAATCTATTTAGCGAACGGGAAAACCAATCGAGTCGAAATTTATAATGAACATGGAAAATTACTGAAGGATCAAAAAGTAGGCAATTATCCTATGTCAATGATGCTTTATAACAAACAACTATATGTTATCAATTATAAAGATACAACATTATCAATTTTGCAAGTCGATACATTAAAGCCGGTAAAAAATTGGACTATCGAAAAATCATCAAATGGTATGGTGATCGTTGAAAACAAACAACTCTGGATAGGAGGACATGGTGAGGGGATTAAACCAAATTCCACAGTCGATATTTTTGATCTAAACAATGGAAAGAAAATGTCGCAGATAAAATTACCGATGATGCCAGTTGGATTTGACAAAAACGATCATAAGGTCTATGTGATCAGTCATGGGGATAGTGCACTTTCGGAAGTAAGTTTTGATGGTAAAGTACTGCGTAAAACAGAAGTTGGTGCTAATCCATTTACTGTAAATCTATTTAAAGATTATGTAGTAGTGGCTGGTTATGACGATCATCATGTATATTTTTTGCAAAATGGTAAAATAGTTAAAAAGATCAATGTAGATAAAGGGCCTTTCCAATTGCTTGTAAGGGGGAAAGAAGAATGACGAAAATACTTATCGTAGACGATGAACAAGATATGAGAAATTTAATTGATGTGATGTTGCGCCAATCTGGATTTCAATCACTTCAAGCAAATGGAGGGCAAGAAGCACTTAAACTATTAAAAGAACAGCATGTGGATTTAGTGATTTTAGATGTCATGATGCCGCAAATGGATGGTTTTACCGTATGTAAGGAAATGAGAAAAGTTACTGCTGTACCGATTATTTTCTTGACAGCCAAGGATGCGAATGAGGACAAGGTAAAGGGACTAACGATGGGTGCTGACGATTATGTTGTAAAACCTTTTTCATCATCAGAGCTAGTAGCACGGATACAGGCTGTACTTCGTAGAACTGAAGGAGAAGTTATAGAAGAGCCTCAAAAAATGATTGTTAAGGGCCCCATTGAGCTAGACGATGTTTCGCGGAAAGTTTATGTACAAGGAAAGGTAATCCCATTAACGTTAAAGGAATTTGAGATTTTGCGTTTATTTATGAACAATGAAAACGTTGTTTATACGCGTGATCAACTATTAGAAATCATTTGGGACTTGCATTATAGCGGTGGTACAAGAACCGTTGATACACATATTAAAACTTTACGCTTGAAATTAGGTGATGAAGCGGGAAAGTTTATACAAACAGTTTGGGGATTGGGGTATCGATTTGAGGTTTCAAAATGAAGAAATTATCCACTAGAATTTGGACAGTAATTGTGGCTTTTTTAGCGCTTACCGTATTATTTATGTATGTTTTTACAGACTTCCTTTATGAAGGGCTTTATGTGAAAGACGCTGAAAATTCAATGGTTGAAATTGGCGAAAAGTTGTCAACAATGTATAAAGGCGGCAAAGTAACAGATGACTTCATCGCAAAGATTGAAAACTATAATGAGTACTCCAACATGAATGTCTTTGCAGTCCGAAATCCTAGAGAACTAAGTGCGTGTGTACCATTTGATATCGACTATGATACATTAATCGGCGCAGATGAAAGACAGCAACTTTTGAAGGGGAAAACGATTACCAAAAAAGGTTATGAGGAGCGCTTTGATCGTCAAGTGATCTCAGTGATTATTCCATTGACAGATCAACAGCGACTGGAAGGCATTATCTATATTTACTTCCCACTTGCCAAAATAACAGAAATGGCTTCAAAAGAAGTCTTTATCTTATTAGGCAGTGCAGCCATTTTTATTTTCTTGATCGGATTTGGTGTATTTAAAGGTATCAAGCATATTATGAAACCATTAAAAGAATTACAAAACGCAGCAGAAAAAATGGCGGAGGGGGATTATGAAACACGCGTTGAAGTGAAATCTAAAGATGAAATCGGTCAGCTCTCTCAAACTTTCAATAAAATGGCTACTTCGATTCAGCAAGAAGATGAAGCGCAGAAGCAATTTTTAGCTACTGTTTCCCATGAATTGCGAACACCGATTAGCTATGTGAAAGGATATGGTGAAGCATTGGAGCACGGTTTTATCGAAGAATCCAAAAAACAAGAAACCATATCTCTCATTGTCCGTGAAGCAAATCGATTAGAAAAATTAACAAATGAGCTATTACAGTTATCAAGAGCTGTCAATCAAACGGAATCCGTCACTTTATATCCGTTACCACTGGCTGAAACAATGCGGGAAGTTGTGCAAATTACAGAGCAACAAGCAAGTCGGAAAGCAATTCGTATACGTGCAGAAATTGATGAGGAAATTATTATTAATGCAGATGAGGAAAAAATAAAACAGATTTTGATCAATCTAATTGAAAACGCTCTTCGCTATTCTGAAGAAGGAACTGAAATGATTCTAAGCTCAAAGAGAGAAGAGAATATGGCCATTATTACAGTACAAGATCATGGTATGGGAATTCCAACTGAAGATTTACCGCATATAACTGAACGATTCTATCGAGTCAATAAAGCTCGTAGTAGAAGTGATGGTGGTAGCGGTCTAGGGCTATCTATTGTGGATCAACTTGTAAAATACCATAAAGGAATATGGCATATTAACAGCGAATTAGGTATCGGAACGACTGTGACGATACAAATACCAATATTAGAGGAGTTTTAGTCATGAAAAAAGTATTAATTAGTTTAGCGGTAGCGGCAGGGGTACTTGCAGGCTGTAACAATACAGATACATCTAAAACAGATGATTCGACATCGCAAAATGAAGGAACTACGGTTGAAGTAAAAGTAGATATCCAAACACCTGAAAAAGTAGAAGTTGGAAAAGACGTAAAATTGATTGCTCATGTGACACAAGGCGGAAAAAATGTAGATGATGCTGATGAAGTAAAATTTGAAGTTTGGGAATCAGGTGACCGTGATAATGGCAAAATGTTTGAAGGAAAATTAGACAAGGACGGTCTCTATCAGGCAACAACTAAATTTGATCATGATGGTGTTTATTATATGTATGCACATACAACAGCTCGAGGCTTACACACCATGCCGAAACAAAAAATCATTGCAGGAAATCCCGATATGAGCAAAGTTAAAAAAGACACGGATGATGGAAGCATGAATATGGATATGGACGATTCTGCAAAAGATGATCATTAATCGATAGAGTGAAATTTCATCTAGTCGGGAATTCCTTTCCTTATAGGATGTTAGTTGAACCAAACAGGTATATACAGGCAGTTGTTCTTCCATTTCTCTGGCTTTTATTGGATTTTTGAAGATGGGATATGATTGCCTGTTATTCGAGATAAAAATAACTTGCGACTAAAAAGTGATTAGTGTAAAATAAATGACCAGATGACCAAAAAGGTTTTTTGGTCATTTTTATAAGACGAAAGTGGGTGAGAACCAACATGGACCGGAAACAAGAGATTCTAGAAGCAGCATACAAATCCTTTTCCCTTTTTGGATACAAAGCAACAACAATGGATCAAGTAGCGAAAATCGCAAACGTTGGAAAAGGTACAATCTATACTTTTTTTGAAAATAAGGAAATCCTTTTTCAAGAAATTGTCCTTAGAATGATTTCTGAGATGATATTGGCAGCAGAAAAAGAAATTGTACCGAATTGTCCATTTCAAGAAAATGCACATAATGTTCTCATGAAAATCTTACAATTTAGAGAAGTACACCAACTTTATGCGAAATTAGTAGAAGAAGAAAAAGAACTTCGTACACCTACTGTTAAAACAATGTTGGCGCGTGTGGAAAAAGAAATTGTCTCCTATATTGCGGAAAAAATAAATATCGCTATCGATAAGAAAGAATTACGTCCCTGTGATTCAGAACTTGTAGCATATCTGTTATTTAAAGCGTATATTGGATTTGTAGCTGATTGGAGTGCAACGCATGATTCGGAATTATCCGAAGAAAGAATCGCAGCATTGTTTCGCAATACTATTTTAAGAGGTCTCTTACCATGAGTCTTTTTTTATAGAAAAATGACTGATTGACGAAATTAGTCATTTAGTTTTAAAGGAGGAGTAAATCGTGATTAAAGCAGAATGGAGCAAAATCTTTCATTCTAAAAAAATATTAGTTGCTATAATTGCTGTTTTATTTGTCCCTGTCATTTATGCTGGTATGTTCCTTTGGGCATTTTGGGATCCTTATGCACACTTAGATCAACTGCCAGTGGCTGTCGTCAATAATGACGAAGGTGCCACAATTGACGGTGAGAATAAGCAACTTGGTGACGATCTTATAAAGAATTTAATCGATAGCAAAGAATTTAAATTTAAAGAAGTATCGCAAAATAAAGGAAGTAAAGGATTGGAAAAGCGTGATTACTATATGGAAATTGTCATTCCAAAAGATTTTTCAAAAAATGCAAGTTCTATACTAGAAGACAATCCTGAACAAATGAAAATTATTTATAAACCAAATGAAGGCTATAACTTCTTAAGTGGGCAAATTGGTAATTCAGCAGTAGAATTGGTCCGCAAAGAGGTAAACAAACAAGTATCAGCAACTTATGCCGAAACATTATTCGCTAACATAAAGAAAATGGGGAATGGTTTCGGAGACGCCGCTGATGGTGCAGGTAAACTAGCAAATGGTGCTGGTAAGCTTGATAAAGGAGCCAATCAATTAAATGATGGTATTCAATCTGCCAAAGATGGTGCAACAAAGTTAGCGGATGGGGTAACATCAGCAGCAAAAGGCTCGAATGATTTAAAAAATGGTATTGATTCAGCGGCAACAGGGGCTGGTCAATTAAATGATGGAGCATCATCAGCAAAAACAGGCTCTGAAGATTTACAAAACGGTATCAAATCAGCTAAAAGCGGTTCCAGTCAATTACAAACAGGTTCAGCTGATTTAAAAAAGGGAACGGCAACGTTTGTTTCTGGACTTGAAGGGAATACAACGAAAATTAATGCATTAAATAATGGAGCGCAACAAATAAATACTAGCGTTGGTACATTAAGTGCTAGTTTAGGTAAATTGGCTCCGGGTGCCAGTCAAGTATCAGCAGGTGTTTCACAATTAGTTGATGGTTTAGGTGAAATGCCAAAACAAATTTCATCTTTACAAACGGGTGTTGCCAGTCTTAATAGTGGCGCAACTGATTTAACAAAAGGGACACAGTCGCTTGCAGCCGGAACAGAACAATTAATCACCCAAATTAAAGCGATGAATCTTCCAGAAGAGCAAGAAAAAGCATTACTTGCAACTGCAACAGCTATCAATACAGGCGCTGCTAATGTTAATGAAGGTGCAAACAAGCTAAGTGCTGGTACAACACAACTAAATCAAAGTGTTGCCAACATGAATGCACCTGCTTCAAAAGATTTAACAGATTTAAAAGAGGGCGCTGCGCAAGTATCGACAAATTTAGATAAGATGAATACATCTGTTGCCAACCAATTAGCCCCTGGAACAAAGCAATTGGCAGCAGGTACCAAAGAACTAGCTTCTAAATGGAGTGCTTCCGTAGAAGGTGCCAAAAAATTAGATGCGGGAGCTGGAAAATTAAATACAGGTCTTGTTTCGCTTAATGGTGGTTTAGGACAATTACAAAATGGATCTAGTCAATTAGCAACAGGTCTAGGCACATTAAGTAATGGTACTCAATTTCTAGTAACTGGTCTTGGACAATTACAAACAGGATCAGGACAACTAGCAACTGGCTTAAATACATTAAATAATGGAACACAATCATTAGTAAGTGGAGCCTCACAACTTGCGGATGGTTCAAAACAACTTGTGGATGGTACAACAGAATTGAAAAATGGAGCCGGCACGCTACAAGGAAAATTAGCAGATGCACATGATACAGCATCAAGTGTCAATGCAACCCAAAAAACATATGATATGGTCGGTGAGCCTGTTGATGTAGAGAAACAAGAAATCAACAAGGTACCAAACTATGGTACAGGATTTGCTCCATACTTTATCTCACTTGGCTTATTTGTAGGCGCATTATTAATCTCTATTGTATTCCCATTAGTGGAACCAGCGATAAAACCTAAAAATGGCTTCGCATGGTTTGCAAGCAAAACGGCTATATTAGCAGTGGTTGGTTTAATCCAATCATTAATCGTTGTTATAATCGCATTATTTGCCTTGAAAATCGAAGTTGCTAATGTGGGAGCATTTATCTTGATGGTATTAATCACAAGCTATGCATATCTAGCTTTGATCCAAGCGTTAGTTTCGCTATTTGATAATCCAGGACGATTCCTAGCTCTTGTTATTCTTATACTTCAACTAACGACAAGTGCAGGTACATTCCCATTAGAAGTGATACCGAAATTTTTACAAGGATTTAATAGATTCTTACCAATGACTTATTCAGTTCAAGGCTTCAAAGCGGCTATTTCAACAGGTGATATGGGCTTCTTTGGTATGAATAGTGGAATCTTATTCATATATATGGTCGTATTCTTAGGGATTAGCTGCGGCTATTTTGTATTACTTTATACAAAACGCCACTCAAGAGAAGCAGAAGCAAAATAATAAAAAAGATAAAATGGATTCGCTTATAAATTTGAGACCAGAAATTTTTCTGGTCTTTTTTTATCATTTAAGTTACTTGACATAATTTAATAACTAAAATAAAGTTAGTTACTAAAAGTAAGCTAAAAGAAGTCATTTTTTTGAGCGTTTTGAACATAGAATGTTTATAGAACAATCGTAAAAGAGAAAATAGAGGTGGGATATCATGGAGTTTGGCATATATACATTAGCTGATATTGAAACTAATCCACAAACTGGAAAAACAGTATCAGCCAAAAAACGAATTCAAGAAATACTAGCAGCGGCAAAATTGGCAGATGAACTAGGATTACAAATCGTTGGGGTTGGGGAACATCATCGTTTAGATTATGCGGTTTCTTCTGTCCCAGTTATACTAAGTGCTATTGCTCAGCAAACTAAAAATGTTCAGTTAATCAGTACTACAACTGTATTAAGTACAGTTGATCCAGTTCGATTATACGAAGATTTTGCAACATTAGATTTACTTTCTGATGGTCGTGCTGAAATCATGGCTGGTAGAGGGGCATTTATCGAATCTTTTCCTTTATTTGGCTACGACATCAAGCATTATGATGAATTGTTTGAAGAACATTTAGAGCTTTGGCAAAGATTAAATAAAGAAGAACGGCTCAGCTGGCACGGTAATTTTCGAGCACCATTAGAGAATGCAGAAATTTCTCCACGTGCAACAAAGGAAATCCCGACATGGATCGGTGTTGGGGAAACACTAGAAAGCGCGAGGAGAGCCGGACGATTTGGTACAGGTTTAGCACTTGTGATACTTGGTGGAAATCCACAGTACTTTCTTCCACTGATCGAAGCTTATAAACTAGAATTTATCGCTGCAAAACATCCAATAGAAAACTATAAAGTGGCTATAACTGGTCATGGCTTTTTTGCGGAGGATGGTCAAAAAGCTCGTGATGAATTTTATGCTTATTATAGAAACTATTGGGGAAATGTCAATAAACAACACGGTATGGCTTTTCATATGGATCGTGAAGATTTTGAAAAGGCGACGAGTCCCAACACACCGCTATTTGTAGGAAGTCCAGATGAGATCGTTGAGAAAATCCTGAAACAACATGAGTTATTTGAACATACTAGGTTTTTAGCACAATTAGACATTGGAGGACAGCCATTTGAAACGGTTGCTCGGTCTATTGAATTATTAGCGTTAGAAATTATGCCGAAAGTCAATCAATATATAAAATAATTCAGTTTGTAGTTTGGGAGAAAATAATCTCTCTTTAATGATGTATTAGCCATTGTATCAACTTTGTGAACATCCTCTAGCTTAAAAATTTGTTCTTATTATAGGTCTCGGCTATATAGGAAATTGCTAATGATTGTTATCAAACACAACTTTCATACTTAGTGAGCACATAAAAAAGCGGAAAGAGTTGTTCAGGCTCTTCCCGCTTTTTTGTGTAAGCGATTTACTTATAAGTTCATCATCTGCGGTTCAGACAGTGATGAGGAGTGAGTAATCAACTAAATGGATTTTTTATGAAACATTTAGGAAAAGATTAAAGGCTGTTACAATGCTCGCAAGTGTTAGTGTAGCACTCACTTTGTTCTTCGATTTTTTCACCACATTCTGAACAGTGTTTGTCAGGTAAGTTTTTGAAAAACTCGACAACATTTTCTAACACAGAGAATCCCTCCTTGTTGGTTCTGTTATATTACTGTTTCTTTATTGTGTATTGTATTATAACACGAACACATATGTCAATACAAAATTTCAATTTTAAGTTAAAATAATGGATGACTTATATTTTAGGAGTGAAAGATATGTATTTTATTGATAATAAGGGAATCACTGATCCACGCATTAACTTAGCGATTGAGGAGTATGCGTTAAAAACGTTAAATGTTGAAAAAGATTCTTATCTACTTTTTTATATCAACCAACCTTCAATCATTATAGGAAGAAACCAAAATACGATTGAAGAGATTAATACAGATTATGTGGAAAAAAATAATATTATTGTTGTTCGTCGTTTATCTGGTGGTGGGGCTGTTTATCATGATTTAGGAAATTTAAATTTTAGCTTTTTAACAAAAGATGATGGTGAATCTTTCCGGAACTTTAAAAAGTTCACACAACCTGTAGTAGATGCGATGAAAAATTTAGGCATTGATTCTGAATTATCTGGTCGAAATGATATTCTTGCAGAAGGACGTAAAATATCTGGAAATGCTATGTTCACTACAAAAGGACGTATGTTTAGTCATGGTACGCTAATGTTCGATTCTAATATAGATTCAGTTGTGGCTGCATTAAAGGTGAAAAAAGAAAAAATCGAATCAAAAGGGATTAAATCCGTTCGCTCTCGTGTAGCAAATATTGCAAATTTCATGGAAGAACCTATTACGATCGAGGAATTTAAAATGGAAATATTAAAATCCGTTTTTAGCGGAGAAGAGAATATTCAATATTACGAGCTAACAGAAGAAGATTGGGACCATATACACAAATTATCTGAAGAACGTTATCAACAATGGGATTGGAATTACGGTCAATCGCCGAAATTTAATGTTCAACGTACGAAGAAATTCTCTTCTGGATTTATCGATTTACGTTTAGAAGTAAACAGGGGTATGATGGAACAAGTACGTATCTTCGGTGACTTCTTTGGTGTAGGGGATATGGCAGATATCGAAAATGCACTGAAGGGTAAAAGATATGAGCCTCATGAGATTTCTCAAGCTATCCAAAATATAGATGTTTCTACATACTTTGGAGGCGTTTCAAAAGAAGACTTTATCAAACTGATTTATTAGTTCCATGTGCAATGCACATAAAAGATGGAGGGTGACAGAATGGTTATACATCGGATTTTGATCGTGGAAGATGATGTAAAAATCGCAACATTATTGGCGGATACGTTACGTAAGTATCACTATGATGTAAAGACAGTGGAATCCTTTGATAATATTCTTGAAGACTTTCAAGCGTTCAATCCTCATCTTGTTTTGCTCGATATTAACTTACCTTCGTATGATGGTTATTATTGGTGTCGTCAGCTAAGACAGTTGACGACTTGTCCAATCATTTTCATCTCAGCAAGATCTGGTGAAATGGATCAGATTTTTGCTTTAGAGAATGGCGGAGATGATTTTATCACTAAACCGTTCAATTATGAAATCATTTTGGCAAAGATTAAAAGTCATTTACGAAGATCCTATGGAGAATATGCGACCAAGCAAGAAGAAAGAACAATCAAACAAGGTCAGCTACAATTATTTCTTGAACGTATGGAGTTACATACAAAGAATGCTGAAATCCCCCTTCAGAAGAAGGAATGCGTCATTTTAGAATTATTGATGAGGCAAGCACCAAAAGTGGTATCACGCGAGAAATTATTAGAAGAACTATGGGATGATCAGGCTTTTGTAGATGAAAATACATTAAATGTCAATATGACGCGTGTTCGTAAAAAGCTTTCGGATTATCATGTTCGATCTACTATCGAAACTGTGCGTGGTGCAGGCTATCGATTTGTTCTGTGTGAAGAGGAGCAATAACAAATGGAATCTGTTAAACTTTTTTTAAAAGACCATAGTGGCTACATTGTTTTTGATATATTTCTTGTGTTATTTATTCTTTTATTATATTGGTTAGATGGTTTCCGTAATGTTGATACGGCCATTTATTCTATTATTATTTCACTGATTTTAACGATTACTTTTTTATGTATACGTTATATTATGCAACAATCATACTATAAAAAAATACTTCAACTTCCTAAGTCGATGGAGGATGCATTACAAAAAAATGCAAAAACCCCGGAACATATTGCAACAGAAAAGTATATTCACGAATTATATAAAATTTACCAACTAGAAGCTCAATCGTTATATGCACAGCAAAATCGTCATCTTCAGTTTATGAATCAATGGGTGCATCAAATGAAAACACCGATTAGTGTGCTAGAACTCCTCCTGCAAGAAGATGGAGAGTTGGATAAAATCAGTGTCCAAGAAGAAGTGGATCGGCTGAAGCATGGTCTTGAAACCGTTTTGATGAATGCACGTCTAGATACTTTTGAAGAGGATATGAAAATTGAAAAGGTAGCATTACGTCCATTAGTGAGTGCGATTGTCAATGAAAATAAACGATTATTTATCACGAATCATGTGTACCCTAGTATTGATATCGCAGAGGATTGTATCGTCCCTACAGATCCTAAATGGATGAAGTTTATCATCGGGCAATTTATCACCAATGCAGTAAAATATACTTTTGAAGACGGTAAAAAATTGTATTTATCTGCGGTAGTCAAGGATAAGCAAGTGATACTGACGATTAGAGATGAGGGAATAGGAATTCCTCCATCTGATTTGAAACGGGTAACAAAAGCATTCTTTACGGGTGAAAATGGCCGTAAAACAAGTGAATCGACTGGTATGGGTCTATATTTGGCGAAAGAGGTTTGTGATAAACTCGGTCATCAATTGGAAATAGAATCTGAAGTGGGACAAGGTACATCGATTCGAGTAACCTTCCAGCATTCTTAATAGAATTGAGGTAATCATATATGTCGATTTTAAAAATTCAAGACGTAACGAAAGTATATGAAGGAAAAGTTACACATCGTGCGATCAACCAACTCAGCTTTGAAGTAGAAAAAGGTGAATTTCTAGCAGTGATGGGACCATCAGGGAGTGGGAAAACAACGCTCCTCAATATGATTTCCACCATTGATACTCCAACATCAGGTGAGATTATCATAAATGACATAAAACCTCATGACTTAAAGAAAAACGATTTAGCTTATTTTAGAAGACGTCAGCTAGGGTTTGTTTTTCAAGATTTTAACTTACTTCAAATGCTTACAGTAGAAGAAAACATTGTTTTGCCTTTAACACTTGATGATCAGGATCTTGAAACGATGCAAGCAAGGGTTAAGGATGTTGCGCGTCAGTTAGGTATTGAAAATATTCTTGAAAAACGTCCTAATGAAATATCTGGAGGACAAGCTCAAAAAACAGCAATCGGTAGAGCGATCATTCATACGCCCTCGTTGCTATTAGCAGATGAACCAACGGGCAATTTAGATTCCAATTCATCTAAAGACGTTCTTGGCTTATTGGGCAGGATTAATAAGCAAGAAAACACAACAATCGTAATGGTGACACACGATCCGATTGCAGCTAGTTATTGTGATCGTGTTCTTTTTATCAAGGATGGGGAATATTTCAATGAAATTTATAAAGATAATCACCGCCAAACCTTTTTCCAAGCGATTTTGAATGTGTTGAGCTTACTAGGGGGTCATGTCGGTGACTTTTCGACAGTTCGCCTTCCGTAATGTGATAAGAAATCGTCGGATTTATGCGACATTCTTTATATCCAGTGTGGCATCCGTTATGGTGTTTTTCATCTATTCTATGCTGATGTTTCATCCAAGAGTGGAAGATGAATTTCTGCGAGAGATTGCCTTTCAAGGAATGTTTGTCGCAGAAGTCATTTTAGTTCTCTTTACATTGTTTTTTTTGTTTTATTCGATGCGGGCATTTTTAGAGGCACGTTCTAAGGAATTTGGAATCTTACTTCATTTAGGGATGGAAAAGAGACAACTCAATAAGCTTATTTTATTTGAAACCATGATCACAGGGTTTGCTGCAATTGTTGTCGGAATTATTTTTGGTTATGCATTTTCAAAGTTTTTCTTTATGATCGTAAGAGAAATTTTGCAAATTGATAGTTTGCCATTGTACTTTTCTTGGAAGCCCTTTGCGTTGACCATTGTAACGTTTACGAGTCTATATATCATTATTTCGTTTGTCAGTGTCATGTTTATCAAGGATGATAATTTAGTTAGTCTGCTGAGAGGATACTGGCACAATGAGCAAATAGCGAAATACTCTGTGTGGAAAGGAATTGCAGGATTACTATTGTTAGCTGCAGCGTATGGGATGGCGGCAAATATTAATAAAGAATATCTTGTCGTATTTGTAACGTTGATACCGCCATTTGCTATGATAGGAACATACTTATTTTTTACAGATTCTGTTCCTTTCATATTATTCCAAATTCGTAAACATAGAAAATGGTATTGGCATAAATATCGGATCGTTTCAATGGCTAAAATTTCATCTGTTATGCGAGAAAACTCTAGAATGTTTTTCATCTCGTGTATGGTTTCTACATTGGCTTTTTTGGCCATTGGCATTTTAAGCTCAATGTCGACATTTACACACCAATATCATCAATTGAACCCATTAGGATTAGTGTATTCGAGTAAATTAGATAATCCATATGAGAAAGATCATATATCTGGATTGATCGATGAACTAGAGGATAAGGGGCTTAGTTATCATCTATATAAATTTGATGTAAAACGTCAAACATCCTCCAATACACAAAAAACGGTAAAAATTTTAACACAAACAGATATTAATAGACTTGCGCTTGTGTTTGGCTATCCAGTAGTCAGCTTGAAAGCGGGTGAAGCAATGTTCCTACCCTATTCAATGGATTCCATTGATGAATTGAAAAGAAAGAAAGTGACAACCGTTTTACAGGAAAACAGCATCCCTTTATCTATCAATAAGGTATATCCCAAAGTGCTATTTTCACCAACTGAACTTGGAACAAACGTCATAGTGGTCAGTGATGAAGATTTTCGGTTGATTAAAGAGCCAATGGTAGGCGCTAATGCCAAGCAGTCTACGAATCATATTTTTGTGTTTTCTGTACCTGAATGGACGAAAACAAAAGATATTGGTCAAAATTTAGATGCTTTAATGACAGAGGCGTATATGACCAATCATGAAAACGACCTGCCTTTCTACTTTGAAAACCCGGGGTTGGATTATTCCTTTATACGTTCAACCTTTGCATTATTGTTATTTATCGGTTTATTGGCTGCTGCCGTTTTTTTCCTTGCTTCAGGGAGCTTTATTTACTTTAAACTATACGCGGGGCTAGAAGAAGATAAAAAACAATTTGATGCATTGCGTAGAATGGGGATTACAGATAAGGAATTACGCAAAATCGTCAATAGTCAATTGATCCCACAATTCTTTTTACCTTGGGGATTAGCCATGTTACATAGCACCTTTGCGTTTATGGCATTACAAGTATTTTGGAAGGGAATTGCTGATTTATCGATAATACGAGAGATTTTCCTTGTATTAGCAGCTATTACATGTATGCAATTGTGTTACTTCTACCTAATCCGCTGGCGTTATTTAGCCCATATAAGAGCCATATGAAAATGGAGATGATACTGCCTGTTCATATAGAATAAAAGCATTGCAGGCGTGTTGATTATCCAATTTTATCCATGAAGATAGGGAGAATTCGTTGATTTCCGCTACGGCTTGCTCGCTTTCCTGCGGGCGAGCGCTGAGCCGCTTCCTTCGCTACGCTCGTGCAGGGTCTCAACTGTCTCGCTTTTCCCGCGGGAGTCGAGCAAGCCTCCGCTCCAATCTACATAAATGAAACGAAAAATACATGTTTTTTTAAGAATTATATCAAAAATATTCCCTAATTTCTGCCTAATCAACACGCCTGAAAGCATTGAGAATGAATGAAAACAGCAGATAGCTAAAACGGCTGTCTGTTGTTTTATATTTCTAGTTTTTGTATAATATATTTGGATGGAAAATGAACCACCATTCATTTTATTCTTACAAAGGGGTTGAGAATATGAATTTAGTTTCAGAGGTTTATAGGACATCTACAGAACAAGCAGACAAAGTGGCGTATCATTTTATGGGGAAGGATACGACCTACAAAGAGTTTGAGGATTCAGTTTCTAGATTTGCAACTGCATTAAAGGAATTAGGGGTGGAAAAAGGGGATCATGTTGCTTTTTTATTGGGCAATACACCACATTTTATCATTTCTTTATATGCAACAATGAGGATTGGCGCGACGGCTATACCTATCAATCCACTTTATACAACAGATGAGATTACATACATTGTCCAAAATGGTGATGTGAAAGCAGCAATTCTTTTAGATGCTTTATTACCTCTGGTAGAAGTGGGGTTACAGGTATTTCCTGATGTGCATTCTTATGTAGTTTGTGAAACAAAACCTGATACGTTTGAAAAAATGCAAGCGCTGCCAGCAAATGTTAAGGAAAAAGTGCATTCTTTTCATCAATTACTGATCCAAACAAAACCAGAAGTAAAACCAACGATGATGAATGAGGATGATACAGCCATTATTTTGTATACATCTGGCACTACAGGTCATCCAAAAGGCGCGATGCTAACGCATAAGAATCTATATTCAAATGCACGGGATATAGCGAAATATTTACAGATCCGTGCAGATGATCGTGCGGTTACAACATTACCAGTGTTTCATGTATTTGCGCTAACGGTAGTTGTAAATGCACCTTTACTAGCTTCAGCGCAACTAATTATTGTACCACATTTTAGTCCAAAGGAAATTTTTAGAATTGGCAGGGAACTTCAGCCAACTGTTTTTGCAGGTGTACCGACCATGTTCAATTTTTTGTATCAATTTTCTGAAGGAGATCCGAATGATTTAAAATCATTGCGTTTAGTCGTTTCAGGAGGATCTTCCATGCCGGTTTCCTTACTTCATAACTTTGAAGAGAAATTTAAGGTTAGAGTGTCGGAAGGGTATGGATTATCCGAGGCTTCACCAGTAACATGTTTTAATCCACTAGATCGCGAACGAAAACCGGGGTCGATCGGTACAAATATCGTCAATGTTGAGAATAAAGTGTTTAATGAGCTGGGAGAAGAGGTGCCTGTTGGCGAAGTAGGAGAGCTTGTTGTCAGAGGGCCTAATGTTATGAAAGGGTATTATAAAATGCCTGAAGAAACGGCGGCAGCAATTCGTGATGGCTGGTTATATACGGGCGATTTAGCGAGAATGGATGAAGAAGGCTATTTTTATATTGTAGATCGCAAAAAAGATATCATTATTGTAGGCGGATATAATGTGTATCCACGCGAGGTAGAAGAAACTTTTTATAAAAATTCAAATGTTTTAGAGACGGCAGTTTTAGGAATCCCTGATCCGAATTTAGGTGAAGCGGTTCTAGCGTATGTAGTATTAAAAGAAAAATCTACTACTGTGGATGAATTACATGCATTTTGCAAAGAACATTTAGTCAAATATAAATGTCCAAAAGAAATCATCATATTAGATGAATTGCCAAAGAATGCAACTGGCAAGATTCTACGTCGCAATTTAAAAAATCAAGCCCTGTCGCGTGCGTAATTGATAGAAAAAGCAATGTTATTAAAATATAGACTATAGATGAACTCGAAACTTTTCGATTTTGCCTATAGTCTTTTTTTACAGCCAAAAACAACAAAAGATATCAAGAGATGTTCTCTCAATATCTTTTGTCGACACTTCTCTTTCGATCATGCTGGATGGATAAGATTTTTGCGAATCCCACATCAACAGATAGTTAAGACCCCATTTTAAGATTTCAGTAAAAAACAAGAGATCAGGAAAAACAGAACTGTGTGTCGTTTCACTTTATGCTTTTTTATATTTTGTATAGTAAAAAATAATTAATAAAAGGATCCAAACCGGTCCAACCTCTAGTGCAATTCTTGTATCTGGAAATACTCCCATCAGGAAAACAACTAAAAGCAGAAATGCAATAGCAAAGTATGAGCCAAGTGGATATAAAAACGCTTTATAAGTAAGGTTTGAAATTTGTGTTTTAGATAATGTTTGTCGGAACTTTATTTGACTGATTAAAATAATAAGCCAAGTCCAAATGGCACCAAAAGTTGAAATACTGGTGACCCATATAAACACTTTCTCTGCCACAAAATAGTTTAAAATAACGCCTATTAATAAAACAAATGCCGATGCGATAATGGCGATTGTTGGTACACCACCACGTCCTACTTGCTTGAAAATAGCAGGTGCTTGACCTTGCTCGGCAAGATTAAACAACATACGGCCTGTACTAAATATTCCACTATTACAGCTTGATAATGCAGCTGTCAGTACAACAAAGTTGATAATACCTGCAGCATATTGTAAACCAACTTGATCAAACATTAAGACAAATGGGCTGTTGTTTGTATTGATTTCGTTCCAGGGATAGATGGCCATAATGACTGTTAATGCACCAACATAAAATATTAAAATCCGCCAGAGCACTGTATCGATCGCATGAGGAATAACCTTCTTAGGATTTTTTGCTTCACCAGCAGTAATCCCGATCAACTCAACTCCTAAATAGGCAAACATGACAATTGGCAATGACATGAGTATGCCTTTAAGCCCATTTGGCATAAATCCACCGTGACTCCATAAATTACGAAAGCCGACAGCAATGCCATCATTACCGATCCCAAACAAGATGATTCCTAATCCCACCACAATCATAGCGATGATTGCGAAAACTTTAATAAAAGCAAACCAAAATTCAAATTCGCCAAATGCTTTTACAGCAATTAGATTAACAATAGTCATCATAACAAGTGCTGCAAGTGCCCACATCCATTTTGGTGAACCTGGGAACCATAATTGCATGTAAATACCTATGGCAGTTATTTCAGCCATACATGTCACAATCCATAGAAACCAATAGTTCCACCCAGTGATAAATCCAGCAAGCGGTCCTAAATAATCCTTAGCATAGCGACTAAAGGAACCCGCGACAGGGTTTTCAACTGCCAATTCACCAAGTGCACGCATAATAATGAAAATGACGATACCGCCAAGAAGATAAGCGATTAAAATAGCAGGACCAGCTAATTGAATAGCTCCTGCAGAACCTAAAAATAACCCGACTCCTATGGCAGCACCAAGCGACATTAACGTAATATGTCGCGACTCCAAACCTCTTTGGAGCTGTGATTTCTTGTTCGTCATAAAAAAACCCCTTCGATGCGATAAGATTCAATTGCAACTTTCTAATGGTATCACAAAAAACAGATAATAAAAAAGGATTTAGGGCTCTAACGCTATAAGTATTCTGAATAATTATGTTTTAATAGATATAACATTTTTATATTTCATTAACAGGTAGTAAGACCCTTACATCATGATGCAAGTATTGGGCAGCGGTTGAATGAAAGAACAATCGCTAGTAAAAGCTCGACTGATTTAACGAATATCTAGTGAAGATAAAGAAAGCTCACAGTGAGTGAAGTTTCACTTTGTGTTATATATATGATTCATAATTGTAAAATTTGCCGCTAATATGAAAAATGTATTGGGACAAGTTGCTGTCCTATGTTAGGCGTGTTGATGACAAAATACAGAGAGTAGGCAGGGAACCAGCTGCTAGTATACGTACGTTTGGTTTGACTATCTACCAGTTGAGGATGAAAAGCCTCTACTGTGTGAAGTGTGAATTTCCACTACTCGGTGAAGACAATCCAATGTCCTGCGGAAAGAGCGAATAAAGTCCCTAAGAGAGCAAATAAATCCTGTGGAAAGAGCGAATAAAGTCCCTAAGAGAGCAAATAAATCCTGTGGAAAGAGCGAATAAAGTCCCTAAGAGAGCAAATAAATCCTGCGGAAAGAGCGAATAAAGTCCCTAAGAGAGCAAATAAATCCTGTGGAAAGAGCGAATAAAGTCTCTGAGAGAACAAATAAATCCTCGGAAAGAGCGAATAAAGTCTCTAAGAGAGCAAATAAATCCTCCGAGAGAGCGAATGACCCCACGACCCCGCAGAAACGTTTTAAGGGACAAAGTCTAAGTTCACCACGTCCTGTGGCAATGGCTTTGGGGTCAACATCGTGTTGACTCGAGGGATTGAAGCCAAGACCGTGGAGAGTGCCGTCTTTAGCGGAACACACAAATCTGAATATCGAAAGTCCGTGTTTTTTATCTGTATTCTGCATTATGAAATTGATTTAAATGTATTAAAACTAGCAACTTTACCTCTCATCGAATCGTTACAATTAAAGTATTCCATTTTTGGTTCGTGACAGAAAAGCGATAAAACAGTATGATGAATATAATAAAGGAAGATTGTGAGTGTAGTGAATGATTGATTTTGTAAAAGGTTTGATTGATTTTATTATGCATATTGATGTGCATTTAACAGAGATTGTTTCCCAGTATCATGGTTGGGCATATGGAATTGTGTTTTTAATCATATTTATTGAAACCGGCGTTGTCATCATGCCTTTTTTACCAGGTGATTCGCTATTGTTCGCAAGTGGCGCATTAGCTTCTTTAGGTGCATTCAATTTATGGATCTCAATTATTATATTTTTTGTCGCTGCTGTTATTGGTGATTCCTTAAACTATGAGATAGGGCATAAGATAGGTAAGTCAATTCCTGAAGATAGTTTTTTAGGACGAGTAGTCAATAAAGAACGTATGCAAAAGGCGCAAGATTTTTTTAATAAATATGGTGGCAAAACGATTGTTATTGCACGATTTATGCCATTGATCCGGACATTTATTCCATTTATAGCTGGCGCAAGTAAAATGCATTATAGATATTTCATCATTTATAATGTCACAGGAGCATTATTATGGGTATTAGTTGGTGTATTCAGCGGTTATTTCTTTGGCAATATCCCATTTGTAAGAAATAACTTTTCAACCGTTATTTTAGCTATTGTCGTTGTATCGGTTTTACCAGCCATCGTCGGCATGCTAAGAGCAAAATTTAAAAAATAGATTTGCTAATGATATAAATATTTTCAAAAATGTTAGAATAAATGTATATTAATATAAAAGGAGATTTGCTCAATGGAAAAATTAAATGTAGAAAGTTTTAATCTTGATCATACAAAAGTTCAAGCGCCTTTTGTCCGTCTTGCAGGTGTTAAAAAAGGGATTAATGGAGACGAAGTATATAAATACGATATTCGTTTCAAACAACCTAACAAAGAGCATATGAATATGCCAGCATTACATTCGATTGAACACTTAATGGCAGAGAATATTCGTAATCACACAGATCATGTTGTCGATTTAAGTCCAATGGGATGTCAAACAGGCTTCTATTTATCCCTTATAAACCATACAGATTATGATGAAGTGCTAGATATTATTGAAAAAACCTTTAAGGATGTATTGAATGCGACTGAAGTACCTGCTTGTAACGAAGTCCAATGTGGTTGGGCTGCAAGCCATAGTTTAGAAGGAGCCAAAGAATTAGCAAAAGAAATGCTTGCCAAACGTGATGAATGGAAAACGATTTTTGCAGAAGAAAAATAATAATGCTTAGGGATATTGCTTAGAAATTTATCTTGCAGTATCCTTTTTTGTTGTAAAGTAAATCTTCCATACGGTGAAGGATCAAGCAATGCCCACTGTCTGGGGGTTTCTCTTATTTGCTTTACGGATCCCAATAAATCCTTTTTTTGAAAAGGGCATTTGTATTCATACCCAAGCAGACTGTAGCGGAAAACAATGGATTTCTTATATTTTATGGTAAAAATTGGATATTAAATATATCCATTATATCAAGAATAAATCTTGGTATTGAACCAAAATGATAAAAGTTCTTTTTTTACTATATAAAATGCTGAAAATGTTAAAATAGTTCAACAACATCTTCCGAAAATTGTTATAATAATAGTAATAATGTACGAAGGAGAACACAAATGGAGATCTTTATAGGGAGACAACCAATCTTTAATACTAAAGAACAAGTCTATTCATATGAATTATTATATAGAAACGGTATTGAAAGTAATCAATTTCCAGAAATTGATTCAGATTTGGCTACAGTTGATGTGATTGTCAATTCTTACTTTTCTATTGGGTTTGAAGAATTGACGAATGGCAAACCTTGTTTTATCAATTTTACTGAAAATTTATTGATGAGTGATATTATTGATCAACTAAATCCAACACAAGTCGTCATTGAAATTCTCGAAGATATTCCAATTACTGAAGCATTGATACGACGTGTAAAAGAACTTAAAGTGAAAGGATTTCGATTTGCTCTAGACGATTTTATTATGCAAGATGACTATTATCATATTTATGATGATTTATTTCCTTATATAGATATTATTAAAGTCGATTTCTTTATTTCTACAGATGAAGAGAGAAAGAAAATTGAAGACCGTGTCAAACATTCATTTCCTCATATTATTTTACTTGCAGAAAAAGTTGAAACAAGGGAACAATATCAAGAGGCCATTCAGAAAGGGTATACCTTATTCCAAGGCTATTTCTTTATGAAGCCACAAATCATTCGAGGTAGTGACATTTCTTCTAATCTATTACAATATTATCGTGTGATTGCATTATTACGTGCGGAAGAACCTGATATCGATCATATTGCTGAGGGAATCGAGCATGACGTTGCTTTATCATACAAACTTATGCAATTGATCAATTCTTCATCAAAACGTTCAAAGTCAAAAATTCGTTCAATTAAGCAAGCAATACTCCATTTGGGATTAGAGGATTTGAAAAGATGGATTTACATACTGACATATCGTGAATCACAAAAATGTAAGCCGGCTGGTACGTTCAATGAGCTTGTGAAAATTTCATTGAGCAGAGCTAAAATGTGTGAATTGCTGGCAAAATACAATAGAAAAAGAAATACTTCCGAATACTTTTTAGTAGGTATGTTTTCATTGATCGATGCGTTATTACAAAGACCAATCAACAGTATTTTGATACAATTGCCGTTATCGGAAGAAGTAGCGGAAACCATATTAGGCAATGAAACAATCATGCAACCCTATCTACAATTGGCCATCGCTTTAGAACGAATGGATTTTGAAAAAGTCAATGATATTGCACATGAATTACAAATAAATATAGATGATGTTTTTGAAATATTTAAAGCTGCAAACAAATGGTCTGATGGTATTTCATAGTTAGTGTAAAACAGTCACAAATATTCTATTTTCTTGCGGTTTAATTTGTTATCGAATTTGTTATACTTACTATGTAAGTTGTTACAAATTTTTATAGGAGGGTCTACCATGAAAAAAGCTCTACTTGCAATGTTATTCGGTTCTGCTTTAGTATTAGCAGCCTGCGGAGGTAATGATAATGATAACGCAGCAGATAATAACGACACAAAAACTGAAACAACCGATAACACAACAACAAATGACACAGCAACGGAAGAAAAAACAAATGAAACAGCGACAGCTGACGGTGAATCAATTGCAAAACAAAAATGTATTTCATGTCATGGCAATGATTTAACTGGTGCTATGGGACCGGATCTAACAAAAATCGGTTCTAAATTATCAGAAGATCAAATCAAAGATGTTTTAAACAAAGGTAAAGGGCAAATGCCTGCAAAACCAAGCAATGGATTACAAAGTGATGACGAAGTAAATGCCGTTGCAAAATGGCTTTCTGAACAAAAATAATATTTTAAAACTAGCTTTCATGAGGGGAAAGCTAGTTTTTTCATTGGATCAAATCATAACAGGCCGAGTAAGGAAAGTCTTACTCGGCTTGTTGAATCTTATTGAAAGAAAATGTTTACATAGTAAGTTAACCGACTGTGTTCCATACTTAAATTTATGCTAAAATATGTTCATATGTTTTATCCCGCGTTAACGGGCAGTAAGACCCCCATCTCAAGGTTTAGAGAGAAACGAGAAAGATAGGTGGGGGATCAACTGCCCGTAAAAGCCCGATTGGTTTGGGCCAACAAGATGTTGGTCCCTCAGGTGTTGCCACAGGACGTGGCGCTTTTAACCTGAGTTCTTCTATTTCAGTGGAGGATGAAGAAAACCCCCACGGATGGAAGCTTCACTTTATCTTAGTTCAGTAGAAAAGCTCAATTGCTGTAAATAACAACCCGTTCAACTTATACGGTGTGGGATAAAAAAATCCCAGAAGTTGAGTATTATTTTATGTTTATTGGAAAGGTGGTATGATGATGCCTTTGGATCAGGTTTGTACGAAAGATGTAATGGAAGTATTGAATCTGAAGCTAATAAGTGGTGAGGAAGGAATCGGACGGCATATTTTAACGAGTGATATTTCACGTCCGGGGCTTGAGATGGCAGGCTACTTTACACATTATCCTGCAAAACGGGTACAACTTTTAGGAAAAACGGAACTATCATTTTTTGAAATGTTATCAAGAGAAGTACAATTCGATCGGATGAATAAGCTTTGTTCTCAAGAAACCCCAGCTATCATCATCTCACATGATATGGAAGTTCCAGAGGCTTTAATAGTAGCTTCCGAAGAACATCATGTACCTGTATTGACAACAAAATTGACAACTACTCGATTTTCAAGTTTATTGACAAATTATTTAGAGAGTCGCTTAGCGCCAACAACGGCAGTGCATGGCGTATTGATGGATATATACGGAATTGGTGTTTTAATCACCGGGAAAAGTGGAGTGGGAAAAAGCGAAACTGCACTAGAACTTGTCAAAAAGGGACATCGTTTAGTGGCAGATGACTGCGTTGAAATTCGTCAAGAGGGTGAAAGTACGCTGGTCGGTAATGCACCACCTTTGATCGATCATTTACTTGAAATTAGAGGAATTGGCATTATTGATATTATGACATTGTTTGGTGCGAGCGCCGTGCGGAAACATAAACGAATTTCACTAGTCATCGATCTAGAAACATGGGATTCAGAAAAAACATACGACCGTTTAGGGTTGGACTCAGAAACCATGAAAATCATCGATACAGAGCTACCAAAGTTGACAGTTCCCGTAAGACCAGGTCGAAATCTATCGGTTATTATAGAGGTGGCTGCTATGAATCATCGTTTAAAGAATTTAGGCGTAAATGCTGCAGAAGAGTTTTCACGCAGATTGGATAGCGTCATTGAAGGAAATGACGAATTCTAGATGAAAACAGTTATAGCGTAGAGGCGAAAGGAGATTATTATGGATTCAATTTTAATGGCAATTAATCCAGTAGCATTTACACTTGGCCCCATATCAGTCCGTTGGTATGGAATCATCATTGCTTGTGGAATTATCATTGCTTATTTTGTAGGGCAAAGAGAAATGATTAAAAGAGGTTTCAATGAAGAGATTTTAACGGATTTATTGATTTGGGCAGTGCCTATTTCTATTATTTGTGCCCGAATTTATTATGTAACCTTTGAATGGCCATATTATGCAGCACATCCCGATGAAATCATTCAGATTTGGCATGGGGGCATTGCTATACATGGTGCACTTATTGGTGCCTTTGTGACAGCGATTATTTTCACCCACAAAAGAGGGATTAGTTTTTGGAAAATAGCGGATATATTAGCGCCGTCACTTATTATAGGTCAAATTATAGGTCGTTGGGGCAATTTTATGAACCAAGAGGCATATGGAGGTGTAGTAGAGCGTTCGTTTTTAGAAAATCTACATTTACCGAATTGGTTGATTGAACAAATGAATGTCAATGGATTCTATCATCATCCAACATTTTTATATGAATCTGTTTGGAACCTAATTGGATTGATCATTTTATTGGTGCTTCGAAAGGTAAACCCACGACGAGGGGAAATTTTCTTAACCTACATTATATGGTATTCATTTGGCCGTTTCTTTGTTGAAAGGATGAGAACGGATAGTTTACTAATTGGTGATTTACGTATGGCACAGATTGTGTCACTAGTGGGCCTTGTGCTAGGTGTTATTATCCTAATCTACCGTCGATTAAATATTAAACCACCTGTTCAATATAAGGATCAATAGAAAGATCAATGCGCTTGCGTGTTTCCGTGTCTTTAATGGGGCATTTTGAAACAATAGGATAAAGTAGCATTCATATTTAAGTCAGCTATAAATTTGTAGTATATCGCCGACATTGCTTTGGATAATAGATTTAAATTTTCCATAAACGAATCAATTTCATAAATACCTTTTGAGTTTAAAAATATAAATACTTTTTTCTATATACTAATATTATGTTCTGCTACAGACGGACGCTTTCCGCGGGCTTGGCTTTAGTCTCCTCGGGTCGATACGATGTTGACCCCGAAGCCGTTGCCACAGGACGTGGCGAACTTAGGCTTTGTCCCTTAAAACGTTCCTGCGGGGCCTTCAGCTCAAGCTTTTCCCGCAGGACTTTGAATAAGCCTCCTTGAACTCACACCGCACGATGGAAATGCGCATGCATTTTCGAGGAGTCGCCGTCTTCCGCTTCACAATTGCTTAAAATGGGATATAATAAAAACTTTTTATAGAATGTATGTTTTTCTTTTAAACTTTGTATTATGAAATTGATTCAATTAGGTAGGGAATTTAAGTTTCCATAGTGATGCGGCTATTCCTTTAATAGTAGGAAATTATTAATGCTATTTCAGATTTTAATTAGAGTTTGTAATGATAGTGCTGGTTATTTTTTATGAAAGAAAGATGATAAAGTGAAGAATCACACAGTGTGAGTTTTCTTCATCTCTCAACATGATAGTTGAATCCATCAGGTTCAAAGAGAGTGATTCCAATTTAATGGACATATACTCATACCTGAATTTCCCGGGAAATTCACAAAAGCCGACATGATTCCATCTACAGTTTTGGATTGAATCAAATCATTTTCGACAAGTGATTCTTCAAGAATCAAGAGGTAGATTCATTTATATATATAAATCCAAATTTCCAACAGCATGGCGAATATGAAATCGTATGGCCGCTTATCAAAGATGAAGAGCTTGCTCGAAGTTATCATAAGTATGGATAGAGTGAAATGTGTCAAATCTATTTTAGAGCCTATATATTAGAATGAACAAAGTATATAGAAAAACACATGTGTTGATTTTACAAAAATTAGGAATACTCGTTTGGCGTAATTTTTGAAAAACCCTGTATTTTTAGGATTATTTATATAGATCTTCGCTGCAATTAACGAATTCCTCTATTTTTATGGATTAAATTGGATAATCAACACGCCTGATAGAAAAAAGTTTTTTATCGTGGTGATAGTTTACATGGAATTTTTAGGAAGAAGAATGCGTGTGTGAGAATAAACGGTATATTTTACTTGTTGAGAGAAAGAACTTTTAATGCAGCTAAATTGGATCAATACTTATATGTCGATCTGAAAAATCGTAGAGGAGCATGCTATGCGTAGAACGGAAAGATACCCTGTAAGAGGTTCAACATCACTTTGGCAAATTTATAAAACGGTTTCCTTTTGGAAAGTCGTGAAATGTTTCATCATTATTGAAACGGCTCGTTATACGCCATTTCTTGCAGTTAAAAATTGGCTTTATCGTACATTTTTAAAAATGGAGATTGGTGAAAAAACATCGTTTGCATTAAAGGTAACACCAGATACAATGTTTCCAGAACGCATTAAAGTGGGAAAAGATACGATCATTGGTTTTAATACAACGATTCTTGCGCATGAATATTTAGTGGATGAGTATAGGCTAGGAGATGTTGTGATCGGTGATCGGGTTATGATTGGTGCCAACTCGACTATTTTGCCCGGTGTAGTGATTGGAGATGATGCCATTATTTCGGCAATGACATTAGTGAACAAGGATGTCCCTGCTGGTGCATTTGCTGGCGGCAATCCTATGAGGATCATTTATACAAAGGAAGAAATAGCCGAAAAAGAATCAGTTAATTCTAAAAAATCATAACATATACACATATTTTCTTAGAACACTTGACTTCATGTTTCTCTTATTATAGAATACTTTCATACATCATCACTCTAGCACGTTAAAGTATATAGATTAGGAAGTGTAATAATGTCACCAATTCGAAAGTTTGAAAAACCGCTTGGAATGCGCGATACATTTCCAAAGATTTTTGAAAAGAAGGAGATTATTCGACAAACAGGACGTGAATTTCTTCGCTTAAGAGGATTTGATTTTATCCAAACGCCAACACTTGAATATTATGACACAGTTGGTAAAGCTTCTGCTATTGTTGATTCTTCGCTATTTAAACTGGTTGATAGTCAAGGGAATACATTAGTGTTGCGTCCAGATATGACAACACCTATTGCACGTGTTGCGACTTCAAAATTATTAAAAGAGAAAATTCCATTACGCTTAGCTTATTTTGCAAGTGTTTTTCGGGCACAGCAACTAGAAGGTGGTCGTCCAGCAGAATTTGAACAAATGGGCATTGAAATTATCGGAGATTCTTCCGTCTATGCAGATGCGGAAGTCATTTTAACGGCTATTCATTTGCTAAAAGCGTTAGGGATCGAAGAATTTAAGATCACAATTGGAAACGCTGGTATTTTGGATGCCATCATTAAGAAAAATGTTCAAGACGAAAAACAATTTGAGGAATTACATAGCTTATTGGTACGCAAGAATGTTGTCGGTTTTGAGGAAGCGGTCATTTCTTATCATCTACCAGTTGAAAAAGAAAAAACATTATTATCATTTATCGAAGATGCAACAGAGATGAAAAGCATCCGAGAAATTGCAAAATATTTATATGAAAAAGATGCCTTTATCTACATGGAACAGCTAGCATCGATATTGGAAATTGCAGATGCCACTTCATACATTGCGTTCGACTTTACTTTAGCAAGTCATATGAATTATTACACAGGGATGCTATTCGAAGTGTTTGCAACCGGCTCTGGTTTTCCAATTGGTAATGGTGGTAGATATGATGGTTTACTTCAAGTATTTGGAACAGAAGTTAGCGCTATTGGTTTTGGCTTACGAGTAGACCATCTATTAGAAGTGATTCCACAACAGTCTGATGAAAAAAATGAAGTACTTGTACTATTCGTAGCAACACAGTTGGCTGAAGCACTGAAAACAGCTGAAAAACTTCGGGCACAAGGAAAACGTACTACTTTGCAATCGATAGAAGGATTAGAAAATCTAGCAGCATTTGAAAATCATTTTGCTGAAATTGTACGAATTGGACAAGGGGGTAACGTCCATGAATGAGTTAACAATTGCCATGCCAAAAGGGCGTATTTTCGAGGAAGCCTATGAAATGCTGATCGAGGCTGGCTTTGAATTACCAGAGAATGTTGAAATGTCACGTAAATTAATGATTGAAATCCCACAAGAGAAAATCCGCTTTATCTTAGCAAAACCAATGGATGTGCCCACTTATGTAGAACATGGTGTGGCGGATATTGGCATCGCTGGAAAAGATGTATTGCTTGAACAAAATCGTGAAGTACATGAACTATTAGATTTGAATATTAGTAAATGTCATATTGCATCTGCGGGATTACCAAATACAGCCTTAAACGAAATTGCACCTCGTATTGCAACAAAATATCCAACCGTTGCATCGGATTACTATCGTGAAAAAGGAGAACAAGTAGAAATCATTGGACTGAATGGTTCAATCGAGTTGGCTCCGATGATCGGTCTTGCAGATCGAATCGTAGATATTGTATCCACTGGTCAAACATTAAAAGAAAATGGGCTTGTAGAATATGAATTCATCACAGATGTCTCATCAAGATTAATCGCTAATCCCGTGAGCTATCGAATGAAAAACGAACGAATTTTAGATTTAGTAAAGCGCCTCAAAAAATGTGTGAAATGAGAGAAGGATTTGCTATGAAAATAGAAGTATTAACAGATGATATTTCATTAAAAAGACCTTTGGAAAGTGGTAATGAAGAACAATTAAAAACGGTACGCCAAGTATTAAAAGATGTTCGTGAAAAAGGAGACGAGGCTGTTAAAGCATACAGTCTCAAATGGGATGGTTTTGCACCAGATAGTTTACGAGTGACACAACAGGAAATGGATGAAGCTGTCGCATCATTAGATCCTCAATTAGTACAAGATTTAACCGAAGCAGCTGCTAATATTCGTTTATATCATGAACAACAAAAACGTGAAGGGTATAAGTTGAAACTAGCAGATGGTTCTTGGTTAGGACAACGGATTTTGCCAATTGCCTCTGTCGGTTTATACGTTCCCGGCGGTTCAGCAGCTTATCCATCTTCTGTTCTAATGAACGTTATTCCAGCTCAAGTGGCTGGCGTTAAACGAATCGTACTGGCATCGCCAAGTGATAAAAACGGTCAATTACCTGCTGCTGTATTAACGGCAGCATCTATCTTAGGAATCGAAGAAATTTATAAAATGGGTGGCGCACAGGCCATTGGGGCACTGGCATATGGTACGAAAACAATTCAAGCTGTAGATAAAATTACAGGACCGGGGAATATTTTCGTGGCATTAGCGAAACGCGAAGTTTTTGGAGAAGTCGCTATCGATATGATTGCAGGACCAAGTGAAATTGCGATTATTGCAGATGAGTCAGCTTATGCGGATGAAGTTGCTGCAGATTTATTATCACAAGCAGAGCACGATCCAATGGCATGTCCAATTCTTATTACAACGAGTGAACGCTTAGCTGAAAATGTACAAATGCATGTGGAAGAACAGTTGAAATCTCTTCCTCGTGAAGCAATTGCTAGACGATCTGTGGAGAACTTTGGACATATTTATATCGCTGAATCTATTCAACAAGCAACAAAAGCGATTAATCAACTAGCACCTGAACACTTAGAAATTGTCACGGAAAATGCAGAGAAAGTCAGCGAACAAATTGATAATGCCGGAGCGATTTTTTTAGGACGCTATAGCTCTGAACCTGTTGGCGATTATTTTGCTGGAACGAACCACGTTTTACCAACGAATAGTACAGCGCGCTTTGCGAGCGGGTTAAATGTCGATGATTTCATAAAGAAAACAAATGTCGTTTACTATACAGAAAAAACATGGTCTGACAATGCACCCAAAATTGCCCGCCTAGCAAGACTCGAAGGATTAGAAGGACATGCAAGAGCAGTGGAATCAAGGGGCTGGGATAAAGGAGAGGAATAATTTGGCACGTTACGCAAAAATAGAACGTAAGACAAATGAAACACAAATTGCGATTGAAATTGATCTGGACGGTGAAGGAATAGCAACTGTTAACATAGGTGTACCGTTTATGGATCACATGCTTGACCTTTTTATGAAGCATGGTCTTTTCAATGGCCAAATCATAGCGAATGGAGATACAGAAATTGATGATCATCATACGACCGAAGATGTAGGGATCGTACTTGGTCAAGCAATCAAGGAAGCTCTTGGTGATAAAAAAGGTATCAAACGTTATGGAAATGCATTTGTACCAATGGATGATGCATTGGCGCAAGTTGTCATTGATTGTTCCAATCGTCCACATTTAGAATTTCGTGCAGAAATTCCTTCCCAAAAAGTTGGTACATTTGATACGGAACTTGTCCATGAATTTTTATGGAAATTTACATTGGAAGCACGGATGAACGTCCATGTTATCGTTCCTTATGGTCATAATACGCACCATATTATAGAAGCGATCTTTAAAGCCTTAGCGAGAGCAATAGATGATGCTGTGCAAATCGATCCACGATTGAAAGGAAAAGTACCATCAACGAAGGGGTTGTTAACATGAAAATCGGCGTAATCGATTATGGTATGGGTAATCTTTTTAGTGTTGAACAGGCTCTTAAGCGTTTAGGCTGCGATGTGCTTGTTTCCGCGGATCAAACAAGCTTGTTAGCATGTGATGCGCTTATATTGCCGGGGGTCGGTGCATTTCAGGATGCCATGAAAAGGCTTCATGATACAGGGCTTATAGCATTATTTGATAAAGTGGTAGCAACCAACAAGCCTCTTCTTGGTATTTGTCTAGGCATGCAACTGCTATTTGAAGAAAGTGAAGAAAATGGTCATTGGCAAGGATTGGGAATTTTTAAAGGGTATATCAAACAATTTTCAGGAAAAGATTCTTTAGGAAAATCCTACCGAGTACCACATATGGGGTGGAATGATTTGCAATTTGCCAAATCCCCAACATGGCTAGACCAATTACCAGAAGAACGTTATGTCTATTTTGTCCATTCTTATTTTGCAACAGAAATGGATGAGGGAGATTTAATCGCATATGCAGAGTATGGCGATGTGAGGGTCCCTGGGATTGTGCAAAAAGGGAATGTGACAGGCATGCAATTTCATCCAGAAAAGTCAGGCGAATGTGGTGTCTATTTACTCCAACATTGGCTTCATGCAGTTGAGAAGGGAGTAGCTACTTTATGAGTTCCATTCAAATTTTTCCAGCTATCGATATGAGAGGCGGCAAATGTGTTCGTCTATTCAAGGGAGACTATGCCAAAGAAACCGTTTATGCGGATTCACCTTTTGAAATGGCAAAAAGTTTTGCAGAGGCAGGCGCAAGTTATGTACATATGGTCGATTTGGATGGCGCCAAAGATGGTAAACGTGCACATGCGGATGAAGTCATTCGGGTTGCAAAGGAATTACCTCTAAAGGTTCAAATCGGCGGAGGGATTCGTTCGGAAGAAGATGTTCGTTATTATTTAGAAAATGGTGTGGATCGTGTGATCATTGGTAGTCTAGCTATCCGTGAACCAGAACTTGTAAAGGGATTTATCAAAGAGTTTGGTTCTGAACGAATTGTCATTGGTTTAGATGCTAAAGACGGTATGGTCGCAACACATGGTTGGATTGAAACTTCTGATCAATCAGCGATTGAAGTAGGGAAAGTTTTTGCAGAAGCGGGTGCAAAATATTTTATCTTTACAGATATTGCAACGGATGGAACACTAGCTGGTCCCAATATTGAAGCAAATCTATTATTAGCGCAGGCAACTGGCGCTCATATCATTGTTTCAGGTGGGATTAGTGCATTAGAAGATATTGCTAAAGTTAAAAAAGCATCACAAAGCTCAACTGTCAGCGGTGTCATCATTGGCAAAGCGTTATATGCAGGCCGTTTTACACTACAAGAGGCACTAAGGGAGGCGGAATAATGTTAACGAAACGAATTATTCCATGTCTAGATGTCAAAGAAGGCCGTGTCGTAAAGGGAGTACAATTCGTTTCTCTACGAGATGCAGGCGATCCTGTAGAATTAGCTAAATTTTACAACAAACAAGGTGCAGATGAACTTGTATTCCTTGATATCTCTGCTTCACATGAAGGACGCGAAACGATGGTTGATGTTGTGCGCAAAACAGCGACCGCACTCGCTATACCATTTACAGTAGGTGGCGGTATTCGAACATTAGAAGATATGAAGCGTTTATTGCGCGCTGGTGCTGATAAAGTATCGATCAATTCTTCTGCGATTAATCGTCCTCAACTGATCAAGGAAGGCTCTGATTATTTTGGCGCACAATGTATCGTTGTTGCCATTGATGCAAAGTGGAGTGAAGAAGATGGCACATGGATGGTTTACACACATGGAGGAAGAAATAAAACAGAAAAAAAAGCGATAGCTTGGGCAAAAGAAGCTGTTGCACTTGGTGCAGGAGAATTGCTTGTAACAAGTATGGATCAAGATGGGGAAAAGAATGGCTTCGATTTACCACTAACGAAAGCGATTCGTGAGGCCGTTAATGTGCCGATCATTGCAAGCGGTGGTGCAGGTAAAGTAGATGATTTCTATGAAGTACTACATGATATTGACGCGGATGCAGCATTGGCCGCTTCAATTTTTCACTATAAAGAAACAAGTGTTGCAGAAGTAAAAGCAAGTTTAAAACAGCGAGGAGTAGCAGTGAGATGACTGAAAATTTAAAATTTGACGAAAACGGTTTAATTGTATCAGTTGTTCAAGATGCAAGAACAAAAGAAGTATTAACGGTAGCTTATATGAATAAAGAATCTTTAGAAAAAACAATTGAGACGGGCGAAACATGGTTCTTCAGCCGCTCGAGACAAGAGCTTTGGCATAAAGGAGAAACGAGTGGAAATACGCAAAAAGTGGTTGCATTGCGTGTGGATTGTGACCAAGATGCGTTGGTAGTGGAAGTTTTACCAAAAGGTCCAGCTTGCCACAAAGGGACCGTTTCTTGCTTTAGTGAAGTGATCAAAGAAAAAGAATCATCCATAGGCTCTCTCGACATTTTAGAAACATTGAAAAATGTTATTAAAGATCGGGAAGAAAAAATGCCGGAAGGTGCCTACACAACCTACCTATTTACAGAAGGTGTAGATAAGATTTGTAAAAAGGTTGGTGAAGAAGCAACAGAAGTCGTCATTGCTTCTAAAAATCGCGATGCCGAAGAACTAAAATGGGAGGCAGCGGATTTAATTTATCACTTACTAGTACTTTTACAGGAACAAAAATTAGATTTGTACGAAGTTTTGGGTGTTTTGCAAAAACGTCATGAAAAGCACTGATTTATGATATAATGTTAGATACGATGTCTAAGGAACGTACAACAGCGTTCCTTATTATTTTTGGAGGAAAACTATAGGATATGAATAGTGAACAAAATACTCGAAAAAATGTTGTATTCTTTATTCCTAATGGTGAATTTTATTATAAAAAAGCAGTACAAGCATTGAATCGTGATCAAGTAGAAAAAGCACTTAAATATTTGAGAAGAGCGGCTGAACTTAACCCAGAGGATTCATTGATATTGTTACAATATGCCATTGTTGAATTGGAAGCGGGTCGTTTCACCCATGCGTTAGAGTTATTGAAAAAGGCAAACGAGATCGATCCAAATGAGCCTGAAATCTTGCTGTTTTTAGCGGAAGGCTCTGCTCAAGCCGGGTTTATGGTAGATGCAAAATATTTTGCAGAGGAATATTTGCGCCTTGATGAAATGGGGGAGTATGCAGATGAAGCAATGGATATTATAGACTTTGCTTCATCCGTGGAGGATGATGTTCCTTCTGACAAATCGGTGAATCAAGAAGCTGTTTATCTGCAAGAAAAGGCAAGGAAGCTGATGGAGAAGGGTAAGCTCGATGAAGCAATCGTACTTTTAGAGAATATCATTACGGACTATCCTGATTTCTGGGCAGCTTACAATAATTTATCTCTCGCCTATTTTTATAAAGGCGATTCCGAACAAGCTAGAGCCTTGTTACATCAACTATTGCAAAAAAATTTTGGAAACTTGCATGCGCTTTGTAATTTAACGGTCATGGCTTACTACGAGAAGGATGAGAAAGAATTACAAGCATTAACAGAGTTACTGGTCAAACTTTGTCCATACTCTTTTGAGCAACGCTATAAACTTGGGGCAACATTAGCATTGATCGGTCGTTATGAAGAAGCCTATAAATGGTTGAAGAGTATGAAAAAGCATGGCTTTGAGGGAGATACAGGCTATTATTTTTGGTTATCTCATGCAGCGTATTTTTTAGGCTTTGAAGAAGAAGCAAGAATGATATGGGATAAGCTACTTGAGATTGCTCCTGATAAAATAGGCTATGAACCCTGGACGATTGAGCACAATCAATTTCAAGCAGATTCAATCGAAAAAAATCGGAATTTTATTGTTGAAAAGCTAGAAAGTAAATATAGAAGCGAACGGTTATTAGGGATATTTTTATTGGGAAAATCCCCTTATCAACAAGAAATTCTTGCTCATCCCAGTTGGGTTCAGATCGATCGTTATACGCCCATCGAAAAATTATATTTAGCCTATACATTAGACCGTAATTTTCTAGATAATGATCGCACATTAAAGTCATTTCTGCGTTCAGCGGAGGTTGCCGAAATTTTGTATGGTGAGGCTAAACCGTTGCAATTGAATGATACTTTTTTGTTTCAAATGTGGTTCGTTTTATGCGAGCGTGCACTGGATAAAGATTATCCATTCAAGAATCCGAATGCGCTTGCAGCTGCAACTGAATATATGTATAAATCATCTCGTCTAAAGAATATTACCAAAAAAGAAGTAGCAGATTATTATGGCATTTCTACTGTTACATTGACAAAATATGTGAACGAATTGATACAATTTTTGCCTCTTTTTGATAAGTGATTTGTGGATTCATAAGCAGATATCTTGTCATAAACAATGGCAATCCTCTAAGATTAAAGCAAAATGAACTGATACGACTTAGGAGGAACAGACATGTCAGAAGAAAAAATTTATGATGTTGTAATTATTGGTGCTGGTCCTGCAGGCATGACTGCTGCAGTTTATGCTTCACGCAGTAATCTCTCTACTTTAATGTTAGAAAGAGGGATCCCTGGAGGACAAATGGCGAATACAGAAGAGGTTGAAAATTATCCCGGCTTTGAATCCATCTTAGGACCAGAATTATCGACCAAAATGTTCGACCATGCGAAAAAATTCGGGGCAGAATACGCTTATGGTGATGTTACTGAAATTATCGATGGGGAAGAATATAAAACCATAAAAGCTGGTTCAAAAGAATATAAGGCACGCGCTATTATCATCACTACAGGCGCAGAGTATAAAAAGATGGGGATACCCGGCGAAAAAGAACTTGGTGGTCGCGGTGTCAGCTATTGCGCTGTATGCGATGGTGCATTCTTTAAAAATCGAAATTTAATCGTTGTTGGTGGAGGAGATTCTGCGGTTGAAGAGGGAATTTATTTAACACGATTTGCAGATAAAGTAACAATCGTCCACCGTCGTGATCAATTACGCGCTCAAAAAATTATTCAAGATCGTGCGTTTGCTAATGAAAAAATAGATTTTATCTGGAACCATACGGTAAAAGAAATCCACGAAAAAGATGGGAAAGTAGGTAGTGTAACTCTTGTTTCTACTGTAGATGATACTGAACAAGAGGTCCAAGCTGATGGTGTATTTATATACATTGGCATGCTCCCATTAACAAAACCTTTTAAAGATCTAGGCATTTTAAACGAAGCTGGTTATATTCAAACGAATGCAGAAATGGAAACCGCTGTTCCGGGTATCTATGCTGCGGGTGATGTTCGTGATAAAACGTTACGCCAAATCGTTACAGCAACTGGTGATGGAAGTATCGCAGCACAAGCCGCTCAGCACTATGTGGAAGAACTAAAAGGAAAGTTTCCTGTAAAATAATTCAATTTAATAATTCTTTAATACAGTTGTTATTAACCTGCAACAAAGATTGTGTATAGTGAAGGATGTAATAACCCCTTTTAAATAGAAATATGATTAGGTTGTTTCTGTCGGTTTTCTCGACCGTAGGAAGCAGCCTCTTTTTTATCCCGCTTTAACGGGCAGGGCAGTAAGACCCCCACCTAAAAGTTTAGAGAAAAACGAGAAAGATAGGTGGGGGATCAACAGCCTGTAAAAGCTTGATTGGTTCGGGACAACAAGATGTTGATCACTCAGGTGCTGCCACAGGACGTAGAGCTTTTCACTTACGTTCCGCTAGTTCAGTGGGAAGAAGAATCCCCTAAGTGATACTTTATACCAATAGGAGAATTTGTGTTTTTAGATTATTCTTTTGGATTCAAGTAGTTGAAAACGGTATAATAAATATGATAAGAATTGTTAGAAATGGGGTGTCGTGTGTGCAAAGAATCGCCAATTTATTAGTAAAAAAAGACGACCAAGTGCTTTTGTTGAAGAAACCACGACGCGGTTGGTATGTTGCACCAGGTGGAAAGATTGAAAGCGGAGAGTCGATTTTCGAAGCCGCAAGTCGTGAATTTCGAGAAGAGACGGGCGCTACAGCCATTAAGCCACATCTAAAGGGCATTTACACAATGGTTATAAAACGTGGAGAAGAAGTGGTGAATGAATGGATGTTATTCACTTTCATAGCTGAAGATCTGCAAGGGATACCCTATAAAGAAACACGTGAAGGAGTATTAGAGTGGCACCCGATTGAAAATCTAAAACATTTACCTATGGCAGAAGGTGATCGCACGAATTTATTATTTGCAGTTGAATCAGTAGGTACACAATATGGAACTTTTACATATACAGAGGATTTCCAATTGTTAGAGGAAAAAATTCAGATGTCGTGCGAAGGGGATGGAAAGAATGCCTAGTCCACAGTCAGTGAACGAGTTAATTATCATAACGGGAATGTCTGGAGCAGGGAAAACTGTAGCTATTCAAAGTTTTGAAGATCTAGGTTTTTATTGTATAGATAATTTACCCCCAGCATTACTGCCAACTTTTTTAAATTTAATGAAAGAATCTAAAAAAGAAATTTCTCGTATTGCAGCTGTAATGGACCTACGAGGGGGAGATTTTTTCTCTTCATTAATCGATGCATTAGATCAGATCGAAAGAGAAGATCTTGTTGCCACAAAGATTTTATTTTTAGATGCTGATGACGAAACATTAGTCAGACGTTATAAGGAAACTCGCCGCTCACATCCATTGTCTGAAAATGGCTTACCTCTTATGGGGATCAAGCGTGAGCGTGAATTATTAGCAGATGTAAAGGAACGTGCCCAATTTATTTATAATACATCAAGTATGAAACCGAGAGAATTACGCCAACGAATTATTGCCCAATTTTCAGATGCGGAATCTCGTACTTTCACCGTAAATGTGATGTCATTTGGATTTAAACACGGTATGCCGATCGATGCGGATTTAGTATTTGATGTACGTTTTTTACCAAATCCATACTATATTGAGCTACTTCGTTCGAAAACCGGATTAGATGAAGAAGTTTCATCATATGTATTAAAATATGATGAAACAAGAGCTCTAATTGAAAAGTTAATGGATTTATTTGAATTTATGATACCGTTGTATCAAAAAGAAGGGAAAACACAGTTAGTCATTGCTTTTGGATGCACAGGTGGTCAACATCGTTCTGTCACTTTAGCAGAATACTTCGGTAACCACCTAGATAAATATGCACCAACAGTGATTACACATCGTGATATTGCCAAAAGAAAGGGATAACTTAATGCCAAAAAGTCAAACGAGAATAGTCATTATTGGTGGCGGTACAGGGCTTTCAACATTACTGCGGGGGTTAAAAAAATGCCCAGTAGATTTGACTGCTATTGTAACAGTTGCCGATGATGGTGGAAGTTCGGGACGGATCCGTGATGACTTTGCGATTCCGCCGCCAGGAGATATTCGAAATGTTATTGCAGCACTTTCAGAAGTGGAACCGTTAGTTGAAGAAATGTTCCAATATCGTTTTAAAGGAAAAGAAGAATTAGGTGGACATTCACTTGGAAATCTAATGTTAACAGCATTGACAGAAATAACAGGGGACTTTTCACATGCTATACGTGAGATGAGTCGTGTATTAAACGTCCATGGTAAAGTTTTACCAGCTGCCAATCAACGTATTACGTTATTAGCTGAATTAGACGATGGCACTATTGTACAAGGCGAGTCGAAAATTCCAACGTTCGACACTAAGATCAAGCGAGTATTTTTGTCACCAGCAGATGTACAGCCATTACAAGAAGCGGTCAATGCCATCTTGAATGCAGATATCATTATTATTGGACCGGGAAGCCTATACACTAGCATTTTGCCAAACCTATTGGTAGAAGGGATCAAAAATGCAGTATTAGAAGCAAAAGGGCATAAAATATATATTTGTAATCTAATGACGCAGGCAGGCGAGACCTCAAACTATACAGCTGCTGATCATGTGCAAGCGCTTTATGATCACGTTGGTGAGGATTTTATCCAAACGATACTCATCAACAAAGAGGAAGTGCCAAAAGCGATCCGGGAAGCCTATAGTAAAGAACTGGCGGAACCTGTAAAATTTGATGTGGAACGCTTAGAAAATATGGGGCTTGAAGTTGTGAAAAAAGATATTGCTACAATCCATAATGGCGTTATTCGGCATGAAACCAATAGAGTTGCTGCATGGATAGTAGAATATGCGACAAACTATCAACAAAAGAAGCAATCGTGGTCAAATTAGCGTAAAATAGATTATTGAAGAGAGGGGGAATCGAAATGTCATTTGCTTCGGAAACGAAAAAAGAACTTACTCAAGTTGAAGCAGAAGATGCGAGTTTGAAAGCAGAACTATCTGCCCTTATCCGAATGAATGGTTCTCTGTCCTTTGCTAATCACCAAATAAGTCTTGATGTGCAAACTGAAAACGCAGCGATTGCTCGTAGAATGTATACCATTATGAAAAAATTATATCAGCATCGAATTGAATTATTAGTACGTAAAAAGATGCGGCTAAAGAAAAATAATGTGTATATTTGCCGCGTGCGTGATGGAGCAAAAGAGCTATTGGAGGAATTATATATTCTTTCTGGTAATTCTTTATTCGATCATGCCATCGCAGAAGAGTTGACCGATACGGTAGATCAAAAAAGAGCATATTTACGTGGGGCCTTTTTGGCAGGTGGCTCTGTGAATAATCCTGAAACTTCTTCCTACCATTTAGAAATTTATTCTTTATATAAAGAGCATGGAGAAGCCTTAATGAGTTTAATGAATTGCTTCGAACTCAATGCCAAAACGATAGAACGCAAAAAGGGCTTTGTAACGTATTTAAAAGAAGCTGAGAAGATTTCGGATTTCTTAAGCCTTGTAGGTGCTCACCAAGCCATGCTAAAATTTGAAGATGTACGGATTGTACGAGATATGCGAAATAGTGTTAATCGTTTAGTTAATTGTGAAACGGCTAATCTGAACAAAACGATTGGTGCCGCGATTCGTCAAGTTGAAAATATCCGTTATATCGATAACATGATCGGTATCGATCAATTACCAGAAAAACTACGTGAAATCGCGCGGTTACGGGTAGAATATCAAGAAGTAACGCTAAAAGAACTTGGCGAGATGGTATCAACAGGCGTTGTGAGTAAATCAGGTGTTAATCATCGTTTACGCAAAATCGACGAAATTGCCGATGCGCTCAGAAATGGCGAAAAAATAAAAGTTTAATGATCTAGATAAAACCATGTAGGTTGTAAAAAATCATTTTTTTAAAAGGATTCAAAATAACAGATGGATTTTATCCCGCTTGAACGGGCAGTAATACACCTCTCTCAAAATTCAGCGAAAGCAAAGAAGGTAGGCGGGAGAGCAACTGCCCGTAAAAGCCCGATTGGTTCAACTAATCATCAGTGGTGGGTGAAGAAAACCCCCACTGATGAAAGTTTCACTTTATATGTTCATTTCATTCAAACTGTTCTAACTTAAAAGGGGAGGATCCATTGTGGTAGAAAAACAAGTAAAAGTCAAACTAAAATCAGGATTACAAGCGAGACAAGCGGCATTATTCGTTCAAGAAGCGAATCGTCATTCGGCTGACGTATTCCTTCAAAAAGACGATAAAAAAGTAAATGCAAAAAGTATCATGGGGATCATGAGCTTAGCGATTGCAAGAGGAACTACTATTATTTTAAGTGCAGAAGGTAATGACGAAAAACAAGTATTAGAAAAACTGGTTAAAATAATTGAAAACGAAGATTAGTTAAATAGATAAAAAGCGCTAAGGAGCAACTCGATAAGATTGTTCCTCAGCGCTTTTTTGTGTTTGAAAAATTCTGTATAGAAAATCGTTGATCATTCTCAATCGTAGTGGTACTGAAGCGATCGTTTTAAGAAAAAACTGATGGATTTAAATGTAGTAGAGGATTAAGAAGTGCTTACTATTCGTCTGGAAAATTTATTCTAATAAGAGAAGAAGAAAAATAATTTGACTAATGCATAAAATATATTTGAATAGTTATTTAACATTTTAAACATATATTTTATATTATTGCACTGAACAAATATTGAACAAAAAATAAACATAATCTAAACAGTATGATGCTTTTTAAATATTTATATATCAATGAATGTGATATTTTCGTGAATTCGAATTTTTTTTTGAAAATGATAGAAAAGTAATGGTGTGAGTTAGTGTATTTGTAATACATTTAATATTTTAAAATAATAAAATAAGAAGGAAATAAAATAGAGTATTCGAGTTTCTAGGTATAATTCAATAAAAGTATGATGAAAAAGAAAAATATATCCCATTTTTTGTTATACAAAAGATAGTTTGTTGCTGAATTTTATATACGAGATACAAATAAGCGAATTTTAAAAACGAATAATAAAACTCTTTTTATATCAAAAAAATATCTTTTAACATACATATAAGTCAATAAAGTATTATATGAATAGTTCTATTATAATACATAAGGATAAGGGAGAATTTGAAAGAATATATTGATGGTGATATATTCCCAATGAAAAAGATTTGGAATTAATGGGAGTAAAAAATTTTTTTCAAATCTTATGAAATAAGCTGATCGGAGGGATAAAACATTGAAAAACTAAATAGAAGATGTTCGATTTCCCTTTGCGATTTTAGCTTAAACAAGTTAATAGAAAGGGGAAATGACATACGTGAAGAAAAAACTAAGTGCAACACTGATGGCCTTCATGCTCGTGCTCCAAGTACTTTCTTCTGGATTCTTGATGCCTATGAGTGCGTTTGCGGCAACAAACGATAATACCGCAACCACTCAAACAGACACCAAAACCCAAGTTGGTACAGAAGCGGATAACACCAAAGAATCCACACCAACCAATGCAACTGCTCAGGATGAAGATAGTAGTAAGGCTGTGGAGGAAGAAGCTAAGCAGGCAGTGGACTCACTGTTCACAAACAACCAATACACAGCCCTTGCAAAAGATGTTACGGAATGGCATATCAACACAGTAGAAGTAACCGTCCACAAAGTAACAAACGACCAAGTCAAACAAGACTTACAACACAAAGTCGACTTGGCAAGAGCTTTCGTAGCGGTGAATGCCCTATTCACCCCAACAAAGGATCAACTGGCTAAAGGTGTAACACAGGCTGCCATTGATGCGGCTGATGCGAAAGTTAAGCAAGTAGATTCATCACTTGTAGCAGGAAAAGCTGCATTAACACAACTCATTGCACAAGCTTCAAAACTTGCGAAAAATGAGGGTGCAGAAGAAAAGGCAAAAGCTGCTGAGGATAAAGTAGAGAAATCTGATGAAAGTACCAAAGCTAAATTGCAAACAAAAGCTTTGAAAAAACTGGCAATCAGTTCATCTTTAGCTGATTATATTACAGATATTCAATTAACTTCTGGAATTGATTCAGCAGATCCATTGCCAACTGATCATCAATTTAAAATTACAGATGATTTTGGTGTATTAGTGAGTTTTGAATTTCCTGAAGCAGTCCCAGCTGGAACTGAATTTACTTATACCCTTCCAACTGGAACGTATGTCAAACAGGGAGATAGTACTGATGTAACTTTAGCAACAGATGTAACGGGTGATCTATCTTGGAATACAGATGGTACTGTAAAACTTAAAGTAAATCAAGATGTTCCAGCAGGTTCATCTGGTGGTCTAGTATTCCGAAGCTGGTTTGCTGAAAGTATAGATGAGACTCCTTATACTATTCACTACCCTATTCAAGGTGGTGCAACAAAAGATGTTGATGTACAGTTGCAAGAAGCACCAAAACCAGCTCCAGCTATGAGTAAAACAGCGGATAATGGTGGAAAATCATTTGATACCAAGGAAATTCAATATAAAATCATATTTTCTGGAGTAGAAAATGCTGCGAAACTATTGGATGAACTGCCAGCAGGTTTATCAAAGGACTCCATTGTTTCGGTTAAAAAATATGACTACAACAAGTTTACAGGAGAATTTAGTACAGAGCCTTTTGATGATAAAGCGAATTGGGAAGATAATGGTACAGGTACAACATACTCTTTACAACGTACAGGTGGTATTACATCCGATAAGTATGAAATTGTCTTGAAAACAACAGTAGATGATACGAATGCATATGGTGATGGTAGTGGCTTACCAAATACCATTGAAGCTAATACAGCTAAAATGGTAAAATCAGATGATTCAACGATTTTAGAGAAATCTTCAGGGAAAGTCACAATAAAACACAATGTACCTTATGTAAAAAAACAGGTAGCATATGACTCTAGTACTCAAACTGTTACTTGGCAAATTCAATACAATATTAACGAGCGTGACTTAGTTGCACAAACCATTGTTGATACCTTTAATACAGGATTTACTTTTGGGGATTTAAAAATATACAATGCAACTTTAACGACAAATGGTGATGGTAGTGCACATGTTGAGAAAGGGGCAGAAGTAGACATAAGTGCTTCTGGTTTTACAGTGGAATCACAAATTCCTAATCCTACTGATAGCAATAAACAACAAGTAAGCATCTCTGTACCAGCAACAAATAAAGCTTATGTCATTGAATATACGACAACAGCTGATGATGTCATAACAGGTGGCGACATTACCAATACAGCCACTATTGGCAGCGTTTGGACAACTACTAATACGGCTAGCTTGTCTTTATACAACACGGCAGGTGTTAAATCAACTGTTCCAGATGGTGTTGACTATGTCAATAAAACAGCTGATTGGAAAATCACATTAAATACAGCTACAAATGTAGGTAATCTAAAAGGTGTCACAGTAACGGATACGTATGTTACAGGAAATCTAACACTTGATGAAAGTAGTATTCAAGTAGATGGTCAGCCATTAGCAACATATGATTCAGGTGCAACTGTTACTAAAACAAAAGATGGAGCTGACAAAGAAATTGGATTTACGATTCAGTTTTCAGCAAGTAAAGAAATCGAACCTAACACCGAGATTACTTATACAACAGGGTATAATCTTGTAGGAGCAGGTACAACACTTAAAAATAGTGCAGCGATTGATTATACAACAGCTAAAGATGTAACAAAAACAGATGTTTCAATTGGCTCATCTCAATATAATTTGACACCAGAAGCAGATACGGATGGGAATAAATCGGGTGTATACAATCCAAAAACGAAGGAAATTACATGGACTGTAAATGTCAATTACTACGCGAACTCGGTTACAAATCCTGTGTTAATAGATACAATTGATGGTGATCAAAACTATGTTGCTGGTAGCTTAAAAATATACGATGCTAGTGTTGATTCCAAAACAGGTGTTATTAGTCGAGGAAATGATGTAACTAGTGATTGGACACCTTCAGGATTTGAAGATACAAGTAAGGAATTTACTTTATCAAAAGCAGGTACCATTAATAGTGCTTACCAAATTGTATATAAGACAAAAGTAAACACAGATTTAATTCACGCTGCATCTACGTATACGAATACAGCAAAATTTAAAGGGGATAATACGTCTCAAATAATACTAGATTCTACGCCAACAGGTTTAAATTATGGCGATGAAGTAGTTGAAAAAGAATATACAGACCGTACGGGAAAGGTACAACATAATTGGAAAGTACTTATTAACCGTTCACAATCCAATTTAAATAACGTAAAAATAGAAGATAGTGCGACAGGTGATATGGCTCTTAAATTAGATTCATTTAAGTTGACAAGAACCGATTATACTGACGATGAACATCCTACTACTTCAAGCTCAACAGATATTACGATTACACAACAAGCTACTGCTCCAACTAGTGTAGCTGAAGATACAGCGATTCTTGTACCAAACGAGGATGGTAAAAGCTTTTCATTATATTTAGGAGACATTACGCGTAGCTATACATTAACGTATTCTTCCAATTATACGGGAGATCCGAAAGCTGAGCTTAACTTTCCAACGAATACAGCAGAAATTTCTGCAACAGATTTAAATGCATCTGTAAAAGAAAGTGGTTATACTTTAACAAAAGCTCAAATTGGCTATTCTACAGCATTAGCTTGGTTAAATTATCAACCAAAACTCAAAATTCATAAAATTGCTGCTCAATCATCAAATGGTGTAGACGTGAAAGTTCAAGATTTAAGCGGCATTACTTTTAAATTATATGATGAATTGAATAATCCTGTTGATACAGCCACAACGGATCTTAATGGTGAAGTAACGTTTACAAAAACACTTCCTGCAGGCTATTATTACTTAGCAGAAGAAAACCAACTAGATGGATATAAAACATTTGGGGATGGTTACACAGGTGATGGATATGCAAGTGGATATGTAAGTAATCAAGATACTTCGACTCCATTAACCAAAAACATTAATGGAAAATCGGCTATTCGTGTAGCGATTTCAGGGGATACTGTTAATCCATTGATTCCTAATCAAGTTGATTTAACTGTTAAGAACTATTTACAAACACCTACAGGCTGTTCAACAACCTTCATCAACAAAGATGGAGAAACAGTTCTTCAAGGTTCAGAGTATAAAATAACTGATAAAAATGGAAACACAGTAGTTGAAAATATCAAAGCGGGTAGTGATGGTAAGATTGTAACACCACAATTACCAGCCGGAGACTACACATTAGTTCAAACAAAACTTCCAGATGGTGGCTATGATACTTTTGCTAAACCTACAGACTTTAAAGTAACTGAAGGAAGTTGTGTAACAGATATCGTTGTTAAAAACTCAAAACTATGTAACACAGTGACGGTGAATTTCAATGCTGTTGATCCAAGTGATATGGCAGGATTCCGGAACGGCTCTAAACTCAAAGTAGTGGATAGTAATGGCGATATAGCAAAAGATAAAGATAATAATGAGTTAAAAGATTTAACACTTGATTCAGACAATAAACTAACATTTAATAAGCTTCCAGATGGTGAATACAAGATTATTCAAACAGATACACCGAATGGCTATGTCAAGATTGATGATATTTCATTCAACACAACTGATTTTGATGATGCATGTCAAAAAATAATACCCGTTACAATTGAAAAATGCGACACCTTCGCCAATTTCGAAGTAGTCGGTGCAACAGGTCAACAAGCCACAGATTTGGCAAACCAAGCTGAATTTAAAGTAGTTGATTCAAATGGTGATGATGTAGCAGGGGCAACAGGTATTAAAGTGGTTGATGGAAAAGTAAATGTTCCCGACTTAAGCCCAGGTACTTATAAACTAATACAAACAAAAGCACCAGCTGGATATTATGCTGCAAGTCCTCAAGAATTTGTTGTGTCAACAGATACTTGTACTTCATTAATTCCAGTGAAAAACTACCCAATCCCACCAACACCGACTTGTCCGATCGAATTCAACGTAGTGGATTCAAAAACGAACAATGGTATTGGAAATGCTACATTCGAGATAAAACAAAATGGTGTGACCGTTGCGACTGTAACAAGTGATGCGTCTGGGAAGGTTTCATTGCCCACATTGACAGTTGGCGATTATCAACTTGTTCAAACATCATCGAAAGTTGGTTATGAATATAGCAAAGAGCCGATTTCATTCTCAGTGAAAAATGATAACGGAACATGTACTGTAACGATCTCAACGGTGAAAAATGATCCAAAAACATGTCCTGTAGATATTACAGTGATCGATGCAGATGTTACGAATATCAAGGTAGCAGGTGCGACATTTACCATTAAAGATAAAGATGGAAAAGTCGTTGCTGAAAATGTGACTTCTGATAAAGATGGAAAAATCATTGTAAAAGGGCTTGTAGCAGGTGATTATACATTAGTACAAACTTCTGTACCAAATGGTTATGAGAAATCTGCGGATGTTTCATTCACTGTGAAAACAAAAGAAGATGGTACATGTGAAAACACAGTAGTGGTTGTTAAAAATGTACCAAAACAATGTGATGTTGTCTTTATCAATAAAGATGAAGAAACAGGAAAAGTTGTCAAAGGTTCTTCTACTTTTGTTGTAAAAGATCAAGATGGCAAAACAGTGACTACTGTGACTTCAGATAGTAACGGTAAAATTACGGTTGCTCATCTAAAACCAGGTACTTACGAATTAGTTCAACAAAAAGCGCCATCGGGTTATGAAGAACAGTCAGGAACGATCACATTTACTGTGAAAAAAGGCGAATGTGGTCCAAATATCGTCATTGATAATGTGAAAGTGGATGAGCCGAAAGATCCTAAAAATGATAACAACAAAGGAAATGGCAAAACACCAAACAAAAACAAGGACGAAGACACAACATCTCCTAACAATAACAAAGCATCAAAAAGCGGCAACAATAGTGCTACTTTCAAAGTAACAGATAAAGACCATGCTCATAAATATAAAGATGATGTCTATAAATTGGTTGACGAAAACGGTAAAACCATTGCAAGTGGTTTGAAAGTCAACAAAGATGGCAACATCGTGGTGGAAGGACTTCCTGATGGTGATTATCACTTAGTAAAATTACCTCAAACAGGAGTTCAAAACTCTTTATATGCAAGCTTAATGGGACTTGTATTAGTTCTTTTAGGTGGTTACGCTATTTATCGAGGTCGCCGTAAAAAGAGTATAATGTAATTTCGAAGCGGTTCCCCTTTGGGAGAGCCGCTTTTTTCATTTTAGAAGAAAAAAGACCGATTTCTTGAAATTCATAGTGCTTGAAATTATTCATCTACGGAAGGAGAAGTTCTATCCATGGAAAGAGGTAGTCCATCCACGGAAGGAAGGGTTCCATCCACGGGAGAAGAGACCCAATCCACGGAAGGAGGGGTTCCATCCACGGAAGAAGAGACCCAATCCACGGAAGGAGGGGTTCCATCCACGGAAGAAGAGACCCAATCCACGGAAGGAGGGGTTCCATCCACGGAAGAAGAGACCCAATCCACGGAAAACGCCTTCCAATCCATGGAAGACCCTATTCAATCCACGAAACAACAAATTGTATCCACGTTTAAAACTATTTACGTCTTCCTTTCCATCTCCTTCCTCTCTTTTATACCTTCTCTCCTTTTCTTCTCCCATAACCAATCTAAAAGAACTCACTCGATTTTCTTCTAAAGATTGTTCCATGCAACTGTCAAAACCAATGATCATTTTAACTATCCAAAATAACTTTTCATATAAAACTCTGTACAAAAAGCCTTTCACGCAGAAAAAAACGACAAGACTCTTCTGAATAAACGAGTCTTGCCGTTTTGTTTTTGAAAATGCCTATCTTATTTTTTTAATTCATTGCGATCCATGATGTGGTCGATTAGGCCGTATTCTTTTGCTTGTTCAGCAGTCATGTAGTTATCACGGTCTGTGTCGCGAGCGATGACTTCAATTGGTTGGCCTGTGCGTTCAGCAAGGATGCCGTTTAATTTTTCACGTGTTTTTAAAATATGTTTTGCAGCAATTTCGATTTCTGTTGCTTGACCTTGTGCGCCGCCTAGAGGTTGGTGAATCATGACTTCGCAGTTTGGTAATGCATAACGTTTACCCTTTGTGCCTGCTGTAAGAAGGAATGAACCCATTGATGCGCACATACCCATACCAACTGTTTGGATGTCTGGTTTGATGAATTGCATGGTATCATAGATAGCCATACCAGCTGTTACGCTACCACCAGGAGAGTTGATGTAAAGGTAGATGTCTTTTTCTGGATCTTCAGCTTCTAGGAATAATAATTGAGATACAACAGCGTTTGCTACGTTGTCATCAATGGCACTGCCAAGCATGATGATGCGGTCTTTCAATAAACGTGAGTAAATATCATAGGCACGTTCACCGCGATTTGTTTGCTCAATAACTGTAGGGATTAAATTCATGTAAATAGCCTCCTCAAATTAATAAGGTAATTTCGTGTTCATACGCTGAAAGTTTATCTATCTCAGCTGTAACTTTATCATACACATAATGGTCAATAAAGGTCAAATATTACGATTGTTTTTTTCTCTTATTGAATTGTTCCCATTTAATTTGTATAATAGATAAGTCGCAAATACTTTTTGCCTCCGTAGTTTAATGGATAAAACATAAGATTCCGGTTCTTAGGCTGGGGGTTCGATTCCCTCCGGGGGCATACATAAAATTGACTACAAGCTTCGATACACAAGTATTTATAGGTATCAAGGAGAAAACAACGGAGCATAGAACTCCTCTAAATAATCTCCAAAATTTGCCTATATTATTCGCCTTCTCAAAAAAAGTGAGTTTAACAAAATTCACTGACATGAGGAGGTTTTATTTTTACTATAAAAAATGGGGAAGATCTACTTAGTATAGACACAAAAATCCCACATTTATTTAACTAAAATATCCAAAAAAGTAACAACGTATTGATTAGAGAGGATGTGCTGATTGTTATGAAAGATGCGGATAAATGGATATCGCGAATGTATCCATTAACGGTATACGCTGAACATCTTCTAATTAGAATTATTAGTATTAAATATCTTAGCAAGGATGGAAAGAGTGAGAAGAAAAGTATGATTTTGATTATATAGTTAACGTATATTGAAATTTTAGAATCAGTAAAGGAACAAAGAAAGAAGAAAAGTAGTATCATTAATCTTAAGCGATAAATATGTTAATTAGATAGAGAGACTTTATTAAACTCTCTATAAAAGATTATCAACCTATTCATCATGAAAATATTTACAACCGGTTGGTTATATAGTATAATAATAAATGGAAACAACAGCATATTTTACTGGTAAAAAAGAGTGAGAACATGTATTTCGCCACATGCTCTCTCTCTTTTTTTGAAGGAAAAAGCAACGATGTTTTTACAAATGGATAATTGCATTAAAAACGATTTCTCCCAAAAAAATCCCCTATTAACTAACCATATCAATTTCATAAACTATTTTCATCCAGATCCCGCGTGATGAAATGGATCATTTACATAAACTATTTTCATCCAGATCCCGCGTGATGAAATGGATCATTTACATAAACTATTTTCATTCAGATTCGCATGATGAAACGGACTCATCTACATAAATTATTGTATTAAGACCGCCAAAAACCCCTCAAGTCAATATGTTTTTACGAATGGATTGTTTTCATTATTTACTTATATTATCCTAAATTTTTGTCAAAACTCACCTTATCAACAAATGTTAGAGGGTTTTTATAATGAAGAGTACTGGATCCATTAGTATACTGCACACCCTATTATTGGTGATGACGTTCATTGGCTTAAAAAATCATGTAACCATTATTCCATCCATTATAAAGGCGGCTGGAAGAGATGGTTGGGCATCGGTTTTAGCTGGAATGTTTGCATCATTTATATGGTTGTTTCTTTTGGTTTATGTCCATAATAAATCTAAACAGCAGCCTTTAAATGATTGGTTAAAGCAAAAAATAGGAAAAGTTGGATCTTCTATCATTTTGTATATTACGGCTTTTTATTTAATCCTTTTGGCTGCGTTCACGATGAGAGAAACGTTACTTTGGATATCTTCCACTTTTTTACCGAAGACACCAATGATTTTTTTGTTAATCGTTTATGTCATACTTACTTTTTATCTTGCTACTTCAGGCGTGGAAACCATTGCAATCGTTAACACATTTGTTTTATTTGCCGTTATCATTTTTGGCTTTTTTGTTTCATTTGTCAATATAAAGATGAAAGATTATGAATTACTATTACCCATGTTTGAACATGGATTTAAACCGGTCCTTAAAGGAATGATCTATCCCACTTCTGGTTTTATTGAATTACTAATCCTACTTTTTCTTCAGCATCATATCAAAGAACGTATGAAATGGTATCATTTTGCAATGATGCTAGTTATACTAGTGGGATTAACAGCGGGCCCGCTTATTGGTGCGATCACAGAGTTTGGTCCAGTTGAAGCAGCAAAGCAAAGATATCCAGCGTATGAAGAATGGGGTCTAGCAACAATTGGGCGTTTTATCGAACATATCGATTTCTTCTCTATTTACCAATGGTTAACGGGGACATTTATAAGAGTAGGATTTCTTCTATATATTTGTTCAGATATTTTGAATATGTCTGAAGATAAAAAACAAGTTTGGACTAAGCTTGCACCACCATTCATGATTGTGTGCTTATCGTTAGTTCTTTTAAAAGATAATATTTTTCAAAAATGGAATGAGCATTATTTCTTGATCAGTACGGTTCTCTTCTTTCTCTTTCTATCTGTGTTCTTTGCAGTTGTTGCATGGATGCCAGAAAAATCATCTTCAAAAGATAAAAATGATAAGAAAAGTGGTGAACAGCCATCGAGCCAAACAAAAAGTCAATAAATCTGAGTGTGTTACAGGATTTGTTTAAGAATTCTGCAGATGTAAAATTTCAAAAGTATACATTTCAAGAACAGACAATACATCTGATCTTGTGTGAAGGAATGATCGATCAGCAGCTATTAAATGAAGTGATTGTCCCACGTGTTGGTTTTTTATGTAGTCATTTGGTCGATGAACCATTAGAAGAACAAATCATATCAAGGTTATATGTTCCAGACTTAAAAAAAGTAAATGAGGAAGAGGAGGCCATTTCACTTGTATATACAGGTTCTGTCCTGCTCTATTTTGAAGAAGCAGCATTGCTCTTTTCAAGTAATATCGAAAAAAAGCCGAATCGTACGCCTGAGGAAACACGTACAGAAATTACTGTCAAAGGGCCAAGAGATAATTTTATTGAAGATGTATCAATCAATATTGCTTTATTGCGTAAGCGTTTGCCAACTAATTCGTTGAGTGTGGAGAAATTTGAAGTAGGGAAACGCTCCAAAACGAAAGTGGCTCTTCTTTATTTTGAAGATGTTGCGAATAAAGAAATTTTAAATGGCATAAGGGAACAGATAAAAAAAGTGGATACAGACACTGTATTTAGTGGTGATGTATTTATGGAAAATATCAATAAGAGTGCTGTTCTTTTTCCACGCCATGAATATACAGGGAGACCAGATAATACGGTTCAGGCTCTGTCTAGAGGACGTTTTGTTATATTTGTCGATGGTATTTCCTATGCCATTGTTTTACCTGTTAATTTATTCTTATTATTAAAGACAAGCGAAGATAATGAATATCCCCCATTATTCGGTTCAATCGAACGTATAATGCGAATATTCGGCACATTAGTTGCTACGTTTCTACCTGCTTTTTGGCTTTCTTTAACCACTTTTCATCAAAATCAGATACCTTTTCAATTACTAGCCACTGTTGTACAAGCGAATACAGGACTCCCTTTGCCGACAGCACTTGAGATGTTTTTGATGCTTGGGATGTTTGAATTATTCCGTGAAGCGGGATTACGGCTTCCAACCGTACTAGGTGGAACGATCGGTGTAGTAGGTGGACTGATTATCGGAGATGCAGTTATTCGAGGGGGGATGACAAGTGCCACAATGGTCGTCATTATGGCTACTTCCACTATTGCATCATTTACATTAGTCAATCAATCCATTGTAACGGCTGTCAGTGTATTGCGTGTTTTTTCGATTATACTTTCTACATTTTTTGGACTATTCGGTTTTTTTACATCCGTATTTTTTATAATCATTTATTTATCAAAAATACGTATATTCGGTGTTCCTTACATGAATATAGCAACAGAATTGAATTGGGCAACCATAGCAAAATCGCTATTCCGATTGCCGGCCAAAAAATATTCTAAACGTCCAAGTATGTTAAAGACGCAAGATGATACAAGACGTAAAGAGGTTAAAAAAGATGAATAAAAAACTGCTGATGCTTTTGATACTGTGTGCAATTATTCTCTCTGGTTGTTGGGATTCCAAAGCAGCGGGAAGAATGTTTTATATTTATGGTGTTGGTGTAGATTTTAAAGATGATGAGTATCACTTATATGCCCAACTGATCGATTTTGCCAGCATTGCGAGATCTGAACAGCCACCTAATCCAGATATTATACAAGCAGAAATTGGACATGCCAATGCAAAAACTTTAAATGAAGCGTTTTATAAATTATACCAATCATTAGATGAAGAATTGTATTGGGGGCATCTTACGTATCTTGTTTTTTCTGAGGATGTATTGCATGCTGGAAAGGTGAGTGATATCATGAACACCTTTACACGATTTAATGATACGCGGTATCAAACTTGGGTATATGCCACAAGAGATCCCGTAAAAGATGTTATGCTCACAAAACCCATACTAAATAAAGCCATCACATTATCTAAATTGTCAGATCCATTAAATTCTTATAAACAATATTCTTTCATTGAACCGATAAATATTAGGAAACTAATCGTGAGTATTGATGAACCCAATTATGAAGTAAGACTTCCTTTAGTAACACTTAAGGAAATCTGGAAGTCAGAGAAAAGTTCTAATACAGAAACAGCGATAAATGGTATTGGTATTGTTACACCACATTCTCTCAAAGGTTTTCTTACTAACGATCAGATAAGTGGGCTGCAGTGGCTTTCAAATGAAACAATAAGAACTGGAATCAGTATAGATTTAAAGCCAAATAGTTCAAGCGGAAATGAAGAAAAACGTCTTTCTGTTGTCCTTGAAAAAAATAAAGTGAAAATAAAGCCAATTGATACGAATGGGGATGTAAAGTTTGATATTAATGTGGAAATGGTCGCAATCGTCAGTGGATTCCAAGGAAATATTTCAGAGCCTGAAGTACAAAAAATAATAGAGGGAGAAGTTAAAAAACAAATTAAAAAGACTTATGAAGAAGGATTAAATATCGATGCTGACGTTTATCAACTGTCTAACCAACTATATAGAAAAGAAGCTAAAAAGTGGAATGAAATTCAAAAGGGTGGGGATATCAAATTAACAGATGATTCAATTCGAAATATTCATGTAAAGGTTAAGGTAAATTCAGGTAGAAAATCATTGAAGGAAACAATTGGGAAAAAATTAAGGTAAATGGGAAGATAGAATTTTTAAACGTTTCTAATAATAAAGAATGAGACGGGCGATATCAAGTATCATTAGAAAAGATTTTATTGGAAACAAACAGCTTCAACAGTAGAAGGTACGAATATTGACTGAACAATATTCGTGCCTTTTATTTTTGAAGTTCTCGAGGACGTTCTGTCTACACAACAATGCTCCCACATCAAGAAGCAAATAGCAAACAAAGGATATGCTTTGAGGATATCTACCAGTAAAGTCCGATCAGTTTAACTAACTCACAATAGAAATGGAAGAAAATCCTCCTCTGTCTTAGAGTTTTGCTTTACCCTTCTAGTTTATGATTTTCAACTTCGATCAAATGCCAAATATAATTGGCGATTTCTCTAGCTTCAGCTGCATGAGCGGTATTAGAAAATGCTTTACGGAAAGGGGTAAGAAGTGCTTTGATCACATATAGTTTTATGTCTTCCCGTTGTAGTTCCTTTAAGATATAACTTGCGTATTCAGTGCCATCTTTTGGATCAGCCTTTGATAAACCTTCGATAAAACCATTTAGTTGGTGGATAATCATATCCTTATCTACTACTGTATGGTCTACACTGTTTTTTATATATTGAATAGTTGCAGCATCTATTAGGATTTCTTTTGTTTCTCGCATACGCGGAATGATCGCATCAATATTTCGAAGTGCCATCATTACTACAGATTCTGGTTCCACATGGTGTTCTTTTGCAGCAAATAGTGTACGAATCGTATGTTGAATCATAGCAAAAACTTGTATAGAACATTCATAGCTCATGAAACTAATTTCCTCGCCATATACTTCGACCAATCTGGAAGAAAGCCATTCGAGTTCTTGGAGATGATGCTTCATAATTACTTTTTTGATCGCATCATCATTTGAATGATAAATGGATTCAAAAATTTGCAATAGGTTTTGCTCACGGTTAATATGCATAAGTACGGCTATTTGTTTTGCAAGAATATGAATGTCTTTTGGATCTTGACCAAAGATCAACTCATGTCTACGATTACTAGCATCTTCGCGGCTTTCTTGCAATATAGCTATTAAACATTCATTTTTGGAAGTGAAGTAATTATAAAAAGTTCCTTTTGAAATTTGTGCTTCATGAATAATATCTATGATTGAAGTTTCATGAAATCCTTTTTCAATGAATAGGCTACGTGCAACGTCTAATACTTTTCTTTTTCGCGTATTCATATTGTCACCTTTCCGATAATTTATACTATCATTCTAACCTATAAATGCTTTTATATCAACGTTTTAAAGATATTGAATTTTTTTGATTGAAAAAATTGGACTGTCGGTATAAAATATAAATCACCGCTATAAAAAGATAATCTTATAGAAAGAGTGAGGGAAAATTTTATGGGAAACGAAACTTTGAAAAAACCACCTTATGCAATGATTGCTATTTTATTTGTCGGTGCATTTGTTGCTTTTTTAAATAATACATTGATGAATGTAGCATTGCCTACAATTATGAAGGATTTCGATGTTACTTATTCACAAGTACAGTGGTTAACGACAGGCTTTATGCTTGTAAGTGGAATCTTAATACCGGCTTCAGCCTTTTTTGTTGTGAAATTTAAAAACCGTTCTTTGTTTATCGCAGCAATGTCTCTATTTACAATAGGAACGATTATTGCAGCTGCCGCTCCAAACTTCTGGGTTTTAATTGCGGGACGTATGGTTCAAGCTGCCGGTTCAGCAGCATTATCACCATTATTGATGAATGTCATGCTGACAAGTTTTCCAATTGAAAAGCGTGGTTCTGCCATGGGGATGTTTGGATTAGTCATGATTTCTGCTCCGGCAATCGGTCCAACATTATCAGGCTACATTGTAGAACACCATAGCTGGCGTATGCTTTTTGAAATGATCATTCCTTTTGCCGTATTAAGTCTATTATTTGGTTTTTGGAAATTAGAAAATGTAATGGAAACACGTAAAGTTTCTTTAGATTATACTTCTTTAGTTCTTTCAACAATTGGTTTTGGCGGGCTTTTATATGGCTTTAGCGCTGCGAGTGACAAAGGCTGGGATAGTCCTTGGGTATATGGCACAATAGCAGTCGGTGCTGTTACATTAGTGATCTTTATCATGAAACAATTGAAGATGGATGAACCATTACTAGATGTGAAAATTTATAAATATCCGATGTTTGCATTAGGTTCTGTCGTATCAATGGTTATCTCAGTTGCTATGTTTTCAGGTATGATTTTAACGCCGGCTTATGTGCAACAAGTTCGCGGAATCTCTCCTTTCCATGCAGGTTTGATGATGCTGCCAGGTGCAATCGTGATGGCCATCATGTCACCGATTACCGGTAAATTATTTGATAAAATTGGACCGCGCATTTTAGCATTTACTGGTTTAAGTATCATGACGATTTCAACTTATTTCTTAACTCGATTACAAGTAGATTCTTCATATACTTATATTATTACAGTTTATACTGTTCGTATGTTTGGTATGTCTATGGTTATGATGCCGATTATGACAAATGGATTGAATCAATTGCCAATGGATAAAAATCCACATGGTACCGCCATTAATAATACGGTTCAACAAGTATCAGGTGCAATTGGTACAGCTATTCTTGTCACAATTATGGATAACCATATTAAAACAAGAGCGACTGAATTAGCAGCTGCCGCAAAAGCGAAAGCTGTAAAAGCAGCAAAGGCCGCTGCAGAAGCAGGTCAAACGCCTTCTTCCCCAACAGCGGAACAACTTGCTCAATTAAAAGCACATATTACACAAACCGCTTTATTAGATGGCATTAATTATACGTTTATGGTAGCAACAGTTATTTCAGGCGTTGCATTAATTCTTTCATTATTCCTAAAAAGAGTTAGTATAAAAGATAGAATACAACCGGGAAAATAATAAGGAAAAGCTCTTGAAACGTAAAGGTAGCTACTAAAAAAAGTACAATTCAGTGGTGCATACATCTAAAAACTATAATTTTTTGATGTAATAGACAGCATTAATCTGGATTGTACTTTTTCGCTTTTAATAGGTGACATTCTTTTTAGATGAAGAATATGATTGCCATGTGTCTGCTAAAATCTCATGCTTTTACTTTCTCATGGGACTATAGTACACCGTATTGAATAACATCGTACGAAAAAAAGCACACATTTTTTGATATGGATATGGCTAGCTTCTGAAATGGTGTAAAAAAAGCTATACGAGGGGGCCATCGATCCATCAATTGTTGGATACCTAAAAATTTAACAAATAAAAAAAGGCATTCAGATTAGTACTATTCTGGATGCCTTTTGTAGACGATATGAAGCGTAGTCGCAAAAATGTATCCACACTTATTTTCTATTTATATGTTCAAACAAAGATAGGCCTCTGTTTTCCCTTATTGCACTAAATTTAAAATAAAAATCAGTAAAAATGTAATGACGAAGAAAAAAATGATAAAGTAACCAATGTACTTAATAGGCTTTGGCATATTTTTAAGTTTTGCATCTGTAGGGGCAGTAACATTCCCCTCAATTTTATGAAGATGGTCTATTACATCATTAAATGATTTCTTTTCCTCTTTTTCGTCTTTCATATCATCACCCCATTTAATTATTATTATATACTTCTAGTGCAATTTCTAAAAGAAGGTATTCATTTTAAATATTACTTTATATTAATGTTATATAAAAAATATGTTATTTAATGTAATTGAAAATAAAAAATATGTTATTTAATGTAAAAAATAAGATAATTCGAACTATTTATTTTTTTGAACTTTAGGCAAATAATAGAAGTGTATAAAAGAAGGAGGGATATTTTTGAAATTAAAATCTAAAATATTAAGCCTAATTTTAGTAGCTGTACTTACTTTTTCTCTACCAACCTTAGCCTTTGCATCAACTCATACCAACACTTCTAATGACACGGAAAGATTTGTTGTATATGCTGCATCAGGAACTGTACTGGTTCCCTTTGCACTAGCCATAACTATGAAAATGGATATTGTAGTAAGCTATCCTGGCAAATATATTACTTACGAATCAATGTATACAACTGTTCCAGGAGGAGCACAATTACCATTTAATGCATCAGTGAATGCCGGAAACATAAAATATTATAAAGATGGTGAATACAGAACTACACATTCATTACCTTTGAGCCCAAGCTATTATAAAAACCCAAGTGATTTAACTGATTTAAATGCCGGTGAACCTAATTCTAACTTGGCTGATTCTAGTACGTATAAAGCTGTTGGTTATGCTACGTATATTAGTTCTAGCACAACACCAGCTGCTTATACAGGAGATACAACTGAAGGAGTGGTGGATTAAAGTATGAAGAAATCAAAAAAAATATTAGTGGCATCTACTTTAATTATAGGGCTTGGCTTTTCTGCTGCATTTTATTTTTCTTCAAATACAAAAGCAGATCAGACGGTGAGTCAACATGTTTTTTCAAGTTTAGCGCAAGAACACCAAAATGGAGAATCTAAGCAAGAGAAACCCTTTTTAAAGATTAATAATAAAACATATTCAAACAAAGATTTTCTTGCTTTTAAAGAAAGTAAAAATGTGATTCAAAGAAATAATGGTCAACAAGTTTTAAGTGATGAGCAAATCAAAGCTGAATTCATTAAAGAAGCTGTTTCAGAACAAGAAGCAGATAAGCAAAAACTGAATGTGACTGAAGATGAAGCAAAAAGATTTGCTGATGAGATGAAACAGGCTGTTGCTGAAGCACAAGACTCACAAACACAACAATTTCTTAAGGATTATATTGCAGCTTTAGGTATTACAGAAGACGAGTATTGGAATCAGTATGCAATTCCAGCTTATCAACAGGCATTAAAAATTGGAAAATTGAAACAAAAAATATTTGACGCAGAAAAAGTGAAGAATGCAAGTATTTCTGATTCTGAATTAAATGAAGTGTGGGAAAAACAACAGCAAAAATTAGTAACAGAGGCAAACATTGAGTCTCTTCAATAATTAAAGTATCCGTATGAAAATATGAATGATAAGTATAAGTTACCATTATTATTTAAATATTCGCATTTTGAAACTAAAAACAGATTTATCCCGCATTAACCTGAGTTCCTCCACTTCAGTAGGGGATGAAGAGACCCCCACTGATTAAAGTTTCACTTTATAAAATTGATTTAAATAATAATCTATATCTTGTTGCTTCGTTTTCATCGAAAAAACTGCTCATTTCTAATAATTAGAATGAGCAGTTTTTTACTAACAGGCGAAGCATTATTTTGTTGAATAGGACTTTTTAGAACATCCCTTATTGCGTATTTTTAGTTGAATTGGGAAGGTTGATGAGTAGTCCCTGTTGTAGCTTCAGCAAAACCGTTAGTGATGGTTACTGTATCTTGAGAAGATAATTGTGGAACTTGATAGTAGCCCTTACGATTTTGGTAGATAGATATTTCGTAAGCCATTTCGATACAGTTTGGAATCGAATCAGCCAATACACGACGAACAACAGGGTTTGTTGTTTCGAGTGCCGCAGCTGTTTTAAGTGCTGCAGCTCCTTTATGCCAGCTAAGGATATATCCTGAAATGATTTCATCGTTTATCTCACTGGCTTGTGTAATTGGTTTTTTCGGTTGACCAGGTTGTACGCCAAAAGTAAACTTGTTATTCTCAGTCATTTCATAATGACCTGATGGATGAGAAGGATCTTTACCAGTTTTAAATGATTCCACCAATACATTGTAATCATCTAGTGCAAATTTATACTGACGATCAACAATGTTGCGCAATTCATTATCTTGAATTTGATCACGCAATAACACACATTGGTTTAGACCGCCGATCATTGCACCCAATACTTCATGCAAGTCCATTATTTCATGTCCACCATGATTAAATTTTGCTGAATCTACATGATACATGGGATCATTTTTCATCTGGTTTTGTGGTTGTTGTTGCAAAAATAGGACCTCCTTTTTTTATATCGCGCTTGTCACGCAAAATTAGTATGTTCAGCGAATCCATTTCAATGCATGTGAAAAATTTTCCAAAAAGCATTTTGGATGTTAAATCAAAATTTTGCGTTTTATTCTGCTGAATCAGGGGATAATAAATGACAGAAGGAAAGCGCTGTCTGGAGCGAAACACCAAAAATGAATCGTTATTTTTTATGTAAATTCTATATGATGAAATGGATACAAAGAGAAAATTTTTGAAAAACCCTGAAAATACAATTACACTGATATTAGCTGTTCCACAATGAAGGTAATCATATACATAAGAAGATCATGCATCTTTAAACGAAGAAACTGGATGTTGTTATTGAGAAAGGCGGCAAGTATCAGTGATGGAAATTATCTATTATGGAAGACCCAATTGCGAGCTCTGTGAAGAAGGAATAAGAACGCTCAATTTAGTACGCGAAGACATCCCTTTTGAAATGAAAGAAGTCAATATTGAAGAGGATGACGCCATTCATGAAAAATACATGTTGATGATTCCTGTTGTTGAAAAAGATGGGCAGATTATTCAGTATGGTACTTTGGATTATGTCACTTTATTAGAAGGAATCCGCTCTAAGTAAGAACGATTCGACTATTTTTTCTACGCTTATTTTCAAGTGGGATTTTGTTGCAACTAATAATAGAGAATTGTATACTGGGCGTAGGAAATATTTTTTTGTAGCATATGGGACATAAAATGATGATACGGGATAAAAAAAGTCCCACAAAAGGAGAATAAATGACATGGCTACATTATTGGAAGCACAATTGAAAATAATGCCTGAAATGTCTAAGCTTCTTCATACTCGATATCGCTTTTTGCAAATGATCGATACGCTAGGACCTATAGGAAGGCGTGGGCTTGCAGATCAACTTGCTGTAGCGGAGCGGGAAATTCGTAAAGAAACGGATTTACTACGTGAACAAGGTTTAATCATAGCTGATCGTTCTGGTATGAGGATTTCTGAACTGGGAATGGAAGCATTAGAAGTTTTAAGACCACTTGTTTATGAATGGTCAGATCTACCTATATTAGAAAACCAATTAACTCGTATACTTGGAATTCAAAAAGTGATCATTGTAGATGGCGATCTAGATGAGGTGCCTTCTATCAAATCATTATTGGGGATGGAAGCGGCAAAACAATTGGAATTAGCAGCAAAGCATAGCAAAATCATTGCTGTAACAGGTGGTAGCACAATGGCGGCTATAGCTGAGAGTCTTGCACCTTCAGAAAATTTAACGGGCTTGAACTTTATCGCTGCTAGAGGCGGTATGGGAGTCGAAATGCGATTACAAGCGAATACTATTGTGGCGACATTTGCCAATCATACAGACAATCAATATCGCACTTTATATTTACCAGAGTATTTAAGCGATACGGCTTATCAAGCAATGGTTCAGGAGCCAATCGTTCAGGAGATGATACGGCTTTATGATCAAACAGATGTCGTTATTCACGGTATCGGTTCCGCTTTAGAAATGGCAGTAAGACGCGGATCAAGTGAAGAAGTCAAACAAGCATTGCTTGACAATGGTGCTGTCAGTGAGGCTTTTGGTTATTATTTCGATGAGCAGGGCAATATAGTGCAAAGGATCCGCACGGTTGGGATTCAGCTAGAGCAAGTAAATAGATGTAAAAGTATTCTTGCAGTAGCTGGCGGAAAAAAGAAGGCAAAAGCCATCCTTTCTTATTTTAAACGCGGGGCAAAACAATCTGTTTTAATAACAGATTCAGCTGCTGCCGAAGAAATGCTTCGATTAGTACAATAACATTATGATTCATGGAGGTATGGATGATGACTTTAAAATTAGCGATTAATGGATTTGGGCGTATTGGACGATTGGTATTTCGTACAGCAATCAAACGACAAGATATTGAAATCGTTGCTGTAAATGATTTGACGGATGCAGCAATGCTTGCACACCTTTTAAAATATGATTCCATTCATGGTGCATTTGATGCGGAGGTAACATCTGAAGGTGATTATTTAGTAGTTAATCGCCAAAATGTTCGTGTCTATGCGGAAACAGATCCTGCAAAACTTCCATGGAGAGAATTAGATATTGATATAGTCGTTGAATCTACAGGTCGATTTACTAGCTATGAAGCAGCACACAAACATATAGAAGCGGGAGCTAAAAAAGTCATCGTATCTGCTCCAGGAAAAAATATGCCAACCTATGTAATGGGGGTCAACCATGAAAAATACAATCCTCAAACAGATGATGTGGTATCAAATGCATCTTGTACAACGAACTGCTTAGCTCCAGTTGCCAAAGTGCTAGATGAACGATTTGGTATTAGACGTGGCATGATGACAACTGTTCACTCCTATACAAATGACCAAAAAATCTTAGATCTCCCGCACAAAGATTATCGTCGGGCTCGTGCTGCTGCTCAATCTATGATTCCGACTACTACGGGAGCTGCTGTTGCGGTAGCCAAAGTCTTGCCGCAACTTGAAGGAAAATTGGATGGTATGGCTATTCGTGTGCCTACTCCAAACGTTTCTTTAGTTGACTTAGTTGTCGAATTAGAAAAAGAAGTCACTGTTGAAGAAGTGAATGCTACATTAAAAGAAGCTGCCGAAAATGAATTAAAAGGAATTTTATCCTATTCAGAACTTCCACTCGTTTCGATTGATTATAATGGCAATATTGCTTCTTCTACGATTGATGGTTTGTCCTCAATGGTGCTTGGAGGAAATCTTGTAAAAGTACTAGCTTGGTATGATAACGAGGCTGGTTATTCCACTCGCGTAGTTGATTTGGCTCAATACATGGTTAAACAAGATTTGTAACTCAAAAAACGTAGCAATATAGGTTTTATACGTATATAATGAATAAGGGTAAAACAGGAGAAGCGGTTTTGTACTTCTCCTTTTTTTATGAAATAAGTAAGTGCTTTATTGATCATAACATCATAATTTGACATTATGGTTTTTCTACATAACAATCTATAGTGGCGATAATGTCAATATGATCTGAAACATGGAAGTGGTTATATTTGTTTTATCATAATATAAGTGAAGTATGATGCTTATTTTCTATAATAATTGATAAGGTATGAACAATTGGGAGGCACGATGATGTATCAAAAAATGACGATGAAAGATATCGATGTGACAGGGAAACGCGTTTTTGTACGTGTAGATTTTAATGTCCCTATGGAAGATGGTAAAATCACGGACGACACTCGAATTTTAGCAGCACTTCCTACGATCTCTTACTTAGTTGAAAAAGGGGCAAAAGTGATTTTAGCTAGTCACCTTGGACGTCCAAAAGGCGAGGTGAAAGAGGAACTGCGATTAACAGCAGTGGGAAAACGTCTTGCTGAGCTTATTGGAAAACCCGTCCATAAACTAGATGAATCTGTTGGTAAAACCGTAGAACAAGCTGTAAGTAAGATGAATGATGGCGATATCGTTTTATTAGAAAATGTTCGTTTCCATAAAGGTGAGGAAAAGAACGATCCAGCACTTGCTAAAAGCTTTGCCGCTTTAGCCGATTTTTATATTAATGATGCATTCGGTACTGCTCACCGCGCACATGCAACGACAGCTGGTGTTGCAAAATATTTACCAGCGGTTTCAGGATTTTTAATGGAAAAAGAAATCGAAGTTTTAGGGAAAGCGCTATCAAATCCGCAACGACCATTCACCGCAATTATCGGCGGTGCCAAAGTAAAAGACAAAATAACTGTAATTGAAAACTTATTAGACAAAGTGGATCACTTAATCATTGGTGGCGGTTTGTCTTATACATTTACAAAAGCACAAGGCTATGATATTGGTAAATCATTATTAGAAGAAGATAAAATCGAATTAGCCAAATCATGTATCCAAAAAGCCATTGAAAAAGGTGTAAAACTACATATGCCTGTAGATGCTATTGTAGCGAATAAATTCTCCAATGATGCAGAAACAAAAGCTGTCGATATCGATCAAATTCCAAGTGATTGGATGGGATTGGATATCGGACCCAAAACAGTTGCAGAATATGCAGAGGTCATCAAAAATTCAAAATTGATCATTTGGAATGGACCAATGGGTGTATTTGAATTGGATGCATTTGCAAATGGTACAAAAGGTGTTGCAGAAGCAATGGCAGAAACGAAGGGCTACACGATTATTGGTGGCGGTGATTCAGCTGCGGCAGTTGAAAAATTCCAAGTAGCAGATAAAATGGATCACATTTCAACAGGTGGCGGCGCTTCTCTTGAGTTTATGGAAGGTAAAGAATTACCTGGAGTTATCGCACTAAATGATAAATAACTTTTAGATGGAGGTTTTCACAATGCGTAAACCAATTATTGCGGGTAACTGGAAAATGTATAAAACATTATCTGAAGCAGTTGACTTCGTACAAGCAGTAAAATCATCTATACCAGCTGCAGATCGTGTAGATTCCGTTATTTGCGCACCAGCATTATTTTTACCCTCTCTTGTCAAAGAAGCTGAGGGTTCAAACTTGGCAATTGGTGCTCAGACAATGCACTATGAAAACGAAGGGGCATTTACAGGTGAAATAAGCCCATCACAATTAGAAGATATCGATGTTCAGTATGTTATATTAGGTCACTCAGAACGCCGCCAATATGACAATGAAACAGATGAAAAGGTCAATAAAAAAGTACATGCAGCATTTGCTCATAACTTAATTCCTATTATCTGCGTTGGCGAAACATTAGAAGAACGTGAAGCAAGTAATACAGTCGTCAAAGTTTCTTCTCAAGTAGGAGCGGCTTTAAAAGGATTATCAATCGAACAAATTGCTCAGACTGTGATTGCCTATGAACCGATTTGGGCAATCGGTTCAGGTAAGACGGCAACTGCTCATGACGCAAACGAAGTATGTAAAGAAATTCGTCATACAGTAGAAAAAATAGCTGGCGATGTTGCTGCAGAATTGATTCGCATCCAATATGGTGGTAGTGTGAAACCAGAAAACGTAGTAGAATTATTATTGAAGGAGCATATTGATGGTGCTCTAGTTGGTGGAGCAAGTTTAAAACCAGATTCATACTTAAAATTATTGGAGGCTGGGGCAAATGCCAAATAAACCAGTAGCATTGATCATTTTAGATGGGTTAGGCTTACGCGATGAAGTATTTGGGAATGCAGTAGCGCAAGCAAAAAAGCCGAATTTGGACCGTCTTTGGAACACTTTTCCTCATAACACATTAACGGCATCAGGAGAAGCAGTTGGTCTTCCAGGTGGACAAATGGGCAATTCAGAAGTAGGACACTTAAACATCGGGGCCGGTCGAGTTGTTTATCAAAGCTTGACCAGAATTTATAAAGCGATCAAAGATGGCGATTTCTTTCAAAACAAAGCTTTGTTAGATGCCGTTCAACATGTCAAACAAAATCATTCAAAGCTGCACATTATGGGTCTTTTATCTGACGGTGGCGTGCATAGTCACTACGCACACTTATTTGCCTTATTGAAATTAGCAAAAGATCAAGGACTAGAAGAAGTCTATGTTCATGGATTCTTGGATGGCCGTGATGTAGGACCAAAAACAGCCATAGGCTATATTGAAGAAACAGAAAAACAAATGGCTGAGATCGGTGTAGGACAATTCGCTTCTATCAGTGGCCGCTACTACGCAATGGATCGCGATAATCGTTGGGATCGTGAAGAAAAAGTTTATAAAGTATTAGTAGATGGACAAGGCATTGAGGCATCTTCTGCAGTAGAAGGTGTTGAAGCATCTTATGCAAATAATGTAACAGATGAATTTGTTGTACCATTTGTTATTAAAAAAGATGGTAAACCAGTTGCAACGATTCAATCAAATGACGCGGTGATTTTCTTCAACTTCCGTCCAGACCGTGCCATCGAATTGTCAACAGCTTTTACGAATCCTGCATTTGATGGCTTTACATTAAGTGAAAACCATCCGCAAAATTTGAAGTTTATCGCATTTAAAAAATATAGCGATAAAGTAATCAGTGAAATTGCTTTTGAAGACGAAGACTTGAAAAATACAATCGGTGAAGTTTTATCCAAAAATAATCTTCGTCAACTACGTATTGCAGAAACAGAAAAATACCCTCATGTGACATTCTTCATGAGTGGTGGACGTGAAAAAACTTTCCCAGGAGAAGAACGTATTTTGATCAATTCTCCAAAAGTTGCAACGTATGATTTAAAACCGGAAATGAGTGCATATGAAGTGACAGATGCACTTCTTGAAGCAATTGCAGCAGATCGCTTTGATGGCATTATCTTAAACTTTGCAAATCCTGATATGGTGGGCCACAGCGGTATGTTAGAACCTACTATTAAAGCGATTGAAGCAGTAGATGAATGTCTTGGAAAAGTAGTGGATGCGCTCCTTGCAAAAGGGGGAGCAGCGATTATTACAGCCGATCATGGGAATTCAGATGAAGTGGTCACACTAGATGGTCAACCGATGACAGCTCATACGACAAACCCAGTCCCTGTTATCATCACAAAAGAAAATATTGTGGTGAAAAATGGAGGAATTTTAGCCGATTTGGCTCCTACCATGTTAAAATTATTAGGAGTGGAACAACCACTTGAAATGACAGGAAAACCATTATTTTAAACTGAGGAGAGTTAAACAATGCCAATTATTACAGATGTACAAGCTCGTGAAGTATTAGACTCACGCGGTAATCCAACAGTAGAAGTAGAAGTATATACAGAATCAGGCGCATTTGGACGTGCCATCGTACCATCTGGTGCATCTACTGGGGAATATGAAGCAGTAGAATTGCGCGATGGCGACAAAGCTCGCTACCTTGGAAAAGGTGTTTTAAAAGCAGTTGATAATGTCAATAACGTCATTGCTCCAGAACTAATTGGAAACTATTCAACTCTTGATCAAGTATCAATCGATGAAATGATGATTAAATTAGATGGTACAGAAAACAAAGGCAAATTAGGTGCAAATGCTATTCTAGGTGTTTCTTTAGCGGTAGCTCGTGCAGGTGCTGATTATCTTGAAGTACCACTTTACCAATATATTGGTGGGATCAACGCAAAACAACTCCCAGTTCCAATGATGAACATCTTAAATGGTGGCGAACACGCTGATAATAACGTTGACATCCAAGAATTTATGATTATGCCTGTTGGTGCTGAGTCTTTCCGTCATGCACTTCGTATGGGTGCTGAAATCTTCCACTCTTTAAAAGCGGTTCTTAAAGAATCAGGTCATAACACAGCAGTAGGAGATGAAGGCGGTTTTGCACCAAACTTAACTTCTAATGAAGAAGCATTGTCTACAATTGTGAAGGCTATTGAACGTGCCGGTTATAAACCAGGCGAAGAAGTTATGCTCGCTATGGATGTCGCATCATCCGAACTATATTCAGATGAAGATGGTAAGTATCACTTAGATGGTGAAGGCGTTGCTAAAACTTCTGAAGAAATGGTTGCTTGGTACGAAGAACTTACTGCTAAATATCCAATCATCTCTATTGAAGATGGTCTAGATGAAAACGATTGGAAAGGTCATAAAGTACTTACTGAACGCATTGGCAACCGTGTACAACTAGTAGGTGATGATTTATTCGTGACAAATACGAAAAAATTATCTCGCGGTATCGAAGAAGGCGTTGGTAATGCAATTCTAGTGAAAGTAAACCAAATCGGTACTTTAACAGAAACTTTAGATGCCATCGAAATGGCCAAACGTGCAGGTTATACAGCGATCATCTCTCACCGTTCTGGTGAATCAGAAGATACAACAATTGCAGATATCGCAGTTGCTACAAATGCTGGACAAATCAAAACAGGCGCACCATCTCGTACAGACCGTGTTGCAAAATACAACCAATTACTACGCATCGAAGATCAATTGTCTGATACAGCTCAATTTAATGGTATTCAATCTTTCTATAATATTCATCGCTAATACGCTAATGAATATGAAAGAAAAGTGATTTTCAGGTAGTGTTATTTCAACTATAGTACGTATCATAGAACGCTATTTTCCTTATAATTTGTAAGGAGAATAGCGTTTTTCATTCTTATCCCGCTTTAACGGGCAGTAAGACCTTCATCTCAAGATACAGAGAGAAACGAGAAAGGCAGGTGGGAAATCCAACTGCCCGTAAAAGTACGATTGGTTCGGGCCAACAAGATGTTGGTCACTCAGGTGTTGCCACAGGACGTGGCGTTTTTCACTTCCGTTCCTCTAGTTCAGTGGGGAAGAAGAAAACCACCACTGATGGAGTTTCACTTTATCAGCAGCCAGAGAAAAAAGTGGAATGGCCGATTAATTGTGTTGATTAGACTTTTTTATCGTCAAAATACATAAGAAATGATAAAATAACAGAAAAGTGTGTAATTGATCTTATATATACAGGTGGTAAGCACCTAATACATGAAGATGTGAAGCTACTGAAATTCAATAATATCGTCATTTTTATCTTGATTCGGCAGGTATAAATGCCTGAGGAAAGAGAAGATCAAAGCCTGAGAGCATCGGTCCATGCGGCAACAGGTTCGTGACCAACATCGTGTTGCCCCCAAGGTTTCTGGCGATTGATAAAAATCTATCTTTTCTTTCATGATTGAAAAAACTGATTTTTATCGCAGAGGAATTGATGGTTTTTTCAATGACATTTTCTTTTAAGGTGCAAGTAACAAGCAGAGATAAGTATGAGATTGGTTATCTATTAAAGCTCGATTGATTCAAGCTTAACGAATACATAGTGAGGACGAAGAAAACTATTTTCACTTTCATGGCTTGAAAACGGATTAAATGTATAACTTCATTGTCATTACGTACAGTTTTTGGTAAGATGAAACTATTGTGATGTTTCGAATCAGGAGGTGGAACATTATGCATGCAGCGATTATGGCTTTACTTCTTATCGTGGCTATAGCATTGATTATCGTGGTATTGTTGCAATCTAGTAAGAGTGCTGGTCTTTCAGGAGCCATCTCTGGAGGAGCTGAACAACTTTTTGGAAAAACGAAAGCTCGAGGAGTAGATTTAATATTACATCGTATTACTGTCGTATTATCGATTTTATTCTTTGTACTAGCTATAGCAATCGCAAAAATCTAATGCACACTAAAAGCCGCCTGACCACTGTTGGTTAGGCGTTTTCTATATTTTGCTTTATAATATTAGATATAAAGGCGTTCATTTCAAAAAGTTAGCTGATGATGCTTTGTGACACCTGTTGAACCTGCATTAATAGGATCTCCAAAGGTTTAATTCAACTTGAAAGCGTCTAACTTTTTAACAAGGGATTGATTGAGAGTGGAACATGCCTGTTAAGCTATTCAATGATTAAGTAGGAGGCAACATCATGAACCCTGTTTTACCAGAACCATTTTTCTTCGAGGCTGGGCCTAGAGCTGTTTTACTGTTACATGGATTTACTGGAAATTCAGCGGATGTACGTATGCTTGGACGGTTTTTAGAGAAAAAAGGGTATACATCGCTGGCTCCACATTATAAAGGACATGGTGTGCCACCAGAAGAACTCATACATACAACTCCACAGCAATGGTGGCAAAGTGTACTTGATGGCTATCAAAAATTGCAAAATGCTGGATATAAAGAGATTGCCGTTGCTGGATTATCACTCGGTGGTGTTTTTTCATTAAAATTAGGTTATTCTTATCCAATTAAGGGAATTATAACAATGTGTGCACCAATGTCGATGCGATCAACCGATTTGATGTTTGAAGGTGTCATTCAATATGCAGAACGGTTTAATCGGCAGTTTGGCAAAAGCAAGGAAGAGTCTGAGGCGATTTTGGCATATATCAAAAAAATGGGAATGCCATCATTAAATGAATTACGTGAGTTCGTATATGAAGTAAGAGAACATGTGGATGAAATATATGCACCACTCTTTGTTGTACAAGGAAGAAAAGATACCGTTATTGATATAAAATCTGCTGAGTATATCTATGAACAAGCAGAGTCACATGAAAAATATATTAAATGGTATGAAGAATCTGGTCATGTGATTACATTGGACAAAGAACGAAAAAAATTGCATGAAGATATATACGCTTTTTTAGAATCACTTGATTGGTATGAGTAAAAAAGCACTGATTGCAAATGCTAATAGAAGGAGGGAAGAATGATGGATTTAGAAGGGTCGACATTAGAAGCAAGATTATTGAAATTTATGAGAGAAGAAGCATATAAGCCCTTAACAGTTGCAGAACTTGAAGAACAATTCGGTTTTCAGGATGCGGAAGAGTTCAAGCAACTTGTAAAAACGCTCGTAAAGCTTGAACAACAAGGTGATGTTGTCCGTACGCGTACAAATCGATATGGTTTACCCGAACGTATGAATTATTTACAAGGGCGTTTTATCGGTCACAGTAAAGGCTTTGGATTTGTAGCGCCTGATGAGGAAGGCATGGATGATGTTTTTATTCCTCCAACGGAAATCAATGGTGCTGTCAATGGGGATCGAGTGCTTATCCGCGTATCCAATACATCTTCTGGAGAAAGACGTGAAGGTGCTGTTATCAAGATCATTGAACGTGGAACCACTAAAGTCGTAGGTACTTTCCAATCAAATAAAGGCTTTGGATTTGTTGTACCAGATGATAAGAAATTATCAATGGATCTATTTATTGCCAAAGAAAATACATTAGGCGCCATGGATGGTCATAAGGTAGTAGCAGAAATCACGGAATGGCCAGGTACTCACCGTTCTGCAACTGGGATCGTAACGAAAATATTAGGTCATAAAAACGATCCAGGTGTAGATATTCTATCGATTATTCATAAGCATGATATAACGGTTGACTTTCCACAAGAAGTATTAGATGCTGCAGGTGCAGTGTCAGATGAAGTTTCTGAGAAAGATCGAGAGGGCCGTAGAGATCTACGGGATCAAACAATTGTGACCATTGATGGAGAATCAGCTAAAGACTTGGATGATGCTGTGACGGTCACCAAAAATGAGGATGGCACTTATAAGTTAGGTGTGCATATTGCGGATGTGAGCTATTATGTAACAGATGGTTCTGCCTTAGATCGAGAAGCGTATGATCGTGGAACAAGTGTATACTTGACGGATCGTGTTATACCAATGATTCCACATCGCCTTTCCAATGGAATCTGTTCTTTGAACCCGCAAGTTGATCGCTTAACACTTTCTTGTGAAATGATTATCAATGGAAGTGGACAAGTTATTCATCATGAGATTTTCCAAAGTGTTATTCGCACAACAGAACGTATGACCTATACAGATGTCTATAAAATTTTAGAAGAAGATGATGCAGCATTAAAAGAACGCTATGCACAGCTTGTGCCTATGTTTGAAGATATGAAAGAATTAGCCAAAATTCTTAATAATCGCCGTATGAAACGCGGTGCTGTTGACTTTGATTTTAAAGAATCCTATGTGATCGTCGATGAGAATGGCTGGCCGACTGATATAGCTCTGCGTAATAGAACTGTAGCAGAACGTATCATAGAAGAATTTATGCTGGTTGCGAACGAAACAGTTGCAGAACATGTCTTTCGCATGGACCTACCGTTCATCTATCGTATACATGAAGAACCAAAACCAGAAAAGTTACAGCGGTTCTTTGAGTTTATCACGAATTTTGGATTAGTTGTTCGGGGTACAGGGAAAACAGTTGAACCAAGAGCCTTACAGGAAATTTTAGATTCTGTGAAGGATGAACCGGAGTATCCTGTGATTTCGACCATGATGCTGCGATCAATGCAGCAAGCAAAATACAGCCCAGAATGTCTAGGACACTTTGGATTATCAACCGATTTTTATACACATTTTACCTCTCCCATCAGACGTTATCCCGATTTAATCGTTCACCGATTGATCCGTACGTATTTGATCAATGGTGATCAGAGTGCAAAGACCATTAGCTATTGGGGGGCTCGCATGGATGAAATCGCTGAGCATACCTCCAATCGTGAACGCCGTGCAGTAGATGCGGAACGAGATACCGATTCGTTGAAAAAAGCTCAATATATGGCTGATAAAATTGGTGAAACATTCACAGGTATCATTAGTTCCATTACGAATTTTGGGATGTTTATCGAGTTAGAAAATACAATCGAAGGCTTAGTGCATATCAGCAATATGACTGATGATTATTATAACTTTGATGACCGTCAAATGGTAATGATTGGCGAAAAAACAGGACGCATCTTCCACATTGGAGAAGAGGTAGAAATTCGTGTACTAGAAGTGAATATTGAGGAATCCTCCATTGATTTTGAAATTGTTGGGATGCCAAAAGCTCAACCTCGTACTCGTCGTCAAGCACCAGTGGTTATTCGTGCAAAATCTAGAAGTGGTGATCATGATAGAGGGGAAAAGGACAAAAACAGTAAGGAACGTAAATATAAACCAAGTGGACCAAAAGTAAACGGTAGAACACGTAAACAGGAAAGAAAAACTGCTGGCAAAAATGGAAAAGGTAAAAAAGCGTTCTATGAAGGAATCGCTAAGAAACAACAAAAACGCCGCAGAAAGAAAAGATAAGAGAAGAGTCTTTCACTCTTCTCGACCCCATTGTGAAGAGGTGAATCGATATGCCAAAAGGGACAGGCAAAGTTTTAGCACAAAATAAAAGAGCAGGATTCGATTACTATATCGAAGAAACCATTGAAGCAGGGATCGTTTTAAGTGGTACAGAAATCAAATCTGTTCGTAAAGGAAAAGTTCAATTAAAAGATTCTTTTATATTGATCCGTAACGGGGAAGCGTGGATCTCCAATATGCACATCAGTACGTATGAACAAGGAAACATCTTCAACCACGACCCACTTCGAGCCCGAAAATTATTGCTACATAAAAAGCAGATTATGCAATTGAACATAGATGTCAAACGAGATGGTTATACAATTGTACCGCTTAAAATGTACATAAAAGATGGTTACGCAAAACTATTGATCGGTCTAGGAAAAGGTAAGAAAAACTACGACAAACGTGCGGATATAAAGAAAAAAGAAGCCAAACGCGAAATGGCACGTGCCGTCAAAGCAAAAAATCAATACTAATATATACCACTTGAAGAATGACCTCATTTGTCATATACTTTAATTATAGCAATTAAGCCAGTTCACAGTATGCCAATCATACTGATCCGAAACGCTGAGCAATCAGCACCTTAATGGATTTGTGTATATACGATCCCGTATATAAAAATCCGTCCTTGCTGAGTGAGAAACATCTTTACGAACTCCTCACAGGAGAATTTTTAGACGCAAGTAATACGAGGAAGCAAATGAGAGAACACCGGAGCGTACTAAAGTACGTGAGGATGTGAACGAGTGAAGCTGACGAAGTAGTACGCCGCGGATAAAAATTTGACTGACTATGGGAGAAAGTAAAACGTTGTACAAAAGCTCACAGGAGAATTTTTAGACGCAAGTAGTTCGAGGAAACGAACGAAGAAGCACCGGAGTGTACTAAAGTACATGAGGATGCGACTGAGAGAAGTTGACAAAGAAATACGCCGCGGATAAAAATTCAATATTAAGGGGACGTTACGGATTCGACAGGGATGGTCTGAGCTTGAGTTGCGCGTCGGAGGTCTCGGCTTCGTCACCAACGGAAGTTATATAATAACTGGCAAACAAAACAACAATTTAGCTTTCGCAGCCTAGTCTGCTAGCTGCCTCCTCTCTCTATCGCCCATGTAGCGGGAACGAGGCTCAACTTCAGTGGGATACGGTTATAGATGCCACCTTAGTCTATAGCAGGAGATTTCAAGGTTAGTGCACAGGACGCCTGTTTGTCGGCATAATGCTGCACGAATCGCAAATAGACAAACTACACGCGTAGTAGCTGAAGTGTCAGAGTTTCTGGACGCGGGTTCGATTCCCGCCGTCTCCATAAGACGAAATCATAGAGTTTCAATGAGTGTCAAAATCCTTGATTTATAAGGATTTTGGCACTTTTTTTATTTCTTGGAGTTTAGATAAACATCGGACGAATCACAATTTGTTTAACCGATAGAATCTTGTATTCAATAGAGGGTGAAAGTCGGCCTCTCATAAAAATCCATTTTTAAATAAAAACGGTATAAATTTACTATAATATCAAGTTTAAATATAAAGAAGACATTTAATATGATCAAATATGATGAATTGATATTAGATAAGATAGGAAGAAGTTTAGTTCATTTTCTTGATAATAAAATGGCTTAAAAGTTTGAGAAAACAATAATGGCTGTTTATGATTTAGCAAAAGAAGCAGATATATTTATTTGCTTTGTTGATAAGCCTTCCAATAATTGAGAAATTTTTGATTAGTATTTATAATTAGTATAAGCGTAAAGTAATACAAGTCAATTCATGGGGTGGTATTATTTTCGCTTATTTTAAAAATTGCTATAACGCATGATAACATTCTAGTATATCGTTGATTATTTTATTGGTATAAATGTAATATATTGTTTATTTATATATTTTGGAGTTGATGATATGGATACAAACAGATTTTTGATTTTGGAAAAAGGAAAAAATATTACTTCTAAAGTAAAGTGTTGTAAATATAATTCAGAGACAAAGAGGTATGATGTGATCTTTTGTAACGATAAAACTTATTCATATAACTATCAGTCTATCGAATGTATACAGGATCCGGAGCCACTGAATCCTAAATCGATACATATAATTCACAATGAGCATGAGCTTTTTAACATTCAGAACATATATGTTTTTCACGGTAGAACGAAGGAATACTGGCATATACGTTTTTCAAATGGTATTGAAAGGACTTACGATAGGAGTGATTTGAAAATTATAAGATCATGTCTTAGTGAGGAGCAGGCACAAAATTGTATGGATTATTTGCGCCAGCTGGCAAAAATTAATGAACTCAAAAGTGAAGATGGGGAAACTCTTTTACAAAAGCAATATGAAAAGCTTGATTTTGTAGACGTTGATACTGCTATGGCAATTTATTTGGATCCTATTAAGCATAAAGTACGTACTTACAATAAGTCCAATCTTATCTTTCCATTTGGTGGAAATGAAAGCCAGTTTGAAGCGGTAAAAAATGCACTATGCAATCAGATAAGTGTAATACAAGGACCTCCGGGTACGGGCAAGACTCAGACGATTCTAAATATCATTGCCAATCTACTGGTAGACGGAAAAACAATGCAGATCGTTTCTAATAATAATTCTGCTACAGAAAATATATTAGAAAAACTAGCTTCCCCAAAGTATAATATGGATTTTCTTGTAGCACAATTGGGAAAGTCAGCTAACAAGAGGGCGTTTATTCAAGGACAAACAGGTCGTTATCCAAATTTATCTCGCTGGGAGAAGAGTACTGAAAAACAGGCTAGATTGCAGGAAAACATCACAAATCACATTGAAGAACTCACTAAAATATTTGATGATCAAAAACGACTTGCCCAATTACGATTGGAGCTGAATTCTTTGTTCTTGGAGATTAAGTATTTCGAGCAGTATTGCAATGAGAACGGTCTTGTATGCTCTAATATAAGACCCAAGCGTAGCCTCAAATCAGAAACACTCATGCAACTTTGGCAGGAATGTGATCAGTTTTCCGAAAAAAATCGTGCTATTTCATTCTGGTTCAAAATTAAAAGTGCTTTTATCTATGGCATTTCAGATTGGAAATTTTACAAAAATAACTTACCAACCATTATTACACTTTTTCAAAATTTATTTTATCAAGCAAGACGATTGGAATTAGAAAATGAAATAGCTATGTTGGAAAAATCCCTTGATGATACTAATGTTAAAAGAAAAATGGACGAGCTTACAAGTTGGTCTATGGATTATCTAATGGCGAGATTGTTTGAGAGATATGGGAACAAATCTGAGCGTATAATCTTTACTGATGAAGATTTATGGAGATGCCCAGATGATGTTGTAAAAGAGTATCCCATCATCCTCAGTACCACCTTTTCTTCTCGTAGTTGTCTAAAGAGAGTGACATATGATTACCTTATTATGGATGAGGCTTCACAAGTGGATATAGCTACTGGTGCTTTGGCTTTGTCTAGTGCTAAAAATGCCGTTGTCGTGGGTGATCTCAAACAGCTACCTAACGTGGTTAAAAATGATTTAAAAAAGCAGAGTGATAATATTTTCAATAACTACAATTTGCCACGAGGTTATTCCTTTTCTGAAAATAGCTTTTTAAAATCTATATGCAGTATTCTTACAGATGTGCCACAACAATTATTGCGAGAGCATTATCGTTGTCATCCTAAGATTATTGGTTTTTGCAATCAGAAATTTTATGACAATAAACTCATCGTCATGACAGAAGATCAAGATGAAAAAGACACGTTAACTGTGATTAAAACGGTCAAGGGCAATCATCAAAGAGACCACACAAACCAACGTCAGATTGATGTGACAATTCAAGAAGCCCTTCCGAAGTTAAGAAATGATAACAATCAAGAAGATATAGGAATAATCGCTCCTTATAGGAATCAGGTGAAAGCACTTGCTCAGCAGCTAAGTACAGATGATAAAATTGAAGTTGATACAGTTCATAAGTTCCAAGGACGAGAAAAAAACACAATTATTCTAACTACTGTGGATAATGAAGTCAAAGATTTTTCCGATGATCCTTACCTTCTGAATGTGGCTGTTTCTCGTGCTAAACAAAAGCTTTGCCTTGTAGTATCAGGGAATGTTCAGCCAACAGGTAGCAACATTGGCGATCTGATCGACTATATAGAATATAACAATTTTAAGGTTATGGATAGTAAAATCTATTCGATATTTGATCTTCTTTATCAACAGTATACAGCTGAGAGAATTGCTTTTTTAAAAAAACATTCCCGTGTCTCTGCTTATAATTCAGAGAATTTGATGTACGGTACAATCGTGGATATGTTGAACAATCGTCCTCAACTGTCCCTAAACGTTATTTGTCATCAGCCTCTTCATATGTTGATTAGAGATCCGAAAAGTCGTTTAAATGCAGATGAATATAACTATGCTATGAACAAGGCTACCCATGTAGATTTTTTAATTTATAATCGAATTAGCAAGAAAGCTGTCCTTGCCATAGAAGTAGATGGATTTCATTATCACAAACCGGGTACCTCCCAATATAAACGTGATCAAATGAAAGATCATATTTTAGAGCTTTATGGTATCAAATTTCTACGTTTTGCTACGAATGGAAGCAAAGAAATGGCACAAATAGGAAGGGCTTTGGATGAATATGAGAAAGACAGACAAAACTCATAGGTGCTTAATTTCATCAATAATCGGAAAGTCAGAGGTCAAAAAATATTCATCGAAGAACCTCTAACTTAAGAGAAGGAATAGTGGATGAAGAACGAGAATTAGCCTTTTTAAAAACTTGAATGTGATCTGAGTATAAAGCTATCAAGACGTCTAAAGGAAATAGTTGCATTTTCTTAGTAAACTATCTACACTGAATGTAATTTATAGGAGAGGAGGGTACGTTCATGCACAGTATCCGTCTACGCTAGTATCGCAATAAGAAAGCGACCCCACAAAATGTGGAGGCTTTTTTGTTGTGCTTGCGAAGATGGGCTGAGCGAGGCGTAGCCTTTTTATGGATGACGTTTTTTCGTCGCTGTCAAAGCACGCAACTTCTATATTTTTGTGGATGCGACCTGCTTTTTTATTGCCTTCCAAAGTATTTTTTTGGAGGATGATGAGCGTGCAACTATTATTATTCTTTTGATATCCATCTTTGACCAACGCATGATATAGGGCAACGATTGGAGGAATCCTTAGATGGATATACAATTTAAACTGGAAAATGTAGATGTAACGTATTTTGAAAAGACTATTTTGTCAATTGATCATTTGGCGATACACCAAATGGATCGTATTGGTATTGTAGGAGAAAATGGGGCAGGGAAAAGCACTTTATTGAAGTTATTAGCAGGTGTTATTGAACCAACAGCTGGTCATATTACAAAACCCGTACGCTTTGGATATTTAGGACAAAAGGAACCCCCGAAAGCGATGCCGGTTGAGCAAGAATGGTTAAGTCGTCTTCATGTTCCACAGCATGATGGATTAAGTGGTGGTGAGCAGACTCGTCTCAAGATTGCACAACTATTTAATACGTATCAAGAGTCACTTTTAATGGACGAACCAACAACGTATTTGGATGCGGAGGGGATTCAATGGCTTCAAGAGGAGTTACAGTATTATTACGGTACACTCATTGTTGTTAGTCATGATCGTGCATTATTAGATGCGCTTGTGACGATGATCTGGGAGGTATGTGATGGTCATGTGCATATTTACAAGGGAAATTATAGTGATTATGAAGTACAAAAGCAACGAGAACTTGAGTCACAGCAGCTTGCACATGAGCAATATCTGAAGGAAAAGACGAGACTTGAAAAGGCTGTGCAGGAAAAGGTAAAGAAGGCCGCAAAGGTTACTCAGTCGAGGGCAAAAGCAAAAGGAATGTCACCAGATCGATTGTCAGCTAGAAAATCGAAAGATACTGTGCAAAAAAATATGCACAAAGCAGCTAGGGCTATGGAACGCCGTATTGAGCAACTTGAGGATGTTGAGGCTGTTGTACAAAAATTAGCGATACGATTCCCTACCCAAACAGAACAGCTTGCATTGCACAACAAAGTGCCGATTTTAGCAAATCACTGGTCACTTGGCAATGTACTTGAAAAAACGAGCTTTCAATTTAACTTAGGTGAGCGTATTGCGATTACTGGGAAGAACGGGAGCGGAAAAACGACGCTATTGAATGCGATAGAAAGTCGTGCGGATGGTTTAGTCATCTCACCAAAAGTGAAATTCGGCTGCTTCCGCCAAATGAGTTATCAATTTGAAAATAATGAAACAGTTTTTGATTTTGTAAAAAATCGTTCAGAGTATGATGAAGCGTTATTATATTCAGTACTATATGAATTGAAATTTACAGGCAGTGATCTTGAAAAACATGCATGGGATTTGAGCGGTGGAGAGGCTATTCGTCTACGTCTTTGTGAATTATTTTTAGGATGCTACAATATTTTACTATTAGATGAACCAACGAATTTTTTAGATGTACCCACGATTCAAGCCTTAGAGTGCATGATGCTGGGATATGAGGGAACCATTTTGTTTGTCTCTCATGATCAGACCTTTATAAAAAATGTTGCGACCGCCCATTATGAAATCGTCGATAAAAAATTAGTCAATGTGGGGATCAAGTCATCTAAATAGCTAAAAGCAGTATCTGAGAAAATAAATTCAGTTATTGAAAAGTACGTATGAGTTTAAGTAAAAAGAAACAGCGGGCGTATAATTATAGATGCCAGTTACCTAAATAATTTAAGTAACAAATCAATATTATTTTGATGAAGAAATGATACATTTGGTAGACTTAAATTGCATTGGTGACTGGCATCTTATTAATCGTTGATGCATCCGATTTTTTTAGGCATGAAAAGTCGGATGAATAGTCCTTGTTTTATTTATAGTATAGGTTGAAGGAGATAAAATGATGGAATGGCTGGAAAGAATGAACAGGGTGTTAGATTATATTGAAGATCACTTGGAAGAAAAAATGGATTATAAGAAAATAGCACAAATCGCTTGCTGCTCGGAATATCATTTTTCAAGAATGTTTTCTTCTATAATAGGTATATCACTTTCCGAATATATTAGAAGAAGACGCTTAACGCTGGCTGCATTTGAAATACAAAAAAGTAATCACCGTATTACGGATATAGCGATGAAATACGGATATGATTCTGTTGATTCTTTTACAAGAGCGTTTAAAAAGACACATGGTTTAACACCAACTGCTGCCCGTGAAAAGGGAACGTCTTTAAAAGCCTTTCCGAAGATCTCTTTTCAAATATCTATAAAAGGAGATACAGAAATGGAATATAGGATTGAAAATGTAGATTTTGAGTTGAGAATTGTTGGAAAAGGGAAAACAGTAAAAACAAGTAGAGCCTTTAAAACGATCCCAACGCTTTGGAGTACTGCTAGAAAAGATGGATTGATGGATAAACTGATAGACATGTCATGGGAAAATCCTAAATGTATGCTTGAAAGCCTTTTAGGGGTTTGTGGAAAAGAAGCAGCAATTACAGATGAACATTTTACTTATTTCATGGGTGTTCGCTATGATGGTGAATCTCCAGAGGATCTGGAAACATTGATTATTCCTAAAAGTACATGGGCTGTTTTCCCGAATATTCCTGAAGCGTGGAAAAGACTGTATTCCGAATGGGTGCCTACTTCCGGATACGAACTTGCTGATCTGCCATGCATAGAATGCTATTATCCGCCCAAACATAAACCAGGACATGAACTTTGGGTACCTATCATACCGAAAAAATAGTAGAGATGATGGAATTAAACTGACTAATAGGCGAATAACCATTGAATAACAGAAATGCTAAGGATAAAAATGATTCGACTGATAAAACTTTATCTTCTTAGATATAAGCGATTCAAAAAGAATATGGTACGATTGAAAATGATTAAATTCGAAAAAGAACAGTGGAATATACGAACCGCTGTTCATAGATGAGGTGTTGAAGGCATGGCAGATATCAAATTTGAAATAGTCGAACATATTGGAGTCCTTTCCGAATCAGCAAAAGGATGGACCAAAGAGTTGAATGTCATCAGCTGGAATGGCAAAGAGCCTAAATACGATTTACGAGATTGGGCGCCAAATAAGGAGAAAATGGGGAAGGGCATTACACTATCGAATGACGAATTTGAGGCGCTAAAGAATTTAATAAAAAATTCTATTTAGAGAGAGGCAAAAAGTCATCTCTCTTTTTGTAAAAGTGCGATTTTGTAATAGCCTAAATATTGGTACCTATTGCCGTATTTTCAGGGTGTTTCATTAACAGATTATATAAATTTGAATACATAGTAAATCAGCATTTTTTAAATGTACATTGTTAATTGTGACCATCAATTGAGCTAAAGCATTTTTTCGCCTCTCTTTATATTTAACGACACTTCATTTCTGGTAGATAATCAACATGTAAAAATATGTAGTGTGTTTCAGCATCCTTTAATGGATAATTTTGTTGTTTTGCTTGCTGTTTGTGTTCTTCTATAATTTAGCTATGATAAAATCAAATCAACAGAATTTATAAAATGAGAGAAAGGAGTTTTCAATGGAAATTATCAAAATTCCAGCAAATGCTGTTCAAATTATTAGTACGTCGAGTAAAGGCGACCAATCAAAATGGCAACTTGAAGAACGATGGATTAAACAGAATACACGTGGATATGAAGGACAAGCAGAAGTTTTAGCCTCTCTCATTCTTCAATGTTCTACACTATCTTCAAATAATTATGTGAAATATTATCCTTGTAAAATTGAATTACCTGATGGAACAAGACAGCAAGGATGCTATTCTTACGACTTCCGAGGAAAACTACAAGAAGTAACATTAGAACATTTATTTGAAGTGAACTTTACATCAACAGATGCTATTTTAAATAGTCAGGAGTGTGCAGCACGAAAGTTTGAACAATTGATGAGTCAAGTGGAGCAATTTACCGGGATGAATGTACGGGAAGATATTGCGCGACTTTTCGCATTCGATGCATTGATCTTAAACGAAGACCGTCATACGAATAATATTTTATTCCTTTATGATCCTATTCATCACTCGTGGCAACTTGCTCCAATTTTTGATAATGGACTAAGTTTGTTATCCGATGAAAAAGATTACAAAATAGGGACTCCTATTAGCGTTTTAATTCGCCAAGTAAAAGCAAAACCTTTGACCTCTTCTTTCTCCAAACAATTAAGGCTTTACACAGGCGAACCATTCATTGATAAAGCAAAATTATTAAAGCAGTTAGAGGAAACAGATATAGATTTTGGCAGGGCGAAAGAGGTGTTGTTGGTACAATTGCGAAATCCGGCTTTTGCTCACTTATTTATCCCGCTTTAACGGGCAGTAAGACCCCCCATTTCAAGATATAGAGAGAAACGAGGAAGATAGATGGGGGATCAACTGCCCGTAAAAGTCCGATTGTTTAGCTAACCATCAGCGGGGGATGAAGAAAATCCCCACTGATGGAGTTTCACTTTATAGATGGAGATGATCGTAATGATTGATTACATGACGTTTGATGTGATGTGGATGGATAAGGTAATTGCTCATGTAGAGCTGAAACCAAAAGATGGTGGTTCACCCTATGTCATCAATTATATTCATGATTTTAATAAACAGTTTTCTCCGAATATGGAAGGACATATTTCTCTTGAAGAAATGGAGCGTTGGTTAAAATGGCGCGTATTTCCTCCTACACGGGCAAATGCAGATGAATTATTGGCTTCGCTTGGTCTGAATAGCTATAATCGTTGGGCGATTGTTCAAAAAACACATGGTGTCATGGCAGATGACGAAATTTGGCTTCGATTCAAAGGTGAAACTTTAACACACAAAGATGTTTGTCTTCGCCAATATCTCTACTATCCTAAATAAGCATAACCATTATTTTCTTCTCAATATGCATAAGAAAGAATACTTGAAGCGTTCATTTCAAGATGTATTTCTTTATTAAGGCATATTAAATGAAATCGGGATGTAGTCTAGGGGTGTCACTTAAATATTGTGTATACCACTGCTTTTTTGATGCCAATGCAAATCTGATACGCTTGATCAAGTTACTTAAATATTATGTATACCGCTTCTACATTCACAATGACATCAATTTTGTTTTTATTTCATAGTATAGATTTGAGGTGAATAGATGCCAAGAGTCAAATACAGAAATTCAGATGTGGATTTAGTCGCGAGGATGATGAGAGCAGAGGCAGAGGGGGAAGGAAATCAAGGAATGTTGTACGTTGGCAATGTGATCGTCAATCGCCTTGTTGCAAATTGTTTGGATTTTGAAGATTTAAGGTCCATTGATGATGTCATTTTTCAGATTCAAGGTGGAAATTATTCGTTTGAAGCGGTCCAGAAGGGGAATTCATTTTATCAAAGGGCAAGGCCAAATGAACAAAGATTAGCAAGACAAACTTTGGATTATTGGCGAGATCATCCAGCCAAATATGCTCTCTGGTACTTCAATCCATATGCGCCATGCCCGCCAACATGGTATGGTCAACCTTTTACGGGCCAGTTTAAAAATCATTGTTTCTATGAGCCAGCCGCCGGCACATGTGAAAGTGTCTATATGGGGTAGGTTATTTAGAAATTATTATCAGTGCTGCATTTAGATTTTTACTGCATATATAAGCCTAATTTTTGAAGTGGGTAGGACGGATTTTAGCTAAAATAAGCAAAGGCATTTCTGTTTGAAAATTTTTTCAGCTAATTATTAGTCGCATAACAAAAATAGATAGGGCACAAAGCTCTATCTTTTTTGTTGTTTAAATATTGGCGTACATGATTTAGAACGCTTAAATGCTCATTATGGATCACGTAGAGAGTGATTTATTGACAAAAGAGAAAGCAAGCGAATTGGCTGAAATACTACAGGAACTTCAGCATACCTACCAACAACTACTCATTCTAAAGTATTATATGGAACTATATTAAATTTGTAGTTGTCGTTACGGCAAGCAACTCTAATTGAAGTTACCCAAAAATTGCTGGGAAAGTAACAATACAAATCTATAAAAAATGAATCTAAACATGATAGTATAGATGTATAAAGATCATTGGAGGTGACTCATATGAAATGGGAAGATGTATGCCAAGCGTTTCCAAAACAATGGGTGTTGATTGAAGCTGTAGAAGCTTATACCAATGAGGAATGTGAACGAATTTTAAAAGAAGTTACGCCATTAAAGAAATTTTCTAATTCTCCAGATGCTATGAAAGCTTATCAGGAACTTCATCGTGGAAATCCATCTCGCGAACTATATGTTCTCCATACAAATCGCAAGAACCCCCATATTATTGAGAAAAAATGGGTAGGTGTTAGACGATAGTGAAAAAATTGATTATTAAAGATTAGATGTTAGTCACTCAGACAACTTTTTAAAAGATAGCGATCATTCGAAATAGATGAATAACTAAATTTGTCCAATCCACGAGAAATGCAATCCAATCCATGAAAGCCCCCCTTCCAGTCTACAGAGAAATAATTCTAGCCATGGAGAATCTATGCCAATCCACGTCAAAAAACAGTTCTATCCACAGAGAAATGCTGCCAATCCACGAAAAAAACAGTTCTATCCACGGAGAAACGATGTCAATCCACGAAGAAAACAGTCCAATCCATGGAAAACCTATGCCAATCCACGCCCAAATGAATTTTAACCACGAATGAGAAAATTTAAGTCCTCACTTCATTCAATTTTTATTTCAAGTATTCAACGAATGGGTGATTCGACCAATTCCATTTTATAAAACAACCCCATGATTCCAATGAATGTAAATAAATAGAACAAACAAAAAATTCCAAAAGCCCATTGACGAACCTATCATTATTTACATATATTAGAATAGATACTAGGAACTATATGAGGTAGTATGCTAGAAATTTAGGAAAATATCACATGCTAATAAATTCGGTATGGTCTATAACAAAAATAGGATAAAAGGTGATTGAATGAGTGAGAAAATGAATAAACAAAATATTCGCTTACTAACGCTTTTCGATAAATTGAAAAGTGGAAAATTCTTTAGAAAGTCAGATGAAGCCACTCGATTTAATGTAAGTGAAAAAACGATTCAACGAGATATTGATGATATAAGAGAGTACTTAGGGATTGAATATCCTGGAAGTTATTTAGATTTTAATCGAAAAGAAAAATACTATTTTATCAATCGTCAAAAACCCAAATATATTTCATCCCAGGAGCTGCTGGCAATCGTTAAAATCTTAATGGATTCAAGAGCTTTTCCAAAGGAGGAAATGCATCAAATTATTGATCGCTTACTCGATTTATCTGTCAATGAAAACAAAAAACTAATTGAAAGTATTATCAGCAATGAAAAATATTTATATGAAAGCCTGCAAAATAGTAAATCGATCTTTGAAACACTTTGGGAGTTAGGAAAATCGATTGATACTAAAAATGTCATTCAAGTATCGTATAAAAAGGAAAATGAAGATCTTGCCAAAACAAAAATGTTGAAACCAGTGGGTCTCATTTTTTCAGAATTTTATTTTTATCTCATCGCTTATGAAGCAAATGAAGATCTCGATTTTCCAAAAACTTATCGTGTTGATCGAATCGAGGATATTACAATACTGACCACAAAGTTTAAAGTCCCTTATAGCGATCGCTTTCAAGAAGGCGAATTCAAAAAAAGGGTTCAATTCATGTACAGTGGGGAACTATTACATATCAAATTCAGATATACGGGCTGGTCGCCACAAGCCATATTAGACAGACTGCCAACCGCAAAAATTATTCAACAAGATGTCACAGGCGTTTATTTTACAGCAGAAGTCTTCGGGGAAGGCATCAAGATGTGGTTATTAAGCCAAGCAGAATATATAGAAGTACTCGAACCCGCACATTTTCGAGAAACGATAGCCCAAACCATTAGAAAAATGCATGATTTGTATGAGGAATAATAGAATTTTATGAATGAGAAAATCCACTAGTTTTTATAGACAAGCTACTAATCTATATAAATTTTGTAAGAAAAAATTGATAACAACAAGAAGATGGACATAATCTGTCCCTAACGTTTGATAGGATAAATAATGAAAGAAGGATGGAGTGCATATTTAAAAAATACTCATCATGTAATGGAGGGATCTGAAAATAATTAAAAAAGGGATGAAAAATGCATACTAGCAAAATGAATAATAAACGATTCATTTTTAGAAATGTGAATAGGTGCGGATTCCTTTTTTATTTTAATGTAAATAAATATAAAATATGTACTATTTATCCTTAAAAATTTTTTCAAACATTAGGAGGCAAGTATATGAGTAAAATCATAAAATTGGTTGTTGTATCTGCGTTATTAATGGGTATTTTAGCTGCTTGCGGTGAAGCTGAGGTCAAATAAGTGGACCACAGTGAAAAAAAGACTGAAAAGGAACAGAAAAAAGCGCCGGCATTTTATCATATAGGCGATACAGTTTCTGTTGATGGTATGGAGATACAATTAATTTCTGCAAAATTTGTGAAGCCAGCCGAATATTCCGAACCTGAAAAAGGAAAGGTTTTGGAGATCGAAGTAAGTGCTAAAAATAATAGCTCGGATAATGGCTTTGTAGATGACACAGAATTCACCATTTCAGATGCAAAAGGCAATATGCATGAAGAATATTTTGGATTCGACTACACTTTTAGCGGAGAAGTCAAAAAAGGAAAAACAATGACAGGGAAAATTGCTTTCGATGTCCCAAGCTCCACTGAATACGAATTATATTATGAACCATCTTTCTCATTAAAAAACAATGCCGAAATCAAGTTCAAACTCAAAAATTCAGAATTAAAATAAAAGTTTTAACCAATTAGAAGGGAAGAAAGAAACATGAAAATTTGGGTAGCAGTACTAGCCATTTTAGGTGGACTATCAGGGCTAGCAAGCGGCTTTCTAGTAACCGCTTTTGGAGCAGGATTCGGAGAAGAAGCAATGGCAAATGACGGCGCAACCGTTTTCTGGTTATCCGCACTAGCCATCTTCTTAGGATTCATCGCATGGAAATTCAACAAAATTGGCGGCATCGGACTCATTCTAATCTCAATTTATGGCCTATTCGCAAATGGCCTATTCTTCATCGTCGCCTTCATCTTCTTAGTGATTGCAGGGATCTTGGCGTTTCGGATTAGAGCAACAGTTTGATGTAGAACGTATTGTGTAAGAAAAGGATTTCTTTGTTTAATATGCTTATTAATAACAAAGAAATCTTTCTTTATAAATATATTTAGTTGGCATAGCAATAAAAATAGAGATTAAAAGTGTACTATTTTTGAGCATTGATTTATTGTGATGAATTATAGATTGACTGAATAAATTATAAAATATTGAAGATCTAATTTAAATAATTAACAGTAAAATGAAGAAGATACATAATTTGTAGAAATGTATGCTAAAATAATATTAGAATTTTCTTATTAATTATCAATTATACTTGAGGATGTGATAATTTGAGGGTGAATTTATTAAGTTTTATGGAAAAATCTATTGGATTTGAAAAAAGATAGAACAACAATTTGTTGATGTAAAGATTATTAGTGAAGTGACAATGGACAGTTATTTATATAATGATGTCATAGTAACTTTAAAAAACTATTTTGCTGCAAATAAAGAGTACAGCAAAACTATTTGTGAAAAAGTATGGTCACTAGCTCCTAAAACAATGTTATTAGCAACTGTGACATTTGCAATAGAACAATATAAGGGGAATTTTTGGTCAGATTTTGGAAAGACAATTGAATTATATGAACATAATTTATGGAGAAAAAATTTCATGAAAGCTCTTAAAAAACAAAATATGTATATTTTTAAGGGGAGTTCAATACAACGTTATATTCGAAATATATTAGGACACGCAGGTATTCCGAGATCTCAAGTGAAACCATTTGTAAATAATATCATCCTACCTGCAATTGAAAATGATTATAGTGCAGAAGAAGTCCAACAAATTATTGTAAAAGCGGAAAACTACAACTAGCAAACTATACCATTTGGTACATTAAGCAAGTATCAGCTAGATAGCTGGCTGAAGGATGAGGTAGGAAGTACTTGTTCGAGAGTAGAGATAGAAGAAGTCGATTGAATCGAAGAACTGCAAAAGAAACTCGCAAAAGCTTCCACGCAGATGAATATTTAAAAATTGCGAAAGAAATAGGCATCGAAAACCTCGATGATGACCAAAAATAGCAAATGTTTAAATGGATTTGCAAGCAAATACACTTAAAACCGTCCATTTTTCTTCTATTCTCTGATATTGCCTCAAGAATAGAAAGTTTGGGATAGTCACGTAATATGTAAAAAGTTTGTGAGTAAGCTATACTTTTAATGATTCTTGGAATAATTAATAATAAAGTCCATAAATATAAGAAAATATCATGCAAAATAATTGCTGCAATTAACTTTATTGGAGTTTTTACGTTATGATAGACTAATAATACATATGAAATTCGAGGATTGTTTCCCAATGCTAAGGGTAAATAAAACCAATCTACTCCAATTAATAAAGGCATTAGTAAAATATAAAATCTATTTCCCAAATGTTGATATTTCAATAGAGAAATATCTATCCCAATTGACTTTTGGTAAAATAGATACGTTTGATTTAAAAAGCTATTATTATATGTTTATCAAAAGGATTGTAGACTTACAGCTAAAAGAGCAATATCAAGTAATATCAAAAACTGCTTTAGAGAATCACTTGCTAGAACGAGTTCAAACATTAGATAAAGAAATTCAAAACTTAGTATCTCAGGCTAAAAAAGAAAAACAAATGAATAAAAGAATTGCTCTACAAGTTGAAGTAAACAAATTAAAAGATAAAAAAGCAAAATTATTAAGAATGGAGAATGAAAATGAGTAAACAAATGTCAGGAGAATCACTAGACATCACTCGACAAAATATCCAAAAGCTTAAAGAATTATTTCCGGAAGCTTTAACAGAAGGAAAAATTGACTTTGACTTATTACGTACCATTTTAGGCGACGAAGTTGAAGATAATAACGAGCGCTATTCATTTACGTGGAACGGAAAGAAAAAAGCAATTTTAGGTGCTCAAAAACCATCAAAAGGTACTTTACGACCAGATAAAGAAAAAAGTAAAAACTTTGATATGACAGAAAACTTATATATTGAAGGAGATAATTTAGAAGTATTAAAGCTTCTTCAAAAATCTTATAATAACAAGATTAAAATGATTTATATTGATCCGCCATACAATACTGGCAATGACTTTGTTTATAAGGATGATTTTAAGAAAAGTATTGATATTTACTTGGAACAAACTGGACAAGTGGATAGAGAAAGAAATAGATTGTCAACAAATACAGAAAATAATGGACGATTCCATACAGATTGGTTAAATATGATGTATCCTCGATTAAAGTTAGCTAGAAATTTACTTGATGATTTAGGTGTAATTTTTATTTCGATTGATGAAAATGAAGTAAATAACTTAAAGAAAATGTGTGATGAGATTTTTGGTGAAATAAATTTTATTGCTCAAATTACCACGTTATGCAATCCAAAAGGAAGATCTCAAGATAAATACTTTGCAACAAATCATGAATATATATTAATTTATTCAAAATCAATTCTTGAAAAGGGATATTTTTCTATTGATAAAGATACATCTCAAATATTAAATGAATATCCTCAAAAGGACGAATTAGGTAATAGATATAGATTGTTGGAACTTAGAAATACACACCGAGAATTTGGAAAACATAATCGTAAAAATCTTTACTATCCTATTTTCGTTGATCCATTAACTGGGGCAATTTCTATTGAAGAAGTATCACATTTTATTGGTGTTTTCCCTAATTGGGAAGATGGATTTGAAGGGTGTTGGACATGGGATAAAAATAAGGCTAAATTAGACAAACATTTATTAGTTGCTAAGAAAGTTAAAGGAAAATGGAAAATTTATAGAAAAAGTTATGCTCATGGCGCAACAAAAATGTTAAAGACTATATTTAATGAAAAAGAATTTTATACTGAAAAAGGGCAAAATAATTTTTCACAACTTTTTGAAACAAAACATAAAATTTTTCAATCTCCAAAATCAGTAGATTTAATCAAAACATTAATAATGACTACAGTTAGTAAAAAAGATACTATAATGGATTTTTTCTCGGGCTCTGCAACAACCGCACATGCTACAATGCAATTAAATGCTGAAGATGGAGGAAAGCGTAAAGGTAGTTTGTCGAATTTGGTGTCCTTCAAATATTCGAATAACCGATTTAATTACTTCATCTTGATATGTTAAATCTTTAAATTGGATTTTCACTTTTCTCACTCCCTCTTAAATTGTTAGTAAGTTATCTTCCGGGTATCCTGCGTCTTTTAACAACTCAAAACAATTTAATTTTTCGGAGTCATGTCCATTAAAGCCAGTATCTTTAAGAACAACTGTACTTGTTTCAATACCGTATTCATCTCTTTTACGAATAATCGCTCTTGCTATATTACAATCAATATGATTATCTAAACAAATAAATAAATTTCCATATGCAATATCATAAACATTTTTACTATCAACTTGGAAAATATTTACTGGATAAATTAATTCCAATCCGTTCTTTAACATAATTTCATATACAACATCTAATTCAGAACGCCCTTCAACAAAAACATCTGCATAGTTATCTAATGTTATTTCAAGATTATCAAAATCAGCATTCCATTCTCTAATGTTCGATCTATCCAGTTTTAATACTTTAAAACCAATATCCATTGATTCTGGATCCACTATATTTTCATCTAACATTCCAGCTTTTTCTTGTTGTTCCACCAACTTAGCCTTGATTTTTTCACCTGCCCGTCTGATACGCTCTTCACCGATATCACAAATGGTATGGTAGCCGTCTTTATAGCCCACAGAATTTTCATCTAATAATTCTGGCAATTGCACCATTATAAACTTACGCTTTCCTCCAGCGATAGACAGGGAAAATTTTTTGGAGACAAAGGAATAGGAAATAAAGTTGTCTATAATTATTCAAAAATGTTACAAAATGTACAACAAATTCAAATTGATAATGGTATTCCTATTTCAGAGAAACTGTCCTCAACATTTCCCCAGTTTAATATCGAAATGGAAACTGGAACTGGTAAAACATTTGTCTATTTAAAATCCATACTAGAGTTAAATCGTATATATGGTTTTACAAAGTTTATTATTGTTGTCCCTTCTGTGGCCATTAAAGAAGGAGTCATGAAAACATTAGAGATGACAAAAGCTTATTTTAAAACACAAATGAATGGAATTATTTACCATTACTTTATATACAATAGTCGTTATTTGAATGAAATCCGTAATTTTGCACAAAGTGAAGAAATTGAAATTATGGTTATTAATATTCAAGCTTTCTCAAAAGGGAAGAAGAATGAAGATAACATGAATATCATTTATCGTACGGATATGGATTTACTGTATGGAATTGCACCAATTGACTTAATAGCTGAAACAAATCCGATTGTTATCATCGATGAACCCCAAAGTGTTGATAATACCGAAAATGCAAAAAAAGCAATAGCTGCTTTAAATCCTTCTGTTACGTTTAGATATTCTGCAACACACAAAAATACAGAATATCCGCTATTGTATAAATTAGGACCAGTTGAAGCTTATCAAAATGAGTTGGTGAAACAGATTGAAGTAGCAGGTATAAAAAATGATGTTGACGGAAATGAAGCATATTTAAAACTATTGAACGTAAAAGCTCAAAAAAATTCAATTACAGCAATTGTTGAAATGTATGTGAAATCAAAAAACGACATAGATAAAAAAGAAGTTAAATTAAAACAAGATGATGATTTGTACATTAAGTCGAAGAGAATTTCTTCTTACGAAAAAGTAGGTTTTGTACAAAATATATCTGCTGAACCGGGAAATGAGTATATTGAGTTTTCGGGACAACCTTCTATTATTCGTCTAAGTGAGAAGATTGAAAATGATCGCCAAATCAAACGTGGTCAAATTCGTAAAACAATTGAAGAACATTTAGATAAAGAATTACGTTTAAATCCTAAAGGTATCAAAGTTCTAAGTCTATTTTTTATAGATAATGTAGCAAATTATCGCCAATATGATGCGAATAATAATCCGATAAAAGGTGAATATGCAAAAATCTTTGAACAAGAATATGAAAAACTGATTAAAAAGGATAAATACAAATCTTTACGTGATCAATCTGTTCCTGTAGAAGAAGTTCATGATGGATACTTTGCACAAGACAATAAAGGGAAGATAAAAAACACAAGTGGTGATAGTCAGGCAGATGAAAGTACGTATCAAATTATTATGAAAGATAAGGAAGACTTACTTACCTTTTATGATGAAGAAAAAGGTAATGTCAAAAAAGCAAATAAATTACGTTTCATTTTCTCTCACTCTGCTTTAAAAGAAGGTTGGGATAATCCGAATGTTTTTCAAATTTGTACGTTAATCGAATCAAAGGATACCATAACAAAACGTCAAAAAATTGGACGTGGCTTACGGATAGCAGTAAACCAAGATGGTGATCGTGTGCCTGGCTTTGACGTGAATACCCTAACAGTTATGGCAAATGAAAGCTACAACGAATTTGCAAAAGGACTTCAAAAGGAATATGAAGAAGAAGGAGCGCAATTTGGGGTATTTGATGACCAAGAGTTTAGCACGATTATCATTAATATTGATGAACAAACAGGTATTAAAGAAGTACTAGGACATGAAAAATCAAAGGAACTTATACAATTCTTTAAAGATAAAAAATATCTTGATAACAAAAATAAAGGAACAGAAACACTAGCAAAATCATTAAAAGATGACACTTTTGAAATACCTGAAAGCATATCTTCTATCAGTGAGAATATGACTGAAAAAGTAAAAGCGATGATTGAAAAGAAATTTGATAGCAATAAAGTGAAGATAAAGGATCATGACGACCGCGTAAAAGTTAAGTTGAAAAAAGAAGCTTTATCAGGGCCATTTTTAGAACTATGGGATCGCATTAAATATAGAACTAATTATTCTATTAATTTTGACTCACAAAAATTTGTTAAGAATGTTGTAGAAGAACTGTCAGATGAATTAGAAGTTCGTATTGCCAAATTAGAATATCTAAAAGCTAATTTAACAAATGACAAATCTGGAATCAGTGTAGCAAATGAAAGAATAACAGGTTTTGAAGAGTCAGAAGAAGAATATGAAGAAGTACCAGATATACTATCTTACTTACAAAATGAAACAAAGTTAACAAGAAAAACGTTGATTGCTATTTTAAAAAAGAGCGAAACATTAAGAGATTTTAAACGTAATCCGCAAATGTACATGATGGAAACGGCTAGAATTATTAATGTAGCTAAGAAAAGAACAATGGTAGCCGGCATCAAATACGAAAAGATGGCAAATAGTGAATTTTATGATCAAAAGCTATTTGTAACTGATGAATTAAATAGTTATAAAGAAAATACAATAGAAGTGAAAGATAATCGTTCACCATACGATCACATTATTTATGACTCAAAAGTAGAATTGGACTTTGCTAAAGAATGTGAGCAGGATGAGAATGTAAAATTCTATATCAAATTACCATCTTGGTTCAAAGTTAAAACCCCTCTCGGACCATACAATCCAGACTGGGCCATTTTACTAGAGAAATTTGGCGAAGAAAAACTATACTTTATCGTAGAAACAAAAGGTAGTACATCCACAGGTGATCTAAGACCTGTAGAATTAGCGAAGATTAAATGTGGGGAAAAACACTTTAAGGCTATCAATACCGGAGTTATATTCAAGAAAGAAACTAGTAAAAGAAATATTTACTAATAACTATTACTTAAGCACACACGATTGACTCTTATGTCGTGTGCGCTTTCTTATATTATGAAATTGGTACTTTAGTAAAAATTAGTTATAAAATATTATAACATTTTACTGAATACATAATATTTAGGTATTGATATGGTTAAAAATATTCAAACAATATGATAAGATTAAGAAAACATCGGAATAATAAAAAGGATGATAGAAATTGGAACAAGAAAAGATATTTTTTTCCAGTCTCAAAACAATCAGTTTTTCAGAAGATGAAGTTCAAGTGAATGGTATAAAGCAATCAGATGAATTGTATCAAAATGAAACCACTAAAGAATATGCTTATCGCTTAATGCGACAGGAATATTCTTCAGTTATTAAACGACAGTATGAAAATATTGTTGTATTAACTGGTGCAGGAAGTTCAATTGGTATTGGAAAATCAAATAAAGGAAAGTCAATGAAAGGGCTTTGGAAAGAAATAATCAAAAATATTCAATACTCATCATTAGAGGAATTTGCAATTAGAATAAATTTTTCTGAAATTCAAGAAGATTATACAGATTTAGAGGCTCTTCTTTCACAGGCAATGTTGTATCAAAAATTATTTACAAATGATAATGAAGTTAGTGGAATGATAGATAAAATAAAAGAAATTATTAAGAGAAACTGTACAATTTCCATTACAAGGGATGCACCACATCACAACTTTTTAAGAAAATTGACTTCTCGAAAAGTAAAATATTCTAGAACGAAAATTTTTACTTTAAATTATGATACTTTATTTGAACAAGCGGCTTCTCAAGGTGGTTATGTTGTCATTGATGGATTTTCCTTTACAACTCCGCGTCAATTTAATGGTGTAAATTATGATTATGATATAGTTTATCGGTCAAGTCATCATATATTATCGGAAGAGAATTTTTCACCAAATGTTTTTCATTTGTATAAGCCACATGGGTCATTAGATTGGGAAGAAAATGATGGGAGAATTTATAAAACTGATAATGTAACTGCTCCCTTGATGATTTATCCAAGTAGTACTAAATATGAATCATCTTATCAACAACCTTTTTTTGAAATGATGTCCAGATTTCAACAAGAAACAAGAAGTAAAAACACTTTATTAATAACGATAGGTTTTAGTTTTGGTGATGTACATATAAAAACGATGGTCGAAGAAGCATTGATGATTAATCCAAGTATCACTTTATTAATTGTTTCTCCTGATGCAACGGTGAATGAAAATTATGAAGAATTTCGTGAAAGGTCTTTTCGAGATGGGAATGTTTATTTAATTTCTGAAAAGTTTGATGATTTTGTCGCTAATTATCCTCAATCTGAAATTTATATTTATGAAAATGAAGGAGGCAAAAATATTGATTAATAATCCATTTAATAATAGACATTTTTTAGGATATGTTAATCACGTAAGTGCACAATATATTAAGGTTCACTTTCCATCATCAATTTTATTAAATAAAACAATATTTTCAGGTGAGGAGTTTAGTGGAGGGTTTATAGGTTCTTTTGTAACAATTGAAGGAGAAGATAAAGGGTTTATAGGAAAAATTTCCGAACTTGATCTTCCAGAAAAAGAAAGATTATCTTTAAGTGAAAAGGCGTTTCAAAGTTCTGATTTTCATCCAACAGCTAAAGTAGAAATATTGTTATCTTTTGATTATTATAACAGTGATGAAGTGTCGCATTCTTTAAGTTCATCTCCTAATATAGGTTCGAAAGTATTTATTTGTCCCGATTCATTTATTCAAAAATACGTCTTGCAATTTGGAAGTAAAAATAATAACTCAGAGAATCAGTTATTGATTAATCTAGGAAGTTTGATATCGAATAAAGAGACCAAAGTAAATGTAAATCAGCAAGCTATTTTTAGTCGACATTGTGCTGTTGTGGGTACAACAGGTGGTGGAAAGAGCTGGTCTATATCTAAGTTATTAGAGGGTATGATCAAAAATAATACAAAAGCAATTTTAATAGATCCTACAGGTGAATATTCGACATTTAAGAACAATACTAAGATAGAATCAGTTATTTTAGGTGAAGATTGCTTCTTCTCTTACAAAGAATTGACAATAGAAGATTTGTTCTTTTTAGTAAAACCAGCTGAAAGAACGCAAGCTCCAAAATTACTTGAAGCTATAAGATCTTTAAAATGTGTAGAATTATATAAAAATTCAGCTAATAGCAAGGAATTTATTAAAGATTTTCTAGATGAAAAAGGCTATTTAATAAAGGAAGGTCAAAATATTAAAAATTATGAGAGATTTGTTTATATAAACTATGATCAAATTAACAGCTCATCATTGTCGTTTGATATAGAAAAATTAGAAAAACAAATTGTAAATGAATGCATATGGCCAACAATCAGAGGTAATAATCTATGTTTCGGAGGGGCAAATGAACAAGATTTAGGAAATTGTATGAGCTTAATTTCAAGGATCGGAAATCTGCTAAAAACAAATGTTTTCAATTCAGTGTTTGATTTCAAAGGAGATCAAGATAGTGAAAGCCTTACTGATATTATTAATAAGTTTATTTCAGATAACCAAACAGAAAATATGGTCTTGAGAATAGGATTTGAAAATTTGGGCTATGAATTTCAAGCAAGAGAAATAATAGCCAATGCAATTGGAAAATTTCTTCTACAAAAGGCGAGAAACAAATGTTTGAAAGATAATCCTGTTGTTTTATTTATAGATGAAGCGCATCAATTCCTTAATCAAAAAGTTGTAGATCAATATTTTGAGTCAAATAATTTATCAGCATTTGAACAGATTGCAAAAGAAAGCAGAAAATATGGGCTGTTCTTGTGTATAGCAACGCAGATGCCTAGAGATATTCCAGTAGGAACACTAAGTCAAATGGGTACTTTTTTAGTTCATAGATTAATAAACTATAATGACAAAGAAGCAATAAGACAAGCTTGTTCAACTGCAAATTCAGAAATTCTCTCGTTTCTTCCAATGTTAGGAGAAGGTGAAGCAATTTTAACGGGAGTAAATTTCCCGATGCCTTTAAATATTAAAGTTAATGAACCAGAGATAAAGCCAGATTCCAGTACCCCACATTTTAAAAGTATAAAAACAAAGGATTTAATTTGAAATAAACAAAGTACGCTATACATAGAGCCAAAATCTTATCGAGATCAAGAAAAGGATGAGTCTTTAATTGAAAAAATTACTTGCAGGAATGATAAAGGGGGAAAAATGATGCAACTTTTCTGAGGAGTTTAAGATATATATTGAAGAAATTAAACGAAAAAAATTTGAGAAATGTATGTTGAAGAAACATTATTACTCTATAAAGCGGATTTGATTATCTTGACCAATATATTAGGAAAAATTTCGATGACAAGAGAAAACTTTTCAGTTTTAATAAGTCTCATCAATAGATTACACGGAAAGGTATTTATAAAGATTGCTTGACTTTCCAGAAGAATTCGTTTTATTTGGCAAATACAGAATGTTTCCATTTTTAATCTCTATTATAATCATAAAAATCTATTTGAAATTTTTATCTAAAATTGGAACTAATGATATTTATTTACGTATAATTGTATTATTAGAAGTTTTTATTACGAATATACGAGGAGTGTTCAAATGGAAGCATATATTACAGAAGCAACGGCAGCACAATTGGCTAATGAGATATCTTTACATATTTATGAGTTTCCAGTGGAAGATCCAACAAAGAAATACGAGGGAGTGTACAAAATTTGTAGTGCATGGAAACGTGCGAATGGGTACATGCCTATCGCTTATAATCAAAGTACAATTGCAACATTGGAACCAGTAAACGACTATGCTGGTTTTGAACCACTATCATATCGAGTGGATACAATTGATTGTGAGAATTCTTTTGAGAGATCTTTATTAGAAAGAATTATTAAGGAAAGCTTACTATCTATTGGGCAAAAGCGACTCAAGTTAAAACGGGTAGGAAATGATTTGCAAGAGTGGAAACCTAAGAAAGCAGGAAATGTATTAATATATCCAGCACTGGCTTTTCATGTGAACATATTGAAAAATCATATTCATATAGGATTTCATCTAACACATAAATTTGAGTATAACTATACATTGCAACAAATGATTGAAAGGGGGGAAATCATAAATCCTGGACTGAAAGTAGTTCATAGTGATGTGCGGAATAACTATACATATGAAGTTGAGCAAGTTGCCCCCTACTCAGTTATGGAGACGTGTCAAAAATTAAAAAAATCGATATATCAATACTATTTAGATAAAGGAAATATGAAGATCGTTGATACATTGCATGAAAATGTAAAAGTTATTTATGCGAAACCTATCAATGGTGGTGATAGTCTTAGTTATGCAGCGACTATTTTAAAACCAATGTGTTCTTTTGAAACGATGCAACCATTTGAAACCAAAAAAGTAATGGATATTTTAAAAATGAATCCCAATGATCGAATGAAGAAACAATTGCGACAAGCAAAAGACTTATTGAATGTTTATCCATACTTAAAATTTGAACACAATCCGTTTCTTATTGAACTCAACAATTACCAATTAGTGCAATTAACTGATCCTAAAATTTTAATGGATCAAAAATATGTTAAACCTTTACATGGCTTGAAAAATGGTAAGTTATATAAAGGTGGTAGCGTAAAGCTTTCTATTTTTATGGATGAGACAATGGAAACCTCATTAGGCATTTCTAAAAAGCTAGTCTATCGATTTATTAAAGTCCTTCAACAGATTGCAGAGCAGCATGGGGTAGTGATAGAAATTAACTATGCGACTAGCTCTATTAAAGGAAAATTTACGGAAGAATTTTTTCAACAATTTTCTTGGGAGATTCGTGAATTAGAATCTATATTTACAAATACAACTGTACTAGCCGTTATTACAGATGAGCATTTAACGAAATTACCTGTAAAAGTGTATGATGCATTTAAAAGACAATTTGGAGGAAAATGGGATATTTCGTCGCAAGTAATAACAGAAAAGAGTTTAAAATCATTCCAGCAATTGTTGAAAATCAGAAAATTAGAAGAATTTGATCTGAACGATGAAAAGTTGTGCCAACAAGTTGCAAATATTGTAAAGTATGATAATTTGTCATATACAATATTTAATATTTTGCTTGGCATCTATGTGAAAAGTGGAATGCAACCTTGGATATTAGCAGAAAGAACACATTCTGATTGTTTTATTGGTCTTGACGTTAGCCATGAAGATGGAAAAAGTACAGCAGGGATTATGAATGTCATAGGCAGCAATGGCTATTTATTAAAACAGTCAGCTATTAATGGTGTATTGGCTGGAGAAAAAATAGATACAGAAAAATTAGAGGAAATAATACAAGATGTAATATTTACTTATAAAGAACAATTTGGTAAGTTACCTCGGCATGTAACGATTCATCGTGATGGAAGATGGAGAGAGGATTCAGTATTGGTAGCACAAATTTTTAAAGACCGAGGTATCACTTATGACATCGTCGAAGTAATCAAAAAACCTAATCGGCGAATGGCATTTTATAACAAGAAAACAGATCAATACGAAACAAAGCAAGGCGTTTACTATATTCGAGACAATGAAGCCTTTTTATGTGCAACTGATCCACGAAGAAATATTGGTATGGCACAACCTATTAAAATAGTTCATCAAACCGATACATTAGCATTCCAACAAATAATTGAAGATATTTACCGTTTATCTTTTATGCATATTCATGCTTTGAACAAAATGAGATTGCCTGCAACGATCCACTATGCTGATTTAAGTTCAACAGCTTATCAAAGAGGACAAATAGCCCCAAGAACCACTAATGTAACACATTTGCCTTTTGTGTAATGGAATCGGTCATAATCAGAGAGAACAAAAAGAACTTCACCCTAAAATAGTGAATAGTTTCCAAATAATAATTGATATAATTTTATCAAATGCAATTATTGGGGAGGCGGGAAAATTGATTGAAGGTATTTTTGAAGTGCATTTACCTGTTCGAAATTTAAACCGATCCATTGAATTTTATAAGAGACATGTTTGAAATTTTCCTGGAGAGATGAGGATACAGCCTTCTTTTGGATAGAAGATAAAAAAAGTCAATTGGGTTTATGGGAAGGCAAAGAAGTCGATACGTCATACCATCCATCACTTCGGCATGTGGCATTTAGAGTTTCGTATGAAGTCTTGAAAAATTTGGTGAAATGGTTGAATTCTATAGGAATCGCACCTGTCCCCTTCAGTAAGGACAGAACAGCAGCCCCCTTTATTCGACCTTGGTCAGGGCATGGGTCAGTCTATTTTCAAGATCCTGACGGGAATAGTCTTGAATTGATGTGTACAGTAGAAGTTCCAGAAAAGTTGAAAAATAGCCATGCGAAACTATCTATTGATGAGTGGGAAGAATCGATCAATGATGTAGTTGAGTAGCAGCTACCAATTATGTAATACTTGACTATACGAGATTCATCTATTTCCATATGATTTCGAAATAAAGAAATATAGATCTCATTTTTAACAATAGATTATTTAAAATAATGGGATTCTTTAATTTTATAAGAAGAATAAGGGCCAGCTGTGGATCAGTTGGCTTTTTATGTTGCGATCGAAACAAATAGCTCACTAAAAAACTTTTTCTAGTTCTATGAATGAATAAGATAGTTGGAGATTTTGATTTTACAAATAGGACTTTTTAATATTTTTATCGAATTGTAAAAGCATATCGATCATGATTTAAAGGAGATGGGGTCTTTGAAATCTAATCCGAAATTGTCGTTGACAGATAAAGAAAAGGCAAAACTTCGAAAGGCAAAAGTTAAGATTGGGGAAATACATGCCTTAAGTGTTACCGAATTAAGTAAAATATTGAATATTTCATTAGAAAAAGCCAAGGAAATAAAAGCATTAGCGGAATTTCAAACAGTACCATCTATTGGCAGTGAATTAGCCAAAAAGCTGGTGATCTATTTGAACGTTTATTCATTGCAAGAAATTAGGCAAGAAGATGGAGCTCAACTTTTTGATAAATTGGAACAGAGGATGGGGGTATGGACAGATAATTGTGTCGAAGATCAGATACGTTGCGTGATCAATTTCGCTAATGATTCTAAAAGTGATAAACAATGGTTCGATTTTACAAATGAAAGAAAAGATTACCGCAAAACTTTTGGATATCCAAAAGATAGACCTCAAAGAGCGTGGAATGATTAAGGAAGAGATTATGAAACGAACTTGCTGAGCATTCGAATGAACTTGCAAATGCCACGTTAAAATTCATTAATAATCTGCTTTCTAAGAGAATCTAGATTTTTTCATGAGTAGCATCAACCCCTTACATAAAATTTGAATAGAGGATAATGATTATTAATCCAAAAATAAATCTTATTAATTGATGACTTAAAGTCACCTTTCCATTCAAGTGGATACCATTAAGAATGGCCCCTATTTGTATTAAAACAAATCCAGCTATTAAAAATAATAAAGGATATTTAATGGAAAATAACGTAATTAAAATACTGATACTTCCTAAAACAAATAATATCGAATTACTAGGTGGTGGTATTAGGTGCTTATTCAATTGAAGTATCCCTATGAATAAATTTAATAATGAATAAGAATAGATAACTATCAATAATATCGTCATCAAAAATAATCCCTCCATAAATTTTTAGAATAATAAAATAATTATTACGTTTTCAGGAATTTTAATATAGAAAATTTTGATTGGATAATTCAAATGCATGTACATTTCCTTTGTGTGATGTCCACTCAGTATCTCGTGGGAAGAGCGAGTAAACCATAGCGGAATCAGCGAATACACTATATTTTGTGGGGAATTGGACAATCGACACACCTGTTTATTTAATTAACTAGGGAGCGTTCAGCAGTTATACATCGGATATCCATATATTTATTCGAACGGACCTGTTGGCAAGTAGAAAAGGAAATGGGGGATAATTTTATATAGAATGAAAAAATATAGTAAATATATGATTTTAATTCACTATTTATAATGTAATATTGATAAGTTACCATTATACAAGTAAGTTAATAATTTACTTGGAGGTAACATTCATGAATTGGAAGAAGTATATTGCACAATTAGTAATTGTGGCAATGATGATTAGCTTGATTCCTGAGTATGTAGGTGCAGCTTTTCAAGATGCGAAAGATACTGCAGATGAAGTAAAAGAAGAAGCCCCTATTAAAGTAACAAAGGATTATGATGAAATCGTCAATAAAAGAACTGAAAATTCGAAAACTTTCACAAATGGAAAAGGAAATTTTATTCAGGAAATTTACCCAGAGGATATCTATAACAAAAAGAATGATTCTTTTCAAGAGATATCTGAAAACCTTGTAACAAAGGAAAAAGGGTTTGTTACAACGGAAGATACGAATTTAGAATCGGTATTTCCTCAGAAAATAAAAAAAGATACACCGATATCCTATCAATACAAAGGACATAAATTAGAATTTACCAATTTTACAGCTACTGATGGAAAAAAAGAATATATAGCAAATCAATCAGCAAGTTCTGAAAATGATGATAACAAGATTACATATCAAGAAATCTATCCGAATATAGATTTAAGACACATTACTTTAAACAATGAAGTAAAAGAAGATTGGATTGTTCATCAATATTCAGGCATCCACCAATTTAATTATACTATACAGACTGAATTGTATGGAGAAGTTTTATCTGATGGTTCAATAGGATTTTATGAAGATGAATCAAAAGATAAATTGATATTCACGTTACCAGCCCCAACTATGATGGATTCAAATATCAATGAAACAAAAGGGGAAGGTGTTCGTTCAAATAACATTCATTATGAACTCAATAAGGTGAAACAAAATGAGTATAAATTATCATTAATAGCAGATGCAGCATGGTTATCATCGGATAAACGCGTATTTCCAATTTATATCGATCCTTCTGTTACAATCGACGTATTAGGAGACACTTATATATCAAGCGCGTATCCAAAAGCCAATTTTAATAAGCAGTGGGACCCAACACAAGGTGAATATGTACTACAAACAGGCTATTATGATAGTACTTCTGGAACCAACTATCCTTATATGAAGTTTAGCGTTGCTGGAGATTTAAAAGGTGCAACGATTGATTCAGCTCAATTGGCCGCCTATGTGACACATGCTTATTATGTTACAGATAAAACCGGCTTATGGGTAGATGAGGTGAATGGTCAATGGTATGCCGACGACTTAACTTGGAATAATAAACCATCCTCTAAAAATATTGATAGTACAACAGTCGCAAGGAACCAATGGGCATATTTTAATGTAAAAAATACAATTCAAGCGTGGGTGGATGGAACAAGAAAGAATTATGGCTTCAAGTTCCATACAAATGGCCATGGAAAAACATATTGGAAAAAGATAACAGCCGCAGAAAGCTCTAATAAGGCGAAACTTGTCATCAGCTATCATTATGATCAAATGCCCACACCTTCTATGTTAGCTTCATCTTATAATGATGGAACGGATACAGGCTATATCAACGTAAAATGGAAGACCATGTATGGTGCCAGCTCATATACATTGCAAATGTATAATGGTAGTGGATACCAAACTATTTATACAGGAACTGGTACTAGTTGGAGTTCAAAAGGAAAAAATATATTTCCCAAAAAACCTTATTCAACGAACTCAAAATATCTTACCGATGGAACGGGAGAAGAATTACCTTTAAATCCAACTGCCTTTTACAGTGCAAAAAGTGGAACTACTATCACTTCAAAGGCATATAAGTTCCGTGTACTGGCGCACTTTGAAAAAGGGGACAGTCCCGTTTCTGAAGTCATTTCTCAAGAGATCCCGGCAATTCCTATGCCAAAAGTAGTAGCAGAAACCTATCCAGAATCTGATACAACCCATAACGACCGTGGCTGGTTAAATATCTCATGGAATGCGGTCAAAAACGCCATCGGTTATAAGGTACGTATTTGGAACGGCACTAAATATGAAGAGTATACAGTAGGAAATGTAACATCTGTTAGCACAAAAGGGAAAAAGATTTGGCCAACAGATAGCGAAATTAGTAATGGTATAACGTATTTGCATCAAGTAAAGTTAGACGATCCAAGTAGCGTTGCAGATGGTGCAGAATTACCAGTAGACCCAAGTACTACATATGGCAGTTCATCAAATCGATACAGTGTAAGAATTAAAGCGATTTTTTCGACAGGTGTTTCTGATTCCTCAGATGTAAATTATGCTTATATGAAGCTAGCAGCTCCAAAAAATGTAAAAATGACAGGTGTTTTAACGGATCCTGTAAACAACAAAGGAAAATTGAAAGTCGATTGGTCTGCTTCAAAACATGCAAAGTATTATGAAGTTGCAGTAAATGATGGACAAGGCACAAAATATTACCAAGTTAAAGGTGAAACAACTTTTACAACCCCTGCAGATTTTTCAGCAAATAAAACTTATAAAGCGACGGTAAAAGCTTATTTTGTAGGCGAAGATGGTGCCTATGAATCAGAGGAAGGCAAACTTTCTGGTAAACGTGGATTGAGTGATGCATCCAGTGAAGCAACGGGTAGCATTGCAATGCATGAAGAGTTGATAGGACTAGAAGATTACTTTACGTATGATGAGCATACATTTGGTAATGCTGAAGCATCTGTGAATGTAACGACGGGTAATATGACATTAGCATTTACGGATGACTCCCTCTATACGCGTGGTGTATTAGGATATGATTTTACACGCTATTATAATTCACGTTCTATGGAAGATTCACCATTAGGTATAGGATGGAGCTTCATGGGATTTGAACACTTAAATGTATTAAACAATCAAGATGTTGAGTACTCTGATGAAGATGGTACAAAGCATTTATTTACTTATAATACAGATGCTCAAACATATATATCACCGAAGGGTAAATATCTAACATTAGAAAAAGTAGACGACAGTACTTTTACGATAAAAGATAAAGAAGGATTTATAGAAACCTATAAAGTAGATTTAGATGAAAATGGAGATAAAACAACAAGATTCCATCTAACAACGTATAAAGACGAATATGGAAATGAAATAGACTTTCGCTATGAAAATGGATTGTTAAAGGAAATATCTGAAGCAAATGCACCTGATCGAGATGTCATTTCACTAGCATATGATACTAATAAGCGTATTCATAAAGTTTCTTATAATAGTCACTGGACACTCTTTACCTATGACAGTAATGGCTTTTTAGTTGAAACAAAAACGGGAACGGATGAGTTGACTAAAGAAGGTAACGAAATTCAGCCGATTACAGAAGAATTTAAATATACCAGTTCCAATCAATTAGAGTCTTATACAGACGGAAAAAATAATGTTACTGAATTTCACTATAGTGAACAAGGATTAAAAATCTTTGATAAGCAAGATTCGGATTCAACGCTTTCTGTATCGACTGTTTATCAATTTGATGTAGAAAACAATCAGTTCATAGTAGAAGATTCAGACGATAATCAAACTGTTTATAATAGAGATGAAACGAATCATTCATACGCAGTTTCAAAGGTACTAAATAGTGATGAGACATCTTCTACTCAACAATATGACGATCAATACAATGTGATAGAGTCTATCGATGAAGAAGGAATTGACACTCGTTATGAATATGATCAAAATGGAAATCTCAAAAAAGAAACGAGTACAGATGGAACGATTACAAATGACTATAATGATCGCAACCAATTGACGAAAAGTGTTGATGTAACAGGTGTAGAAACCACTAATCAATACGAAGGTCCAAACTTAAAATCCTCAACTGTTGGAGATGAAACAACATCCTATGATTATGATGCATATGGACGCACAATAAAAACAGCTTATGCAAATGGAACTTTTGAAGAGACAAATTATAATGATGCTGAAAATACGGCAACTGTTACAGATGCAAAAGGGAATACAATTATAACCAAATACGATGCATATGGAAGAAAATTATCTTATACGGATGGTGCAGGCCGGAAGACAGAATATCAATACGATCCTCTTCAACTAGATGTGATTACATCTGTTACAGATGGCAATGGTCATAAAATAAACTATAGTTATGATACGAACGGGAATCTTCATACAGTTACAGATGCGTTGGATCGTGTGAAAAAATATGAATATAACTTGAATGATCAAGTAACGAGAACGACCATGCCAGGAATGGAATTCAATTACCAATACAATTCAAATGGTGATGTAGAAAAAGAAACGTTACCTTCTGGAATTACGAAAGGCTATCAATATAATGAGGTTGGAGATTTAAGTAATGTAGTCGTCAATTCAAGAGATGGTGAGAAAGTGTATTCTTGGGAACAAGGATATACAGATTCTGGTCAATTACAGTGGATCAAGTTAAATGATGGAGAAGAACCAGAGAAGGAATTCCATTACGATGAGAATACGGGGGCATTATCAAGCTATAAGCTAAACCAATTCACGTCGCATTACCAATATGATGACCATGAACGAACGACTGGTAGCGATGTTACCTATCAAAACGGTACAGAATCAGATGTTCTGTCAAAAGAAATTTCGTATAAGGAAGATGCAGATAAATTAGATGTTGTAAAGGTAAATAGAGGAGATACAAACCTTCTCTATTACAAATATGATGAAGACATCCCAAATAACACGACAACGCTAAACGTCAATAATGGCTTATTTAAACAAATACAGCAATTCAATCAAGCGAATTTATTGCAATCTATTCAGTACAAACAAAATGATGAAGTGGCTACAAGCTTCGATTATTCTTACGATCAGTCAGGTAATATTGTAGAAGAGGAAACATCTGTAGGTAGTATATCTCATTATGTATATGATGGTAATAACCAACTGACAAAAGAAACTTTGCCAGATGGAACCACGATAGACTATCAATATGATGCAGTAGGCAATCGTTTAGAAACCAAACAAGGGTCAAAAGTAGATTCATTTGAATACAACGATGCCAATCAAATCAAAACAAAAAATGGTGTAAACTATACTTATGATGCAGATGGGAATTTAACACAGGACGAACATTATAAATACGAATACAACGCGCTAGGTCAACAAACAGGCGTAACCGACTTAGACGGTAAAGAAATCGCTCGTTATGAATATGACGAAACAGGCTTACGTACCAAGAAAATCATCGGAGAAGAAACACACGAATACTTCTATGACAATGAAGTGCTAGTCATGGAAGTCATCAAGAACAACAACGATGTAAAGCAATACCGCTATTACCAATGGGATGATTACACACCACTTGGCATGATCGTCAAAGAAAAAGACACATCCGGAGAATGGAAGGACCAAGTATTCCATTACTGGACAAACCATCGTGGTGATGTCGTATCGATCCGAGATAACGAAGGAAAAGAAGTAGGTTCCTATCAATATGATGCCTACGGAAATGTCCTATCCGTAGAAGGAGACATCGCAAAAGACAATCCAATTCGATATGCAGGCTATTATTATGATGAAGAAACCAAGAATTATTATTTACAAGCACGTTACTATAATCCAGTGAATGGTGCATTCTTAGTACTTGACCCACATCCGGGTGATGATGATGAACCGTTGTCTCAGAATGGGTGTTTTTTGCAAGCAAAAAGTGCAGAAAATTGCAGAGAAATTTACATAGGCTTGCAGCTTTTCTTTTACATTAAATCCCAGTATCCGTTTTTACGGAGGATAAGGCATTTTTCAACCGGTAGCTTTCCCCTGTGAACGCTATGACATGCGCGTGGTGAACTAGTCTGTCCACAAGGGCGGAAGTTAGACGGTTATCCCCAAAAACCCGATTCCACTGACCAAACTCCAAATTGGAGGTTACAATCACACTTTTATGCTCGTAACAGTCTGCAATAATGTGAAACAATAATTCCGATCCTTGCTTTTGAAAAGGAACGTATCCCAATTCATCCAGTATAAGCAAATCGCACTTCTCAATCTGTCGTTTTAATCTCTGCAAGGTGCCTTCTTTCATCGCTTCTTCTAATTGTCCCACCAAATCAGCCACCCTAAAGAAACGGACCTCAAATCCCAGTTCACATGCCTTCACACCTAAAGCCGTTCCTAGATGAGTTTTCCCAGTGCCTGGCGTTCCTAAAAGTAGAAGATTCTGTTTTTTCTTTATAAAACGGAGGTCACAGATTTCCTCTTTCGAGGTTGTTGCTGGTAAGTGCAGCTGGTCGGACCATTCATAATCCCTAAGCCATTTAAGCTCTCTAAATTTAGCCTTTTTTATCAGTCTAGCGATTTTGGTGGTTTGTCTGGAATTGACTTCAATCGATAGAATATCACGTAAAAACTGTTCTTTGCTTTCAAAAGGTATCTCCTCAAATTCCTCGATAATATGGGCAAGGTGGAGTGTTTTACAAATGGCCTTTAAATCGTTCATCAGGAAACACCTCCTTCCAAGGAAGGACAAAGTTTTTTATCATAAGTGTGCAAATCTGTTTCGTAGTTAAGCAAAATCTCAGGTGTGTGTACTTCGGTTAATTTTTCTGGATAAGCAGCCTCCTTAGCTTCTAGGATATA
>NZ_VCBL01000001.1:229993-587334 GCF_007896435.1 Rummeliibacillus suwonensis
CCCAGTTCATGTGGAGCTCTTTCAAGCCGTTCTTCTGTTTCCAGAGAGGAGTGAATATCATCTAGTGTATGCTTCTCTAATAGTTTCTTTATACCTTTAACCCTTGCTCGGGTTTCTTCCGGGTGTATCGTCAGATACGCTTGAACCCTCTCAGGCAAATATTTAAAGAATCGTGAATACTTGACAGACCGAGGCTTCTTCTCCCAATCTATTAAAATATCATTCCATGGTATCGCTCTTGTTGTATTCATATAAGGGCGGTCTTCCTGGTAAACAATTTCTCCGCCATTCGTAAAACAGGTGAATCGATCCCATTCCATTTTGAGGACCAATCCTTGTTTCATTTTCGCTTTGTGGATAACAATTTTTTCACCGTCAACTTCAATTTCCCCATATTTATTAACCTTTGTGGATTTTACAGAATAAATCGGAAGATCCGTTAAAGGCAAGGCTTTCAAATGTTTTTTATCCTCTTTCCACAACTCATCAATCAACACATTTTTTTCATAGTGGAGGCGTTGCCGATCCTTTTCCATTCCCTCCTTCAACCAGTCCGCTAATTGTGGAAAACTCTTCATTATCGGTGCTGTTGTAAATAGATTATTCCTTGTATAACCAACCTTCTTTTCCACATTTCCTTTCTCATGCCCGCTTGACGGATTACATGGCTGCACTTCAAAACCATAATGGCACTTGAATCTCAAAAATGCGTCAGTGTAGGTCCGTTTGTCCCCTTTGCCAATTGAAATTACTGCCGCAGACAAGTTATCAATACGTAGATAGGTTGGGACCCCTCCAGCCTGGTGAAACAACTCCTTTAGCCCTTCAAGGAAACACTCCGTATTTTCGCTTGGAAGAGGGTAGCTAAATCCAGCATTACTATGTGGAAAACTCAAGATTAGGGCTTTGACATCTTTATACGCTCCGTCTTTTACCACAGTCATGTTTCCGAAGTCCACTTGTGCTTCACCCGGAGGGTGTTCTAAACGCTCATGTCTTTCAACCTTGGCTGCTTTGAGTTGGGGCTTTCGGTGTTGGATATATTCGCATACGGTCCGATACGAACCTTTAAAATCATGGTTGTTTCTAAGTTCTTCATGGATCTTCTTGCTAGTTCTTCGGTTTTTTCTCTTGAGTTTCATGTCCTCCTCAAGCCAACAGTCAACAATTTCTCCGAACCCCTCCTCATACATCATTCCTCTTTTAGTGAACTTGAGTGTTTCTTGAAAACTTTCTCCATCTGCGTATTTTTTAACAGTCCTCCAATTACAACCAGTTTTTCTTGCAATCTCGTTTATAGATAAATCTTCTTCTTCTCTTAAATGTTTGATATAATTTACTTCAGGCATCGCTAGCATCCTTTCATGTCCTCCTACTGTTGTGGTCTCTCAATCAATACAGTAGGGAATTATTATGGGGCTGGCAAGCCTTTTTTTATGCAGTTGAGTTCTGCACAAATTTCTCGCAAACCTCTGTACTTTTATTTTGCAATAAACAAAGAGTGAACCATATAAACAAAAATTAATATCTGAAGAATGGTTTGATTTAGATAGTGAACAATTTAATTTAGTAAAGAAGCTTTATAAATATTTATTTACCAACGATACTCATTATAGCTTTACCAACGATTTATATTTTGATGATACAGTGGTGTTCGAAGCATATTTAGAATGTATAGCTCAATATGATGATTTCGAAGATTATAACAAAGTAGAACTTGCTAATCATAGCAAAAATCATTTAAAGATATTTACAATAAAAGCATCTAATAAATTTGCTGACATGGATAAAGATGAACAACAAACAAGAGAGATATGTGGAAGTGTTCGTGAAGGGATATCACAAGGTTTAGTTCGCCCGTTGTAAATATTTACAATCAAATAATAAAGATTGCTAATTTATTACATATATTGATGAACCTTTTGAAAAGATCATTCCCTAATATGGATAAAGCCTTCCTTAGCTATCACAAAGGTAGTTTATGAATATCAAGTATGGGTAATAAAAAGCCCTGGATACATTAAATTAATCAATCTTTTTTATAAAAACATCTATAACACCAAAACTAAACCCACACATTTTGATCAATCTTTGTTCAAAATGCGTGGGTTTCTTCTATTATAAAATCAACGATTGCTACATATCTTTGATCAAACTTTATTTCAAAGCTACATTTGTTGTGTTTTATAAAAAAATTGATCATTTAAAATAAAGATTGATTAAAATAGCTTCTGTGGATCTTATATCCATAAGAAGCTATTTTTTCTTTTACCTAATATAAAAGCCATTATTCAACTTATTTCTATTAGTTGTATTTATTAGCTACGGTGACATTTTAAAAGGAATTAATCGAACAATCCTTTATAATATCCACCCAAAGAACAATTCATAGTAGAGAAAGAATCATCTCACATAATAAAATGACATTGCTATTGCTACAAAAATTTTGTCCAATAAGCAAAATATTCGTCGGGAAAGGGGAGAAGAACAGTGTATCAAGCCGTTATTTTTGATATGGATGGAACATTGTTTCAAACAGATAAAATATTAGAATTATCACTTGAAGATACCTTTGATTTTCTAAGATCTCAAAATAAATGGAATACAAGAACGCCCATTGAAAAGTACAGAGAAATTATGGGGGTACCTTTACCGAAAGCATGGGAGACTTTGTTACCTAACCATTCCATTGAGGAAAGACAGCAAGTTGATTCATATTTTTTAGATAGATTAGTGGAGAATATAAGAAGAGGAAGAGGAACATTATATCCTAACACAAAAGAAATTTTTGAATATCTACAAGAGATTGATTGTTCTATATTTATAGCCAGTAATGGATTAACTCAATATTTAAGAACCATTGTTAGTTATTATCATTTAGATAAGTGGGTTACGGAAACATTTAGCATTCAACAAATTGAATCATTAAATAAATCTGAATTAGTTAAATATATTCTAGATAAGTTTGATATGCACGAGGGAGCAGTGGTAGGAGATCGTTTATCAGATATAAAGGCTGCTAAGGACAATGACTTAATTTCAATTGGGTGTCATTTTGACTTTGCTCCAGAAGAGGAGCTTTCTCAAGCTGATTTTGTCATTAATGATTTAATAGAACTAAAAGATATATTTCAGGGCCTAAATAAGTAAGCTTCATTAAAGTTATTTCAAAAATTTACATATATACGCTGTATGATAGTAACAGTAGATTATTAAAAAGTTTAAGCCGAACTTACTGATAAAATCTTTATATTCTAACTAAAGGCTTTATTAAACTCCGTCCTTACCGTAGTAGAGTTTTTATGTAATAACTAGTTACTAATAATAAAACTGAATTAGTGCCTCCATATAGAAACAAATTAAAAGCAGCCTGTTCCTTAGCCTGGTACAGGTTGCTTTCTGCCATACAATATCCGTAGAATAACACCTTCAAAAGCTGAGCCTCTTCATTTAATTATGATGAGAGTTCGTTTGATTTTTAGTGGCATAAGCTATTTTAAGTTCTTTATTGGTTTTATAAAAATTGAAAACACTTATAATCATAAAGATGGCCGCTAGAATGACAAAATAGATAGTTGTTAGTGGCGTACTAAATAGCCCAATACTAATGGCTCCTAAAGTCATTCCTGTATATCTAATAAAATTGAATAAACCTAAAGCTGCGCCTTTCAAATCTGTAAATAGGGTTGAAATGATTGTAGACATTAAAGCGGGCGCGATTCCGACTAAGAAACCTAGTGAAAAAGTTAAAATAGCCACAACAAATAAGTTTAAGAACTGTAATAACCCAAATAAAAGTAGAACGATCGGGAAAGCAATCAATAATGAATTTAAAATTTTACTATACATGATTTTTTTAGCGATCTTTTTATAAAAGAGGCTGCCTAGTATCATACTAACAGTCATTGGTAGAAATAGTAGGCCTATAATTGAAGTAGAGATATGATAAGTACCACTTAGTAGCACCGGTAAATAAACTAAAATTGAAAAGTAAGCAAAAAATACAAAGAACCCGAATAATATGATTAAGCAAAACTTTTTATTTTTGAAAAATTGAGCATAATGTACTTTACTCGTTTTATTTGAGTTTTCTTTCTGAATGTTAGGTAATTTGAGTATAAATAGTATGACCAATAAGATGAGTGAAATGATTGATAAAAGTGAAAAAATTCCTGAGTAGCCATATTTATCGCCGATAAAACCACCAATTAAAGGGGCAATAGCTGGAGCACATGATAAAAATATTTGATAATTAGCCATGCTATTGGAAAGACTATTTTGTTCAGTTAGTTTAGCAATTAAAGTAATGCTAATTAAAGGAAGCATGCCACAGCCGATTGCCTGCACCAGTCTGAATAAACTAAAAACGACAAAATTTGTCGTGAATGAGCAAATGATATTAGATATTAAAATAATAAATAAACTAACAATGAACATTCTCTTTTGATTTTGAGAATCAACGTATTTTCCCAATATAATTTGCATGATAGCTACGATAAAAATAAAGCCACCTACCGTAATATTGATCCAAAATAAGGGAACATCAAAAACCGATTGCAGCTCAGGAATAATCGGTGTATAAATATTTTGAATGACTGAAGCGAAGAAAGACAAGAAATATAAGAAAAATAACAGTATAGAATGGGAAGACCGTTCTTCTGCAAGATGCATTATATTTTCCTCCTTTTACTCTTTAAGACTTTTCGTCATACTATCAAGGAAATCAACAATTGTATCAAGCTGATCATTTGTATAATGAGATAAAATCTCGTTGTATTTATTGACAGCTCTTTGATGCAATTCCTCATGAACATGGGCATATTTTTGACCCATTGGAGTTAACGAATAATATCTTTCCTTTTTGTTATCCTTTAGATAAGATTCATCCACAAGCTCTGAAGAAACTAATTTTTTAATAGCCTTGGATATGCCAGGTGCTGAAATATTAAGCTCTTCGGATAATAATTTATTGTTTACTTTTTTATTTTTATCAATAACTTCTATAATGTGAAATTGGGTTAATGATAAATCAAATTCATTATTTTCACTTTTTTCATATATCCTTTTTTTATTAGAATTTTCTCTTTCGATAATAAAATTTTGCAAAGATTGAATAACCATTTCTTTTGTTGCCATAATCCTTCTTCTCCTTTTTGTTAACTGGTTAAGTGTATTAAGCACTAAAATAAATTGATTGCCAATTAAAAAACGATTTCTCCATTTACATTATGTTGATGATTCATAACAAAAATCCAAACAAACACGAGACGATAAGCATATCACTTTAGGAATCAGTCCATTTACGAGTCCTTATTGTAAAGACCATATCATTTAATTAACCGGTTAACAATATTAAACACTAAGATGAATTGGTTGTCAATAAAAAATTATCTTTTATTTACATTATATTGATGATTCATAACAAAATTCCAAGTGAATATGAGACTATAAGCATATCATTTTAGGAATTAGTTCATTTATGAAAAAGCGGTGTAAAGACCATCGGAAATAATTAACCGGTTAACAATATTAAACAACAAAATAAATTGATTGTCAATTCTAAAAATATCCTTGATTTCCATTATATTTTTTGTTAACCTATTAATTGTTAACCGGATAACTTTAATTTTTCTTTAATAATAGGGAGGGGTTATAGCATTTATGGAAGTTGCTGCATTAAAAACCTTTGAAGTTGATTTTTTATCAGAAAATTCAGAAAGAATATACGAGACTAAAGAGCATATCACTTTAGGAATCAGTCCATTTACGAGTAAGTATTCAAAAGACTATATTGATAAGCTTATTACATGGGCAAACGAGAACTTCGCTAATATAACTGTATTATTGGCAGGAAAAGAATCGGTAAATATACTTGAAGGTTTGGGAGTACCCGAATTAAAGGCTGGTAGAAAAGTACGAAAAGAATTGAATAGGCAAAAACGATTTTGCGAAGAATCCTTGATTAAAAATAATTGTGATCCTAATTGCATTTATACTTTTTCGGACTTTGAGGATAACAATGTATATCAAAATTTATATCAAGAAGCTTCTATATGTTTTGATAATGACCCTTATTTTAAAGAATCATGTTTAAAAATGTCTGAGCAAGCGATGAAAAGCAAAGCAAGAAATATGGGTGTATCGGAGGATATCATTACAAAAGAAAAAATTGAATATGCTGCAAAATATGTGTTGGCCGAATTACCTTTTTTCCTAAACGCAGCACCTATATTCAATGTTAAAGAAACCATTCTGTCTTATCATACAGATTGGGAGCTTGGTGAAAAAATTAATAATAATGAGTTCGATTTGAAACTTAGCGATACACAAGGCTACATCACTTTAAAAGATATGGGGGAATAAATCATGCAAACAAAAGATTATAGTATTTTTAATCCTGATTACGAAAAAAATCCAATAGATACTTTTAATTATTTACGTGAAAACGACCCTATTCATTTTGAAAAAGAAATTAATGCATATTTTGCTAGCAAATATGAAGATGTGGAATATATTCTTCAAAATGATGAGATTTTTACTACTAAAACTTTGGCTAAAAGGGCAGAACCTGTAATGAAGGATAGAGTATTGGCTCAAATGACTGGGCATGAACATAAATCGAAGAAGGCTACTATTTTGAAAGGAATAACTGGGCAAAACCTCGAAAGATTAATGCCGCTTATTTCTAAAAGAGTTAATGATATTATTGAACTATATATGGATACAGGTGAAATGGATCTGGTAAATGATTTTGGTAAAGTGTTTGCAGTACAAAGCTCAATGGATTTGCTTGGATTAAATGTAGAAGACCATAAAATTATAGGGGAGTGGCATCATGGTATTGCCAAGTTTATAACCTCCTTTAATCTTACTGAAGAAGAAATCAAATATTCCTTAGAGTGCAGTGATAAATTAGAACAATATTTGATGCCAATAATAAGAGAAAGAAAAAATTCTACTGAGAACGATTTAATTTCTCTCTTACAACAATCAAAAGACGACGAAAATAGTATTACAGATAGTGAGATATTGGCTTTGACTCTCAATATCTTATTGGCTGCCACGGAGCCGGTAGATAAAACTCTTTCATATCTTTTTTATAATTTGTTAAGTGATCCGGAAAAATTTAAACAAGTATATGAAAATAGAAAACTACTTAAAAACTCTATTCAAGAAACTTTACGACTGCATTCACCTGTACAATTTATCCCAAGGGAGCTTAATGAAACCGTTGATCTAAAAGGGACAACATTAAAAAAAGGTGATGTCATAATTTGTATGATTGGTTCTGCAAATAGAGATCCAAAAGCATATAGCAATCCAGATATATTTGATATCCATAGAGGGGAAAAAAATAAGCCTTTTACATCGCATTCTCAGAATTTGGCTTTTGGAAAAGGTGCCCATACATGTGTAGGGGCTTCGCTATCTTTAATCCAACTTGAGATGGTAGCTAACATTCTACTAGATAAACTAGACAATATAAAATTAAAAGAAAATAATCAGCTGATCGAAAAAGGGCTTTATACAAGAGGACCTGAAAAAATGGTAGTACAGTTCAATTAGATTATTTATATTTTTAGTGATAGATACAGATAATTGTTAGGGCATTTATTTGTGATATGCAAAGACAAATGTCGCTTAAAAACCACTTAATAAGACTAGGAGAAAAAGGCTTGCTATAACAAGGTGAAAATTTAAAATCACTTTATTTTGCATAAATATATCAAGCGTGTTGATTATCCAGTCTTTCTTATAAAATATAGCGAATTTGCTGATTTTCGCTCCGGCTTGCTCGCTTTCCTGCGGGCGAACGCTGGCGACAACAGGATGTTGGTCACGGAGTCGTTGCCACAGGACGTGGCGCCCTTAGACTCCGCCCCTTTATCGCTTCGCTGTGGGATCTCAACTATTCGCTTTTCCTGCGGGACATTGAATTTTCTTCCTTGAATCACACCGCACGAAGGAAATGCTTGCATTTTCGAGGAGTCGAGCAAGCCTTCGCTGCAATCTATGGAAATGGAGCCTAAAATACAGATCTTTTTAGAATTATAACAAATATTCATCCTAAATTTTCCCTAATCGACACGCTTGTAAATATATAATTGAAATCAAGCCACTTTACGATGATTTTTTAGATTCATTGAAACTTTTAATAACGCCATATAAAAATAACCCCTACGTATTTGTGTAATCTTTTTTCAAAATACGTAGGGGTTTGTATTATATTTTTACAGGCGTGTTGATTATCCAATTTAATCCATGAAAATAGGGGGATTTGTTGATTTCCGCTACGGCTTGCTCGCTTTCCTGCGGGCGAATGCTGGGGCAACAGGATGTTGGTCACGGAGTCGTTGCCACAGGACGTGGCGCCCTTAGACTCCGTTCCTTAATCGCTACGCTGCGGGGTCTCATCTATTCGCTTTTCCTGCGGGACATTGAATTTTCCTCCTCGAATCACACCGCACGAAGGAAATGCTTGCATTTTCGAGGAGTCGAGCAAGCCTCCGCTCCAATCTATATAAATGGTCTTAAAAATACAGAGTTTTTCAAAAACTATACCAAACAGACACCCCCAATTTTTGTCAAATCAACACGCGTGATATTTTTAATCACTTTATATTATAAGCCGGTCTTAAGCCGCGATGTTTATAAAAAGTTTCACTATTTTGCCCCTTTTGATGTACTTTGCCTATAGGAAATTTTATGGTAAAAATAATATAGTGATCTTCCATAAAAGGATCATTTTGAGAAATGTATAATTCAATCAAATAATCAGTAACTAGAGAGGAATCAATAATGAAAAAATTAATAAGTACAATTTTAAAAACAGTGATCTTTTTTGTGGGATGGGCAGTTTTAATTTCTTTTACGCCTGATATACAAACCAATAATCAGGCATTATTACGACTATGGTGGGAATTTACACCACTTGTTTCGGTCGTTTTATTTTCTGTTATTTTTGTATGGGTAGTAGAAAAGGGTAAAATAAAGATTCCCATAGCTTCAAGATTTCTTAAAAATTTTTTAATAGGTGCCGTCATAGGCGTCTTATGGCTTGGTACCGTGGTAGCTGTTCTTTTACTTACAAAGGCAATGAATATACAAGGTCAAAACAATATTGATGATATATGGATTTGGATTTTGGCATCACTATTAAATGTTGCGATGCAAGAATTGTTGGTGAGAGGTTATCTATATCAATTATGGAAACATCAATATAATGTGATAGTAGCCACCGTTTTAACGACTATTTTATTTTCTATGATGCACGGCGGGACATTTGAGGCAGGTATAATCCCAGTGCTTAATGTGATTTCAATGAGTATATTTGTAACATTATTATTAGAATATACAGGCACAATAGTAGCGCCAATAATTGCTCATTTCATTTGGAACACAATTGGGGCGATTATACTTGGTGGTGTTTCTTTGGCGAGCGATTATCCAAATCTCATGAAAAGTACATTTCAGGGAAATCCATTCATATCAGGCGGCACCTATAAAATTGAAGGTAGTATGATCGTCTTAGTGGTTAATTTAATTCTGATTACATACTTGGTTATAGTAAATAAAAGAAAGGCTAGCTCAAAATGATAATACATAGGTGTAACGTCATTTAATTGAAGGGCTCAAGCGATTTCAACGTGATCATCTTATCCATCAAATACTAGAAAAAACATCTATTATTGAAAGTAAAATGAAGGATGACTATTGACAATTGCGCCAAAAGCAATATGAACAGTTTGAGATTAAAATAATAAGAGCTTTTTTGCCCATTTTTTAGAAGTAGATAAGGAACGTAGATTACTGAACTTTAAAATTTTAAGTTTTAAAGTTCAGTAAAAATATTTTTTATAAAATTTTATTGGAAATAATCATAATGATGTTAATTTTTTTGTTCATTTGGATTACTCCTTTTTATTCGTATTTAAGTGCTTCAACTGGATTTAACTTAGAAGCTCTAAATGCTGGAATAAATGATGCAAGAACACCCAATAGACCACTAAATATGATAATGATAATAAGTTGATAAGCTTCAAATTGAAATAGTTGAAGCGTAGGTTTATTGAATCCCTCTTTAATAATAAAGTTTGCTAATTTACCCAGAATCATTGAACCTATGACACCAAAAATACCGCCTAGAGCACCAATCATAAAGCCTTCAGTTACAAAGATACGTCTAATGTCTGACTTGAATGCACCGAGAGCCTTCAATGTTCCAATTTCGCGTGTTCTTTCCAATACACTAACGTATAGAACAATACCTATCATAATTGAAGAAACTACTAATGAGATAGCAGATAATAATCCAATTGCTACACTAGCCATTGTTACGTAATTTGAAATTTCTTTATTACTATCTTCTTCTGTTTCAGCTATATAACCCTTTGTTTTAAGCTTATTAATAATAGAATCTACTTTATCAATTGAAGAGGGGATAACCGTATATTGCAACGCTTTATTTTGGGTTTCCGGATTTTCGTTTGTTACTTCCATTGCCAAAGGATATGAAAAGCCAGCTGAATCTGTTATAGGGATAGCACTGTTAGCGACAGTACCTGTAACTGTTGCTTCAGTTTGAACAGTTTGATAGATCCCTTTCATTGCCATGAGCTGTGAAACAATTTTGATCTTTTTCCCAATCGCCTTTTTTAGATTATTTCCAAATAATTTTTGTGCAGTGCGTTCAGGAAGAACTAATTCATGATTTTTAGTAGGATATCTCCCGTTTGTTATATAAGAATTTCCATATATCTTTTTATATTTTGGAGGTACTAAAGTATCTGCTGAAACAGTTTCTTTTTTCTCGTTTTTTGATTCAATACTAATTGAAAAGGGATTATATGTATATACAGCTTTAACATCTTTCACTTTTTTAATCTCTTCTGCAACTTTGGGCGATAGTAATTCAGTTCCTTTTTTATAAACACCAATTGAAGAATTGGCCGTTTTTAAATCTAAACTATTTTTAATTTTTTCATTGATCCCATTTCCCAATGCTCCAATAAGTACAATTCCCAAAATTCCAATCGAAGCACCAATCGCCGTTAATGTGTTTCGCCATTTCTTATTTTTTAAATTTCGCAAAGAAAGTTTAACAGTTGTTCCCCAATTTAATTTTTTAGGTTTATTTGAATTCATTTTTTCTTTTTGGATAGGTGAATCATTTTTCACTGTTATTTGCTTAACTTCATTTATTGTACCATCTTTCATTTTGATCACTTTATCTGCAAAATGTAAAAGTTCTTGTGAGTGCGTAACAACCAACACAATTTTTCCTTGCTGAGAAACCTCTTTTAAAATTTTCATGATTTGTTCAGAATTTTCAGAGTCAAGTGCACCTGTTGGTTCATCTGCTAAGATAATATCGGGATTATTAGCTAACGACCGCGCAATGGCCACGCGTTGCTTTTGACCTCCACTGAGCTGATTGGGGAGATGACTTGCTCGGTCTTTAAGACCCACTAATTCTAATAATTCTAAGGCACGTGCTCTACGGTCTGTTTTTGAAAAGCCGTCTAGAATCATACTCATTTCAATATTTTCTAGTGCTGTCAAGTGCGGAATCAAATTAAAAGTTTGGAATACAAATCCTATTTTATTCCGTCTGAAGTATGCCCAATCTTTTTCTTTGAAATTAGTTACATTTTTTCCGTCAAATATATATTCACCGTTGTCGGCTTTATCAATACCACCAAGAATATTGAGCAATGTAGACTTGCCACATCCAGACTCTCCCAATAAGTAAGAAAGTTCTCCTGGATATAATGCTAGATTGATATTATTTAAAACTTTAACAGTTTGATTACTTAGATGATAACTTTTTTCAATAGATTGTAAAGAAATCATTTTGTACTTCCTTTCTTTGGTGAAGTCTTTAATTTAATGATCTTATATAAAAAGGTGCTAAAGATGAAGTCAAAGTATATGTCGCTATTTTATTTTCATAATTATTTATATTAAAATCATTTAGTTTTCTACTTTTTTATTTAACTTACAGAATATGCAATCATTTAATACGAAGGTATAAATCCTCTTAGATAGCTATTCATCGTGCATACTCAGTAAAGGTGCCCTTATTTTTTATATTCAGGCTTATGAACAATCGAATTTATTTTAGTTTGAGTAAATAGATGATTTTTATTTTCTAACATAACTTGTCGTTCGATCTCTTTATCCATTTTTTCATTTTCTACAAAAAGCCCAATAAGATCACGAACAATATTATAGCCATAATTAAAATCTAAAAATTTAGGAGAATAAGGATTAATCATGATGCTTCCACCTTGTTTCTCTATAATATGCTCAACGTTCGGGCCAGCTGGAATATCATTTTGCCAAGTAACCACTACTTCCTCAACGTCTACCTTTATCCCTCTTTGGCGAATAACCTCTATTACATCTGTTACAACTTGACCATAGCGAATCGCATTCTTTTCAGAAATTCCTTTATATCGAATGGGGATTTGTTGAATGTCTACCTCTTTATAATTAGCAGCAACCATCTTCTTCTCGATTTGCCATTGACTAAAAGGAACGAATAAATAGCTTATGATTAAAATTCCTCCTACTGTATATAAGAGGATTTTCTTGTTATGCTCCCAATCGTAGTATCCTCGTAAATAGATGCAAAACATGATTATACTCACTAGGGTAACGGCTATCATATTGGATATGTTTGGATAATCAGGGTACATAAAATTTAAGGTAGGGGCAATGTACACAATACGCTCAAGTTGATAACCATGCATGACAAATAAAATAAAATACACAAGCACACAACAAATCATAGCGTAGTTAAAAGGTAGTATTGCACAGGCACAAGCAAAAGTAATCGCAAAGAGTGTAAGTAGGACTATACAATAAATTAATAAACTGTTCGGTGTATGAGCATACAAGCGTTTTGTTAATACAAATAATAAAACAATCGCTGGTAATGCGCAGATTCCGCAAAACAGGAATTGATGTAATCCCTCCCGAAATGGATGAGTAGACATGGAGCGAACTATCTTTTTCATATGAAATCGGTTATGTAGTCTTAGAATTATTAATGTCATGACGGAGATAAACAATCCGTAAAATGGAATCATCGCCATCTGTTCATTTAATGTAAAAAATAACTGACTAATAAATAAGGCAATTAGGACTAAATAATAGGCCCAAAGATGTTCACTTTTCCAAAGAACAGCAAACCAGGTTTTCCATAGACTAATCATGATGACACCACCTGTCGCACAAATAGAGCTTTAGATGTTAAAAGTAAAATAATAATCCAGCAAAGTAGTGCAAAGCGTTGTATTAAAAAAGAAGGTTCTAACATCATCTGTTCGATAAAGTCTGGATTAAACCAAAGTGCAAACATAGATGAACGAATAAATTGAATGCTAATGATTAAATATAAAATCATTAATATCGTCCCATATATTGTTCGTTTTAATAGAAGTGACAAAAGGCCAGCTAGAGCTACCGCAAACGCTAATGTTAGTATAATTTGTACGATAGTGGAATACCATAGAGTGATAGAAATCTGATCAAACAGTAGCAACCAAAAAACCGTATAAAATAAAACTAAAATACTGCTTATAACAAAACACACCGCAAATAGCTTAGCCATATAATATTCAAAGGGTTTATGTATATGATAAAGAATTAATTGTTTTTCAAATAATTGGATTTTCCCTTTCCAAATACTGTGTAGGATAATCGGTACAATTAACACCGCAACGATCATTTGAAGATGCAATATGGTATACCATGCCTCCCTTAAAGAAAGCCCACTTCCATTTAATGATACAAGAATAAGTGGGACGGCGATAAGTAGAACAAGCATAGCTACGAATATACTTCTTTGTTTCAATAATAATTTCAGTGAAAATAAGATTTGGATATTCAATTTGTACCCCTCTTTCGATTGGTATAAATATACGCATCTTCTAGTGTAGGAGAAACCAATACGCTATTTGCAATCTTATGCTCTGCAAGAAATCGCACTTCAATACCAGTATCTGTTGGGTGTGAACCTATAATAATGCCCTGCTGTTGTATTTCTTTTACTATACTATCTCCTTTATAACGCCATACTTTCCCGCGAACTGATTCAATTAGAGAAGAAATATGCCCAAAGTAATTTACTTTGCCCTTATGAAGAACTAGCACCATATCACTGGTCATTGCTACATCTTCAATAATATGTGTGGATAAAATAATCAGCCGCTCCTGCGCTAAGCTAGAAAGTAGCTGACGAAAAGCAACTCTTTCATGTGGATCAAGTCCTACAGTTGGTTCATCCACTAATAAAATTTTAGGGTTTCCAATCAATGCCTGTGCGATTCCTAATCGCTGTTTCATCCCGCCAGAAAGCATACAAAATTTTTTCTTTTTCTGCTCCTCTAACCCTACTTGTCGTATTTTTTCATCAATTTCTATGGCTCTTTGTTCTTTATTATTGATCCCTTTTAATTTACAGATATAGTAAAGTGCTTCCTCTACTGTTAAGTTCGGAAAAAAATCAAACTTTTGCGGCAGATATCCAATCTGATGCCGAATTTTATATAAGTCATTTTCAAACGTAAAGTCATCATAATAAACGGTACCATCAGTTGGCTTTATTAGCGTTGCAATGATCTCTATGAGTGTTGTTTTTCCGGCTCCATTTTCTCCAAGAAGTCCCAGGATACCACTCTCAACTTCAAAAGATATTTGATTTAAAACTGTATTCTTATATTTTTTACATATATTAGATAAGATCAATTTCATCGTATTCACCCGACCTTGGCAATTTATATGAATAAGAGGGAAAGGAGAGATTTTTCTGCATAAGTTTTGTCAGCTAGATATGAATCGCAACAGTTAGTATACGTTATTAAAATCATTGAACTTGCAACCGGCTTATCCTTTAAACATGATCAATTGAATTCTGCATTAACAAAAGTCAATGATTTTTATGTTATTTTCATGATCAATACTGATAATAATGCCGTCTTCTTCATTAATATCTCTTTTATACTTTCTTAGTTCCTTTTTTTGGTATTTATTGATAGGTAAAATGACTAGTTGTTGTTTTTGTCTTTGTTGATTATAAAAATCTTCATAAATTTTTTTATAATCAAATATGTTTTCTTTGTCTCTTGGATTTTCTTTTGCATTAGTATATATAGCTTCTCGGAAAGTTGTATCTTCTTTTTCTATATGGTTGTAATTTAAAAAATCAATAATGTAGTCGGTTATTTTTATGCCATTCTTGATTTCTAGATCTAAATACATGGGCATACTATTGCATTCAAGCAGGTAAAAATCTCCTCGACTTGTTAATTTAAAATCTAAACCAGAAAACTCAAGACCTAATATTTTTACGGCTTCTATACACAAAGATTGTATTTTTGAAGGAAGATTAATATTTTTATAATTTAAGTGACCATTTTGAAATAAAGGATCTGTTCTATAATCAACTGTAGATTTCTTAATATTGCTTTGAATTTCATGAGCAGATATCACTTTCCCATTTAAAACATAAACTCTAATGTCTTTTCCTTCAATAAATTCCTGGAAAATTACAGGCTCTTTAAAAATTGAGGCTTCCATATTTAACAAATCCTCTTTACTAAATTTTCTACAAAAATATCCACCAGTCAACGGTTTATATACTAATGTTTCCCCTACAGATTTCATAAATATCTCTAATTCTCTATAGGAATTTGTAATACATGTTTTAGGAATAAGCAAATTAGCATTCATAAGTTTATACAGCTGAAGGTATTTAGCGTTTTCTTCAGGAGGATTGATCATTCTAACTCCATTGAGTTCCATAATTTTAAGCCAACAACGTAAATTCTCTATTTGACTTTTGAAGCTTATGTATTCGTTATATGTATCTAAATAAGGAGCATCTAAGTTAGTAGGTGTAAATAACATATTGCCTCTTATATATATTGAACTAACATTTTCTATTAGTTTACCATTATAAATTAATTGATTGTCCCTAAAAGAATATTCATTACAATGTAAAGAGCCTAATTCTATAAAGGGTATATGTCTTTTTTTTAATTTGTATATTAGATAATTACAATGGAAATCATTCACAGGATTAAATATTAATAAAGACATATTATTACACTCCTTATGTATTAGAAGAGGTTATTCCAGATCATAATTCATTACATTCACGGAATTCCTTTTTTATGAAAGATTCGATTTTCATTAATACTTGATTTCGATACCCAAATTACAAAGCCATAAAAGATAAGCTGACTCATATTGAGCAATATTTGCCTTTTTGAGTCAGCCTTTTAAATTATAAATTCCAGAAATGCTCTTCTCCAAGAGCTAGAGTAGTCATAAATCCAGCAAGAGCAGGTTGATCCAGTTCGTTTGTAACTAGTTGAATTTTGTTCAAAGTCAACCCCCCGTATTCTTTTGGATTAATGCAATTTGTTCTTTATCTAGATTAATATTCATGGTAACAACTCCTTTTATAGATTTTCAGGCTATTACATGTATTTGAAAAATTACAATAATTAGCTTGTAATAAAAGATTACCACTCATCATTTCGACATCGCACCGACAAAATTTAGACGGTATACCGACAAAAATATGTCCTTGTTATTTGGTGGTTTTATACTAAAATGATTAAATATGAATAATTGTAAAGATATATTTTTGCAAATTTATTGAAATAAAACTCATATTAATAAAAAGGTTTTTCAAAAAGCTGTTAGTTTCCTAAAACCCAATAATATCTTTTGTTGGCTTTGAAAGACGTATTATCTAATTTTAAATTTTATAGGAAAGAAACTAGAGGAGCTTAGAAAGGGATTGACGAGGAAAAAAGCTTAGTTATTGTGTGTGGCATTTCAGAAAAAACAATAGAAAATATCGAAAAGGGGGATAATATACACCTAATTTACAAACTTTAGTAATGGTGTTACAGACACTAGAGACTGATTTTACTAATTTTTTTAGGAGATTATAAAAAATGAGAAAAAAAGAAGAAAATTTAATTTTATTAATGTTTATAGTATCGTTAATAGCAACACTTGGAAGTTTATATTTTTCGGAAATCAAAGGATTTGAGCCTTGTAAACTTTGTTGGTTTCAAAGGATTTTAATGTATCCTATGGCTATAATTTTATTTATATCCCTAATTTCTAAGAATATTAATATATGCTTATATACACTCGTATTTTCAACTTTAGGAGTAATTTTATCTGGAATTCACAATTTAATAGTAATTTTCCCTTCGTTAATAGAAAAAAATATTAGTTGTGGTTTAATACCTTGTAGTACAGACTATATCTCGTATTTTGGCTTTATTAATATACCATTGATGAGTCTAGTAGCATTTCTAATAATATTTATAATCAGTATGTACATATTTAAACTTAGACAGGAGAAACGCATATGAAAAAGGTCATTTTCTTTACTTCTCTTATAATAATATTTTTTTTGATATTAACATTAGTACATTTTAATAGAGACCAAGCTAGGCCTTCTAGTAACCCATATGGAAATTTAAAAATATCAGATGCTTCTAAAAAATTATTAAAAGATAAAAATTATGATAATGTAATATTGCCTAAAGAATTAAAACAGATTAAAAGTACTTCTGGATATGTTTATTTTTTTAGTCCGTTATGTATTCATTGTAGATACTTTACTCCACTAGTTAATAACACTTTTAACCATCAAAATATTAAAATAAAAAAATTTAATATTTATGAATTTAAAGATTTGGCAAAAACCTATAATATACAAGAAACTCCTACTGTAATTTATTATAAAAACGGGAAAGAAGTGAAAAAAATAGTGGGAGAAACCGATGGAAAGTCCTTATTAAAATGGATAAAAAGTTGAAATGTCTAATTTTAGCTAATTTTTTATGAAGGATAGTTACGTGCAAATTTCCATAAAGTGGTCTTTGAATATCGACCGATTTGTAAGTAGTTGTACTGATTTTTCATTTAGAGATCAGCCTTTAAACAATTCATGATCATAATGATGTGGACTTGATTATGCACCACTTGTTCCTGTACCCACAAAACTTTTTGATGTTCAAATGCTGTTTCCTCTATTTGAAAAACAGTTCAATTACCCAGTGGGGATTGTGAATATCTTCTTTTTAACCCATCTAGACCTGGTTGATTCATTAATAAATACAGTTCATTTCGAATACTTCTGATTGACCATGACCGTGTTCGTTCGCATTGGTAATGCATAGCCCCTTATTGAGGTTTGAAAAAATAAAATAACAAGAGATAAAGAGCTTTTTAGAAGTTGATAAGGAACGTAGATTACTGAGCTTTAAAACTTTAAGTTTTAAAGCTCAGTAAAAATATTTTTTATAGAATTTTATTGGAGATTAATCCCCCAATACCAATGATAATTAAACTTAATATAGGAAAAATAAATAAAGTTTCTGTATCTACAGTTGTGATATCTAAAAATAATAAAAAAATGATTACAAAACTAATTAAAACAAATAAAATAGGAGAAATAACCGCTACGTATGTAGTGATTATTTTTTTACTTCGTTCATCATAAAAAGAAACATCACTTTCTTTTTTTCTTTCATTAATCAAAAAGTAAATAAATAACACTAGGGATCCAACCAACCCACCGAGGATAACAGAATAGTTAACCTCACCTGTGATAAAATTCATTAAATATGCACCAGCTACACTTGTAAGAAATAAAGCTAAGACATACATAATTTTTGTTGAAAATTTCATCATTTATCCTCCTCTAACCAAAATAATTTATCCATAGAAATAGATAAATAATTCGTTAATTTTAATGCTAATTCCAAACTGGGGTTATATTTTCTTTTTTCAATAGCAACAATTGTTTGGCGAGACACTTTTAAATCTAAGGCCATCTGATTTTGAGTGATCCCCTTAATCTCTCTAAAGTATTTAATCTTATTATTTACACTCACAAGTTCTCTCCTCCGTTATTGTTGTTATAAACATAATAATATTTTTAATGCTGAATGTAAAGATATCTTTACATTCAGTGCAAAAAAAAGAGGTTAGAACAAAAAAACTTTTAAAATGAATAAACCGCATAAAATTGAATTTAAAATCCTTGACTTTATGCGGTTTTATTTCATGATTTATCCTAAATCAATTAGTTTTCTACTTATACCTAACCTTTTTTATTTAACTTACAGAACATCCAGCTGCAAATGCTAATTCACATGCTAGACCGGCTGCTATACCAACACCTGGTACAACAGCTGCTAGTCCTCCAAAGGCAGCTGCACATGCTATTATTCCAGATACACTACAAGCAAATGAAATTCCACTAAATTTGAATTTTTTAGCTTTCATAAGCGTTATTTTTGATGGATTATTTTCAGGTTGCCATTCAGTAATTTTATCATTTTTATTGTATTTTTCTAGATCTTCCGAAGATGTATCGTAGACTATTTTAGCATTTTTTAAGTTATTAGTATATTTAACAACTTGATATTGAAGTGGTTCATTATTTTTTAAATCAACTACTACGAAAAATTTATAGAAACTTTTGTTATTCTTTTTAATATAAAAAGCGTTTAAGATACCTACTTTTTCATAGGTTTTACCATCATCATGAGTATAATTTTTTAATATTAAATATGAATTTGCTTCTTGTTTAAATTCAAATCCTTTTTTTTCTATTGCGTTAATACTGGATTTAAAATAATCTTGTGTTTTTATAAAAGAGTTTTCAAGTATAGTTTGATCTTCTTGATTTACATCAAAAATAACATCTGTCCCATCTTTTTCAATCTCTTTAATCAATTCATTAGATCTAATTTCACATTGATTGCAATCATCTTCTGTTGTCTTAGCTTGAACAAAATTACTGCCCAATGTTGATATTGCAAAGACAGTAATTAAAAAAGTAAAGAATAATTTTTTCATTCAATATAGACCTCCCTATAAATTTTAAGGTTTCCATGTACTTGGAAAAATACAATTGTTTGCTAGCAATTAAAGCCTACCATCCATCATTCCGACATCGCAACGACAAAATTCATACGGTATACCGACAAAAATATGTCCTTGCCATTTGGGTATTTTGTGCTAAAATATGTAAATGTAAATAATTATAAAGGTGTATCATTTTTGGTAATAGTATAAGTATATTGAAATGAATTTCGTGATTCCGTCGTTCAATCAATCGAGGATGACATAGAGGATTCAGTGCTAAATACTTTCATTGACTTAGAAACTTTGGAGGAAAATTGCAGAGATCTAATGTGTATCGATATCATGACAAAAAATTAGGTAGTTCTTCACATACACCTCCAGCAAAAGGTTTCGAAAGAATGATAGTAGATTAATATTTAGAAATATATGGATATATTGTATTGAAATTCGTTTTTTAGCCTTTCAAAATGGTATGAGCTATGATATATCAACTTTTATCCTGCGTAACGGGCAAGTAAGACCCCGGACCTCAAGGTTTAGAGAGAAACGAGAAAATAGGTGGGCGATCAACTGCCGCATGAGCCCGATTGGTTCGACCAACAAGATGTTGGTCCCCTCAGGTGTTGCCACAGGACGTGGCGATTTTAACCTGAGTTCCTCTATTTCAACGGGGGATGAAAACCACCCCACTGATGGAAGTGTCATTTTACAGAGAAATGGAGGGATTCAATGGATATTGTTGTCATACAGAATAAGATTAATTTTTTTTAGAAGAAATCATCCAAAATGATAAAGATCTTGAAGAAGACTTAAAAGTATTAATCTCTAACTATGTGCGTACTAAATCTGTAGAGGAACGTCCTTTTGGCACTTTATGTGTGCTCCATTTTGAAAGTTTTTCACAGGAGAAAAATTTAGAAATTTATCTAGCGGCTGCTGCCATTGAAATGCTTATACTATCTTTGGATATCGTGGATGATTTACAAGATCAGGATTCTCAAGAAATTTGGATGAAAAATCCTTCTCATTCTTTGAATACCGTTTTATATATGTTGCATAAATGCATGCTGGTTATTTTAAAAACATCTTTCAAACACAAACACCAAGCATTAGAGATTATATGCAAATATGTCATGCGTAGTATAAATGGACAACAACTAGATTTACAAAATGAGGGCAAAAAAGAAGAGGTTTATTTGAAAATGATTGAAGATAAATCGGGCTCTTTGACAACTCTCAGCTGTCTTACTGGCAAAGTATTAGCGGATGGTCACATTGACGATCATTGTATATCTTATAGTATGGCGTTAGGGGCAATACAGCAAATTAACAATGATATGCATTGCTTAAAAACATGGGATGAAAAGAATGACTTCCTAAATGGGCGATTTTCTCTCCCTATACTCTATATTTTAAACAGATATTCCTTTTTCACTGAATATTTGATTAATGTTTATAAGTGCAAAGGAAAATTATTTATACCCTATAGCAATCCAGTAGATATATTTAACAATAGCTTAGCTTTTCAATATGCAAATCTAATAAAAAAAAGCTATCAGATAAAGGCTACTAAAAATTTGAATCAATTTGATTTAACCTTAGAAGCTAAAAGTTATATAAACAATTTTATAAATAATATAGGAGGAAGGAATTAAAATGTTAGAAATAGTTCAACATATTGAGGAAAACAATTTATTAGAAATTCTAAAATGCGGAAATGCTTCATTAATTGGATATACTACAGATGAACTCAATGAAATTATTAAAGTTCTTGAACTAAGTGATTTGGATATTTCATATGAATCTTATTGGAAATAAAATCTCACTAAATCAAATGATTAAAATTTTCTTTTACATATCTCTAAGTGTGTATATGTTAACCTTTGCATATACACATCCCTATTTAGGAATAAAGCTTGAAAATGTAAATAATTCTTGGCACTTCTCTAAAGACAATAAAGCGGATATATACGCTTCTTGGCTTCAAAAGAATCATATTAAGTATGAAGATGAAATTATGTTGGTAAATGGACAACGTTTAAACCACTCATCACCCTATTTAAAAAATGATGAATTAATGACAGCTTCTACTTTAATTTTGAAAGATAATGAAGGGGATTTTTATTCTGCAAAACTCCAGCCATTTGATATACTCTATTGGTCTTTGTTCACAGTTATAGTCCCAACATTCTATGCGGTATTTAGTTTAATTCTTTCTTTATATTTAATGTTTAAGAAAAAAGAAATTCCATTAATGGATTACTTAATAAATTTTTTACTAAGTACATCTTTAGCTTATACTAGTTCTCATTTATCCAGTTTAGGAAATATACTGGGGAGTATACTTATTTCCAGTTTTATGGTTCTTTCTTTAGCGATACTATGTAATTTCTTGATCCACTATATAAATCTGATTAAAAAAAAGAACTATTCTACTCTATGGACGAGATTGTTATATACCTTGTCGCTAATTCCTTTAGTGATGAATGTGGTTCCTTCTTTAAAAAGAGATGAGCCATCCGTTACTCTAACGATTTTTTTAATTTTGATCGTTTGTTTAATCACTATTACCTTTTATGGCATGTTCTATTTGAAAATACGTCCAATGTATTATATGTTCATAGGCATGTTACTTCCATTTGCACCATTTGTATTTTTTTATATATTACCGTATCTGTTAAATAAAAAGGATATTTTAAATCCCGAATATTGTGTAGTTTTTTTATTGCTTATTCCTTTTAATATTATAGCTTTACATATTGTAGAACAATTGTTCAATTTAACATATTATATTGCTCGTATAATGTACTATAGCTGGATTAGTTTGTTTTTTGTAATTTGGATTGTTTTGGGAACTTCAGTATTTATAAAGTTAGCCTTTTTTAAGGTTGCTTTATTTAGTATTTTCATATACTTTTCTACGATGATTTTCTTATATTTAAAAGAACACTTAGATTTTAAAAACAGAAGTGTTTTATTTACGATGAAGGGGAATCATATGCATGATTTATATAAAAATATTCGTATATTAAGCAAGAGCTATACATTGGAACAATCTTTGCAAAATGTAAAGCAAGTTGTGGAAAAATATTTACATATAAATGATGTGACGATTAGACAAACAGACACCTCCTGTGAAGAAGGCCACCTAGTTATTGGGAAGATGATAATCGAAAAAGAAAAGTACACAAGTTTGATTCATTGTGAGCATTCCAATTCTCTATATATTGATATTCCTAAGAAGTCGATTCATCTACAAAATGAACAAATCGTTTGGCTAGAGCTTTTTTATTCATATGTTGATAATTTTCTGACTAGCACGAAAATTATTGAAGAGCTAATGGAGCAATTACAAAAAGTATCTACAAAAAATGATTTTTTACCGAACTGGCTTAAGAAACTTATTTATATACGGGTGGATGAGGAAAAGTATAAAGTGGCGCAAGAATTGCATGACACCATACTACAAAAGTATTACCATATTGCACGGCAATTAAATATGGTCGTATCTTCTCAACCAGAGTTGAGTTCTATCTATCAGCAATTCATCGAAAGTATTACCAATTTACGTACTTATTGCGAAACATTAAAACCTCCACTTCTTGCAAAGCAAGGATTGCAGCCCGCACTTGAACAGCTTGCAAGAAAAATGGCTCTTGAAAGCGAATTTGATTTGGATTATTCTTTTGATCGGCTCTATTTAGAAAACGAAGATTTACCATTAACCATTTATCGCATTATTCAAGAGCTATTAAATAATGCTCAAAAACACGCCTGTGCTACGAAGATCATGATTCACTTAGAAGAGCTGGAAAATGGATGTATGATTCACTATGAAGATAATGGTGTTGGATTTGACAGAGAGCAGGTGAAAAAGGGCGAAACATTTGGATTGCAAGGAATTCAAGAACGTGTAGAAGCTTTTAATGGTTCAATGGACATCATGACTAAGCGATCAGAAGGAGTTAAAGTGCATATTGTATTTGAGGAGGAGTTTATAAAAAATGATTAGATTGCTTATTGTTGACGATCATCCACTTATTTTAGAGGGGACAAGAGCACTCTTTCAAAACGAAAAAGAAATATGCATATCAACGCAAGTCAATCCCCAAAAAGTCTTATCTCAAATGGCAATCGAAAAATATGATGTTTACCTTGTAGATGTTAATATGTCACTCATTGATGGTCTAACATTAGCTAAAGAAATCCGAGAATATCAACCCCAAGCAGCGATCATCTTATATACAGGTGATGATATTTCCAATTATTACTCATTTGTTTTAAATCAACAAGTGAATGGCGTTTTATCGAAAACGGCTTCCCAAAAAGAATTAATACGAATGGTTTATGAGGTGATGGACGGGAATATCGTCATTTCTAAACATTTTTTAGAATTTGTGAATCATCAGTTAAATCATGCTCAAATGAAAATGAATCTATCCAAAAAAGAACAACAGCTTCTAAGGTATTTAAATCAAGGATACACAAACAAACAAATTTCTGAGAGTTTGTTTGTTGCACAACGAACTGTAGAACGTTATCTTCAACAGTTATATTCGCATTTACAAGTTTCAGGTCGCGACGAAGCCATACAAAAAATGCATCAAGAGAAGTTACTTAAGAGTATGTAGTAAAAGCATTAAAAAGAGGTAAGCATTGAATAATGTCTGTTTAGGGAAGGGGTTTAGAGTTGAGGAATCTATTGAAAATTGCTTTAAAAGTTAGTTTCGGTATTTATTTATTTGCACTAGCAGTCATTTTGTTTATGAGTTCAAGGGGATTAGGATTCGCACATGAGTTGACTTTACTTGAGTATATAAAATATAGTTCAAATTTTGTTCCTTTTAAGACAATTAATACCTATATCAATGCTCTTCAAGATGGAACCATGAATCGAGATATTCCCATTAAGAATTTGTTAGGCAATTTCGTATTATTTTTACCAATGGGAATTTTTCTACCTATTCTGTTTAAGCGTTTAAGTATTTTTAAAAAATACATAATAACAATCATATTGGTATTACTATCAATAGAAATTATTCAAGTCATAACTAGATTAGGAAGTTTTGATATTGATGATTTGCTATTGAACTTACTAGGTGCTATTTTGGGATTTAGCATTTATAAGTTACTTGTACAATTGAAGATCATTAGGTAGGACAGTAACAAAAATCTAACTTAAAACTACTCGTAGAAAATGAGTAGTTTTTGTTTTGGTTCAAGTTTCTTTTTGGCATTCATAAAAGCCCTTGAATTTACCTCCCTCACACCCTTCCTATATTTTTGATGGTATGCATTTCCTTCTTTCTTATCAAGGCTAATTGATGTAATAAAAATAATAACGTCAATTGTATACGGTTGTTAAACTTGTTTTGGTGCTTGGCACGTTTGCTGTTAATGTCAGTGAAATAGTCATTTTACAATTTCTAAAGAATAAATTGAATTATGCGATTGAATCCGAGAGGAGAAATAGTCATGACTTATTTTATATATCCTTATATCGGGTGGAAGAAACAATGTAACAATGTTCCTGTTGTCTTTCCACCGCAGCATCAAGATAGACATCCGGGTTTTGAGTATTTGATGAATCCCCGTCCTTTATCAGAAAATCCTACTTATTTGGGGAGTCAGAAGCTGAAAAATAAGGTGGCGATTATTACGGGTGGGGACAGTGGAATTGGCAGGGCCGTAGCTATAGCGTTTGCCAAGGAAGGTGCTGACCTCGTCATAGCTTATCTAGATGAGCATCAAGATGCGGCAGAAACGAAACAAATCATTAACAATTTAGGCCGTCAATGTTTACTTATCTCTGTAGATTTGAGACAGGAGAGAAACTGTTATGCTGTTGTAGAAGCAGCGCTAAAAACTTATGGAAAACTGGATATTTTAGTAAACAATCATGGTGTTCAGTTTCATCAAAAAAGCATTATGGATATTACAAAAGAGCAGCTGATGAATACATTCCAAACTAATATTATTTCGTTTTTTGATATGACGAAAGCCGCTTTGCCTCATCTTCGTGTAGGAAGCTCCATCATTAATACGACCTCCGATACCGCATTTTCAGGTATGGCCAATATGATTGATTATACGGCTACCAAAGGAGCAATTGTTTCCTTTACCCGCTCTTTATCCCTTTCACTTGCTGATCAAGGCATTCGAGTAAATGCAGTAGCACCGGGACCAACTTGGACGCCGTTAATTCCCTCTGCATTTACGGCAGAAGAAGTAACCACATTTGGAACGGAAGTGCCATTGAAACGCCCAGGTCAACCGTTTGAGTTGGCTCCTGCATATGTTCTGCTAGCCTCAGAGGACTCGTCATACATATCAGGACAAATTATTTTCGTAAATGGAGGTTCCATCGTTACCTGATAAATTATTGGAGTGTATGGGGATTGAAAAAGCCAGGAGTAAATAAATTGGTCAAATTAATTGTTTTGTTGCTTAGCACAGTTTCAATGGAATGATCATAAGCCCTCCCTAAAAAGGATAAGGGGGCTTGTCAATTATAAATGAAATATGGCGTTATCACGTTTGACTAGCCACACTGTTTGATTTTGTTTTCAAGAAGATACCTACTCCAAAAATAGCGAGAACACCACCTATAGTTTGTAATAGGGTGATTCCTTCTCCTAATAGTAAATAGGCTAGAATGATCGCACCAATTGGTTCCCCTAAAATACTCATTGAAATGGTTGTAGCATCTACATATTTCAGTAGCCAGTTGAATAAAACATGACCAAAAATATTAGGGATGAAGGCAAGCAACAGAAATATAATCCAATCATTCTTAGCGTAATGGATCAATGAAACGTTATTAGCAAGATTGTAAAAGAGCAGAATAGTGCCCCCAATCAGGAATACAAATGTGCTATAAATGGAGGGTGGGATTTTTCTGCATAGGTTTTGTCCAGCTAACATATGGATCGCAACAGCTAGTGTACCAAGGATAGAGAGAAAATCGCCATATAAAGCAGTAGAAGATAATCCAATATCTCCAGAAGCGATAATGATCGATCCAGTAATGGCTAAACAGACACTGAATAATCCGATGGGGCTTGTCCTTTCTTTAAAGAGAAAGTATGCACCAATCATTACGAAGACGGGCTCAAGCGTTGTTAAAATCATGGAGCTTGCAACCGTAGTATGTTTTAAAGAATCCATCCAAAATAAAAAGTGAAGGCCTAAAAAAATGCCCGAAATAAAAAGCAACGTCCAATCCTTTATTGTTAGTTTTTTAGAGATATGTTTCATTTGCTTCCAAGGTAGAAAGGGGAAAAGAATGATGATTGTGAAGAACAATCGATACATACCTAAAATAGAAGCAGGGGCTTCAGACCATTTAACTAGAATGGATGAAAAAGAAATGGCAACAACACCGATTAATAATGGTATTGTTGGAGAAACAGGTAACTTGTTTTCAGTCATTTAAATCCCCCTCAATAATAAAGGCGATGCTGAAAACACTGCCTTGTTTTATCTAGCTTTAACGGACAGTAAGACCCCCACCTCAAGATGAAGAGAGAAACGAGAAAGATAGGTGGGGGGCAACTGCCCGTAAAAGTCCGATAGGTTCGGGCCAACAAGATGTTGGTTCCTCAGGTGTTGCCACAGGACGTGGCGCTTTTAACCTGAGTTCTTCTAGCTCAGTGGGGGATGAAGAAAACCCCTACTGATAGAAGCTTCACTTTATTTTGATTTTTAATTATTCTATCGTTGTTGATCTTCCATAAAATCCAGATTTTCTTTAATCCCTAATAATATGATTCCTCTTTTAAGCCATCGATCCTAGTGATCATTGTACTTAGCTTGGAAGGCCTTGTAGTATCTTTTTATTTACTCAATTCTAACATATCATGTATAAATTTGACTCCTATATCTACAGGTAAAAGAAAAAGTTCAATTATTAGGTCCATTAAAATCAATCTCCTCAGATATCCAATCTGTAAGAGGTTGTTTTTTATTTTTTAATAAAGGTACCTGAATCAATTTCATAAATCATTTTCTTCTTAAAAAATACGAACATTTAATAATAACTAATTTTGATAATTGTGGAGCGGAAGACGGCGACTCCTACGGGAAAAGCTTGAGCTGAAAGCCCCGCAGGAACGTAGTGACGAGGAGATTGAAGCCAAGCCCGTGGAAAGCGCCGTCTGGAGTGGAACAAAAACTTCTGAATATTAATGTTCATGTTGATTATAAATGTTCGTGTTTTTCATCTGGATTTTGCATTATGAAATTGATTTACCTAAAAATGCAAAGTTATTTTTAGATAGTGAGTACTAGTCCTAGTCAGCCTAATTAGAATAAAAACCTTCAATTACATGCTATTGTCAGATTTTTTAAGTATCTGACATAGATTCTGTCATTGACAATAAAATTAAAAACGGGTATTATATTTGAGAATGATAATCATTTACATGATAGAGCAGGGGATGATTCTCCATCTAGTTTATGTTTCATTGGTTACCATCACAAATGAAAACTAGAAAGGAATTAGATTACATATGCAAAAAAAACGAAAAGTACCCTTCATACTAATGTTAGTATTTTCAATAGTGGCTATCCTATCATTAGTAGGTTGTTCAAACGATTCATCTAAATCAGATGACAATAAATCTGCTTCTAAAACGGATTCTGAAGCAGCAGATGCTGAATATCCAATTACCATCAAACACGCTTTTGGCGAAACCGTTATTAAAAGTAAACCAAAACGAGTTGCTACGATTCAATGGGCGAACCAAGATGTAGCTTTAGCACTTGGCGTTGTACCTGTAGGTTTCTCGGCAGCTAACTACGGAATTAAGGATAACGACACAGGTATCTTACCTTGGACACAAGAAAAATTAGATGAACTCGGTGCTAAAAGCCCGAATGTTTATCAAGATACGGACGGTCTAGATTACGAAGCAATTGCTGATTCTAAACCAGATGTAATTTTAGCTGCGTACTCTGGAATTACAAAAGAAGATTATAAAAAGTTAAGTGAAATTGCTCCCGTAGTTGCATATAAAGATCAACCATGGGTAACTTCATGGCGTGATCAAGTGAAATACGATTCAATGGGTATGGGTATGGAAAAAGAAGGAGAACAATTAATTAAAGATACTGAAAAATTAATCGCGGATACTGCTGCAAAATATCCAGACATTAAAGGTAAAAAAGCCGCTTTCGGTATGTTCAATACAACAGATTTATCTAAATTCTACATCTACACACCATCAGATCCACGTGGGGAAATGTTAGAAGAAGTAGGGATGGAATATCCTGAAGGTATTAAAAAACAAATTAAAGATGATAGCAGTTTCTATCTTGAATTAAGTGCAGAAAATGCAGATGCATTAAATGATACAGAATTATTAGTTGTATACGGCAATAATACAACATTAAAAACGCTTCAAAAAGATCCTATTTTAGGTAAAGTTCCAGCTATTAAAAAAGGGAATGTTGTTGTCATTGAAGACAATACACCTCTAGCAGCCGCTGGTACACCAAGCCCATTATCAGTCAAATACACAATTGATGACTACTTATCTAAAATCTCAGACGTGGCAAAAAACGTTAAATAATTATGAAAAATATTCCTGAAAAAGGAAATAAGCAAAGGTTACTACCAAAGCATTTAGCAAAGGTAGTAGCCCTTTTGCTCATTTTACTTATTGTTAGTATTGGCATGTCTCTTGCATTTGGTTCTCGTACAATTAGTCTAGAAGGGCTTATAGATGGCTTGTTTCATCCTTCTGTAGAAAGTCATGAAGCAAGTGTTGTGCGGCAACGTATCGCAAGAACAATATTCGGTTTAATTTGTGGGGCAGCTCTCGGTGTATCTGGGGCACTGATGCAATCTGTCACACGAAATCCAATTGCAGATCCGAGTATTTTAGGTGTCAATACGGGTGCATCTTTATTTGTCGTTTGTGGGATTGCTTTTTTAAGCATTCATTCTCCAAGTGAATATATTTGGTTAGCTATTGTTGGTGCGATGTTGACGGCAGTATTTGTCTTCGGAATTGGATCGATGGGAGCAAGTGGCGCTACACCACTGAAACTCGTATTGGCGGGAGCAGCGACGACAGCCATCTTGTCATCACTCGTTACGGCTATTTTAATTCCACGCACGAATGTCATGGATCAATTTCGTTTTTGGCAAGTTGGGAGTGTAGGATCTGCTAACTGGGATTCGGTACATATTTTTATTCCATTTTTCATGGCAGGTATTGTTATTGCGATATTAGTAGCACCTGCATTGAATGCGTTGGCACTTGGTGATGAAGTAGCGACAGGCTTAGGTGTGCGAACAGGAGTTATTCGCATGTTAGCGGCTTTTGCCGGTGTTTTACTTTGTGGGGCAGCGACGGCACTGGCTGGTCCAATCGGATTTATTGGTTTACTTGCTACCCATTTGATTCGATTGGTCGTAGGACCAGATGTTCGTTTCCTGATTCCTTTAGCGGCAGTGTCTGGAGCCATCATTTTATTGATTTCAGACGTATGCGGACGTTTCCTTGGTAGTCCAGGGGAATTAGAAGTAGGGATTTTAACGGCCTTTATTGGCGCACCAATTTTAATATTAATTACAATGAAAGCGAAAATGCGTACAATATGATGAATGAAACGATGAATAAAATTATAAAAGCAAGAAAAAAACGTCGAAATCGCTATGTCGGCATCACGATCATTTTAGCTATTATTACCATTGTTTTATGCTGTACGATGATGATACTCGGGAATACGATTTATCCGGTAGCAGATGTCATCGACGTTTTACTTGGTGAGACAATTCCAGGTGCCTCTTTTGCCATTAACGAAATTCGATTGCCACGAACAGTAGCTGGGTTATTTGCGGGATTTGCCTTTGGAGCTGGGGGCTATATTTTCCAAACAATGCTACGTAACCCATTAGCTAATCCAAATGTTATTGGGATTACAACAGGCTCTAGTGCAGCTGCAGTTTTTTGCATTATCGTTCTGCATACAAGTAGTACGGTTGTTTCGCTTGCTGCAGTTGTCGGAGGACTCGTAACGGTTGCTATCATTTATGGATTATCAAAAGGAACCTCTTTTTCTATCGGTCGATTAATTTTGATTGGTATTGGTATTCAAGCGATGTTAAATGCATTTATTTCGTATTTAATGCTAATTGGAAAAACGAATGACTTACCGAATGCTTTACGTTGGTTAAGTGGGAGTTTAAATGGGGCAGAGCTTGAAATGACGTATCCATTAATCATTGCCGTCGTGATTGTAACACCTGTGCTCATTTATTTTGCGAAACAACTTGAAATGCTAGAGCTAGGTGAGCAAGCGGCGACTTCTTTAGGCGTTAATACGAATAAAACTCGCGTCATATTAATGATTAGTGCGGTATTGATTATCGCTTTAGCTACAGCAACAACCGGCCCAATTGCGTTTATAGCCTTTTTAGCAGGACCTATCGCTCAACGTGTTGTTGGGGTTGGGTTTTCAAATATTCTTCCAGCAGGTTTAATTGGGGTTATTTTAGTGTTAGGTGGGGATCTAATTGGTCAGTTTGCCTTTGAAACCCGCTATCCGGTAGGTGTTATTACAGGGATTATCGGTGCACCATATTTAATTTACTTGCTAATTCGTATTAATCGAAAGGGAGATATTTAATGACAACTCATACATTTGAAACGAAACATATTCAATCCGGATATGACAATAAAACGATTTTAAACGACGTCAACTTATCGATTCCAAGTAATCAAATTAGCATCATTATCGGTGCTAACGGTTGTGGGAAATCAACACTACTAAAAACAATGGCACGTTTAATAAAGCCAACGGGTGGGGATGTGCTATTAGACGGTAAATCCATTCATAAAATGGCACCAAAACAATTGGCGAAAGTATTAGGACTGCTTCCTCAGTCCCCAATCGTCCCAGAAGGCATTACGGTAGCAGATCTCGTCGGTCGCGGCCGTTTTCCACATCAAAGCGTCATGAAGGGCTGGACGAAAAAAGATTATGAAGCAGTAGCAGAAGCATTAGAAATGATGAATATTACCGAATTTGCAGATCGTCATATCGATGAATTATCAGGTGGTCAAAGGCAACGTGTTTGGATTGCAATGGCTCTAGCGCAACAAACGGATATTTTATTTCTTGATGAGCCGACAACGTTTTTAGATATTACTTATCAAGTAGAAATTTTAGATTTACTCACAGATCTTAATCGAAAATACGGTACGACCATTGTAATGGTTCTTCATGATATCAATCTATCAGCTCGTTATGCGGATTATATTTTTGCAGTGCAAAAAGGACAACTCGTGGCAGAGGGCAAGCCATCTGATATTATTACAAGTACATTAGTGAAGGATATTTTTGGGTTGGATTGTGCTGTGATTAATGATCCTATTTCAGCTACCCCTTTAGTGGTGCCAAAGGGGAGATATCATGTTAAATCGTAGGTTTTAATGCAAATAGCCTTTACCCATCTTGATTGAGAAAAATAGCTAAACTGAAGAATGGTGTTCTTCGAGCTTAGCTATTTTTAATTTGGTTTCTTGTATATAAATAGATACTTCACCAAAAGTAGGAGTTGATATTTTAACACACGTGTTGATTTTACAAAAATTAGGAATACATATTTGGTGTAATTTTTAAAAAACTCTGTATTTTTAAGACAATTTATATAGATTGGAGCGGAGGCTTGCTCGAGTCCTCGAAAATGCAAGCATTTCCTTCGTGCGGTGTGATTCGAGGAAGAAAATTCAATGTCCCGCGGGAAAAGCGAATAGATGAGACCCCGCAGCGTAGCGATTAAGGAACGGAGTCTAAGGGCGCCACGTCCTGTGGCAACGGCTCCGTGACCAACATCCTGTTGCCCCCAGCATTCGCCCGCAGGAAAGCGAGCAAGTCGGAGCGGAAATCAATGAATCCCCCTATTTTTATGGATTAAATTGGATAATCAACACGCCTAGTATTTTATAAAGTATGAATTAGAATGGAGCCATTATGATGCTTAGGAGATTAGTGCCTAGATAAAACGAGACCTTAGATTAAACGCAGCGACACCTCTGAAAAACGATAGAATCATCATTTTTCTTCATATAGGTCTATCTTGTTTTTCATTTTAGTCGTCAGTCTATATTTCTGTTAAAATAAAAGGAAAAAGTGAGACTGAAATAATGAAAACTTTTCAATTAAAGTTGCAGCATTTAATCATTGGTGTTGTAGCATTGGCCTTTATTTTAACTATTGCAAGTAGTCTTTGGAGTAGTTATCGCATGAATAAGCAAAATTTAATGAACAATACATTAGAAACTAATCGGGTATATGCTACTAAACTAGCAACTACAGCCACAAATTATTTTGATGAGACGCTGCAAACCTTAACGGTAAACTCAAAGATACTTGCTAAATACATGGATAATGAAAATCGCCTTCTAGAGGAAGCGGATCGCTTAAAAAGGCAAACCAATACATTTAACTCCATATCAATTGTTGATGCAAATGGAGAAGTTCTAGCAACGTCCCCTCAAACGATCAATATTAAAGGAAAAATTTTAACATCTAATGCTATTAAAAATGCATTAAAAAAACAAACACCTATGATATCGGAACCGTATAAAGCTATGACAAATCGTGAAATTGTGTATATATCAGCACCGATTTTCGATAGAACGGGTTGCGGAAATTTTGCGTAAGAGTCTTGAAAATACACCAAGTCCCACAGGTGAAAGTATAACAATTTCTGCTGGCATAGCGGAATATCCAATCACAGAAAATACACCTACTAAATTGATTGAAAAGGCTGACCAATGCTTATACCAAGCGAAGAAACAAGGAAGAAATCGCGTAATCATACCTTAAGGACTTTAAACCAAAAATCATAGAGTGTTGAGATGTTATGAAAGTGACATTTTGACACTCTATTTTCATGGATAAAATAATAGAGTCAATATGGTTTTTTATATGAATCAATTTCATAATACAGAATCTAGATAGAAAAAGGTTTATGAAATTGATTCATGTAACAAAAATTACGGTACTTGATAAACAAATCTTAAGAAATTCTTCAGTTTTTTAATAAGAAATTATTAAGATATTCCATTTATACTGATTGTTAAAAGGGGGAAGATCTATTTGATACATATACAAAATGTCAGCCACACATTTACAATTGGTAAAAAGGGAAGCGAGAAAAAAATTCCCGTATTAAAGAATATTTCTTTTGAAGTCGCTAAAGGAGAGATTATTTCGATTGTTGGGAAAAGTGGTTCCGGTAAGTCGACATTACTCAATGCGGTAGCAGGATTTTTAAAGCCCGAGGAAGGGTCAATTATCATACAAGGCAAAGAAACCACTACACTGACAGAATCAGAGTATGCAATATTTCGTTCTGAGAACATTGGTTTTATCTTTCAAAACTTTCAGCTGATGCCGGGGCTAACGGCTTTCGAAAATATTGAATTGCCGCTGAAGATCCAAGGTATAGATAAGCATAGACGTTTTGAAATAGTGAATAAGATCATTAGAAAGGTAGGTTTGGAAACTGTTTTTGATCATTATCCGAATGAACTATCAGGAGGTCAACAGCAACGTGTATGTATTGCAAGAGCGCTTATAACAAATCCACCAATCATTTTAGCAGATGAGCCGACTGGAAATTTAGACTCGGAAACAGAACAAGAAATTTTACAGTTGATCGCGTTATTAAATGAATCTATGGATATTACGTTTATCATTATTACACATGATGAGGAAGTAGCCAATATAGCACATAGAAAGTTTCTTATGCATGATGGTGTATTAAAGGAGGTTGTGCAACATGCTGTTTAGAGATCAGATTGATTTTGTCAGACAACATGTCAAGAGAAACCGTATGCGTGTTTTTACAACCATACTAGCTACAACGATGGGATGTGCCTTTTTAATCGTATTGGCATCCATTGCATTTGGATTACAGGAATCTTTAAAAAATGACATCTTATCTGATAGTGCTGTGACGAAAATTGAAGTTTATGGGAATGATGAAAAAGGCATTGATCAAAAAGCTGTAAAGGCTATCCCAAACGTTCAAGCATTAGTTGAAACAACACAATTCAATGAGCCGCTTACGGCAAATGTGAAACTCGAAAATCGCTCCGGATCTGGTGAAATGGTATTTACAAATTTTAAAGAACAACAAAAGGCAAAAATCAAATTATCGGCAGGTACATATCCGACAAAAGCAGATGAAATTATTGTAGGGTATAACTTAGGACAAAACTTATTGACGAAAAAGGAAGAACAGAGTGCGAAAGAGGAAGGGAAGAAGGAAGAAAAAAATAACAAAGGTTACCAGCATTCCTTATTAGGTAAAACAATTTCCTTATCCTTTACACTGGAGAATGAAGAAGAGCATACAAAAGTACGACAATATAAAATCGTTGGGATTGGTGAAAAGCCTTCTAAAGAATGGGCTATGGATACCAGTATACAAATCAGTGATGCTATGAAATCCAATATTTTAAATGATTATAATGGTATTGTTGATAAAAAAGTGCAAGAAAAAGACTTTTATAACGTAAGTTACAATGCCTATGCAACTGATATGGAGGCAGTTAAGGGTGTACTGAAAAAGTTAAAAGCGATGAATTTATCTGTCTATTCAGTAACAGAACAATTAGATCAACTCAATGTATTTTTCTTAGCATTAAAAGTGGGGCTTATTTTTGTAGGAACCATTGCAGTGCTCATTGCTTCTATCGGTATTTTTAATACAATGACGATGGCCGTTACGGAACGTACGCGTGAGATAGGCGTCATGAAGGCGATTGGTGCTGGTCCAAAGCTGATTCAGCGATTGTTTATAATGGAAAGTGCGTATATTGGTGTGTTGGGGACGGTTATTGCCATTATTATTTCTTATATCATTAGTTTTTTGGCAAATCTAGCATTGCCGAAAATTTTAGATGCGGTGATATCTGATGGTGGAATTGAAGAGGCAGGAATTCGCTTTTCAACAATTCCTTGGGAGCTTGTAGTCATTGCTTCATTGATCAGCATTGGTGTTGCCGTTTTAAGTGGTTGGCGTCCAGCTCGAAAAGCGACGAAAATAGACGTCATTCAAGCATTACATCAAGAATAAATGTATTTTACATGATGAATTGAGCCCTTATACAATAGAGATTTTCCTGCTCACGAATGCAAGGGCAGCTTTCATCTGAAATAGAAACCCATTTGAAAATATTAAAAGAGATTGGGGCACAGCCCTTTTAAAATAAACCGCATGAAATCAAATGTAAACACCATGATTTCATGCGGTTTTATTTTTAAGTAGCTATCAACTCATGTCCGCGTGCCTCTTTTTACTTTTGGAAAGCCCTTATCTACCTCGCCTATTTATGTTGGGTAATTCCGTTTACAATTTGAGTAAGTGCCTCTTTGATCGGTGTAGCTGGGCGACCGAGGATTTTTTCGAAATCATGGCTAGCGACATTTAATGAGTCTTGTCGAATACTTTTTTGAATGTCAACAAGGATAGGAATAACGAAATCTTGTATTCCTGCAGCCTTCATTATATCGGCGTAAGTGGCATCATCAACTTGTTGAATAGGGACTTCTTTGCCCAATACATCTCCAAGGATAGAAACCAATTCTTCCTGCGTCAAAGGTTTTCCAGAAAGCTCGTAAATCGTATTTTCATGTCCATTACCAGATAATACTGCAGCCGCTGCTTCAGCATAATCTTGTTGTAACGCCCACCCTACTTTTCCATTTCCTGCTGATGTTACCCAAGGAGCTCCTGCTAAGACACCTTGAATGCTTGGGATTTCATTTTCCAAATACCAATTGTTGCGTAAGAAGGAATAAGGAATGCCCGTTTTTTTAATCGCTGCTTCAGTAGGTTTGTGAGCTGGGGCAAATAAATTTTTACTTTCTTGTGCATTCGCTATGCTAGTATACGCAATGAATCGGACGCCTGCTCTTTCTGCTGCTTCTACCGCATTGGCATGTTGGCGGATTCTTGTTTCATTGTCGCCATCCGCAGAAATGATTAATAAGCGGTCAACACCTGCAAAAGCAGAATCCAATGTTTTTGGAACATCGAAATCTCCATGTCGAACTTCTACTCCACGAGCCTGCAAATCCTTCGCCTTTTCTGGATTACGAACACTGACAGCCAGTTGATTTGCTGGTACAGTCTTCAATAACGTCTCTACAACTTTGGTACCAAATTTTCCTGTTGCACCTGTTACTAATAATTTCATGATGATCTCCTCCATTTTTTTATTTCATTTTTAGTCTTAATTTCATATTATAGTCTTAGATGTTTTTTTAAAAGTAGTCATTTTTTTATAACATAGTCGCAAAAATAGTACTATTAAGAAGGAGACGTAGTTATCATGGCACGAAGTCGGTTCATCGGTGATCCCCCAGAGGAACAAATAGAGGTTTGTCCAGTTACACAAGCCCAGGACATCATCGCGGGAAAATGGAAAATCATCATCCTATGGCATTTAAGCAAACAGACAAGAAGATTCAATGAGCTTCAAAGGTTGTTACCTAAAATTTCAAAAGGAATTTTGACAAGGCAATTGAGAGAATTGGAAGAAGACCAAATGGTTCACAGAGAGGTTTATAAAGAAGTGCCTCCTAAAGTAGAATATTCGTTAACACCTTTAGGGCAAAGTTTTATTCCTATACTGGATAGTATGGGCGAGTGGAGCAAAAAACATTTAAAGAGTAGATAAAGTGAAATTTCCATCAGTGGGGTTTTCTTCATCCCCCACTGATGGAGAAGAACTCAGGTTAAAAGCGCCACGTCCTGTGGCAACACCTGAGGAACCAACATCCTGTTGGCCCGAACCAATCGGACTTTTACGGGCAGTTGATCCCCCATCTATCTTTCTCGTTTCTCTCTCAATCTTGAGATGGCGGTCTTACTGCCCGTTAAAGCGGGATAAAGTGAAATTCCACACAATGGAGATTTTCCATATCTCATTTTTAAATTTGTATTTTTAGGAGTTGAAGAAAATGAAGGATTCAGCCCTTTGTCGTTTTGGGGTATCGATGGATAAAAAATTGTTAACAGAGTTTGATCAATTAGTGATTAATAAAGGCTATTCAAATCGTTCGGAAGCTGTCAGAGATTTAATTAGGGAGGCACTAATTCTTGAGGATTGGAAGGACCCTGAACAATTCGTGGCAGGTTCCATTTTACTGTTTTATGATCACGGGCAAAAAGGATTATTAGAACAGTTAACGGCTATTCAACATCATTATCATCATGAAATATTAGCTACTACCCATTTTCACTTGGATGAGCACAATTGTTTAGAACTGATCATTGTTAAAGGAAAAGCTGGTAGTTTGCAAACATTAAGTGATCAACTAGTTTCGATGAAAGGGGTCAAATACGGTAAATTTACCGTAGCACCAGTAAGTGATTTGAAATAATTATTCAGGTATGTTGCCAAACAGGCACTCCTAATTTTTGTAAAATAACACGCGTGATAATTATTCAAAGTATTGTCATTTTTCTTTGCGTGTTACGAATCATCTATTTTGTAACACATGCTATAATTGTCTTAAACAAAAGGTAATCAAAGATCAACTTCATCAATAGATTCAACCTGTTTACCCATCTGGTTTGTAAAGTTTGAATATTAATTATGAAGGAGGATAAATGATGCATATTCCAGATAATTATTTGAGTCCATCTACTTGCATAGTCATGGGGGCAGCAATGGTTCCTGTGTGGGCTATTGCCGTACATAAGGTAAAAAAAGAAGTAACAAGAAGTAAAATCCCGATGATTGGTATTGGTGCAGCATTTTCATTTCTTATGATGATGTTCAATGTCCCACTTCCTGGTGGAACAACGGGTCATGCTGTAGGAGGCACTTTATTGGCCATTCTACTAGGCCCCTATGCCGCCTGTATTGCTATAACTGTTGCTTTATTAATTCAAGCATTACTGTTTGGTGATGGAGGAATACTGTCATTCGGAGCGAATTGTTTTAATATGGCTTTTATCATCCCGTTCCTCGGTTATTTTATTTATAAATTTATTAAAGACCGAACTAAAAGTGAAAAAGGTGAATATGTAGGAATCATAGTGGGATCTTATGTTGGTATTAACATGGCTGCATTGGTGGCAGCTATAGAATTTGGCGTTCAGCCACTTCTTTTTACCAATTCACAGGGACAGCCTCTTTATAGTCCTTATCCGTTATCGATATCTATTCCTGCGATGATGATTCCACACCTCTTGGTTGCAGGTGTTGTAGAAGTTCTGTTTACGACTGCTATCTACACTTTCATCAAAAAGGTTTCTCCCGGCACCATATTTGAAGGGGCAAAACAAAAGATTCATACAATCTATGGCTTGATTGTTGCTTTAATTTGTTTGACGCCACTGGGTCTTCTTGCTACAGGTACAGCTTGGGGAGAATGGGGAGCTGACGAAATCAAAGATGTGGTTCATGGTGGTAAGCAATTAGGCTATACGCCGGCTGGTATGAAGAATGGATTCAGTTTTAATGCGATTATGCCAGACTACTCAGTAAAAGGCCTACCAGAAATAGCGGGATATATATTATCAGCTATTGCCGGAGTCGCTATTATGGTTATTATCTTTAAAATCATTAGTAGTTTTAGTAAAACAAAACCTAAGGACATTTCGAATGAATCATAAGGAAAATCAAAGGAACCTACCTGACTGGCTATTAAAAGATGAAAATTATATTCCTCAGTCAGATAAAGATCAGTTTATCGGCAAAAGTATCCTGTCTATATTGAGAATCCTGTCTAAAATAAAGAGCCAAAGTGAGTATAAAACTGATAAATTTCATGTAAATGCAGCTTTGAAGGTTGCATTTACTTTTTTACTTGTTATCCTTCTGTCGTTATCAACGAGTTATACATTTATATTTGTGGTAGATGTATATCTGCTTGTCGTTCTCAGTTTTATGGACGGAAAAGAAATTATCAAAATTTTGAGCGTCAGCTTGGCTATGGCATTTTTTACATTCATTATTCTCTTTCCATATATACTTTTAGGGAATACTTATACGAGTATGATCATAACTTTGAAAGTACTTTCGACATTGATCGCTGTCAATATTCTATCTCATTCCACAAGATGGAATACGATTACAGGTGCATTAAGAAGGTTTTATGTTCCAAATATTTTTATCCTTGTCTTAGATATTACGATCAAATATATTTCCATGCTCGGGGATTTTTCTCTGAATATGCTTTATTCATTAAAGCTCAGATCTGTAGGTAAAAATAATAGCAAATATGGATCGATTGCAGGGATCGCAGGGACAATGTTTATGAAGTCAAAGGAAATGGCTGAGGAAATGTACGCTGCTATGGAATGTAGGGGATTCACAGGAGAATATACAGTTCGAAGCAAATGGAAATTAACCATTGCGGATTTTATATATATGCTATTAACAATCGGAATGATTGCTGCATTTATTTTATGGGGAAGGATTTAACCTATGATAGATCTAAAAGATGTTTCCTATTCATACGAAGGGATCAATGCCTTGAACAATATCAATCTTCATATTGAGAAAGGTGAAGCTGTGGCATTAATGGGAGCAAACGGCACCGGTAAGTCTACTCTACTGAAATTGATGAATGGGCTTTTGTCCCCAGACCAAGGTGTTTATCGATTCGATCAGGAGGAGATAACGCCCAAAAAGCTTAAAAATACAAAGTTCTCAAAGGCCTTTCATCAAAAAATTGGTTTTGTGTTTCAAAATTCTGATACACAGCTATTTTGTGCGGATGTATACGATGAGATTGCTTTTGGCCCTAGACAGATGGGGATGAATGAAGATGATGTTGAGAAAAGAGTCAATGATTGTTTAGATTTATTAGGTATTCAAAATTTTAAACATAGACAACCTTATCATCTATCAGGTGGCGAGAAACGGAAAGTTGCGATTGCTTGTGTTTTGGCATTAAATCCAGAAGTTTTAGTCCTTGATGAACCGATGAATGGATTGGATCCCAGAACGCAAAGATGGCTGGTTAATTTTCTAAATACATTAAATCGATCTGGAAAGACATTAATAATATCCACTCATAATCTCGATTTAGTACAAGAACTATCCAAAAGAGCCATATTATTTGATGAAAACCACAGCATTGCAGCTGACTTACCAAGTGAAAACTTATTCCAAGAAATCGATCTGCTAAAAAAGATTAATCTCGTTGATGAAAATTATCAACATTATTGATTGAATTAAAGAATTTAAGGAACGGAGTCTAAGAACATCACGTTCTATGGCAACGACTCCGTGACTAACGTTCTGTTGTCCAGAAGCGGTTCATCGGACGTATCTTGGAAACCAACTGGCAGAGTACAAGTTACAGCGATAAACCGCTATTCATGGTATTGGTATTTATCCCGCTTTAACGGGCAGTAAGACCCCCATCTCAAGATTGAGAGAGAAACGAGAAAGATAGATGGGGGATCAACTGCCCGTAAAAGTCCGATTGGTTCGGGTCAACAAGATGTTGGTCCCTCAGGTGTTGCCACAGGACGTGGCGCTTTTAACCTGAGTCCCTCTAGTTCAGTGGGGAGGAAGAAAACCCCCACTGATGGAGTTTCACTTTATTGAATATTTTTCTTCTTTTGGACAAAAAATAATAGGCCATATAAGCAACTCAAGGCAATTGTAAAGAATATAAATACATCTTTAATCCCCTTTAAAATGCTGATTTTGTCTTGATATGTGTCCAAAGTTAGCCATTCTGTGACAGGAACAATAGCAGAATAATTGACGATCGCTATTCCAAGTGCTGTGCCAATCACCATTCCTAGATTTCGTAATAATGCTATAGTCCCGCCAATTTCCCCCATTGCATATGCTGGAACGTATTTCATGATCAGATCATAGTTTGGAGAAGTTAACAATCCCATGGAAATTCCCAACGTAGCTAAAATGATAAAAATAAAATATAAGGAAGTACTCATAGATATCATTGATAAAACTCCAAATGTTCCAATCATGAGCAATAAAGCCATTTGCACAGATTTAAAGGAGCCAAATCGAGCAGTTAATCGCCCGCTTAAAGGTCCGAATATAGACAAAAATAAGGGATATATCATTAAAAATAAACCGGCAACAGTAGCAGAAGTTTGTAAAACACCTCTGAAATAAAAAGGAAGTACAACGATAGCTGCAAAACAAGCTGCATAGCTGCCTATAATAATGAAAGAACCTGATTTAACGATAGGATGCATAAACATTTTGATATCTATAAAAGGGTTTTTATTTGTTTTGGATCTATATAAAAACAAAACGAAACAAATAATCCCCAATATAGAAATCATCAATTGATTTCTGTAAAATACACCTTCACCGATTTCGTTAAGTATATATATAATGCATACTAATGATATGCTGAATATGGATGCTCCCATTAAATCAAATTTACTCTTTTGAGTGGGTGCATCTTTAGGAATAAAAAATATGGCAATTATAAGCACTGTTAAAATAATGGGCAGCTGAATAATAAACAAGGTATGCCAGCTGAACCAACCTATTAATATTCCCCCAATAGGAGCGCCTAAAAAGCCGCCCATTCCAACAGCTGTTCCTATTAATCCTAATGCTTGTACTCTTTTTTCTTTAGGGACGTTATCGACAATGATGACCATGTTTACAGACTGCAACATGGCGGCACCGATCCCTTGAATAATTCTCGAGATTAAAAGAAATACAATGGATGTAGATAAGTATGAAAATAGAATACCTACCCCAAACATAACATAGCCCATGTTATGAATATTTTTTCGACCAAATCTATCCGAAAACTTCCCCATTATGGGCAAAAAAATCATGACAGAAAGTAAATAGCCCGTAACAATCCACTGTGAGAGACTTAAAGAAATATTAAGATCTAATGAAATATCAGTAAGTGCAATATTTACTAATCCTGCAGAAAAGTGTGATAAGAAGGATCCAGGAATAACAGCAAGTAATATAGGGTATATCGAACCGTTAATTTTCTTTTTAGAAAGTGTGGAATCCATTCCTAAAGCGTCAATGGTATTCCTCATAGATAATAACACCTCTTTGTCTTAAAAAATACGAATCATTCTATGGATGATTGATATTTTCATTCACTTCTATACTTGAATAATTGATTTATTGGATTTTATCAATTCTTCGATAACTGAATCAGTATTTGCTACTTCTCCGAAAAAGTCACTGATTGTTTTTAAGGTCATTTCATGTGCTTCTTTTGAAAATGCAGCTGTTCCATCTTCTAAAACAGTTATTTTATAGTCGCGCATAAATCCATCTCGAATAGTACTGTCGACACAAACATTAGTAGCTACACCTGTTATGTACAGATGATCTATTTTTAAGGTTCGTAGTACAGAATCGAGCCGAGTATTATAGAAAGCACTATAGCGATGTTTGTTGACTATGATATCTGTAGTATCTGGAGATAATTGATAAAAATCACTTCCCCAAGTATCTTTACGACAAACACTATTATGTTCTGTATCATTCGATTTTCCTCGAGTTAACCAAACTTCCGAATCTGTAGCATCTTCGTGAATGGTTTGAATAAAGATAACCGGCAATTTAGAATTATGAAATGTAGAGATTAATTTTTTTATATGAGGAATGATGCGATCAACACCTGATGTATCTAATCCTTGACTACCTAAAGCCCCTTTTTCATCACAATAATCATTTTGGACGTCCACTATGATAAGGGCTGAATGTTTGTTTGTGTTTAACATATTTTTCACTCCAGTTATCTATTTATTCGTTTTGTTCACAAATTGCATATCTACTAAATCATCATAGGAATAACCTTTTTTATAAATACCTGTTTTCTTAACAACATCCAATGGTTTAGCGACGGATTCTTTGCTAATAGATCCATCTTTACTCCATAATTTATCTTCATAGGCTCTATCTAAAGCTGCTTGTAAACTTGCTTTATCTGTAGTTGAAAATTCTTTTTGTAAAACTTCCATAGCGATATCATGATCATCATTTACAACTTTTAACGCTTTGACAATTGCGTCTACAAAAGCTTGTACAGTTTCAGGTGATTTTTTTATAGTAGATTCTTTGACGCTTAAAACTGAATAAGCATAATCCCCTAAATCTGTAAATTTATAAAATGGTTCATTCCAAGCACCTGAATCAAGCCCATTTTTAATTTGAGGCTCGGCTCCATTTGCTATATCTGCTTTACCAGATTTAACGAGAGATACTACAGCAGCTGGATCAGCAGGTTCCTCTAACTTTACATCTTTATTTGGATCTAATCCTATATCCATCAATAGCCATCTAGTCAATGCATTTAGACTCCCACCGTATCGGCCAGCAGCAATCGTTTTTCCTTTCAAATAACTTTTCAACTTTTCAGGATCATCTGTTGGTTGTAAATTAAGAGAAGTTGCTCCCATCAAATAGACATTGGCTCTATTAACGACATTTACTACAGACTTGATAGGATCTGAACTTCCTGAATTCCCCATCGCATTAGATTCTGGACCACCTATATTTCCCCAAGCATCACCACTAACAACGGATGTCACATGTCCGCCACCAGTAGCAGTCATTACTTCAACATCAAGACCATTATCTTTAAAATAACCTTTTTGAATCGCTAGATATAATGGAAGATAGCCAATTGAATGTACTGGCTCAGCAATTACGATTTTTTTTGAACTTTTTCCTGTGCCCTTCGAACTTGAATTTGTTCCACAAGCTGCTAAACTTATCACCATTCCCAAACATAATAAAGTTATAAGAATTTTCTTTATTTTTTTCATAAAAGAGTCCCCATTCTATTTAGACTTAATTCCTTTAGTTAAAATTTTTTCTAAGTATATAGTTGCAAAATACATGGTTGTTGATAAAACAGATAGCGCTACTACGCCTACCCAAACTAAATTTGTATCCATTATTTGTCCAGCATATAAAATCATTCGACCAACGCCATAGCGTGAAGAAATAAATTCACCAACAATGGCACCAGCCAATGCTAAGGAAATATTGATTTTTAAGCTGTTCACAATCCATGGCATAGCAGAAGGAACAACGACTTTTGTAAATACTTGAATTTTCTTAGCGCCTAAAGAAAATAGCAACTTTTCAAGATCCGGATCGATAGACTTCACGCCGCTATAAGCAGCTATTGCTGTTACGATGACAACCATTAAGAAAGCAAGTACCACTTTTGAAGAAAATCCGATGCCTAGTAAAATAACTAGAACAGGAGCTAATGCTAATTTGGGTACAGCATTAAAAGCGATTAAATAAGGCTCTGAAATGCGGGAATATAGAGGCGACCACCAAAATGATAATCCTAATAAGGCTCCAACAATAGTTCCTAAAATAAATCCAAGTATCGTTGCTCCAGAAGTGTATAGCATATCAATGAATAGATTTCCTTCAGTTAAAGAAATCCATCCTGTTTTTAGAATCGTTGAAGGCTTACTCCAATAATAGGAATCTAAAATACCTAATCGTGTCAGGATCTCCCATAACAGAACAAATAAAATTCCTATAGAAATTTGTCCTATAATGGTTTGTTTTCGTTGCCTTTTTTCAAGGACTTCTTCATCTTCAATTTGGATGCTATTTTCTATTTCATTCGTAGGGCTATTAAAAATAGGTTTTTTAACAGTTATCTCTGCTGGATTTTTCATATTTATACCTCCTCTAGATAATCCTTTGTCTATTGTCTTCTGGATTATCCTCATCTTTAAGTAGTGCCAATAATAATTGTTTTAGCTCTACATAACTTGTAGATGACATCGTTTCTGCTGTACGCGGTCTAGGTAAATCTACTGTAATTTTTGTTTTGAGACGCCCAGGTCTGGGTGATAATACATAAATGTCATCTGATAGATAAATAGCTTCATCAATATCATGTGTAACAAATAAAATAGTCTTCTTTAAATCAGCCCAAATTTGTAATAGCCAGTTTTGCATCATTAAGCGAGTTTGAGCATCTAAAGCTCCGAAGGGTTCATCTAAAAGAATAATTTCAGAATCATATAAAACGGTTCGTAATAAAGCCGCACGTTGTCGCATTCCACCTGATAATTCATTTGGATAATGATTTTCAAAACCTTTTAATCCATATTTATTAATAAGCGGCATGGCCTTTGCAATATTATCTTTGCGCTTGCCACCTTTAACCTCCAAGCCTAATACGATATTTTCTAATATGGTCCTCCAAGGTAAGAGCAGATCTTTTTGAAGCATGTACCCAACATGTCCTGTTTTTCCCATAATATCTTGTCCATCTAATAAAACCTGTCCATAGGTTGGTTTAGTTAAACCAGCTATGATATTGAATAGAGTTGATTTGCCACAACCACTAGGACCGATAATGCTAATAAAACGACCTTCTGGAATTTGCAATGTAGTATCTTTTAACGCAACAAATTCTTTTCCGTTCTTTTTGAATATTTTCGTACTGTGCAAAATTTCTAATTTGTACGGATTCTTCATTAATCCATTCCTCCTTGTGTTATTTTTTATAACATGTGATAAGCTTAGCATAGGCTCTCTTATTTTGAAATTTCATAATTTTTATATATTTTATTCAAAAATCGAATAAGAAAGATAGAATGTTAGATGATAGACAATTTTATTGTGAAAAAATATAACATTAAAAGGGGCGGGGAATATGGACATAAGATATCTGAGCCATTTTATAACGATTGTTCAAGAAGGGGTAAATATGTCAAAGGCAGCTAGAAAATTGCATATTTCGCAACCCCCATTAAGCCAACAAATGAAGATCATTGAAGAAACATTAGGAGTTAAAATTTTTGAAAGAAGGGGGAAAAAGATTAGTTTAACACCAAGTGGGGACATTCTTTATAAACGTGCTATGAATATCGTGAATTTATATGAAGAATTGCAACTAGAAATGTTTGAAATGGGGCAGGGAGTAAAAGGACATCTCACTATCTCTGTTTCTATATTTTATAGTACGATTTTTCAGTCCTCTATCGTATTTGACCGCATCAAAGCCTTTTGCAAGGATTACCCAAATGTCAAAATAAAGATCGTTCATACAGATGGCACTCGCTTGGTAGAGAGAATGGAAGTGAAAGAGATTGATTTAGCGATCCTCAACTTGCCGATCCAAGAGGAAATTTTTGATTTCATCCGTTTGGAAAAACAAAACTTTTCATTTATTATGCCTGCTAATTTGGATCATGATCATTATAACGATCAATTGAAGTTTGAAGATATCGAGAAGTATCCTTTGATTCTATTAAAAAGAGATATAGGTTACGGACTTTATGAAAAAGTATTGGAGCATTGTGCGAAATTTGGTTTTGAGCCTAATTTAGTAGCGGAAAGCAATAATATTAATACAATTATTTCAATGGTGGATGCAGGAATGGGTACAACCATTTTACCAATCAGTACTTTAAAGCAATTTAAAAGTAAGAACTTAAAAGTAATGGAATTTTCAGATACACAAATATTTTCTGAATCTGTTTTAATGTATCTAAAAGACCGATATCTTTCCAAAACAGCATCGGAGTTTCTGAAATATTTTTAAAAATGGTGTTTTTATGCGCGTATTCAATTCATATAGACGAGAGTTGATAATAGGGGGGAGTTTTTCTGTTTATACTTATATATTTATCCAGGTATGTTGATTATCCAATATGATCCATAAAAATGGAGAGATTCGTTGATTACAGCGAAGGCTTACTCGCTTTCCTGCGGGCGAGCGCTGGGGGCAACAGGATGTTGGTCACGGAATCGTTGCCACAGGACGTGGCGTTCTTAGATTCCGTTCCTTCAATCGCTACGCTGTGGGGTCTCATCTATTCGCTTTTCCCGCGGAACGTTGAATTTTCTTCCTCGAATCACACCGCACGAAGGAAATGCTTGCATTTTCGAGGACTCGAGCAAGCCTCCACTCCAATCTATATAAATATTCCTAAAAATGAATTAATTTCATAATGCAAAATTCAGATGAAAAACACGAACATTTCGAATTAACATGAACATTAATATTTGGAATTTTTTGTTTCGCTCCAGACGGCGCTTTCCACGGGCTTGGCTTCAATCTCCTCGGGTCGACACGATGTTGACCCCGAAGCCGTTGCCACAGGACGTGGCGAACTTAGGCTTTGTCCCTTAAATTGTTCCTGCGGGGCTTTCAGCTCAAGCTTTTCCCGTAGGACTTTGAATAAGCCTCCTTGAACTCACACCGCACGAAGGAAATGCGCATGCATTTTCGAGGAGTCGCCGTCTTCCGCTCCACAACTATCAAAATTAGTTATTCTTAAATGTTCGTATTTTTTAAGAAGAAAATGATTTATGAAATTGATTCAAATACAAGTTTTTTAAAAAATTACACCCAGCAGGTACTTCTATTTTTTGTGAAATCAACACGTGTGACATTTATCCTCACTACCGTCAAATAAAAATAATTTGAATTTTCAGTATTTTTATTTTGCCTTTTAAAAGAAAAAACGAAGGCGCGCAAACGAAGATAGCAAACATCCATTTTTTTACTATATCCTAAAACGAGTGCAACAGACAAAACCTTATGGAACGCTCTCTCCTTGGACTTTTTGGAGCCAAATGTGAGCCACTTCCATAAAGCCGACTTTAAATACGGTTAAACAATACGTGATCATGCGATGTAAAATTGATTAGCACGGCTTGTTCGCTGTAGCCATCAAACTTCTTGATGTTCAAATGTTGTTTCATCCGTTTGAAAAACAGCTCGATTGCCCGTGAGGCTTGTAAATCTCTGCGATTTCATCTGCACTTAGATCCGGTCAATTCGTCAATAAATACAGGATGTGGCCTTTCGAATCCAAGACTTTGATCAAACGAAATACATTTTCAGAACGAATTTTGTGCCTTGCCAATCACGCTGATTTCTTCGGATAGCGCCCTTTGAATCACACGTTTGGCGACGTTTTTCCGTAAATGGGTCAACGAAAAAATACCCTTCTTCATCGGTCATTCGATCGAATCGCTTATAGTCTAAATACCCGCGATCAAACACGTACATGCATTCTTTGTCATCGATGAAGATTTCTAATTGGCCATGATCATGTTCATTCGCATGGGTGAGCACCGCCTTGTCGGGATACGAACACCCTTTTTCCATATAGGCCGAGCGCAGCAAGAGTTTCACCTCTGATTTGGTCGGGCGAAATATGACCTATCGATGGTTGGTCAGGTTGAGTGGTAACGTACTCGAATCAATCATTTTCAGCGGCGTCGTCGTTTTTCGACGGATTTCAAAATCCGTCTTTTGATGAATTCGCGCCACTAAATCAAGAAAAATCGTTTAAAAAAATTCCGTCGGCACTTGATTCAATCATCTTCCTAATTGAGAGAAGCTAATGGAATAAAGATTTATTGTCTTCCGAGAACAGGCCATCACTCAAAGCCCGTAGACTTTCTGTTTCATGAAATTGTGCAAACAACAATAGTTTCAAAAATGAAGTCATATAAAGCTTCTTCGTATAGCGGTTTAATCCATGTTTTTGTACTTGTTCCTGCAATAGTTTGGAGGAAATCGGAGAAAACCATTGTTCAAAAGCTGTTTTTTGTGTAGACTTATCCATGTGTATTTCCTTTATTTTGGATTTGGATGGTTTACTACCTCCAACCATCATAAAGGATTTTTTATGTAAAAAATAAATGACAGAAAAATTTGTTTATACAGATAAAATAAGTTATTTTAATGTGACGTAGTGTATTTCAATATTTAAAAAAGAATAGGATATATATATGGAAAACAAAACTAATCAAAATAACCAAAACTTAAATGAGTTAAGCAAAAAAATAATGCAAAATACAACGGATTGGGTGATGAAATATAAAATATATTGCATCACTCTTTTTAAGCATAACTGTATTGACGATTATTTATCACACCATTTTGATGACACAAAATGCAATTTCAGCCGCAATATTTATGGCTATGCTTGAGTCAATCGTATCATTTATGACCGATGTTGCAACAGTGCTAGGTTATACACTATATTAATAGCTAATAAAGAGAAATTCTTCTTGAAAATTAATTATGGTAACGAGAAAAATGGAAATGATTGTTCGAAATCAGTCAAGTACTGAGGAAGGTAATAAGATTTATCTTTTAGACTATCCAAAAAACGCCTCCTATTTATATAATTAGAGAAAGGGGCGTTTTGAATTTTTTTGCACTCCACATAATGATCTAAAATTCAACTTCTATCAACTATCTGTAATATACTGCATGTGTATTTGGATGAAAAGAAAATTTCTTTTCTTCAGATAAAGTAAACTCAACACCACTTATTGAAATAGATGGAGTAATACCTATAATAGATTCCTGATGAGCATATTGTCCATATGCATCTAAGTGTTTTGTAGAAGTTTCTGTATATACCGTATAATACATATAACTAGATAATTCAACGACATCTTCTGTAAAATAAGAATCGTTATTCGGTAAATTCATTTTTAGTGCATAACCACCTGTACCCTTTTTCCACTTATTACTATCAGTAGTGTAAGTAGCATCTCTATTTCTATATGTTCCGAAATAATCGAGTGTTTTCCAATTTTGTTTACCATATTCACTATCTTTTCGCGGAAACCAATAACTTGAGTTAATTCCAATACCACTAACATCTATATTTCTAGTAAGTGGAATCTTACTCCAAGTAACAGAATTTTTCACTCTAAAACTGACTGAGGATAATTTCGTAATAGTTGTAACCATTTTTTTATAAGAAGTAGATTTGTCATCTGAAGAAAACGTATTAAAAGATGTTTCTGCTACTTCTTTATTGTATTGATCTTCGCTAAGTTCAATTACTTGAAAATTCGGATTTTTATTCGTGTAATTTAATGAATTTCGATTAGATGTTGTATCTTCTATTACCTTTACATATTTTACAGATTCGGACACAACTTCACCATCTAAATTTTTGTTCATCTCATATTCTTCTTTACTCATATTTTCAATTTCATCCTTGGTAAAACCTAAATTACCTAATCTCTCAATTTCTTTTTCACTTAAGTTAAGTTTTACAATTTCATTAGCTTCATCCTCATTCCCTTCAGCAGCATGAACATTTAATACTGGTAACGAAAATGCAATCAAAAAACCTAAAGTAACTAAGACCTTAAAAAATTTTTTTAACAAATAAACAGCCTCCTCATTTTTAATGATATAATCATAACATATATTTAATAAAAATGGATTTTTTTTCATAAAACAAAAGAGAAAGTTGGATTGATTCTATGCAAAATAAAAAAGCGAGATATTCAAAATGGATTTTAATTCTATTATTGATTATTATCATTATTATCAACTTAATTTTCCCCTATAATTTTGTGAGTATTAACAAATCAGTTGGTATTAAACCTAATAGAGATTTAATTAACAATAACATAGAATTATTGAATTCTATGGAACAAAATAAAAATATAAATAATCAAGAGAAAGTTGTATTGGAACAATTAAATACCAAATTCACCAACCAAACTAAAAAAATTAATATAACCAAAAATGATTTAGAACAATTATCTTACGACTTAAAAGAAATGCGCAAAATTATAATCAAAAATTTTTCGTATAACAATAACGAGGATAATATTTACCACTTAAATGTCATAATAGGATTAATAGTGGACTTAGAATTAGATATACAAAATATAAGAAATAGAAATTTTGAAGATGTTTGGTCATTAAAAAGAGAGTTGAAGCATGTTCAAAATCAGTTAAATCAAATTTTAGATACTTATAATGATTTAAAAAAATGAGGTTGGGACAAAAGTATTTTAGCTAAAAAAATCCGAACAATAACGTGGAATTCTATTTAAAATTTCACATTTGTTCGGATTTTCTTATTATTATTATTCTATTGAATCTATTTCATAATGAGGAATTTGTACAAAAAGCATGAACATTTAATATATATTTTTTCGTAACATTCAGTTTTGTGTTCCGTTCCAGACGGCGCTTTCCGCGGACTTGGCTTCATTCAGCTCAAGCTTTTCCCGCGGGAGCATTCCTGTTTAGAAAGTTTTCAAGGTATTGCAAATAAAAATGCCCTCTAGTAGAATGCATGTGTATCAACCATCACATCAATCACATACATCTACTGGAGGACATATATGAATCGTAATATGAATGAGAAAATTAATCAAGTCAATGAAGATACTTTAGTGATCGGAATTGATATTGCTAAGCGTAAACACTATGCTTGTGCGATGGATGATCGTGGACGCGTGTTACAAAAATCGTTTCCTTTTCATCAATCAAGTGATGGATTTATGCACTTTTTACAGCGGATCGGTACTTTACAGACAACACACGCTAAATCTAATATCCTTGTTGGCTTTGAGCCCACTGGTCACTATTGGATGAACTTAGCGGACTTTTTGATGGTAAATGGTATCCCTTTTGTGATGGTTAATCCGATGCATGTCAGTCGCACCAAAGAATTGGACGATAACCTTCAAACGAAAAACGATGCGAAAGATGCCCGTGTCATTGCTCAACTCATCCGTGATGGTCGATACAGTTTTCCACGAATTCTACAAGGCGTGGAAGCAGAGCTTCGCAATGGCTCCTCTTTCCGCTTAAAATGGCAGGAAGATAAGCTGCACTGAAAAATCGCATCATTCGTTGGACAGATCGTTATTTCCCTGAATTTCAATGGGTCTTTAAAGAAATAGGGAAAAATGCTTTAGCTGTTCTGGAGCAAACCCCTTTTCCAACAGATATGCAAGATAAAAGTTTAGAGGAATTATTGCAACTCTATCGACAAGTAGAAGGATTAAAATATCCTTCTTCTCCAAAAATAAAACAATTACAACCATATGCCCATACCTCTATTGGCCTATCTGAAGGGCATGAAATGGCTCGTTTCGAGATTCACTGTCTTCTCGAACAATACAGACAATTACAGGCACAATACGAGGTGTTAGCTGAGCGTTTAACACAATTAGCTAAAGAAATGACGGATTACGAATATCTTCTGTCTATCCCTGGTGTCGGTGAAAATACGGTAGTCGAACTACTAGCTGAAACAGGTCCTCTCACAAATTACAAGCACCCACGCCAATTATTAAAACTAGCGGGGTTAACTTTACGAGAGAACTCTTCAGGACAACATAAAGGACAAAAGAAGATTTCTAAACGTGGTAGAAGAAAACTACGTGGCCTCTTATTTCGAGCCATTTTACCCATGATTCGTTATAACGTTGCCTTTCAAGCCTTGTACGAGTACTATATTACACGCCCTAATAACCCATTGAGAAAGAAAGAAGCGATGGTCGTTCTTTGTGGGAAATTACTAAAAATCGCCCATGCGCTTTGTCAGAAAAAGGTGTACTTTGATGCGCAAACCATGATGAAGGACCTCACTTGTCTGGAACCGTTAGCGTAACTTTTCTTCAAGAAAATTCATGACAATAAGATGACACAGAGAAGCAGGCGCTATAAACGACAATAGACCTTGAGTCCCAGCGGGAGCAAACCACCCGCCTCTGCCTTATGAATAGACCGAACGAAGGAATGTACGCGCTAGACGCCAAGAGACATGGGAGGGTACGTCATCATAAGCATCGCAGAGATCTAATGTGCATCAAATAATGGCAATAGAGTTAATTCATTTCCAATTAACTTTAGCGTAGCGTACACTGACATTGTTATTTATTTAAACAAATGGGAATATCAAACTGGTTCTCACTCTATCTTGGCCAAGAAAAAATTTTTTTCACACGAAAAAACTCTAGCAAACGTTGATATAACAACATTTTAAGAGGGAGTCGTCGTCCTCCACTTCACACCATTCTAAATGATGTTCATCATCGAATAATCGGATTTTCTTAAAGAAAGACGCTTTGTGAAATTGATTTTATTAAGTTCAATTATTCGGTTTTGGGTAAGACCAATTTTGTTCTGTCCCAGCCTCAAATTATTCATAGATTTTCTGTCTTTACCATGAGTATACAGCGTGTGTATTTGGTTTGTGTATTGTAAAACTACTACTAGATGAAATTGAGAATGATGAACCTGATAATGAAAAGCTAGGTACTGCAATGAGATCTTTTTCTTGATGTGCATAATGTCCATATGCATCTATGTGTTTAGTTGAATTTTCTTTATATGCTGTATAATACATATAGCTTGATAACTCCCATACATCCTCTGTATATTCACTATCATTATTAGGAAGATTCATTCTTAGACCATATCCGCCTTGTTTTTTATCCCACTTATTATTAGCATCTGTATAAGTTGCAGAATAGTATCTACTTTTACCCCAGAAATCAACTGTTTTCCAGTTTTGTTTTCCATACTGACTGTTAACTGGATCTACGTCAAGTTTTTGGACACACAAAAGTTTATTTTTGGGTTCTGCGCAACCTCCATTTTGGAGTGTTCCACATCCCAAGTAGGTGGTCAAAGTGAAAAGAGCCTTTGACCATACTTGGGATGTGAAGCGAATAATTCATAAAAGTTGCGCACCAAAATATGGGTAGGGGTTAATCGTTTGCCTTAGTTATTACGCTGAAAGTCGGCATATCTTTTCGGATTCATCTGGATTAAGATAATCAATTCCACTATAAATCCGCTTGTGATTATACTAACCTTCCATATATTAAAATAATGCGGTTCTTGCCTTTTTAAAGGTTCTTTTTTTAATTTCTCCTTTAATATCTATTAATAGGCTAATTGTAAAAGCCAATAAAGAAACAATTATCAGACCAAGTGAATTTACAGAGCTTAAAAAATTACCAGCAATAATTAAGTAAACAATAATACTGGAACAAACAATTAATATTGATATAATTATATTCCTTTTCATACATTATCCTCCTTTTTTAATAATATATCATAGATAAATTGATTAATATATATCATGCTACCGTTGTATATTAATTGAATAATATCTAAAATGCACTTATATCAATACAGTATAAAAATAACTTTGTTGAGTAGGTAATTTGAGAAACTGTATATCGAGTAGTATTTATGGGAGCAACCGAATTTTTACGATATTCAAACATCTATTTATTTAAATGGATGAATGAGGAAATCAAGCCATAGAATATAGAAAGTCAGAGGTCAAAGAAGCGTCATATCACGAATAAAACTAACTCCTCAACCAATTGTGGAAGAGGCGATTTTTTTACAATGGCTGTACTGCATTACCAGAAGCTTCAAGGGTTTTTAATAACAATGGTGACATCTGAATTAATACATACCCTAGACCAACATTCATCAATATACGGTCCTGGATGTATTAAAAATAAGTGTCTAACTTGATATTGTAATTTTTTATTTCTATTTTTTACCTAATTTTAAAGAATTGATAAAGCCTATTAAAATTGAGATTACACCCAAAATAAAACACGCAATTGCATAATAAGTAAACCTGTAATCTTTTAGAGCAACAGCCTCTATACCATGAACTAATTCAGAATTAGCCGTAAAAATGGCAGTAGAATAGAGGATAATAATACCTACTAAAATAGCTACTCCACCAAAAATAACATATCCTTTTTCCATAGTTTCATCTCCCTTTAAAATTAGTTGTTTATAACTTAGAGTATCTGATCATAAAAATCCTCACTAAAAGGATGTAAAAATAAATTAGATCTTCATAAACCGAATAATTTACCTTTATAGAATAAAAAAATTTAAACTAATTTAAAATCCTAAGTGGAATTTTAAATTGGTCTGGATTTCTAGCTACTGAAATACTTTTGCATTAACCTTCTATTTGGCTAAACGCTAATAAATAAGCCATACTCCATATGATCAATAGAAATGATATAGATAGCCATAAAGTGTTTTTTAAAATCTCTTCATTTTTATTCACTTTTTTTAATATAGATACTAGATTTATACAGAACACAATACTTAAGATAGGCGTCAAATATATTGCGATGTATTGGAATAATGTATACATATTCCCACTCCTTACTCATTAGTTATATTTGTTTAAAGAGGTACTTAAATTTAAACATTGAAACAACATAAACTGAGGCTGAAATTACGAAGATAAGTACAGATATTAAACCGAATTTCCTCTCCATATACATTCTCCTCTCTCTATATACTACTATAAACAAAAATGTAAAATATGTTTATAAACATTGGCGTTCTTTCGTGCATCTGTGCTGAAAATTATATTTATGTTGTAGATAAAAGTAATGATCTAAAGTGGTATTTAATTGCTGAATGAGCTCGGTGAATATTCTAACATTGAGAAGAGGGATTCTCTTTTTTTATTATCTGTATAATCCGTAACCGGTAGTGATCAAAAATTTTATTTATGGATCCCCAATGTAATTACCAATAATAATTACCACACCAATAAATAATAATAAAAGCAGTATTATTACAAAATCTCTTTCTAGTTCTTTCTTTTCTTGTAATCGTTTCCTATAAAGATTTTGAATATATTTATTGTACTTATTTTTCATCATAATTTCTCCTTTCTATACGGTTATTGATAAATATCATCCCTTTATTTCTTTTAATATATCTTTTTCATCACTATAAATGCGTAATTTGTAGTTTGAGCTTTTCATCATTTTCTTAGTAGATTTTTTTGAAAAATATTCCTTAAGGGCTTTTTCCATATTATTTACTTTCATTAGTGAATCTTTGTTATTACCTAATTTGGTATATATTTTAATCAATACAGCATTTTCCTCTTCACTGTAGCTTATGCTTTTGATTTGATAAGTTTTTTTCCCTCCTAAAGCAATATATATATGACTGACGATTTTAGGCCATTGAATATTTTGAGTAGGTTTCACTGTGGTGCTTTTGTTTTTGATACTTATATTCTTTTCCTTCATTGACTTCTTTTCACTAATGTTGATTTTATAATCATCAATATGTTCCTTTTCTAAGAATTCATGAATCTTAGGTAATAAAACTTCCTTCTTTTCTTCTAAATTAATTTCAGACGGAATAAGTACAATCCCAAGTGTGAACGGGTTTGGTGATATATTCACACTTTCATAGTCGTAACCCGATTGCTTTATCAGTTTAATGATATTTATATCTATTCTTGATTGCTTGTCATTATTGATATTAATAGGGATTATCTTTTCTACAAACTTGGCAGCTGTAGAGGAATATAGAGGAGATGTTATGATTAAAAGTAAGATACTCACAACCAGACTTATTTTTAATTTGTTTTTCTTTTTTGTAGGTTTTCTCTTTTTAATAGCAGAAATAATCTTTCCTTTTTGCTGCTCACGAACTTTTGGCTTTAGTTGCAATTCAAAGTGTTCTAAATTTGTATTTAGTTTATTTATATCGTTGGATTTCTTCATAATTGAATCCTCCTCTAACCAACTGTTCTTTTAATTGTTCTAAACCTCTTTTTAAATTTGTTTTTACCTTACTTTCGGACCATCCTAATATACTAGCCGTTTCTTTAGTTGAAAAACCCTTAATTTTTCTTAATAGAATAACTTGACGATAGTCCAATTTAACTTTTTGTAATGCATAGTACAATTGTATTTCGTTTTCATTCAATTGAACCACTTCGTCTGGCAATGGTTGTGTGTCTTGTATATTGAATGTGAGTTCTTTAAAATACTTAAAAATATTTTTCTTTCGAAGATAATCTACAGTCGTATTTTGAGTTATTGTAAAAATCCATGTTTTCAAACTTGATTTCTCCTTAAATTCCCCGTAATTTTTATATGCTTTTATAAATACTTCTTGAAGTATATCTTCTGCTAAGTAGTAATCTTTGGTGTTGAAATAAATATATGTAAATATGCTATTTCCAAATTCTTCATACCAATTTGAAATTTGTTCTTCTAAATCCAAACGATTCATCTCCTTTTATAATCGCTCTATAGTATTTAGACGGAATTTGCTCGAATCGGTGACAAAAATAAAATGAGACTCAGAACCATATAAGTAGTAACACTCTAAATATTCTGTTGGATGCCAAGCAAAGACCATTGCCTGGCACATATTGTTTTTAAAATAGAAGGAATTTAACTATCGATTATCCAATTATATTAAGAGAGATGCCCATCGAACTTTAAAAAGGCAACCACTATCATTGCAAATTTTACTTGATTCCACTTGAAAAGCAGTATAAAACAAATAGTTTGAAAATTCACTTATTTATCGTGTGACTACTACATTTGTATAAAGAAATCATGATGGCAGAAAACATATACGTATCAATAAGGGAGGAGGATTTGGTAAAGACATTCTGCTGTGTATGTAGGGAGATGAACTTATGAAGCTGACAGCAAGAGAGCAGGAAAAACTAATGGTCGTACTGGCAAATGATTTAGCAAGGCGACGTATGAAGCGGGGATTGAAATTAAATTATCCAGAAGCAGTTGCCATTATTACGTATGAGGTCATGGAAGGAGCGAGAGATGGAAAATCGGTGTCAGAGCTTATGCAATATGGCAGGCATATTTTAAAAAGGGAAGATTGCATGGAGGGGATACCAGAGATGATCTCGGATATTCAAGTCGAGGCGACCTTTCCTGATGGGACTAAATTAGTAACCGTGCATGACCCAATTCAATAAGACTATAGAAGAGAGGGTGGAAGATGATACCAGGCGAATATAAATTAAAACAAGCCCCTATTATTTGTAACGAAGGAAAGCCATCTATTCAAATAGAGGTATTAAATAGAGGAGATAGACCTGTACAGATTGGCTCCCACTTTCATTTTTATGAGATTAATAAAATGCTTGATTTTGATCGGGAAAAGGCATTTGGAATGAGGTTAGATATTCCAGCAGGTACGGCAGTGCGGTTTGAACCGGGAGATAGCAAAGAGGTGCAGCTGATCCCATTTTCGGGCGAGCGTAAAGTGTATGGTCTGAATAATTTGACCAATGGTGTGTTAGATAAGGAGGAATAAACATGAGTTTTAAAATGTCTCGCCAGCAATATGCTGATATGTTTGGACCGACTGTAGGCGATCAAGTAAGATTAGCCGATACAGAACTGTTTATTGAAATTGAAAAAGATTATACCACTTATGGGGATGAGGTAAAGTTTGGCGGCGGAAAGGTAATACGAGATGGGATGGGCCAACATCCACTAGCGCTGCGATCTGAGACAGTCGATGTTGTTATAACGAATGCGATGATTGTTGATTATACAGGGATCTATAAAGCGGATATTGGTGTGAAAGATGGCATGATCGCAGCAATTGGCAAGGCAGGGAACCCACTATTAATGGACCATATAGACATAGTGATTGGTGCATCGACCGAGGTAATCGCGGGAGAAGGAATGATTTTAACAGCAGGCGGAATCGATACCCACATCCATTTTATTAGCCCGCAGCAAATTCAAACAGCGACTGAGTCAGGTATTACAACGATGATTGGCGGCGGAACAGGTCCTGCAACGGGGACAAATGCAACGACTTGTACACCGGGAGAATGGAATATACACAATATGCTAAAAGCAGCGGAGGCATTTCCGATGAATATCGGATTTTTAGGAAAGGGGAATTCTTCTGGTAAGCAAGCACTTATTGAGCAAATAGAGGCTGGTGCGATCGGGTTAAAACTGCATGAGGATTGGGGGTCAACAGCTTCCAATATTGACACTGCATTATCCGTTGCTGATCAATATGATGTTCAAGTGGCTATACATACTGATACCCTCAACGAAGGCGGTTTCGTAGAGGATACGCTTCGTGCCATCAATGGACGTGTGATTCATACCTACCATACAGAGGGGGCTGGAGGCGGACATGCACCAGATATTATGAAAGCTGCATCTTTTCCAAACATACTCCCTTCTTCAACAAATCCAACGAAACCATTTACCGTCAATACCATTGCAGAGCATCTAGATATGCTGATGGTCTGCCATCATTTAGATCCATCCATTCCAGAAGATTTGGCGTTCGCCGATTCAAGAATTAGAAAGGAAACCATTGCCGCAGAAGATATTCTTCATGATCTTGGGGTGTTTAGTATGATCAGCTCTGATTCTCAGGCGATGGGAAGAGTGGGCGAGGTCATCATCCGAACTTGGCAAACTGCGGACAAAATGAAACGTCAGCGTGGGGAACTCGTTGCTGGAGAAACAAATGATAATGCAAGGGTCAAAAGATATATAGCGAAATACACCATCAATCCCGCGATTACTCATGGAATAGCTGATTATGTAGGTTCGGTAGAAGTAGGAAAATTAGCGGACTTTGTACTATGGCAGCCGGCCTTTTTTGGTGTTAAGCCAGAATTGATCATCAAAGGCGGCATGATCGCATGGAGTGTGATGGGCGATCCGAACGCTTCCATCCCAACCCCGCAGCCAGAGATCTATCGTCCGATGTTTGGCAGCTTTGGACAGGCGAAGCATACGACATCATTTACGTTTCTTTCAAGGGCAGCCTATGAATTAGGGATACATGAAAAGCTGGGATTGAAGAAGCGGATCGCTGTTGTCCATAATACGCGCCAATTAACAAAAAAAGATATGAAATTTAATAGTGAAACACCCAATATTGAAGTGGACCCGCAAACTTATGAGGTGAAGGTAAATGGTGAACTAATCACATGTGCACCAGATGCAAAGGTTGCTTTAGCGCAAAGATATTTTTTATTTTGAGGTGATCCAGATGATAATTGAAAAAGTAGTGGGAAATATTCATAAACTCGATAAACCAACAACGCATATCGAACGGGTATATGTAAGAAGTGACGATTTGCTAAAGAAAATTCTGCGAGTAAAGACCGATCATGGCAACGAATTAGGCATTCGTCTAAAAGAAGGCTCAATACTAAAGGATGGAGATATTTTATATCAGGACGAAAGGAATACGATCATTATCAGTGTGTTAGCGGATGATGTACTCGTCATTAAACCCACCAATCTGACGCAAATGGGTGATATCGCTCATCAGCTTGGCAATCGCCATTTACCCGCACAATTTGAGGATGATGAAATGATCGTGCAATATGATTATTTAGTAGAAAAGCTATTGCAAGATTTAGAGATTCCGTTTGCTCGAGAAAACCGTAAAATGAAGAAAGCCTTTAAACATATAGGACATGCCCATGACTGATCGACTGTTTCAATTACTGCAAATTTGCGATTCCAATTTTCCGTCAGGGATTTTTTCGCATTCTTTCGGGCTAGAAACGTATATTCAAGAAGATAAAATGACCGATAAAGAGTCATTCTTATATGCGTTAAAGCAATATGTTTATAGTCAATGCATTTATACAGATGGTTTGGCTTGCCGCTTAGCCTATGAAGCGATTCAAGAAAATCAATTCCAAAAAGTATGGGAGCTTGATCAAGCCTTATATGCACTGAGTGCTGCGAAAGAAACTAGAGAAGGCAATAAACGAATCGGGCGGCAATTAGCCAAAGTGATGAATGCACTTTATGACATCGAATTGCTCCAACTATATGAGTCGAAAATAAAACAAAAAGAACGACATGGTCATAGTGCGATCGTTTTTGCTATTGTGTGCGAGGCGTTGGAAATCGATCTAAAGACAACGCTATCTGTTTATTTATTCACGACGATATCCTCGCTTATCCAAAATGGAGTAAGAGGTATCCCACTTGGACAAACGGATGGACAAAAAATATTACTGGAAATGCAGCCGTTTTTAAGAAAGCAAGCAGAAACGATTTTACATGCAAAAGAAGAAGACTTTGGAGGTTGTGCACCAGGGTTAGAAATCGCTCAAATGAAACATGAACAACTTTCTGTCCGGCTTTTTATGTCGTGAATTATCAAACGAAAGGATGAAAATTATGGGGGAACCTATCCGAATTGGTATTGGAGGGCCTGTTGGGGCTGGAAAAACACTTTTAGTCGATCAATTGACGCGTGCATTAATGAAGGATATCGAGATCGCCGTTATTACGAATGATATTTATACGAAAGAGGATGCCTTGTTTCTGATAAAAAATGGAGCTCTGCCAGAAGACCGCATTATCGGGGTAGAGACAGGTGGATGTCCACATACAGCTATTCGTGAAGATGCTTCGATGAATTTCGCAGCGATAGATGAATTGAATGAACGTCATCCCCATCTAGAGTTGATTTTTATCGAGAGTGGGGGTGATAATCTTGCTGCGACCTTCTCTCCAGAGTTAGTCGACTTTTCCATTTATATCATTGATGTTGCTCAAGGGGAAAAAATCCCGCGAAAAGGCGGACAAGGGATGATCAAGTCAGATTTATTTATTATCAATAAAATTGATCTAGCCCCATATGTAGGAGCAGATCTGGAGATTATGAAAAAAGATACAATTACGACGCGTGGCGAAAAACCGTTTATTTTTACAAACTTAAAGGATGGTACAGGGGTTGCCGAAGTCGTGGAATGGATTCGTCGTGAAGCATTTCTTATGGGATTAGAAGCATGACATATACAGGCTATTTGCAAGTAGAAGTAGGAAATAAAAACGGTAAGTCGATCATGACCAATAGTTTGTTTGATGGGGTATTCAAAATCACAAGGCCCGTTTACTTATCGAGCGGTATGCCGCTTCTCATCTTGATCCATGTTGGCGGCGGCTATGTAGATGGTGACATGTATCATACAGATATGACTGTCCATGAATCCGCTCGCCTTGCCATTACGACACAAGCTTCAACCAAAGTGTATAAATCAAAAAACTTTGGCGTTAGGCAATCGACCAATTATACGTTAAAAAACAATAGTGAATTATTTGTGAAGCAAGATGCATTGATTCCTTATAAAGACGCAAATTTTATACAGCAAACCCATGTACATATGAGCTCTTCTGCTACGTTCTTTTACTCGGATACCATCACACCTGGATGGGCTGAGGATGGTAGGATGTTTCAATATGAGAGGGTCACATCCAAAATGCAAATCTTTGTTGATGACACGCTTGTTGTGTTTGATCACCTGTTATTAGAGCCAGACGAAAAGTTTGAACAGCTAATGTATTTAGAAGAATATTCTCATATCGGCACACTTTTTTTCATTCACCCCAAGGTCAATGAGCACTTTGTGGAAGATCTTAGAGATAAGCTCGAAGCTTTTTCAAATCAGGCTAGGATTGGCGTAAGTGTGCTAAGTGTGAGGGGAATGACCATGAGAATTTTGGCATCCAGCACGACGATGATCGAGAAAATATTTGCAGCTTGCGAAGAGCTGATTGGCGAACGTTTTTATGTGAATGATGTGATTGAGTGGAGAAAGTGGTAATGGGTTCTGGGAGTTGTGGTTTGCACTATAAAAATATTTTCAGCCTTTTCCCCTTATTTTCTAATAAATTTCAACAAATAAGAATATGAAGATATGCCTATGGCGTGAAATGCAATAAATAGATCGTAAACGTTGAATGAGATGTTGATATTAACGTTCATGATCCAAAAGCTAACGTTTAGTATATAAAAGCAGGATAAAAAATCATGATCGTATTAAGTGAAGCTTTTATTTGTAGTTGCTTGTGTAAACATGCTATTATATTGATTACATATTAAGGAATTTCTATAAAATATTGATTAGTGACGTGTGATCTATTTTAAAAAAGTAAAAAAAGATTCTTCAATGCTGAATTCTAAGAAGGAGGCAGGGGACGGTATGAACAATCACTATATAAAATGGAAACAAGCATTCAATGTAATTAGCTTGATGGTTTGGAGCGTCTGCATTACGGCAATCATTGCTAATTATCAAGCTTTACCTGATCAAGTGCCAAGTCATTATAATGTATTTGGTAAGGCTGATGCATGGGCACAGAAATGGTTTATCTTTTTTATCCCAATAATAGGATTGGCACTTTGGATATTCCTTCATCAATTAGAAAAACACCCAAAATATTTTAATATGCCAGGGTTTGGACCGAAAGCAAATGAAGCGCAAGTAGCGAATGTACAGTTAATGGGTAATGTCATAAAGAATGAAACGCTCCTGTTATTATCATCGTTTTCACTAAAGGATACATATGTATTACTTGGAAACCGCTTATCTTTAGGGATTTGGGAGATAATCATCTTTCTAGGCGTCTATGTGATCACGATCGTTTTCTTTGTTATTCGTAATGTACGATTAAGATAGTGCAATCATAAAAAGGATGTTAGCAGCTGGGCTAATACGCCTTTGTGCCTGATTATATAGATTGAACTATAAAGCGGGAATTAATGAAATCATTGAGATGGGATATGGATGAAAACGAATCATCGTTTTAATGGCAAATGTTTCAATGACTTGTGCAAACGCATAAAGATCCAAGTACGGTTTGAACCCCGAACTCAGATCTGAGAAACTGCCCGAAATGATGTGCTTCATCTGATTGAGTTAGACCATGATCTTTGCGCGAACCCTACTTTTTCTCGTTCATTTAAATACAACTGCCATTTAAGGGCGTGATCATCAATCATCTTGCTTCGTCGATCTTATCATTTTGCTTTCACAAAATTATTTTGAAATAACGTGGTACCCTTCATACGAATTACAACAATGATGTTCGTATTGGTCTAAGCGAGCACTTTCGTTTTCCACTTGGATGGTCGCATGTTCTAAACCAAAAATATCGTGTAATGCTGTCAACGCTTCCTTTAGAACAACATCATGTTGATCGCTGGAGATCACCAAATGACAGCTGATTGATGGAAAGTCAGATGTAATATTCCATATATGAAAATCGTGAATGCCTACAACGTCAGGTATTTGGAGTAACCTTTCTCGAATCATTTTTACATCTAAATGCTCTGGTGTGCCTTCCATTAGCACATGAACAGCGTCCTTTGATACACCGAATCCGCCTTTTAAAATGATGAGTGCTACGATTAAACTAGCGATCGGATCGGCAATTTTCCAATCGAAATACATGATCAGCAAAGCGGCGATAATAGCACCAATTGAGCCGAGTAAATCTCCCAATACGTGTAAGAATGTAGCTCGCATGTTGATATTCTCTTTTGTATCAGCCCTCAATAAAATCCAAGCAACTAGTATATTCACTACGGCTCCAATAGTAGCAACAACTAACATACCATTACTTGACACGCCTTGCGGATTACCGAATCGCTGAATTGCTTCCCACATGATCAATATAGAAATGACGATCAATAAAACACCATTGAATAAAGCTGCTAAAATCTCCATCCGCTGATAACCAAATGATTTTCGTTCATTTACAGCTTTTTCCCCGAACTTAAATGCTAGCAAGCCTACTCCCAATGAAATTGAATCACTTAACATATGCCCGGCATCTGAGAATAATGCTAAACTGTTAGTCATTACTCCGCCGATAAACTCTATGATCATAAATGCTGTAATAATGAGAAAACTCATCAGCAATGCTTTTTTATTTTGCATATGATGTTCCATACATCATCCATCCTCCCAAATTCAATCTCTCCGAATTTAATTGATCCCGCTTTAACAGGCAGTAAGATCCCCATCTCAAGATTTAAAAAGAAACGAAAAAGATAGCTGGGGGATCAACTGACCGTAAAAGTTCGATTGGTTCAACTAACCATCAGTGGGGGATGGAGAAAACCCCCACTGATGGAGCTTCACTTTATCGATTTAATGCTTATAGTAAGAAGAAAATATGGAGAAAGTATGGAAAATATAAAATATGGCACTATTTTTTGGGCTTAGGTAGAATAAATTGGTAGCCTAATCCCCAAACGGTTTTGATAATCTGTATGTCTGGATCTGTTTTTTTGAATTTTAATCGGATATTTTTGATTTGTGAATCTACAGATCGTACATCTCGAAAATCTTTATCCGCCCAAATGTGATCAATTAGTTCTTCTCGTGTAAATACGCGTTCTGGCGATGCTGCCAATAATCCCAACACTTCAAATTCCTTTGCTGTTAATGCTATTTCCTGTTGATTGATAGAGACTGTTCTTCGATTGAAGTCTAATACAAATGTGCCATGATCATACGTAATAACACGGTTTGTATCTTGTTCTCTAGGTGTTAGCCCTGTTCGATGTAATAATGCTTTAATCCGCGCTTGTAATTCTAAAAGTTCAAAAGGCTTCTTTATATAATCGTCAGCCCCTAATTTGAACCCTTTCAGTAGATCCGCTAATTCGGTATACTCTGAAAGTAGAATGATGGGTGTTGCAAAACGTTTTCTCACTTTCTCACAAACGGTCCAGCCATCAATATAGGGAAGTGTGACATCTAATAATATCAGGTCAAAATACTGTTCATCTATTATTTTTAAGGCTTGTATTCCATCCTCAACAAGTGTTAGATGATACATTCTTCGAAGGTGGATATTAAGTAAAGTCCTCGTTTTCTCTTCATCCTCTACCATTAATATACGTTTCATATGATTCCTCCTAGCTGTGCAAAAAATATTTCAAAAGGTTTTAAGTTTATTTATTTGTTATATTGTAAACATGTAAAATTGAAAGATCCTCTATTTTTTTACTTATCTTTGAAGATTTCGTTCAAATTTCACATTTGTTTTATATAATGATACTGCTTTTCAATTAGTTTTACCTCTCAATAACAAGCAGCAAGACTCTAGTCACCAGCACAGAGGGTAAAGTGAAACTCCATCAGTGGGGGTTTTCTTCATCCCCCATTGAAATAGATAGAGGAACGAAAGTGAAAAACGCCACGTCCTGTGGCAACACCTGAGTGACCAACATCATGCCCGCCCGAACCAGTCGAACTTTTACGGGCAGTTGATCCCCATCTATCTTTCTCGTTTCTCTCTAAATCTTGAAATAAGGGTCTTACTGCCCGTTAAGGCGGGATAAATAGGATATAAGATGCCTATATATGCCCATTTGGTTTAGCTAACTTCCAGTGGGATCACTATGGGGCTTATTGGAAAATCAATTTTCATGAAAGTGATTTGTACCAGCTATTGCTGATTTAGGAGAGGGCTAGAAAGGATGTGTGGCATGTTGTCAATAGACAACGGAAAATTTTCAAATAGAGCGATAAGGATGAATGGTGATGGCCGATGTCCACAGTGAAAAGTAAAAAAAATAATTTTTATCGATTAACCAGTCTAATTGGTTTGTTCATGCTGTGTATATATGTAATAACCTTATTTCCAAAGGTAGCATTGGCACACGCTTTTGTCATAGAATCAACCCCTGCGGAGAATGAAATCTTATCTACTTCACCATCAAGCATTCGCATTCAATTCAACGAATCGCTTCAAAATGGTTTTCATTCCATTATTGTGCTAGATTCTTTAGGAAAGAAAGTGCCATTACAGAAATCACAGATCAACAAGGAAAATCAGTCCATTATTGGGACGAAGATAATTAAAAAACTTCCCAAAGGATCCTATACGATGCAATGGAAAGTTGTTTCAGCAGACGGTCACCCAGTACAGGGTGTCATCCCATTTAGCATTGGCACCTCTCACAACAGTTTAAGTATGGTGAAGGCCGAAACTTCGAACTACATACCAAAGTCTGATATGATTTTCCTGCGATGGCTCCTGTTCAGCAGTTTAGCATTATATATCGGAGGCATTATTTTTAATCTTTTCGTTTATCAAGCAAGGCAAGATGAGGTTTTTCAATCCATTCGTTCATGGAGTAAAAAAGTGATTTGGCTATCATTGCTTGGAATGTTTATCAGCTTGCTGTTGAATCTACCATTGCAGACAAAGATTGATGCAGGTGTATCATGGTCAGAGGTATTCAATGTGGATTTGCTAACAGAAACATTGAAACAAACGTCATTTGGTTTTATGTGGGTCATCCAAATGGCCTGTATAGTAGGGCTTTCAATCACGACCTATTTTGCTAGCCGAAACAAATCTTTCTATTCATACAAAAATGGGGCTCTTTGCATACTCTTTTTCATAGCCTTACTTATTACAAAATCTTTAACAAGCCATGCTGCTGTTTCTACGCATAAAATAATGGCTGTTTCGATGGATTTCCTTCATTTATTGGCAGCATCTATTTGGATAGGAACACTTTTCTATTTAGTTTTTCTTTTACCAAAGAGACGTAAAACAGCAATGGATCCAATCGAAAAAGATAGCTATTGGCATGTCATCAATCGATTTTCATTTTTAGCTATAGGAGCGACTGCCCTTATTTTATTAACAGGGATTTACGGCAGCCTGTTATATGTCCCTACATTCTATTCCTTGTTCCATACTTATTATGGGAAGGCATTGATCGGCAAAGTCTTATTGTTTTTGATGATGCTTATTCTAGGTGGCCTCCACTATATGAAAAGTAAAAAACGTGGCAATAAAGATCTTACACGTACAATAACTGTTGAATTTGGAATCGGCTTGGTGGTTATGATGGTGGCAGCAATATTAACAAATCTACCAACATCTATGTCATCACCCGGACCTTTCAAACAAACGATTGCCCTGGATAACGGAGATACGGCAACGTTACAGATTAGTCCTAATATTGCAGGCGTCAATGCATTTAAAGTGGTATTGAAGGATTCAAAGGGTAAATCGGTTACTGATGTTGAAAAGGTACAACTTACATTTACCTCTTTAAATACAGAGCTAGATGCAAGTAACATCGATGTTCCCAAACAAAGGCAAGGCGTATTTCAAACAAAAGGTATGTATATCAATATAGCTGGCAAGTGGAAAATAACCGTGCATTTGTTAACAACATCACTAGACAGCTATGATATCGATTTTAGTCCCGTTGTGGGCAGCCAATAAATTAGTTGTTTCTTATTACTAATATACGAGGAGAGAAATAAAATGAAAACAGTATTTAAAAAATGGACAGCAGGCCTTATGTCATCAGGTCTAGCTTTAATGATCTTTGCGGGAACAGCGAGTGCACACGTAACTGTCAAACCAGAAGTTTCTGCACCAGGAGCATGGGAAACTTATACAATCAAGGTTCCTGTGGAGAAGGAAATCAATACAATAAAAGTTACGCTAAAGGTTCCCGCAGGCACTGAATTTGAATCATATCAACCTGTACCAGGATGGAAGGTTACACTAGCTAAAGATTCATCAGGAAAAACAAAAACAGTTACTTGGCAAGCAACTAATGGAGGAATCACAGCTGGTCAATTCCAACAATTTTCTTTTGTTGCGAAAAACCCTGAAAAAGAAACAGAAGCTGCATGGGATGCCTATCAATACTATAAAGACGGTACTGTTGTAGAATGGACAGGTGACGAAAATGCAGATACGCCTCACTCCATTACTCAAATTACAACAGCAACTGATCATGCGGCCCCAGCAAAAACGACTCAAGATGATACAAAAGCAGAAGTAGAACAAACAAAAAAAGCCGAATCTGCTACTGAAAACGAAAAATCTGGATCCCAAACTACTACCTTAACATTATCAATAGTTGCACTCATTCTTGCTATTATTGCGGTAATTAGATCATTTACAAGAAAAAAATAATTAGAAAAGACCAGCTATTATAGTACAGGTACAAGACATTATCTGATCGTTATATGATAGGCTACCATTCTCCAAAATCTAGTTGGAAAGTGGTAGCCTATTTTTAATGCGAAACTTGTCTTAGCAGTTGCGAATATAGAATGAATAAAATAAGCAAATTGGTTTCATAATTTCTTATTCAAAAGGATCAAATGTAAAATATAAATCCTTGATCTACAAAGAAGTTGATGAGAATTTGAAAAAGATGACTCAAAAAAGAGCCATTTTTTTAAAAGAAAAATGTGAAATTTCATATGATTTTTGGATATCATTTAGTAAAGGTATCAGCAGTTGGTCATGTAACTAAAGACAAAGGGTGAAAAATATGATATTTCTTAAATATGATATAAATGAAGATGAGATAGCAATGTTAAAAAAGGTGTATCAATCTGTTGGATGGATGAAGCATGATGAAAAAATCATAAAGAAAGTATTTGATGCAAGTACACATCAAGTATTTGCAGTAAACAATCATCAAGTTATTGGTTTCGCAAGAGCTTTGTCTGATGGTGTGTTTAATGCTGCGATTTATGATGTCGTTGTACATCGGGAATTTCAAGGACAGGGAATTGCTCGAATGCTTATTGAAGATATGCTGCAGCAGTTAGATTTAGTATCTTGCATACATCTGATCTCAACGGTTCATAATGATACTTTTTATAAAAAATTTGGTTTTAGAAAATTGAAAACCGGAATGGAAATTTATAAAAACGAACAATTAGCTAAAGAATATTTAGATTAAAACTGTAATTTTTTTACGATTCATAAATATGATGATAAAGAAAGTGTGTTAGTGATTAGGCTAACGCGCTTTTCTTTTGCACAGGAATTCATTCAATATAAAGGGTAGCGGAGTGAGGAAAGAGGGATTATCGGATGTGTTGAAAGGGATTTTGTGATTGAACATCCGGTATTTGTTACTTTTGAGAAGGCTAATAACAAGGAATTTAGGGCTTTAATTGTTCGGCTATTGTCAGAATTGTTTGGGTGCTTGGTATGTGTTGTGAACAAACTGTGAAAGTGTATAAAAAGACTTGCCATTTATAGAAATCCGAGTAGAATAAGGATTAGAAAATATGTTGTATAACAGATTGCAAAAGTCATGGGGAAAATAATGATTGTTTTAATACACAATAAATAAAAAGGAGAAATGAAATCATGTGGGTAGTCACTATCTTTAATGATATTAACGACATTCGTATGTTTGAGTACACTAATAGAGAAGCTGCAACAGCAAAAATCGAAGGCTTAGACAATGCCATTTTATCTTATACAAATTATTAGGAGATACCTTATCCAGCTGTAGATAAAGTAGAACTATTGAATAGAGCATCTTTTGAAGTGAAATATTAGAAATTGAAAAGGCGAAAACGTGTTCAATCGACGTTTTCGTCTTTTTTATGCCAAAGTTTTTAACTAAAATGATCCATTTAAAACAATGGCACTTTATTTTTATTAAATTGCGATCAAACCACGAGAGTAAAGATTATTGTTACTTTAAGAAATGCACTAAAAATGCCCTCAGGAGAAATTCTCACTGGGGGCATTTTTGTATCTATGAAAGGAATTATGCTTGCACGGGTTCCTTTACATCAGAACGAATCATATAATCGAAAGCACCAAGAGCGGCTGTTGCACCAGAGCCAATGGAGATGACGATTTGTTTATAAGCTGAATTTGTGCAGTCACCAGCTGCAAAAACACCTGGCATGCTTGTTGCACCGTGTGGATCAACAATAATTTCATTCAATTTATTTAGTTCGAGTGTACCTTGTAAAAACTCTGTATTTGGCAATAAACCGATTTGAATGAATACACCTTCTAGTGTAAGATGGTGTTCCTCATTTGTTTGACGATCAATATATGTTAAACCATTGACCGTTTTATCACCGGTAATTTCCTTTGTTAAAGCATTCGTTAAAATTGTTACATTTGGTAAGCTGCGTAAACGATTTTGTAGAACAGAGTCAGCCTTTAACTCCGGACCACGTTGCAATAATGTTACATGATTGACAACACCCGCAAGGTCAATAGCAGCTTCTACACCAGAGTTACCGCCACCAACAACTGCCACATCTTTTCCTTTGAATAATGGTCCGTCACAATGTGGACAGTATGCGACACCTTTTGTCTTGAATTCTTGTTCACCTGGTACACCTAGTTGACGATAGCGAGCACCCGTTGAAAGAATCACGGTTTTACTTTTTAGGACACCGCCATTTTCTAATGTCACTTCTACTAGATCATTTTTGGCTACTTTCACCACACGTTGGTCTTTTATGATATCAACTGGATAAGCTTCCACATGTGCCTCTAAACTTGCTACAAAAGCAGGGCCTTCTGTTTCTTTAATGCCAATAATATTTTCAATCGCTAATGTGTCATTTACTTGCCCACCGAAACGTTCTGCTACAAGACCTGTGCGAATTCCTTTACGTGCTGTATAAACCGCTGCACTTGCACCAGCAGGGCCACCACCAACAACAAGAACATCAAATGGTTCTTTATCATTAAATTCAGATGGATCAGACGCGGCACCTAATTTATTTAAAATTTCTTCAAGTGACATACGACCACTTTCGAAAAACTCACCGTCTGCATAAACAGTTGGAACACCCATAATATCTTTTTCTTGCACCTCTGATTGATAAGCTCCTCCCTCAACCATCGTGTGTGTAATATTAGGGTTTAACACAGACATAATATTCAATGCTTGAACTACATCTGGACAGTTATGACATGTAAGGCTGACATATGTTTCAAAATGGACAGGTTTCGTAATAGCCTCAATACGCTTAATCGTTGTATCTTCTACTTTTGGCGCACGACCTGATACTTGTAAAAGTGCTAAAACGAGCGAATTAAATTCATGACCAAGTGGTACACCGGCAAACACGACGCCTGATTCTTCAGAGCCTGCTTTATTGATGCTAAAGCTTGGCGTGCGTTCTAATTGTGTATGTTCCACCGTAATCCGTGGTGATAATTCTGCTAGTTCGTTGACAAGTTCCAATGTTTCCTTTGAAACTTTATCATCTCCTACACTCACTTTTAATACTAAATCGCTCTCAAGAAGTGCAAGTAATTGCTTTAATTGACCTTTAATATTTGCATCTAGTGCCATTATCATATCGTCGTTTTACTCGTTGTGCCAGTATCGATGCATGTATTCCGCAATGCTTCATGCTATCGTACAAAGTCACGCATGATGTATTCTCGAAACGACGACTTCTCACCTCTCTTTTATGATTTACACAGAGAATCATGTGCCTATTTTCATGCTCTTCTCTTATAAATAGAGCGACAAATACTAAGGAATCCCTAGTAATTGCCGCCCGCTTGATTGATATATTGCTGTGAAGTTACATTAGTGATTTAGAAAGAAACGAATCAGTCGAATTAGATTTTACCTACTAAGTCGATGCTAGGTGCTAAAGTTTCGCCGCCTTCTTTCCATTTAGCTGGGCAAACTTCACCTGGATGATTACGTACGTAAGTAGCTGCTTTGATCTTATCGATTAATTGAGAAGCGTTACGACCGATACCATCGTTATTGATTTCTAATGTTTGAACAACGCCATCTGGATCGATTAAGAATGTAGCACGTTGAGCAGCACCTGCTTCTTCATCTAATACGTCGAAGTTACGAGAAATTGTATGGTTAGGGTCACCAATCATTGTATATTCGATTTTAGAAATAGCTTCTGAATGGTCATGCCATGCTTTGTGAGTAAAATGAGTGTCTGTAGATACAGAATAAACTTCAGCGCCAAGAGCTTTTAGGTTTGCATATTCAGATTGTAAATCTTCTAATTCAGTTGGGCACACGAAAGTAAAGTCTGCTGGATAGAAGCAAACTACAGCCCATTTACCTTTTAAAGTTTCGTCTGTAACTGTTTTGAATTCACCATTTTGGAATGCTTGTGCAGTGAATGGTAAGATTTCTTTGTTTACTAATGACATAATCGAATTCCTCCTGTATACGTTCATTTTTTCAATAATTATTTTTTAATTAGAATAATTATTGTTTGTACTTAAATTATTATACGAAAAAGGATTTCTGTCAACCCTTTTCCCTTATAGTATCAAATTTCTGTATTATACGTCCAGAAATGTTGATTTAACAATGTTTCAGTACCATTCTCTTTTATAGCATCCAGCCCTATAGCAGCATAATGAAAAATAAAATAAAAAGCTAAAAAACACACCTCATGTATATAAAATGCTACAAAATCATTTTTTTATGTTATAAAAAAGAAATAATAGATTTTATTTTCTCAATCGCTGTCATAATTTTTTCATTTTTTCAATTAAATTTCGCATTTCTCAAAGCAAAAAAGTTGACAATGGAAAAAAGAGTTATTCTATCAATATTTTTATAAAAAGTTCAACTACCACAAGTATAGCTTTGATTAAACACCTTAAGGTCTAGAGCAAATGCTGAATTTTTGAATTCATTATAGATTGTCCAATCTTTGAAAATGCTATACAATCTAACCGTTGTTCATTACTGGAAACATAATAATTCGCCATCTGAAGTATAGTAATCTATTGTTTCTTATCCTGCCTAATGGAAGTTAGATATTACTGTTGGATGTGCACAATTGATATAGAAAAAATATTTCAATATGAGTATGAGAGAAAAAAGGTAGCTAATTTGTATAGATAGGATGTGTAGCATGATTTTGGTCAGTTCTTGTTTAGCCGGAAATCCGGTAAGGTATAATGGCACTTCTTGTATGAATGATATCGTTCAAAAATTAATTGATGAGAAGAAAGCAGTTCCAGTTTGCCCAGAGCTTTTGGGTGGTTTTGTGATACCAAGAGAACCTGCTGAAATTATAGGTGGAGATGGGTTTGATGTTTTAGATGGCAAAGCAAAAGTTATCGAATGCTCAGGGAATGATGTAACAGAATTATATATAAATGGTGCTAGAAAAACTTTAGAGATGGCGAAAGAAATAGAAGCGACACATGTAATATTAAAAGAATATAGCCCCTCTTGTGGAAGTCAAAAAATTTATAATGGAGAGTTTATGGGGAAAAGAAGAGATGGTGCTGGAGTAACAGCCGCTTTGTTAGCAATCAATGGCATCAAAGTTATATCTGAACAGGAGTTAGAAAATTGGAAAGATGAAGTCTAGACAATGATGCCTAACTCTTTGGCTTTGAAATGAGCAAACTGATGATCCTCTAAAAAGGCAAAAGTTATTTTTTATGTTGGTTTTGTATTTTTATCTTTATCTTCATCTTCATTCAGTAGAGAACACTCACAGGTGAACGATATAAATGTGTCCCCATTGTTCACTGAATGAAGGGAAGGTCTTATAAGAGTAATTGTACAAGCCTATTCAAATCCGGATGCAATTACACCAAGGGACAGTGAATAATCAAGCATCTATTTTATGTGAATCAATGATTAAATAATAATGGCACTCCGTGTTTAAAAGGTTTACAAATCGATGTTTTAAGTCTGCCTCGTAATAGATTGAATCCCCTTTTTCTAAAATATAACTTTTGGGTTCCTCGCCTAATTCGATTTTCAATTTTCCACGTGCTACATAAATATGTTCCTGAACACCTCTTTTGTGAGGAGGAAATGTACCTGTCTCTTTTAAAGGGGGAATGATATTTAAGATAAATTCTATACCAATGGCTGAAAAAGATGGAGACAAAAGATGCCTTTCTACACCTGTAGTTTCATCTCTGTAGATCAACTGCTGATTGGAACGGATAACAATCACCTCATTTTCCTGCTGTTCACCTAATAATTTTGAAATAGTTACTTCAAGACCTTCTGCAATTTGAGACGCCACTTGAATGGTCGGGTTTTTTTCACCTCTTTCAATCATGGATAGCATGGATTTACTCACATTGGATCGTTCAGATAATTCCTCTAAAGTAAGCCCCTTCCGCTTTCTTTCTTTTTTAATATTGTAACCAAATTCCATTTTTTATAGCCCCTCTTTTTCACTATAGTAAATTTCTTTATTGACTTTTGACAGGTAAATCAAATAATATAAAATTTACTATAGTGGATTTTTGTTAACTAAATCATAACAGGAAGGGAGAGGATTCACCAGATATAGGGTATGAGCAAATAAAAGTGAGGGACAAAGAAATAGTGGTCCCCACTGGGGGAAGTTTCACTTTATCCCGCATTAGCGGGCAGTAAGACCCTCATCTCAAGATTTAAAGAGAAACGAAAAAGATAAATGGGGGATCAACTGCCCGTAAAAGTCCGATTGGTTCGGGCTAACAAGATGTTGGTCACTCAGGTGTTGCCACAGGACGTGGCGCTTTTAACCTGAGTTCTTCTATTTCAGTGGGGGATGAAGAAAACCCCCACTGATGGAGTTTCACTTTATTGAAATGGAGGGATTTTCCATGATGCTTTTAATGGCTATAATACCGATTTTAAGTGTTCTTATCTTCTTGTTTTTTTTAAAACAGACATCATTACGGGCAGGGGTTTTTTCGCTTATGGTAGTTATTATGATTACTTTTCTCTACCATGGCTATAAGCTTACACCAGAAAATATGGTTCATTCATCCCTTAAGGGGTTATTCATTTCATTTATAGCTGCATACGTTCTCTTTTTTGGCATATTGCTTTTCCACTTCATTGATGGCGTAGGGGGAATTCAATCAATAGCTTCCTTCATATCTCAGGCAACTAATGATCATATTATACAAGTTTTGATCCTAGTGGCTGGCATTTCTCCGCTTATTGAATCAACAAGTGGATTTGGAATAGCGTTTATGATAATTACACCAATATTTGTTGCTCTAGGATTTCACCCTGTAAAGGCTGTTCTATTAGGGCTTGTTAGCTTGCTAGCTGTTCCTTGGGGAGCATTAGCTACAGGGACAGTCATTGGCGCACAATTAGGAGGGATTTCACTTCAAAAACTAGGAACTGGAACGGCTCTTATAAGTATTCCTATTTTTATCTATTTTATGGTTATTGCCGTTTACATAGCTGGAGGGTTCAAGGATATTAAGGCAAAATGGAAAGAGTTAATGCTGTTTTCTATTATTTTTTCTATCTCGATTCTTCTTTTTAATACTTATGTAAGTGTTGAATTGGCAGGTGTATTAGGTGCATTGGTTACAACTGGGATAGGTTTAATGATCATTAAAATTTCTTCACTAAAATTAAATAAAGAAGATAACAATACAGTTATTTCACAAGTATCGGCATCAAAAGAAAAGTACACTAAGGTAAGTATGCTGAAAACAATGAGCCCCTATATCATCTTAACTGTTCTTATCTTCATTTCCCGTTTATGGGCACCCTTTAGACAATTTTTAGAGTCTCATTTTGTTGTGACATTACCGTCTTATGACTTTTCGATGGCTCTACTTTATTCACCAGGCTTTTGGTTATTCGTTACTTGTCTATTGACTATTTTTATCTTCAAAATTAATAAAGATAAGATATTCATCTCATTGGTAAAGACATTCAAACAATGGATACCATTTGTCATTTCAACTGCCGCCTTTGTTTGTATATCTGAAATCATGTCGGAAGCTGGAATGATATCGACTCTTGCTAATACAGCAGGGAATATATTCGGAAATAGTTTTTTATTGATCGCTCCTTTAATAGGAGGAATTGGAGGTTTTCTCACAGGAAGCAATACGGGGTCTAACGCTATGTTTATGAAATTACAAGTTCAAACGGCACAACAAGTTGGACTATCATCAGACTTCATTACATTTGCACAAAACGCGAGTTCCTCACATTCAACTATGGCAAGCCCCGCCAGAGTAACATTAGGTGCAGCACTATGCGGTATTCCATCTCAAGAAAATAGAATATTGAAAAGTATATCTTTCATTGTTTTAGGGTCAATAGCCTTAATTATAATCGCTGTTCTTTGTCTATCGATATTAAGGTAGATGACATTAAAGGTCAATATAAGAGCATGATCCCAAGCGTGTTAAAGGTCCAATTTTATTCCTTAAAATATAGATAATTGGGTAAGATTTCATTTCAATTCATATAAATGAAAGTTAACAATAGGAAATTTACACATTCATGTTCACATGCTTAACTTAATATTTTCCAATCAACATGCGTAATCTTTTTATGTAATAAATCTATTTCACTTTTATTTTATTCAGAAGTAATAATTCGAAAACATACTTGACCACTTAGTTTTATATACATTATAATTGGAATACATTTTCATTATTGGACTGACTAGACAACTAGAGGCCTTCTAAATATTAGAGGGCCTTATTTTTTTTATAGGAACTGACTGGAGTAACGAGAGATTCTTAGAAGAAAATTTAAAAGTGAATTTTTGTTGTTATTGTTTAGACGTTCAAAAGTCTTTTAAGTTCAGGGAAGGGGTGTCCAAAGATGGTTCAACAAAATGAGCTGCAGACAGCAAAAGAACAACCACTGAATAAACTACCAGTGAATTTAAAAAGGAATAAGAAAAAGAGTCTTAAATTTTGGAAAATAGAAACCTTGATTACGATCACTACTTTTTTATTGATCGGGATCATCTGGTTTTTAGTAACGGAGTTTAAAATGGTATCGCCGTTAATTGTACCTTCACCAGCAATTGTATTACATAGTTTTCAAGAGGTATTGTCGACTGGATATAAAGGTATTCCATTATTGGTGCATGTCTTCGATAGTATGAAACGTTTATTATCTGGATATGTTCTAGCAGCCATTTTGGGGGTGCTATTGGGATTAGCGAGCGGATATAGTAGCAAAATCCGTGCTGTTTTTGATCCTATTGTTGAATTCTATCAATCATTACCACCACTTGCCTATTACACCGTATTAATTATTTGGTTCGGCATTGGGGATGTATCTAAAGTGGTATTGCTATTTTTAGCCGCTTTTGCACCTATGTTTATTTCATCTATGGCAGGGGTGAAGAATGTTAAAACGGAGTATATTCAAGGGGCTTTAAATTTAGGCGCTAATCAATGGAAAACTTTTTATTACGTTATACTACCCGCGAGTTTACCATTTATTTTTACAGGTTTACGAACATCGATGGTCGCATCCTATAGTACACTTGTGGCGGCAGAAATGGTAGCAGGTGCAAGTGGTTTAGGCTGGATGGTAATCGATGCAAGTCGATTCTTACGAAGTGACATTATTTTTATGGGATTAATCGTTATGGGGATTATCAGTATTATTTTAGATCGTACATTACGATTTGCAGAAGTAAAGATAGTTCCTTGGAAAGGAAAAGATTAATAAGCAAGGAGCGATTAGATGGTACAGGTTGAAGTAAACGAAAATGTGTTAGAACTCAAAAATATTCAATTAGCATATGAAACACAGGGGGAAGATGTACTAGCACTCCAAAACATTGATTTAAATATAAAGGAAGGCGAATTTGTCTGTATTTTAGGACCATCAGGTTGTGGAAAAAGCACATTGTTGAAAATCCTAGCTGGTTTTATAACGCCGACGGAGGGCTCTGCAAAAATTGATGGTTCTGAAATTAATAGTATCGATTGGAATCGTGGTGTTGTCTTTCAGCAAGCGGCGCTATATCCATGGTTAACTGTTGAACAAAACGTGAACTTTGGATTGAAGATGAGAAAAAAGAAAGATGCTACGACCGTACGGTATTTTTTAGATAAGGTCGGGCTATCACAGTTTAGCCATAACAAGCCATATGAATTATCGGGAGGAATGAAACAACGTGTTGCCATTGCTCGTGTATTGGTAAACAATCCTCGGGTCCTATTGATGGATGAACCATTTTCTGCGCTTGATGCGTTAACGCGAGAACAAATGCAAAACTTGCTTAGAGATATTTGGAGAGAAACGAAAAAAACAATTATTTTCATTACGCATGATGTGGATGAAGCTTTACTATTGGCGACAAGAATAATTGTCATGTCTAGACGCCCAGGCCGCATTGCAAAAGAAATAGATGTAGCTTTTACCAATCATATTACGACTGAAGATAATAGTGTTCGTTTTACCAAAGAGTTTCAAGAAGTTCGGGAACGAATTTTACAGATCATTAATAACCAATCATAAAGTGAAACTTCAACTAGTGGGGGTTTTCTTCATCTCCCACAGAACTAGAGGAACTCAGGTTAAAAGCGCCGCGTCCTGTGGCAACACCTAAGTGGCCAACATCTTGTTGACCCGAACCAAAAATAGGGGTTTTACAAGCGGTTAACCTGCTGTTATTTGGGGTGGGGATAATCGTCCTGCCTGTTACTGCAAGATAAGAAAACTCAGGAGGCACAAAATGACGAATTCGAAACATTGGATAACAATAACTTTTTTAGCTTTAATGACTATACTATTAGTTGCATGCAATAATTCAAAATCCGTGGGTACAACATCTAAAGCCGAAACAACCAACACAGCGGCTAAAGCAGGTGCTAAAGAAGAACTACCGAAAACTGTGAACATCGGTTTTTTTGAATATATTGATGACAATTTAATCGTAAAACAACAGGGATGGCTGGAAGAAAAACTAAGTAAATTAGGAGTCAACGTCAACTGGGTAGCTTTCCAAGCGGGACGTGATGCGAATAACGCATTATTATCAAAATCTATAGATATTCAAATCGGTATTGGTGGTCCACCCGTTAGTATTGCTGTATCCTCAAAGATCCCATACGAAATTTTTTGGGCAGGCCAGACAGTGGGTGAGGCGGAAGCATTAGCCGTTAAAAAGGATAAAGGAATATCAAAAATAACAGATTTAAAAGGAAAACGTATTGCAACAACATCTGCATCTACTTCACATTATAGCTTATTGAGTGCTTTAGAAATTAACGGTCTAAAAGCTGCGGATGTACAAATCATTGATCTGACCCCGCCTGAAATTTTGTCGGCTTGGAAGCGCGGTGATATTGACGCAGCATATACTTGGGATCCAGGTCTAACTGAATTATTGAAGGATGGGACAAAACTTATTTCAAGCGCTGATTTAGCAAAACAAGGTCATCCGACAGGGACTTATGGTGTTGTCCGTAAAGAATTCGGAGAAAAATATCCAAAAATCATTAAATTATATATAGAACAGTTGATTCGTGCACAAAAATTATATGCAGAAAATCCAGATGAAGCAGCAAAAATTTGGTCAGAAGCATTACAAATTACAAAAGAAGATGCGGCAAAACAAGCAAAAGGATCAAATTGGTTAACACCACAACAACAGTTATCCGATACGTTTTTAGGTACAAAAGATAACATTGGAAACACTGCAAAATCATTAAAAAAGATTGGCGATTTTTTAGTAGATCAACAATCGATACCAGCAAAATCAGAGGTGCCTTCATATGAAGCGATTATTAATCCTACTTATTTAGAGAGTGTCATAAACAAATAAAGGGGGTGTTAATGAGATGGTGAAAAAACGATTAAAATTAGGCGTATTCTTCATGTTACCAGGACATCATGTTTCAGCATGGCGTTATCCGGGAACGAAAAAAGAGCATTTATTTAACCTGAAGTTTTTAGCACAACAAGCAAGGCTAGCGGAGAAGGGAAAACTTGATATGATCTTTCTAGCAGATCAGCTAAATAGTGATGATCCGACAGCTGCAGGCTTTGAACAAACACTAAATCTTATGTATGAACCATTTACACTATTAGGGGCATTAGCTGCTGTGACAGATAAGATCGGATTAGTAGCGACTGCTTCTACTACACATAACGAACCATATAATATTGCGCGTAAATTTGCGTCACTTGATCAATTGAGTGAAGGACGTTTAGGCTGGAATGTTGTAACGAGTGGTTTATCATTGGAAGCTCAAAACTTTAATAACCAACCATTAGAACATAGCAAACGATATGAACGTGCAGATGAATTTGTTGAGGTCGTCAAAAAACTTTGGGACAGCTGGGAAGAAGATGCCATTGTTTATGATCAACAAAATGGTGTAGTAGTTGATGCCTCTAAAGTACATACGATCAATCATAAAGGTGATCGGTTCTCTGTACGAGGTCCATTACCAGTGCCAGCATCGAAGCAGCATCGGCCGATTATCGTTCAAGCAGGTTCTTCACAATCAGGTAAAGAACTAGCTGCAAAAACAGCAGAGGTGGTTTTTACTGCAGCACAAAGTATTGAAGATGCTCGACAATTTTATACTGATTTAAAAGGGCGTCTAGCCAAATATGGGCGTCAACCGGATGATTTGAAAATCATGCCAGGTGTATTTCTAATCGTTGGTAAAACAGTAGAAGAGGCACAATGTAAAAGACAACAATTACTCGATTTAATACCGGAAGAAGCCGGTCTAGCAAGACTGAGCGCACATTTAGAATTTGATTTGACAGGCTATCCCTTAGATGAGCCATTACCACCATTGCTACCCATTGAACAGGTCACAGGAACAAGAAGCCGCGTAGAGTTATTAAAAAAGGTAGCAGACGAAAACCATTTTACCATTCGTCAATTGTATCAGCATATTGCGGGCGCACGTGGTCAACGAGAGCTTGTTGGGACTCCTGGGCAAATCGCAGATGACTTACAATTATGGCTTGAAACAGGCGCGGCTGATGGGTTTAACATTTTACCATCCCATTTTCCAGATGGTTTTCAAGATGTCGTGGAATTATTGATACCTGAACTTCAACGACGAGGCCTTTTCCATACAGAGTATGAAGGTGATACATTACGCGAACATTTAGAACTCAAGGCTCCTACACATTATTATGCGAAAGTGCCACAATCATAGTAGCAGCAATTGTCCTTAGGTGCTAATACTCAATATTGAAATAGATATTCTCGTAAAAATTCTAATATCATTTATAATGAAGAAAAACAAGTTATGCTTCATATGAAAGAATAGCTATCAGGAGGTGTTCACTTGGATTCTCGAAGTGAGACAGCTGAAAAAAAAGGGAACGCTTAAGGCAAGAGGAATTAAAAAATAATCCTTCTGGTACGTTGAATGATGGAGTGAATCGTACTGAAAATGGAAATTTGGTAGATTTAGCCGGCAGTTTAGGATGGAAAGGAACTGGTATCTTAATATTAGTATTGTTTATAGGATATGTAATCTATAAATTATTATTTTAAAATTTGCTCCCATTTAAACAAGCAGTAAGCCGTCACTGCAAGGCTTAAAGTAGGGATAGTTTGGAAGATGAAATCCCCAGTATGTAGAGCTTTACTTTATACATCATTAAAAAAAGCGTATTCAACATAAAACTCGAATACGCTTTTGATTTTGAGGGAAAACAATAACAAAGCTTCATAAGGCTTAAAAATCATACATAAACAAGTTTTATTGAGTTTGTCTGCAGTTTGAGACGAGCATTATTTTGATTTTAAAAACTGAAGCTCACACATCATTTCACATGTGTTGATTTTACAAAAATTAGGAATTTTTATTTGGTGTAATTTTTGAAAAACCTTGTATTTTCAGGACCATTTATAACGATTGGAGCGGAGGGCTTGCTCGACTCCCCGCGGGAAAAGCGAGCAAGCCGGAGCGGAAATCAACGAATTCTCCCTATCTTCATGGAGAAAATTGGATAATCAACACGCCTGATATGATAAAAAACAATAATCAAATGGGCATATAAATAAGATCAATGATAATTTGATAAATCATGAGAAGTCAGCAGAGATCATAGTAATTTTTAGAATGTATGACCGAATGATCTAAATCTTGAAAAACAAGAAGACCACTCCACAATCTAAGTGGCCTTTTTGTGATTGTTTAACTTAGTTCATTAATAATCCAAAATTTTTTGTACCATCAATAAACAGTCCTGTGATATTTGAAAAAAATATCGCTATGTTTCAAGAAAATTTAGATTTTTGCCTGAATGTTTTACAACATGTTTCTCCGGAATGACTCGCTTCTTCTTTACGATTTTTAATGTCAAAATCCTGAGAAAATTCCTCTTTACCGTACTTTGATAGATAATCCATGTCCACTGTTATTTTACTCGCTCCACATATATTTCCTTTTGCGTGAAAAAAACAATTTGATACTGTGCAGTTAACTTCTACGTTTGGCATAATACTCCTCCTGAAAATTGGGATCTGAAAAAGAAATGTTCTTAATGTCCCATGATAATTTGCTCTTATCTAAAATGAAATTTGTGATCTGTCTTACTAGTATTTTTTACAGAAAGGGAAAAAATATAACTAGATCTTGACTTATTCATGGAAATTTAAGAATTCATCTTTAAACATCAGTATTAAAGGCTTTCTCGGTACTTTGACTTTTCACTAAATGAATGAAGATATAATCTATTTATGCTAATTTTTAGGTAATAAAATAAAAAGGATTCTTTATATGGTTACTCCAACGAAAAAAAGCTCAATCAAAAAATTAAATGATTGAATGATGGAGGTTCCCTTTCTTCTAATACAGCAGTTACGCGGGGGATGAAGATTATCTATTAAGAATCCCGTATTGCTGTGAATCAAAGGGTCCATACTTCTTTTTTTAAACACACGTGTTGATTTGACAAAAATTAGGGGTGTCTTTTTGACATAGTTTTTGAAAAACTCTGTATTTTTAAGACCATTTATAAAGATTGGAGCGGAGGCTTGCTCGACTCCCGCGGGAAAAGCGAATAGATGAGACCCCGCAGCGTAGCGATTAAGGAACGGAGTCTAAGGGCGCCACGTCCTGTGGCAACGACTCCGTGACCAACATCCTGTTGCCCCCAGCATCCGCCCGCAGGAAAGCGAGCAAGCCGGAGTGGAAATCAACAAATCCTCTTATTTTTATGGATTAAATTGGATAATCAACACGGTTGTTTTTTAAATGTAAAAGTTTATTATGAACTTAGAAATAACAATCTTTTGATAAGAAAGAACGAAGTTAATAAGAAAGGGAGTATTTAGATGGTCCCATCATTGTTTATTGGACATGGTTCACCATACTTAGCAGTTACTCAAAATGACTATTCAGATTTTCTAAAAGAATTAGGCAAACGTATTAAACCAAAAGCAATCGTCATCTTTAGTGCACATTGGGAAAGTCAAACATTATCACTAACGTATACAGATGATATTTTAGATACAGTGTATGACTACTATGGTTTCCCGGAAGAAATGTACAAAATAAAATATCCTGCAAAAGGATCTAAAATGGTAGCAAATATCTTAGAAGATCGTTTTGAAAAAGCTGGCATACAAACAAAACGTGAAGAAGTTCGAGGCTTAGATCATGGTGTGTGGGTTGCGCTTAGTCATATGTACCCGGATGCAGATATTCCAGTCGTCGAATTATCAGTCAATCCATTCCTATCACCAAAGGAGCAGTTTAACATTGGAGCAGCATTAAAAGGTATTGAGGAAGAGAATATACTAGTAATCGGTAGCGGTACAACCGTACACAATTTCCAATGGATGTATCCTGAAGCAACAAGCCCAGTCAAAGAAGCAGTTGAATTTGATAATTGGATTTTTGATCAAGTCCAAAAAGGTGATATCGATACTTTAGATCAATATCGAACTCTAGCACCAAATGCAACCCTTGCAGTGCCAAGACCTGAACATTTTGTTCCATTATTTATCGCAATGGGGAGTGCAAGTGATAAAACAACAAAACCGATAAAAATTAACCAAACATATGATTTTGGAACAATGAGTAATATGTGTATAGAGTTTTAAAGTAGTAAATGTTTGGATATAAAAATTATTAAGTGATTAAAATAAATAGCAACCGATAGAAAAAGGGGCTGTCCGAACAGTTGATTTTTGTCGACTTTTTGGGACAGCCCATTAATATTTATCAACTCAACTTCAGGAAACCGAGCAAGCCGTAGCGGAAATCAACACATACACTATATTTTGTGGAAAATTGGATAATCAATACGATTGATTTGCTACTTCTTAAAGAAAAAAGCCTTATAGATTAAAATAATCGTATACGGTATGATTAAATATAGAATTTTCCGTTTATGGGGGTGAAATAGTATGAATGCAAAGGAATTCCAAGATTGGATTAACGATTATTATCAACAACGTGGCTGGCATGATTTAAATATTTTTATTCGAATTGGGTTTTTATCAGAAGAGACAGGAGAAGTTGCTAGAGCCATCAGAGCACTTGAAATTGGAAGAGATCGACCAGATGAAGCAGATGAGTCATTCGAAGAAAATAAGAAAAATTTAGTGGAAGAATTAGGGGACGTATTAGGAAATGTAGCAGTTATAGCAAACAAGTACGATATTAGTTTAGAGGATATTTTTTTACAACATAAGAATAAATTATCAAAAAGATATGACTGAAAGAAGGTAATTTACGAATGATGCAAAATGTAGCAGTATTTTGTGGTTCAAGTATCGGTAAAGATCATATTTATCTAGAAAGTGCAGAACAGCTAGGAAGGGAATTAGCTGTTCATGGTAAAACCCTTATTTATGGCGGCGCACAAGTTGGATGTATGGGGGCTATAGCTAATGCGACTTTGGAAAATGGTGGACAAGCGATAGGTGTCATACCACAAAAATTAAAGGATGTCGAAATAGCGCATGAAAATTTAACAAAATTATATATTGTTAACTCTATGCATGAAAGAAAAGAGAAAATGGAGAAATTGGCAAACGGTTTTATTGCTCTCCCGGGTGGCGCAGGTACATTAGAGGAATTGTTTGAAGTTTTTACTTGGGCACAATTAGGCTACCATAAAAAACCATGCGGCTTATTAAATGTAAATGGCTTTTTTGAACCGTTGCTGTCGATGTTGGATTATATTATTAGTCAAGAATTCATGAAGAGTGAATATAAAGAATTGTTTATTGTTGATTCGGATCCTGAAAGATTATTGAAAAGAATGGACAGCTATCAACCAACCGTTTTAGCAAAATGGTCTTAATTACATAAGAGGATAAGTAGAAGATGAAGAAACCCTCATTAGGTGAAGTTGCACTTTATAAACACTAATTATTTTAGGAGTGTGTTGTAGATGAGTCATCTAGCTAATACATTTAAAGTACCTTATTACGCAGTGATCTTTGCTTCGGAACGAACAGAGGGGGACAATGGACATCGCGTTATGGCATCAAAAATGGCTGAACTAGCTAGTCAGCAAAAAGGTTATTTAGGAGCTGAAAGTGCAAGAGGTGACGATTTAGGAATTACGGTTTCATATTGGGAACGCTTGAAGATATTGCTGCATGGAAAGACCATGCAGCTCACCAAATCGCTCAAGAGCGTGGTAAAAAAGAATGGTATAGTCGTTTTGCATTACGTGTATGTAAAGTAGAGCGTGATTATGTGTTTGAAATGTGATCATGGAAGTTTCACCAAAGAGATTATTAGATTTTTTTCTTCAATAACGGGACAATTTTTAGAATAAAATATAAACCTTCTCCTAGTTCGAAAAATAGTTGTTTTAAAATAGGGCACTGAAAAACTATAGAATCACCATCTTTATTGATAAGAATCCACCTTTTCTTTCATTTTATGATCTGAAAAAGTTGATTTTTACTATATTTTTGAAGATGAATGGACTTTTTCAGTGACCGCGTTTTAAAATAGGGGTTTTTTAATCGCATGAATGGGCAGTAAATCTTTACTTCAAGATTCTATTAGAAAGCAGGAGGATAAGTTGGTAGGAGCAGCTGTCGTAAAAGCCCCGATTCATTCAACTAACATTCGGTGGGAGATGAATAAACCTTCCACTGGGTGAAGGGTTATTTATAAGATCATATAATTGTTATACAAGATCACCTCAAAACACCGCTTTGCTCCGTCTCTCCATGATGATAGTATCTTGCCATTCCCCATCGCGTCTGGCGATTTTTTCTCTAGTGCCAACGACTCGAAATCCTACTTTTAAATGAAGAGCTAGGCTTGCTTGATTTTTGGAAGATATTGATGATTGCAATGTCCAATAGCCGGCTTCTTCGCTTTTTTGAATCATTTTATTCATAAGTGCTGTTCCAATGCCTTTTCCACGAGCTAACTCACTGATATAAATACTAATTTCCCCTACACCACAATATGCCTTTCGATTGGAGACTTGAGAAAGTGCAATCCAAGCAATAATTTGGTCATTCGTTTCTGCAACAAAACGTAATGTTTTATGGTGAGATGCGTGCCAATCTCCTTTTGTTGGAACGATTGTTTCAAAAGTAGCAATTTTGGTTTCTAAACCTCGCCTATATATTTGAAGCACTTGTTCTAAATCAGAATGTTGCATTTGTCGTATGATCATAGTAATAACCTTCCCTAAGACTTGCTTCTATTTTTATCCCGCATTAACTGGGCAGTAATACTCACACCTCAAAATTCAGCGAAAGTAAAGAAGTTAGGTGGGAGATAAACTGCCACATGCGTCCGATTGGTTCGGGTCAACAAGATGCTGACCAATCAGGTGTTGCTACCACACGACGTGGCGCTTTTCACTTTCGTTCCTCTAGTTCAGTGGGGGATGAAGAAAACCCACAGATTAAAGTTTCACTTTATCTTGCTTAACAACAGCCGCCAATGCCGCTATTACATACACCTGTTTCTGGGAGATTTAATTCCACATGCCTTGAACTATCGATATCACCAGTTAGGTAGGCAACGATTGAGCGAACTTGTTCGTAACCTGTCGCCATTAAAAATGTAGGAGCTCGACCATAGCTTTTGGAACCTACCACATAGAAGTTTGATTCAGGTTGCCGTAATTCAGCTTCACCATGTGGTTTTACGGTTCCGCAGCTATGCTTATTTGGATCAATTAAAGGAGCCAGTGCAGATACACTCTCAGTAGTAGCAGCTATGTCAAAACGAATTTCTGCATTGATTGAATAATCTGGACGATTGCCAGTGTTAACGATTAATCGATCAAAGCCTTTTAACGTATGAGCTTCGTTACATTTTGTACCGATAATTGAGATTTTATCTTCTTCTTTTTTCAAAGAGGAGATAAAGAAGGGTGTTACAACTTGGATTTTATCTTCTTCAACTAATTGCCGAATATGCGTTCCAAGAGATCCACGTGCAATAAGTTCGTCTTTCTGCTCCCCACCATATGCCATTTCAATATGCTCTTTACGTAAAATCCATGTAATGTCAGTTGCTGACTCATCTTCTTTTAATGCAGCCAAATTTAATAAGGAATTAATGGCTGAATGACCACCGCCAATTACCGCTATTTTTTTATTTGCATAAAGAGAATGTTTTTTTTCTATATTGGGTATATGGTAATCAATGTATAGCTGTAATGCCTTTTCACTAGGGAGCCATACACCATTTCCTTGTGCAGGATTTGGATTTCCCCAAGTACCTGTTGCATCTAATACAGCACGTGCTTCAAAAGATTTGATTCGGCCATCTACATTTACATAAAGTACAAACGGATTTTGACTGCGATTTTTTGATTTCATTTTATCACTGAATTTGCGTGTAATTGCAATGATTTGATGGTTTGTATAGATAAAAGGCTTCAGTTCTTTTAATGCGGCCAAAGGTTTTAAATATGAATCAATTAGTTGGTTACCTGTTGGAATATCATCTGCATGTGGCTCTTGCCAATCCGTTTTTTGCAACATTTTTTTTGCAGCGGTATCCATGTTATATTTCCATGGGGAAAATAATGTAACATGCCCCCATGTACGAATATTGGCCCCTACTTCCTTGCCTTTTTCCAATAGTATAAATGCTTGTTTTTTTGAGACTAGCTGTGCCGCTGCGGCTAAACCGACTGGACCAGCACCAATGATGGCTACAGGTAATGTGGATTCGGCAAATGTACAACAATTACTTGAAGGATCGCAACAGGCCGATTGGTTTAAAATTTTCAATGTTTTCATGGGAAAATGCCTCCTATTCATAAGTATCTGCTTATATATATTTTAAAAAAATATTTGAAAATGGATTTTTAAGCAAATCAAGATGTTTCTGTAGCAGTCATCATCCTTGACTGTAATCAAATTAAGAATGTGAAAATTTAGTTTCTAAATAGTGTGCAAGTTTTTTAACAACAATGCGGTACGTAGCCAATTAATAGTAAACCGATTTCGCCATTTTCTTCTTCAGCATGAATGGTTACTTCTTCTAACTCATTCTTTACGAGCGGATCAATCGCTAATGGAATACCGTCAATTGTTAGAACTTCATCAGTAGGATGTGCATCTTCTAAAACTATGCCTAGATTGATACTGCAGCATCCTTGTATTCCATAGAAACGAAGTGTTTTTACTTTAGATTTTTCCAGGACTTGTGATAAATACTTTTTTCCATCAGGTGAAATTTTCATTCGTCAAGCTCCCTTACAAACTGTTTTACACGTTTACCAATCGCATCTCGCACCTCCTGAAACACTTGCCATTTTTCCTGCTCGTTTCCCTGTGCTTTGGCAGGATCTTCAAAGCCCCAATGTTCGCGTTTGACAGATGGTGGTGTCATAGGGCATTTATCCGCTGCATCACCACAAAGTGTGACAACGAGTGTAGCATGTTGCAATGCGTTTAGATCGATAACATCAGAAGTATGGTGAGAAATATCGATGCCAATTTCTTGCATGGCTTTAATAGCATTTGGATTTACGCCATGTGCCTCAATACCAGCGCTCTTAACAGTCCAATCGGAAGGGAGCAGTTTTTCTGCCCATCCTTCTGCCATCTGGCTACGGCATGAGTTTCCTGTGCATAGAAAATACAATGTTTTTGTCATGAGAAGACTCCTTATAATTTGATGGTTTGAAAATATTTTTTCTGCCATTTTAGTGCAACACGAACAAGTCCGATTAATACGGGTACTTCAACAAGTGGTCCAATAACCGCGGCGAATGCCTCGCCACTATGAATACCAAATACAGCGACGGCTACAGCGATGGCTAGCTCGAAATTATTGCTTGCAGCTGTAAAGGATAAAGCAGCTGTAACAGGATAGCTCGCACCTACTTTACGTGAGGCAAAGAAAGAAATGACAAACATGATGAAGAAATAGATCAACAAAGGTAATGCGATACGAAGCGCGTCAAATGGTAATTCTATGATTTGATCGCCTTTTAATGAAAACATCATCACGATCGTAAAGAGAAGCGCCACTAACGTTAATGGTGAAATTTTCGGAATAAATCGTTCTTGATACCATTTCACACCCTTTAATCGGATACCAATCATACGTGTTAAAATTCCTGCAATAAATGGAATTCCCAAATAGGTCAAGACACTTTTCGTAATTTCCCACATAGAAATGGATATGGATAAATTCTCTAAGCCAAACCATCCGGGCATGATATTTAAAAAGAAATAGGCAAATACAGAATAGAATAAGATTTGAAAGATCGAATTGAAGGCAACCAACCCAGCTACGTACTCGGCATCACCTCGTGCTAAATCATTCCATACAATAACCATCGCGATGCAGCGGGCAAGACCTATCAGTATTAAGCCAGCCATATATTCTGGATAATTGTGAAGAAAGAGAATAGCTAGGAAGAACATTAAAAAGGGTCCTAATAACCAATTTTGGATAAGAGATAGTAATAATACTTTCCAATCTTTAAAGACACGCCACATTTCCTCATATTTCACCTTTGCTAGAGGGGGATAGAGCATAACAATCAAACCAATAGCAATGGGTATAGATGTTGTGCCAACAGATAAAGCATCTAAAGTATCTTTCAAATGAGGCGCGCCCACACTTAGTAAAATTCCTAGCCCCATTGCAAGGAAAATCCAAAGTGTCAAATAACGATCTAAAAAAGATAACTGTTTTGTTAAGGATTTTTCCATTATTGATGACCTTCTTCTGAGCAGCAAGAGGGCCCGCAATGATGAATGGATATGGGTTCCAACGTATTAAGAATACTTTGAATATAAGGAGACTGCTTTTCATTTAGTCGGTAATGCTTCCAAGTACCCTTTTTTCTTTCCAAAATAATGCCAGCTTCTTTTAGCTTTCGTAATTGCTGACTAACTGCTGGTTGTGAAACTTCTAATATATCTACTAAATCACATACACAAACTTCGCCTTGCTTTAAACAAGCCAAAAGCTTTAAGCGGTTCGTATCACTAACAGCCTTTAGCTGCTTTTCCATGTTTAACAACGAATCCATGAGAACGCTCCTTTTATATAATTATTTTATTATATAACTATATACTTATATATAGAAGATGGCAACAGATAAATTAACGTCGTTGTTATTTATTTCGTATTAACAGGCAGTAAGGCCCCCCCACACTCACTACAAGATGTTGGGGGAGCTACCTGTAAAAGTTCGATTGGTTCAATTACAATCCCTGTATGAGATCCCACTAGGTGAGGGTTTATTTTGAGACAGGTGTGCGGCTTAAGAGAAAATCAGAGTGAAATTGGATAATCAACGCGGCTGATTTTTATTATTACTTTAATTTTTAAGCTCACACGTAAGCTGATTTATCAATTACGTAATGGCTGAAATTTTTAAGACAGATGATATGCGCGATTTTAAGATGAAAGGAATCTTTAATTAGCAACATCCGCATCTGTAGTGAAGGCACTTTTATCTTTCAATTTAAGTATACTCCGTAAATTTTCACTTACTTGTTGCAAACTGCTCTGTTGTGGGATAAAGTATGAGCCGCCATCTACAGTTTGATCGGCTCCATCAATTTCAAGTGTACTGATAGATGGGTTTTTTAACTTTGAGTATTGTTTTTGCAATGCAAAAATATCCTTTGCACTTAAATCTGTTTCTACATTTTTACCGAGAATATCTGATATTTGCCCAACTTTAAAAATCGTTTTGGCAGACATGGCTTGATCAATTACCGCTTTTAAAAATTGTCTTTGTCTTTCATCTCTAGAATACGTGGCATTCACGTCTCTTTTTCGCATACGTACGAAAGCAAGAGATTCCTCCCCATTTAGAAGAGTTTTTCCCTTTTTGAATTCTATTTTGGAATTATCATAGATATTTTTTTCCCAAAAACCCTCTTTGACATCAATTGTGACACCACCTAAGGTATTAACAATATCGCGAAGTCCATCGAAATTTACTGCAACAAAATGATCGATTGGGATATTAAGGAGCTTTTCGACTGTTTCTATTTGTAGTTTGACAGCCCCATAGCCTGTGATATCTCCATAGGTATAAGCAGCGTTTATTTTATGGATACCAGAGTATTCTCCAGCATTTTCAATACGAACTCTTGTATCCCTAGGTATGGTGACTAAATGGATTTGCTTGGAATTAGGATCTAGCGTAATGACTATTTGGGTATCTGCTCTACCGCTATCTGTATCTTTGGCATAATCTTCAACCCCTATTAACAAAATAGAAATAGGGTCTTTACTAAATGTGATATTATTTTCCCTTAACTCAGATTTATCCCCCTTCCTACCTAAGTCTACCGTTGAATGATCCAAGGCGCTTTTCACCTGTACAAAGGTATAGATCCCATAACTAGATGCAAGTAAAACAATTATTATAGTCGATAATAAAAACCATTTTAGAATTCTTTTTTTAGGTTTCTCTTTTGTTATTTTAGTTCTATGTTTTCTCATAGTATGATCCTCTCTCGAATGAGCTGAAAATAATGTAAAAGATTCATTTAAAAAATATAAACTGAATAAAATAGAAGCCCTTTTTAAATCCAAACGTCTTTTAGAGGTAATATTTGCTGGTATAAATGAAGTCTATCAATCTTCATAGATCGCTAAATAAAGTCATAGCTATGACCTGACCAATCTTCATCTGAAATAAATTAGTTTGAATCTTTTTTGGGCTATTTTTCAAAATAATATTTCATAAATTTATATGATACATGACGCCAATAATGTGCCCATTGTTCCAACAATAAAACTTTTGCAAATAAAAGCATAGCTAAGCCTTTTTTTGCATATTTTAATAGCTTTCAAAAGTGCATTTCTTTTGTTTAACAAGATTTATCCCACGTTAACAGACGGTAAGGCCCCCACCTCAAGGTTTTAGAGAGAAACAAACGAAGAAAGATAGGTGGGGGAACAACTGCCGCATGCGACCGATTGGTATAGCTAACCATGGGGGATGAAGAACCCCCACTGATGGAGTTTCACTTTATTTAAGAAATGATTTCCAATCATGATGGGAGAAAATTAGAGAGGCTAGGATAGCAGTCTATAATACAAGGGAAAGAGAGAAGAGGGATTCTAGTAATGATTTGTCTTATGGGAGAGTGAGTATTGTTTTATCGATAGAACGATGAAAAGACAGCTGTTCAGCTGCCTTTTTTCTTTTTATATTTTTTTTGCTAGCCGTCCTTTTTTGACGTCTCAGTGTATAAATGGCATCGTAAAAGAAATCAGCACATAATGTAAAATGCGGTTCAGCATAAATGACGCAAGCGTTTGTCCTGCTTGTCTACACTATTAAAAGTAGTCCATAATCGTGTCAATATTAAATAAAAAGACACTGGAAGATAAAAATTTCAACCCTTTTAGATCAATTCAGCGACTTTGCTCTGCTTGTTAACAGTTTAAATATGGAAAAAGAGGTGTTGCCGTGAAATTCTACTGGTATAGCTGCTGAATCGATTTTCGAGAATTTGATGAAATTGAATTTATCTCTTTATTATGAGATAAATCGAAAGATAGTGCCACAAATTCATTATAAAAGGATCTATCTTTACACAAGTGATGATTCAAATTGAAAACTTACGCTACTTTTACAAGAAGCCTCATCCAAAACCTGCAATCAGTGAAATTCAGTTCATCAGAGATGAAGCAAAATGTGTTAAGTTTTTTCGCCTATAAACTTAACGAATTAGCTTGAATAGATCATTACCTAGAGTTACAAGTAGAGTAGTTTATGATGAATCGTCTTCATATGAACCACTGTGTAAAAAAATTTATCTTCTCAATGTAAATTTCTTCACATCCCTATTGTAACAACTAAAGCCTTAGGAAAACGATTTTAGTCGTAAATTGCAATAAATTGATCTTAAACGTCAAATTGCTATCATACCGATGACGATTATGATGAAAAATCTAACGTTTATGATATGACGGAGTGGGATGATTTAATTTTTAGAATAATTTTCTAACAAAAGATGTTTTACTTTCTTAAATAATTGTTCTATACAGTTTCTAGGACTCGCTTCTCCTAAAAATCCTTAAAAATTTAATTTCAATAAGCACTATATAGAAGCGGAGTATATGCATTTTTGATAAGTCGAGTAACCTCTGTTTCAAACAAAACTGGTGTTAAAAAAAGAGTATTTCTACGCTTCTATTCAGATAAAACTCTCTTTTTCAAGTGTCCTAACTACAGGTACCATTTTAATGTTCACCCTATTTGTTTTTTAATCAGCACGTACAGCTGAAGAGTTTGTAGTATATTTATTGTAAAATTCTAACATTGTTTGACATAAAAGAAAAGCTACTTCATAATAAATCTATTATGTAGAAACTGGAAAACAAGACATATATCTATATTCAAACATAATATAAAAATTATTTTATATTATGTTGAAGCACTTTTTTGAGGAGGATTTTTTGAATGAAGTTAAAAAGCCGAATCGCAGTTTTTTTCTTGATCATACTTGCTTTATTTGCATCAATGGGCATGACGATTACCGGAATCTTAAAAGATATTAATCTAGGTCTCGATTTACAAGGTGGCTTTGAGGTTTTGTATGAAGTACAACCACTAAAAGAAGGTGGACATGTAACGGAAGAGGATGTAAAAGCAACTAAAGATGCGATCGAAAGACGTATTAATGTTTTAGGGGTATCTGAACCAAGCATTAATATTGAAGGAAAGAATCGTATCCGTGTACAACTTGCAGGTGTTAAAAACCAAAACCAAGCACGTGAGGTTTTATCAAATCAAGCAAATCTAACATTTCGTGATTACAATGATCAGTTATTACTAAATGGTAAAGACTTAAAACAGGGTGGAGCAAAAGCTGGATTTGATGAACAAAATAAACCGATGGTAACATTAACACTAAAAGATGCAGACAAATTTGCGAAAATTACATCAAAGCTATCTCAACGTCCCTCTCCTGAAAATATAATGGTCATTTGGTTAGACTATCAAAAAGGAGACTCATACATAAAAGAGGCACAAAAAGAAAAACCAGCTTATGCCTCAGCAGCAACGGTTGACCAAACATTGAACACAACGGACGTTCAAATTACAGGTAACTTCACTGTCCAAGAAACGAAGGATTTGGCAGGTATTTTAAATGCCGGCGCACTTCCAGCAAAACTGGTTGAAGTTTACTCCACTTCTGTTGGTGCACAATTTGGCGATGACGCGTTAAAAGCAACGGTATTTGCGAGTATCATTGGTGTTGCGGCAATTTTTATCTTCATGTTAGCAGTTTATCGATTACCAGGTTTAATCGCTGATATCACATTAACCGTATTCACATTTATCGTGTTGTGGATTTTTGAGATGATCCATGCGGTCTTAACGCTTCCTGGTATTGCAGCACTTGTTCTTGGGATTGGGATGGCTGTAGACGCCAACATTTTAATGTACGAGCGAATCAAAGAAGAATTACGCGTTGGTAAGTCATCGAAAGTGGCTTTTAAAGCTGGTTCAAAATCTTCATTCACAGCTATTTTTGATGCGAACATTACAACACTTTTAGCCGCGGCTGTTTTATTCCATTTTGGTACAAGTAATGTAAGAGGATTTGCTACAACATTAATCATCAGTGTCATCGTAACATTTGTAACAGCTATTTGGGGGACACGTATTCTATTAGGCTTGCTCGTTAATTCAGGCTACTTGGATAACAGACCTTGGTTATTTGGTGTCAACAATAAACGCATTCACAAACTATCAGAAGGTATCGATACGCTCGATTTAAAAACAAAGTTTGACCGTTTTGATTTCGTCCACAGCCGTAATAAATTCTTCACATTATCAGCTGTCTTGATTTTAGCGGGCATGATTATTTTAGGTATTTTCAAGCTAAACCTGGGTGTGGATTTTACAAGTGGTTCACGTGTTGAAGTACAGACCAATCAAACATTAACGTCTCAAGAAGTTGAAAAAACAGTTATAAGAGATGGATACTCACCAAAAGATATTTCAATTGCTGGTGAGAAATCAGAAACGGCTGTATTACGTTTTACAGATAACTTCTCAAAAGACCAAGTAAAAGATTTTAAAGCACAAATGCAAAAAGAATACGGTGAAGATATACAAATCGCAGTCAGCACAGTATCCTCAACCGTTGGTAAGGAACTCGCAAAAAATGCGATTTATGCATTATTGATTGCAGCGCTTGGTATCATTATCTATGTGGCAGTTCGTTTCGAATGGCGCATGGGTGTTGGAACGATTGTGTCATTACTCCATGATGTATTCTTTATGGTAGCTATCTTCAGTTTATTCCGTATTGAAGTGGATATCACGTTTATTGCTGCAGTACTGACGATTGTCGGCTATTCTATCAACGATACGATTGTTACATTTGACCGTATTCGCGAGAATCTTCATCGTAGCGGCATCATCAAAAACAAAGAGGATTTAGCGAATATCGTTAATAAATCCCTACGTCAAACACTTGGACGTTCTGTTAATACAGTCGTTACGGTATTAGTTGTCGTAATTGCATTAATGTTTTTTGGTGCATCAGCAATTCAAACATTCTCATTGGCGTTACTAATCGGCTTAGTTACTGGTGTTTATTCGTCTATTTATATTGCCGCTCAAGTTTGGTACGTACTTAAAGTGCGCCAAATGAAAAAACAAAAAGGTAAACTAGATGTAGGTAAAAAAGAGCGCAAATGGGGTTCAGACGATCCAGTCGTTTAAAATATAGGGTGAACACCTATTTCTAATTCATTTTCTAGCGCTGTATAAGTAAGTCTAGATCTATCATACCTCCTAATCATTTACTTGTTATGTAATCACCACAGCAAGATTCAATGATTAGGAGGTTTTTAATGTCAACAACATTCCTTCTATTTGTATCTTAAAGGATTCAAAATGACTTTTTTAGAAACGATTTTTGCCGATATAAACGACGCGATGAAAAAAAGCCACTTAATAAAATCTTAGTTACAGCTTGATAAAGTTCCATTTGGAATAGATTAAAATGAATTTGTTCAAAAACCTTTTTTTAAAATAATATTGAGTGTTTCACAAAGTCTCCATAATACAATGACAGCGATTGTCCTGCCTAATGTTCCAATGGCAAAATCCTCACAGATAAAAATGCGGCGAAGATCCTTTCTGTATGCACCAATAGTTTTCAGAATTATTCATTTTACAACATTCACATAAAGAAATAATACCAATCATGATAAAAAACGATTAAGGAGATGACCAATAACCAGCTTAGAAACAAAAATAAATATTTTGATATATTAGTAAATTATATTAAAAATATATATAAATATATCTAATGGATATTTTTAAAAATATTACTATTCTATCGATTAAAATTCCTAAAAAGGGTTTTTTGTAGTAAAATGTAATTAAATGATCATAAACGTTAAATGACTTCATTTTTTACAACGATTATGAATAAAAAATTAACGTTTATGATAAAGAAAAAAAGAGGAAATAATTAAAAAATACCGACTAGTATTGTAAACATTTTAATTTTTTATAAAAATTAGTATGGAAATGGTTGCATATAGTAGATTTGGTGCTATTTTATTAATAAGTGGGAATTTTTATAGTGTTTTTGATGGATAGTGATTGCTGGATTTTCTGTGATTTCAGAACTTCGTAGTGCAACGGTCATATGTCCTGTCAATTAGTATAAAAGGGGATGAAACACATAAATGTCTGGGATGGAGTCCGCTATTGTAAATGCGCTTATTAAGCAACAAAATTATACATCCTTAGATCAGGCTAAAATCCGATATGGTGTTCATATTATTTTAAGTGAACTATATAAAGCAATTATCGTTTATGGAGTTGCTTTGTTGCTCCACTGCCTAGTGCCAACTTTGATTGCACATCTAACGTTTTTGGTACTCCGTCAAAAATCATTCGGCTATCATTTTGCGGGCAAGTTAAGCTGTATAGCATGGAGTATTATTGCATTCCCTTTTCTAGCTGCATTTTTAGGTATTTTCCAACTTCCATATGGGCTTATGCTGGGGATTAGTATGGTTTCAGCAATCATTATTTTTGCATACGCACCTGCTGGAACTTTAAAACATCCTATTGTCAATGATAAACATCGTAGCTATTTAAAAAAGCATACACGCATACGATTATTGGCAATTATCCTATTAATCATTGTTTTACCTTCATCTATCCAACTATTTGTTGTTCAAGGTTTATGTCTTCAAAGTTTAGCGATTCTAATACAAACCATTAAAGGAGAAGATTCAAATGAATGTAAAATTTAAACCGTTCCAATCCACTAAAAGTTTTGTTCTTACGAAATTGTCCAAATTGGCTATGATTGTAGGAGGTCTTGCAGTAGTAAATATTTGTACTTTTTTCTTTCATGAAGAAGAAATACCGAAAGAACTTAAGGAAAATCATCCATTTCTAAAATAAGCGGTAGGGAAGTGTTGGATAGATGAATCACTTCTTTTCTCCAGTAGTTGAATTTTGTGTCATATTCCTTGCCTTAGTTTATACATTAAGGATTCGTATAAACCTTCGAGAAGTTTTGCTTTTTATAGGTCTTGTGGTTTTACCTACAATTAGTGTTTATGTATTTGTTACAAGCTGGGTGGGAATAATAATGTTATTTTTTACCACGGGCCTATTCTTTTATAGGATTTCGGGAAATTTTCGAGCATTGCTAGATGTATGTATTGTCTTTTTTAGTGGTATGTTAGCAGATCTTCTTGCTGAACTTATTGGGCGTTCTTTTATAGCAAATAATATGAATACGTATTTACACTATGTCTTATTTAGTATTTTTTATGTGTTATGTATTTATGTCTATAAAAATATAATAATCGATAAAGTATTGGCTCGTATAGATATTCCGCTACTCATACAAATATCCATTTTTTTGATTGTCAGTGCCACGATTCTTGTTTTTTATTTAAATATCTTTGTGCCTGATAATCGGGACGAAATAGAATTGTTGAAAATCAATTTAGCGATCCAATTGAGCTATTTTCTGTTGATGCTTCTGTTATTTGGTCTCCTTTTGTATGGCATCAAAAAGGAAAATCGCTTAAAACAGCGTGCGATGGAGATGAAGCAATTCTCCATGTATGTAGAAGGGCTCGAACAGATCAATCGTGATATGCAGAAATTTCGTCATGATTATGCAAATATTTTGCTGACGATGCAAGGCTATTTAGATGAAAATAATTTAGAAGACTTAAAGGAATACTTTCAACAACATATTTTAAAAGTAGAGTCGAATACTTTATTTAAAAATAAGGTATTGGCGAATTTGGATAATTTAAAAATAACAGGACTAAAGGGGCTTATAGCGACAAAAGCGCTGCAAGCAAATGAGCAGGGAATTGATGTAAGTATTGAAATACCCGATAAAATCGATAACATCCATATGAATATCATTGACTTAACGCGAATGATAGGCATTTTGATTGACAATGCGATTGAAGCAAATCAATCAGTAGATCATAAAATAATGAACATCGCTTTCTTTAAAACAAATACGGATTCTTTGATTATTATCATTCGAAATACAATGGAAAAAAAGATCCTAAACGTAACAGATATTTATAAAGAATCTTTCTCTACAAAGGGTAAAGGCCGTGGCTTTGGTTTGGCAAATGTTAAGCAGATTGTCGAAAGGTATCCGCAAGTAACGATGAATACAAGAATCGAAGACAATTGGTTTATTCAAGAAATTGAAATTCAGAATTGGGGGCAAATAAATTGAAGGTAATTATTTGCGATGATGATGAAAGACAACTTCAGCTTATTTATACAAAGTTAAAAAATTATGCACTGATTGAACACCCCAGTATAGAGTTTGTTTTAGTAACTTCTAAACCTGAAGATGTTATCACTTATATAGAAAAGGAACGAGCGGATTGTTATTTTTTAGATATTGAACTGAGCAGCCAGATCAATGGGTTAGAGTTAGCAAACAAGATTCGCCAATTTGATCCGCAGTCGAGTGTTATTTTTGTGACAAGTCATGCAGAAATGCTTCAACTCACATTTACATATAAGCTAGCAGCACTCGATTATATCGTGAAAAGAGAAGGGGAAGAGTTAAGTTATCAGCTAGTCACTGCGTTAGAAACTGCATATCGGAGATACGAGCAATTAGGCGCTGTTGATGAAGGTCATTATTTTCAAATTAAAATTGGCGAGTTGATCAAAAACATTCCATACGATGAGATTTATTGCTTTTTGACATCTACTCAAATCCACAAGCTTCAATTACAAACTAAAAATGGGCACTATGAATTTTATGGGAACTTAAAAGATATTATTGAACGTCTCGATGAAAGATTCTATCGTTGCCATAAAAGTTGCATTATAAATACAGAGCATATTCAGCAAATTGACAAAAAAGGTCGAATGGTAACAATGGCTAATGGCGAGATTTGCGCGGTTTCTTTTAGAACTATGCGGGGTTTACTCGAAAAAGTAAAGGAAAATGAGACTATAAGGGTATTATAGATGTAAAGAAGTAGAGTGTCATCTTTGGAAGCGTACATAGAAATTTTTAAAAGTTATTAGATCCATTTATAATACAAAATATATATAGAAGAATGTACTAATGTTTTTAATATAATATTTCATGAAGCTAGTTTTACCCGCGAAAAGTAAAACTAGCTTTATATCTATTTAATGAGTAAAGCATACTTTACATACAGTAAGATTTATATTATTAGTGGGGTGACTACATGAAAAACCGTATAAAGGAGTTCAGAGTTCAAAATGTTTTAACACAAGATCAGTTGGCAGAAAAGTTAGGTGTATCAAGACAAACGATTATTTCTTTAGAAAGAGGACGATATAATCCTTCTATTATACTCGCTTTCAAATTAGCAAGTATTTTCCAATGCCAAATGGAAGATTTATTTATATACGAGGAGGGGAGATGAGGGATGAAAAAAGCACGTGAAAATCAGATGATATATCTATTTGTAGGTGTATTATTAACGGGAGTAGGGACTTATATCAACTATGATGATATCCTACATCTTCGCTTTCCAGATGGTATGATGAGTTTGTTTTTAGGAACCAGTTCATTGATGATGGCTTATTTATCGCCACATTTATTTCCGAGGGATGAACGGACAAGTGAGATTATTGGAAAAAGCATGAGTGTAAATTATTTTGTATTATTTGGGACGATACTGATACTATTTTTAGTTACGGGATCGCTTGGCCCATTATCGCTTACTGCCACACAAGTATTAATAGTTCTATTTTGTGTAATGATTACTTCTATACCTGCGACGATGATTGTTTATTCTAAACGAATATAAGGGAGGAATTCAGTTATGAATCAGAAACGAAATATAGTAGCGTTTATTGCTGCAAGTCTAGATGGTTATATTGCTACCAAAAATGAGTCACTTGATTGGTTATTTAAAGTAGAAGGCGACGGGGATAACGGATTTTCTGATTTTTATGAAACAGTGGATACGATTTTAATGGGAAGAAGAACTTACGATTGGATAATGAAGCAGGACTTAAAAGGATTTCCTTATAAAGGTAAAGAATGCTACGTTTTTACGAGAAATTCTATCGAAGATACGGAAGATGTAAAGTTTGTTCATGGTGATGATTTAACTAAACTTGTAACTAAATTAAAAGGACAACATGGCAAGAAAATATGGATGGTTGGTGGGGGAGAGTTGTTACACACTTTTATCCAAAATAAATTCATGGATGAATTCATCATAACAATTGCCCCAACGATACTTGGGCAAGGGATTCCATTATTTCATGAGGAGGCTGAAGAGCTAGATCTTATATTGAAAGGAACTAACACCTTCAATCAATTTGTTGAATTGTACTATGAAGTGAAAAAATAATATTTTAATAAAATATATAGGGCACGTTAATCTTAAATAAGTACATGTAATGAGAGAATGTCAATGAATTACAACAGCTCTACAACTGGTAATAATGTTCAGATTTACACGTTAACATATACTTTTCTTTTTAAATATTATATGGTGATAATTATTAAAAATAGAATATATATCCTGAATATTAATAAATTAATTATAAAAGTTTGAAACCAATAATGTATACATTCCATGAACTTTAAAATTAATGACTAATCTATACTATTGTTAAATGGATATACTATTGAAAAATGAATGACGTTAAGGGGGGTATCATCATATGAAATTGGTTCAATCCTCAAACAGATGTATTATTTTACTCCATGAGATCTATGGAATAAATGAACATATGAAATTCTATGCCAATTATTTTTTCAAAAGAGGTTATGATGTTTTCATTCCAAACTTACTAGGAAATGAAGAACCGTATCGTTATGATCAAGAACAAGAAGCCTATCAACATTTTATAAAGGATATAGGATTTGAAAAGGCTTATGAGCAGGTTCTTGAATTGGTTCACCAATGCTATGATAAATATGAAAATGTACAAATTGTAGGGTTTAGTATTGGTGCTACTATTGCATGGCTTTGTAGTACAGAAAATAAAATCGCAAAAATTTTCGGCTTCTATGGTTCAAGGATTCGCCAGTATATAACTATTGAACCTCGAACGGCGACTTTTTTATTTTACGGTAAGCATGAAAAAGCATTTAATTCCGAAGTATTGGCAAAGGAATTAAATCGCAAAGAGCTTGTTTCAGTATATACTTTCGATGGTACTCATGGATTTGCAGATCCTTATTCTACAGCATATTGTGAAGCATCCACTCAAGAAATTTTGACAAAATATTTAGTATTGTAACCAGCCTTTTATGGATTTAATGAAAAATTCCTCAGATCATGTCATTAAGTAAATGTATTTGATATTTATCCCGCTTTAACGGGCAGTAAGACCCCCACCTCAAGGTTTGGAGAGAAACGAGAAAGATAGGTGGGATTAACTGCCCGTAAAAAGCCCGATTGGTTTAGCTGACCATCAGTGGGGGACCACTGATGGAGGCTTCACTTTATTGGTCAGAATAAAGTTTTTTCAGGATGGGAGGGGGAAAATTATTGCTTGGGATGAAGGAAGAAATAGTGGCTCACTATTTTAAAACAATTGAATGGGTGAAGGAATTAGAGAATTTATCCGAGACTGTTTGGAGGACCCCTATCCAAAAGGATAAATAGACAATTGCAGAAATAGTTGGTCATTTTAAAGTGTGGGATACATTTGTTCTTTATCAACGTTTACCATATATTTTTGGAGAGAAAGAGCTGCCGAAAGCTCCAAACACCAATGAAGTAAATGCAGAATCGGCAATTCTAAGTAGAAAAAAAGCTATAGAAGTGACGAGTGCCGAATTTATAAAAATTAGAAGAAACCTTATTACAGCGATCATCAATTTAGAGGATCATCTTTGGAATAAAGAATTTTATATAGGTAGCAGTGAATACACTTTGCAAAGGTATTTTAGAGGACAGATAGAACATGACCTGCATCATTTTGAACAGATTCGATGTCTATTAGAGAAAAAAGGATCTTTTGTGGATGGCAAGCTCACTATGGATTAATTTCAACATTCAATATTACACTGACCAGAGAAGTAACATGTGTTTTTTCGCTGTCGATAAAGAAAAAGGTTCACCATTGAAGGTTTCGATGAAGAAATTTTTCATTGCTATTTTAATTATATTATCGTTGATTGCAGTAGGATCGGTGTTTATCTAATATAAATAATAGGCTGTAGTAGAGTGCCGTGAGTTTACGTTTACATAAGAGAGGAAAAAATATATGATAACGATAAAAGCGCCCTTTCTTTTTACTTTTCTAGTAGTATTAATAGTAGTGCTAATAATTAATTTTATAACCTGGACTTATCTAGTAAAAAGAAGCAGTGATAAAAATGAATGGAAAACTTTTATAATAATAGTATTAATTCAAAGTGCTTTAATCACTTTGTTGCTGAACTGGTTATAAATCTTGTCAATATAATAAGATTCATTGAATTGGTTTGAATCACTCATATTTTGCATATATAAAAGGTGGAGAAATGCCATGGGCTATATGATGGATTTGCGGAAAAAAGTAGGGACGGAACCACTGATCATGGTTGGCGCTTGTGTCATTATTCTGAATGAAAGCCATCAACTATTAATGCAATTAAGGGAAGATAATCAATGCTGGGGGCTTATTGGTGGTTCAATGGAGTTAGGAGAGTCGCTCGAAGAAGCAGCTATTCGAGAGATGAAAGAGGAAAGTGGATTGATTCCTGATCAATTAGAATTACTACATACTTTTTCTGGAAGGGATTTTTACTATCAATACCCTCATGGCGATGAAGTTTATAATGTGGTGACTGCCTATACGTGTAGAAAATATAGTGGGAAATTGCAAAATGATGAAGATGAGGCGATTGATTTAAAATTTTTTAGTTTAAAAGAGCTTCCGATAAATATTAGTCCTCCAGATAAGCTTGTTTTAGATTATTATTTGAACACTTCGAAATAAAAGTTGGATCAATTGGATACGCGTACTGTTTAAATAACCTACTATCAATCAAGATGACAATAGGCTATCTGTATGGATAAGAATCGTGAGGGAAAAGATGGTCATCTTCAGTAATAAAGCATGATTATAACAACTGTTTGTTTCCATTTTGGTAGCAAAGTCATTAACAACAAGGTGTTTAGAAAGCTACTTAATGACGTGTTTGATTCACCAAAGATTGTAGCCATCCATTGAGCCATTTTACCTCACTCAATACTCGTGAGTCTGATAGTACATCGCCGGGACGGTTGCCTTCAGCTAAAATATAATGTTCAAATGATGTACCTAGAAACTCAAAAATGTATTGGAATTGTTGAATCATAGGCAATCCTTTTATTGTTGGATTGTCTCCGCCTACAGCTAATACGATTGCTTTTACTGTTCTTAAGTGCTCTGTTAATTGTGGGTAGCGTTCGTCACGAATAGCTTGGCTTAAGCGGTCAATCATGACTTTCATCGTGCCGCTCATACTATACCAATAAATAGGTGTAGCAAAGACAATGACGTCACTTTTTAAAATCTGCTGAATGATTTGATCATAATCATCATCAGGTAATGAAAATCCTTCGAGATCATGCCGTTTATGGGACAATCTTCATATTTTGCAAATGAACCGCTTCGAAATTCAGTCCATTTAATACCTTATTCGCTAATAACGAGCTATTGCTATTTTCTCGAGAACTTCCGTAAAATACAGTAATATTCATATAAAACATCCCTTTCACTTCATTCGCATGGTCAAAATGAAAAAATATTAACTATGGTGTTGATTAGTGGAAAATAGCGTAATCATCACATTTAAAAAATATATCATTGCTATATCTGATATTTATCATAAAAGTTGAAGTTAGAGACAGTCACATGATCCTATTGCTGTATTGCAATCTCAATCATAAGACTAAATTTTTGAGAGGCTTAGTCACAACTATATTACTTTATCACTAAAAGACTATGGTTTATATTCTTCTCCACTTTCAATATATTTTGCGATAAAAGCAAAGGCAGATTCTAATGAGTGGATATCGTAGTTATCTTTTCTTTGGTGTCGATCGTAAGGCACATGGTGATGATGATGTGGTTCGGAATTTACCTTATATTCTTCGGGTGTACTTGGATGATCATGAGGTTCATTTTCCCATGCAGAAATATGACTATAAATGATTCCATACTTTGGAACAAGCACTTTCCATTGATAGTGATATTCTTTTACATAACCATTGTCATCATATTTCTCAGTAGCTTGCAAACCTGTAATTCCATGAATTGGATGTTCCTTTAATGGAAATAAAACGGATAGTTTATCCCGCATTAACGGGCAGTAAGACCCCCATCTCAAGATTGAGAGAGAAACGAGAAAGATAGATGGGGGATCAACTGCCCGTAAAAGTCCGATTGGTTCGGGCGGGCAGGATGTTGGTCACTCAGGTGTTGCCACAGGACGTGGCGCTTTTAACCTGAGTTCCTCTATTTCAGTGGGGGATGAAGAAAACCCCACTGATGGAAATTTCACTTTATAAGAATAACATTTTGGTAATGTATCATATCTATACTTATTTTGCTAAACCTTTGTAAATATGATCTAAATTCCATTTCATCATAGAGTAATAGCTATCGCCATCATTCCCTTTTTCTGCAATGGAGTCTGTAAAGATTTTTGCATAGATTGGAATGTCAGTGTCTTTCGCTACCATCTTCATTGGTCGGTCGTCTACACTACTTTCGACGAATAGTGATTGGACATCTGTTTTCTTTAATTTATCTACAAGATTTTTGATTTGATCGGGTGTTCCTTCTTCTTCCGTATTGATTTCCCAGATATAAGCAGATGGTACATGATAGGCTTTTGAAAAATATTTGAAGCACCCTTCACTTGTGACGATCATTTTCTTACTATCAGGGATGGAGTCAAATTTTCCTTTTGCGGTATTGTCTAACTCAGTCAGTTTTGCAACGTACTCTTTCAAATTTTTCTTGTAAAATTCTTTGTTATCAGGGTCCTTTTCCGATAAATATTTTTCGATATTTTGTGCATAGATCATACCGTTTTCTAAATTCAACCAAGCATGTGGATCCTCTTTTCCTTCCTCGCCTTTTCCTTCTAAATGTAATGCCTCTACACCTTCACTTACAGCATAATAATCTTTGTTTTCTTTTTTATTGGCATTTTCCATTAATTTTGTGAACCATGCATTTCCGCCTGTTTCAAGATTGAGACCATTAAAGAAGATCAGGTCTGCGTCGGTTGATTTTTGGATATCCTCAGGAAGCGGCTCATATTCATGTGGGTCTTTTCCGACTGGTACAATACTGTGTAGGTTAATCTTATCTCCTGCAATGTTTCTAGTCATATCCCAAAGAATTGAATTTGTGACAACAACGTTTAACTTCCCGTTTTTGGATGAATCATTCGCACTTTTCCCATCTTTTGTTCCACATCCAGCTAATAGAAAAAGTGCGGCCATAACGATACTAACGAAAAATGTAGATTTTTTGAATATACTCATACACTTAAAACCTTCTTTCTTAAAATTTGTTGTTTTGGAGAGATAAAGAAACTGATCAAAAATACGATGGCTGATGTAATCACAATGCTTGAGCCAGCCGCAATGTTAAATGAATAACCGATAAATAATCCTATGACAGATGTAGCTCCTCCTAATAAGGATGATAGGAGAATCATTGAACTTAAACGTTTTGTATATAAATAAGCAGTAGCTGCTGGTGTAATAAGCATGGCAACGATTAAAATAGTCCCTACGCTCTGCATAGCAGTAACAGAAACAAGTGTTAGTAAAATCATCAATAAATAGTGGTATGCGTTGACGTTCATCCCAAATGCTTTTGCCATCATAGGATCAAATGATGTAATCAATAGTTGTTTGAAGAAAATAGCGATAATGGCAAGAACGAGAACTGAAATACCAATTGTTAGCCACTTATCAAAATCTTGTACAGCCAATACGTTCCCAAACAGAATATGGAATAAGTCGGTCGAACTGTTGGCAACACCAATCAGTATGACCCCTAATGCCAGGAACGAACTAAAGGTAATCCCAATAGCGGTATCGTTTTTAATCGTACTGTTATTCGAGATAAAGGTGATGATAATAGAGGCCAGTAATCCGAAAGCGATGGCACCTATAAAGAAGTTCATCCCCAAAATATAAGAAACAGCAACACCTGGTAATACGGCATGTGAAATGGCATCTCCCATTAACGACATACCCCTTAAAATAATGAAACATCCAACTGCACCAGAGACAATTCCAATGACCGTCGCTGTGACAAGTGCATTTTGGAGAAAGTGATACTCTATTAACCCATCTATAAATTTGGTAAACATTGTTTTTCACTGCCCTTCACGATAATGGAGCTGCCATAAGCTCTAATCAGATTCTCTTCTGTGAATACATCTTTTGTAGCGCCGCAAGCGATCAAGCGTTTATCGATAATCACGAGTTGATCGAAGTACTGTTCAACTTTGCTCAAATCATGATGAACAATCATAATGGTTTTCCCTAGATTTCTAAAACCATAAAGAATATTCATAATAATCTTTTCACTGGTTGCATCGATACCGACAAATGGTTCATCTAAAAAAATCAAATCTGCACGTTGGATCAGCGTTCGAGCGATTAAAACCCTCTGAAATTGTCCGCCAGATAACTCTCCAATTTGCTTGTTTTTGTACTCCAGCATTCGAACTTTTTCCAATGCTACATCTACTTGTTTCCAATCGGCTGTACTAATTTTTTGAAACATTTTTTTGGAGGGATAGAGACCTAAAGAAACACATTCCTTCACGGTGATCGGAAAGGTGTAATCGATAGCGCTCTTTTGTTCAACATAGGCAATTTTTTTCTGTACTTTTTTAAGAGGAGAATTATTGTAAAAAGTTTCTCCCTGACTGGGAATCAATTTTAAAATTCCCTTGATCATCGTTGATTTTCCTGCACCATTTGGTCCAAGGATTCCCACTAAAGATGGTTGATCAATACGAAAAGATACATTATCGACTGCATTGGATAAACCGTCATATGTAACGGTGATATTTTTGACTTCTAACATTCGTATTACCTCCTAATAATCGTATTTTTAATCGTTTAAAGACGTACTCAGATGATAAATTTCTTGGAATGGTTTAAGTGATGGTAAAGGTAAAAGCAACTCCCAGGAATAATGAAATTTTCTAAACAAACTCCTTTTTTTAAATAGTTTTAGTAACAGTCACGATGTAAGTAAGGTACAGGTATTGACTTTCTTTAAAGACAAAAAGTTTCTTATATACTTTACTTTTTCTTTTATAAAATAAAGTTTCCTTTAGGAAAGTTAAGGATAGTGTACTATTAATCTTTTTATTTGTAAAGGGATTATTGATAACTATTATCATGGAATATTATTTAATTTTATCCATGATAATACAGATCACAAACGGATAAGATGAAGTAAATATGAGGTTTTCACGCATAAGCTATATAGTTCATGATTTTGTCCGGATCAGCACATCTGAAATTCCGTATTTCCTTTGAAGGGCAATATATTTTGCTGTTAGGTAGGGACAGATATTTTTTGAGGAGAATTGGCGGCAGACCTATGCACATGAAACGGTATGAATTCTGCCACAAGGCACAAGTAATAAACAGGGGTCCATTGTCTGTAAAAGAACGATTTGTTTTCAAGAATACACATTGCAGAATTCAGTCTGAAGCTTCATTTTATAGTTAGATGGTCAGCGGAGGATGGTAATTTTGCGATCTATGTGGTAAATATATAAAAACATGTACGGGATGACTCTTGTTATAAAAAAATAAGAAGCACCAGATAGGCACTTCTTAATCCTTCATTATTTTTTAGTTGAACAGGTATTTATTCCGAATATAGTATATAATGGGCAAAATTTAATGAATGCTGTAAGCAAAAGAACGATACCTACTAAACCAATGTACTTCCATCCACCATCTAAAATGAAAAATAAAGATAGTACAATAAGACCTAACACAATCCTTACAATCCGATCGGTTGTTCCCACATTTGCTTTCAAAGTAAACAACTCCTTTATTTTTTCTACCTTTATCATAGATAAAAAAGCTGTTTTCTTCAGTGACTTAGTCACATTGTCAATAACTAGACAATTTTTCTTCCAAACCTGAGCGGTGCATGATTTTCACTTTGCCGCGCGAAAGCTGGATCAATCCATCTCGCTCAAATCCCTTAAGAAGCCTGCTGATGACCTCTCGCACTGATCCAAGTTGCGAGGCTAGTTCTTCATGTGTGATTTGGATAATATCTTCATCATTTTTACTGTGTCTTAACAAATATTCGATTAACCGTTCATCCATCTTGTGAAAAACAATCTCATCGACCAGTGTCATCACTTCAAGTAGTCGTGCTGCTAGTAGTTTATAAATATATTGTTGAAATTCAGGGTTGATGGTCATCAGCTCTTTGAACTGTTGAATAGATAATAAGATGACTTCTGCATCTTCTTCTATAACGGCTGTTGCAGGATAGGAAATATTAGCCAATACACTGGAAATCGTTAAAATACACGAATCTCCACTGCCTAACCGATATAAAACAATCTCTCTCCCATTTTTTCCAATCTTAGATATTCGGATGGAACCGCTTAACAAAAAGGCAACTGTTCCACATTCATCTCCTTCATTGAAAATAACCGTATCTTTTGGAATGGCTTTCTGAATAAATGCGATCGTAGGACTTTCAAAAAACGGAAAAAACTGATGCACTTTTAAAATATCCAAACAGATCCCTCCTTTATCCCACATTAATAGGTAGCAAGATTCTCACACAAGATGTGAAGTCATTGAAAAAGTCAATTCATCTCCAAAAACATGATAAAAATAGCTGGCTTGGTTTATAAAATGAAAGAAAAGATAAATATTTATCCCGCTTTAACGGGCAGTAAGATCCCATCTTAAGGTTTAGAGAGAAGCGAAAAAGATAGATGGGGGGCAACTGCCCGTAAAAGTCCAATTGGTTCGGGCCAACAAGATGTTGGTCACTCAGGTGTTGCCACAGGACGTGCGCTTTTAACCTGAGTTCCTCTAGTTCAGTGGGGGATGAAGAAAACCCCCACTGATGGAGTTTCACTTTATCGCGATATTACGGTTTTCAACGACCTTCAAGATGCGAAAAAAATGGTGGAGAATTAGGCTTAACTGCCACTGAAACCTCATTGGTTCAACTAAGTAGTAGATGAAGTTATCCCTCTTATTTTATCTTAAACTAGATTTGAGCGAAATGATCGTATTTTATAATCTTTTATGTTTAATGGGATTGGGAAGGAGTGTATTGTAAACGGATTGATGGATGCCATTGAACTACAATCACTCATGTTTTTAATATATTTGACTCAAATTTTAAAAAATCAAGACTTTTTAGTTGCAATTTTTAAAAGAATGGTTAAATAAGCTATTGATTTACGAAAATATAATTGCTATAATTTATTTCATTAATTCATAGTTAAATGATAAGAAATATATTTATAATAGTGTTAGAGTTTCTACAGCTATTTTAAGTAATATTTGGCATTTAAAATAGAGCATCGAACATATTTACTATCCATAAGTATAGATGGTAAGCCTGTAAAAGCCGATTGGTTCAACTAATACACAGTGGAGGATAAAGAAAATCTCAACTGTATGCAGTTTCACTTTATTCTCTTCGGAGGGATACATCTTGATAGAATTTGATCATATCGTAAAAGAGTTTCATCAGAAGAAAAAGACAATCATAGCATTAAATGATGTTTCCCTGAAGGTTGAAAAAGGAGATATATTTGGTGTTATTGGTTATAGTGGTGCGGGGAAAAGTACATTGATTCGCTTAGTGAATGGTTTGGAAGAGCCATCATCGGGAAAAGTTATTGTTGATGGTCAAGATATACAACAGCTTAAACCAAATGAAAAGAATTTAAATAAGAAAAAAATTAGTATGGTTTTTCAGCATTTTAACTTATTGGAATCAAAAACGGTTTTTGATAATGTTGCCCTACCATTAAAATTGAAAAACGACAGCAGAGAAAAGATTAAAGAAAAAGTAATAGAAATGCTCTCCTTTGTTGGATTAGAAGACAAGCAAAAAAATTATCCTAGTCAACTATCAGGAGGTCAAAAACAACGTGTCGGCATAGCGAGAGCTCTTGTCACAAATCCTGAGATTTTATTGTGCGATGAGGCAACATCCGCACTAGATCCTAAAACGACAACTTCTATTTTACAGCTTTTAAAAAGAGTCAACGAACAATTTAAAATTACCATTTTATTAATAACACACGAGATGGAAGTTATTCGTGATCTATGTCATAAAGTAGCCGTAATGGAAAATGGGCAAATAATCGAAAAAGGAAATGTCATAGATGTTTTTGGTACGCCTCAACAGCCAACAACAAAGGACTTTGTAAAAACTGTTATTCCCAATAGTATTCCAAAAAATATTGTTGAGAATTTACGAAATAGTCCCAAAGCTTATCAATTATTAAGATTAAAATTTTTAGGTAACAATACATCTGATTCTTTATTGTATAAAATCAACCAGAAATTCAATATTGAAAATAATATTGTATTTGCCAATGTAACGGAATTACAAGGCACAACACTAGGAATTTTCACAATTGCCTTTTATACAGATGAACAGGGGATTAAAAGGATAAAAGAGTTTATTCAAAGCCATAATGTAATTGTTGAGGAGGCGAGTATATGAACCAAGTTACACCTGATATCATATGGCAAGCCATTATCGAAACCGCTTATATGGTTTCAGTATCATTGTTGATTGGTACATTGTTAGGATTACCACTCGCTTTATTGCTCGTATTAACAAGACCAAATGGTATTAAAGAAAATAAATTTTTCTATGCCATTTTAAATACGATCATTAATATTATTCGTTCTCTACCATTCATCATTTTACTGGTAGCCATTGTGCCATTTACAAGATTGATTGTAGGAAAGACATATGGGACAGAAGCTGCTATTGTACCCTTGATTATATATATTGCACCTTTTATTGCCCGATTAGTAGAGACTTCTCTATTAGAGGTCAACCCTGGAATAATCGAATTAGCCAAGTCTCTTGGTGCAAAGCCATTACAAATTGTCCGGTATTTTCTAGTACCAGAGGCATTGGCCTCAATTATTTTAACACTAACAACTGCTACGATTGGTTTGATTGGGGCGACCGCAATGGCAGGAACAGTAGGTGGAGGAGGTATTGGTAACCTAGCTATCTCATATGGTTATCAACGCTTTAATACAGTCGTTATTATTTTGACAGTCGTGATTTTGATTGTGATTGTACAAATTATACAAAGCTTTGGAAATTTCTTAGCTAAAAAAATTAGACATCAATAAGGAGACTCATTTATGAAAAAACTAGTTGCAGCATTTTTAACATTGTCTTTAGTAGTTTTTCTAGCTGCTTGTGGAAACAACAGCTCGGATAAAGGGGCGGAAAGTAAAGAAACCAAAACAATTAAAGTTGGTACTTCACCAGGTCCTTATAGTGAATTATTTTTAGACGTGGTAAAACCAATTCTAGAAAAACAAGGTTTTAAAGTAAAACAAACTGAATTTACAGATTTGCAACAAGCAGACGTAGCATTAGCAGATGGTGGTGTTGACTTAAATGTGGATCAACATACCGCTTATATGAATAATTTCAATAAAGAAAGTGGTTCAAAACTAGTATCTTTAACACCAATCCCAACTGTACCAGCAGCGCTATTCCCAGGTAAAAAAGCATCTTTAGATGATGTGAAAAAGGGTGATGTTGTTGCGATCCCACAAGATCCTTCAAATGCAGCACGCGCTTATGCTATATTGCAAAAAGCTGGTTGGATTAAAATCAAAGATGGTGTAGATCCAATTAATGCGACAGCTAAAGATATTGTTGAAAATAAAAATAATTTAGAGATTAAAGAAATGGATTCTGCTCAAATCCCTCGTATACTACAAGATATCGATTATGGTGTAATACCAGGAAGTATTGTATATTCTTCTGGCATTGATGCGACAAAATCATTATTACAAGAAGATGTTGTAAAAGACTATGAATTAGTTGCCGTAGTAGACGAAAAGAACAAAGATACAAAATGGGCAAAAGCAGTAAAAGATGCTTATAATTCAAAAGAATTTAAAGATTATATAGATAAACATAATAAAGACAATTACTGGTTTATCCCACAACCATAGTAAGTGTCGCCATATTAAAAAGAGGTGCAACTAAATGAATTGCACCTCTTTTTGTGTTTCTTATATAATGCTTATTCAATATCAAGCATTCTTTTCTAAGCAGTTTCATTATGATAGAAGGAATAATTACATAGTGATGACTTTGCAGATTCATTATGGAAAGGGATTCGCACAGATCAATTCATATCTTTGTAAAATCTAATAAGAATAGATTTGAGGGAAGTTCCTCTTAATGCATTGCATTAACGGATCAAGCCTCTCAATTTAAGACGCAAGTAACAAGCTGAGGATAAGCGAGGAATCTATGGTTTGTAAAGGCTCGAATGGCTCAACCAACATCCAGTGGGGATGAAGAAACCCCCACTGGATGAAGTTTCACTTTCTCTAAATCTATGTTGCATTATTTTTCAATATCAATTAAGTAATGATTAATAATACTTAAAAAAGTAGCTCCAATATTAAGTAATGCTTTTTCATCAAAATCAAAATTAGGGTGGTGATGTGGAAATTGAGTAGCTGGATCGTCATTATGTGCGCCAACATGGAAATAAGCACCTGGACGCTTTTGTAAATAATAAGCAAAGTCTTCTGCGCCGAGTACTGCTTGTTTATGGATAAAGGAATCTTGTCCAAATTGCTTTTTAATTAAGTTTTCGACAAGTCTCGTTTCTTTTTCAGGGTTGATCAGTACAGGGTAGCCGTGCAAATATTCTAAATCATAATCAACATGATTAGCTATTTTTAGTCCCTCTAAAATAGCACGAATTTCCTCCTCGATTTGCACACGAACATCTTTATTCAATGCACGAACGGTACCCTCTAATTCTGCTGTATCTGCAATGACGTTAAATGCATTTCCTGCATGTATACTGCCAACAGTTACAACGGCCGCCTCTGTTGGGTTGATGCGACGACTGACAATTTGTTGTAGCTGTTGAACGAGTTGAGTAATAGCAACGATCGAATCTTTTGTTTCATGTGGTCTTGCGCCATGTCCACCTTTGCCCAAGATCGTGACTTTAAATGCATCGACAGAAGCCATTGAGGCCCCAGTACGAGTTGCAAGTTTACCAATAGGAAATTCAGTCGCTAAATGTGCTCCAAAAACATAGTCAACGTCATTTAAAACGCCATCCTCAATCATAAATTTTGCTCCACCAGGTGGTTTCTCCTCAGCATGTTGGAAAATGACTTTGACCGTCCCATGTAAATATTTTTTATGTTTTTGTAGGACTTTACTGACTGCAAGTAGGGAAGCAGTATGCCCATCATGTCCACATGCATGCATAATACCAGATACTGTTGATTTATAAGGAACATCTTTTTGATCGTGGATAGGAAGTGCATCGAAATCAGCTCGTAATGCAATGGTTTTTCCGGGATGCTCACCATGGATAATACCAACTACTCCACGGCCTCCAATATTTTCTTGTACCTCAATATCATATTCTCGTAGATGCGTCGCGATAAACTGGGGTGTTTCCTTTTCTTCAAATGATAATTCAGGATGTTGATGTAAATAACGACGATTCTGAACGATTTCACCGAATTGGTTATGTAAATCATCAACTAAATCATTTAAGTAAGTCATCAAAGTCACTTCTTTCTTAAAACATAGTAATTTTATAGGTTTTATTTAGATTCTACTTTATAATCCTGTTAAAATCAATGAAAATTTAAATAGATAAAATAGAGAGAAATTACTTAGATCTTTCCTAAATCATAGTGTAGTTTTTGTCAGAGCAAATAAAATTGAAAAAAGGAGCGAATAACGACGCCAAGAGAGCGAATAAAGTCTGCAAAATAGGCTGAGATATTTTTACTTGGAGGTGTCTAATAGTAGTTGGAATTTTCTGATTGTTATATAATGTAAAATAATTATTATCAAGAAAAGGTCAATAATAAAAAATAATAAGGACAGGGTGTGCATGGAGTGGGAATTAGAAGAGCAAATATTGAGGATGCAGATGGTATTGCTAAAGCTCACGTTGATAGTTGGAAAACGACTTATAAGGGAATAATTCCAGATGATTTTTTAAATGGTTTATCTTATGAAGATAGAACAGAACTTTGGAAACAAAACATAATTAGAGAAGACAATTATGTAATTATAGTTGAAAATGCACAAGGAAAAATCGTTGGTTTTGCTGATGCGTGGAAAAGAGAAACAAACATTGAAGAAAACACATGTGATTTAACCTCAATTTATTTGTTAGAGGAATATCAAGGAATAGGTATTGGAAGAGCCTTAATGAAAGAATTATTCATTCATTTTAAAAAAATGGGTTATTCAAAGATTTTCGTCGACGTTTTAGAAGATAATAAAACAAAATATTTTTATGAATATTATGGTGCGAAATTTATAAAAAATGTTCAGATAAAAATTGGCGGAAAAGTATTAGATGAATCCAAATATGAATGGCATTCCGTCGATGATATACTTGCGAAACTGTAAATATGACTGTAGATCGAGAAGAAGTTTAATAATTTGTAATTCAAATAAAGTGATATATTTGTGAAATATTACTATCGTTCAACTATTTAGCAATTCAATAGAAATGAAAGAAAATAAAAATGTACGTCACTAAATTGAATTTAGTCATGTACATTTTTATAATATCTATAACATTATAAACAAGTTATCGTGTAATAAACTATCAAGTATTTTAGTAATCTATTTCATCCACTTGTAGAGACGGACCTCAACATTTTTAATGTGCTTCTCCAAGTGCTCGTTTTGCTAGCTTGGCAATCGTCATATCATCCATCGGTGGATTATGAAGACCAGCGCGAACATCTCGGTAATAACGACTTAATGGGTTGCTTGTTTGCAAGCTTTTAGCACCTACAATCCGCATAGCAAGGTCGACAATTTCAATGGCGCTGTTGACAACGATATATTTCGCTGCACCTAATTCATCTGTAATCGTTGCATGGGTAGCGGGATCCTCGAACTTACTTGCCACGCTATATAGAAAATGACGCGCATTCAGTAATTTTAATTCGATTAATCCAATTTTTTCTTGTACATGCGGTAGTTCAGCTATAGGGCCAGGCAAACTGTTTGGTGAATAAGTGTTTGCAAAATGCAGTGCGTAATCGCGAGCTGCCTGTGCAATACCTAAATAGACGGCAGGAATATGCAATACCCAGCCATTAACGTTGTTGCCTCGTGGACCATCATTTATTTCTACTAATGCATCTTTGGGCAAGACGATATGATCTAGCACTAGATCGTGGCTTGCCGTACCACGCATTGATAGTACATCCCAATTTTCTTCGATTGAAACTCCCTTTGTATGACTAGGAATTAAAAAGAAGCCAACTGTATTTTTTTCTTCGATCCAAGCAGCTGTTAAAAAGTGTGTTAGTGCATAAGAAAGTGTCGTAAAGCTTTTTCGCCCAGTAATATGCCATTTACCATCAATGAGTTCGGCATTTGTGCCGGGACGTCCCCCTCGTGTAGGGCTTCCTGTAATCGCTTCACTAACGGCACGATTCACAAGTGCATGGTCATTGACAATTTCTTTTGCAAATTGCTTCAAATGTTCTTCAGACCATATTTTTTTTTCATAAATTTCTCCTACCACGCTAAGTTGCCAGCCGATAGCAAGAGCGGTCGCACCGTCAAAGCTTGCAAGAGTTTCCTGAAAAAGAATCATGTCGTAAATACCGAAGCCTTTACCGCCGTATTCTTTTGGTAGGGTTAATTGATTGTATTGGATGGATGATAAATCTTTGAAATTATCTAAAGGAAATGTGTTTTCACGATCGGCATATTCTCCACGTTGTTGGATGGCTTCTTTTAATGAATTTAATTGATCGATAACATGTTGCTGTTCACTGTTTTGAATAAAATTTTTTAGTGCACTCATTCTACAGCCCCTCAATCCTTAGTTTTTATATAAGAATTATAATACAAGTAATTGTGTAAAAAATCTATAAATGTGACGAAAAAGGAAAACAAAACATACTTTACAGGTATGAATTGTTGTGTTAGATTATCGTTATATTTAAAAAAATAAAACTTTTATATAAATGCTTTAGGGGGGATGGCTTGCATCATGATTAAACTGAACGGTATATATAAGAAATTTAAAGATCACGAAGTATTAAAGGGGATTGATTTAAAAGTTAAAAAGGGAGATGTTTTAACGATTATTGGTCCATCAGGTTCAGGAAAAACGACATTTTTACGTTGTATTAATTTTTTGGAGAAGCCTGATCATGGGACGATTCAAATTGGAGAAAAACTTGTTATTGATGCACATAAACCTTCTAAACGTGATATTCTCCAACTTCGCAGGCAAACAGCGATGGTTTTTCAAAATTACAATCTATTTCAAAATAAAACAGTGCTTGAAAATATAACGGAGGGTTTGATCGTTTCACAGAAGAAAAAGAAGAGTGAAGCGATCCAAATAGCGGAAAGCCTTCTAAAAAAGGTAGGTTTATCTGAAAAAAGAGATGAATTTCCATCTAGTTTATCTGGTGGACAACAGCAACGCGTTGGAATAGCGCGAGCCTTAGCATTAAATCCAGATGTCATTTTGTTTGATGAACCTACTTCCGCACTCGATCCGGAGATGGTTGGCGAGGTGCTAACTTTGATGAAGGAAATTGCACGCGAAGGGATTACGATGATTATCGTAACACATGAAATTGATTTTGCTCGTGAAGTGTCTAATCATGTGGTCTTCATGGAAGGTGGTCATATCGTAGAAGAGGGGACGCCGGAAGAAGTCATCCTTCATCCAACAAAAGAAAGAACGAAGCAGTTTTTGCGTCGATTAAATAAAGAACCGGAATTTGTAATATAACATTTAGGGAGATGAATAGCATGAAATTAAAAAAATTAGGTACATTGGTAGCGGCGTTTGGGTTGACAGCGAGTTTATTAGCAGCATGTGGCTCTTCAAGTTCTTCAGATGGCGCTGAGAAAGAGAAAAATGGTAAAGAGATTGTGAAAGTAGCATTGAGCGATGAAGTAAATCCTCCATTTTTATATACAGATGACAATAACAAAGCAGTTGGCTATGACATTGATTATTTAAACGAAATTGAGAAAAAATTAGGAGATAAATATGAATTTAAATACCAATTTGGTGAAGAGGAAAGTAATTTAATAGGTGTTAGTACAAATAAATTCGACTTCGCGATCAACTGGTTCTTTAAAAATCCAGAACGTGAAGCAAAATTCTTATATGGTGATCCAGAGTATGGTTACTCACTTACAGCGCTTATTACACGTAAAGATACAAACGATATTAAAACCTTTGAAGATCTTAAAGGTAAAAAATTAGCACCAATGGCACCAAGCGGCGGTTTACGAACCATCTTAAATAATTATAATGAACAACATCCTGATAAAGCGGTAAAGATCGAAACAATCGAACAACCATCCAATGCGGATAATTTAAAAGGTCTTGCTGAAGGAAAATATGATGCCGTATTTCTAAACGTTTCAACATTTAATGCAGTACAAAAAGAGTTGAATTTAGATATTAAAGTTGGTGGGATCATTTCAAAGGAACCTATTTATATCGTCTATAACAAAAAGAATGAAAAAATACAAAAAGATATCAACGAAGCAACAAAGGAACTTCAAGAAGACGGTACATTATCTAAATTAGCTACAAAATGGTTCGATGTCGACTTCTTTAAAGATTTAGATTATATCAATCAAAAACAATATAAGTTTGGAAACTAGTTTCATCAATTATCAAGAAGGGAGCAGCATATGGATTCTTCTATACATGAGTGGGGAACGTTGTTTCAACAAGTGCTATCGCGACTACCATTAACATTATTAATGTTAGTCGCTTCACTAATGGTGGGATTATTCCTTGGTACCTTGATTGCCGTAATACGTATTCGTAAAATACCTGTATTGCATCAACTAATGGCGATCTTTATTTCATTTTCACGTTGTACACCTCTTCTCGTTCAGTTATTCCTAATCTATTTTGGTTTGCCACAATTATTATCAGCGTTTGGGATCTATATTAATGATGTTGCACCATTGATCTTTGCAATCGCTACATTTTCGCTACATATTTCCGCTTATTTAGCAGAGGTTATTCGTTCAGCATATATTGCGGTGGGAGAAGATCAGCTAGAGGCTTGCTATAGCGTTGGAATGACCTATTCGCAGGCTCTTCGTCGTGTGATTTTGCCGCAAGCGTTTGTTTTGGCTTTACCCAATATGGGCAATACGATCATTGAGTTGTTAAAAGATACAGTGCTTGCTTTTACTATTGGTGTGGTAGATATCATGGGGCAAGTTCGGATCATTATAGGGAATAACTATGGTTTAGGTATGTTCCAGGTGTATGTAGTCATTTCCATTGTGTATTGGGGAACATGCGCTTTCATTGAAGTGATTATTCATCAATTAGAGAAGCACTTTAAAAAAGGGCGTATAAATGTAGCGAAATCTTAGGGGAGGAATGACATGACAGTTTTTAACATACAATTCGCGATCGAGCATTTTCCTGAGGTTTTGAAAGGCGTACCCATTACATTATCGATCGCGGCGGTATCCATCATCATTGGTTCTGTTATTGGGTTAGGACTAGCTTTAACGCGTGTTTATAAAGTCCCTTTTCTTCAGCAGCTAACAATTGTCTATGTATCTTTTATTCGGGGGACCCCGTTGCTCGTACAATTATATGTATTTTTCTATGGAGTACCAGAATTATTGGATTGGGTGAACAAAACATTCACAACAACGTGGAATGCGGACAATATTTCGCCTATGTGGTATGCGTTTATGGTTTATTCCATGAATGCAGCTGCTTATACAACGGAAATTTTTAGAGCAGCTATCAATTCAATTGCGGTTGGACAAATGGAAGCGTGCCATAGTGTAGGAATGACGACTTGGCAAGGTTTGAGAAGAGTCATCTTCCCACAAATGTTTGAAATGGCATTGCCGAATATGGGGAATATCTTTATCAACTTGATCAAATCAACTTCACTTGCTTTTGCGGTAAAAGTAGTTGAAATTATGGCAATTTCCAAAATGATTGCGAACCAAGGCTACAACTTCTTAGAAATGTATTCCGTTGCGACGATTATCTATTGGATTATTTGTTTACTCCTAGAACTTCTATTCTACTATTTAGAAAAAAATGTAGGCAAACATAGAAGAAAAACAGCTGCTGTAGCCAATTAAAAATGTTGATGGTAGTTGAAGGATACTAACACTTAGTATTGAATCATCTAAATATATAAAAAGAAGAATGCATTTAATGGATTTCCATTTAACATGCATTCTTCTTTTCTTTTCAAAGAGGTATAAAATTTATCCTATTCAATATCGTATGATATAACTAAATTTTCTTTAGAGATTATTAATTTTTTACAGGTGCATTGATTAGGAAGAAATTAGGGGATATATTTGACATAATCCTCAAAAAACATGTATTTTTAGCTCCACTATGTAGATTGGAGCGGAGGTTTGCTCGAGTCCTCAAAAATACATGCGCATTTCCTCCATGCGATGTCGATTCAATGAAGTCAATTCAATGTCCCACAGGAAAGCGAGCAATCCGTAGCGGAACTCAACGAATTCTTCCTGTTTTTTATGGACGAAATTGGATAATCAACACATTATTTTTCTATATATATTATACCATATTTGTAAATTGATTAATAGACTGTTCATTTCCCGCCACGGGCACTATGATGTAGAATACAAGCCAAAACTAAAGGGGTGCACATGGGATGGAATATATGAATAATCATTTCAGTGAAGAACATTATTTGGAACATTGTTTAAAAGTACTTCATCATGAGCTTGAACGATTGGAACGGAATTCTAGTCTCTACAGAACTCAAGTCATCGGTTTGAAAAAGAACTTTTGGGAAGATGTGAAAGTTAATGTAGATTCTGCAGAAGACGCCTTGGAAACATCTATCAGTATCAAGCAGCAGGCAGAGTTACTGTCTGAACGTGAAAGAAATGATGAACGCATAAAAAAACGAATCCATTTGTTAACACGCTTAACCGATTCCCCTTATTTTGCACGAATCGATTTTTTACAGCGTGGACAAAAAAACCCTTTGAAAGTCTATATAGGCATTTCTACATTAATGGATGAAAAAGAGGATCATATACTCATCTATGATTGGCGAGCTCCTATTTCAAGTATGTTTTATGATGCGCTACCTGGTGCTGCAAGCTACGATTCCATAGATGGAACGATTCATGGTGAAATGTTATTAAAACGGCAATTTATCATAAAGAACGGTAAATTGCACACTATGTTTGATACAGGAATAGCTATTGAAGATACGATTTTAAAAGAGATGCTTAGTCAAAATGCGAGTGAACATATGCGCACGATTGTTACAACGATTCAAAAGGAGCAAAATAAAATCGTTCGTCATATGAAAACCCCTTATGTAATCGTTGATGGTGTAGCGGGAAGCGGAAAAACTGCTGTTGCATTGCAGAGAGTCGCTTATTTATTGTACCGATATCGAGATCAGCTAACAGCAGATCAAATTTTACTGATTTCTCCTAATCAATTGTTTAATCGTTATATCAATAATGTATTACCAGATTTAGGGGAAGAAAATATGCAACAGTTAACTTTCTGGGAATATATAGAAAAGAATATAGGGAGTCAATATGAATTAGAACACCCCTATCAGCAGTTAGAAACGATGTTATCTGAGCAAAATGAACAAATTTATAGAAATAGATTACAAATGATCACTTATAAAGCAAGCCTTCATTTTCAACATCTTTTAGATGCCTATGTCTCATTGCTTTCAGAACAAGGTATGCAATTTAAAAATATTATTTTTCGTGGTGAAAAACTAATCAGTGCGGAGCAGATCAAACATTATTTTTATTCACTTGATCGTACTATATCCATTCCAAATCGTTTGCAGCTTGTGAAAGAATGGTTATTGAAGGAGATTGTGAAAAAAGAAAAAATAGAGAGAACAAAAGAATGGGTGGAAGAAAAAAGCGATTTATTAGACACAGAAGATTATACAAAGACGTACAGAGAATTGTTGCAGGAGGGGAAATTTACAGAAAACTCCTTTGATGATTTTGAACAAGAACGCGCAAAGTTAGCCATTCAAATTGTAAAAAAACATTTCAAACCCATAAAGCAAGCGATCCAACGTTTAAAATTTGTAAATGTCTTTCGATTGTACAGTCAATTATTTCAGCTCAATGAAAGCATGCAACAAAAGTTACCGTGTGATTTTCCTGAAAATTGGGAGATGATTTGCAGGGAATCGAGCATTTCATTAAAAAAACGTAATATTTTGTATGAAGATGCTACACCATTTTTATATTTGCAGGATAAAATTGAAGGAAAACGTATAAATCCATATATCCGCCATGTTGTCATCGATGAAGCACAGGATTATTCACCTTTTCAATTATATGTTTTAAAACAGTTATTTCCCTATGCACATATGACGATTTTAGGCGATCATCATCAAACGATTCATCCGCATACATTTCAAAACCCGTCCCTATTGGCACCTGAATTATATGGCAGCGGTGTTGAAAAGATGACGCTAAATAAAAGTTATCGCTCAACAAAACAAATCACACATTTAACATCTAGTATTTTACGACATAAAAAGGAAATTCAGTCATTCAATCGAGACGGAAAACGCCCAACATTGAATGTTGTGTCAGACGAACACCAACTGGTTCAGCAACTAGTGAAACGCATCCAAGATTTAAAGAAAAATTATGAAACAATCGCGGTGATTTGTAAAACAGCGGAGGAATGTAAAAAAGTATATCCAAAATTACAACAATATATGGATATAAAATTAATCGACTACAAAACGACACAATATCAAAAAAGTATTGTGTTGCTACCCGTTTATATGGCGAAAGGAATTGAATTTGATGCGGTATTGATTTGGGATGCATCTGCCACAAATTATCAAAAAGAAATGGAGAGAAATTATTTCTATACAGCATGTTCAAGGGCCATGCATGAGCTTCATATTTATGCGTTAGGAGAAATGACGAAATTCCTTGAAAATGATATCGAATAGATCTCGTGATTTCAGATTTAGCATACAGCTCAAATCTTTACACGCTCTATTTTGCTTGAATCAAGAGGAATCAATGAACAGATCCCAAAAGATTAGAGCACCCTTTTCTTTGATGTGCAAAGGTATGAAAGATTTAAGTCTGCTTTCTGCCTTACAATAACGATTATTGGAACGATTCGAAACAGTGTCAAAAGACACTGTTTTTTTATGTGGAAAACCGTAAAAGGTCCATTAACCCAATGGCTAGGGCCTTTGCTAAGCCATTTGGAGGGGACGTTAAATTTCCTATGTTCTAAAATTGAAGAAATGAATGGAATCAAAGAATTTGTAATAGGGTTGTATGATGACATCTTTCGGATTCAGTTATTATGGAATTCTTTTAACAGCGATATTGTTTTTTGATGTGAAGATAGGTTATAATGATAACGAAAAACAGTTCAATATGGAACTATTTAAAAAAGAACAATACAAAAATCATAATTTTATAAATGAACAATATAATTAAAAAGGATGTGTTAGCAATGGAAAAAGACATAATCGACCAAAGAAATGATCAAACAAAAATGCTGTTGATTTCATTCAGAGAAATCCATAAGCTTTTTCGTAAATGGGGTTTGGCAGTGATCTCAAATAGTGATTTAACGATGCCACAGTTTTGGATTTTGCAAGTAATCCAAGCTGGTGAGATTATGCCGCAAAAAAAATTGGTTGAACAACTACAATTCTCTAAGAGCACACTTAGCACCAGTATTGAGGGATTAGTCTCTGCTGGTTTGATTGATAGAAGCATTCCTAAAAATAATCGCCGAGAGGTACGGCTTCAATTGACGCCAAAGGGAGAACAAAAGGTACAACAAATCTTTGAAGATCCAAATGGGCTATATCAAAAAATGAATGAAGCTTTAATCCATTTAGCGCCTGAAAAAATAGATTCGTTACTAGCTATCCAGAAGGAATTGTACCAGTTACTGTCTGAAGAATAACAAAAAATTAGAATAAAAATTTTTCTGTAGCTACTTATGGTATCACGATGATATTGAGACAGCAATTGCTCTGATACCGTCGACCAAAATAAAATAATCCATGACTCCAGAGCAATCTAGACTCTAGCCATTAGTTGTTCAAGTTGAACTTTTGATCATTCTAAAATGCATCCTGTTAGCTGCTTTTACAGATGATCAGTTGGATTTTTAGGTAGTTATTCATGAATAAAAGTTTTCGAATTATTTTTAAACACTCCATTATATAAGAGGTGAGTATAAGATGCCTTATTATGCTATATGCAGTAGCTGTCGAAAGAAATTTGAGCTTGTTGAGGGGAGTATGCAATACAAGCAATATAAAGAAAGAAAAACAAAATATTTTACCTGTGAAAAATGCAATGAACAAATTCGCTTTGCAGCTATTAAACAGGTGTTTGGAGATAATAATACTTCGGTAATCGATGATCAATGATCCTCAAGTTACTCGAACTTTTGTTTATGGATAATGAAAATCTTTACAGAAGAATATTAGATGTATTGATTGAATCAATTTCAAAATGTAGAATACAGATGGAAAATACGAACTTTTTTCACATATATACTTTTAATATTCAGATTTTTTTGTTCCGCTCCAGACGGCGCTTTCCACGGGCTTGGCTTCAATCTCCTCGGGTCGACACGATGTTGACCCCGAAGCCGTTGCCACAGGACGTGGCGAACTTAGGCTTTGTCCCTTAAAACGTTCCTGCGGGGCTTTCAGCTCAAGCTTTTCCCGTAGGACTTTGAATAAGCCTCCTTGAACTCACACCGCACGAAGGAAATGCGCATGCATTTTCGAGGAGTCGCCGTCCTCCGCTCCACAACTATCAAAATTAATATTATTAAATGTTCGTATTTTCAGGAAGAAAATGATTTATGAAATTGATTCATTAGGAAAAAATTAGAATAAAAATTTGAATATAAATGTAAAAAACCCCTATTCTATATGGATTGGAGCGAAGGTTTGCTCGACTCCCGCTGGAAAAGCGAGCAAGCCGTAGCGGAAATCAATAGGCTATCTAATTTTTATATTAAGAATAGATTTTGGCGTAAAGCCCTTTTTTAATTAGCATCCTTTTTTAATGAAATCTTATACCATTTCAAAATTGTTTAGAAAAAGGCTGAATGGCTGATAACAGGAGCGTATAAAGATTTCAACAATTTAAGAAAATGTTCTATACAAAAAAGCTTAATACTGAAAAGACCCATCGTTAGAAAATATGACATAAAAGAATAGAAATATGATTTTTTATACGTATTTTTATATTAAATCTATAGATGTTATTATATATGTAAAATATATGTTAGAAAATATAACATAAAGTATTGCATTTTTTATTTATATTTTTTATACTTTAGATAAGCTTTAACAAAATACTTACTTCATAATGCTTTTATGCATGATTAAGTAACAAGCTTTCTAGGGTTCCGTTTAAAGATCATTTTAAAGACTGGTCCAAGAGAGAGCGTACAGTATCTACTGTATACACGGAGGGATAAAAGCCCGGGAGAATCCGAAAAGATTCTCTCGGGCTTATTTTATTTTAATTAGGAGAAAGGATGATTATATGGAAGGGCAAACAAGCCTTATAAGGTCCCTTAAAACACCGCAAGTAGTCTTTTTGGGACTTGCATGGATGACACCGATGATTTATTTTACAGTTTATGGTGTGGCATTCAATGCCGCAGATGGACAAATGACTGCAGCCTATATGGCAGCTTTTATTGCTATTTTCTTTACAGCGTATAGCTATAGCCGAATGGTGAAAGCTTATCCTATTTCTGGATCTGCCTATATTTATACGGAGAAGGCGATTCATCCTAAAGTAGGATTTTTAGTAGGATGGGCATTGATTATCGATTATGTTTTTTCGCCTATTATTGCGATATTAACATTTGGTATTTTTATGAATACGGAATTTCCTTCTATCCCGATTTATATTTGGATTATTGTGATGAATATTATTTTAGCGATTGTAAACATACTGGGCATTAAGTCAGCGGCACGAGTTAGTAGTATTTCAGTTTTATGTCAAATCGCCTTTATAGCTCTTTTTTGCATACTGACGATGAAAGACATACTTGTGAATGATGGAGTGAGCTCACTCTTTTCACTGACACCCTTTTTTAATATTGAAAATGGTTCGATAAGTTCTATTTTTTCAGGTGCCTCATTAATATGTTTTTGCTTCTTAGGATTTGATGCTGTTACAACGATGGCAGAAGAAACAATTGATCCACAAAAAACAATTCCAAAAGCCATTTTCTATATTATTTTTATAGCGGCGCTTATGTATATGGCTATTTCGTATTTAACAGCAATTGCCCACCCAGATTTTACGTTCCAAAACCCGGACAATGCGGCTTATAGTCTAGTTCAATTAATTGGAGGTAACTTGCTCAGCTCGTTATTTATTTTAGTGCTGATCATTGCCACTTTTACGCAAGGATTATCCTCTATGACAAGTGTGAGCCGATTCTTCTATGCATTAGGGAAAGAATCGATTTTACCGAAAAAATTTTTTACGACATTGCATCCTAAGTTTAAGACTCCTGTTGCCAATATCATTTTTGTAGCAGTGATTTCCCTTTCAGCTGTTGCTATCAATTTAGATACGGCCGTTTTATTTGTTAGTTTTGGTGCTTTAACAGCGTTCGTATTCGTGAATCTATGCGTTATTGCTCAATTTTATATTAGAGAAAAAAGGCGTTCTGCAAAAGATACGCTATTGTATTTAATTTTTCCGTTGATCGGTGTTGCTTTTATCGGTTGGCTACTAACGCTACTTGACAAATACACATTAAAAGTTGGCATTACTTGGATCATTATAGGCTTTGTTTATCTATTTATAAGGAAGAAGTGGCTGCAAGCTAAAACACCGATTACAGTATCTCAAAATATAGAAAAAAAGAAATATGTTAGATAAAGTAACATATGATAGTTGACTTTATTGAACAAGCATTGTATAGTATTAATATACTGAATATTATGAATATTTATTATATTTAGGCTAAATAAAGGTTTCTACAAATAAGTTAGAAACAAAAAGTTCTCTAGGGTTCCGTTTAAAGATAGGAAATCTTTAAAGGCTGGTCCAAGAGAGAACGTACAACGATATGTTCAAAGTTGTATTCACGGAAGGATAAAAGCCTGGGAGATGATGTCTCCCGGGCTTTTACTATTTTTAAGGAGGAAAAAAATATGCAAAAAACAACTTCAATTTTCAGCAAAACAATCCCAGCAGGTGGGAAATGGTCGAGCTACATTCAAAGAGGAAAGAATATTCGATTTACAGCATTAGCAGATGATGCCAATGTTTCTCTCCTCCTCTATAATGCAGATGATCTAGCAGAGCGTTACAATATGCCAGATTCTTTAAAGGCACAATATACGGCTTTTTTAACAAAGGGCAACGTATTGATGAGTGATAATGGCCGAGTATTAGCTAGCTTTGTGGAGGACTCTGTTGGTTGGCATGACACGATTTCGGGATACAGTACAAAACAGCATATCGAAGAAAAGTATGGTCGAACGACATACCAAGAAATGCGGAATGATTGGTATCGAAACGGTGAAGATAATTTGCTGATTGAATTAGTTCGTAATGGCTTGAAGGTAAATGATTTATCTCCCGTCGTCAATTTATTTTCCAAAGTATACTGCGACGATGAAGGAAGCATGCATTTTGTTGAAGGGCATGCGAAGAAAGGAGATACTGTAACATTGCGAACAGAGATGGATGTTTTGCTTATATTGTCCAATACACCACATCCTTTTGATACCAAGAACACGTATCCATCCGCTCCAATAGAAATAACGATAACAGATGCAGAACCTATTCAATCAGATGATATTTGTTTGAATTATCGTGACGAGAATCGTCGTGCATTTGAAAATACATGGGAATATTTAATGCTTACTAAAGGGGGACATCAATAATGACTGTATTAAATTATGTAGAGAGCGATCGTAAAGTAGAAAATGCTATTTATAACCAAAAACTATTAGCAGGAGAAGGTTGGTTGTATACAATCGAGCCTGGACAAGTTCTTCGAATTCTTGATTTAGAGGGAAATCAAGCAGTAGATACAATCTTTTTTGATGGTGATCATCCTTCTGATCATTATAGTGCTGTGAATACGATTCAACGTCAAAAGAATATTTACTTATCAACAGGTTCTGTGCTTGTTTCAGAATCAAGGAAAGAATTAGTCGAAATCATTGCTGATACATGTGGACGCCATGATACACTCGGTGGTTCTTGCTCGGCACAAAGTAATACAGTTCGTTATTCACATGATACATTGCCGATGCATAATTGTCGGGATACCTATATGTTGCAGTTAGCGAAATACGGAGAGAATCTTACAAAGAGAGATCTATCACCCAATGTCAATTTTTTTATGAATGTTCCAGTGACACCAGATGGCGGCTTGAAATTTGATGACGGTGTTTCGTCCCCAGGTAAATATGTGGAGATGAAGGCGATTCATCGTACAACTGTATTAATCAGTAATTGTCCCCAACTAAATAATCCATGTAATGCTTATAATCCAACTCCTATACAATTACTGATTTGGGACAAATAAATTAAAGGAGTGTTTGATATGTTTAAAAAGGTTTTAATTGCAAATCGCGGAGCAATCGCCACAAGAATTGTAAGAACATTACGGAAAATGGATATTTACTCTATTGTCGTTTATACAAAAGCAGACCAAGATAGTCTATATGTTGATTTAGCTGATGAAGCAGTTTTGATTGGAGAAGGGACTGCAAAAGACAGTTATTTAAATGCGGATCTTATTTTGAAAACAGCGCTCAATACAGGTGCAGAAGCAATTCATCCAGGATATGGATTTTTAAGCGAAAATGCCGATTTTGCTCGAACTTGTCAAGAAAAGGGAATTGTTTTTATTGGCCCTACTCCAGAACAGATCGAGTTATTTGGCTTAAAACATTCGGCACGTAAGATCGCAACAAAGGCAAATGTCCCTCTTTTACCTGGTACGCCGCTCATTCAAAATGTAGAGAGCGCGGTTACTGAGGCCAAACGAATTGGCTATCCTGTCATGCTAAAAAGTACAGCAGGCGGCGGTGGCATAGGGATGCGTATTTGTATGTATGAAACGGCCCTACGTGAAGCTTATGAATCGGTTTGTCATTTAGCAGAGAAGAATTTTAATAATGGTGGTGTTTTTCTCGAAAAATATATTGCCAATGCACGTCATATAGAAGTACAGATTTTCGGTACAGCAAATGGTGAGGTCGTGGCACTTGGAGAGCGAGATTGTTCTGTACAACGTCGCAATCAAAAAGTAGTGGAGGAGAGCCCTGCACCATTACTAAAACCATCTGTACGAGAAAATATGTTAGAGGCTGCTAAACGTTTAGCAAAAGAAGTGGGCTATCGTAGTGCTGGGACAATTGAATACTTATATGATCCAATGACTGAGCATTTCTATTTTCTGGAGGTCAACACACGTTTACAAGTAGAGCATGGAGTAACGGAGGAAGTGCTTGGTATCGATCTAGTAGAATGGATGCTAAAGGAAGCAGCTGATGAACTGCATGGATTAGAGACGTTATATTTCAAGCCAAAGGGTCATAGCATTCAAGCACGTGTTTATGCAGAGGATTGTTTGAATAATTTCCAACCAAGTGTAGGAATTATTGACCAAGTTCATTTACCAGAAAATGCACGAGTTGAAACGTGGGTTCGTGATGGCATTACAGTTACCTCTTTTTATGATCCAATGCTTGCGAAAATCATCGTTCACGCGGCAACAAGAGAAGAAGCGATTCAAAAACTAAGCAATGCTCTTAAAGATACTAGATTCTATGGTATTACGACAAACTTGCAGTATCTTGAGGCACTTTTGAAAGAAAATAATTATAAATCAGGACATGTTTATACAAAAATGCTGAATGGTTTTGCGCCGGACGAAAGTGCAATAGAAGTAATAGATGGAGGTATTCAAACAACTGTACAAGACTTTCCCGGACGCATCGGACATTGGGACGTTGGGGTGCCACCGTGTGGACCTATGGATGCTTTTTCATTTCGTATGGGCAATCAGTTGCTAGGCAATAAAGAAAATGCAGCTGGCCTTGAGTTTACCCTTCGAGGAGGCGCCTATAAATTTCGAACGGATATGTCTATTTGCTTAACAGGTGCGGATATGGAGGCCAAAATAGATGAAGAGACTGCACCGATGTATCAGGTTATTCATGTTAAACGTGACCAAGTATTATCATTTGGAGAAGCAAAACAAGGAATGCGAACGTATTTGCTTGTTGCTGGTGGATTAGATGTACCACTGTATCTTGAAAGTGCTTCAACTTTTACGTTAGGCGGTTTTGGCGGACATGGTGGTCGAGCACTGCGAACAGGTGATATTTTACGTGTCCATACAAATCATACAGCTGTATTTACAGAACTTCCTAAACCATATCAACCTGTTTTTACAAATGAATGGACGATTGGTGTTATGGCAGGGCCCCATTGTACGGAGGAATATTTACTACCTGAATATTTGAACCAGCTAACAGAAACGAGCTGGGAAGTTCACTTTAATAGCTCTCGAACAGGGGTCCGTTTGATCGGTCCTACGCCTCCTTGGACACGTGAGGATGGCGGGGAGGCAGGCTTGCATCCATCGAATATCCATGATAATGCCTATGCGATTGGAACGCTAGATTTAACAGGTGATATGCCTATTTTATTGGGGCCAGATGGTCCAAGTCTAGGAGGCTTTGTATGTCCAGTTACAACAGTTTCTGCTGAATTATGGAAAATTGGACAGCTGCATGCAGGAGATCATATTCAATTTCGTATTTTAACATTAGAAGAAGCTGATGATCTACGCCAATCGCAGGAAAAATTTTTAGAGGAGGTAGGTCAGCATAATGATGATTTCGTAAGGCTTCCTCAGTTTTCAAAGGAATCTAAACCTTTTTCAACGAATGCACCTATTCTTGTTCAATGTACGGCCGGCCGTTTTCCTATGTGTATTCGTGCAGATGGGGATGAGAATATTTTAATCGAATATGGCGATATGGAATTAGATTTGCTGCTACGATTCCAAGTGCATGCATTAATGGAAGCTATTCAATCACAGAAGAATCTTCCTATTATTGATATGACGCCAGGTATTCGTTCATTACAAATTCATATTGATGCAACAAAAATGTCTATTTCAGCATTATGCGAAATCATGCAGAGGTTAAATAAAAATTTACCTTCTCTTGAAGAGATGGAGGTGCCATCACGTATTGTTCGATTGCCACTTTCATGGGACGATCCTGCAACACAATTAGCCATTGAACGTTATCAAAAAAATGTTCGACCAGATGCACCATGGTGTCCAAGTAATTTAGAGTTTATCCGCCGTGCTAATGGGTTGGATGGTATTGCAGATGTGAAAAAAGCCGTTTTTGATGCAAACTATTTAGTCCTTGGCCTTGGGGATGTTTATCTTGGAGCACCTGTTGCAACGCCTATCGATCCGCGTCACCGCCTTGTCACAACAAAGTATAATCCGGCACGTACATGGACGCCTGAAAACGCCGTCGGAATCGGCGGAGCATATATGTGTGTATATGGTATGGAGGGTCCTGGAGGCTATCAATTTGTTGGTCGAACGGTTCAAATGTGGAATCGTTTGCGTGAAACAATCAGTTTTCGATCAGGGAAACCGTGGCTTCTGCGATTCTTCGATCAAATTCAATTTTATCCAGTAGCAGCAGACGAGTTACTGGAACTGCGCGAAAAATTTTTACGAGGTCAATTTAATGTAGCAATTCAGGAAACGACTTTTAAAGTGAAAGATTATATCTTATTTTTAGAAACGATCAAAGAGAGTGCTACTGAATTTAAAACGACACAACAAAGTGCTTTTGAGGCTGAACGTGAAAGATGGCACACACTAGGTCTTGATGAATATGTTTCAGAACATGAAACGATAGAAATAGTGGAGGAACAATTGCCAGAGGGAGCGGAAGCGATACGTAGCGCTTTGCCAGGGAGTGTATGGAAAGTATTAGTTTGTCCTGGGGATGAAGTGAAAAAAGGAGATCCGCTTATTATTGAAGAAAGTATGAAAATGGAATTTCCGCAATATGCACCATTTGATGGTTGGGTAAATAGTGTATATGTATCCTCAGGTGAAGAAGTACAAGCAGGACAACTAATAGTTGCTTTATCAAAGGGAAAAAGAGGTGTGGACCATGCAAACGATGAATCTGCTGCAAAAATTGTCAATCACTGAATTGAAGGAAAAATATCGATCATTAGAAGTAACACCAGAATATATAATAGAGGAAATTCTTAAACGTACGGAACAGTATCAAGATTTTAATATTTGGATTACGCCTCCTACAAAAGAAGCGATTCAGCCTTATTTGGAACATTTAAAGGATATGGATCCTCAACAAGCACCACTTTGGGGAATTCCATTTGCTATTAAAGACAATATTGATTTGCAAGGTGTTCCAACGACTGCCGGATGCCCGATGTTTGCGTACACACCCTCTGATCATGCAACTGTTGTGCAACGTTTAGTCGATGCTGGAGCCATTCCTATTGGTAAAACCAATTTAGACCAATTTGCAACGGGCCTTGTTGGAACGAGAAGCCCTTATGGTGAGACGAAAAATGCTCTAAATCCTGATTTAATTAGTGGAGGCTCTAGCTCGGGATCGGCTGTTGCGGTAGCATGCGGACTAGCTTCTTTTGCCCTCGGTACAGATACAGCGGGCTCTGGTCGTGTACCAGCAGCACTCAACCGTCTTGTGGGCTACAAGTCTAGTTTAGGCGCATGGCCAGTAAAAGGTGTCGTGCCAGCGTGTGCTAGTTTAGATTGCGTTTCTGTATTTACCCATGAGTTGTCAGATGCCATGCTTATAGATGAAGTCGTTCGGGGATTTGAAGCATCCGATCCGTGGTCAAAACAAATAACACGTCACAGAGATGCACTTCCTGAAAAAATTTATATCCTAGAGAAGCCACTGACTTTTTATGGTCCATTTGCTGATCAATATAAGGCAGCTTGGGCAGCTACCATTGAGCGAATCCAACAGTTCAATATTCCGATCGAATATATAGATGGCAGCTATTTATCAGAAGCGGCAGCTATTTTATACGATGGGCCATGGGTGGCAGAGCGTTGGGCTGATTTGGGTGAATTTGTTACAGCTAATAAGGAAGCGGTTTTTCCTGTCACGGAAACAGTACTAGAGTCAGCTACAAAGTCTGGGTACGATGCAGCTTCTGTGTTTAACGCTATACATCGACTGCAAGCATTGAAACAAAGAGCACACCAGCAATTACAAAATGCAGTTTTAATCATGCCTACAGCTGGAGGAACATGGACTAGAGAAGAAGTGAGAAGAAACCCAATCGACACAAATAGTTTAATGGGTCTATACACAAACCACTGTAATCTTTTAGACTTGTGTGCCATAGCACTCCCAGGAGAAGATATAGAACGAAATTTACCGTTTGGGATCACTTTATTTTCAAGTAGCATAAATGAGCATTTAATAAGTGGTTTAGCCAATGCCTTGGTGTATGGAAAATATCCCGAAAAACAAAGGAAAACCGTATTATTAGCAGTATGCGGTCTTCATATGCGAGGATTCGAGCTTGAAAGTCAAATGCTTGAACATGGGGCAGTATTTGTACGTCAAACAAAAAGTGCACCTGTATACAGGATGCTAAAATTGCCTTCTTCCCCTCCGAAACCAGGATTAATACGATCTAACAATAAGCAGGGTACCGCTATTGAATTAGAAATTTGGGAAATGCCTATTGAAAAAGTAGGACATTTTATAACAAATATCCCTGTTCCATTAGGGATCGGAAAAGTGCTGTTGGAAGACGAATCGGAAGTATTAGGATTCATCTGTGAGGCCAATGCTTTAGAAATAGGAGAAGATATTTCCTATACTGGCGGCTGGCGTTATTTAAAATAATGAAATAGCTCTTGTTTGGTGAATGGAGTGTCATTCAGTATGGGAAGACTACTGAAAAAGTTAACTGTTGTGGTTATTAAAAATTAAAAAAGATGAACTTTCATTAATAAAAACGGAGTATAGTTTTTCAGTAGTCTTGCATTGTTCTAGAAGATGTTTTTATTAAAATACGTATGATTTTATGAGTAATATTATATTTTTGCTTATATCTATCCTCATATCTTGTCCATAATTCAGTAGATCACAGGTGAAATAAAAAAGATTCTAATATACTTTCTTTAATGTCAATTACGATTAGTTTCACTTAATTATGCTAAATGTGAATGGTTCTATTTTCGTTTGGCATTTTGAAATTAACCTCCGCTTTGATGTTCTCTCTAGCTTATATATAATTTAAGTAAATAAAAAATTTAATCATGTCTTATGATGCTCTAGCTTACTTTTGCATCTTACTTTATATTAAATGTAAGTCTAAATGACTATATATTTTTAAGAAACTTTTAATTAGACTTGCTGTGAAATTCTATAAAACTTAATGATTCCAAATAAGCTAAACGATTTGAGAAATTTGGTCCTTCTAATATTATTCATTTTGAAAAAATAAATATATAATAAGACTATTTAACTAATTTAATCCTTCTTAATTCATGTTTTTACATTTTTTATATTAATGTATATAAAATTAAGTATAATTAAATGTGAAATTAGGAAGGGAGTGAGATTATTTGAAATTAATTTATAAATATTTTATATGTATAATTTCTGTTTTGTGTTTAGGGCTTCTATTAGATGAGTTTATTCTAAAAAATGATAATAATAACAAAGAGGATAAAATAATTTCTTCCAAAACTATTTATACAAATTCAAGTAACAACACTAAAAAAGGAGATTTATTATCAATTGTAGAAGTTACTGAAACTAAAGTCGATAAAATAGATACTGTATTCAGCGATAATACAGTAAAAGCTAAAAGAAAGCCAGCGACATATAGATATTATACTTACGATGAAGGTATAGTAAAATCTTGGTCTTATTTATCAAAGCCATATTTTATAAAAAGTGTTGCACGAGGTGAAACAACTGAAGAAACTAAAAAAATTCATGCTAGTATTGGACAAAAATTTTCGGGCTTAAAAGGAAGTTTCCTGAAATCGGCTGAATCAACTTATGGAATTTCTCTTGAGATTACTACTAAGGTTTCCTTTACTGGGCCAGATAAAGGATATAAATCAAGGGATTTTTATTATAAAAAAGGAAGACATAAACATAAGATTCGTTTCGGTGTTTGTCAATATAGTTGTCGCAATTAGCTACTTTAGTATTTTTAAAAATATCCTTCATCTCCAGATGCTATTAAGGCTACCGCGCTGCGCTTGCTGGCCTGTTGATCTGAAACGAAAGGAAAAGCTTGCTTTCGTTTCAGATCAACAGGAAAATGGAGATATTATTCCTCCATGAACTGTTTTGTCTTGTCCTCATCACGCATTGGATTGAGTGCGACTTTTTCTTTTGGTGACCAATTTCTTATGCCTTGTGTCCAACGTTCTGGATGCTTTGCTTTTGCCATTTCATATACTTTTTTTCGCTTTTCCAATATCGCTATATGTTCACCTGTATGACATTGTACCGGTGTTACAAAATTTAGCCCACTGTGCAGGTGAATCTCGTTATACCATTGGACAAATTGATGTGCCCATTGTCTTGCTTTTGTAAGTGATGCAAAACCTTTATACGGATAATCCGGTCGATATTTAAGTGTACGAAACATGGCCTCTGAATAAGGATTATCGTTACTCACACGCGGTCTTGAAAAAGAACTTTGAATGCCTAATTTTTCTAGTAAACTTAAGAATGTTTCGGCTTTCATCGGACTCCCATTATCTGAATGTAGTACCAGCGGCGCTCCTTGAATTTTTTCATTGATAACTGCTTTTTTCACAAGCGATTCGGCATGTTTTGCTTCTTCTGTTTCCCAGACTTCCCATCCAACCACTTTTCTACTAAATAAATCGATCATTAAATAGAGGCGATCGTACAAACCTTTTACAGGTCCTCCAAGCCATGTAATATCCCAAGTCCATACTTGATTGGGAGCTGTTGCGAGATGACTTTCAGGAATCCTTCTTTCAGGCTTCTGGCTACGGCCACGATGGTGTTGCATTTTTTCTTCACGTAATACACGATAAAAGGTAGATTCTGAGGCGATGTATGTCCCATTGTCCGCAATTAGGGACAATCTGTGTCGGTGGTAAATCGGCATATTCCCCTTGTTTGACAACTGTTAGTATTTCTTCTCTTTCTTCCGAAGATAACTTGTTTTTTGGCACAGGTCTTTTCACGAGTGGACGCTGATCAACCTTTATACCACCTTCTTTTACCCAGCGCTCATACGTTCGAACACTGATATCAAGTTCCTCACACGCCTTCGCTAATCGCGCACCATTTTGATGTGCCTCTTGGATAAGTTCAACAGCTAATGCGCGATTTGACGGGCTAATCATTCTTCCTCGTCATCCCCCCAAATCGCTTGGGCCTTTTTTCGCAAAAGTAATAATGCCGCAGCCTCAGCTAGCGCTTTTTCTTTCTTTTGAAGCTCTTTTTCTAGTTGTTTAGCGCTCTTTTGTTCATCCTTTAAGGCATCATTCAGCTGTTTTGCTTGATCAAATGCTTGCCCGTTTGCTTGAAGACATACACTTTTCCAAGCTTCTATTTGTTCACGATATAATCCTTTTTTTCGACAATATTCTGCTAATTCCAATTCATTCATGGAGAATGTCTCCATCACAATTAAAAATTTATCTTGGCTACTCCACTTGTCGCTTGTTTGTCCATTTCCAGGTGTTGCCATACCCGCTGTACGAGCAGACTTTCTCCACTTGTACAACGTTACTTCGGATATGCCTTCTTCCTTCGCAATTTGAGCTACTGATTCATTATTCGGTGGCATCATGCGTTTAATAATCATTTCTTTCTGTTCCTGCGAATATCGTACCCTTTTTCTCTCCGTCATATCGATCAACCTCCGTGTTATTCACTAAACTATAACACTAAAATATCGTACGACAACTATCCTAACAGAGAGGGGTGTAGAGAAAGTATTAAAACGACCTTTTGGAAAAAAGAAATTAATTAAGAGAAAATATGGTTATGTTGAAAGAGGAGCTATAAAACATTATTCTATAGATAGGAAAAAATAAATATAAAGGAATAATAATAATGAAAAAAAATGAGTTTAATTTGATTAAATACACATTTTATATAATAGCTTTAGTCTCTTTTGTTTATGTGATTTATCATTTACTGTTTGCATCCTATCAAGCTGGATATATTTTATCAAGAGCATTGCCGGGGGCCATTGTGTTTCTTGCTTCTTCAATAGCAAGTTGTATTTTATTGGTTTATGAAAAGAAATCCTTAGAAAATAAATGATTGTAATGATAGTGAAAATGATCATGGAATCAGGTCGATTAATTTTACGAATAAAGCAGGACGTAGTATCGTAATATATTAATGGTAGTGTATAGCTCCGACTTGTACTTAAGAGAAGTGGATGAATCCAGTTCTCTTTTGATTTTAGGAAAGTATTATAAATTAGCTAGTTTCTTGGTGGGCAAGGGTCATTTCTGTAATGATTGGCTTTCTCTAATTGGGTCTTTTTGTTCAGATAAAAATTTTTAATCATTAATATAACTATTTCTAGTTGACAACTTGGTATTATTTCATTTATTATTCACATTAACCTAATAATTACAATCTGCTATTGTAGATGAAGTCGTAGTGCTGTGAATCGTTACTTTTGAGGGGGAAATCAATGAGTCAGCTTGATTTAATCATTGAAGAACTTGCGCCATATGATAAAGAAAAAGCAGTAGACGTTTTAGTTTCGAGTTATGAACAATATCAAAATAGCTATAGTAATGTTCAAGATTACTATGATTATATGGAGTATATCCGAGCTTCACTTGACAATCCGTTAATTGCAAAGGTATTAATCGCTAAAATAGGACATGAAATCGTTGGTACGCTTCAAATCTTTTCAAATGGGACAGATGCTTACGAAGATTTAAATATGCCAATAAATGCCCCTGTCGTTCGTTTACTAGGCGTGCATCCGAAAATAAGAGGGAGGGGTATTGCAAGAAAGTTACTGGAAGCTAGTATCAATTATGCAAAAGTGCAAGGTGCGAATTCCTTATACTTGCATACATCAGAAAAAATGCAGGATGCCATTCGTCTGTATGAACGATTTGGCTTTGTGCGTAGTTTGGAATATGACTACGATATTCTCGATTTTACAGTTATGTGTTATAAATATGATCTTTAAAAAATATAGAATGATTTTTGGGCCTTCCAATTGCTTAAATAAGCATATGTATGAATTTATTTGTGTTTAGAATGGTACGATCAACATATTTATCTTTTATATCAAGAAAAAATTTCGCTGTTGCCTCTGGTTTTTATTTTTAAATATCCGAATATTTCGTCTATTAAAATATAAGAAATGGGTGTAAATATGAACCAAGCGATTATTGAGAGAGACATTATTCATCAACCGAATGTACCTATTAAGATGCGAGATGGTACAAAATTATATGCAGATATTTATCGTCCAAATGATCAGACAGATTATCCGATTATAATATTGAGAACGCCTTATAACAAAGAAGATGCACAAACTATGAATTATGCACATCCAATTTGGTATGCCGAGCAAGGCTATGTTGTCATTGTCCAGGATACCCGTGGACGTTGGTCTTCTGAAGGCGAGTTTCATCCGTTAGTTCATGAGGGAGAGGATGGATACGATACGATCGAATGGGCAGTTACATTGCCTCATACCATTTCGAAAGTAGGGTTATATGGCTTTTCGTATATAGGTATTTCACAACTCTTAGCAGCAGCAGAACAACCTCCTCATCTTACATGTATAGCACCGTTTATGTGTGGTTCCAACTCATTACGAGTGTCAGAGAATGGCGCTTTTCCATTAGCTTTAAATTTATCTTGGGCAACTTTTATTAGCCAAAATGAAGCAGTACGAAAAAAGGATCTGCAGTGGCTCCAGCAACTGGCGACAACCAATATTCAAGAATGCTATCAATACTTACCTTTACAAAATGTACCGATCATCAAAAATGAGCTTGTTCCATTTTATCAAAAGTGGATTCGGCAAATGAATGAAAGACTTCCTGAATCTCCAGCATTATATGAAAATATTTCAGTTCCAGCTTTACATCTAGGGGGATGGTATGACATTTATGTTGATAAAACGATTGAAAATTTCCAGGGGATTAAAGAGAAAAGTAAAAATAAACTTGCCAGAGAAAATCAATATTTATTTTTAACACCTTGGTATCATATGCCATGGTCTCGATATGTAGGGCAGATAGACTTTGGCAAAAATGCAGAAAATCATGTTGATGAAATACTTATTAAATGGTTTGATAGATGGTTGAAGGATTATCCAACGAGATGGAAGGAAGAATCTGTTCGTTATTTCGTTACAGGAGAAAATGAGTGGCATGTGTCCAAACAATGGCCACTTTCAAAAAGTGAAGAGAAAGTACTGTATTTATCAAGTGAAGATCGGGCGAATTCTATTAATGGTACAGGAAAACTAACTGAGGAGATTTTACAACAAAGCAGTGAGAAAGATATTTATGTTTATCATCCATCCATATATGTACCAGCAATAGGTGGTCGATCTGGCGCAGATCCTATCTTAACACCCATGGGCGCCCAAAATCAACAGCCTATTGAAATTCGTAATGATGTGCTTGTCTATACATCTGAAGCGCTACCAGCAGATTTGGTTGTAGTAGGTGAGGTGAAGGCAACACTCTATGTATCAACCAATGTAGATGATACGGACTTTGTCATTAAGTTAATCGATGTTTATCCGGATGGTCGATCGATTAATATTGCAGAAGGATTACTTCGCGCAAGCGCACGAAATGGTATTCATCAGCGTGAACCATTGATTCCCAATGAAATTTATCCATTAGAAATTTTGGCTGGTTCAATTGCACATCGTTTTAAGAAAGGGCATGCGATTCGAGTGAATATAACAAGTACATTATTTCCGACATTTGATCGACATGGCAATCGGTTTTTACCATTAGCAGAAGTTACCGAACTGACATTTAAAACAGCAACGCAAACGGTTTACCACAGTAAGCTTTACCCATCAAGCATTCAATTGACCATAAAAAAATAGAAGGAGATCAAATATTGATAAACAAATACATTTGGTTTGATATCGGTTATACCCTATTATATCAGCAGCGAGAAAAAATATATGCTCAATATTTAAAAGAGCATCACGTTGAAATACCCATACAAAAAATCGAAGAAGCCTATCATTATGCTGATAAATTATTCATGAGAGAGTATCCAGGTGTTCTTGGAAAAAAGGCAAATCTTTTTTATCCATGGTATTTAGGAGTTGTTAATCATTATTTACAACTTGCATTCGATTTAGAAAGGCAAAACCGTTTTATTCAGGAAAGGATTCAAGAAACTGTTCCATATTGGGCGCCCTTTTCATTTACAAAAGACGTACTGCATACCCTAAAGCAGGACGGGTATCGACTAGGTATTATTAGTAATTGGGATAAAAGCGCACGCCGATTATTAGATCACTATGAATTAAGCGATTATTTCGATCATATTATTATTTCGTCAGAAGTTGGTGCCGAAAAACCAAGTAAATATATATTTGAACTTGCATTTAAGCAAGGAGAAACTAAAAGTGAGGATAGTATTTATGTTGGGGACAATTACTATGATGATGTAGTGGGAAGCAAGAAAGTAGGACTTAAAACACTTTTGATCAATAGATTTGGCTATAAAGGTATTGAAGAGCTTCAGCATCCACACGTCGTAGAATCTATTAACAAACTACCATCATTATTAAAAACTATACATGTTTAAATTAAAAAATGGGAGGGGAAGCGAATGACGACTTTCAATGTAAAGAGAAAGCCATGGTTACTAGCAATTCTATTATTGACTGTCAATTTACTATTATTATCGGCTTGTGGCAGCAGCAATAAGGCGGATGAAAGTGAGAAAGATCGTAAAGGTACTCAAACTGAAAAATCAAAGACAGGTGGAAGTGTTGTAGTCGCGATTCCTCAAGACTTAGATTACTTGGATCCAAATTTAGCGGAAGCTGCTGGGACAAGAGAAGTGATGTTCAATATTTTTGAAGGATTATTAAAAGCAAACACAGAGGGAGGGTTAGACCCAGCTATCGCCGAGTCTTATGATATTTCCGATGATGGCTTGACGTATACGTTCACGATTCGTGATGGTGTCAAATTTCATAATGGACAAACATTGACATCAAAAGATGTTGCCTATTCTTACGCTAAATTGGCCGGTTTAAAAACAGGCAAGCCTTTATCTTCTAGCTTTGCAAATGTCAAAAAAATAGAAACACCAGATGACAAAACAGTTGTCATTCAATTAAAAGAAAAGGAGGCAGCTTTTATTACGGCTGTTACAGCATCAATTATTCCAGCCAATTATAAAGATAGCAATAAAACGCCAATTGGGACTGGACCATTCAAATTTGTGGAATACAAGAAGGGTCAAAGTCTAATTGTTGAGAAAAATAAAGATTATTATGTGAAAGGCATTCCATATTTAGATAAAGTAGAATTTCGTATTGTACCCGATCAAGAAGCAGCATTTTTAGCATTACAATCTGGTGAAATCGATATTTATCCTCGTATAGCTACAGAAAAGGCAGAACAATTAGCAACTGGCTTTAAAACGATCAGTAACGAACAAAATTTAGTTCAATTATTAGCATTTAATAACAAAGTGAAGCCATTTAATCATATTAAAGTTCGGCAAGCGATCAATTATGCAGTCAACAAAGATGAAATTATTAAGGGTGTCGCACTAGGAAAAGGAACGAAAATCGGTTCTAACCTAAGTCCTGTATTAAGTAAATACTACAATAATGAACTAGAAGATTTATATCCAACGGACACAGAAAAAGCGAAAAAATTTCTTAAAGAGGCTGGCTATCCAAATGGCTTTGAATTTACGATTACAGTTCCTTCTGTATACCCATTCCATGTTGATACAGCACAAGTGATTGTCAACCAACTAGAAAAAATCGGTGTGAAAGCGAAAATTGAAAGTGTTGAATGGGGAGTTTGGTTAGAACGAGTTTACAATGGCCGGGATTATGAAACAACCATTATCGGTTTAGATGGAAAACTTGATCCATTTGAAATTCTAAGTCGGTATATATCAACAGCTGATAACAATTTCTTAAACTTTAAAGATCCTAAACTAGACAAAGTGTTATCGAATGCAAAAGTTGAAATTGATGAAAACAAACGTATTACAGATATTAAAGAAGCGCAAAAAATCATTGCTGAGGATGCGGCAGGGGTCTTTATTATGGACCCTCATACAAATGTCACTTTTAAAGATACGATTAAGGGTTATAAAACATATCCAATTTATGTTCAAGATCTGTCATCTGTTTATCTTGACCACCCTCAATAGGTGGTCAGATGAATGCTTGTTTTTCCTGATTCAGCGGGTGTCACGGATTTTGAAGGGGATTTCCCTCGCAAGCTCGAAAAAATCCGGATGCACTTTATCCTGCGTTAATGAACAGTAGCCCCACCCACGCTTCAAAAAGTAAAGGAATAACTGGGAGATAGGTGGGGCTACTGTCTGAAAATCCTGATTGGCTCAACGAACACATAGTAAGAATGGAAAAAGCTCACTAGGTGAAGTTTCACTTGATATGGAAAAAATAGATTGGAGGATATGGAATGGATTATGTACTAAAAAAAACAGTCAGCTCACTATTTACACTATTTGTGGTTATTGTTCTCGTTTTTTTAGCTTTTCGCATCATTCCAGGTAATCCAGCGAATATCATCTTAGGAGTAGAGGCAACGCCTGCACAAGTTGAGGAATTGGAACAAAAACTTGGACTAGATCAAACATTATTTGAACAATTCATCCATTGGTTTAAAGGCGTCCTTGTCCTAGATTTTGGCGAATCTTTGCGTTTTTCCGAACCTGTTCTTTCGCTTATTCATGAAAGGATGGGCGTTACCTTTTCATTGGCTTTTATGGCCATTGTTATCACCATTTTTGTATCGATTCCATTAGGGATTATTGCTGCCAATTATAAAGGAAAATTTTTAGATGTGCTTATTTCAATAGGTACACAAATCGGACTTGCGATTCCGTCTTTTTGGATGGGTATTATTTTAATCATGATTTTTGGTTTAATGTTACACCTTATTTCAGTAGGTGGTTATGTTCCGTGGTCTGAAAATCCTTTGCGGGCTTTTAAGGCATTGTTATTTCCAGCAACTGCTATAGCCATTCCTCAAATAGCTATCCTCGTTAGATATTTAAGAACAACTATGATCGAACAGTTGAATTTTGATTATGTACGGACGGCTAAAAGTAAGGGACTAAAGGATTCTACCATCCTGTTGAAACATGTCTTAAAAAACGCACTCATTCCTGTAATTACTATTGCAGGCTTAAATTTTGGTGCAATTCTAGCAGGCAGCCTTGTAATTGAACAAGTATACGCTTTACCAGGATTTGGCAGGATGCTTATCACTGCAATTGGAGATCGTGATTTTCCACTTGTTCAAGGCATGGTAGTGATGATCGCGATCATTGCCATTACCGTAAATTTACTAGTGGATATTTCTTATCGCTATTTAGATCCCAAAATCAAATTGAAGTAAGGAGGTGCGGTGTATGTTAAAAAAATTTAACCTCGTCACAGGTGGAGCAATTGTACTTTTTTTAATCCTTGTCTTTATAGTGAGTTTCTTTTATGTACCACACAATGTCAATCAAATGAATATTGAAAATCGGCTTATCGCTCCAAACCATAATTACTTATTAGGCACGGATAATTTTGGACGTGATGTACTAAGTCGAATTATGAAAGGAACTCAAACTGCATTTATTGTTGGTGGCGGATCAGTAATTATTGGATTATTGTTTGGTATTTTAATAGGTACGACAGCTGGTTATTTTGGAGGTTGGATGGATGAATTGCTTATGAGGATGATTGATGCGTTATTAGCTTTTCCAGGTATTTTATTGGCACTCATTTTAGTGACGATTTTCCAGCCTAATATAGAAGTCACAGTTATTGCCATTGGTATTATGACAATTCCAAGCTTTTCTCGTGTTATAAGAAGCGGATTTATAAAATGTAAACAGATGGACTTTGTTAGGGCAGCACGGAATTTTGGATCAAGTCATCTACGTATTATTTTTCATCACATTTTACCGAATACGGTTTCTTCTATTATTGTAACTGCTTCTCTTAGTTTTTCCACTGCTATATTAGTAGAGGCTGCATTGAGTTATTTAGGTTTAGGCATACAACCTCCCGATCCGAGCTGGGGAAGAATGTTAAATGAAGCTCAAGGATTTGCGAAGCTTGCTCCCTGGTATACTTTGGCGCCTGGCTTTATGTTAACATTAACAATTCTTGGCTTTAATTTATTGGGTGATGGAATAAGAGATTTACATGATTTTTCAGAGTAAAGTTGATTGTTAGCAAAGGGGGTTGGAAAAATGTCAGAAATCTTGTCCATTCATCATGTGACAGTTCATCTTGAACAAAATCGCCGTAAGTTGACGGTTCTTTCGGACATATCTATAACAGTTCAAAAGGGTGAAATTTTCGGTATTGTTGGTGAATCAGGATGTGGAAAAAGCGTATTATCCAATTCTATCCTAGATTTACAGCCTAAAAAAATGCGTGTATCAAGCGGAGATATCCTATTTGAAGGACAATCCATGTTAAAAAAATCAAAACATCAACTACAAAAGATGAGAGGAAAAGAAATTTCTATGATTTTCCAAAATCCTATGTCATCTTTAAATCCTTCATTGACAGTTGGCTATCAAATCGTGGAAATCATCCGTGCCCATCAAAACATTTCCAAAAAAGAAGCTAAAGGAATAGCTATTGATGTGATGAAGAAAGTTGGTCTACCACGTGCTGAACAGTTGTTTTATGACTATCCACATCAATTATCGGGAGGAATGCAGCAACGTGTTATGATTGCTATCGCTATCGCTTGTCAGCCAAAGTTTCTTATAGCGGATGAACCTACAACTGCGTTAGATGTAACGATACAAGCACAAATTTTACATTTGCTAAAAGAAATACGGCGTGAGCAAAACACGACCATATTACTTATTTCTCATGATTTAGGAGTAATGGGCGATATGTGTGATCGTATAGCCGTTATGTATGCGGGAGAAATCGTAGAGATTGGTACGACAGCACAAATATTTGAAAATCCTAGCCATCCGTATACAAAGGGCTTGATGGAATCAATCCCAACTCCGGATAAAAAGGGAAACCCCCTCTATTCAATTCCCGGAAATGTGCCATCTTTGCAAGAGCGAATGGGAGGATGTCCTTTCGCTAGTCGTTGTCATCTGGCTATTGATATGTGCTTTACATCAAAACCACAGTTGAAAAAGGTAGCAAAAGCTCATGATGTTAGTTGCTTCTTTAGTGAAATGGAGGAGGTGAGCTTTGAGTATGCAAAATCTTTTAGTTGAAGTGGAAAACCTCAAAAAGAATTATACACATCGTAAGTTATATAAAATCCAAGAGCTACCAGCAGTTTCAGATGTCAGTCTTCTATTAAGAAAAGGGGAAACATTAGGATTAGTGGGAGAGAGCGGAAGCGGTAAATCCACTTTAGGCCAATTGATTGGTCAATTATTAGACCCTACTGAAGGAATAGTATTATTTGAAGGACAAGCAATTGAAGATATGACAAGCCAACAGAGAAAACGATTGAAAAAGGATATTCAATATGTTTTTCAAGATGCCTATTCATCTTTAAATCCTAGACACAAAGTTTCAAAACTGATAGAAGAACCACTTATCATTCAAAAAATAGGAACACCAGCAGAAAGAAAAGAATGGGTAAACGACATGCTGAATGAGATTGGATTAGATAAAAGTTATCGTGATGCCTATATTCATGAGCTAAGTGGTGGACAGAGACAACGCATCGGCATTGCGAGAGCCCTTATCTTAAAACCAAAATTGCTTGTTTTGGATGAGCCGGTTTCGGCATTGGATGTTTCTGTTCAATCACAAATCTTAAATTTATTGAAATCCTTACAACAAAAATATCAACTAACATATATGTTTATTTCTCATGATTTAAATGTGGTGCATTATATGAGTGATCGAATAGCAGTCATGTATTTAGGGGAAATTATTGAACTGGCAAATGTAAATGATCTATATGAGCATCCTCTCCACCCTTACACGAAAGCCCTTATTTCTGCCATCCCAACATACAAAAGACAGGGAGAACCGGTGTTATTAAAAGGCGAAATCGCAAGTGCGACGGATATTCCAAATGGGTGCTCGCTCCATCCTCGCTGCCCTTTTGCAACGGAAATATGCCAATTCGAAAAGCCAGTTCTGGAAGAAGTGAACCAGGGACAATACGTTTCATGCCATTTATCCCGCATTAACGGACAGTAAGACTCCCATCTCAAGATTTAGAGAGAACTGAGAAAGATAGATAGGGGATCAACTGCCGCATGCGTCCGATTGGTTCGGGTGGGCGGGATGTTGGTCACTCAGGTGTTGCCACAGGACGTGGCGCTTTTAACCTGAGTTCTTCTATTTCAGTAGGGATGAAGAAAACCCCCACTGATGGAGTTTCACTTTATTGGGAAGAAGGATTTTGGCAATGGCTATCGTGGCGACTTTCATCTTTTTGGTGACATTAGTTTTGGTCATATGGCAACCAAAAGGTTTAAATATAGGTTTAACGGCTTGTTGTGGAGCGATTCTCGCACTAATCATCAGTGTTGTTGACTTTCGAGATGTTCAGCAAGTAGTGGATATTACTTGGAACGCGACCTTAACATTTGTGGCTATTATTCTAATTTCGCTTATATTAGATGAAATTGGATTATTTGAGTGGATCGCATTGCAAATGGCAAGGGTATCTAGGGGCAATGGTATCCGAATGTTTGTGTATGTCAGTATTTTAGGTGCTGTTGTTGCAGCGTTTTTTTCTAACGATGGAGCAGCTTTGATTTTAACGCCCATTGTGTTAGCGATGGTACGTAATTTGAACTTTAAAGAAACTATGATTATCCCCTTTATCATGGCGAGTGGCTTTATTGCGGATACGACATCCCTTCCTTTTGTCATTAGTAATTTAGTAAATATCGTATCCGCAGATTTCTTTGATACCGGGTTTGTAGAGTATGCTGCAAGAATGGTCCTCCCTAACATTTTTTCCTTAATAGCAACGATCATCGTCTTATCTATCTATTTCAGGAGAAATATTCCGAGTAGATATGATTTATCAAAGTTAAAAAAACCGAAAGAAGCGATTCGAGATGTAAAGATGTTTCGCCTTTCATGGATCGTGCTATTGATATTGTTAGTTGGATATTTTACCAGTGAATGGATAGAGATGCCCGTATCGATTATAGCAGGGATTATTGCTATATTTTTATTGATCATGGCTAGACAAAGTAATGCTGTTGATACAAAAGCTGTCTTAAAAGGCGCACCATGGACGATTGTATTTTTCTCAATTGGCATGTATGTGGTTGTTTATGGTGTTGGAAATGCATGGCTGACAAAATCATTAGCAAGCGTGATAGAAAGATTGGCTGCGCAAGGCTTATATGGGTCAACAGTGTCAATGGGTTTCATCGCGGCATTTTTGTCATCTATCATGAATAATTTGCCAACTGTTATGATCGATGCGCTGGCAATTGCAAAGACCCATACGACAGGTGTTGTGAGAGAAGGACTTATTTATGCTAATGTGATCGGGTCGGATTTAGGTCCAAAGATCACACCAATCGGTTCGCTTGCTACATTAGTTTGGCTCCATCTATTATCTGGAAAGGGTATCAAAATTTCCTGGGGCACTTACTTTAAAATGGGTATTATGTTAACGATCCCTATCTTATTGATCACTTTAACAGGACTCTATTTAACATTACTTCTTTTTTAAAACTTCACAATTATTAAAAGTAGCTATCATTATACGTTCGTGCTTTATACATAATTTTGGCATTATGAAATTGATTTGCTTGCATCATTTTTCAAGTAAATTAAAAAATCCCTTTGAAAATGGATCATCTGAAGTGACCCCACCCCAATTGTTAGATAGTGTCTAACAATTGGGATGCAGCTCACATCTCCGTTTTGCAAGGGATTTTTATTTAGAATAGCTTATTTTTCAACGGATTGATTCAAGAAAATTTTAGTTTGTAAAGTAGTAAGCGCTTTTCTGATTTCTTCTAGTTCTTCATTTGAAGAATTTTCAATTAGTTTTTGGAAGCGGGTTTCGATGCAAGTAAAAGCCTCATCCATCATATGTTTTCCTTTTTCGGTAAGGCGAATATAATGTTTTCTTCGATCCTTTGTGTCGTTTATTTTTTCAATCCAATTTTTTTCTCGTAATTTTCTTAATTCCCGGCTTGTATTCGGCATGGACAAATGCAGACAATCACTGACTTCGGTAGGCGTAATGAGCCGATTTATGGTTATATATTCAAGGATTTTATATTGAATCGGCGTAATATCGTCGATTTTTATATTTTTTGTTAAATCATGTGTCACTTGATGCACAGTTGCTGTAAACGCTACAAACTGATGGAATAATTCTTTTTTGTTCAACTTTGTTCACCTCTTACTGACAATAACAAATAACTTATCCAAAAACAATTATCATTTGACAATTAAATTTAACGAGGCTATCATTTAGTTATCAAATGATAAGTATGGAGGTGCAATATGAACACATTAATTGTCTATACATATCCAAATCATAAAAGTCTGAATTATGCTTTTTTGCAGGAAATTATTAAGGGCTGTAACGAAAATCCTCATATAACGGAAATACAGGTTTTAGATTTATATGAGGAGCGATTTAACCCGCTATTAGAATTTAATGAGCAGAAGCGTCGTCGAGATATGTACCGTGATCCAAAGTTAGAAAAATATAGAGAGCAAATTACATGGGCTGATAAAATCGTTTTTGTGTATCCAATTTGGTGGGGGAGACCGCCTGCGATGCTGTTAGGATATATTGATCAATTGTTTGCTACCAATTTTGCTTATCGATATAAAAAGGGCGTATTGTCAGAGGGGCTTCTCAAAGGTAAGTCGGTTGTGTGCGTATCAACTATGAAGGGACCCACAAACTATCCACTTATATGGTTGAATAACGCACATAAAGTATTGATGAAAAGAGCACTATTTCATTTTGTTGGAATTAAAAAAGTAAAGTTTTTCGAATTTGGGAATATGGAAAGTAAGAAGGGAAAACAAACACAAAAATTAAATAAAGTTTATCAATATTTTAGAAAAATAGATGATTAGAACGGGCGTGTTCGTTAGATGGCATAATGTGAAAGATTTTAGTTTTTTCGGCTTCTCACCGAAAGTCTATTTTAAAATGTAGTATAAATGAACTGGAGCCAGTGTAACTCCTAGGGGAATAGATCCAGATGAGACCCCGTAGCGTAGCGATTAAGGAACGGAGTCTAAGGGCGCCACGTCCTGTGACAACGACTCCGTGACAACATCCTGTTGCCCCTAGCATTCGCCCGCAGGAAAGCGAGCAAGCCTTCGCTGTAATCAACGAATCTCCCTATTTTTGTGGATTAAATTGGATAATCAACACGCCTGTCCATATATATTAATTGGAGAAAGTGAAAATCAGTTGATGATTCAAATTTCAATAGATAAAATGGGTTCATCAACATGCCTGATGTGAACGATTACTTAATTGGAATATAAAAATTGTTATCCTTTAAATAAGTAGGTGAAAATGAAAATGCAAGTATTGATCGTTGATGACGAAGAAAAGATTACCCATGTTTTAGCGTCTTATTTTGACCAAAACGGTGATACGACGTATGTTGCGCATACAGGAGAATCTGCCATTCAATTCGTGGATCAAGTACCTATTGATATGATCATTTTAGATTTAATGCTACCGGACATGGCTGGGGAGGATATATGCCAATACGTGAAAAGCAATTATGATATCCCCGTAATTATGCTAACAGCGAAAATTTCTATTGATGAAAAGGTAAAAGGATTTGAGATCGGAGCAGATGATTATGTAGTGAAGCCATTTCATCCTAAGGAAATATTAGTGAGAGCCGAAAGATTGCTGCCCGAATCACATAGAAAGCAGATCATTACGTTTCGACAATTGGAAATACACAAAAACGAAAGACAAGTGTTGTTAAACCGTCAAAGTGTACAGCTTACCCAACATGAATTCAATATTTTGCTATTACTAGCGAAAAACCCTAAAAAAATATTTAGCCGAGATGATATGATTCAAAAAATATTCGGACCTAGTGCGGACATTAATCCTCGTATTATCGATCAGCATATAAAAAATATTCGTAAAAAATTGCACAGGGATTATATTCAAACAGTGTTTGGAGTAGGGTACAAAATGAATGAGAAGGTACAAGAAGATGAAGTTTAACGTGAAAATCGCCTCGATACTAGCGGCCTTTACATTCAGCATGCTTCTTATTATTACAGCAATTTTGCTTTTTAAAGGGCATGAACATTTAATGATGTTGCATATTACAGATTCAGAAGAAGTCATCCATCATTTTGATATGGCATTAAGGGAAACTGCTATTTGGACAATTGCGTTGCTACTGGTCGTCATCTTAATCTCTAGCTTATTGATTGCAAGAGTATTGACAAGGCCGATTCAGGAAATGAATCATTTTGCGCTAAGACTTGTGCGTGGAGATCGTCACTTAAATATTAGCTATAAAATCGACGATCCGATTGGTCAATTAGGACAATCGTTATTAAAATTGGACAATACTTTAAGCACTTATGAGTTACGTCGAAAAGAAATGACACAAGACCTTGCTCATGAAATCCGTAACCCATTAGCCTCTATCAAAAGCTATTTGAGTGCGTTTGAGGATGGAGTTTGGACAGCCACTCCTGAACGTTTACAAGCTTGCGTGGAAGAAATAGATCGTCTGATCATCCTTGTGGGTGAATTAGATACACTCAATGACATTAACAATCCTACTTTTAAAGTTACGACTAAAAAAGAGGCTATTGCTAATTTGATAGAGAAATCGGTCATTTCATTGGCAAGTGAATTACTTGCAAAGGAAATAGAGGTAGAACTAAATTTAGATCGAACCATTTATGCACAAGTAGATGCGCTAAGAATCAATCAAATTTTGCACAACGTTATAAAGAATGCCATGCACCATGTTCAAAAAGAGGGTGTTATCGTCATCAGATTATACAAACAAGGTGGCAACTATGTCATCCTTGTACACGATAATGGAATAGGCATGGATGAAGAAACAAGTAAAAAAGTTTTTGAAAGAAACTATCGAGGTGAAAGTCGATATACTGGTAATGGTATTGGGATGACAATCACTAAAAAGCTAGTAGAGGCACATGGTGGTACGATTTCTGTAAGTAGTGAAAAGAATGTGGGGACAACATTTTCTATAGAAATGCCTTTCTCTACATAATTTCTACACAACTATTCTGTATGCTTAGCGCGAAAGGAATGGTTGATAGATGAAGAAAATAACATTAGCAAGTATGATTGTAAGTCTAGGGTTACTGGGAGCTTGCAGCCAAGAAGATCACTCCTACTCTAATCATGATATGAAAGGTATGGATCACTCTTCCATGAATATGGAGGGAATGGATCATTCGTCTATGGATATGGGGGATGGCAATTCTACAATGGATATGAGCCATGAAACCATCACAAAATTAAAAAGTAGTCTAGGTAATCACGAATTATCTTTTCCAAAGGTTTTGAAACCTGACGACAAGGATAGCAATTCTATTTCATATACAGTACGGGCTCAACAAGGCACTACTGAAATTTTTGATGGTATAAAAACGAACACATATGGTTATAACGGAATTTTTTTAGGCCCTGTGATACGGGTAGAAAAAGGAATGAAGGTCACTATTCATTTAGTCAATGATTTAAACGAAGATACTACTTTCCATTGGCATGGGCTCGAAATTCCTGGCAATGAAGATGGTGGGCCACATAAAGTTTTAAAACCAGGTCAATCCGAAACGATTCAGTTTACTGTTAAACAAGATGCAGCTACTCTATGGTTTCACCCACATCCTATGCATGAAACAGGAAAACAAGTATTTAAAGGTCTAGCGGGGTTACTCTATATTGATGATAAAAATAGTGAAACATTGAATATCCCTAAAACATACGGCGTCGATGATTTACCAATTATTTTACAAGATCGAACATTTACAGATGATCAACAACTCGATTATGATCATACGATGAATGAAGATGGTACTACAGGGGATACGTTGCTGATCAATGGAGTGGTTGACCCAAAACTAACAGTAGATCGCAAAAAAGTTCGCTTGCGTATTTTAAATGGTTCCAATATGAGAAGCTATACGCTGCATTTTAATAATCATATGGCATTTCAACAAATAGCGGGCGATGGGGGTTTTCTAAACAAACCGGATACTACTCAATCGATTGAAGTCGCACCAGCAGAGCGAGCTGAAGTGATTGTAGATTTCACAAAGGTGAAAGGCAACGAAGTCAAATTAGTTACGGAAGATAATGTGACAGTCTTGCCTATTCATTTTAAAGAATCGAAAGCTGAACCTAATACAGCCAAAGCAATGGAGACCTTCAATCACCTTAAAGTTTTAGATGAAGTAAAAAATAAAAAAGTAACAAAAACCGTCAAGTTAGCTGGTATGGGCAAAAATGTGACGATCAATGATAAGAAGTTCGATAAAAACCGAATTGACTTTACGCAAAAACAAAATGAAACCGAAGTATGGGAAATTGAAAATGTAAAAGATTCAATGGGCGGTATGAATCATCCTTTTCATATCCATGGAACACAATTCCAGGTCATTTCGATCGATGGAAAAGAACCTCCGAAAAGTTTATCAGGGTTAAAAGATACAATATCTTTAAAGCCTGGTCAAAAAGCAAAGATTGCTGTGAAATTCCAGCATAAAGGAGTATACATGTACCACTGCCATATCCTTGAACATGAAGATAATGGGATGATGGGACAAATTAAGGTATATTAAAATGAATGTTTCATTACCCGTTCATACCGATAAATAGAGAAGACAGGAATGTTGACTTAGTCATATTTCTGTCTTTTATTTTTTACTTTTTTAGCTAGCAGCCCTTTGAAACAATTTTTATATCTGGAGGTGTAAATATTTTATGTAGATCTTCACTGCGGCTTGTTCGAGTCATCCGAAAGGACAAATAAAGTCCATGAGAGAGCGAATAATCACTTCAAGAGAGAAAATAAAGCTTTCAAGAGAGAAAATAACCTTATGGAAAGAGCGAATAAATCCACGGTAAAAGCAAGTAAATCGTAGCGGCAGTCAGTGAATACTCTATATTTTGATGGATATAGTTAGATAATCAACACGCTTTGTTTTTTTCTCAAAAATTCATTCCTAAAATTTCTTTCAAACAATCAAATAATTGTTTGAATATCTAATCGTGTAGTTCTATAATTTTATTAATCAAATAATCGTTTGAATATTAGAATGTTTGGGGGAAATCAAATAAATGAGAGAAGTTTGTGAAGTAACTTGTATTCATGAAGATAAGGTAAATTATGTGCAAGAACGATTAAATCAACAAAACCCCTCTGATGTAGCCAAAGTTTTTAAAGCACTTTCTGATGATACACGTGTAAAAATTGCTTATGCGCTCACGTTAGAAGCTGAATTATGTGTTTGTGATGTAGCAAATATTATTGGGGCAACAACAGCAACAGCATCGCACCATTTACGCCTGTTGAGGAACTTAGGATTAGCAGAATATCGTAAAGAAGGCAAGTTCGTATACTATTCGATCCAAAATGATTACTTTAAAAATTTAATCAGTGCGGCCTTCTCACAACATAAAGGAGTGGAAAGCATTGGTTGAATCACCACAACAACAAAAAAGTTATCGTGTTGAAGGATTTTCTTGTGCAAATTGTGCAGGAAAGTTTGAGATGAATGTGAAGAATCTACCTGGTGTTGAAGATGCCAAAGTGAATTTTGGCGCATCGAAGATCTCTGTTTCTGGGGAAGCAACAATCGATGAATTGGAAAAAGCCGGAGCATTTGAAAATCTGAAAGTTATGCCTGAAGGGCCAGTTGTATCAACAACATCAGATGCCTTAACAAAAGAGAAAAAGATTCCCTTTTATAAAAAGCATAGCGTGTTGCTATATTCTGCCCTTTTAATCGTATTAGGATATGTATCAAATTTTGTAAATGGTGAAGAAAATCTTGTTACTTCACTACTATTCATTGCAGCAATCGTGATTGGTGGTTATTCCTTATTTAAAGTCGGCTTTCAAAACTTATATCATCTTGATTTCGATATGGAAACGTTAATGACAGTAGCTATCATTGGAGCGGCGATTATTGGTGAATGGGCAGAAGCATCGATTGTAGTAATCCTATTTGCTATTAGTGAAGCATTAGAACGCTATTCCATGGATAAAGCTCGACAATCAATTCGTACATTAATGGATATTGCCCCTAAGGAAGCTCTTGTTCGACGTAACGGTCAAGAGATGATGGTCCGGGTTGATGATATTGCGGTCGGCGATGTTATGATTGTAAAACCCGGACAAAAAATAGCAATGGATGGTGTGATCATTAGCGGTCGATCCACTGTTAATCAGGCAGCCATTACAGGTGAATCTGTGCCCGTTTCGAAAGCAACTGATGATGAAATTTTTGCAGGTACATTGAATGGAGAAGGCTTATTGGAAGTCAAAATCACCAAACTTGCGGAAAATACAACTATTGCAAAAATCATTCAGTTAGTAGAAGAGGCACAGGGTGAACGTGCACCAGCACAAGCCTTTGTCGATAAGTTTGCGAAATACTATACGCCGATCATAATGATTGTGGCAGTACTTGTCGCTATTGTGCCTCCGTTGTTTTTCGAAGCTAGTTGGGTAACTTGGATCTATCAAGGACTATCTGTATTAGTAGTTGGATGTCCATGTGCTCTAGTGATTTCAACACCGATTGCCATCGTCTCAGCGATTGGTCATGCGGCGAAAAAAGGTGTTCTAATCAAGGGTGGTATTTATCTAGAGGAAATAGGCCTATTAAAAGCCATCGCTTTTGATAAAACAGGTACTTTAACAAAAGGTATCCCATCTGTTACAAACTTTAACGTAACCAATAGCCAGTACGATGAAAAAGAATTACTTGCTCTGACGGCGGCTTTAGAAAATCGATCTCAACACCCAATTGCAGCGACTGTTATCGCTGAGGCCGATAAACTAGATGTGGATTATAGATCTGTGGTCGTTAAAGATTTTACGTCTATTACCAGCAAAGGAATTAAAGGGACGATTAAAAACACAGAGTATTTTGTAGGTAGCCCAAGCTTATTTAAAGAAATGTCTGCAACAACTTTTACTAAAAAGTTGGATGATATGGTGTACAGTCTTCAAGCTGAAGGGAAAACTGTGATGGTCATTGGTACGGCGAGTGAGATCCTAGGAATAATGGCTGTTGCTGATGCAGTACGTGCATCAAGTAAAGAAGTCGTTGAAAAACTCCATAAGATGGGCGTTACGAAAACCATTATGCTAACAGGGGATAATAAAGGAACAGCTAAGACGATTGGTGAATATGTTGGTGTATCCGAAATACGAGCAGAGTTAATGCCTGAAGATAAACTTACACTTATCAAGCAATTGCGTGTAGATTATGGAAAAGTCGCCATGGTTGGTGATGGGATCAATGATGCTCCAGCACTAGCAGCTGCTACAGTTGGTATTGCAATGGGAGGTGCTGGTACAGATATAGCACTTGAAACTGCTGATGTTGCCTTAATGGGTGATGATTTATCTAAACTTCCATTTACGGTTAAGCTAAGTCGTAAATCATTAAACATCATCAAAGCAAACATTGCCTTTGCCTTAATGATTAAATTGGCCGCCTTACTATTAGTCATTCCTGGATGGCTGACACTATGGATCGCCATCGCTTCAGATATGGGCGCAACATTAATGGTGGCTTTAAATAGCTTGCGGTTAATGCATGTCAAAGAATAAATGTTGGTTTTAAAAAATTTAGATAAGAATCTCGAATGGTAGGTAGCTATTCGAAAGGAAAAGAAGTGCAATTCAACATCGATTTGAATTGCACTTTTTCGTGATTTCATTTCGCTATAAAAACGTAATCGTTACGATTTATTGATTGATTTGATGAAAAATAGGTGGTAAATTGATTTTATCTATGAATGCAAAATGATTTGATGGAAATGTATTTTATCCCGCGTTAACGGGCAGTAAGACCCCCACCTCAAGGTTTAGAGAGAAAAGAGAAAGGTAGGTGGGGATCAACTGCCCGTAAAATCACGATTGGTTTAGCTAACCATCAGTGGGGGATGAAGAAAACCCTTACTGATGGAAGCTTCACTTTATCTTACTAAACCTTTTAAACATCAGGTAAGAGGGATATTTATAAAAAGCTTTAAAGGAGGGCTTCACACATGATTTTATCTTGTAAAACGATTGACAAGAAGATAAGAGAAAAAGAACTTATGATAGAACCTATAACGCCAGAGCAGTTGCAGCCTGCTTCGGTAGATTTGCGTTTGGGCGGTCATTTTCTACAGCTAGACGAATATGCGTCACCATTGATTTCACTTGAAAAGCCTGCGGTGTATAAAGATATTTATAAGGACAGAATCCTCATACCGCCAAGTGCATTTGTATTGGCGACAACAATGGAATCGATCAAGCTGCCAAATGATATTACTGCTTTTGTAGAAGGAAGAAGTTCCATTGGTCGGTTAGGATTGTTTATTCAAAACGCGGGTTGGGTAGATCCCGGGTTTGAGGGGCATATAACATTAGAGCTTTACAATGCGAACAGGGTGCCCATTGAGCTTGTTGCGGGAAGAAGAATCTGTCAATTAGTTTTAGCCTCTTTGGATCAAGAAGCTGTCCCTTACACAGGAAAGTACAATGGACAGCAGGAAGCGATGGGAAGCAAAATCTATCAAGATACAGAAATACAAAATTTGTACGGCAAAACTAAATCTGAGTCACTTCATGAAGCGTAAGGGATTCGTAAATAGCGGCAATAATGAGTTTACTCTCAAAAAAATAATTTAAATTAACAGGTGTGTTGATTTTACAAAAATTAGGTATGTCTGTTTAGCGTAATTTTTGAAAAAACCTGTATTTTTAGGATCATTTATATAGATCTTCGCTGCGGCTTGCTCGACTCCTCGAAAATGCAAGCATTTCCTTCGTGCGGTGTGATTCGAGGAAGAAAATTCAACGTCCCGCGGGAAAAGCGAATAGATGAGACCCCGCAGCGTAGCGATTAAGGAACGGAGTCTAAGGGCGCCACGTCCTGTGGCAACGACTCCGCGACCAACATCCTGTTGCTCCCAGCATTCGCCTGCAGGAAAGCGAGCAAGCCTTCGCTGCAATCAACGAATCACCCTATTTTTATGGATTATATTGGATAATCAACACGTCTGTTAAATTAACTTGACCAGAAGATTAGCTAAGCGTGTGAAGGAGAAGAGAGAGTCGATTTTCGGAACTAGAAAAATATTGACAAATTCGATTTATAGGTATAACATTCTAAAACGTAATCATTACTATTTTGAAGGAGGCTAAAATGATGCGTGTTCAAGTTACGTTAGCCTGTACGGAAACAGGAGATAGAAATTACATTACAACAAAAAATAAACGCAATACACCAGAACGTTTAGAATTAAAAAAGTATTCTCCACGCTTAAAAAGAGTGACATTACATCGAGAAACTAAATAACAATTCGAGACTGAAGATACTTAGGAAAGAATATTTTCATGGTAGTTTAATATGAACATTTTCAACTCTATATTTTTTTACGCTTTTTTAAATCGTAATAATTACTGTTAAGGAGGACGGATAATGACAAATAAGATCCCGGTTACTGTACTCAGTGGCTATCTTGGTGCTGGTAAAACCACGTTGTTAAACCATGTATTGCAAAACGAGCAAAATTTACGTGTAGCGGTTATTGTCAATGATATGAGCGAAATCAATATCGATGCCTCTCTTGTAGAGCAGGGAAGTGGTATTTCAAGAACGGAAGAGAAGTTTGTCGAACTATCCAATGGCTGTATTTGCTGTACACTACGGGAGGATTTATTGATCGAAGTGCAAAAACTTGCCGAACGAGGAAATATCGACTACATCGTGATTGAATCAACAGGCATTAGCGAACCGATTCCTGTTGCACAAACATTTTCTTATATCGATGAAGAACTAGGGATCGACTTAACGACAAGTTGTACATTGGATACGATGGTAACGGTCGTAGATGCGAACCGTTTCTGGACAGATTTTCAATCAGGTGATAGCTTGCTTGATCGAAAAGAAGCAGTGGGTGAATTAGATGAACGAGATGTTGCTGACTTGTTGATGGATCAAATCGAATTCTGTGACGTTCTTGTTTTGAATAAATGCGATTTGGTTACGGAAGAGCAACTGGAACGTCTTGAAAAAGTTTTACACACGCTACAACCAGAGGCAAAGTTCATTCGTACAACTCATGGTCAAATCGATCCAAAAGAAATTTTAAATACAAAACGATTTGATTTTGAACGTGTGTCAAATTCTGCAGGTTGGCTAAAAGAACTCCAAATCGGTCATGCAAACCATACTCCTGAAACAGAAGAATATGGTATCAGTTCTTTCGTCTATACACGCTCTATGCCATTCCATCCAAAACGTTTCAAAGATTGGGCTGAGGATATGCCTATCGAAATTGTTCGTTCAAAAGGAATCGTTTGGAGTGCCTGTCATTCTGATATTGCGATTCTTTTTTCACAAGCTGGCTCATCTGTCAATATTTCACCACTATCTTATTGGGTCGCAGCATTATCCAAAGCACAGCAGCAGCAGATTTTCGCGCAAAATCCTGAAGTATTGAAAGAATGGGATCCTGAATTTGGAGATCGTAAGACACAGTTAGTCGTTATTGGTATGGATTTACCGAAGGACAAGATCACTAAACAATTGGATGCCTGCCTTTTAACAGATGAAGAATTTAATAGCGATTGGCATACATTAGAAAACCCATTTGATTGGAAGTTGAGATAACGTGCAACAGAAAATAGAGATTGTTATTTTGAGCGGGTTTTTAGGTAGCGGTAAGACGACTTTACTACAAAATCTATTAGTACAAGAGCAAAAAAATGGTCGTCATGCAGCTGTTTTAATGAATGAGATTGGGGAAGTTTCGATCGATGGCAATTTACTACCTCCTAATTTATCAATCGAAGAAATTACGAACGGGTGTATTTGCTGTACAGGAAAAGATCAGTTAGAAAGAGGATTATTAGCTCTTTATACAACCAAAAGACCAGATGTCATCTATATTGAGAACTCTGGACTGGCCCATCCTCTCGATGTTGTTGATGCTTGTTTGTCTCCCATTATAGCAAAAGATATTGACATCAAAAGTGTCATAACAGTATTAGACAGTGTTAGATGGTGTCACCGAAATGAGTATAGCAAACCGGTCCAACGCTTAATGGAAGAGCAAGTGAAGTATGCGGATCAGTTGCTTATTAATAAGGTCGATTTGATTCAGCAGCAAACATTTGCTGAGATTATAGAAGATATTCAAAACATTCAGCCTCATATCGATTTTCAGATGACAACATTTGCAAGAATGGAATTGAATACGATTCAACCTTCTACGCATGAAAGTCCAGAAGAACATCAGCATTTACATGTCCATCATCACTTGCATACAAGTCATTTAGTTTATACATTCACTAAATCTATTGAAAAAAACGATTTCGAGGCATGGGTGCGACAATTACCTTTGAGCGTTTTTAGAATAAAAGGATTTGTCCGGTTTAATGATACACCTACAAAAACGACTTTGTTTCAATATGCTTATGGGGTCCCTATGCATATTGACCAAGAAATTGCTTTTCCTACAAATCTAGTGATTATTGGGGAACATTTAGATATTGAAAATTTAACAAAACAGTTAAGACAGTTGGAAAGTTAAAACTTTTAAAGGAGAGGAATAAAATGAAAAAGCACGTATTTGCAGCAGCTTTACTTGTAACATCTGTTCTATTTGCAGGTTGTCAGTCTACAAGTAAATCTGGCGATACATCAAAAGAAAGCAAAATCGACATTGTAACAAGTTTTTATCCTATGTATGAATTTACAAAAGAGGTGGCAGGGGATAAAGCAAATGTTTCTATGCTTATTCCTTCCTCCGTCGAACCACATGATTGGGAACCAGCAGCAAAAGATCTAGAACAAATCCAGAAATCAGATGCGCTCGTTTATAATAATGAAAATATGGAAACTTGGATTGACGATGTGAAAGATACAGTAGATTCGAAGGATTTATCGATCATTGATGCATCTAAAGGGATCGATCTTCTTCCTTTCACAGCCGAAGAGCATGAGGAAGAGGCTGAAGAGCATGAGGAGCATGCACATGAAGAACATGAACATGAATTCGATCCGCATTTATGGTTAAGTCCTAAGATGGCTATAAAAGAAGTTGAAAACATTGCAGATGGGTTAATCAAACTAAACCCAAAAAACAAAGCGGTGTACGAAGAAAATAAAAACAATTACATTCAAAAATTAGAAAAAATAGACCAACAATATACAGAAACATTAAGCCATGTCAAAAATAAAGAAATCATCACACAGCATGCGGCTTTTGGCTATTTAGCAGATTCTTACGGATTAAAACAAGTGCCGATTGCGGGGTTATCACCTGACAATGAACCAAGTGCTAAAGAATTAAAAGAGCTAAAAGAATTTGCGAAAGAACATAACATCAATACGATTTTCTTTGAAGAAAACGCATCTTCTAAGGTAGCGGAAACATTAGCGAACGAATTACATGCAAAGACAGCTGTGTTAGATACACTAGAAGGTTTAAGTGAAAAGGATCAAAAGAATGGTGAAACCTATATCACTATTATGGAAAAGAACTTAAAAGTACTGCAAAAAGCTTTGAACTAAAGGATGAATAGAGAATGACAAAGTCGATAATTGGTTTAAAAAATGTTACATTTGGCTACTCGCAAAATGCTGTAATAGAGAATCTTTCTTTTTCAATTGAACAAGGTCAATTTGTAGCGATGACAGGTGAAAATGGTGCAGCCAAAACAACTGCTATGAAATTGTTAGTAGGACTGTTAAAACCATGGAAAGGACTACGACAATGGCCCAGCCATTTAAGAGTAAGTTATGTACCTCAACAAATTTCATCAATTGAACAAGATTTTCCTAGTACAGTTTTTGAATTCATCGTATCCGGTTTGTGGGAATCGAAAAAATGGTATCAACGGATATCAAAAGATGATAAAAAAAGAGCTAGAGAAATGATTGATAGATTTGAATTACAAAGTGTAGTAAATCAACCTATCGGAAAATTATCTGGTGGTCAAAAACAAAAAGCATGTGTGGCAAGAGCATTTATGTCGAATCCAGATATTCTATTATTAGATGAGCCAACTACTGGGATGGATGAAAAAACGCGCCATATGTTTTATAAAATAGTAAAGAGCATGTGCCCTCAAGTGACAATTGTTATGATTACACACCATATTCATGAACTTAATCCATATATCGACCAAATCATTCATCTTGAAAGAAGGCATGAACCTTGTTTGAATTAGCTTTTATGCAACGAGCATTACTAGCAGGAATGCTTATAGCAGTGATTGCACCGATTATTGGCGTATTTTTGATTATGCGGAAACAATCACTGATCGCCGATACATTGAGCCATATTGCTTTAGCAGGTGTGGCAGTAGGTTTAGTGCTAGGAAGATCTCCTGAATGGATGAGCGTGATGATCGTTGTTTTAGGTTCTTTGCTGATTGAATTTTTACGATTTCGTTTTAAAAGTTACTCCGATGTTTCGATTGCGATTATGATGGCGGCTGGCTTATCCATTGCCCTTTGTTTAATGTCTATTAGTCCAAGCGGTACAAAAACGATGAATCAATATTTGTTTGGCTCGATCGTAACAGTTACTCAACACCAGATTAATGTGTTTTTCCTAGTAACAATCGGTATTTTCATCTATTTTGCGGTGACAAAACGTTCACTGTATACGATGATTTTCAATGAAGATGTTGCAAGGGTGGCAGGTATCTCAACAAAGATTCTCTCTTTCTCATTTAGCGCAGTAATTGGGCTGTTGATTTCAATGATGATCCCAATGATCGGCATGCTTCTTGTTTCAGCCATTATTATCTTACCGGCTGCTATAGCCATCCAATTAACGTCAAGATTTCGTTTTGTATTTATAATTGCAACGCTTGTTTCTATCGTTTGTACGTTTTTAGGCCTAGTAAGCTCTTATAAAATAGGAACACCACCCGGGGCAAGTATTGCTCTTTGGATGGTCTTTGGTGTCTTACTAACATTACTCTATAAAAAAGCAAAAGAATTACTTTTTAAAAGAATGGGAGAATAATATGGATAAAATACCTGTTACGGTGCTTAGTGGTTATCTAGGAGCAGGAAAAACAACGATTTTGAATCACTTATTGGATAATCGTGAAGGAAAAAAACTAGCTGTTATTGTGAATGATATGAGTGAAGTCAATATCGATATGCAATTGGTGGAAAACCAAGGCTTTTCAAGAACAACAGAAAAACTAGTAGAACTATCAAATGGTTGTATTTGTTGTACATTACGGGAAGATTTAATGATTGAAGTTGAAAAATTAGTTCAGCAAGGGGACATTGATGGCATCGTTATTGAATCAACAGGAATTAGTGAGCCAATCCCCGTGGCGCAAACCTTTACGTATATCGATGAAGAAACAGGGATCGATTTAACACCACATTGTTATCTAGATACAATGATTACGGTCGTTGATGCCAACCGATTTTGGCACGATTATGAAAGCGGTGAAACGTTATTAGAATGTCGGCAAACCGATGATCCTGATGATCAACGGGATGTCTCGGATTTGTTGATTGACCAGCTCGAGTTTGCCAATATTTTATGTATTACAAAATCAGATTTAGTGACACCAGAATATTTGGAAAGATTTCAGGCCTTTTTAGCAAAAGTGAATCCTATAGCTGAGCAGCATATCGTTCGTAATGGATCCATTTCACCCAATCTATTATTAAATCGCCATTTATTTGATTTTGACCAAGTAAGTGAAGGTGCTGGCTGGATCAAAGAGCTAAATGAAGAGCATACTCCTGAAACAGAGGAATATGGTATATCGTCATTTGTCTATCGTAGAAAGCGGCCATTTCATCCGCAAAGATGGTTCGAATGGTTAGAAAATTTATCTTCTGAAATTGTACGAGCAAAAGGTTTCTTTTGGCTGGCAACCCGTGATATACCTGGAATGATTTCGCAGGCAGGTGCATCTATTCAGCTTCAGGGTGCTGGCGAATGGATAGCAAACTTATCTCCTGAAGAACAAGAGGCGGAATTTTATGAAGACCCTACCCTAAAAGAAAGATGGGATCCGGTTTATGGAGATCGCCAAACCGAGATTGTGTTAATAGGAATAGGGATAAATCAAGATCAAATTGAGCAACAATTAGATCGATGTTTATTAACCGATCTTGAAATGAACGAGGACTGGTCCAAATTAGATGATCCTCTCCCAAAGTTTAACGCACATTAACGGGCAGCAAGATCTTTGTATGAAGATTTGTTCGTTAACACGATTGAATAACGTAAATCTGAGTTTTTCAACTGAGTACAAAATGGAGCTGTACTCAGTTTTTTTGCATGTCCATATTGACGGCAACAAGAAGCGAAAGTTTAATTGCAGATTGGATAGTAGAGCTCAAAGTGAAGAAAATGATTACCATTGAAAAAAGTATAAGGTTTGAACAAAATTATTTAAAAGTAAAAAAGAGGATATTTTACAATTATATATAAAATTGCATGTATTATTTAATCTAAATTTACAATATTTATGTTATTATATTTTTAGGAGGTGTTACTATTTTAGAAATAGACAATGTGAGCTTTTTTTATAAAAAGGACAATCCTGTATTAAAGAATATTAATCTGAAGATCAATAAAGGAGAATTTACCGCAATTGCTGGACCAAATGGTTGTGGCAAGACTACTTTGATCAAACTGATTTGTAATTTATTAAAGCTAAAAGAAGGGAAGATTCAATTTAATGGATTATCAATGCAGGATATAAGAGTTAAATGTGGAATATTTTACTTACCCAGTGATGATTATCTCCCTGAATTTTTAAATGGTATGGAATATATCCATTTACTGGGACGTCTTTATCATAAGAAGATCGCTCAAGAGGAAATTGATTTCTTCCTTCGTTATCTAAAATTGGATGATGCTTGTTATGAAATAATTGAAACCTATTCATTTGGGATGAAAAAAAAGTTACAAATCATTTGTGCTCTTTTAGTCAATCCTGAATTGTTAATCATCGATGAAACCCTAAATGGTATTGATGTGGAATCCAAAATGATCATAAAGTTACTCCTAAACAATTATGTAAAAGAAGGTGGTACGATACTCTTTTGTTCACACGACTTAGACTTAGTAGAGGAGTTATGTGAAAGGGTGGTTATTTTGTATGATGGTAAAATATACTTAGATCAGCTTACACAAGACATAAAAAATACGACGTTAGAAAAAATATTCATGGACTTAATAAATATGGATGTGGTTAAAAGTGAGATCGAGTCAGGTCTTCAATCTTTTTCAAATTATTAAGTTATATTTTATAAGAAAAGTTTTAAATTTAGGACCTTTAAAAAATCCCTTGTTTCGATTTTCTATTATTTTTGTTTTTTTGCTGATACTAAGTGGTTTGACATTTATCATTTATACTTTTTTTGAAGGAATAGAAAATCAGACTGCTGGAATCAGATTAATCCTGACAGTATATACGGTTACTATATTATTATGGACCCTCATCATTTTTATTTTTGTTAAAATGTTGTTCATGAAATCAACTGATTTTTTAAAATTGACTTTTACATTTCCTGTGACGATGCAAGAACGTAATACCGCACTTTTAATTTTTGAAATGGCTATATCCATTTTGCTGATATCGATATTGTCATCGTCGGTCATTATTTCTTTAGTGATTAAATATCATTTTCAATTTCTTCCACAATTGATAACTTGTATTTTTTTTACAAGCATCACTGCATATCTATTATTACAGGTAGTTACAAAAATACTCTTATATATCATCAATATTTTTAAATTAGTAAAATTAAAAGATGTTTTCATTATTATATTCTTTTCTTTGATTTTTTTTGAACTATATGCTAATTCAAGATTCATAGTAGAGGATATAATCCTTTCCTATCTAGATCACAAAGATCCATCTTTTCATATCGCCATTATATGGCCATGGATTATGTGGAATTCTAATCTTTTCATTACATCTTTAATCTTTTTAGCGGTTAGCATTTGTTTCGTTATTTTGGTGATTATAATACCTGACAACTCTTATATGTCCTCACAGAAATATGTATATGTATCCATACGAAAAAAACAAATCAATTTGTTCACAAGTTATCTTTATAGCATTATGAGAAAAGAAGATACCATGAATTATGTGGCGATTTCTTACTTAGTTTTTTTTATCCTCTTTGCTAATGGTTACCATGAATATTTATTATATTCGCTATTACCTATCGCTTTTAATGGTATCTATCATTTTGTGAATACAAATCCATTAAGAAAATTAACTCAGCAAATAGATTATAGCGTTTTAAGAGATTATATTTATTTGATAGGCAGCCAATTGATCAATATCGTATTTTATTCGATTCCGATGCTTATATGCATGGTGGTTTTAGGGTTATTCGATAGGCATAGTATAGAGGCGTTAGCAGTGATTGTCGTATCTGTATTGATGTTTTCATTAGTTGGAATATTGTTCCCTCCTTATGAGGATAATCCATTCTCGATTATGATCAGCTTTTTCATCATTTTCTCTTTAGGTATTTTTTTAGCCTTTATGATTTTTATCTTGCAGTTATCTGTTTTATACAACATCATCCTATTTATGATGCTAGTGTGTATGGTCGTTTATTTGAGCATGTTAGGACTTGTAAAATTGAAGGAGGAGAGTTTTTGAAGAATTTAATAGTGATTATTAATTCAATCATTGCCGCATTTGTGGCTACATTAATAACATTGACCGGAGCGTTTCTCTATATGTTATTCAATGGAGGGGGAGAGGTAGGAAAAAGAACGATATTCTTCAAGGCACTATTTTTTGATAATGTTGAAAAAAAGGATGGGACAGTAAAGTTAAATTTTGGTGTTGAGAATTTTACGCCTATTATTATCGTATTTGCTGTATATGTCGTCATTTTTATTGTGTTTTTCCAAATATATAATATGCTAAAAAATAAACAGGATCAATTAAGAAAAGAGATTAATCACCTATAATGCTAAAAAAGACAAGTATAGATAGGATCAACTTACTGAATTTCTTTTTGATTTTTTTAAAATTTTATAAATATGAACTGTTGTTCCTGACGATTTTCTTTATAGGTATTTATATATTTTTAGCATATTTCGGGGTAGCTGAACTTGCTATCTACTATGCAGTGCTTAGTGTAGGATTAGTGATTTCTTATTTATTGCATGAATATAGTCATATTATCGTTTTTAAAATAATAAATAAGACTGGTGAAATGACAATAGAAAAAAATTGGCATAGGATTTCTATTGTTCCTTCCTATAAAGTTAGCGGAAAAAATCTGGTTCTTGTAGCAATCTCTGGTCCTTTGATATGTGGATTCATAGGGTTTCTTCTTTTGTTTAGTCCCTACTTGATCATTCAAATTGTAGGAGGTTTTTTTCTAATCCACTTGCTTTTTGTTCTTCCTCCGTTTGGAGATGGAATGATGATGATAAAAGGGATACTTGAAATGACATCGAAAGGAGGTGAGAAAAATGGTAGCGACAACCGTTAATAGCATTTTTGTTTACATTATGTCTTTTTTCAATACGCTAAAAGCAAGAGCCACTAACTCTTTTGAAAACAAATTAGTTAAATGTGATGCTTGGTATCTTGTATTATTGGCAGTACTAATGACACTAGCATTCACAATCTATGCAGGCTTAATGATTTGGTGTGTTGTTTACAAAGGCAAAAGTTTTACCGGCAATTGGCAGTGGAGCACATCAGGCGTATCAATAAGTGCTGAGTGTAAATAACCGAAAGACTAATTGTTACGTAGAAAGAGTGGTCTAGACTCTTTCTATGTAACATCCCTATGTAAACAACAGATGAACTTAAATTTAATGTATACTCTTCTATTTGTCAACTTATAGGCACCTTTTATCCCACATTAACAACTAGTAAGGCCTTCATTTTAAGATTCCAAGTGTTCTTTCATAAGCGATTGCTTATAACTTATACATAAAAAGCAGAGAACCAAGTAGGAATCAACTGCTTGTAAAAATCTGATTGGTTTAACAGTAGGAAAAATTCCTGTGTTCCTTTCACTTTATGTCATCATGTGGTTTTGTATGTTTATTTATCCTAATGAAAATAACTAAGAGTTTAATATAAAGCAAATGATATCACGCGTGTTGATTTTACAAAATTAGGGGGTGTCTGTTTGGTATAGTTTTTGAAAAACCCTGTATGTTTAAGACCATTTATATAGATCTTCGCTGCGGCTTGCTCGAGTCCTCGAAAATGCAAGCATTTCCTTCGTGCGGTGTGATTCGAGGAAGAAAATTCAACGTCCCGCGGGAAAAGCGAATAGATGAGAACCCGCAGCGTAGCGATTAAGGAACGGAGTCTAAGGGCGTCACGTCCTGTGGCAACGACTCCGTGACCAACATCCTGTTGTCCCCAGCGTTCGCCCGCAGGAAAGCGAGCAAGCCTTCGCTGCAATCAATAAATTCCCCTATTTTCATGGATTAAATTGGATAATCAATAGGCCTGAAATGATATAGTAGTATTCTTTTTTATTTTTTCCTAATGGGTGTAATAATATTATGTATAAGATGGCAGATAGGAGAATTTTTATAATGACATATTCTATGCAAGCGACTAATCAGAAGGAAAAGAAAATCATCGAACGAAAAATTCGATATGATTCAACGATTGTAGAAACAGATTGTGTTCTATTAGAAGTAAAAGATCAAAAAATCACGCTTTTTCACAAAATCGAAGAATCTTTTACGATGAAAGGGAACTCGTATGAATTGACCATCCCAAAAGGAAGTTACACGCTTGCTTATTATTGGAAGGATCGTCCTTATAATTTGTATATTTGGAGAGACAAAAATGGTGCTTATTTAGGCTCTTATTTTAATATTGTCAAAAACACTCATTTTACAGATGTGATGTTATCCTTTGAAGATTTGATCATTGATCTTTTAGTTTTTCCTAATGGAGACTATTTTATATTAGATGAGGATGAGCTACCTGTGCCTTTCCATCAATTTGAGAATGGAGTTGTGCAGCAATCACTACAGGATTTGATCCATTCGCTTCCTATTTTTACATCTCAGACTTTACCGCTAAACAGAGAAAAATATAGCCACGAAGAACTTCTCCATTTATACCGCTTTAACGAGCAGTAAGACCCCATCTCAAGATTTAAAGAGAAACGAAAAAGATAGATGGGGGATAAACTGCCTGTAAAAGTCCGATTGGTTCGGGCTAACAAGATGTTGGTCCTTCAGGTGTTGCCACAGGACGTGGCGCTTTTAACCTGAGTTCCTCTATTTTAGTGGGGGATGAAGAAAACCCCCACTGATGGAGTTTCACTTTATACCAAGCCAACTAGTAGTATATATCTCTCCACAAGACTTGAAAACAACATATTTTAATGGATGAAATTGGATAATCAGTGTCTGATCGATTATCTAATGATTGAGAGTCGGGCATTTCATAAAATCCTTTAGTAGCTTTTAGGGTGAATTATATTACACAAGCAACTGTCTTATGCGGATAGTTGCTTTTTTTACTCTTGTACTCTTGTTGTTTCGTAAGAATATTGGTAATATACTAAAATTACTATATAAAATAAAAAATTTAAGTAATAAGGAGATTCGTTATGCCATCAAAAATATCTTTCTCAACATATGCAGTTATCGGAACAATGCTTTTCGGCATGTTCTTTGGAGCAGGTAATTTAATATTCCCGATTCAGCTTGGACAGCTATCAGGTACACATTTCTGGCCTGCACTCATTGGATTTTTAGTAACCGCGATCGGTCTACCATTTATGGGCATTTTAGCAATTGGTTTATCCAATAGTAATGGTTTACGTGATCTAGGAAGTCGTGTTCATCCAATATTCGGACTTGTTTTTTCATTAGCTCTTTATTTGACGATAGGACCATTCTTCGCCATTCCACGTACAGCTACAGTACCGTTTGCAGTAGGATTTGAACCATATGTTTCGTCCGATCATGTTGCACTAGCACTCGGGTTATTTAGCCTGGTGTTCTTTGCAATCGTCTATTACTTTTCACTAAATCCAGCGAAAATTATGGATTATATCGGTAAATATTTAACACCTGCATTTTTAGTGTTTTTATTTATTTTGATTATTACAAGTTTTATTTTTCCAATGGGGAGTTTTAAAAATCCAGTAGGAGATTATGTCAACCAAGCCTTCATGACAGGTTTCAAGGAAGGATACAATACGATGGATGCTCTTGCATCATTGGCTTTCGGTGTTGTTGTGATCAATGCGATCAAGGGGCAAGGTATTACAAGTACAAAGGAAATTGCAAAGGCGACCTGGAAATCAGGGATTTTTGCTATGGCACTTATGATGCTTATTTATGGTTTTATCACATTTATGGGGGCAACAAGTGTTAAAGTGGTTGGATCACTTGAAAATGGTGGTCTTATTTTTGCGGCTGTTGCGAAACATTACTTTGGTTCATTCGGTGGTGTCCTACTAGCAATCATTATTGTTTTAGCATGTTTGAAAACAAGTATTGGCTTGATCACTTCATGTAGTGAATTTTTCCATGAAGTGTTCCCACAAATAAGTTATAAGTGGTTTGTGTTCATCTTATGTTTCGTGTCATTTGTTATTGCAAACTTTGGTTTAAATAATATTATTCAATTCGCCATTCCTGTATTAATGTTTTTATATCCATTAGCGATTGTACTTATTTTATTAACATTGATGGCACCTCTCTTTAAAGCACGTCGAAGTGTATATGCAACATCTATGTTTTTAACATTTTTTGTAAGCTTGATTGACGGATATAAATCGTTGGTTGCAAGCTTGCCAGAAGCGCAAGTAGGCTTTTTAGATTCAATTGAAAAGTTCTATGCTAGTGTGTTGCCATTTTACGAAATGGGCCTAGGTTGGGCAATCCCAGCGATTGCCGGAGCATTGATTGGCTATGTCTACGCATTCATCAAAAAGGCATAACTTCTATTCATGGCCTGTAAAAATATAAAATCTAATCAGATGTGTTTCTTATCCAGTTTTTTTCATTAAATAGGGTGTATTCGCTGATTTCCATTACGGCTTGCTCGCTTTCCTAGGGGAGTCGACCAATCTACATGTTTTTTAAGAATTACGCCAAATTTCCCCTAATGAATACACCTGATTAAAAAAGCCTCTTGGAATGTTGAGATGTCCTTTAAAAAGGTACATTAATGTAATTCTAAGAGGCTTTTTTATCAGATTTTAAATAGAAATATGAGGTGGCAATAAATTTACGAATAAACGCTATGCTTCTACTAGAATCATGCAATTGGCAATATAACCGAAAAGGCTGTCCCCACTTGAACTTCACTATGAACAGTAATACGCCCATTATGCATATCCATTATTTTTTTTACAATGGATAGACCCAGCCCACTCCCGCTTTTGGAGCGTTCCCTAGCTTGATCAGCTTTATAAAATCGCTCGAATATATGTAGCTGATCCTTTTCAGAAATGCCAATGCCGGTATCTGAAATGGTAACGATAGCCTTGTCCCCCATTTGATTTAATTGAATCTTCATCTTGCCCTTTGCCGGTGTAAATTTAATACTGTTATGAATAAGGTTTACCCAAACTTGGCTCATCAAATCTTCATCTGCCCATACGGTGACCTTATCTAAAGAAATTTCTAGCTCCAGATCTTTTTGTAACCAATTGGGCTCGCTCGATAAGATAATAGAACGAATTTGTTGGTCAAGGCGATATTGGTTCTTCTCAAAGGGCTGATGATCAGACTCCAGTGATGTCAATTTTAATAAATTATCACTAAGCTTAGACAAGCGACGGCTTTCTGTTTCGATGATACTAAGGTAATGATTTCTTTCTTCAACAGATAAATGATTATGCTGAAGAGCTTGCGTAAATCCAACAATGGATGTAAGAGGGGATTGAATTTCGTGAGAAACGTTGGAGATGAATTCTTGACGCATATCCTCCATTTGTTGTAATTGTCTCACCATATGATTAAAATGATCTGCAAGTTCCTTGAACCCATTTCTTTGATCTAAATTAAAATCTAGATAAACATTAAAGTCACCATTTGCAATTTTATGAAGGGCCGCAATGATTTCTACATACATATGTTGGTGCCTCTTCCTTGTAAACAAATGAATGATAGCCCCAAATACAATCATCAAGCTTATACCTGCAACTATCGAGATGATATACCGCACATAATCAGAAAGTTGGAAATGGAGCAATCCAATTAAATAGAAGGAAAGTGAAAAGCTCCCTACTAAAAATAATATGAATAGGAAACTATGCAAAAGTTGTCTCATCCATTGCTTGACCTTCATTTCATCAACTCCAAACGATAGCCTAATCCCCAGATAGTTTTGATACGGAATGGGAATTCTTTCTCTGAAAATCGTTCTCTTAATCTTTTAATATGCACGTCAACTGTTCGTTCATCCCCTTCATAGTCATATCCCCAAATATCCTCTATTAAGTCTTCACGCGAGAAAGTTTTTGAGGGATAACTTCCTAGTTTAAATAACAATTCGAATTCTTTTAAGGGAATGGTGTATTCTTGATCTCTAAATATGATCTCATGCGTTTTTCGATTCATTTTAAGTTCGTCAATCTGAAGGGATTGAGAAATTGTGATATGATATCGCTTCAATAATGCTTTAACACGCATTACTAATTCTATTGGTTCAAAAGGCTTTACAAGATAATCATCTGCTCCTAGGCTAAAACCTTTTACCTTTTGTGCAGTTTCGCCTTTTGCTGTCAGCATCAATATAGGAATATCACTGAAATCACGAATTTCTTTGCATAGCTGCCAACCATCCATATTGGGCATCATGATATCGATGATAGCTAAGTCGATTTTTATCTTATCTAATAGTGTCATTGCTTCTACACCATCGGAGGCTTCGTAAAGATCGAAACCTTCTTTTTTGAGAAAGAGTTGTAAAAGCTCTCGAATATGACAGTCATCATCAACAATCAATAGTTTTGTCATCTTTTTCATCCCCTTCGATGGAACTATTCCATTTCGATTTTGTGTAACTGTTGATCTGCGAATTCATGGTATAAATCATGTGATTGATATAATTCCCGATGTGTTCCGCTACCTGTGATTCTCCCTTTTTCAAGGAAAATAATTTGGTCAGAATCGATAACCGTTGATAAACGATGGGCAATAACAATTGTTGTGCGGCCTTTCATCAAGTCATTTAATGCCTGCTGAACGACTTTTTCGGATTTGCTATCAAGACTTGAAGTTGCTTCATCAAGCATTAGAATTTTAGGATTTCTCAAAAATGCTCGAGCGATTGCTATTCTTTGACGCTGTCCGCCAGATAGCTTCATCCCCCTTTCGCCCACTTCTGTGTCGTATCCATTTGGAAGGTCAGCGATAAATTGATCTGCATACGCCATTTTTGCAACGGTAGCGATCTCTTCATCAGTTACTTCGCGATTCATGCCGTAGCAGATATTATCGCGGATTGTTCCAGATACGATGGGGCTCTCTTGTGATACATAGCCAATTTGACTTCTCCAAGAGGAAAGAGAGAAATCGTTGATAGATTTACCACCGATTGAGATTCTTCCGCTATTTGGACTATAGAAGCGTTCAAATAGTGAGAATAGAGTCGTTTTACCACTACCGCTTGGTCCAACAATAGCAGTGACTTTACCCGCTTCTATGTTAAAGTTGATGTCTTTTAATATTTGATCTTTCATGTTATAGCTATAGTTTACATGTTCCACTTTGATGGATTCATGTATATTTTGTACTTCTTCAGCTGCATCAAGTTCTTTTTCAGATTCCAAAATAGCAATGATACGTTCAGTTGCACCTGTTGCTTTTTGGAATTGAGTGAAGAAATTAGCCATTTGTGCCATTGGCATAATGATTTGAAATAAATACATGATAAAAGCCACTAAAGAACCTGCAGTTAAAGCTCCAGATGATACGCGCATGCCACCGTAGCCTAATAATAAAACAAGAAGAATCATCATGACTAGGGTGATGATGGGGCTGATCAATGATTGCACTTTTGCTTCTTTTAAGCCAAAGTGCAATAGATTGGTAATGCCGCGTTTCCCATTGCCATATTCCTTTTCTTCGGCATTGGAAGATTTAACAAGGCGGATTTCCGATAATACCTGTTGAAGTATAGCGGTAAATTTTGCTGTTTCATCTTGGGTGCCTTTTGAGATTTTGTACATTGATTTTCCTAATGGCACTAGGATTAACGCTGCTAAAGGTATGGAGATGAACATCATTAATGTCATTTTCCAGTCAAGGATGAACAATACAATAATTGAACCTATTATTGAAATAATCCCTGCGACAAAATTGGCTAAATGATCGGATATTAATTCTTTTACGACAGATGTATCATTTGTCATGCGACTAACCGTTTCTCCTGAAGGATGTTCGTCAAAATAACTAACTGGTAGTACCAGTAGCTTTTTCCATAGTCTATCGCGAATACTTGCTACAACTGATTGACCGATTCGATTCAATAAATAAATAGAAAATCCGCTAGCTAATGCTTGTGCAAGAATAGCGATAACGAGAAACGAGACATTTTTGGCATTTAATGCACTCATAGAAAAATCATTCACGAGATTTTTAGTGAAAAGCGGTACTAATAATCCGACACCTGTGGTAGTTAAACTCAATATGAGAGCGATTCCTATCATTAATTTGGAAGGTTTCGTTTGCTGGACTAATTGCAAGAATTGGCGCCATCCCTTTTTTTCTTTGGTTTGTTTCATATAAATATGCTTCCTTTCTAGCTTTGTTATAAAGAGTATATAAAAAAGTTATGAACTGAATATGAATTACTAGATAGTTTAATCTTATTCTGCATGAACAGCGAGTAACCACTCATTTCAAAATTTAAGTCCACTTTCATAATTGGTTTTTTCTGCCCCGTACATGAGTTTTTATATAGAAAATCTACATGACCGTCAATAGACGACATCATTAGCATGAAAAAGGTATGTGTTGCAGGAATATATTACCAAAAATACCGATTGGTTACACTTTCGCTGTGCCCATTTTTCATTGTTGTATTTCCAGCATTGCCTAACTGGGGGAGTGAAGAAAAACTCCACTAGGCGAAGTCCACTTTATCACGAAAATGATAGAAAGAGAAAGATTATGTATAATTGGTAAAGCAAATTAAATGAAATAGGGAATGGTGAATTATTAATGATTAAAAGATGCACATGGGCAAAGGAAAAAAACCCTTTATCCCGCATTAACGGGCAGTAATACCCCCCTACCTCAAAATTCAGCGAAAGTAAAACAGTTAGGTGGGAGATCAACTGCCCGTAAAAGCCCGATTGGTTCAACTAATAATCAGTGGGAGATGAAGAAAACCCCCCACTGATTAAAGTTTCACTTTATATGTGGCGTATCATGATAAAGAATGGGGGGTTCCTGTTTATGATGATCGGCTATTGTTTGAAATGTTATGTCTAGAAGGGGCGCAAGCCGGACTTAGTTGGTGGACGATCTTGCAAAAAAGAGAAAATTATCGAGATGCTTTTGACCAATTTGAAGCTGAAAAAATTGTTATGTATACCGATGAGAAATTACAATCACTGCTAGAAGATAAGGGGATCGTTCGCAATAGGATGAAAATCCAAAGTGTCGTAACAAATGCAAAGACATTTTTGAAAATTCAAAGGGAGTATGGTTCATTTTCTAGTTATATATGGAGCTTTGTCGATAACAAGCCCATTATAAACAATTGGGAGACAGAAAAAGAAGTCCCTACCACCAATGAAATAAGTGATCGAATGAGCAAAAAGTTAAAAAAGGATGGATTTAAGTTTGTTGGCAGTACAATTTGTTACTCCTTTATGCAAGCTGTAGGAATGGTAAATGATCACACAATCGAATGTTTCTGCCATCCTGCTTCTCATAAAGATGTAAGATAGGTTAGTGATTCGGAAAATCTATACAAAAAAGCAGAACGAAAAGAAAATCTTCGTTCTGCTTTTTACGATAATAATGCTAAATTGTCGCATGTTTGGTGATTTTTTTAAGCTTCATTTCAACAAGTCCAAGTAAGATAAATCCAAGGATGCAGCAAATAATCATGATCCCAACAACACCATTCCATCCGCTTGTATCGTAAAAGTTCCCACCAATTGTTCCAATAACACTTGAGCCAATGTAGTAAAACAATAGGTAAAGAGAAGATGCATAAGCTTTTGCGGCTGGAATAGCGGAGCTACTTACCCAACCGCTTACTAGGTTGTGCCATGCGAAAAAGCCACATGATAAGATAAATAATCCCATTAATACAATAGGTAAGAAATGTACAGCTGTTAGACTAATACCGATTAGGGCACTAACTAAGCTTGCACAGAGCATTTGTGCACGAGAAAAGCGATCACTTAATTTACCGACTGTCATGGAACCTATAGAACCCATTAACTGGAAGATAAAGATAAAACCAACTAGTGTTTGACTTAGGCCGAAATCCTTTATTAAGGGGAAACCGATATAGTTGAACATAGCCACATATACACCGAGTGCTAGGAAACCAAGTCCGTAGAAATACCAAAGCTTTGTATCCTTACATGCAGCAATGATACCACCGATCCAGTTTTTTATCGAAAATTCCTGCGGTACAAAATGTTTGGATGGCTCCACTAAGAATATAAAAATAATAGATAAAATCATCGTCAAAGTACCAAGCACAAATACAGCTATATGCCAATTTGATAGATCAAGAACAGAGCTAGAAACGATTCGACCGAAGAAGCCCCCAAAACCACTACCTGTGATATAGACAGCGAGAGATTTAGGAAATTGGTTGCCAGATAGCTCTTCTGCTAAATACGTAACAGCAATTGCTGGGAACCCGGCTAACGCAAATCCTTCAAGAGCGCGAATGGTTAGTAGGATTTCGAAGTTTGGTGCAAATCCGACGAGTATATATAGAATGGACGAACCAATTAGTGAAAATACCATTATATTTTTTCGTCCCCATGTATTTGAAATAGCCGCCATCACTAGCATACCAAATGCGAGCGTGAATGTTGAAATCGATAATACTAAACTAGATTCAGATGCACTCATATGAAAATCATGGGTGAAATGTTGGATAAATGTTTGAGGACCATAAAGGTTGGCAAACGTAACAAGACTTCCGATTAGCATCCCCCAAGTAATTTTATTTGTTTTTGCTTCGTCTGTAACATCCATAAAAAAATTCCCTCCTACAGCTATTAATGTACGCCGATCTATTCATAACGTCTAATATTGAGTTATTATTGATTTAATAACCATTGTTTATCGAAGGAGAGTGTTATGATTGGAAATGCACCAGCTTCGTTATTTTCAAGCGATTGCACAGACGAAAAATTATAATCATGCCGCTAATCTGCTGCATGTATCACAACCTGCGTTAACGAAAGCTATTCATAAATTAGAGGAAGAACTTGGCGTTCCATTATTTAATCGTATAGGACGTTCCATCGAGATCAGTCTTTATGGAGAAAAATTTTTAGAATTTGTCGAGGAAGGACTGCAATCATTGGATCGTGGTGTACAACAATTGCAAAGTATGAAAGATCCTTTGCAAGGAACGATCCGCTTGGCATTTTTGCAATCGATTGGTACGACGATTTTGCCAAAGATTCTTAGAAAGTTTAAGGAACGCTATCCAGATGTGCAATTCGATTTACAACAATGTAATTCACAAAGAGCGTTGGAGCTTGTGGAAAACAATGAAGTCGATTTATGCTTAGCTACTAATTTTAGTCGTTCTTTTAATCAATCTAATTGGGTACGTATCAAAAATGAACAGCTATATGGCTATTGTTCCATTACCCATCCATTCCATAAGGTCAAATCCCTATCGATTCAAGATTTGCGCGATGAACCTTTTATTGGATATAAGGATTATTTATTGATGCAAAAACAAGTGATGAAATGGTGTCACGATGCAGGGTTTACGCCGAATATTGTTTTCCAAGGAACAGATGTACCAACAATGGCAGGGCTCATTTCTGCCAATTTAGGTATCGGTATTTTGCCTTATTATTCAGGCTTAGAGGCATTACCTATTCATCGATTTGAAATTGCGGACATCCATTGTGAGCGAGAAGTTGGCCTTGCGTGGAAGGCGGATGCGATATTGAGTGCTTCTACACAATTGTTTATAGAGTTCACAAGTTCAAATTATGAATAATGGTGAAATACGTTATATCTATAAAAATTCTATGACCTAGTTTTAAAGGGCTAGCTTGTTGAAATATTTTGAATGAAATAATCACGATTTCTATTGTATTGAGGTTGAAGTTTTTTAGCATGTATGCTTGAGGAAGCGCGAATTTTAAAATAGGGTTCAATGTAAAATATGGAAAGAGGTGATCACATGATAAATGCTGTTGTATTATTTATTCTAGCTGGTATTGCAGAAATTGGTGGAGGATATTTAATTTGGTTATGGCTAAGAGAGGGTAAGCCTTTATATTGGGGAATTGTAGGAGGAATCGTATTAGCGATCTATGGTGTAATTGCTACATTTCAGAATTTTCCTTCCTTTGGTAGAGTTTACGCAGCTTATGGAGGGGTATTTATTGTTCTTTCTATTTTATGGGGATGGGGAATCGATAAAAAAACACCAGATTTATATGATTGGGTCGGAGCAGCTATCTGTATTGTAGGCGCTTCCATTATCCTTTTTGCACCACGACACTAAAAACGAAACACTTTCATCATTATGATTAAAAATAGATGTGAACTGGAGAAATAAGATGGAATTTTTCTATGTTACAAAGATTCATTATTTACGAAGAAATCGTTATTATAAGATTTACGTTCAAGATAAAGAACTGTGGCTTGGCCAAATTGGTCGGCAATTGTATGGGGTAAAAGAATATTATGGGAGTTCAATCATTGTTGGAATCTTATTTTGGTTATTGAAAAAAATATGGATTATTCCAAGAGGTAAAAAGAGAGAATCTGAATTAGATCATATTACTTCACGTGAACGGTTTTTAAGACGAAGAGGAAATGTAATTATCAGATTTGAAGATATTACAAAAGTTAAAATCAATGAGTTGTCATCAATGCAGACGAGTCAACCAAATAGCGGAACACTAACGTTGATATTGGATGAACAAAATGAAATAGAGCTTGTTTTAGAGGAGCAAACGAATTTGGAAAAACTAGAAGCTATTTTGCTCCGATTCCTGTTAAACGAGTCGATTATTGGTGGTAGATGCTGAACCATTGAATGATATAGTTGTTGATATACCAGACTTGTAATTCCAAATGCCAACATTTTTCTACATACATACTTCATGTTCAGATTTGTTTGTTGCGCTCCAGACGACGGCTTCCAAAGGGCTTGGCGTTAATTTTCAGTTAGAAAAGGTTCAATGCTCTTTTTTTCATGTGAGGATAACACGATGTTAGTAGATGGTGTACCATATGGCATTGAGGCATCGATGAATTGCTCTAAAGTTTCCACAGAATTTGTTGCTAATTTTACGATATAACTGATTTCTCCTGCTACACGGTAACATGTTAAGACATCTGGATGGTTATGGCAAAATGTTGCTAACGCTTTACAATCTTTAGATTCAAATAAAATAATGGCTTGAATGGGGCGGTCTATTTTTTTAAAATTTAGATGAGCATGATAGCCTTCGATCACTTGTTGTTCTTCTAGTTTTCGAACACGTTCAATAACTGCCGGAGAAGACAGGTGGATATTTTCGGCTAACTCTTTCATGGATATTTTTGCGTTTAACTGCAATTCTTTTATAATTTGTTGGTCAATTTGATCCAAATCGTTCATCTCCTTTTTTTATCCCGCTTTAACGGGCAGTAAGACTCCCATCTCAAGATATAGAGAGAAACGAAAAAGATAGATGGGGGATCAACTGCCCGTAAAAGTCCGATTGGTTCAACTAGCCATCAGTGGGGGATGAAGAAAACCCCCACTGATGGAGTTTCACTTTATTAATCAGACGAAACATATTTCTTTATAATTTAAAGATAAATCAAAAAATAAACTTTGTCAGCTTATGTAAGAATCTCGATTGCTTTTATAAAATGATGCAAAAGGAGGTTTTTGGATGAAAAAAATATTATTATTATTGGCTGATGGTTTTGAAGCAGTGGAGGCAAGTGTATTTACAGACGTATTGGGATGGAACAAATGGGAGGGCGATGGTTCAACGGAGGTAGTGACAGTGGGTTTGCACAAGCAACTAACTTGCACTTGGAATTTTACAGTTGTACCAGAAAAAACGATTGATGAAATTCAACTAGAGGACTTTGATGCCCTTGCTATTCCTGGGGGATTTGAGGAGGCCGGTTTTTATAAGGATGCATACCATGAATCATTTTTAAATGTTATTAGACATTTTGATAAACAGCAAAAGCCGATAGCTAGTATTTGTGTGGCATCGCTTGCATTGGGGAAAAGCGGAATTCTAAAGGGAAGGAAAGGAACGACCTATCATCATCCAACGAGCATTAGAACGCAGCAATTAGAGAATTTTGGAGCAGATGTACAAAACAAGCGGATCGTTCAAGACCAGCACATTATCACATCATCCAATCCTAGTACAGCATTCGATGTAGCCTTTTTGTTGCTTGAAAAATTAACATCAAAAGAAAATGCCGCACATGTAAAAGACTTGATGGGTTTTACTTAAACATTGGGTACTCGTTATACGATATTGTCTGCAACTTCAAAACTCGGATAGAAAATAGATTATATTCTATCCGAGTTTTTATTGTGAAAATTTTGGTGTCTTGTTTAGAATTTATGGCGATAAGCGTTTGCTTTTAATGGTTTTCTTTGTATTTTATCAAACCATATTTTATCTTTTTCTTCTTGCTTAAGGGTATGGGTAATTGATTGAGAGCATTCTCTACAGATTTTTGAATGATTCGTTAAATTTCCACATTTTTCACATGGTGCACCAAGATTAGGGAAAAGAGATGAATTCAATTTCCCGGATTTTACCCACTTAAAAATCAAATCAGAAGAAATTCCTGTTTTTTCGATTAATTGATCATTTGAAAAAAGTCGATTGTTTTTTCTAAGTAGAAAATGAGTTACTTCTGAAAAGATATCCTCTTCTGTTATACCTAATTGAATTGAGTTTTTTGATATCATAAAAATATCTCCTTTAAGCAATGATATGGTTAGCCTTCATTCACATTCTTCTCTTTTTTAGCCGTATTATATTTATAATCTTCCCAACGATTACGAGCTAGCTTTTTATATTTATCTGAAACATCTCGACCTGAGATTAGATGAGAAAATCCTTTTTTAGCTTCTTCTGTTTCACCAATGCGTAGGCTTAATTCCGCATACAGAAAATGAATTCTTTCTTCTCCTTCCTTATTGGAAGCGAATGCTTGACCGTAAAAATCTCTAGCAGAGCGTAAATAATGGATTTCTAATTTTTTTTCTTCTTTTAGACGGTATAACCATGCAATTTTAATCGCAATATTTGCCATAACGAGTGATTCTTCCATTGAAGCTTTAGCTACAAGATAAGCTAACTTAAAACTAGCGATCGCATCATCTAATGTTCTTTCTTGGCAAATGGACATTGGTTTTTGAAGCGGTTTGATATAGATTTCTCTAACAAATTCCATAAAAGGTCCAAATGTGCGAACCATTGATTTATGATAGGCATATCCGCAATGAGGGCAGACTGCAACTTCATATAACATTGGATTTAGCCCGTCGTATATAGGCATAAAGTCTGTATCTTGATCAACTACTTTATAACGGTTTGGACGTACTTTATATGTAGTGAATTTCTTTTGACAACATTGACATTCAATTTTGCTCTCATAATAATAGATATTAATTCCTATTTAATACCTCTCCTTTTTAGTACAGAAGTATAAATTTATTTTACAATATTTTGTCTATTAATAGGTGAAAAGAACTTTTATATAATAAATATTTTTTAAGTTATCTTCCATAGAAGATTCATTATTGTTGTGCATAGAAAAATATGAAATAGCAGTACTCTTTACAAATTCTCATCTGTGTTATATATTCATATAACAGTATATTCAAATAATCAGATATTCAATTATTGAAAGATACAAAAGGAAGGATGATTATGCTGAAAAGGTTAGAGTTCTCAGGGAGATATGCGGATTACTCCTTGCAGAAATTTCAAAAGGATTTATTATCAGGTGTAATCGTAGCTGTTATTGCTATTCCATTAGGGATGGGGTTCGCCATTGCTTCGGGAGTAAAACCTGAATATGGAATATATACAACCATTATTGCTGGAATTTTGATCTCACTATTAGGAGGCTCAAAATTTCAAATAGGGGGTCCTACAGGAGCGTTTATACCAATCCTATTTGGTATTGTCCTATCATATGGTTATGAGGATCTATTAGTAGCTGGATTTTTAGCTGGAATTTTGCTTATTTTGATGGGTGTTTTTAAACTTGGATCGCTGATAAAATTTATTCCAAGACCTGTGACAATAGGATTTACAACAGGGATCGCTGTCACCATTTTTGTTGGGCAAATCGCTAATTTTTTAGGACTTCAAAATGTTGAAAGTAAGGAATTATTTATAGATAATTTGAAAGAAATTGCCGCTCACTTATATACAGTGAATATTTATAGCATTTTCACCGCCGCCATTTGTTTGTTATTGATTCTATTTATCCCAAAATGGATTCCCAAAATACCTGGACCTCTGATCGGTATTGTCGTTTCTACAATTATTGCGACCATTTTTTATCCAACAGAGGTTGCAACGATCGGTTCTAAGTATGGGGAAATTCCAAGCTCTTTACCCCAGTTCCAATTTCCTGATATAACATGGGAAAAAATTGTTCATCTATTAAGACCCGCTTTTGTCATTGCTATTCTTGGAGGGATTGAATCATTATTATCTGCGGTTGTAGCTGATGGCATGACCAATAGCAAACATCATAGTAATCGAGAACTGATTGGACAGGGAGTAGCAAATGTGGTAACACCACTTTTTGGGGGTATACCTGCAACTGGTGCTATTGCGAGAACGGCTACGAATATTAAAACCGGCGCTGTATCACCGATCTCTGGTATTGTTCATGGCTTAGTTGTATTGCTCGTATTAATACTGTTTGCGCCATATGCAACGAATATTCCGCTTTCCAGTATGGCACCAGTTTTAATGATTGTCGCATGGAATATGAGTGAAAGAAAGGTATTTTATCAAGTACTAAAAACGAAAACGGGTGATTCTTTAGTTATAGCAGCTACATTTTTGTTAACGGTTTTTATTAATTTAACAGTAGCAGTAGAATTTGGTCTTCTCCTAGCCGTTATTTTGTTTATAAAGAATATGAGTTATCATATGGTTACGAAAAAAGCTTTACCAAATCACACTAGAAAAAATGCGAAAGTTGAAGTGCAAGCGACAACTTCTCAGTATGGCTGCCCACAAATTAGTATTTTCAATATTGAGGGGCCATTGTTTTTTGGAGCTGCACAATCATTTGCGGACAATATTATAAATTCGATTCACTACAAACCAAAAGTATTGCTCCTAAGGATGAATAAAGTACCTTTTATCGATACAACTGGAAATTATTATTTAACCAGTATTGTCAAGAATTTTTCAAAACATGGAATTGTTTTAATCTCTGGGTTAAAAGATCAACCGATAGCGTTTATAAAACAAACTGGATTATATCATATAGTTGGGGAAGAGCATTTTTTTGATCATACAGGTGAAGCAATCGATTATGCTCTGTTACAATTAGATAAAAATAGATGTATTGGCTGTAAGAGATTTGTTTTTAATGAATGTACAGCATTATCTTGTGCTGGGGATCTTCAAAAAGTAAAAAAGAAAAATGATCAGGTTCGTAAAAAGTCATTGATGACTCATGAATAATATTTTTTGTCAGGGTTCAGTGAGAGATAAAAAAGCTCTATGCATGAAAAGTTTGATTATGTTCGATGACGTCTAGAGAATATATTTTATATCTAGAAAGTGAGGAATTAAATTGAATGCAGGATTACAACAGTTTAAGGCAGATTTTTTTAAAGCGCTTGCTCATCCATTAAGAATTCAAATTCTCGAGGTTTTAGCAGAAGGTGATCGAAGTGTCAATGAAATCCAAAGTCAGTTAGGCAGTGAAGGCTCCACTGTTTCCCAGCAATTAACAGTTCTTAGAGCAAAAAATATTGTTTATGGCACGAAAGATGGAAATCGCGTGATTTACTCATTAAGAGACCCAATGATTATTGAATTATTAGAAGTGGCCAAGCAAATTTTCAACAATCATCTTGTAAATGCGATTACATTGCTCGATCAAATGAAAGAGGAATAATAAATAAAGAAGATTCAAATCACAAGACTTGTTGAATTGGCGACATTTTTGTTATCTGAATATTAGCGTCAGAAGAAAATGCCGGTTATGTATAAAAGCTAATGAAGTCTGTAGAAATGAAACAATAACCTAACTTAACTCCCTTTACGTTCGTCTTTACATTCGTATATAATAAATTTGTATATTTGGTAAATATCGATTGTAATACCATATTAAACGTGATTAAGGTATTTACATTGTGTAAAAGGGGGTACTATTTTGAAACAAGCACTACTTGTCATTGATGCGCAACAAGAATTAATGGATGGTGGACCACAACAGCAAGGTGTTTATGAGAAAGATAAAGTAATTAACAATATCAATCGGGTTATTGAACAGGCTTTAAAGAAAAAAGTGCACATTGTTTTTATAAGAGACAAAGATGTTTCAAATGGGAAGGGTAGCGGCTTTCAAGTACATAAAGATATTAGCATACCACTGGATGCTGTCATCTTTGATAAAGAAGCGACCAATTCTTTTTATGGTACGCCGCTACTTGAGTATTTAAATGAAAAAAACATCCAACATCTTGTTATTATGGGATGTCAAAGCGAATATTGTATTGATACGGCAGTAAGAACTGCAACTGTTCATCATTTTGATGTGACGTTAGTGGGAGATGGTCACTCCACAGTGGATTCTAAGATTTTATCTGCAAAACAAATCATTCAACATCACAATGAAACATTGCATGGACATTATAATGTCGATCATTTTTCGATTGTTAGAAATGCGGACGAGGATTTATTCACACCTACTCATAATACTTATCGATAATTGGTGGAGTGGGTGAATTATGTATTTTGAGATAAGAAATGTTTCCTACTTACCTACGATTAAATAATTTTAAGAAGTCATCCCTATTGAAAAACTCGGATAGAATTGTAGAGGTTCTACCCGAGTTTTTATATATTTTTTGGTTATTGGCAAATATTTATTGTAATATCATATTAGAATAACAGTAAATATGGAATGTCGTATAGAGATTAGGGGGGAGTTGATGAATATTAAATTAGATGATTTGTCTAGTGAAAAAGTGGTGCAATTAATAGGTGGACACCTTCAAAATATGACTTTGCATTCCCCTCCAGAGAGTATTCATGCTCTGGGTGTTGAACAGTTGAAGAAACCTGATATGACATTTTGGAGTGCTTGGGAACAAGATGAATTAGTCGGATGTGGTGCATTGAAAGAGCTAGATACTAGACATGGAGAAGTAAAATCTATGAAAACATCTCCTAATCATCTAAGAAAAGGTGTCGCAAGGAAAATATTGCAACATATTATAAAAGAAGCAAAAATTCGTGGTTACAAGCAATTAAGTTTGGAAACTGGTTCAATGGATGCTTTTATTCCTGCTAGAAACCTGTATGAAGAGTCAGGTTTTCGATATTGTGAACCTTTTGCGGACTATAGAGATGATCCAAATAGTGTGTTTATGACCAAAAAGCTTTAATAGTATGGTTTCAATTTTAAGGACTAGATGATGAATACTATTGTCCCAATACTACTTACAAATATTCATAAAAGTAAAAGCAGCTTGCTAAAAGGCAAACTGCTTTTGGTGTTAGTTGCTCATTATATGGTTGATAGAGAGTGACTAGAATGCCCAATCTCCATTACGGAAAATCGGAACAACTGTGCCATCTAGTTTAATGCCATCGATATCCATCTTGTTGGAACCAATCATAAAATCAACGTGTACAGTGGAGGTATTCATTCCGTTTGCTTGTAATTCTTCTTGGCTCATTTTTGTCCCACCTTGGATCGTAGTAGGGTAAGCTGCACCGATTGCTAAGTGGTTAGATGCATTTTCGTCGAAAAGAGTTGAAAAGAATGTGATACCAGATTGTGAAATCGGTGAAGGATCTGGAACTAGAGCAAGTTCTCCTAAGCCTGTGGCTCCTTCATTGTCATGCACTAATTTTTTGATCGTTTCATTACCTTTTTCGGCTGAAATATCCGCGATTTTGCCATCTTTAAAGTGTACTTCAATCCCTTCGATCAGTGTACCCGCATAGCTCAATGGTTTTGTGCTACGTACGACACCTTCCATATGACGTGTGTCGGGTGCAGTGAAGACTTCTTCCGTAGGCATATTGGCGATAAATTCTTCGCCTTTAGGATTGTGACTGCCTGCACAAGCCCAAATATGATTTTTGGGCAATCCTAATGTTAAGTCCGTGCCAGGCGCTGTGTAGTGTAATGCGTCAAATTGGATTTCGTTTAGTTTTGCTGCTTTTTCATTTAATGTTTTTTTATGTTCATCCCATGCAGCGATTGGATCATCTGCGTAGACACGGCAGGTTTTGAAAATTTGATCCCATAGAGCGTCTACTTGTTCTTCAGAAGTAGGTAAATCAGGAAATACGTGTGCAGCCCATCCTGCGCCAGCTGCTGCTGCCACTGTCCATTTTAAATCATCATTTTGAGTCGCTTTGCGTTGCGCGTTGAACGCCTTACTAGCAATATTTTGATAAGCAGCAACTTTGGCAGGATCAATATCATTTAAAAGTCCTGGGTCACTTGAAAGAATAGAAAGTCGGCTGACATGGTGATTCAAAACATGGTCTTCAGATTCTTGAATTTCGTAATCTGGGATGTTCGTCAATACTTCCTCAGGTTGATGTAAATAATGTAGCTTGCTGATTTCATCATCAGACCATTTCACAATTACTTTTTCAGCACCTAATGCATAAGCTTCTTGAGTGATGAGACGAGCTAAAGGCGCTTGGTCAATAGCGATCGTCATTTTTACCCAATCGCCTGGTTGTACATTAATTCCTTTTGCAACTAAAAGTTTCGCATATTTCAATAAATTTTCCTCAAAATTAGCTAACATTTCCTTTACCCCCAACGATTATTTTCACTGATTATATTATCACACCAAAATCAAAATACCTAAATATTTAGTCTATCTTATTATTCGGTTAATGAAGTAATGAATGACGACACTTATGTGAGAAATTATTTCTTATTTTTAGCAAGCAGTAAACTGCGTTAATTTTAATTTATACAAGGAGAAATCAACTGTTCCTTTTATGGATAAGTTGAATGATCAATGTGTTTAAATTGTACTTATTAGCATTGCAAAAAATACTTTTTTTATTTATATGAATTAATTTTATAAATCATTTTCTTCTTGAAAAATACGAATATTTAGCAATCACTAATTTTGATAGTTGTGGAGCGGGAGACGATGACTCCTCGAAAATGCATGCGTATTTTCTTCGTGCGGTGTGAGTTCAAGGAAGCTTATTCAAAGTCTTACGGGAAAAGCTTGAGCTGAAAATAATTTAAGGGACAAAGCCTAAGTTCGCCACGTCCTGTGGCAACGGCTTCGGGGTCAACATCGTGTCAACCCGAGGAGATTGAAGCCAAGCCCGTGGAAAGCGTCGTCTGAAGCGGAACAAAAATTTCTGAATGTTCATGTTGATTTGAAATGTTCGCGCTTTTTATCTGAATTTTGCATTATGAAATTGATTGATATGATGTTGTTTTAAAAGAATTTCCAAAACATTAAATGTAAATTCTTTTAGAGCATAATTTATCGAGTTCAGCAGATATTAAAGTCACAGTGTTTTTGAATTCCAAAAATTTTTGATGGGGGTGATATTTTGAAACGAAACAATATAATAATTTTGACTGTTTGCGTTTTGGTCATCTCTATTTGTTATGCGACTTTTAGTTATGCAGCGGATAAGGGAAGAAAATATTATGAGCAAACTGGACAAGTTTTGTGGGATGTTCAAACGAAAGAAAAAGTCATTGCCTTAACATTTGATGATGGACCAGATCCAAGATATACATCACAAATTTTAGAAGTATTAGCTAAATACGATGCAAAGGCAACTTTTTTTATGTTAGGGAAAAGTGCTGAAAAGTATCCTGAAATTGTGAAGCGTCAATTTAATGAAGGACATGAATTAGCCAATCACACGTATTCTCATCCGTTTAAAATAGGCGGGTCAAAATTGAAGGAGGAGCTAAAAAAGACGAACGATATTATTTATAATATTACAGGATATGCTCCTACATTATTCCGTCCTGTGGGTGGTATTTATACGGATGATATTATCAATACTGCTAAAAAAAGTGGATATAAGGTGGTTATTTGGTCGTGGCATCTTGATACTCAAGATTGGAAAAGCCCAGGTGTTCGGAAAATTTCTAAAAAAGTATTAGATGGCGCATCACCGGGAGATGTCGTTTTATTTCATGATGGGGGAGGAAATCGTACACAAACGATAAAGGCCCTCGAACAAATTTTACCTGTGCTGAAGAAGAGGGGCTATAAGTTCGTAACCGTTTCAGAATTGATGGCTGCTAAAAATCAGGAAATCAGTAAATGATGCTATACAGAGTAAGGATAACCGAAAAGGTCATTCTTACTCTTTTTTGAAATATCTCGAATTCTAAGCATTTTTCTTGAGCCTCTTTTTATTCAATAGTAAAGTGGTAATTGAGATTGGTTTAACATTAATATTTAGGAGGAATCCATATGAAAGTAGTAGCAATAGTAGGAAGTATTCGTAAAGAATCTTATAACATGATGTTAGCAAAATTCATTCAAAAACGTTATGCTGATAAATTTGATCTAGAAATTTTAAAGTTGAATGATATTCCTATGTATAACCAAGATATTGAAAATGATGCTCCGCAAGTTGTACTTGATTTTAAAGCAAAAGTAAAAGCGGCTGATGCGGTACTTTGGGTTACACCAGAATATAATGCATCCATACCGGGTGTTCTTGGGAATGCTATCGATTGGTTATCACGTGTGGATAAAGTCATGATTGGCAAACCTTCCTTCATCATGGGTGCATCAATGGGTCATCTTGGTACAGTTAAAGCACAAGCACATTTACGTGATATTTTGTTTGCGATTGGTCTTGGCTCACCTGTACTACAAGGCAACGAAGTATATGTTGGCGCTGCCCATACAAAATTCGATGCAGAAGGTAACCTAACAGACGAAGGTACAGTGAAATTCCTAGATTCAGTAATTGATAGCTTCATAGAATGGATGAAATTGTATATTTAATGTGAAAAGTCGGTTTGCAAAGATGGCTTCTGCAGATGCAGAGGTCATTTTTTATAGTTCGATCTATAGGTAAGTAGCCGGTAAAGGACTTAAATTGTTGCAAGAGCGAATAAACAAGTGAAAAGAGCGAATAAATGGGCAGAGAGAGCGAATAAGCGGGTAGAAAGAGCAAATAAGCAGGCAGAGAGAGCAAATAAACAGTTCCAGAGAGCGAATAAATAGTCTCAGGGCAAATAAACCAGACAAAAGAGTGAATAAATTTCAAAATCTGTTTCCAAACAGCTGCTAGTTGAATAAATTTGATACAATGACATTGAATATTTTGAAAAGTTCTAATTCAGGAGGAATGTCTATATGAAAATAGCATCACTTCAAGCGCTTCCAAAAGATAAAATCATCCATTTTTTTGTTCAACATTGGGGAAGTACGGAGATGGTGATTTCAACTGGTATTTATGATTGCAGTCAGCTAGAAGGCTATGCCTGTTTCAACGATCAACAAGAGATGATGGGTCTGATTACATATATCATTCGACATCAAGAATGCGAGATCATTTCATTAGATAGTGTGGAAGAAGGAAAAGGAATCGGCACGAGGCTTGTTCAGGAAGTTGAGCATTTGGCACTTACAAAAGATTGTAGAATCATGACATTAATCACAACCAATGATCATCTACATGCTTTAAAATTTTACCAAAAGCGTGGATATTATTTAACCGAGCTATATCCAAACGCAGTAGAAAAAGCTAGACAGTACAAGCCGGAAATTCCTTACTTTAGTGAAGATGGCATCCCGATCAGAGATGAGATAAAACTTCAGAAAATTTTGATAGGAGAAATATAAATGGAAACAGAATGGCTTAGAACCTTTTTGATTGCAGCGAAAACAGAGAACTTTGGAGAAACAGCAGAAAAGCGTTTTTTAACACAATCAACAGTGACCAAACATATTCATCATTTAGAAAAAGAACTAAAGACATCATTATTTGAAAGAAGTGGAAAGAAAGTTCGATTAAATATAGCAGGAGCATATTTCTTCGATAAAGCAGAAAAAATCATCGAAGCACTTGATGTTGCATTAAAGGGGACGCAGGCGTTCTTAGAAGGCTACACCTCACAGTTAACAATCGGCGTTGCACCACAAATTGCGAACTCCACCTTGCCTAAGATTATGGAACATTTTAAAAAACATAAGCCTTATATACAATTGTCGATTGAAATTTTAAAATCAAATGAGATCGGAGAAGCCGTTTATCGTGGGTTGGTCGACATTGGTTTATCAAAATTATCATCCGCGCGTGATTTGCAAATACATATGATTGCCGATGAAGCCATTCAATTGATCGTCCCACCATCCAAGCTTCATATGAGTACTCCAGAATTATTAACAACCGACCCCATATTAACGCACGAATTTGCGCCTTATTGGGAAAATATTCAGCATTTGCTAAGAAGTCGATTTCCTTCTCATCAAACAATGAAACTGAATCAAACAGAAGTGATAAAAAACTTTGTTAAACAGGGATTAGGCATAGCTTTTTTACCACAGAGCGTTGTTCAAAAAGAGGTGGAGGATGGAACACTAGCTATTCATTCATTGAAGGAATTTCAAAATATAACATCGCAAACGTATTTGATATCAAAATATATATCAAGTGACATCCAGGCATTTTTGGAAAGTAGTAAAAGCGCTTATGAAGGAGCTAACGAATAGAAAGTCCCGTTTAACGAAATTAATCATAAAAGTCAATAAACATTTCCCCCTCCCCCATCTGAAACAGTAGTAAAGATTTTTATACCAAGATTTAGGTGAAAAGAATATGACCAATAAGTTCGTAAAAGCCCAAATGGTCAACTATAACACGCAGCGGGCGATGAAAAACTCCACTGTGTGAAATTTCACTTGGACACATCAAGGCTTAAATTCCATTAGATTCAAATAAAAACAGAGGGAGCAACTGCCAGCAAAATCCCCAATAGTTCAACTAACACCGAGTGGGGAGATAAAGAGTCCCCCACCGAGTGAAGTTTCACTTTCTATTATCCTTCTCTTTTGATGGCTACAAAACGCAGTCTTCTATAATCAGCCACCCACGTATTGTTTTGATACAATTGTGGCTTTAATTTTCTTACACATAAGCGACAAACCTCTTCCTTTTCACTTGCTGTTAAGTCTTGAAAAATACTGTTGCTGAACATATGGAGCCAATTTTGAATACCATTTTCACCAACCAATGGTGTAGGGCGATCGTATAATGTTATCATTTCAATTCGGAAGCCCGCTCGTTGTAATAACTCACTATATTCTTCTTCAGTTGGAAAGTACCACGGAAAATAACTTTCGATATATGGAAGACCTAATTCCTCCATGCTAGCTTTCATAGCAGTTACAATAGAAGAAATATTGCCATCCCCACCCATTTCAGCAACAAACCGACCATTCGGCTTTAATGCGTCATAAACATGCTGAACGACAGCTTTCGGGGATTTCATCCAATGTAGGGCAGCGTTAGAGAAGACTGCATCAAATTGCTGGTGGACAAAAGCTTGTGTAGCATCCTGGACTGTAAATTGAATTTCGGGATATTTTGTTTGTGCCTGTTGAATCATTGTTTTAGATGCATCCATACCGTGTACTATCGTTTCATATTTGGAGATCTCATATGCTAGATCTCCAGTGCCGCAACCTAAATCTAAAATGCTCTCTCCTTTTTGAGGTGAAAGTAAATCTACTAAATGTTCACCAAATTTTGAAACAAAATGATGTTTTTGATCGTATAAAACTGCATTCCATTCACTCATCTAATCATCTCCTTTCTTTGAGCATAACAAAAAAATAGATCAAACAGATATGATGGTTGATAGGCTTATCGATTCCAAAGTGGAATATAGAAGGGGAAATTCATCCTTGAGCACTTGGATAAGAAATGCTACGATTAAAATAACTTAAATGTTTGCGGGGGGACGCATATGCGTTGAGAAGGTTAAAACCTGACCCTTAGAACCTGACAGTTAACACTGGCGTAGGGAGCAACGAATCATTTTCAGTCTCTATGTCTTCATGAACATAGAGACTTTTTTGCGTCTGCGTCCACTATAAGGAGGACTTAGAATGACATTTTGTGAAGAGGTAAGAAAAGAGACCGATTTATATTGGAAAGGAAGTTTTGAGCATCCATTTGTAAAAGGCCTGGTTGAAGGGACATTGCCTATTGAGAAATTCAGATTTTATATTATGCAAGATGCTTATTATTTGAGAAATTACACGAAAGTATTAGCTATTGCTGCATCAAAAGCAACGACAAATGAAGATATCAACCATTTTCTAGAAACAGCTCATCATATCAACGAAGCAGAACTAGCATTACATCGAACTGTTTTTAAGGAGCTTAATGTTAGTGAGCAGGAATTGGAAGAATTTGAACCTGCACCAGCTGCCTATAATTATGTGAGTCATATGTACAATGCAGCTTATACTGGCGATGTTGCTGAAGCGTTTGCAGCTATGCTGCCCTGCCCTTGGCTATATCAAGAAATTGGTGAAAAATACAAAGATAAAAAACCAAGCGTTAAATTCTATGAGGAGTGGATCGCTATGTATAGTGATCCTGCGTATAAAGAAAAAATCGAGGTCCAAAAAACATTGCTGAATCGTTTGGCAGAAGGACAACCAGAAAAAGTTTCCGTATTAAAGTCTCATTTCAAAAAGAGTTGTTTCTATGAATGGAAGTTCTGGGAAATGCCTTGGAATTTAGAAGATTGGAAAGGTGAAGTGGTCAATTATGAGTTTATCTAAAATTCGAAAAACAAGCCCTCTTGTTCATTGTATAACCAATTATGTCGTTGCCAATTTTACGGCTAATGGACTTCTTGCGATCGGGGCTTCCCCTGTCATGGCAGATGAAGCATCAGAAGTCGAAGAAATGGTATCGAATGCATCTGCATTATTGTTGAATATCGGAACGATCAATAGTCGTACGAAGGAAGCGATGATACTGGCAGGTCGTAAGGCAAATGAAAAAGAAATACCTGTTGTACTGGATCCCGTGGGTGTAGGTGCTACATCATTTCGAAAACAAGCCGTTCAAGAATTGCTGGAAGCAGTGAAATTTGATTTGATTCGTTGTAATGCAGGAGAACTAGCAACGATTGCAGGTGTTAAATGGCAAGTGAAAGGTGTTGATAGTGGGGAAGGAGAGATCGATGTAGAGCAAGTGGCAAAACAAGTAGCACAGCAATATCATTGTTTAGTTATTGTAACAGGACCTTCAGATCTACTAACGAATGGCGAGAACACTGTCAGCGTTGCAGGAGGACATGAGTTGATGACTCAAGTGACAGGAACAGGCTGTTTACTTAGTGCAGTTTGTAGTGCGGCATTAGCGGTGGAAGGAGATTCACTATCCACTCTACGGGATGTTCTACAGGATTATAAGACTGTTGCAGAACATGCAGCCGCAGCAACAAACTCATTGGGATCTTTCCAAGTAGAAGTGCTAGATGCATTGCATGAAATTTCAAGAGGTGAATCATGATGAATATTGTGATGACGATAGCTGGTTCAGATAGTGGCGGTGGAGCTGGCATTCAAGCTGACTTGAAAACGTTTCAAGAGTTAGGCGTTTTCGGCACATCTGCCATTACGGCATTAACTGCTCAAAATACTTTGGGCGTAGAAGGTATTTTCCCTGCAACGGCTGCATTCGTACAACAGCAAATCGAAGTGGTGATGCAAGATTTACCTGTAAAAGCAGCCAAAACAGGAATGCTTTTTTCTGCTGAAATCATTGAAGCTGTTGCACAAAGCTTAAAGGATCGACATATTCAGCTCGTTGTTGATCCAGTGATGATTGCAAAAGGGGGTGCATCTCTTCTTCAGCCAGAAGCGGTTACAGCTTTAAAGACCTCCTTATTGCCCCTTGCTACTGTAGTAACACCCAATATTCCAGAGGCGGAAGTAATCAGTGGAGTTACGATCCAAACAGCTACAGACATTGAAAAAGCGGCAGGAATTATTGTAGATATGGGTGTTGACTGCGTTGTGATAAAAGGCGGACATTTAAAAGATGAGAATGCTATGGATACAATATTTTTCCATGAAGGTTCATCATTTTCTGTACAAACAAAACGTATCAACACCCAACAAACACATGGGACGGGTTGCACATTTTCATCTGCTATCACAGCGTTCTTAGGACAAGGCTATCCATTGCGTGAAGCGATTATCGAAGCGAAGAAATATGTCCAGTTGGCCATTCAAAATCCCTTGAATATTGGCCATGGTCACGGTCCTACAAATCACTTTGCATATAAAAAAGAAAATGGGATTTGCGAGGTGAACATCATTGAAACGAACTGACTTAGCTGTTTACTTTATAATGGGAACCGCTAATTGTACGAGCGATTCGCTTATAGTACTGGAGGAATCATTAAAGGCAGGTATCACCATTTTTCAATTGCGAGAAAAGGGAGAACATGCATTAAAAGGGCAGAAGTTAGAGCATTTTGCCATAGCTTGCCAAACTCTTTGTAAACAATATCATGTGCCCTTTATCGTGAATGATGATGCAGATCTTGCCTTGAAGATCGATGCAGATGGAGTTCATGTAGGACAAGATGACAAAGCACTTGAAGAAATCCGTACAAAATTCAAGGGAAAAATAGTTGGGGTATCCGTCCATACAAAAGAAGAAATGATGATGGCGGTGGGAGGAGGAGCTGATTATGTTGGTATTGGTCCGATCTATCAAACAAAATCAAAGCCAGATGCAAAGAAACCAGCAGGTGTCACCTTTTTGCATCAAGCAAGGATTATGTATCCTGAATTTCCCGTTGTTGCGATTGGTGGTATAACAGAGCAAAATGCTTCAGAAGTTGTCCAAGCCGGGGCAGATGGGGTCGCTGTTATTTCTGCGATTTGTGAAAGCCCTAATATACCAGCCACTGTCCAATCATTCCATTCATTATCGCAGGATTTTAAATAGAGGGGTTGATCCACAAGAATGTGGGCGGGGCAAAACCCTTTTAAAATGAATAAACCGTATGAAATCAAATGTAAAAGCCTTGATTTCATACGGTTTTATTTTCATGATTAGCCTCATTATTAATATATCTGCATAGCTGCTTGCCAGAAAAAGGAGCAGAGAGTCAGGTTGATATGATTCATACCCTTGTCCTTGTCCGTGTAAAGCGCAGCAGATTCACTTTTTCAATCCAATAATCAATGCTTTACCAAAATATCTTCATCGATTTTTTCAACATATGAATATTTTCCAAAGGCAGGCTTTTCAGTTAAAGTTTCAAGCGGGATGATATCTTGTGATTCTATTGAAACGCGAATGCCAAGTAGGTCAGATAGTTCTTTTTGGATAGAATCAATATCTACCTCAGCCACAAATTGCAAAATGAAAACAATAGCCTCATTTTTAACTTGAAGCTTCCACATAAATGGAACGTGACTCAGTGAATATACAGCCTCTTGAATTTCATGAAGACTGATTACTTGGTCATTTACAACGATTGCATCATCTTGACGCCCATAGTGGACAACGATAGGGTTTTTATCACCACAACTACAGTCATGCGCTTCAAGGATTTCGATTCGATCATTGTTATAATATCGGAGAAGAGGCATTCCTTCTCTAGCAGAAGATAGGACACAATTACCTATCGTATTGGACTGTACGGGATCTCCCTGATCATCCACCACTTCTACTTTTATTTGAGGATGGTTGGCATGGTAGTGCCCAGCCTCGCAAGTCACAAATAATCCTCCCGTTTCCGTGCTACCAAATAGTAAATAAGCAGGAACGCCCCACAAATCTTCAATATATTTTTTCCTAGCTGGAGAAACTAATTCTCCAGCTAGGATCAGTGCTCTTAATCCTTGAACTGGAAATCGTTGACCCATTTGTTTCCCAGCCTGATACAGTTTCACTGCTTCTGTAGGACCTAAAGCTAAAATGGTAGGAGAAGTCCTGCTTATGATTTCTACTACTCTTTTAAGAGGTGTTGCTTTACTCCATTGATCAACGCCTATGTGACCTGCTTGTACTTTATTTGCTGCCCAATATAAGATAAAGGCAGGTAAAGCCACCGCAAATGGGAATCGGTTTAAAATGAGATCTTTTTCATTTAGATTAAGATCAGAACGTAATAAAACATCAGCTTCTTGTTGGATATCGTTATAGCTAAACCAACTTGGGGTTGGTGTTCCAGTAGTTCCACTTGTTTCATGATATGTTGCGACGTCTTGCAGATCGACACCCAGCACGTCATATGTATCTACATTTCTAAGATCATCCTTGGTGGTAAAAGGAATGTTGTACCAGTCTTCTAAATCTACATGCGCTAATTTTTCTTGATAAAATTTAGATTTCAACGCTTTCTCTATAAAGAATCTATTACTCATAATGAATCCTCCTAAGAATTTTGTTGATATAATTGAAATTTCCTGGTTGTTATGAACAAGGATATTCGAAAATCTTTTTATGGATTATGGAACAAAAGTTGATTTTTACCTCATTTTTGGAGGCAAACTTCCTATTAGCTTTCAATCAACTAATCGGTTTTTTCGATATTGGCAACATGTTCATGAATAATTGAATGAAGTTCCTCAATCATATTAGTTCCGCTGTCTTGAACCTTTTTGGTGAATTCTACAGTTTTAGTGATTTCTTCTGAACCGGCAGCTAATTGTTGGATTGCTGCTGAAACATCCGTAATTTGGTTGGATACTTCCATGATTTCGTTTTGAATCGTACTGAAGGTTTGTTTGATATCGTTGGCACCTTGTACACCATAATTCACTTTTTGTTTACCTTCTTCGATCAAGTCCACAGATTTATCAACATTGCTTTGAATAGATGAAACCATTTCTATAATTTGATTGGATGAGTTTTTTACCTCTTCTGATAATTTTCTTACTTCGTCTGCTACGATAGCAAAACCTCGTCCATGTTCACCTGCTCGTGCGGCTTCAATCGCAGCATTCAGTGCTAATAGATTGGTTTGATTTGAGATTTCTGTTATTGTATTAACGATTTGCCCAATTTCTTTAGAGAATCCCGACAAATCCGTAATAACGGTTGAGAGGTGTTCAACAGAGGTATTGATAGCATCCATTTGTCCTAATACAACGTCAAGTGATTCAAATCCTTTGACCGTTGTTTCACTGGTCGCTTGTGAAGAGTTCGCAGCGGCTTCTGTACTTGTCGCAATTTGCTCTATATTCCCCGAAATATCAATCATTAGACCTGTACTTTTTTCTAGATTCTGAGATTGAATATTAGCACCATTTAAGATATTTTCTGATATTTTATTCAATTTTTTGAAATCTATTTCGAAATTTTGAACCGTTGCAGCTGCCTCGTTCAATGCATGGAGGGAGTCTACCTCGTCCGTGTTTCCTTCTTCTTTCTCCGATGGCAATTCAATGATTTCCTCAACAGTTTCTTTTTCCGTTTTGAAAATGGATGGGATAGTAGCGAAAAGAAGTAAAGAAAACACAACAGAAGAGATGATAGAAAGTACAATTAGTAAATTAAACTCATGAGTGATTGCACTAGCTAGTAACAAGGCATTTGGAATGATAAAAAGTAGCAGCCCAATCACATAGAGCCTCTTTTTTTGAGTCATATATAAACCGCGCCTACCTTTCTTAATATATTGGTTAAATAGGAGGATAATTCCTTTTTACATTATCTATCTTTTGGTCTATTTTGTCTACAGAAAAAGAAACTTAATTATGAATTAATGCTTTGTATTTAATTTATAAAATTTAGGTATTTATAACTATTAAAATGTAACTGAGAGATTTTCGATATACAGATAAAATCCGCGTAGATAAAAAGAAGAAAAGCAATAAGATGTTGAAAAGACCAAATTACTTCTAAAAAACATAATAAAAATTTGATTTTTTGTTTCATGAAGTGAAATAAAAACTGATAGATATGAATATTTTTTGAAATTTTTATAGTGTCATATTCCTCTAAGGTATGGATTAGGCATGTGGAAATTTTAAGTAAATGGGTTCAATAAGTAAATAAATCAAAAGGTTTTTAGAGGAAATTATGTAAAGTAGTATTATCTAAAAGTTATTAGTTTAAGAAATGGCTTTAGATAAAACATAAAATGGATGATAAACTTATTGCTTTTAACCAAAAAGGAGCCAAAAAATATGAAAATAGAGAAACTACATCTAGAAAAGGACAGAAGAGTAATCTTTATTTCGGATGTACATGCAAGTTTAAACCTCCTTTTGAACAACTAGATGAATAAGGATATCGAAAACAGAGTAACCAAACGAAATATTCCATTTGTATCTCGTTTGGTTTTGAAAATTTCTTTTTCCCCTATCAATTTGATTAAAAATAATACAGATAATATAACAATGCTATTTTTGATTGGATACTACAAATATTTTAAGATGTTTCTATGCCCTATACTAAATAATGTGAAATACGAATCGTTTCATTGATAATTATGATATTTTTTTGATTATTTTAAAATAAATAATCAAATATAATACTTTTTATTATCCGATAAGCATACTATATAAAAGTGTTATCTAACGAAAAACATGTTTATTAAGTTATTAATGATAAAAATGCATTAACATTCTTTTTGATCTGTTATATAATAGTTACAATCTAAATATTCTTTGTTTTCTAATAGTTAAAATTAGGAAACAGATGTATTTTTATTTTTATATATGTCAAAGGAGATGAGAAAAATGAATGCGGTTTCAGTAGTGATTGGTTCTATTTGTATTTTAGTTATTGCTTATCGTCTTTATGGATATTTCTTTACGAATAAGGTCTTAAAAATCAATGAATCGGAACCAACACCAGCACATGAATTAGAAGATGGCAAGGACTATGTTCCAACAAACAAATGGGTGACGTTTGGACATCATTTTGCAGCAATTGCAGCGGCAGGTCCACTAGTTGGCCCTATTTTGGCGGCCCAATTCGGATACTTACCTGGATTGCTTTGGCTATTGATCGGAGCCGTAATTGGTGGGGCTGTTCATGATGCAGTTGTATTATTTGCCTCGATGAAGAAAAAGGGGAAATCTTTATCGGAGGTAGCAAAAGAAGAACTTGGACCTGTAGCGGGTTTTTGTACAGGTTTAGCCATGTTATTTATCATCACGATTACAATGGCGGGGTTATCAATGGTCGTATTAAATGCGCTTGTGCATAATCCTTGGGGAACGTTTGCAGTAGGCATTACGATTCCCATCGCAATGCTTGTAGGGATTGCTTATAAAAAGACTGGAAACCTAGTAGCCACGTCTACACTAGGATTTATCTTATTAATGCTGGGTGTATTTATGGGACCATATATTAAAGATACAGCATTAGGTGAATTTTTGAATTTTGATCTAAAAACGCTAGCCATTATTTTGCCTGTCTATGCATTCTTTGCGGCAGCATTACCAGTGTGGTTATTATTAGCGCCTCGTGATTATTTAAGTAGCTTCATGAAAATTGGTGTGTTTGTCGCATTGATCATCGGTGTATTCTTTGTTAATCCGGTGATTCAATTTCCAGCAGTTACTGACTTCATCCATGGTGGCGGTCCTGTTATTGCAGGTCCTGTATGGCCGTTCGTTTCCATTACAATTGCTTGTGGTGCGATTTCTGGGTTCCATGCCTTCGTCGGATCCGGTACAACACCAAAGATGATCGATAAATGGGAAGATATCAGAGCAGTAGGCTTTGGCGCAATGCTTGTAGAATGTTTAGTAGGGATCATGGCGTTGATTGCAGCAACTGCCCTTATGCCAGGAGACTACTTTGCGATTAATTCTTCACCAGAAGTATTTAAAACATTAGGTATGCAAACGGTTCATCTACCTGAGCTTTCACAAGAAATTGGGATGGATTTAGAGGGAAGAACAGGTGGAGCTGTTACTTTAGCTGTAGGCATGAGCTATATATTTGCGAAGATTCCTTGGTTCTATGATTTAGCCTCTTATTTCTATCAATTTGTTATTATGTTTGAAGCCGTATTTATCTTAACAGCCATCGATGCGGGTACTCGTGTTGCGCGATACTTAATCCAAGATTTCTTTGGAGATGTTTACAAGCCATTAAAGCGAGTGGACTGGCTACCGGGGTCTATCTTTGCTAGTGCTCTTGCTTGTTTCATCTGGGGATATCTACTATATTCCGGAGATATCAGTTCGATTTGGGCGTTGTTTGGCGTATCCAATCAGCTTATGGCATCTATCGGCTTAGTCATCGGAACAACGGTCGTTTTGAAAATTGCAGATAAGCGTTGGTATGCGCTTACTTGTATCGTGCCGTTAGTGTACTTATATGTGACTGTGAATTATGCAGGCTATTGGATGATCAAAAATGTTTATTGGAATAGTGCATCTGCCGGCTATAAACCGTTAAATGGAATTTTATCCGTGATCATGTTGGCACTCGGCCTTGTAGTAGTCATTTTAGCCATTAAAAAATGGGTGGAATTGTGGAAGAGTCCTAGATTTGAAAAAGTAACAGAATCGCAAACAAAAACTGCCTAATTTTTTATCATAGATTTGAAAGATAAAAAAAGCATTCTAACCGATGATTGATTAAGTTAGAGTGCTTTTATCATTTTTCTTTAAAATCTATGTTTTTTAATATATATACTTCTAAATGCTATTCTTCGAGACTATAAATATAGTATAGAAAATAATGATAGAGGAGGAGCTGCTATTTTAAAGAAATTCCTTATGATATTGATCCAACTTCTACTGTCACTTGCTTTTATGTACTTCGGCTATTTGAAATTGACCTCCCATCCTATGCCTGTAGCAAATTTTACTGAAGTGTATGGCTATGGAAAGACGATTATGTACGGTATAGGTGCCATTGAAGTCACATCAGCGATCGGACTGCTTATAGGCTTTTTTAAAAAAGGTTTTCTTCCCATTTCAAGCGGTGCATTAGCGGTTGTCATGGTTGGTGCGATAACAACCCATTTGAAAATAGGAGAAGGGTTTGAAGTGGCTTTAAAACCCTTTATATTTTTTGTATTAAGCGTCATTATATTTTTAGTATCAACTAGTGATAGTGTAGAAGACTAATAGTACTATTAAATGCATAATAGAAAGTTTGACCAGGATTGGTACTTTCTCTACTATAAAGGGCTATCTTGAAAATTTATGAGATGTCCTTTTTTATGCTGGAAAATGTATGTATAATTAAAAAATCTTAAACTATTAGATTTTAGTAAAAGGAGGAGAATGTGAAATGGTAAATGAACGATATCCTATTGGGCAATTTGTATGTGATGAGGTTATTTCAAGTGAACAAGTTGCAGAATGGATAGAGGAAATACGATTACTACCTGCTCAATTATGTGAAGCTGTCACAGGATTAAATGAGGAAGATCTCAACAAAACATATCGCCCGAATAGTTGGACAATCCGTCAACTTGTGCATCATATTGCGGACAGTCATATGAATGGATATATTCGGATCAAACTTGCACTAACAGAAGATGGGCCGACGATTAAACCATTTGAAGAGTCGGAATGGGCAAAACTACCGGATTATGACCTACCTATATCTGTCTCCTTGCAGCTGATCGAAAGTCTTCATGAAAGATGGAGTTATTTGCTTCAAAGTCTCACGAATAATCAGTCGAAAAGATTTTTTGATCATCCTGATTCGGGCACGCTATCAATAGAAAAGTCCATAGGCATTTATGCATGGCATGGTAAACACCATTTGGCACATATTCGTCATGCATTAAAACAGAGAGGTGAATAAGATGAAAATATATATCATTCAACATGTACCATTTGAATCACCAGGAATTTTAGAGCAGCTTCCAAATTATGAATTGATCAAGATGTATGAATCATTTACTTTTCCGCGAATAGAAGATGTGGGGTTGTTAATCGTGATGGGCGGACCAATGGGGGTTCATGATTCTATAGATTGGCTACGCCAAGAAAAAGATTTTATCCGACATGTGATCGAGCAGGATAAACCTGTACTAGGCATTTGCTTGGGGGCGCAATTGATTGCTGAAGCCATTGGCGGAGAAGTCATGCCAAATGCTGAAGGGAAGGAAGTAGGCTGGTGGCCGATTCATAAATCATCAGATGATGCAATGTTTGATTTTCTGCCAGATACTTTAGAAGTTTTACATTGGCATGGGGATACATTCACGTTACCAGAAGCAGCGACAACATTTTATAGTTCAGCCATTTGTAAAAACCAAGCGTTTTTGTATAAGCATAATGTCATTGGTTTGCAATTCCATTTTGAAACCACCAATGAAAGCTTACGTTCATTGGTAGCAGCTGATGAGGATTACTTAGATGGTGGGGCGTATGTACAAAAGAAAGAAGAAATATTAGCGAAAAGCCCATCTGAACAAAATGCAGCAGTATTATCTAGATTAGTCGATTATTTAATAAAGTATGCATAAACTCTGATGGGGAAGAAAAAATGCGGGCCGCGGGTATTGATACAGATGCCTTGAAGAACAAATGGTTGTAGCAATTTCCTAATTAGAGGGTGAAATTATTGTTTAGACGAATATGAGATTTCCCTTTCTTTATTAGTTGTTGAGGAGAAGGGGAAAAGGATTTTCGTTATATAAGGGTGTTTTTTACGAGTAAGCATTTGCTTCGAGAGTCGGATGGCAGATGCGAGTGTCACTTTCCTCATCTTCCCTTCTCATTTTAATAGAGACGGGAAATTGGACTTTACACATTTAAATTTATTTTGCTAATTCCATTAGTTATTGGGACGAAATGAAGTGATAGATTTTTGTTACATAGGGGTGATTGTGTATATTTTATTCATATATCTACATACATAGTTAGAACAGGATTACTTTTAATGTACGGTTTGAAAGTATGCCATATTTTTGAACGTCAGATTAGAAACCCATTTTGATATTTTCAATGTTTTTTATTGTCCTTGAGACATAAGAAATCCTTTATATCTTTCATCAAATATTTCCATCCTTTTTACTTTGAATTTTTTTGTGCTTGACGGAAAAGTTCTTTTGTTTTAAAGCCTTGACTTAAAATATCCTTCATTTCATCCAAGCGTTTCTGTTGAGTATTTTTTCTTTTAGCACTATAAACATAACGTGCCCAATCTTTTTGGTAGCCTGGTGTGAGCGTTTCATAAAAGGAAAGTAATTTTGGGATTGTCGATAAATATTCCTTCAGTTGAGGGATCATTTCAATATAGTCATCTACACATTGACTTTTCACTGTTTTCTTCTTTCCTTTTTGTTGACGATCAACCTTTATAGAAAGGATAGAAAATGTTTCATTTAAAGAAGTTAGAGCAGCAAATTTATAATAACTATCTGCGATATATTTTTGTTCGTCGAACGTAATGGCAGGGAAAATAGCGTCACGATGAATATAGCTCTCATATACTTTATTTCCTTTTTTAGGATATACTAAAAAGAGATAGCCTTGTTCTGTGACTAGCTGTTCATCAATACAGTATTGTAAATAAGAAGTTAGTTCTTCAATAGAAAATACAAATGCAATAACACGCTCAAAAGGTTTGGTTGAGGCTGAAGTAATATCTTTAAGTGAAAATGTATCGGGTGCATTGTGAATATGAACCTTTGAGTTTTCTGTTAATTTGAATTTGGAATTCATCTTGATCTCTCCTTTTTATCCGCTTTAACTGGCAGTAAGATGTTTACTTTATGATATTATGCCATAATATTTGTCATTTTCCTGTCATTTTCTTTTAATTTTTTCGTCGTTTACGTTACTTATGTTTATATATAATAAAAAGGGGAACTGTAAGTATATAAATCAAAAGATGGATAAAAGAGGTGCAACATATGAAATATTCAAAACCATTATTAAGCTGTATGCTAGTTGTAGGGTTACTAAGTGCTTGCTCTACGAATAAGGATAATAATGATTCAGCTACAAAGACAGAACAAACAGATCAAGGTGAAACAGGCACACAAACAACAGAAGAAACAACTCAAACAGATGATGAAACTGTTACTGAGCAGGATCCAACTAACGAAGATGAGCAAACAACCAATTCAAATGACGATCATTCATCTGAAACCATCAATAATGAACAAGTCGACATCATTAATACGATTAAAAAACAACTAAAAACAGATTTACCCGTAAAACTTCCAACATTTTTACCATTAAAAGATGGAAAATATTTAACTGCAACAACAAAGGTTGAGAAAAATAAATATATGGTTACATTTTATGAAACGGATCAAAAAGTAAAAATAAATGACTCATCCTTGAAAAAGCTTTCCCAAAAATCGAGGATAGCTTCCTATAAAGTCGTAAAATACGATAGCGTCCAAAAGGCAAATGAAGTGATTTCCTTTGAAAATTTCAGCAAAGCTGGTGGCCAAAAGGTGAATCTTGGTCATAACATTATAGGTTATCAAGATGCAGGAGCAGGAGCACTTTGGACGGGGTGGAATGAAGGACGCTGGGCACTTGCTACCCACACTAGAACAACGAAACCAGAGCAAGGGCTTGAACTTGCCAAACAAGCTGTAGATTTTTTAGAAGATAATATGCTACCTATCCCGAAACCAAACGGCTCTATCCATTTAGATGCCATATCACCATCCACAGAAAATAATGTGAAATGGCAAAATAATAATACCGTGTTCACTGTAGAAAAAGTAAAAGATCCGATAGATGCGCTAAAGATTGCTACATCTATTAAATAAAAATAATGATGACAAAATGGGGCTCCTCCCTAGAGCCTCATTTTTGTTTTATCTTAATTCAGCAAATGTTTTTATGCAACGAAAGCAATAGCGACAGCAGTAAATGTTTTTTTGTACTGAAAGCGCAAATACAATTTAAAATAGAGCGAATAGAGAGAGCGAGTAAACAGGCCCAGAGAGCGAATAAACTCTAGAAGAGAGCAAATAAAACGTCCTGAAGAGCGAATAAATCCCATAAAAGAGCGAATAAACCATCAAATGGAGAAAGGATATCATAGAATGACCATCATCTATTTGGTTCGCCATGCCCATTCCATTTATACACCAGATGAAAAAGGAAGATCTCTATCAGAACAAGGCTTTCGTGATGCAGATAAATTAACGAAGCTGTTGATATAGTAATCGCAAGTCCATATCATCGGGCTATTCAAACGGTGGAAGGAGTAGCAAAAACGATTAAAAGTGACGTTCTTATTTATCCCGCTTTAACGGGCAGTAAGACCCCCACCTCAAGATTTAGAGAGAAACGAGAAAGATAGGTGGGGGATCAACTGTCCGTAAAAGTCCGATTGGTTTAGCTAACCATCAGTGGGGGATGAAGAAAACCCCCACTGATGGAAGCTTCACTTTATCCGGATTTCCGTGAAAGATTACTTGCTGCTGAACCTGTGGAGAATTTTGAAAAGGCGATTTTTCAAGTGTGGGAAAATCCAATGTTCTCATATCCAGGTGGAGAATCTAATCAAGAAGCGCAAAAAAGAGGTGTAGATGTAATTTTAAAAATCCTTTCACAGTATGAAGGAAAGAAAGTAGTCATTGGCACACATGGAAATATAATGACGCTGATTATGCAATATTTTGATAACCGTTTTGATTTTTCGTTTTGGCAACAGTTAACCATGCCGGATATATATAAATTAGTCTTTAAACAGAATAAGTTAAATTCGATTCAAAAAGTTTGGCTAGGATAAAATGGGGACACTGGAGAACTCAATATTATCCTTTTATGAATAAAATCCATCTTTTCTTTCATTTTATGAACAAAAAAAGATTTTATCATATTTTGGAGGTGAAAATATGGAATATAAAAATAAGAAATTACCCTGGTATTTGAGAAAAGGTTGGTCGCTTTTTTTGTTTTTATTTGTCCTCCGATTGCCTATTTGATGATTATATTTAATTTAAAAAGAATGGATTATGAAACGAAAATGGATCGATTATTTTTTGCTACAATTATGACCTCCATATGGTTGTTAAAATTCCTTCCTCATAATCCATTTACTTTATTTATTTTCATTTTGTGTTTTGCTGGTTCTACATTTCTTATGTTCTATAAATTTTTAGGAAAGAAATAGACTACACACGCATTTGTGGATTAGTTGTCCATTCTCTAAATGCATTTTCATGAGCGTACTCCCAACTTATCATGAAGGATTTTTTGCGCAGAAAAAAGAGGAATTTCATGAAAGATTACTATTTATCGAGCCGATAGAAAATTTCGAAAGTGTTATTTCTCAAATATTTTCACCATCTTTTTTCTATCCACTTCTCTTATTTTTTGGTATAAATAAGGAGTATTGGAGGAATTGCTTTGAGTAAATATCAAACATTATTATTTGATGCGGATGCTACATTAATTGATTTTTCTGCGGCAGAAAACAGGGCATTACATCTTTTATTTGCGGAAAAAGGTTTAACGTTGACAAAGGATGTAGCCAATTGCTACAGAGAGATTAATGGGGGCTTATGGTCTGCGTTTGAACGTGGTGAAGTTTCTCGGGATGACATTGTGAATACCCGTTTTGAGCTTCTTTTTGAAGCATATGGGAAGAAAGCTAATGGCAAACAGTTAGGCGACCGTTATCAGCAATTACTATCAGAAAATCATGATTTAATAGATGGGGCAGCAGAGCTTGTTAAAAGTTTAGCACCACACTATGAACTGTATATTGTGACCAATGGAGTTTCTAAAACTCAATATAAACGTTTAAAAGAATCAGGTCTTTATACGTTTTTCAAAGATGTCTTTGTTTCTGAGGATGCTGGTTACCAAAAGCCTATGAAGGAATACTTTGACTATGTCTTTTCGCGTATCCCTTCATTTGGCCAGGATGCTACATTAATCGTTGGCGATTCATTGTCATCGGATATAAAGGGGGGATTAAATGCTGGGATCGATACATGTTGGTTTAATCCGCAACGTAAAGTGAACAATACCCCTGTTTTACCAATGTATGAAATCCAACATTTGAAAGAATTACATAGGGTTTTGAGCAAATAATCTAGACTTAATAAAACTGCATTATCCTTGTCAAGGTAGAAAAGGTGGTGCAGTTTTGTATTGACAAGGGTGATCTAAAACATTTAGTCGTGAAAAACAGCTGGATTCTTGAATATAATTTTTTTCTGTATATAAAAACTTATTGAAAATAAAATGATTTCTGTCAGTATTTTGCTTATAAAAAGTGATAAGTGAACCCCTGATGTAAAGGCTTTGAGTAAAAGATAGTTCATACAAAGGATAAGAACCACTAAAACATAATAGTTCAACATTGATTTTGAAAGAACAGGGCGTCTTTCGTGAAAAACGAGATATTTGTTAAAAATATAATTACATAATGAGCTAATGATACGAGCGCCGATAACCGAAAAAAGTAGATTGCTAGTGAACCAATTTAAAACAAATAGCATGACAAAATCTATGATTCCACAAGAGAACGAGGATAACGCGAATTTTAAAAGAGGTAAATATATTCTGATCGAATCAAGAATTGGACGAAAATGGCTATCATTATTGTTATTTTCATAGATCGTTTTTATAGGTACACTATAAATTTCAAAACCTGCAGATTTTGCTTCTAATAATTGGTTCATCTCGTATTCATAATGATCGCCTTTCACTTGAACGAGCCATTTAAGCAGGGTGTTTGAAAAACCTCTGAGTCCGGTTTAAGTATCCTCTAATTGATGACCAGATACAACAGAAAAAATGGCTTTTGTCATTTTGTTGCCAATTAAACTTTTTAGCAGAATAGTACCTACAAACTCTCTACATCCCAGTACAATTGTTTGTTGATGAGTTGAAACAGCTTTTGCGACTTTTTGTATGTCTTGCCAAGAATGCTGTCCATCGCAGTCTGCACAAACAATATTTTCCAATGGATAGTTCGCTAATATATATGAAAAGGCTGTTTTTAGCGCAGCGTCTTTTCCTTTATTGATCGCATGTGCGAGTACTGTACATCCTTTCTGCTGGGCTCTCTCAAAAATATTACGACAGCTTTTCGAACTCCCATCATCTACAATAACTATTTTGTAGAAACTATTTTGATGGATTAGTTCAACTAATTGTAGCAATCGTTCATTGGGCTGATATGCAGGAATGACGATAATCAGATGAATCACCTCTTCTAATTGATATAGATAATATCACTAACACCACGTTCTTCGTGTTTTCCGAGAGGGTTATTGACCACTCTACCCATGAAATACATTGTTGAAGAACCACCTCCGTCAAGATTATAGGCATCCGTACAACCTAGGTCCTCAAATATTTTTGCGAATTCATCTAGTGTGAAACCATCGCTATAATTGCGACTTCTGCCATCAACAACTATAAAAACAAAATGGTTAGGAGAAATAATTCCAATACCTGTTCGTGGATTTGAATCTTCAATAGAACGATTTCCAAAATTCTTATCAATACTTAATTTTCCAAAGTCCTTAGTCGTTTTAGAGTTTTTCACGAGTATTGGTCCGAATGAGAAGGTTTGTGTTACACCACTAGAAAGTAGTTCTGATGCGGATGTATCAGTTTCTTCATATGTTTTCATCGAGCCATTTTGATACAATGCGAGCCCAGTTCTTGCTGGCTGATCTCGAAATACTTTGCTGTTGCGAATGGTGATCCCATCATCCCGGAATCCATAATAGTCTCCATTTATAGCGAATATAGCGTTATTTTCTTTAGCGATATCTGAAGTGAATTCAATAATATTGTTGCCAAATTGATTTTTAGCAAATGCAGATTTTAAACTACTCGCGTCTTTTAGTTGAACATCAGCTACAAAATAGGTCGTTTTGTGCCCTGATGCGCTGGTGGTTCTTTTTTTAATGGTAATTTTCTTGGAGTCACTTGCATAACTCCAATTATCTGCTGTAAAGTCTTCTGCATATTGATTTGATTTGGTAGAAGTGTTATTGGTGATGGCATTCTTTACTTCTACATGCTCAATTAAATAGCGATCTGCTAATTTATATAGAATCATGCTTATTACCACTAAAAAAATGGTGAAGTAAAGAAGAATTTTCCGATGGCTAATCCGTTTTTTTCGTACTTTCAACTTGGACATCCTCTCGATTATATGGTGGAAAAATGTGTTCCTAAGTCCTGATGCGGTATGTACTTTAACATTAATGCTAGAATATGTCTGATATATGTCGAGAGGAGAGTTTTATGGATTTAGACTAAAAAACAGAGTATGATTGCATTTTAAATAAGTGATTTTGAAATTTACCATGTATTTAGTAGTGTTACAGAATAAGCTATGTGGTTTCAGAGGAAGAAGGTTAAATGGTGTTAGAAGAACGGAAAAATCAGAAAGCAACTCGAAACCTCTATACTTTTTTGGTTAGTAAAATGATATCCTCTGTAGGGTTTGGAGTTTTTAATTTTGGTATTAGTTTATATATTTTATCTGTAACTGGCTCTGCTCTAAGTTTTGCAACGAATATTGTGTTCAATGTACTGCCAAGGGCACTAGCGGCACCTTTAGCTGGTTATGTAGCGGACCGATTTTCAAAAAAGCGTGTTGTTGTGGCGAGTATGGCGGGCATCACTGTATCTGTGGCTGCCCTTATTGTCTATACATTTATGTTTGGGTTTTCAGTATCAGCCATTTATACGATTACAGCCATTTTCTCAACCATTGGTGCATTTAATGGTGTGGCTTTTTCTAGTGCACTTCCTAATCTTGTTGGGAAACAGCGTTTACAGAAAGCGATGTCTTATAACCAAGTGTCTTACTCAATAGGTTCTATTGGTGGTCCAGCGATCGGCGGTATGATGTTTGGCTTTGTTTCGATGAAAGTATTTTTATTTGCAATGATGATCGCTTATTTTATTGCATTGTGTTTAGAAGCTACGATGGATTTTGCTTTATATGAAACAAAGGTGAAAGTCAAAAAAGAGTCCGTACTCACAAGTATGAAAGAGGGCTTACACTATTTAAGTGGCAAACCTCTTGTGAAAACATTGCTAATGGTGACTCTATGTATGAATTTTTTCTTTTCAGCCGTTAGTGTAGGACTTGTCTTTGTGCTAGTTCAAAAGTTAGGAGTCCCTTCAAATCAGGTTGGATTAATCGAAGGCTCTGGAGCAGTTGGCATGTTGGTCATGTCCCTCTACTTATCGTCTAGAAGCGATTTACGATCACCATTATATTTTGCTAAAAAATCAGCATTTACCATGTGTATCATAGTGGCTTGTATTACGCTTCCCTTATTTTTCTCATTAAGTAGTCTACATACATTTATCTTTTATATGCTTTTAATGGTTTTGTTCTCTGCGTTTGGCGTCTTAGCCAACACTCCAATAGGGATTGTCATTCAAAATGTTATTGATGATGAATATCGTGGGCGTGTTTTTGGTATTATTGAAACGTTGTCTGTAGGAATGGGTCCCATTGGTTCAGTTATATTTGGTGCATTATTTGATAGGATGGATGCAAAAGTCATTTTCATCTGTACGAGTTTGTTTCTTTTGTTATGTATAACATGGCTGATGAGACCATCTAAAATCGGGTATGATCATGATGAATTCATTTCGTAAAAAAGTCGTAAATACTCTTTCTTAAGTATTTACTTTTTCAAAAAATGGGAGTAGTATGGTTTCACAATTAAGTTTCATATTTCTAAATCGCTGAAGTAAATACACGGGGGAACCAATTTTGGATGTATAATTTATATCCTTGGGGTGAATCCTTTTGAAGAGAGTAGGGCTACTCATGGTCCGAATCCGACAGCTAACCTCGTAAGCGTTATAGGAGAAGAAAAATGGAGCTTGCTAGGCAAACCCAATATGTCTACAAGTCGTTTTTGTGATGGCTTGTAGATTTTTTCTTTTTCTCTCAGAAGTACGAAACACATTTTTTTTCGGAGAAGGTGTTTTAGTTGAAATTTTCATTAAAAAGAATGTTAATAGGTAGACCATTAAAGTCTACAGAGTTAGGAGATCAAAAGCTAAGCAAAACAAAGGCACTCGCCATTTTATCTTCTGATGCATTGTCTTCTGTTGCTTATGGACCTGAACAAATATTAATTGTCCTAATGGCGTTAGGTGCTGCGGCTTTCTGGTATTCTATTCCGATTGCGGCTTTTGTTATCGTGCTCTTAGTAGCTTTAATCCTCTCTTATAGGCAAGTGATTTTCGCGTATCCGCATGGTGGTGGAGCCTATGTTGTATCAAGGGAAAATTTAGGAGTGAATGCGGGGCTAGTATCAGGTGCCTCACTATTAGTCGATTATATTTTGACAGTAGCGGTTAGTGTGTCAGCAGGGACAGACGCAATTACATCAGCATTTCCTGCATTGCATGCCTATAGTGTAGAGGTGTCAGTTCTATTTATCCTGATTCTAACCATTATTAACTTACGAGGAATAACCGAATCGGCATCTGTATTAGCTTATCCTGTTTACCTCTTTGTTGCCTCTTTACTTGTGTTAATTATCGTTGGCGTCTATCGGATTATGACAGGTCAAATATCGCCAGATCTTCATACAGCAATTGGTACACCTGTTGCAGGGATTAGTTTATTTATCTTGTTAAAAGCTTTTGCCTCAGGCTGTTCTGCTCTAACAGGGGTAGAAGCGATTTCCAATGCTATTCCGAATTTTAAAGAACCAGCACCACATAATGCTTCCAAAACTTTAATCGCAATGGGGATATTATTGGCTATTCTATTTTCAGGAATTGTTTTTCTTGCATATTATTTAGGAATTGGCCCAAGTCCAACTGAAACCGTCGTATCACAAATTGCCAAGGAAAGCTTTGGCCATTCTATACTTTATTTTGTTATTCAAGGGATGACGGCACTTATTTTAGTGCTTGCAGCTAATACCGGGTATTCTGCTTTTCCGTTACTTGCCGTCAATCTATCGAAGGATAAGTATATTCCAAGGATGTTTCAAGTTCGAGGGGATCGTTTAGGTTATTCAAATGGCATTATTTTCTTAGGGGCATTTGCGATCCTCCTTATAATAGTGACACAAGGTTCAACAGAAAAATTAATCCCCTTGTATGCAGTTGGGGTATTTATACCATTTACGTTAGCGCAAACAGGTATGATGGTGAAGTGGTGGAGAGAAAAGCCAGAAGGCTGGATTGGTAAATTTGCTGTTAATACAGTTGGGGCCTTTATTTCTTTTGTGGTAGCTATGATTTTCTTTATCACCAAATTTGATCATGTTTGGCCAGTTCTTATCTTTTTACCAGCACTCATTTTTATTTTTCATCGTATTCAAAATCATTATAATTTAGTCGGTGAACAGCTGCGAGTGGATAAATTGAATAATGTGCTGCCAACTATCGATGGTAATGTTGTATTAGTACCTGTAGGAGGTATTAGTAAGGTAGTGGAACATTCGTTAAGCTATGCAAAGCTACTAAATCCAGAACATTTAATCGCCATTTATATAGCATTTGATAAAGAAGAGATGCATGCATTTGAAGAAAAATGGAAGAACAGATTTCCAGATGTAAAACTATTGACGTTATACTCACCATATAGAAGTTTAATATCGCCACTAACAAAAATAATCGATAAAGTCGAACATAAGGCAAAGCAGGAGAATCGTCAAGTTTCTGTTGTTATTCCACAATTTATCCCTAAAAAAGGGTGGCATAATATATTGCATAACCAATCTAGCTTGTTGATCCGTACGGCTTTGTTATATAAAAGGAATGTAGTTTTAATCACAGTTCCGTATCATCTTACGAAATAATACCGATATTAATATAAATGATTTGCTCAGGCAGTTCATTCCCCACTTATCCTCTCTGCTTGTATCTAGAATCTTGAAGAGAGGATTTCATTAATACATGATATTTAAAAGAGTGTCATCTTAAGATTATTGTTGGAATGAGGTGATGAGATGTTTGCGCGATTCGAAGAGATTGATGGCTTTATCGTAAAAGGATACGCAATAAACAATGGGCAGCATGCAGATGTTCCGATGATAAGGAATAAACTGAAGCAGGAACTAGACAATATGCATGTATGTCCTAAAACTACGTATGGTGTATATACATCAATGGGTGACGAAGGTTTACATTATGTAGCAGGAATCGTATCCCATATGGTTAAAGAGTTAAATGCTACTGATCAGGTACTGGTTGCAGCTGGTCGTTATCTAGTTGGAATCGTGGAGCATGGTATTGAAGATATTCCAGCGAGCATTGAAGCATTACTAAATGTTAAAGGGATTACTTTTCGACACGCGCCATGTTTTGAAAAATATCTTTTTGGTGAAGAAGTAGAGCAAAATGAGATTGAAATTTGGGTACCTATTCAATAGTTTTTGAACTGTCCCAAAAGTGGTATGTAGGCATTTTGATTCCAGATTGTTCTGCTCAATCAATAGAAGCAGCAATACGCCTTTTTAATACGAAATTACCAAAAGATGCTATAAAAACAGTCATAACAGATTGTGACAAAGAGTTTAGCTGTTACAATCTGTTAGAAAAGGATTTGAACATCCAAGTGTATTTCGTAGATCAGATACCTATTTTTTCTAGCAACGTGGCAGTAGCGAAAATGGAAATGGCTTACTACGGAGTTCTTTCCAAAGAAAACGGATTTTGATACCTTACGGATATAATCCCAGATCGCCTAATCAACCACCTTTTTTATTTAAATGATAATGTCACACAATAATCAATTAATCACCGCCATAAAGTTGCAAGATAGTACTCTTTAAAGGCCCTCAATTAAAAAAAGATTAACTCTTATGGACAAGTTGCTGCACTTTGTAATCTTCGGTAAACCCTTCAGGTGTTATATTACAATATCTAGAAATTATTTTAGTGTCCTAATATCCTCGACCGTTAGATGCTCTTGATCAAAGCATCTTTGTTTGTTCTCGTTTATTTACATAAGTATTACTAAACAAATCATATACCGATTATTACACATTAACTCTAAACGTAATCGCGTTTTATTGTCCTTTGAGTTATAAAGCTTATTCGCAGATGCTTGACGACTGTCCTCTTAATGGTTATCTTCTTCTGATAATGTTGTTGCCATATAACGCCCTTATAAACAAATAATTCTACTATCAGAGTCCTATCTACCTCCTTCTTTTTTGGACATAAAAGGTACCCTCTTTTTGTTCGAAATGTACTTGAAATTGCTATTCTAAATATTCCAATATGTGTAAAAATATAATTGAAGGATATTCAATGCTCCCAATTATCTTTACCGGTTTTCAAGCAATCTAGTAATTCTTTTTAGCTATGTTCAGAAGAAATTACTAGTTAAATAATAGAAATCTATACATATTTTTAAATCCTAAATTTTTTCAAGATATATCCACCTGCTACAAACGTTTGAACTGTTCTAGGTGTTAACTTTAAAATCCAAAATATTGCTGAAATAGTGGCAATGGTTAAATAATAGACTTTTTCACTATGTCCATTTTCATCCGTATCTTTTAATTTATCTAGGTTTAATAGCACTATTACATAACCTAATACAGGTATAACAATACAGAAAAAATAAATCCAAAATGTTTTCAAATACCATGGTTTTTTCATATTTTGTAAAATTCCCCTTGATTTTATTTGAATATAAAGTATAATTAATTTTGTAAAAAATAAATTATTTTTCAAATTATGGAGGTAAAGTAATGAAAAAGGTTTTAGTAGTAACATTAGCAACTACGTTAGCAAGCCCCTATAGTATCTCAAGCTGATACTGATATTAATGAATACAAACAACAAGAAGAACAACAAACATTAGAAAAAGAATTGGAAAAAGCAAATATTACACAAGATGATATAATTCTAGGTCTACAAACAGAATTGAATAAAAATTACATAGAGCAAGAACCTCAATTCGCAACTTTTGGTGTAAAATCACAGGCAGCAAAAGTTGCAGGAAAAGCAATGTTGAAAAAGATAAAATCTATAGGCTCAACTGCTTGGAACAAAACAATTAGTGAATATGTTGATAAATTTCAATACCTCAATTCTTAAAGAATCTACATTTTGTAGATTCTTTTTTATCAATAAAAATAAAATAGAAGTAAATAAATGTTTGCTCTTTTGTCTCTATATTTTTCAAAATACGGTTATAGAGTTTGCGATTAATTTATAGAAAAATATATTACATACTAGAATATATCACTTGTTTTGTAATAAGTAAAACAGTATTTTCCTTATATGGAAATAAAATAGTGGGTTGGTGTGTAGGTATTTTTATTCCAGATCCTTCTACTAGATCAATGGAAGCACAGTCCCCCCTCTTCATATGAAATTACCAAAACACTATGAAACAGACATAATAGACCATGATAAAGAGTTTAGTTGTTACAATGTGCTGAAAAAGAATAGAATATCCAAGTACATTTCACAAAGCCTGTGTTTCTGATAACATGGTAGTAATGGAAATGCCTTGGATGGAAAACAGCACACGGGGCTTTCGTGAGCAAATTGTTGCATTTAATTTGATAAATCATTATATGAAAAAGCCTAGTATAGCTAGTATAGATGCTATTTCATCAGCATCTGTACTTTTTGTGTTTATCTTGATTCAGCAATGTTTTTTGTACAGAAAGCGTAGCGGCAGGTACAGAAGACCCCCCCTCAATAGGTGGTGAGATGAATGCTTGTTTCTCCTCATTCAGCGGGTGTCACGAATTTTGAAGAGGATTTCCCTCGCAAGCTCGAAAAAATCTGGATCCGTAATTGATCCAGAATAAAATAATATGTGGAGCAGTAAAAAAGTAACCGGTTTTGTATAAGCTGAATGGGTTATTCTATAGATCAATGATAACAAGATATTTCCTAAAAATCTTCACTTATGAGTTTTGCACTTTTTTAGAGGTTGGTAGAAAAATGTTATCATCTAGAAATCAAGAAATAAGGTGTTATTAGAGAGGAATTTGAGATTGAATGTATCAGCGATGTTGAAAATGACACTCGCGATGGCCATTTTTGGATCTATTGGATTTTTTACAGTGAATACAGGGATTCCTTCAGAAGAGTTGGTTTTCGTGCGTTGTATTTGTGCAACACTATTTCTTGGGGGGATGTGGTTTTTCACTGGTAATTATAAAGTAGAAAAATGGTCTCGTAGAGAAGTTTTCCAAACCATGATTTGTGGTGTTTTTCTTGTTTTGAATTGGGTGTTTTTATTTAAAGCCTTTGAAGAAATGTCCATTTCAGTGGCTATTTCTATTTATAATCTAGCCCCCATTTTTGTACTGATTTTAGGAAGCCTTTTTTTAAAAGAAAAAATGTCGATTGGTGCGATTATTGCGGTAGTTATTTGTTTTGTGGGGAGCGTTTTTATAATTGGCATGAAGCAGTTTGCGTCACTGACTGTTTTGTTTAATTCGGGTTTTATATGGGCGATATTTTCAGCGATTTGTTATGCGATGACGATGTTTGTTGGAAAAGGTATCACGCAGTTAAGTGCATATGCTATGACTTTTATACAGACAATTGTTGGGATTGTGATGTTGTTCCCGATTATGAATTTTGGTGTGTTCCATGGATTGACTGGATGGAATTGGTTTTATATTCTTGGAACAGGATTGGTACATACCGGTTTTGTGTATTATTTATTTTTTGATAGTTTGCGTCATTTACCGACGATTGTTGTTTCGGCATTAGTGTTTGTAGATCCGGTCGTTGCCATTTTACTTGATATTGTTGTTTTAGATTTTAGGCCAACTGTATGGCAAACACTTGGGATTTTCCTTATATTTGGAGGGATTATTTATACTTTAGTGAAGCCAAATAAATCTTTAAGAGAATAAGTATGATATATGCAAAAGTTTTGGACTCTATAGATCATTCGATAAAAACAGCTGGGGAAAATGATTTTTTTCATCCAACTGTTTTTAATCTTTATCCCGCTTTAACGGGCAGTAAGACCCCCATCTCAAGATTTAGAGAGAAACGAAAAAGATAGATGGGGGAACAACTGCCCGTAAAAGTCCGATTGGTTCGGGCCAACAGGATGTTGGTCACTCAGGTGTTGCCACAGGACGTGGCGCTTTTAACCTGAGTTCCTTTGCTTCAGTGGGGGATGAAGAAAACCCCCACTGATGGAGTTTCACTTTATTATTTAACTGATTTTACCATTAATACATGTTCGATACCTGCATCTAGGAAGACACCAGATTTGACTTCATAGCCCAATTTTTCATAAAAACCTTGTGCTTGTATTTGACCATCTAGTTTTACTTTGGAAGCACCAAGTTCTTTCGCTTTATCTTCTAAGGCTTGTATGATAATGCGACCAATGCCGTGTGAACGATATTCTTCTAGTACAGCTACACGTTGTAGTTTGCCGATACCATCTACTAATCGGACTCTACCTGTCCCAATTGCTTGATCTTCATCTGTTGTGACTAGGAAGTGATAGCATTCTCCACCAAGATGATCGTAGGAATCAATTTCTTCTTCTTTGGGAACTTTTTGTTCTTCCACGAAAACTTTTATACGAATGTCGAATTCTCTTTGTAAATCTTCCTGTGTTGTAATTTCGAATACGTTCATGAATTTCTTCCTCTCTTATTCATTTGGATGCTTAGGTTATCTTTTGAAAAAAGCACTTGTTGCATATTATATATGAAAAATTTTAAAAGTAGAATAATAGAGGCTTTCAGCTATCATACTTTCAGCTATCATATTTGTATAAAATGAAATATTCTTATCAAGGTATTGATTATCCAATTTTATTTGAATTTTGTATTATGAAGTAATTTTTAAACCTATAGTAGCGATCAAGATCATGGTGATAAATACAATCCGTTTCCAATCCTTCGATTCACCAAAAAAGAACATACCAATGAGTGCGCCGCCAGAGGCACCGATGCCTGTCCAGACGGCATATGCGGTTCCCATAGGAATGGTATTCATTGCATAAGACAATAGGATGAGACTGAAACCAAAGCTGATGACTAAAAAAACAATAGTAGAGATAGATCTCTTCTCTTGCCAACGGTTCATCATAGCCACACCAAATACTTCACAAAAACCAGCGAGAATAATTGCTAGCCAAGCCATTATGCCTCACCTTCTTTTTGTTTTTTTGAAGTGACCGTTTTTAATCCCATAACACCCACTAGTAAAAGTATCAGTAGCAAGACTTTAACAATACTTATAGATTCATTGAAAAAGAAAATCCCCACGATAACAGTCCCAGCAGTACCAAGTCCAGTGAAAACAGTATAAACAGTACCAACAGGTAAAAAACGATTTGCTAGCAATAAGAGATAGAAGGTTAAGCATAAAGCTAGAATCGTTGCACTCCAAGCCAAAAGATTGTGAGAATGCTTTAACCCTATAACCCATAAAATCTCAAATACTACCGCCAATAAAACAATCGACCAGTGTTTTTTCATATTACATCACCCTTTCGACATAAAAAAACTAGGAGATTACTGATAGACAGTGATCTCCTAGGCTTTTATCCTTCCGTGGCATAGCATGTAGCTATGTGATTTCTCTTGGACCTGACCAAGCTATACTTGCGGAACCCTAGAAATCATAGTTGCTATTAAGTTGACTTTATCTTAACAAAATGAATAACAGGTTTCAACTATTGGAGTATGCTTCATCCTTTATGAACAAGCAGTAAGCCCGCACATCAAGTCCTTCATAACAAGCACAGCGAATAAAGAAGAGAACAATGTCTTGTAAAGCCCAATTCCATTCAACGAATATTCAAATGGAAGATGGAGAAAATTTCCCAGTAAGTAAGTTCATTTTATCAATGGACCACATTGATATTGTATTTTTCAAACCAAATATGAGTTTGGATTAAATAGGCAAGCAGCTGCGGACCGGTCATTAATTGACCAAACCATGGTGCTGTAAAGGATGAACCACCTGATTCAATAAGCGCCTGTAGTTGTTTTTTGTCAAAAAGCTCAAGAAGTATGGAGTTCTTATTTTCCAAAATCGAAGAGAGCCATTTTCCGACCCCTTCTGCATAGGCAGGGTTATGCGTTTTAGGATATGGATTCTTCTTGCGGTATAGTACTTCTTTCGGCAATACATCTTCCATTGCTTTGCGTAGAACACCTTTCTCCATATTTCCGCAATTTTTGATTTCCCAGGGAATATTCCACACATATTCGACAAGATGATGATCGGCAAAAGGCACTCGTACTTCAAGACCAGCCCTCATTGTAGTGCGATCTTTACGGTCGAGCAATGTCGGCATGAACCAAGTCATATTGAGGTAAAATAATTCTCTTCTCTTTGCATCAGCAGGTGACTCATCTTCTAAAGTAGGAGTTTCTTTTATGGCTACTTCATAAGCCTGTTGCACATAATCTTCAATCTCCAACTTTTGTCGCCATTCAGGTCTTAATAGATGGATCCTTTCTTTTGTAGAGCGCATCCACGGGAATCCTTCTGTTTCTTTCGCAAAAAACCAAGGATAGCCACCAAAAATTTCATCCGCACATTCACCAGATAAGCCGACTTTGAAATTCTTTTTAATCTGTTTACTAAACCATAATAGAGAAGAATCAATATCGGCCATACCAGGCATATCTTTGGCATAAACAGCTTCTGTCAACTCGTTTATAAGAGTTTCTTGTGGGATGATTTCTGAATGGTGTATAGTCTGGAAGGTTTCAGACATTTTCTGGATCCAGAAAGTATCATCTGATCGTTGGAAATCATTTGCCTTGAAGAATTGAGCATTGCCCTCGTAGTTAATCGAAAACGTGTGAAGAGGAGATTTGTCAGTTCCTTTGAATTTATTTGCAGCAATAGCTGTAATAATACTTGAATCAAGTCCACCAGACAAAAATGTGCAAACAGGTACATCCGATACGAGTTGTCGTTCTACGGCGTCAATAACGTAATTTCGAACTTTTTGGACTGTATCATTGAAAGAATCTTCATGTGCTTTACTGGTCACATTCCAGTAGCGACGTATTTTTAGACCGTTTACGTCGTATTTTAGAAAATGTCCTGGGCGAAGTTCTTGGATATGTTTGTAGATCGTTTTGCCAGGTGTATGGGAAGGACCTAAACCGAATAGTTCAGCTAATCCTTCATAGCCAACAGTTGCGGGGATATCAGGATGGGCAAGCAATGCTTTTATTTCTGAAGCAAACAATAACTGGTTTTGCACCTCACAATAATATAAAGGTTTTACGCCAAGTCGATCACGTACTAGGATTAGACTGTTTTCTGTAGAATCCCAAATGCCAAAGGCGAAAATACCATTGATTTTGTCGACACATTGTTCGCGCCATTCGATATAGGAAACGAGCAAAACTTCGGTATCAGAAGTTGTATGAAAGTGATACCCTTTTTGTTGTAATTCTTTTCGTAAGTCATCTGTATTGTACAGCTCTCCGTTATACGTAATCGTATAATGATGGCCTTCTTTTTCATAAGTCATCGGTTGTTTGCCGCCCTCAAGGTCGATGATGGCTAAACGTTGATGCCCAAAAGCGATAGGACCATCACACCAAATTCCATCTGCATCCGGTCCTCTTTTTTGTAGTGTATTTGTCATTGTATGTAATAATGATAATTGCGTTGTTAGGTCTTCTTTCAAATTACACCAACCTGTAATTCCACACATATGTTCACATCCTTATTCATTTTCATTCTGCATTATATGTAAAGACGATGAAAAAGGAGCATAAATCAAATCAGGTTTCAAAAAATTTATGAAAATATAGTAGTGGTTCGATGCCAGTGTAAAATTTCAATCAGCGGAGTTCGTCGTTAAAGAAGCATTTTTGGCATGGATGAAAAAAATCAGTTAAGATAGAATAGTCGTTGTATATAAAGATTGAAAGGAAGTAAATGATGAGTAACGATCGTAATCAGCAAATAGAGGAGATTAGTAAAGCAAAGCTTATGTGGCAATTGACACGACCACATACATTGACAGCAACATTTTCACCAGTCATTTTGGGAACAGTTTTGGCTATGTTCGATGTCGAGATCAATTGGTTATTATTTACCGCGATGCTTGTATGCTGTCTATGTCTCCAAATTGCTACAAACTTATTTAACGAATACTACGATTTTAAACGTGGTTTAGATACAGCTGAATCTGTGGGGATTGGCGGTGCATTAGTACGTCATGGCACAAAACCTCAAACGATATTAAATTTTGCTATATTATTATATGCAATTGCTGTTGCTTTAGGCGTTTATATTTGTATGAGTAGTAGCTGGTGGCTCGTGGCTATTGGTGTTGCAGGTATGGCAATTGGCTATTTATATACAGGTGGGCCATATCCAATTGCATATACACCATTTGGTGAACTATTTGCAGGACTTAGCATGGGTGTTGCCTTTATATTAATATCTTATTTTATACAAACAGGGAATATAAATATGACCAGTTTCCTTGTCTCCATTCCTGTAGGGATTTTGGTTGGCGGCATTAATATGTCTAACAATATTCGAGATATTCAAGAAGATACAATTGGTGGTAGAAAAACATTGGCAATCCTTCTGGGAAGGAACAAAGCGATTCATGTTTTAGGGCTTTCTTTTATCATCGCATATGCATGGATGATCGTTTTGATTGCTACAGGTGTTGTAAGTCCATGGTTATTGGTAGTGTTTGTCAGCGTTCCAAAACCGATAACAGCCATCAAAAGTTTTAAAGAGGGAGAAAAGGAACCTATAAAACTTGGACTAGCCATGAAATCTACAGCCATGACGAACACATTTTATGGTTTACTTTCTTCAGTAGGGTTGATTTTAAGTTACTTTTTTGCATAAAAGCTTAAAAGTTGTTGAGAAGTTTTGTTTCGTATTAACGGGCAGTAAGACCTCATTTCAAGATGCAAGCCAGGAGTAGAGAATAAGTGAGGGATGAACTGCCTGTGCCTGTAAAAGCCTGATGGATTCTACTAACACACAATGAGGAGGAAGAAAAAACCCCATTGTGTGAAAGATTTACTTTATATTTGCATCTATTTAAATTCGTCGGAAAATCGGCGGATTTTTTTCATATTCGATAGCATCGTAGAGCATGATGTGATACGATACATTTTGTTTCAAAATATGAAAAAGAAAGATGGGCGATGATATGGGACAAGTAACGAAGGAATACCATGCTAAAGAAAAATTAAGCTTATTCCATTTAACATGGCCAATTTTTTTAGAAGTATTTCTATTTATGTTGATGGGTCTAGCTGATACTTTTATGTTGAGCGCTTTGGCAGATGATGCAGTAGCGGGTGTAGGTGCGGCCAATCAATTTATTCAAATCACGATATTAATATTAGAAGTAATCGGTAATGGTGCTTCGATTGTTGTGGCACAATATTTAGGCTCTAGAAGATATGAAGAAGTTCCTAAAATTACGGCTGTTGCTATTACGATGAATCTTGTTATTGGATTTGTTTTAAGTATGCTTTTTGTATTTTTCTCAAAGCAAATGATGATGGCAATGAATTTGCATGGTGATGTATTGAATTATGCAGATAAGTATTTAGTCATTATTGGTGGAGGGATCTTCTTACAAGCATTGATCAATGCAGCAGCGGCTATTGTGCGTGTACATGGCTGGACGAGACAAACCATGTATGTATCTGTTGCGATGAATGTATTACATATTACAGGTAACTATATTTTGATCTTTGGTAAATGGGGTTTTCCAGAGTTGGGTGTGCAGGGGGCTGCCATTTCTTCCGTTATTAGCCGCGCCATTGCCCTTGTGATATTTTTCTGGCTTCTGTATCAAGCATTGGAATTTCGTATCTATTTTAAATATTATTTAGCCTTGCCAAAGGAATATATAAAAAAGATATTGGCAATCGGCATACCTTCAGCCTTTGAGCAAGTCATGTATCAAGGATGCCAAATCGTATTTATGTTTTATGTTACTTTTTTAGGTTCTGAAGCTTTAGCAGCAAGACAATATGCTTTCAATATTTCCATGTTTACCTATTTATTTGCTGTAGCGATTGGTTCTGGAACAGCGATTATTGTGGGGCGATATGTTGGTGCTAATCGCAAAGATGATGCTTATCAGCAACTATGGAGTAGTGTCAAATGGGCCATTACGTTTACGCTTGTGATGGTTGCATTCGTGATGATTTTCCGCTACCCATTAATGCGGCTATTTACCGATAATCCAGAAGTCATTCAAATAGGGGCCTCTGTATTGCTGCTAAGTATTTTATTGGAAACAGGTAGAACTTTTAATATCACGATTATCAATACTTTGCGTGCAACAGGTGATGCGAGATATCCTTTAATTATTGGTTTCTTTTCAATGATTTGCATGAGCCTACCACTTGGTTATTTCTTAGTTTTCCACTTACATCTAGGACTTGTCGGAGTTTGGCTTGCGATTGCCGCGGATGAGTGGTGTCGCGCGATTTTGGTATTTTTTAGATGGAAGAGTCGTAAATGGGAACGCTATGCACTTGTATCACCCAATAAAAACTAAAGAATTTGTATGAGGTATAGAATGATTAACTCTTTTGGTAAACGCTATGTTAAGTATATTTACCAGGATATGTGAAGCTCAGTGTATACTAATGAAAGATGAGTCTAAATGAGGTGTTTTGATGGGACTATCAAGAAAAATAGCAAGTGCTCATTATATGACAGAACAGCAATCCATCTTTGCCTGTCCTGTTTGCGGTGAGAAAATGAAAATAACTGATCAATGTGTAGTAACCTGTGAAAATCATCATACATTCGATATTGCCAAACAAGGGTATGTCAATTTCATGACGCATCCAACAACATCAATGTATGGAAAAGATTTGTTCGAAGCTCGTAAACAAATTATTGAAAGTGGACTTTATGCACAGCTGCATCATACAGTAGTAGAATTGTTACAATCATTTGGACGGGATATGACAGTTTTAGATACGGGCTGTGGGGAAGGATCACATTTAGCAAAAATTAAACAACAATTTGAAAAAACAATGGATCAAAAAATGGTCGCCGTAGGAATTGACATTGCAAAAGAAGGGGTTGTTGCGGCAAGTCGAAATTATGAAGGTATGATTTGGTGTGTAGGAGATTTGGCGAAGTGTCCATTTCAAAAATCCAGTTTTGATGCCATTTTAAATATTTTATCACCAGCAAATTATACGGAATTTAAGCGGCTTCTGAAGCCAAATGGCTGGGTTGTAAAGGTAGTTCCACAAAGTGGTTATTTATATCAATTGCGAGAATTATTTTTTGCAGATTCCGATAAAGAGTCTTATTCCAATGCCCGTACAGTAGACCGATTTAAAGAAAACTTTAGCGATGTAACGATAAAGCGTATTACGCAAAAAGTTGTGATCCCCCAGAATCTTGTACCAATGCTAATGCATATGACTCCGATGGGATGGCATCAAACAACCGATATTGACCAGACTAAAGTAAAAGAAATAACGATTGATCTGGATATATTAGTGGGAAAATTGTCATAATAGATTGTCTGGATCGGAACATAAAAACTGTAGATTGGAACCTGAATATTCATTCAATATTCGTATCTTTTCTATAAATACATGATGAATCATGAAAAAGCCACAGAAGATTTAATTGAAATCCTGCGGCCTTTTTTGTATGAGCAATCTAATACATTGAAAAATTACTAAAAAAGTAGTAGCGCCTGAAGTATCTAGCAAGACATCTTGAAGGGAAGCTGAACGACCTAGCGTAAAATATTGGTGAGTTTCATCGATCGTTGCTAAAACGAATGTCAGTAATATAGAAGTAACTATTCGATATTTCAATTTAGGAAATGCCACATAAAGTGCCACTCCTATTGCACCAAATGTAACGAAATGGGTTGCTTTTCGTATTAAAAATTCCAAAAAATAATAGTAGCCTCTAGAATCTACAGACATATTTATCCCATAATATTGAAAATGTAATTTAGATAAAAGCGGTTTATATGGTTCATTTGGAAAATAGTGTTGCAATGTTGGAACGATTGATTGTTGCTCATACGTTTGACCGGACGAGATAAAAATAGCCAACAATAAGAGTAGAAGTGGTATATATTTTTTCATGAATCAAACATATCATACTTGATAAAAATTTTCATGAGTTTTGTGATGAGAGAGGTCTTTGATTGCTTTATGTAAAGGGATTTCATCTAGTTCCTTTCAAAATCACTTACTCTAACAGTAGCCATAATTTGATAAAATGAATATTTAGAATTTTTAGAACAATTTATGTTATAATAAAAAAATCTAGAATTTCCAAATATGAAGGAGTAATTTAGATGGCTGGATATACCCTGCAAGGAAAGTATTTTCCCCTGTATGAATATTTATTAAAGCAAAAAGAAAGACATATCGTACTCACATTTGAAGAGATCGAAGAAATTTTACATGCAAAATTGCCGAAATCTGCTTATAAGTATCAGGCATGGTGGGGAAATACAAGAAGTGGCACTTATGTACAGGCAGCTGCGTGGATTGAAGCAGGTTTTCGTGTCGATCTTGTTCAATTTGGGCGCTGTGTTGAGTTTGTAAAAGTATCCAAGGAAATTTTGACGAAAAAAAAGAATAAGGTTATGAGAGAAGCACTTACTCCAAAAACAACACCAGTAGAAGATACGACATTCACAGAAATGGAATCCTTCCATAGAATCACTCAGAAGATGGATGCTGCTCAACAATTTTTTAAGAATAATAGTTATCGCCATTTTTCGGAGGAATCTTTAGTGTCTCAATTTGAAGTATTTTGCCAATGGAGACGACTTTTTGGGAAAATCGAACAAGATGTTAACTATTTAGCAACACAATTAATGCAGGCATTTTTACTAGAAAAATATCATTTAGAATCCATTCATTCTCATATTAAACAACAAGATGAATATACTTTTATATTTGAAGAGCAGACATCAACAGGAGAGAAAATTGCAGCGATTTTAAAAACTACTCCACCAGCTTTATCTTCGGATTTTGCTCCAAGTCAACGAAGTATCTTTTTGCAGGATTGCCGTTTGTTGAGTAGAACGAATGCAACTATACAATATTATTTTGTATCAGATGCATGTACTTTTAATATTATAGAAAAAAAGTATAAACAGTATCTTGGAACGATCCAACTTATTTTATTACCAAAAGCGATTGCTGATCAGCATTCACTGCATGCATAATGATTTCTTTAGGAAATTCATCTAACTAAAGGAAAGAGGTGTGGCGATTGTTCAAAGCTAAAGGGCTACCATTTTTTATGGTTTTAATTGCTATAGGTTCTCTTAGTATCACATTTGCAGTAACGAAGGATATACCGCTTAGTATGCAATGGATCTTGCTAATTATCGGCACTTTACTAAATATTCTTAGTTTAATCGCACTCATGATCTTTCTTACAAAGGAGGCTAATGATAGTTAACAGTAACTTATAAAATGAAATTTCATCCCCCTTTAATGGGCAGTAAGATACCCATCTCAAGATTTAGAGAGAAAAGGGGAAGAGAGATGGGGGATTAACCGCCCGGAAAAATCTGATTGGTTTACTAACCATCTGTGGGGGATGAAGAAAACCCCACTGATGGAAGCTTCACTTTACCCCTTCATACAGTGAGAGTCTTGCTGCTCGTTAATATGAGATCAAGGCAAGGTTATCAATCACTGTTAGAAAGAAGGGATTTTGATGATCAAGTCCATTCAAATCAGTTGAAGCCCAACTATCAAGTTGATTAGCTGCATCAATAATATTTGTTGCTGGATGCTATATCATTTTTACTTATTTAACCTAAAATTTTTGAAAAAACAAACTATTTTCAATGAATTTTGCGCATTGGGTACACATTTTGAAAATTTAGACTACAATATAAAGTAAGGGAAATAGAGATGGATTCATGGAAGTCAACTAATTTAATGGGTTATTAATTTAGTATGGCGCGTATAGGATGTAAAGGTGTGGAAGAAATATAGTGGACAGGTAGGGTTTGCTATGTTTCTTAAAAATTAAGAGTAAAATTTTTTATAGATTTGTAAGGCGGTTTGTTACTAAATTCTTAGGTTTGTTTAATAAGATAAAGATTGATAATAAGCAAAATATGCCAGCAGAGGGTGGTTATATAATTGCTTGTACACACACTGGATGGATTAATATTTTGAATCTTGGTGTTTCTATTTGCCCGAACCCAATTCAATTCATGACGAAGAAACAACTCTTTGATTATAAACTACTAGGTCGGTTTATAACAAAGATGAAAGCTTTCCCAGTAGATCGTGAAAATCCATATCCTAGCGTTGTGAAAGTACCTATGAATTGGATTCAAGAAGGAAAAGTTATAGGGATTTTCCAAGTGGTACAAGGAATATAGAAGGTACGTCTTTAAAACAAGGTGCTATTCAATCACTCAGCTTTTAAAAGCACCTATGAGATCCCAGTTGTTTAATAGATGCCAATAGCCCAAAAGAGGTCTCACTTGTAAAAAGGGTTGTATGGAAAATCTTTCTATGTTACAGCAAGAGGAAGAGGCAGAGAGAAATTTACACATTACTTGGAAGAGCAGTTAGTTACTTTAAAAGAGAAACTAGAAGAAAAGATTTTACGAAAAGAGCATTTCGATCTTGAGAACTAGATGGTGTATCTTATGTCAATATTATTTCTTCTAAGTTCGGCAATCTTGAAAAGTAACGCAATCAAAGAATACTGTAGAACACAATTTCTTTTAAGGAGTGGTTAGATGGTTTCTGTAGGTTTATTTGAACAGGAAGATAATAATGTTGAGCGGGAGAAAACTCCTTTAGAAGTGATGGCAGAAAAGCGAAGTCAAATCATTTTTAAACAACGTATGTCGGTAGGACTAACACAATCAGAATTAGCAGAGCGAGCGAATGTCACGCAAAAAACGATCAGCCGCATTGAACGTGGTGACAGTAAAGTCAGAGAAACTACTCTACAAAAGGTGTATGAAGTTTTAGGTATCACAGAAAAGCATTTAGAAACTCTGAAAGAACAGCAGGATACGTAGTTGTAAAAAATTCCGAAGAAACTGTCTATTAAGTCATATTTGACCTAATAGATGGTTTCTTTTTTGCCAGACAGTATATTCTTCACCTCAAGATTCAAGTAAAAAGCAGAGGAAGAGTGTGGTGAAACGGATCATAAAAATCCGAGTGGCTTAACGAATGAACAATGTAGATGAAGAAAAGAAGATCCCAATAAATGAAGTTTCACTTGACCTCGCACAACTATCAACAAGTCACTCACTTTGAAATAGATGAGGAAATATTCACATAAATGGAAGTTTTACTTTGCCATATGTTAAAATTAGAGAGTGGTAGTACAGTTTTTTATATTTTTGATCATTATTCAATGACAGAATTTATCTAAGGGTGGCATAATATTGAATAGCTATGAAAGTAAAGCCACAAATTAGAGGGTGATATAAAATGGAAAAAAGAAATCTAAGCAAGGAAATTTTATCATGGGTATGGCCTATTTTAATTGCAGTAGTTATTGCAGTTTTATGTAGACAGTTCCTGTTTTCACCAGTAACAGTAAAAGGTGAATCAATGGAGCCAACATACGAAAATAATAATAAGATTATTATTAGTAAGACAAGCCACATTGACCGTTTTGATATAATCGTTTTTCAATCTCCTGTAGAAGATGATCATTATATAAAACGTGTTATTGGTTTACCAGGAGATACTGTTAAAGTGAAAAATGACAAGCTCTATATTAATGGTAAAGAATATAAAGAATCTTACTTAAAAAAAGGGATTCGAGAGTACCAAGAAATGGGCGATCATTTCACGGAAGATTTCACACTGAAAGAAGTAACTGGTGAATCCAAGGTTCCGAAAGATTCTTATTTTGTATTAGGCGACAATCGTCAAAATAGTAGTGATAGCCGCGAATACGGTTTTATCAAAAAAACAGCGATTACAGGAGAAGTGAAATTTCAATTTTATCCAATTCAATTTTAATATTAGTAGATTTTAGAGGAGCTTTATTATGAAAATAGGTATATTATTTGTTTGCTTAGGAAATATTTGTCGCTCCCCGATGGCTGAGGCCATATTTCGAGGCCTTGTACAAGAACTGGAAATAGAAGATCGATTTGATATCGATTCGGCGGGTACAGGTGACTGGCATATAGGAGATGGGCCGCACCAAGGAACCGTTCAGAAGCTTGCTGAACATAATATTTCTACTGAAGGTATGTATAGCCGACAGCTAAGATTAGAAGACTATGATCGCTTTGACTATATTGTATGTATGGATAATAGCAACATAGAAAATGCATTACCAATGTTAGGACAGCCTGAGAGTTCAAAGGTATTTCGATTACTTGATCTACTAAAAGATCCTAAAGATGTACCAGATCCTTATTTTACAGGTGATTTTGAAGAAACATATCAGCTATGTGTAGAAGGTTGTAAAGCCTTGTTGCAAAAAATTAGAGAAGATGGAGGAAGTCACTCATAAGGGGGCTTCTTTTTTTATACTGAATAAACAGTCAGTAATCCCTCCTATTCAAGATTTGAGTAATAAAGATCGATGGAGGAACAACTGCCTGTAAAAACCCGATTGGTTCGGGCGGGCAAGATGTTGGTCACTCAGGTGTTGCCACAGGACGTGGCGCTTTTAACCTGAGTTCCTCTATTTCAGTGGGGATCAAGAAACCCCCACTGGGTGAAGTTTCACTTTATCCAAATATACAAATTATGAGGATTATAGTGTATAATACAACAGTGAATTATTGTCCTATACTATGTGGGGCTGCCCACTCGTAAATTATATATATATTATTTTGAAAGAGAGTGAATCCAATGGGACGTAAATGGAATAATATTAAAGAGAAAAAGGCTGCAAAAGACCAAGGTACAGCACGTATCTATGCCAAATTTGGCCGTGAAATTTATGTAGCTGCTAAACAAGGTGAACCAGATCCAGAATCTAATGGCACATTAAAAGTTGTTTTAGAACGTGCAAAAACATATAGTGTACCAAAACATATTATTGACCGTGCAATCGAAAAAGCAAAAGGCGGCGGTGAAGAAAATTATGATGAATTACGTTATGAAGGTTTTGGCCCCAATGGATCTATGATTATTGTCGATGCTTTAACCAATAACGTAAACCGTACAGCAGCAGATGTGCGTGCGACATTTGGTAAAAATGGCGGTAACATGGGTGTCAGTGGTTCGGTTGCCTATATGTTCGATGCGACTGCTGTCTTTGCTTTAGAAGGTAAATCTGCGGAAGAAATTTTAGAAACGTTGATCGAAGCGGATGTCGATGTTCGGGATGTTTTCGAAGAAGGCGACTCAACGATTATTTATGCTGAACCAGCTCAATTCAATGCTGTACAAGAAGCATTAAAAGAACAAGGGATTACAGAATTCAATGTTGCAGAATTGACAATGCTTCCACAAACAGAAGTACAACTTGAAGGTGAAGACCTCGAAAAATTCGAACGCTTAATCGACCTTCTAGAAGATTTGGAAGATGTTCAACAAGTATACCATAATGTAGAAATGTAAAGAAAAATGATCTACTTAACAAAATCTTAAAATAATATAAAATGACAAGCATGTTAGTTGGAAAAATGATGGTAAATTCGGAGCAATTCTAAAAAGTCTTGGAGAGAGCGAATAAACCCGCGAAAAAAGTGAAAACTTGAGCCCCGCAGCTTAGCTAAGGGGGCTCAAGTTCAAGTCGTGGTGTCCACATAGTCGTGCAAGCCATGGAAATGAGCGAACAACGGGTAAAAGCAGATAACTAACACGCCTGATAAAATGATTAAAAATCTAGTGGTATAGATTCCACTGGATTTTTTTTTGAATAGCTGTTGTATTATTGACTTTTCACGAAATTGTAAAGTGTTGGACACTATTTATGTGATTTTTGTTGTGCAAAGATATTCTGTATAGTAACATAATACTATACAAGAATGATAAAAAAGAACTAATATTATTTTTGATAGTGACTATTTACATAAGCTGGGGGAGATTTTGAGTGAAAATATTTTTTAATTTTAAATCTTTAAAAACAAAGATATTGTTTGGATTTGCTGTAGTACTTCTATTAAACATTTGTCTAGCACTTTATAATATTTTTGCTATGAACAGTGTAAATTCGAGCATGAACAAATTGGCGAAAAAAGATATACCACTATTAGTGGGCGATGAAAAAATGTCATTTAATATTGCTGAACGCATTGCATTAGCGCGAGGCTATCTTTTAACGGGAGAACAAAGTTATAAAGATGACTTCACGGATTATACAAAAGAAAGTCAAGTTATTGCAGATGACCTATTAGCAAAAACGGATTCTGAAAAAGCAAAAGAATTAGTAGAAAAAAGTAAACAATGGGAGGAGATTATTGTCAATGATGTCTTTCCTGCTTATGATGCAGGGGAGCACGAAAAAGCTACAACATTATTAAATGGTGAAGCTCAAACCCTTGCTCGTGATTTGATGAAAGAATATGAAAAAGTCGCAAATCAACGTGAAACACAAGCATTAGATAATAGTACAGCTGTCATGGAAACAGGTAAAAAATTATTACATGTAATACTAGTAGTTTCCTTAATCGTGTTGGCTGTTTGTGCTTTTATCTCATTGTTTACGGCCAATACGATTATTAAACCGATTAACCGAGTGATGAAACAATTAGCTGAAATTGCTAATGGTAATTTAACAGTGGAACCTCTAACGACGAAATTAAAAGATGAAACATCAAGATTAATGAAATCATCAAATGATGTACTAGATAAGTTAAGTTTTCTAATGAAAAAAGTTCATTCCAATGCAGAGACACTAAGCGCACATAGTGAGGAATTGGATCAATCTGCCAATGAAGTAACGGAGGGTTCTGACCAAATTGCAACGACCATGATTGAATTAGCAAAAAGCGCTGAGTCACAAGCAAGTAATTCTGTGACGATATCCAATCAGATGGAACAATTTACTAGCCAAATTGAAGAAGTCAACCATAGTGGGCAGGAAATAAAAGAGAATTCCATGAAAGCATTAGTAGTGACCCAAAAGGGACGTGAACTTATGGATTCCTCTATTGATCAGATGACAACTATTGATACAATCGTAAAAAGTTCTGTAGATAATGTCCACCATTTATATGATCAATCAAAAGAAATTTCTAATCTTGTTTTGGTTATCAAAGAAATCTCAGATCAAACGAATCTATTAGCATTAAATGCGGCTATCGAGGCAGCACGTGCAGGTGAACATGGTAAAGGTTTTGCGGTTGTTGCAGATGAAGTACGTAAATTAGCAGAACAGGTGTCCAATTCTGTTTCAGATATTACAGGCATTGTAAGTAGTATTCAACAAGAAACGGGATCTGTCGTAGAATCATTGGTAAAGGGTTATGAAGAGGTAGAAAAAGGTACTGTTAAGATTAAAAAAACGGGTGAAACATTTAAAGTTATTAATGACTCTTTCGCCCAAGTAAATGCGAATATCGAAAATATTTCTAGTAGTCTTAATAGAGTTTTAGTTGATAGCGAGCAAATGACGAAGTTGATTGAAGAATCAGCTGCATTATCAGAGGAATCAGCGGCAGGTATTCAAGAAATCTCAGCATCTGTTGATCAATCAAATAATTCAATGCATGAAGTATCGAAGAGCGCAGATGAGCTTGCACAAACGGCAGAAGATCTTATGGGGATTGTAAATAGCTACCAATTGAAGTGACTAAGTAACGAAAATACCGCTGAGCAATAGCCGTGCTTCAGCGGTCTTTTCAATACATAATATTTCATGTGTGTTGATTTTACAAAAATTAGGAATTGCTTGGTGCGATTTTTGAAAAACCCTGTATTTTCAGGACCATTTATAAAGATTGGAGCGGAGGCTTGCTCGACTCCCGCGGGAAAAGCGAATAGATGAGACCCCGCAGCGTAGCGAGGAGGCTCAGCATTCGCCCGCAGGAAAGCGAGCAAGCTGGAGCGGAAATCAACGAATCTCCCTATTTTTATGGATTAAATTGGATAATCAACACGTCTGATAATATTTTTAATTCTGCATTAGAAGGGTCTATGCATCAAAATTTTAGAAATAATAGGGAGATGAGCCGGCTTACACAATTTATCCCGCTTTAACGGGGTAAGACCCCATCTCAAGATATAGAGAGAAACGAGAAAGATAGATGGGGGATCAACTGCCCGTAAAAGCCCGTTTGTTCGGGCCAACAAGATGTTGGTCACTCAGGTGTTGCCACAGGACGTGGCGCTTTTAACCTGAGTTCCTCTAGTTCAGTGTGGGTTGAAGAAGACCCCCACTAATGGAGTTTCACTATCTTATAAGGTAACAGAAAAATATGCTTCTATTTAAAAAGTGTAGATTTTGTTATTATTGAAGTAACATAAATAATAGTCTGTAAGTAGGTGATACTGAGGTGAGAAAAAAGACAATGTTCATCTTACTAATTATTAGCATACCAGTGATATTCTTTTGGGGCATGACGAGCAAATGGTTAAAAGATGGTGAACAACCCAGAGCAAATGGAAAATATAAATATGTTATAGTATTAGGTGCAAAAGTAAAAAGAGGGGCAATACCATCAAAGGCATTGGCATTTCGTTTAGACGCGGCCTTAACTTATGCTAGGCAGTACCCAAATGTGAATCTTATTGTTTCAGGCGGTCAAGGCGCTGATGAAGATGCAACAGAAGCTTCCGTTATGAAAAAGTATTTGATAGATCGAGGCTTTCCAGAATCGAAAATCGTCATTGAGGATCAGTCAACGTCTACTTACGAAAATCTATTAAACGCTAAAAGAATAGTTGGAAACGATTTAGAAGGATTAACCATTGTATCAAGCGATTATCATCTGGCACGTGCTAAAATGCTTGCAGAAGGACTTCATATAAAATGTGATGTCGTTCCAGCTAAAACTCCCAAAAGTATAGAAAGAAAAGTTAGATTTCGAGAGCGCTTTGCCCTTTTGAAATCAGCTATTACAGGAAAATAACCAAAAAGTATTTACAGATATCCAAAAAGTACAACTCGACCTGATCTGAACCCCTTAAGTTGGGCAAATAAAGTCTAATTTAGGGATTATTATATTGGTTAAATATTCAAGTGAGTTAAGAAAGCGAGTCATTCAAGAGTATTTAGTGTAAGTCCGAAATTTAAAAAAATAAGCGCACCCTCATGGTACGCACTAAAGTGGTACCTACATGTCAAGGACAAATTAAGAAAAGAGATTAAGTCACTAGCGTCGCATTAAAATAACTCAACGCCCTGATTAAAACTGAATTTTCTGTAATATATTCCATGAATAAAAAAATCCTTTATAATGGTTGGGTGGTAGTAAACCATCCAAATCCAAAATAAAGGATAATCACATGGATAAGTTTACACGAAAAACATCATTTGAACAATGGCTCTCACCCATTTCCTCCACAAAACTTGAAGAATTGGTGAGAACCTATCGATTAAATTACTATACAAAGAAGCTACATATCGATTCTTTCTTGAAATTATTGGTATTCGCGCAACTCCATGAAACGGAAAGTCTACGTGCTGTCAGTGATGCGTTATTTTCGAACGATCTACAAAAAGCGACAGATTTAGAATCGATTAGCTTTTCGCAGTTAGGACGCCGATTAAACCAAGTACCAACAGATGTTTTCCAACAAGTATTTCTAGACTTAGTTGCGCAAATTCATCAGAAAACCAACTTGGAACAGCGCAGAAAAACAACGACACCGCTCAAAATCATTGACTCGAGTACGTTGCCGCTGAACTTGAACCATCATAAATGGGCTGAGTTCCGGAAAACAAAATCAGGCATCAAGCTTCATTTACGTCTCGTTTTCTTAGAAAAAGGCTGTTCCTATCCAGATAAAGCGGTGCTCACAAATGCAAAAGAACATGATCGAGGCCAGCTTGAAGTACTGGTCGATGACAAAGAGTGCATGTACGTGTTTGAACGTGGTTATCTGGATTATGAACGATTCGATCGTATGACAGATGAAGGTTATTACTTTGTCTCACGCTTACGAAAAAACGCTGTCACACGTGTGCTAGAAACACTTAAGCTACCTGAAGATTCAACGGTATTGTCCGATGAAATGATTCTAATGGGAACCACACAAAATCGTGCGGAGAATGCCTTTCGGCTCATCAAAGTATTGGATTCGAAAGGCAACAAGTTACATTTAATCACCAATCGATTTGACTTAAGGGCAGACGAACTGGCTGAATGGTACAAATCACGTTGGGCTATCGAATTGTTTTTTAAATGGATGAAACAACATCTGAATATCAAAAAGTTTTACAGTCACAGCGAACAAGGGGTTCATCATCAAGTGTACATCGCAATGATCGTCTACTGTTTAAACGTACTAGCTCAGCTCAACACGAATAGTTCACGAACCTACTTACAAATCAGTCGTTGGCTAAAGGCAGCCCCTTGGAAACTAGCATGTACTTGGATTCGAAAAATCAAAGGAAGTGCCATCCCATAAGGCTTCCTTATTCCTGTCGCTCTCGTCAAAGGTTATAGTAAAAAAATGGATGTTTACTACTTTTATTTGAGTATCTTCGTTTTTCTTCTAGAACGAGAAATTAAGAAAACAGAAAATTCAGTTAAAATTTATGCATAGCTAGTGAGATTAAGTAACAAAGAGATGGTTTCTGTATTGTACAGGTGCCATCTTTTTTAGATTCCATTGGTAACGATAATTGTTGTAATAGACGATGTAATGATGAATTTTCGCTTAGAGTTCATCGAGTGTTTTTACTGAATCAAAGTTTACCTCATCTTTAAAATGACCGAAAAAGGATTCCTGTGGTGCATTGTCCCAACAGTTTCCATGGCGTGGCATGAATTGATCTACCTAATTGCGGACTAAATTTTCAATCGTTTTCTAATGTGATTCGATAGGAGAAATGGTAAGCCAAAACTTTGTTGGTAGAGGCATCTTTTATGGACGACAAATAAACCATATTATTTCCGTTATATAGAAAACAAGTATCTGTTAAAAGCACTTTCCAAAGGATACCTTGTTTAAATTCACGCTTTAATTGATTGGGGACAACACGAAGTTCCTTCTTTGCTTTTGCCATTTGTTTATTCGGATTTGGTCTGCGGTGAGAATAGACAATTCCATACTTCCGCATAACTCGCTGGATTTTTTTGCGGCTCATGATATATTGGAAGTTCTGTTCGAGTGTAATTTTAATGGAACGAGAGTCCCTTTTATAACCACGTCGATCGAAAGCTTTTAGGCGAGTTTATTCAACAGGAATCTGATTTTGAACTAATGCTGATCTAACTTCATGGAAAGCTTTTCAATAAGTGTAGCGAGACCATAAATCCCTTTTGCATGTTGTTCTTCCTACAGATGATGTAGATATTTTTTCACACGTATAAAACCTGCTTCATCACTTGTTCAACTCCCTCATGATTACTTGGATAATAGGATCTTATGAACCATTTAAGAAGGAAATTTCTGCCCCATGGATGTTAATAGTACAGCTTGGTTGTGCGAAAACTTATGAATAATGTGATTGTTCAGGGATTGAATCAAATGTTACAAAGACGACGATGGTCAATTTGCTTGCTGACATACAAGGCGCCTCCTTCGATTGATCATACTTGGAGTACTGGAGATTTATATGCGTTGTTTGAATACAGACTTTACCATCAACTTTCTAAAATGGGCATATTTTTACGCAAATTTACACGACTAAAGCCGTTATTTAAAGCTGAAATCTCTTATGCTTATGTGCACTCAAATGTGAACTAAACTCATTCTTCAATATTAAAAATATCGTTTCTATCTTCATTGAATTGGTTAGTAATAAATTTCTGATGATTTTCTTCACCTCCCCCATTGTATAGACAGAAGGACAAGAGCCAAAGCCGATGTAGTTAGATTACTCATTTGTAAATTTAAAATAATATAAATATTTAGAATATTTTTAATTAAATATATTGAATATAAATGAACCATATATTATACTAGTATTTGTAATTATTAATAAAAAATATTCTAGGAGGGAAAATATGAGAAAAAAATTCACGATTATTTTTTTAGCTTTTCTTTTAAGTTTTACCATCTTTGACTTAGTTACTTCTAAATCTACTGCTACTGCAAAAGGAAGCTCTGTTACCTGGTTAAACCGTGGTGATAAAACTAATACTACATCTAGGATTACTGTAAAATCTGGTGAAAAATTAAGTTATTATATAAATGTATGGGATACTAATATACAATTTGCCATTTTTAAAAACGGAGATATGTATGTTACCGGTAAAGTAGGGCCTGGGGTTTATGATAAAGTTGTTTCAGGAGCTGGTCCAGGAGAATATTCTTTAAGATTATATTGTGGTTCCCGTGATAATCAAAAAACAGGTTGTTATGTTCCAAGTGCTGCTATAAGTTCTAAATAATAATTGAATACTTTTTTATTTTGTAGACAAGGGCTTATATTGAACCTTGTCTACAGTTTTATTGGTTACTTTTCAAAATATTAAGATAATTAAATCAATTTAATAATTGCTCTTTTTAAAAATACAAAAACCTGCAGAGTTTTGATGTTTGTAAAAAAACAAAAATTATGCGTTTTGTTGTTGATTTAACTGTAATTGGATCCGATCGGCTACCAGTTTGGATGCATCATAGATGAGTACGAAAAAATTAAAATGGACTTTTGCTCTTTTTCCGTTCGATATCAAATATTGTCTAATTGAAAATAAACCTTTAGATGCTTGTTGTTGTAGATATGATTTGGTTCTTGAATGAGGGCAAGCATAGAATTTTTTAGTATCCATTCTCAATCCTTAAGAGTTTTATTTCTCCTTTGAATTTTGAATCATCTGTTTTGATCGTCTTCTTTGTTTATACAGAACCTCTATACTATCTTCATCAACTTCTTTTATCTTCATTCTAATACTTTTATTTCAAATATTCCATTATATATAAACTTTAGACTTTTTACCCTGGAATAGTTCAAACCAAACCTTTAATATCGATAAATTCAACACAAAATTGTTTGATGAGCTGGAACTTCATATTTCTTACATAAAGTAATTGTTAAGTTAAACTTTTATTTGCTAAATAGTAAGTCCGTATTTAACAACACAATAAATCTCCAGCGTTTCCCAGTAAGATAAATCTATCCATCAAAATGAGGTGCTTTCTAATATCCATCAACCAACTGACCATCGTCCCTGTGCAGTGATTACTCGATTCCATGCATGGTACAGAAATTGCGTCCTTTCCTGATATAGAGAGGCGTATCATTCAAACGATCACGACAGGAACGGTCAATAAGGACACACAGTCAAGTATAAATCGAATCGCTACTCAGTTCCACTTGGCACCTATAGACTTAAAGGTTCGAATCGAGTAGCAATTGAAATCCATACAGATAAAAACATCCACCATTTCTGGTGATTAAAAGAAATTCTGATGGTGAAGTTTTAGCGAGACACCGTTTGGGATTGGGAAAAGGAAAGTTAATTAAAAATCGAAATCATTGGCGGGACCGTTCAAAAGGTATTCAAGCCTATAAAAAGACCGTAATTCGTCAATTTAAAAATACAGAATTAGTGACTACTTACATTCATAATATCCTGGAAGAATACCCTCGATATAAGCGAGATCAACTGGCCATATGACCACAATGGATTAAGCAGCATTTATTGATGAAGTTTTATAACATATAGAGAATTCGTTCAAGAAATGGTTCAGTTTGAGTTGAAAAAGCGCGAGGAAAAGATATCAAAAAACGTATGAAATGGGCTAAGTTCCCCTATTGCAAAACAATGAAGGAATTCAATTTGTCAGATCAAACTTCTATAAGCCGTTGTCAATTGGATCAATTGAAAGAGATGAATTGGCTAGAACAGTTATTTAATTTAATCTTATTGGGACCGCCAAGTATCGGTAAGACACACATGGCGATTGGGTTGGGCATCGAAGCGATTCAAAAAGGGTTTCAAGTAACATTTGTGACAATGGGAGATTAATAAACCCATTAAAGACAAGTGAATTTACCTGTAAATGACAAGTACAAATGAATCGAATCAGATATTCTGATTTGGTCATTATAGATGATTAAACGTACATAGCCATGAATCAAAGAGAAGCAAACTTATTTTTTCATCTCATTAATCATCTTTATGAGCAGAGTTTGATTTTTAACGTCCAATAAAAGCCCATATCAATGGGGTGAATTATTAGGAGATGAAGGCATTTCAACAGCCATTTTAGACAGATTGCTCATCGAGTAGAAGTGTGATTCATACGAATGATGACAGTTATCGAATGAAACATCGTGAAAGTATGTTTGAAAACAAAAGTGTTCAAAATTAATGAGCAAAAAGTGTTCAAAATTACTTGATGCTTACACCTTTATCATTAATTTAATTATTAACCTGAATTATTTATAGAGTTTTATAAATAAGCCCCTAAAGCTGATTCATCAGCTTTAGGGGCTTATCATTTATGCATGAAATAGATGGAAAACTATATTAAAGAAGCCAAGAATGGCTCCAAATTGGATCAAATGAATAACCACTCTTTCCAAGTAAATGAAGTCAAAATGATGGTAAGTCTTCTTGCTTATAACTTGACCAATTGGATGCGAACCCTCACTTTTCCAAAAGCACAAAGGAATATGCAAATTGAGACGATTCGCACGCGGATTATTAAAGTCGCGAGTAAATTAGTCCAATCAGGAAGATCTCTTTATTTTAAGATGGCCTCTAGTTTTGTGTACCAGAAATTCTTTTGGCAGGTACTCAGTAACATTCAAAACCTACAGATAGAATAATCACTTCAATTTCTCTAACTCCATCTTAAAAAACGTAGGCTAATTCAAGGGAGTAGTCCGCCCAAAAACAGCACTTTTTTACGCAAAAATTGGAAAATCGTATCTTTGGAAAGCAAATAAGCACTTTATAAACTTAAGACGGGGAAAATAACTAATTTTCTTACTAATTCCACAACTTATTGTGTGGCTGTGAATAATTCAGGATAAATAAGTTTTTAAAAAAATTTTGCATCTCGGAAGCCCAAATATTAATGTATATCATTTTATCAAAAAAAACCATTATACCAATCATAATCATTAAAACTCCACCAATTTTCATAAATAATGAAGAATATTTTAATATTATTTTGGTTTTACTAATGAAAAATGCCATTATTATAAAGGGAATACAGAATCCTAATGAATATGCTGTTATGTTAAATAAAGTTTGTGTAGGGTACATTATATTTGTATAAATAATTGCCCCAAAAATTGGCCCTACACAAGGGGTCCAGCCAGCACCAAAGACCATTCCTACAATTACAGAATTAATAAATCCTATTTTTCTTTTTCCAAGATTGAAACGATGCTCTTTCATTAAAAAGGTCGGCTGAAAAATTTCTAATAAAAACAATCCCATTGTTACCAAGAAAATCCCACCAAGCATTTTTATTAAATCGTGATATTCGATAAATATCTTTCCGATAAAGCTTGCAGAAAATCCCATTGCAAAATATATTATTGTAAATCCAATTGAAAAATAGACTGAATGCAAAAGAACAATTTTGCGAATATCTATAGAATTTCGTTGATTTTTTAATTCCCCAACTGTAACACCTGAAATATAAGATATAAATGATGGATATAATGGTAAACAACAAGGGGAAAAAAACGCTAATAACCCACCTGCAAAAGCAAGCCATATTGAAACATTTTCCAAGCTAATTCCTCCTTCCCTTTCCATTATACATTTAAATCATTTTGATAGAAGAGTGATAATGTGTAAATAAAGGCAATATTGTGTTATTCAAGGAATAAAAAAAGCATCTCAATAGGGAGATGACTGAGAGATGTTTTGTACCTGGCTGTTTTCAGATCGCATCTCTAAGAGTAGACTTGTTATTCACTAACAAGTCTACTGCCAATTCGCTTGTTTATCATGTGCGACAATATGCTAATTGAACCGCCTATACACTAGAATAGTACGGTGGCGTGAGGGATCGGAGACTAGTAATTGCCTCCTACCACTCTAGGTTCATTTTTTATAAAATAGTTAGCGAGATTGAATGATAAAATCATTAAATTGATGTCGATATCTTGAGATAGAGGATGGAGATACTCCGAAATAACCAGCAATCTCTTTAACCTTTGCCAATCCACCATCAGAGATTAAACCAATTGCTTGACCAACTAAAATAGTGCCAGCAGCAACTGTTTCAGCTTTTTTCGCTGTAACAGCTTCCTCAGTTAGAAAGTCAGTTAACAACTCTAAGAATTCACTTGCATCTAAAGTGTATTCATCTACATATTTTTGAACAACATCAAGTACCTCTACTGTAAATGGAGTTAAATTGGCTTCAGCCTCAACTGATACAGCGACTTCATCATGATCTTCTTTGGTACTTGTACTAGCATTTTTTTTATATGTAACAAATGTATGATACAAGTTTAATGAGTCTCTATAACCATTTTGAAGTTTTAAGCGCAAAGCTTCCACAATATCTTCTTTTTCATCTGGAATAAAAACGACACTGCTTGTTGCAGTTAGTCCATTTTCTCCCTTACGAGCATCTGGCATAAAAATACCAAATAGCCAATTACCAGAAAACGTTTTTACAGGTGTACCATTCATCACATAGCTTTTGTTTGTTACAAGATCTGTGATCGCTATGATTTCGGGACTTTGAGAATCGACTTTTGCAAGCAAGAAGACTGGCTGTAACCATGATTGAAGAATATCTTTTACTTGTTGTCTATGTTGTTTAGTCAATTGCTTATTTATATAACTTTTCCAAAATTCAGGGTGATCAATATAAATATACGTTTCCATGGCGATTGTATCGAGTAATTTGTCTGAAAATACATCATGCAAAGAGTCTCGCCATAGTTGACTTCTTTTTTCTAGTTCATGATAATTCGCAGAATGAACGGATTCCTTTACAAATCCTTCTACAATGCGATCGATTTCTTCACTTACAAGTGTAGTCATATCGTTTAGAGTATTTTTACCATGACACTTTTTATATTTTTTGCCACTGCCACATGGACAAGGATCATTACGACCTACCAATGTAAAGCACCTCTCTTTAAAAATTGGGCATGAAATTAGGGTAGCACAATTTGAGGAAAAAAATAAGTGTTTTAGTGATTCTATTTTAAAATGAGGAACTTATTACCAAAATTTAGAGTGTATTTGCCACATTAGTTGCAATATTTCAGAATATAATAAATAATGAAGAGAATACTTCGGATTTCGAAAAATCCATAGGAAAAGAGGAATGAAATTGGTTACTTTTAAAGATTATGAATACAAACGACCAGATCTATCCGCAGGGAAAACGTATTTTCATCAACTGCTAACAGCGTTTAAAAACGCAAAATCCGTGGATGAACAAAGTGAAGTGATTGAGAAAATCAATGCTTTCCGTAATAATTTTTCAACTCAATATAACTTAGTGTATATTCGTGCCTCTATTGATACAAATGATGAATTTTATCAACAGGAACGAGATTATTTAGATGAAAAAACACCTGAGATGGAAGAGCTGACGACCGAATATTATAAGGCTCTTTTAGCATCTCCATTCCGTAATGCTTTAGAAGAAAAATGGGGTTCACAATTATTTGATTTAGCAGAAAATCAAATTAAAGGTTTTGCACCCGAAATCATGGAGTTCATGCAAAAAGAAAATAAGTTGAGCTCTGAATATTCTAAGCTAGTAGCTTCAGCCCAAATCTCCTTTGATGGCAAAGAATTGACACTGGCCCAATTAGGTCCTTACATAGAGTCTACAGATCGTAGCGTACGAAAAGCAGCCATAGAAGCTCATTTTGGATTCTTTAAAGAGCATACTGAAGATTTTGATCGTATTTATGATGAGCTGGTAAAAGTACGTCATCAAATGGCGGTTACACTTGGCTATAAAAATTATGTGGAGCTTGGGTATGTATTGATGAATCGAATCGATTATAATGCGGAAATGGTTAAAAGTTATCGTGATCAAATCCGTGATGTCATCGTCCCATATGCAACAGAATTACGCCAACGACAAGCTAAACGTATCGGTGTAGACAAATTAAAATACTATGATGAAGGATTAAAATTCTTGAGTGGTAATGCAACACCAAAAGGTACAGCCGAATGGATTGTTCAAAATGGTCAAAAAATGTATGAAGAACTATCTCCTGAAACAGCAGAATTCTTTCATTTTATGATTGACAGAAAGCTTATGGATCTTGTGGCGAAGAAAGGAAAGGAAGGCGGGGGCTACTGCACATTTATCGAAGATTATCAATCACCATTTATCTTCTCAAACTTTAATGGGACTTCCGGTGATATCGATGTATTGACGCATGAAGCAGGGCACGCATTTCAAGTATATACAAGTCGTAACATAGGAATTCCAGAGTATATTTGGCCAACATACGAATCATGTGAAATCCATTCAATGAGTATGGAATTCTTTACATGGCCTTGGATGGAATTATTCTTTAAAGAAGATACGGAAAAATATAAATTCTCTCATTTGAGTGAAGCTCTATTGTTTTTACCATACGGTGTAGCGGTAGATGAATTCCAGCATATTGTTTATGAAAATCCTGAAATGACACCAAAAGAACGTAAATTGGCTTGGAAGAAAATTGAACAAACTTATTTGCCACATCGTGATTATGATGGCATCGAATACCTAGAACAAGGTGGTTTTTGGCAACGTCAGCCACATATCTATAATAGCCCATTCTATTATATCGACTATACATTAGCGCAAGTATGTGCATTCCAATTTTGGAAAAAGTCTCGTGAAAATCATAAAGAAGCGTGGAAGGATTATATACATCTATGTCAACTGGGGGGCAAAATGTCATTCACAAAATTAGTGGCTGAAGCAAATCTTGTATCACCATTTGAAGAAGGTTGTTTAGAGTCTGTATTGAAAGCTATTCGAGAATATTTGGATGCAGTACAGGATGACAAATTATAAATAATTTTTAGTCAATTCATTGACAACTTTAGTGATTAGCTATACATTAGAACATGTAAATAATAAAAGCAATGACGAGAAAAAGTAAAATGAGTTCGTATTTCTTAAAAGAGAGCTTCGGTAGCTGAAAAGAAGTAGAAATCGATCATTTGAAAAATGGCCTCTGAGCTCCGTTTTGAACGTGCATAAGCATTAGTAGGATGCGGCGGGAGTTGATACCCGTTACCTATATCACAGTCTAGAAAGCATTCCGAATTTCTGTACTGATGGAGGCCAACTTATGTGAGTAAGTAGGCAAATAAAGGTGGTAACACGAGTATACAACTCGTCCTTAACAATCAAAATGATTGTAGGGACGAGTTTTTTTGGCTCTATACTAAATGTTGGAATATTGAAACAACAACTTTCAAGATGCTAATTGTTTGTATGTTGATCCAACTAAAACAATAGAAAAGTGAGGGTGTGTCCTGACACTCCATCTAAAACTGGTTACGGAAACTCTATAAGCGTTCATGAATAGGTAGCGCAATGATTGGTGAAAAGAAAGACTGAATAGTTAGATATTGAATGACGGAATGCATTCATCACATAACTAGTTAAATTTTGCTTCTAATGAGATATATACAAATAAGGAGATGTTTTATATGGGAAAAGGTCTACTTGTATTTCAATCAGATTTTGGCATAAGCGATGGTGCGGTGAGCGCCATGTACGGAGTAGCGCATTCTGTAGATCCGGAAATTAAAATTTACGATATTACACATCAAATTCCACAATTTAATATATGGGAAGCGAGTTATCGCTTACTGCAAACAGCTCAATATTGGCCTGATGGAACAGTTTTCATTTCAGTTGTGGACCCAGGTGTTGGCTCAGATCGCAAAGCAGTAGTTGCGAAGACAGTGAATGATCAATATGTTGTAACACCTGATAATGGGACATTGACACATATAAAACGTTATTATGGCATTGCAGAAGTTCGAGAAATTGATGAATCGATTAATCGTCTACCTAATTCAGGCGAATCACATACATTTCATGGACGTGATATTTTTGCCTATACAGGCGCACGATTAGCTTCAGGGATCATTACATTTGAAGAAGTAGGACCTTCTCTTAAAGTGTCTGATATTGTGGAATTGAATTTAAAAGAATCTACTATTGAAGATGACGTTATTACGGGAATTATTGATATAGTGGATAACCCCTTCGGAAATTTATGGACGAATGTCCGTCGTAGCCAATTCAAACGATTGGCCAAACATTATGGAGATGCATTCGAAGTAACGCTTAGCACCGATAATCGTAAAATCTATCAAAGCATTATGACATATGGTCGTTCTTTTGCGGACTTACGGGTAGGGGAACCCCTCCTCTATATCAATTCATTAGATAATGTAGGTATTGCGATCAACCAAGGATCTTTCGCAAATGCATACCATGTAGGGACAGGGACTAATTGGGAGGTTTCTATTCGTAAGGCTCCTAAAATCGTATATATATAACCTGCTAATTGGGGCTTACACATACATTAAACTCATCATTTAGGGAGAAGATGGGTAAAATCTTCCCCTAGATGAAAGAGCCTGTGAAATTTGATGATGAGTAAAATTCACAGGCTTTGATTATTTTTAAAGTGGAAATTAAGTTATTATATAAAGTCCAAACAGAGAAATCTCCTTATGTTTAGAAGTTATAAACAAGGTCAATTGAGGAAAATGGGTCTTAAATCGAATCATTATAGGCCTGCTTTGCCTTTTCTAAACTATTTACTTCAAGCTCTTTGGTTTCTAAGTCCTTCGCATATTGTTTTTCTAAAAAGGCACGCTGCTCATCATATTTTTGTTTGTTAATAGTCGCACGTAATTCATCTTCACTCATTAATCCTCCACGATTGTTTATTAGTCCCATTTCATAGCACCGTTGTAAAATATCTAAATGCTGCATCGCGTCTTGGACATCGATACCTTTCCCATTAACCGTTGTATTTTTAAAAAAGGTGAACCAATTTTTCGATTGAATTTGTTGTTGTGCCTCATTGGAACTTAATGCATTTTGAGGGTTTACCATTTTTCCCTTTTCTGCTAAATAGCAAAAATCAAAAAAGCTCATCGAATATCCAGTTGAGTACCCTGTATTTCCTGTTCCAACTATCTCTTCCCAAATATTCTTTAACGGTCCTTGTTCTTGATTGATTTGGTTCCAACGTTTCACATCTTCTTCAGAAAATTGATTTGCTAATAATGAATTTCCTACATTAATTCCAAATACTTCTGTGTTCCCATACTTATCGTATACTATTGAATCTGAATCAGTTGTCTCCACATCTATCGCATCTGTCTCGTTCGTAGTTTCTAATGTTTGTACGGGTTGATTTCCTTTTGGTTGTACGCTGCCCAACAAACTTAGTTGCGTTCGCCCAACTTGTCCTATCATTTTTAAAACCACCTTTTATTGTTTATATTTTATATCGACAGTTTTGCTATTTTTTAAAATTTTTTGATTTTATAAAAGATAAGAGTTAAATATGGAATATAATAGACGATAAGTTAACATAAGGAGGTGATATACATGAAAAAAACATTGAATTTATTATTAGTATCTTTAGTCACTGTTGTCGCCATTTTATTTTATTCACAATCAGAAGCCAAAGCAGTACCAGCACCTATATTAAAAAGTGCCGTCATTGATCAAGTGTCAAATGTTGATGGGAAATGGGAAAGTGTTCCTTATAATGCGCAACCACTATATAAAGCAAATGCAGTTATGCATGATTATGTTTATTTCCGCGTAACTACAGATGGTTATTCTAATAATTATATCTACAGTGGTTCAACAATGATCACAACGTATGCAACGAACTATAAAAGCATCCCTATTGTAGGGGCTGATAATATTGTGACAGGTTGGAGGCGCTATTATCGTGTGCCTGTAGAAAACTTGGTAACAAATAGTATCCAAGTTTGGTCATCTAGCCAAGTTGGTACAACGAAAATTTGGACAAACATTATCAATTTCGATGTAGAATAAGCGAAAAGAGACTGGGACAAAATCTATCTCCAAATGAAAAAGCCTGTGAAATTTGATGATGAGTAAAATTTCACAGGCTTTGGTCATTTTTAGAATAAAATAAGGGTGTCTTCTGTTGCTCATTCCGTTTATTCCGCGTTAACGGGTAGTAAGACCCCCATCTCAAGATTTAGAGAGAAACGAAAAAGATAGATAAGGGATCAACTGCCCGTAAAAGCCCGATTGGTTCAGCTAACTATCCGTGGGGATGAAGAACCCCCCACGGATGGAAGCTTCACTTTATCATGCATGAAAAAAATCGAAAGTTAAAAACGAAATGGGCATCGCATTAATGACCGTGAATCTACGAAAATGCCCGGTCAATAGACAAAATGGTAAAAGAACTAATAACAAGAAATGGAGAAGGGAGAATTTGAATTGACTCAGATTCTTCTTTCTTTCTATTTAGAGTTAGTTGTGTCTCAGTCTCTTTCTTTTTTTAGGGAATGTTATTTCCAGTTTTCTAGAGTATCGCGTATACTTAATATAAGTAAAATAATTAGGTATTTTTGTGAATGGAGTGGAAATAATTGACGAAAAAACTATGGTTTCAAGCGGGTGTGGGTATACTTCTGGCATTATTAATCGTGAAGTATTTTCTCGAAATCAAATCCCTCTTCTATCCAATCGTAGTCATATTAAGCGCTATATTTATCCCATTGTTAGCTGGGGGAATTTTATACTATGTAACCGAACCAATCCAACGTTTTTTAGAAAAGAAAAAATTTCCGCGTTGGGCAAGCATACTCTCTATTATTGTATTAATCAGCATCGCAGTCTATGGCTTTATAGCTATTGTCGTCCCACCGATCAATACGCAAATCAATAATTTAGTGAAAGCAACGCCAACATTGGCAAATGAGCTTTCAGATATGGTGGATTATGTACTAAAAAATCGTGAAAACTTCCCAGATCAACTAAATGATGCGATCGATAGCGTAACAAATTCCATCCAAGACTATGCAGTATTTACAAGTAAATTTTTAGTTCAATTCATTTCGAGTATTGTTTCAGGAGCATTTGTGTTAATACTTGTGCCATTTTTCTTTATCTACATGTTAAAGGATCACGAAAAATTTGCTCCAACGATTTATAATTTATTTACAGGTTCAAGACGTGCATGGATTAAGAAAACATTATCTGAAATCGATGATGTATTACGCAATTATATTCAGGGTCAGTTACTGATCAGTTTTATCTTGGCGATTATTATTTTCATTGGCTATAAAATTATAGGGTTAGAATATGCATTATTACTGGCACTGTTTGCTTTCTTTATGAATATGGTACCGTTTATTGGACCATGGATCGCACTTGTTCCAGCAATAATAGTAGGCCTTGTACATGATCCAATGCAAGCCGTCTGGGTATGTGTCGTGACACTTGTTGCACAACAAATAGATAGTAACTTTATCACACCAAATGTCATGGGGAAAACACTAGATATTCATCCATTGACTGTTATCACGATTATTCTAGCAGCAGGTAATATTGCAGGGTTTGTAGGAATTTTACTAGGTGTACCGTTGTATGCTGTCGGGAAAGTAGTGGTGAAGAATGTTTATCAACATTGGAAAGCAATTCGTACCACTGCAACTAAAAATGTGTAGGTGATAGAAGTGGAAACGGAGATTTTAAAAACTTTCGATGAACAGCATAAACCATTAGGTGTTGCTACGAGGGCAGAGATACATGCAAAAGGATTATGGCATGAAACTTTCCATTGCTGGTTGATCAGTGAGATTGCTGGCGATTATTATTTGTATTATCAGTTAAGAAGTGCTGATAAGAAAGATTATCCCTCCCTTTTTGATGTGACAGCAGCCGGGCATTTGCTGGCATCAGAAACACCTGATGATGGTATAAGAGAATTACATGAAGAGCTAGGGCTATATTTGACGATAGAAGATCTAGAAAAACTAGAGATCATCCCTACAATGATGAAAAAATCCTCCATACATGATTGTGAATTTGCTCATGTATTTCTTGCGGTACAGTCGGGAAGCTTTACTGATTTCCGTTTACAAGTGGAGGAGGTCGCCGGTATTGTACGTGCAAAATTGACAGATGTTATCGATTTTATTGCAGGTGATACACCATTCCTCCATCTAATCGGGTTTGAGATACTTGCAAATGGAGAAAAGAAAAATCTTGTTTTAGATGCAAAACCGAGTGATTTTGTCCGGTATGACGGTCCATATATGACAACATTCATGAATTTATTGAAACAAAGGTTTCTATAACGAAATGGGTTGAGTATGATCAACCTATTTCGTTCTTTTCATTTTAGGACGATTAAAAATACGAAAGATGCTATACTTAAAACGATTATGAAGGACAAAGGAGAACACTATGTTAACATTTGAGCAAAAACAACAAATTATTGAAGGTTTTCCAGAACTCACACGTAAAGAGATTTCAATGAACCGTTTAAATTATCATTTTGACGGTAGTCAATATGATAAAAAAATCGTAGTTGAAAAACTACATCCAAATGGCAATGGTTTTGTTTATGTTGGAGATTTACTGCGATATAATGCGGATGACAGAGGTTTAGTGAATATTCGCGATTTCTCAGAACAAGAGTTGCGAGAAGCCATTGAAGATTCTATTATGTATTTATCAGAAGTAGATGAGCCCGTTGAAGAAGTGAAGATTGAACAAATTTGGCGTAATCGTACGAATGATCAATTACTTCTTGTCAATGATGCACCTTATTGGAATATTTATCATGGTTTTAACTTAGAAGAAAGCTTTGGCACACGTAAGGATGCTGAAGATTATCTATTTGCTGAAGGTTTTAAACCATCGAATAAATAGTATGAATCTGGAAAGGAAGAAGCAGATGTCAGGTAAAAAGATAACCATATTCGTGATAGGCTTTGTGATTATTTGTGCGATTCTTATTTATCTATCGATATCAATCTTTTATAAAAACAATCCACATCAACCAAATCAAAAATCATTAGGTTTGATAACGGAAATTACTCATAAGTGAATGGGCCAAGCTTATGCTGTTTGAAGAACTGAATTATGAAATTAACTCTTTTGTATGAATTTAAAAAAACGTTATTCATCGATTTTTCGAATAGCGTTTTTTTATTTGAGTTACAAGACTTAGTGCTATCAATGGGAGTTAATAAAGATAATCATTATCAGGCGTGTTGATTAGGCAGAAATTAGGGAATATTTTTGATATAATTCTTAAAAAAACATGTATTTTTCGTTTCATTTATGTAGATTGGAGCGGAGGCTTGCTCGACTCCTCGAAAATGCATGCGCATTTCCTTCGTGCGGTGTGGATTCAGGAAGCCAATTCAATGTCCCGCGGGAAAAGCGAGACAGTTGAGACCCTGCAGCGAAGCGATTAAGGAACGGAGTCTAAGGGCGCCACGTCCTGTGGCAACGACTCCGTGACCAACATCCTGTTGCCCCCAGCGCTCGCCCGCAGGAAAGCGAGCAAGCCGTAGCGGAAATCAACGAATTCTCCCTATCTTCATGGATAAAATTGGATAATCAACACGTCTGAATCATTATATTACCATAGAGAGATTTTCTTAAGATTCCCTTGTGGTGGTTCAAGTGTCTTTTAAACAAGGGAGTAGTCTCTTTTGCATTGTGAAAATTTCTATAAGTCCATGGTTTTAACAAGGGTTTACCAATCGAATTTGATAGTATAGTAAATGGTTATAGGTACAATATTTCTATAAACATTACAAATGGAGGATAAAGAAGATGCATATTAATGATCCAAACAGGTTGGAGTTAATTAAAATGATATTGGATGATGATACAATTTCAACTGAAGAAGGTGAAATTTTAAAAGTACTATTAAAAGAACACGTTTCTCAAAATGCTATTTTAGAGCATGAAAACGACCAAACTTTTGGACAGAAAGCAGCAGATATACTAGCAAAATTTGCAGGAAGCTGGTCTTTCCTCATCGTATTTTGCCTAACACTTATTTTTTGGATTATATTAAATACAATCCTTTTAACAAAACCATATGATGGTTATCCATTCATCCTATTGAATCTAGTCTTATCATGTGTTGCAGCAGTTCAAGCACCCATTATTATGATGAGTCAAAATCGCCAAGAGGAAAAAGACAGACTAAGAGGAACCAATGACTATAAAGTAAACCTCAAATCAGAAATCATTATACAAGACATGTATCAAAAACTAGAAAAGATACTTAAAAATCAACATGACATTTCGGCAAGACTAAAAGCATTAGAAGAAAAAGATAAAATTTAAAGTTAGCTTAAGAAAAAATAAACTTTTATCCCGCTTTAACGGGCAGTAAGACCCCCATCTCAAGATTGAGAGAGAAACGAGAAAGATAGATGGGGGATCAACTGCCCGTAAAAGTCCGATTGGTTCGGACGGGCAGGATGTTGGTCACTCAGGTGTTACCACAGGACGTGGCGTTCTTAACCTGAGTTCCTCTATTTCAGTGGGGGATGAAGAAAACCTCCGCTGATGGAGTTTCACTTTATATGCGCTCTTTAATTGGCAAAGGAATTAACTTCATAAATGCTTTTCTAGTTGGAAAATACGAACATTTTCCAAATAAATAGCTCAATATCTATATAAATGGTTCTAAAAATACAGGGCTTTTCAAAAACTATGCCAAACAGGATTCCCCTGAATTTTGTAAAATCAACACGTGTAGTTTTATATAGTAACATCCGGAATAGTATATTCCACTATAGATAGAAGATCTTCACTGATATTGCTTCATTGCTTTTCTATGGAGAGTGTAAAGGTTTAATTTGAATGATAATTAGAATTGAAATTGTAGAGATATTAAAATAGGATTTTAATAAGCAGAAATCAATGTTAATTTTTATGACATTGATTTTTGCTTTTTATTATTCATTTATCCCGCTTTAACGAGCAGTAAGACCCCATCTCAAGATTGAGAGAGAAATGAGAAAGATAGATGGGGGATCAACTGCCCGTAAAAGTCCGATTGGTTCGGACGGGCAGGATGTTGGTCACTCAGGTGTTACCACAGGACATGGCGTTCTTAATTTGAGTTCCTCTATTTCAATTGGGGGATGAAGAAAACCCCCACTGATGGAAGCTTCACTTTATGCATGGAATAGGAGAAAATTGGATAGGTGCTACGTTTGATACTGTTTATAAGTAGCAACATGAATCATTTGTTACTTCTTCTATGTAAAGGGTTCGGTCATTTTCAAAAGTATTATATGACAGGGAAAATGAGTCATTATTGAATTATGGTTTGTACAAGTTGCCTAATGTATTATAGATAAATTGTTAATATTACTAAAGAATATTAATGTGAGAAAAAATATAATAACCATGTAATGAAAAATAACGTATAAAATAATGTAAGAAGGTGTTTGTATGGAACTTGTGTTAAATAATATAAAAAAGAGTTTTGGTGACAAGATTGTCTTGCAAGATATCAATCTAGAAGTTGAAGATGGTGAATTTGTTTGCATTCTCGGTCATAGTGGATGTGGTAAATCAACTATGCTGAACTTAATCGCAGGTTTTACAAAACCGGATTCTGGGGACATATCAGTCAATCGAGTGCCCATTGGCAAGCCTAATCAGGAACGTGGGATTGTCTTTCAGGAGCACGCCCTGTTTCCTTGGTACACTGTTTTTGAAAATATTGCTTTTGGACCAACTGTTCAGGGAAAGTCAAAAGAGGAAGTACAAAAAATCGCTTATAAATATCTTCAGATGATTGGCTTGGAGCCATTTGAACACCATTATCCTTCAGAACTATCAGGAGGGATGAAACAAAGGGTAGGGATTGCAAGAGCTTTAGCGGGTCAGCCCAAACTCCTTTTAATGGACGAGCCTTTTGCGGCACTTGATGTATTTACAAAAGAAACGATGAGAAAAGAATTAATAGATATTTGGAATGAGCTAAAGACGACTATTATCTTTATAACGCATGATATTGCAGAAGCCGTTTACTTAGCTGATCGTATTGTTGTAATGAAACAAGGTGTAATTGCGGCGGAAAAACAAATATCAATGAAACGACCAAGGGAAATAGAAAATTCTCTTGTTCAAGAATTGCAACAAATTCTAATTAATTAAGGAGGCTTGTGTGATGACTATGAACACTATAGTAGATGAGCAACAGAAAGTTCACACGGTAAGCAAAAATAAAATAAAGAATGACAACAAATTATCGTGGGTACCAATTGTTGCTGTTATCGCCCTCTGGGAACTGTTTGCTCGATATAATTTGCAGGCAGAAATGTTTAATCCAAAATTTTTACCACCTCCCTCAATCATCGTTGCCCAAATGTGGGAATTGGTACAAACAGGTATACTAGTGAAAAGCATTGTTGCAAGTACTATTCGTGTATTTATAGGATCTATGATTGGAATCGCGTTAGGTGTATCGGTTGCATTGCTAATTGGTAGTAATAGAGTCGTTGACTATTGGATGTCCCCTATTTTGAACGTCTTAGGGCCGATTCCCGCATTGGCCATTTTACCTTTATTTATTATTTGGTTTGGTATTGGAGAGTTGCCAAAGATCATTTTAATAGCTTGGACAGTGTTTTTTCCAGTACTCACCAATACACTAGATGGTTTAAAATCTGTTAATTCGACATTAATTCGTTCAGCAATGAGTTTAGGAGCCTCACATTTTCAAATATTTAAGCGCGTTATTACACCGTCCATTTTACCTAACGTCTTAGCAGGTTGCCAAATCAGCTTAGGATTAGCATTTTCGGCATTAGTCGTATCAGAGATGTTAGGGGCGACATCAGGGTTAGGTTATATCATTGTTGATGCGCGAAATTATTTCAAAATTGAAAATATGTATGTTGCCATTATCGTTATTGGATTGGAATATAGTTTATTCTCTATTTTCTTTAAATGGATTGAAAGAAAATTATTATCCTGGAGGAAAAATGGGTTGTCGGCAGTAGAAAAATAAATTAAAAAAGATATCGGAGGAGTTTATATGAAAAAGTATTTATCCATTTTAGTTGTGTGCGTAGTGATGGTACTAGCTGCATGTGGAAAAGATTCATCTAAAGATCAAAGTTCAAATGGAAGTACAGATGGTAAACCAGAAAAAACGGAAATTGAATTAGTTGGTGTTCGAGATGCACAAATATCTTCTCAACAAATCATCGCTGATAAGAAAGGTTATTTTAAAGAAGAAGGATTAACAGTTAAAAATAAATTAATCGAAAGTGGCCCAGATATTGCACCGCTTGTGTCAGGTGGCAGTGCACCTATTAGCTTACAAACAAATTTTATGGATATTATTTTAGCCTCAAATGGTGTAAAGGTAAAAATTGTTGCGCCTTTAGCGCAGATTGCAGGTACTCAAGCAGTAGTCGCTGGACCAAAAGCTAATATTTCATCCCCAAAAGATTTAGAAGGTAAAACGATTGGTATTCCATCAGGAGCAGATGTTCAAATCGCCATCAATAAAATGGCGGCAGAATACAATGTAGATATGAAGAAAGTAAAAGTAGCGAATTTAGCACCTAGTGATGCTTTAGCAGCCTTACAAAATGGTAGTGTAGATGCTATGGCGGCATGGGAACCGTTTATTACGAAGGCAATTGGAGAAGGTGGAAAACTTCTATTTAGTGGAACAAAAAGTTATTTAGAGGGCAATGAGAAAGATGTGGATTGGATGAGTGTACATTCAACGCTACAAGTAACCGATGATTATCTAAAAGAAAATCCGAATACTGTAAAGGCAGTTATTCGTTCATTAGAAAAAGCGACGATATTTATCAATGATCATCGTGAAGAGGCAGTGAAAATATTAGCGCCAGAACTCCATTTGTCAGAAAAAGAATTAACAGAAATTATGAATCGTAACGTTTATAATATGCAAGTTGACGATTCATTTATCAATGGAAGTAATGGAAAAACTGTAACAGATTACTTAATGAATACAAATAATATTTCAAAAGTTCCCTCACAATCAGATTATATTAATCTTTCTTATTTAAAAGAGGTAAATAAAGAGTTAGTAAAAGCAGATGTAAAAAAATAGAAATAACTTCTTTTATGAATGAATCAATTTCATAAATCATTTTCTTCTTAAAAAATACGAACATTTAATAATAGCTAATTTTATAGTTGTGGAGCGGAAGACGGCGACTCCTCGAAAATGCATGCGCATTTCCTTCGTGCGGTGTTGTTTCGATGAAGCCAATTCAATGTCCCGCGGGAAAAGCGAATAGATGAGACCCCGCAGCGTAGCGATTAAGGAACGGAGTCTAAGGGCGCCACGTCCTGTGGCAACGACTCCGTGACCAACATCCTGTTGCCCCCAGCGTTCGCCCGCAGGAAAGCGAGTAAGCCGGAGCGGAAATCAGCGAATACACTATATTTTGTGGGGAAAATTGGATAATCAACACGCTTGATGAGTGATTACTCTATGATGAAGAAATTCTTGACATAAAAAAGTACCCTTCAATGGATGCGTAGTTATTGGAAAAGTCGGACCATCTCAAAAAAGGTGAAAATCATTTCAAACGGTGACGTTTAAGGGGAGAGTTTCAATGTATGAAGTTATTATTAAAAATGGAAAAATTGTTACAGCATCAGGAATTATACGAGGAGATATTGCCATTCAAGATGGTAAAATTCAAGCAATAGCTACTAGAGTTAAAGAAGGAGCCGTACAGGAAATTGATGCAACGAATCAATTTGTTTTTCCAGGATTAATCGATATACATGTTCATTTTAGCGAACCAGGGCGAGAAATTTGGGAAGGGTTTAAGAGTGGTTCGCAAATGCTTGCGGCAGGAGGATGTACAACATTTTTTGATATGCCATTAAATTCTATCCCAGCAACGACCAATGCAGAACAGGTTCGTGAAAAGCAAAAACTAGCAAAGCAAAAATCAATTACCCATTGTGAATTGTGGGGAGGTTTAGTAGATGATAATGTTGAAAAGTTAGAAGAGATGGCAAATGCCGGGGTGATAGGGTATAAAGCTTTTATGCCAAGAACGAATGATCCAACTTTTGAACATGTACAAAATGAGATATTATTAAAAGGAATGAAAAAAATTGCAAAGTTAGGAAAAATACTAGCTTTACATGCAGAAAGTGATGAAATCCTACAATTTGCTTTACAGGAAGCCAAAAAAGATACTTCTGCAACAATTGCAGGAAAATATTTGAACTCTCGACCAAAAGAGGCTGAACTAGAAGCTGTAAGTCGCGCCATTTATTACAGTCGATTAACACACTGTCCGTTGCATTTTGTTCATATCAGTACATCGGAAGCGGTGCATATTATTCAACAAGCAAGAGAAGAAGGACTTGATGTGTCATTAGAAACATGTCCTCATTATTTGCTCTTTAATAGCAGTGCCGTTGATCAGATAGGGTATGATGCTAAATGTGCACCACCTTTACGTGAAGAAAAAACAAGACTGGCGCTATTGGAGGCTTTTAAAAGAGGAGAAATCGATATGCTTTCTTCGGATCATTCACCTTGTACAAAAGATTTAAAAGATCCAGATCAATATGACATATTTAGTGCATGGGGAGGTATTAATGGTGGGCAGTTCACATTTTTAGCGGCGCTAGAAATTGGAAAGAAGGAAAATATACCTTATTCAGATTTAATCTATTATACATCCATTCACGCAGCAAGAAGATTTCATCTAAAAGATAAAGGAAGTATTAAGGTAGGAAAATTAGCAGATATTGTTATTGTTTCAGAGAAAGACTTTATTGTTCAACAAGATAAAATGTTGTCTAAAAATCCACAAAGTATTTATGAAAGGCATACTTTTCTACATACAATTGAATGTTGCTTAGTTCAAGGCAGGATCGTTTATAATGCTAAACAATAATAAGTGAGTCAATTTTTCTTCGTGAGGTGTTGATTCAGTGAAGCTAATTCAATGTCTAGAGAGAAAAGCTTAAGCTAAAGGACCCGTAGGAACGATGAAAGGGACGAGGTCTTAGCTCGCCACGTCCTATACTGCGGTAACGGCTTCACATGATTATTAAAGAAATTAATTCAAGTAGAAATAATCTTAGTAAATGTAAAAGTACGAACGCTCATTTAAGCAGCATTCGTACTTTTAATTGGAGAATAAATTAAAAAGTATTTTTTAATATGATCTTTTAAGAGTTAAATCAATCATCAGTTGATAGATGTGATCTTAACAAGAAGCAGTCAGTTTATTTTAAAGTGATCATATTTTATAAAAACAGATTGAAGATAGAAAAGATTGTAGCGCCTAATAACGCAGCTATAGGTAATGTGATTACCCAAGTAATGACGATTCTACGTGCAACTCCCCAATGGACCCCTTTTGCATTTTGTGCAGCACCTACACCCATAATAGAGGAAGAAATGACATGGGTTGTAGAAACTGGCAAGTGTAAATGCGTAGCGCCAAAAATAATGATGGCAGAGGATAAGTCAGCCGCTACACCATTCACCGGACGAATTTTCATAATTTTACCGCCAACGGTTTTAATAATTTTATAACCACCGATTGAAGTACCCAATCCCATAGCAGCGGCACAAGCAACACGTACCCATAGAGGTATATCTTCCCCAGTTTGTAGTCCTGATGCAATCAAGGCCATTGTAATAATCCCCATTGATTTTTGGGCATCATTTGTACCATGTGTAAAGGCTTGTAGAGCGGCTGTGAAAATTTGTACTCTTCGGAATTTTTTATTCGTACGATATAAATTTAAGTTCTTGAATATTCCCTTAAATAGGGACATCACCAAAAACCCGAAGATAATTGCGATAAATGGTGAAAGGAGTAAAGCTTCGATAATTTTGATAAATCCACCAAAGTTAATAACAGAAAAACCAGCAGCGGCGATTGCAGCTCCAGCTAGAGAACCGATGATTGCGTGTGATGAACTTGAAGGGATTCCTAAGTACCATGTTGCCAAATTCCATATAATGGCTGATATAAGTGCAGCTAGTATAATGAAAGATCCGTTACTAAGCGCAAATGGATCGACAATATCTTTTGCCAATGCTTTAGCAACACCAGTAAACGTAACAGCACCAACAAAGTTCATCGATGCGGCTAAAACTACAGCAAGACGTGGTGAAAGTGCACGAGTAGAAACAGCTGTAGCAATGGCATTTGCAGTATCATGAAAACCGTTTATGAAGTCGAATAATAGTGCGAATATAACAACAAGAACGGTTGCGATTATTATAGTATTCATGTGTTTCTACAACTCCTATGCATTTCGCATTATAATAGTGTCCATTGAGTTAGCGACATTTTGACAATAGTCGGCTACTTCTTCAAGTTGCTCATAAATATCTTTAAATTGAATAATGCGGATAGGATCTTTTTCATGTAAGAATAGTTGTTTAATGGATGTCCGTAATACTTCATCGCATTTACGTTCATAATCCTTAATACGGATAGCGTGTTTACGCATATTAATCAGTTTTTTATTCGTTAAGTGTTCCATTGCAGTAGCGATTTCATCCGTACTTAGGATGATATATTTTAAGAAATCTCTCATATAATCATCGACTTCTGTTAGTGAGAACATTTCAAAGTGAGCAATACAGTCTTCGATGCCATCTAAAATATCGTCCATTCTTACGGCCAATTCTAAAATATCCTCACGTTCGATAGGTGTCATAAATGATTTGTTGAGCATCTGGATTAATTCATGAATGAGTGAGTCCCCATCTGTTTCATATTTTTTTAATGTTACGCTAAGCTCTTTCAGATCTGCAACGCCTGTTATTTTAAAATCATCAGCATAGTGAGCTGCTTCATTTACATTTTTAGCAACTTTCAAAAGCGCAGCAAAGAAAGGGTCCTCTTTTTTTGAGCTGAACATACAAAGCCTCCTAATTTGTATACAAAACATTAAGATTTTATTTATTTATTTTTAAACGCAACTATAATCATAACAAATTGAGCAAAAAATCCATACAACAATTATGTGAATTATTTCAAACTTTACAATCCTGTAATATTTCAAATGTATATACGTCAAGTGAAATTTCCATAAATGGAAATACACTTCTAGATAATGTGAAATAACCAGAAAAATTGAAACTTTTACTGATATTTATCCGTATAACTTATTGAAAGGGCAAACAAATGGTTAAAGGGGGTGTCGATGATTGATGTAAATTCTTGGTCTATTGACCAATGGTATTTGTACTCATTAATATTCTTAGCTATTTGTATGATTTTATATCTTTTTTTTGGTGATATAGTTGATGGAATTGGAGAAGGGATTCCTTTTTTTAATCCCACTGTCATCTTGGCTTTTTTGACTTTCTTCACAGCACTTGGTTTTATCTTCGAGACGTTTACATCATTAAGTAGTATTCTTATTGCTGTTATTTCCACAGTTATTTCATTTGTAATTGATATTTTGATGTATTATTTCATACTAGTCCCTTTAAAATCAGCCGAGGTATCAATGGCTTATAGCGAAGAATCCTTAGGTGGACAAGTAGGAAAGGTGATTGTCCCGATTCCTATCGATGGCTTTGGTGAAGTAGTGGTTGAAACGGTCAACGGTATTATTTCAAAACGTGCAACAAGCTATGATCATGTGTCCATACCATATGATTCGAAAGTGCTCATCGTGGAAGTGAAAGAGGGAACTTTATATGTCAAAGAATATGAGCCGTTATTTTAAATGCTCAGAAAGATAAAAAACAGGAGGAATGAAATATGCCAGTTTTATTAATCGTAGGTGCTATTGTCGTTGTTGTTTTGTTGGCGATTATCGGGGTGTATATAACGAAATATCGAACAGCAGGTCCAGACGAAGCACTCATTGTTACAGGTAGTTACTTAGGTTCCAAAAACGTACATACGGATGAGGGCGGAAACCGTATTAAGATTATCCGTGGTGGTGGTACATTTGTTTTACCAGTGTTTCAACAAGCTGAACCACTTAGCTTATTATCCAGTAAATTAGAAGTTACAACGCCTGAAGTTTATACAGAACAAGGCGTACCCGTAATGGCTGATGGTATTGCCATTATCAAAATTGGCGGTTCAATAGCCGAAATTGCAACAGCTGCGGAACAGTTTTTAGGCAAACCAAAAGAAGAACGTGAAAACGAAGCAAAAGAGGTACTCGAAGGCCACTTACGTTCGATTCTAGGGTCTATGACCGTTGAAGAAATTTATAAAAACCGTGATAAATTCTCACAAGAGGTACAACGTGTTGCTTCACAAGATCTAGCAAAAATGGGGCTCACTATCGTATCTTTCACGATCAAAGATGTACGAGATAAAAACGGTTACTTAGATTCACTAGGAAAACCAAGGATAGCACAGGTTAAGCGTGATGCAGATATTGCAACGGCTGATGCTGAAAAGGAAACGCGTATTAAACGCGCAGAAGCGGATAAAGAAGCACAAAAGGCAGAGCTAGAACGAGCTACTGAAATTGCAGAAGCAGAAAAAGAAAATCAATTGAAAGTAGCAGAATTCCGCCGTGAACAAGACATTGCAAAGGCTCGCGCTGACCAAGCGTATGAACTAGAAACGGCACGTGCAAAACAAGAAGTCACAGAACAAGAAATGCAGATCCAAATCATTGAACGCCAAAAGCAAATCGAATTAGAAGAAAAAGAAATTCTCCGCCGTGAAAAACAATATGATTCAGAGGTAAAGAAAAAAGCGGATGCAGATCGTTATGCCATTGAACAAAACGCTGCAGCAGAAAAAATGAAACAATTAGCCCAAGCGGACGCAGAAAAGTATCATATAGAAGCGAAAGCAAAAGCTGAAGCAGAGAAGGTCCGCCTAGATGGTTTAGCAAAAGCTGATTCAGAGCGTGCGCAAGGGGAATCAGAAGCGGAGATCATCCGTCTGAAAGGTCTTGCAGAAGCCGAAGCAAAACGTAAAATCGCAGAAGCTTTCGAACAGTTCGGTCAAGCCGCTATATTAGATATGATTATCCAAATGATGCCTGAATATGCAAAACAAGTAGCAGGTCCATTATCAAACATCGATAAAATCACGGTTGTGGATACTGGCAGTGGTGAAGGCGGAGGTGCCAATAAGGTAACTGGTTATGCAACAGATTTAATGGCAACCTTACAAGAAACATTAAAAGCATCATCAGGTATTGATATGAAAGAATTGATCGAGAACTACTCAGGCAAGTATTCGATTCGCCCAAGCATTGAGCGATTGGCTGATAATGTACAACCAAAAGAAGATGTATCAGCCGCAACAACTGAAGATTGATCCATTTTTGAATTGCTGTATAAGCTGGTTATCATTAGCTTATGCGGCAATTTTTTTATGAAAGAAAAGGCTTTAAAGCTCTTATATGGGAGGAAACAGGATTTATCCCGCTTTAACAGGCAGTAAAACCCCCACTGATGGAGTTTCACTTTATTATGATATATAAAACCCTCTAAGGTATAATGAAAGAAAAAGCTGACGAAGGAGTTTTACAGTGAAGAAAAAATGGTTATCCATGTTATTAGCAAGCACGATGCTTATAGCAGCCTGTGGTAATGATACAGACGAATCATCGGAAAAAAAGCATGTAGAACATAAGCAAACAGAAACAACGCAACAAACGAATCATGCCCATCATCAACATACGTTAGCCAATGGCGATCTTCAAGAGGAAACAGCATCAGTGGATGTATTGCCAAGTTTTTTAGATCAACAATCAGAGGATTTAAAATTGGTTTATAAAGCTGCTGGGCAGGCTACAGAAATTTTAAAATGGATGCCTTGTTATTGTGGATGTGCAGAAAGTGCTGATCACAAAAGTAATCTAAATTGTTTTATTAAAGAAGTAAAAAAAGATGGCACGGTTGTTTGGGATGATCATGGAACACGTTGTATTGTTTGTGTGGAAATTGCGATTAAGTCGATTGAACAAGCACAAAAAGGGGCAACACTTAAAGAAATCCGCGAACAAATCGACCACGATTATAAAGAAGGATATTCACAGCCAACGCCAACACCGATGCCGTCATAGGGGTCACTTAGAAAAGTGACATAGACAAAAAAATAGCTTCCAATTTTTCAAAAGATTTTTGCGATAATTTAAACAGAATTGCAGACAATTGAAGCAGAAAACGCTATCATAGTAGTTGAGAGAAAACAAAACTCATCGTAAAAGAAATGGAGATGAACAACTTGGAATATCGTATTGAACATGACTCTATGGGAGAAGTAAAAGTACCTGCAGATCACAAATGGGGTGCTCAAACTCAACGGAGTAAACAAAACTTTAAAATCGGTTCTGAACATATGCCAATCGAATTTATTCATGGCTATGCATTACTTAAAAAATCAGTAGCAAAAGTTTGTGCTGAAATCGGCACACTTTCACAAGTTAAAGCAGATGCTATTATCCATGCTGCAGATGAAATTATAGATGGTAAGTGGGACAATGAATTTCCACTCGTTATTTGGCAAACAGGTAGCGGTACTCAAACGAACATGAATGTCAATGAAGTAATCGCTCACTTAGGTAATGAATATTTGGAAGCTCAGGGCAGTGAAGAACGCCTACATCCAAATGATGATGTCAACAAATCTCAAAGCTCAAATGATTCTTTCCCAACAGCTATGCATATTGCAACTTCCATTGCAGTAGAAGAGAACTTATTACCAGCTTTGCGTCAAATTAAAGCAACTTTAAAAGCAAAATCTGAAGAATTCATGCAATTGATTAAAATCGGCCGTACACACTTACAAGATGCAACTCCATTAACATTAGGACAAGAAATCAGCGGCTGGTTACACATGATCGAAAAATCAGAAGAAATGATTGCAGAAAGTGCTAAACATATGTTAGAACTTGCAATCGGTGGTACGGCAGTGGGTACTGGATTGAATACTCCTGATGGCTTCGACCAAAAAGTAGTGGCTGAATTATCAAAAGCTACAGGTTTGAAATTCGTTGCATCACCAAACAAATTCCATGCACTAACTTCTCATGACCAAATGGCAACGACTCATGGTGCTATGAAAGCACTAGCAGCTGATTTGATGAAAATCGCCAATGATGTTCGCTGGTTAGCTTCAGGTCCACGTTCTGGTTTTGGCGAAATCTCAATTCCAGAAAACGAACCGGGTTCATCCATCATGCCAGGTAAAGTAAACCCAACTCAATGTGAAGCTGTTACAATGGTAGCGGTGCAAGTTATGGGGAATGATGTAACCCTTGGCATCGCCGCATCTCAAGGTAACTTTGAATTGAATGTGTTCAAACCAGTTATCCTTTATAACTTCTTGCAATCCGTTCAATTGTTATCTGACGTTATCCGTAGCTTTGATGAACACTGTTTACAAGGTATTACTGCTAACGAAGATAAACTTGAACATTTCTTAAATAACTCATTGATGCTAGTAACTGCTCTTAACCCATATATCGGTTATGAAAATGCTGCTAAAATCGCGAAACATGCTCATAAAAATGGCTTAACTTTAAAAGAAGCAGCTCTTGAAACAGGTCTTCTAACAGAAGAACAATTCAACGAATGGGTTGTTCCAAGCAAAATGATTAAATTCTAAGATTTTGCTCTTTCTATTAGTTGAATTATTTGTCTGTTGAATATGGGGGACTGTAGATCATCTCGAATTTTTCGATTTGTTCTACAGTCTTTTTGTGTGTAAAAAACTTTTCCATGTATAGGTTAGGGACAATTGGCAATCACTCATGAAAGTTTATTTCCAGAATTGTGGATTTGGATTGTAGGTGGAAAATCCCTATTTGCTTGGATTTAAAATCTTTTAGAGAAGAAAAAGGAAGGACTAACTGTCTGTAAGAAGCTCAATTGGTTCAACCCATATATAGTGAAGGATGAAGAAAAATCCTACTATGAGAAATAGCACTTTATAGATGGATTTGTGCTATTGCATTGTGGGCATGAATAGATTCTTCGTTTTCACAAATGACTTGTTTATGATCTAGCCACTTTACATCTGCGAGATCTACGGCGATTAACCGTGCTAAATCCTCTACAAATCTAGGGTTTTCATAAGCTTGCTCGGTCACATATTTTTCATCCTGCCTTTTTAAAAGAGAATGGATTGGTGCGCTGGCATTATTGATCGCGATATCTTTCAATTGTAATTTCCAATCACTAGGAATAGATTCCGTGCTTGTATTTCCAGATATCGTTATTTTACCTCGTTGATTGTGAGCACCATACTTACTTATTTCTTTGGAGCATGGGCAAAGTGTTGTTGCAAAGCAAGTGAGCGAAACGAAGTTCATTATTTTCTCTTTCGAATCAATAGTGCTTTCAATACTCACTTCTCCATATTGAAGATTGTCGTTTTGGCTAATGGGGCTCACACCATAAAAGTACCACGGAAATTTCATTTTTATAGAGGCTGTGTCTGCCTGCAATCTTTGTTTTACTTTCGCTAATATTTCTTTTAAATGGTTGAAAGAAACAGTATGTTGTAGACTATCTTGAAGAATCTCGACAAATCTGCTCATATGTGTGCCTCTTTCATATTGGTTAAGTGATACGGTCAATTGAATATCCGCAATAGAGTGTTGATTTTCACCATTTTCATATAAGGTAATCGGCATTTTGAAGTTTTTGATGCCTACATGCGAGATCGGATATAGAAAGTTTTCCTGTTGTTTTTGTATATCAGGCAAATGATTTGTTTCTTCGATGGCTTGATTAAAATGGTCTAATAATATTTGCTTTTTAGTCATGCTTTCACCTCATTAAATCCTTTCAAATGGACTTGCAATTTAAAAATAAAATTGCTACTCTATGATAGTAACATTTTTATAAAGAGTAATCATTACTATTTACAAAAATATTTATCGAGGTGAACCATGAATCAATTTAAAAGACATCGACGTTTGCGAAGCTCTAAAGAAATGCGTGAACTCGTCCAAGAGACAACTATTGATATAAATAAATTGATATATCCATTATTCGTAATAGAAGGGGAAAATATAAAAAAAGAAATACCGAGCATGCCAGGTCTTTACCAAATGTCATTAGATTATCTAGAATTAGAATTAAAGGAATTAGACGATCTAGGGCTGCGGAAAATAATATTATTTGGGATTCCAAAAGTAAAAGATGAAGTGGGAAGTGAAGCCTTTCATAAAGAAGGAATCATTCAGCGAGCTACTCAGTTAATCAAAAGAAATTATTCCGATTTCTTAGTTATTGCGGATACTTGCATTTGCCAATATACGACTTCGGGTCATTGTGGCATTTATAAAGATGGTAAAATTTTAAATGATGAAAGTTTAAAGATTCATAATTTAGTGGCGCTATCACAAGCTGCTGCTGGAGTAGATATTGTAGCTCCTTCCAGTATGATGGATGGTTTTGTTTCCTCTATTCGTACAGCTTTGGATCATAATGGCTTTGAAAATACACCAATTATGTCGTATGGTGTAAAATATAGTTCTGCCTTTTATGGTCCATTTCGAGATGCCGCTGAGAATGCGCCTTCTAATGGGGGTACTAGAGATAGTTATCAAATGAATCCTGCAAATCGCTTAGAAGCATTAAGAGAGTTGAAGTCGGATACAGAAGAAGGTGCGGACTTTATTATTGTCAAACCGGCACTTGCATATTTAGATATTATTCGAGATTTAAAAAATAGGAGCTATCTTCCAATCGTTGCTTATCAAGTAAGTGGAGAATACTCAATGGTAAAGGCAGCTGCCATGAATGGTTGGATTGAAGAGAAAAAAGTGATTGAGGAAATTTTAATTAGTACATTTCGGGCTGGTGCGGATGCAATAATCACTTATTTTGCAAAAGACTATGTCAAATGGCAAAAAGGTATATTATGAGAGTGCCTTTTTAATAGGAAAGAGGAAAGCCTAAATAGGGTATGTATACAAAAACAGCATGCTAAGAGTAACCCTAGCATGCTGTTTTTATGGTATTTATAATCGATTGTTTTTTCGTTTTTTATAAATAATTGTTAGAGCAATTAAAACAAGTAGTATTACTTGACCGATAATGGTTTCAACTGTTGGGTAGAATCCGATTGCTGCCCAAACAGGTACACTATTTAGAACAGTTGAAGGCAATGTATCGGTTAATTGTAATGTATGAATACTTACACCAATAATTTTAAATGCAAGAATATAGATGAAAATCGTCGCAACTGCAAAGAATCTGTGTATAGGAATCTTTCCACTTACACGTAATAGCAAGAATGCTACAACAGATAAAATGGCAATTGCTATTGCGATTCCTAGAGAGAAATCAGCTGTTGACATTTTAGGTGCGATTCCCATATAGAAGATCAATGTTTCAGCACCTTCGCGGAAGACAGAAAGGAAACTGATAAAAGCCATAGCCCATACACTTTGTTTTGACATTGCATGATTGATCTGTTTGGCTATATAAGCATTCCAAGCTTTGATATTGGACTTACTATGCAACCATACACCGACACCAATCATCATAGCTGCAGCGATCAAACCTACATAACCTTCAATCATTTCACGGCTAGTATTAATTGTTGAAGAATTAAAAATAGTTGACATCAATATAGCTAAAACAGCACTTACAGCAACTCCGATGCCTGCGCCAATATAAATCCATATTTCCATATGGCGATTCCCTGATCTTTTCAAGAAAGCAACTAAGGCAATGATTATAAGTAATGCTTCTAAACCTTCGCGAAGAAGGATTAATGCAGAATCCCAAAAACTATAGCTTTGATCATCTTGGATCAATTGAATTTGTTGTTTAAAGTTATCCAGTTGTGAGTTGATATCTTTTGCATCAACAGCATCCTTCATCAGGTCGCTAGCAATAATCGGCATATCACTTTCGATCTTTGTATAAAGAGAAGCATTCTTTGTACGGATGTCGCCTTCCACATTCGGCCAAGTTGTAATGAATTTTTTGACGGTTGAAGCTGCTTTTGTATAATCTTTATCATCGATTTGCGTTTTCGCATCATCGATTAAATCAATCAACGTTTGTAAAGAGTAAGTGCCATTGGAAGTAGCAGATACTTTTTTATTGTTACCAAAAGCGGTAATGTATTTTTTTAAGGTGTTAAATTGATCCTGAAAATCATTCATACTAGGATTTTCATCCGCAAGTGTAATTCTCATAAAAGATATTTGAGTTTCAATTTGTCCGTACGCAGCAACGTCATAGGAACGTACTGGTTTTTCTTTTTGGTTCCAAAAAATATTGAAATGATTATATTCTGCTTTCAGCTTGTCTATGTTTCCTTCTTTCATTACTGTTTCTAATCGATTCAGTTCAGGAGTCATAGTTTTGAGGAACGTTTTTCTCTCAGCTTTTTCATCGACTGGATTTTCAGCTTTTTCAAGAGCCGTTAAAGCCTTTGAGAGTGTCGTTAACGTTTTTAAACGTTCATCATCAGTCGTTGCAGATTTCGCTTGATCTAAAGCCTGTTCAACAGCCTTCGATTCTTTCGATTCCTTGACGCCAGCTTTGTTCCAGCTTTCTTCAAATGATTGAACAGCTTTTTCAGCTTTTGTATCGTTCCCTTGTTTGGAATTCATAATGGCATCGCTAATCGAAATATATAAATCCCTATATGATTCAGCAGCAAAGACAGGCTGTACAGTTGCCAGTAAAACAAAGAGTATGATGATGAATTGACTACAACGTGTTAAATAATGCTTCACCTATATAACTTCCTTTTTTAATACCTGGGAAGCAAGCAAAAACACCACTTCCTCGATGGGTAATATATTCATTCATTTTATCCAAACGACCAAAACTGTTTTGGATCTTAATAAATTGTTCAGGATTTTTTTGAAAAGAAATAAACACAAGCCCGGCATCATAAGTACCAGTTGAGTCAATAACACCTGAAGAATAAGAATATGAACGGCGCATAACTCTAGCTTTTGCCTTTTTTGCTAGAAAAACATGTGAATCTTCTGGAACAATATAGTTGCCATTTGCATCTTTCCGTTCAATTTCCATATCATCAAATTCACTTTTCTTACCAAGTGGTGCACCTGAGTCACGATGGCGTCCAAATGTATTTTCCTGTTCAGATAACGCAGTGCGATCCCATGTTTCTAAATGCATTTGAATGCGACGGACGACTAAATAAGTGCCGCCTGTCATCCAAGGCTTAGAATCACCGGATTGTACCCAAACAACCTTATTCATATCCTTTTCATCAGAGGTAGTTGGATTTTCTGTACCATCTTTGAAAGCAAATAAATTACGAGGTGTTTGTTTTTTACCGTTTTTCATAGGAAATGAATTGAACCCTGCCTGTGACCATTTCATAGTCACTTTACCTGATGCGGCACGAATAAGATTACGTACTGCATGGAATGCGACCTGTGGATCATCCGCACAAGCTTGAATGCAAATATCCCCACCTGTATATACTTCTTCTAGCTGATCTTTTGGAAAATGGGGTAAATCTTTTAATTCTTTTGGTTTTAAAGAGGAAAGACCAAGTTCTTTCTTTTCAAATAAAGATGGACCAACACCAAATGTAATGGATAAGTTGCGAGCATCTAAGCCTTTTGCCTCACCAGTATCTTTTGCCGGAATCAGCGTATTCTTGTATACACCGATCACATTACCATTCATCATTTGAACGGCAAGAGGTGTCCACATTTGGAACAACTCTTGTAATTCTTTTTTAGATTTTACTAAAACATTTAATGAAGCAAAGTAGATATTCGTCTGTACAGCAGTAGCAATGCCTGATTGATGCTTGCCGTAAAAGTTTACTTTATTGGTGGCGCTGGTATCATCATCTTCTAAAAAATCCTTGCCAAATGCTTTCAAAATTCCTCCCATGCCAGAAGCGCCGATTGCGATTCCAGCGGCCCCAGCACCTGTTACTTTCAGCATTTGTCTGCGTGTAATCTTTTTATCTAGCAATTTTTCATCATCGTTTGTTTTAGTCATTTATAATCACTCCACTACGACTCCCATTTGACTTAATGGTTCACCTAATTGATTTACAGCTTCAGATAAAGCTTTTGTATCATCTTTTGTTAGTTTTGTATAAGAAACATAACCGCCATCTTTTTCATATTTTGCAAGTAAATCATTAACAGCTTTGAATTTGTCAGCTAAATTTTTTGCTAAAGTAGGATCTTTTTCTTTCAGCTTATCTTCTAAAATAGTAAAGATTTTTTCTGCGCCCTCAACATTAGCTTTGAAATCATATAAGTCAGTATGAGAATAGATTTCTTCTTCACCAGTAATTTTTGAAGTAGATACTTCATTTAATAAGTCAACAGCACCTGTTATCATCAAATCAGGTGTTACATCAGCAGTTTCAACACGACCACGTAGCTCTTTTGCATCTGCAAGCAATTGATCAGCTACTTTTTCATAACCTTTAGTAGTGTTCTTTTCCCATAAACCGTACTCGATTTTGTGGTAACCAGTCCAGTCTTCAGCACCTTTACCTTCATCTTTTAAATCAGCTAAACGAGCATCAATGCGAGGATCAAGATCGCCGAAGCTTTCTGCAATTGGTTCAGAACGTTCATAGTACATACGAGCTGTTGGGTAGATTTCTTTTGCCTTATCAATATCACCATCTTTAACAGCGGCTACAAATTTCTCTGTTTCAGTAGTGAATTTGTCTAATTGATCAAGAGCGAAGTCTCTGTATGCATCCACTTCTTTTTGTAAATCAGCAGTTGATGAGGCATCTTTGGTTGTTTCCTGCGTTTTCGTCTTGCTATCGTCCTTTTTCGCATCATCAGCACTGTTGCATCCAGTCATTACGACGCTCCCTGCTAATAAAATGGCTAATAATGATTTTGTTTTCATCTATTATATCCTTCTTTCCAATGATTTTTTTGCATCATCTAGGTCTTTAATAGCAATGATAATCATTATCAATAAAAAAATCAATAGAATTTAGGAAAGAATTTTTATTGTAACCGATATGACAAATAAAGAAAGCAAGGTAGTTCTAAGTCTGTCAAAATTTTTCAAGAGAGGCTCCTATTATATGTGTATATAGTAAAAAAGATGCGGAAAAAGAAAATATAAATAAGAGATATAGAGTTTGCTAACAGAAATGTTAAAAAAGTTTATTTAGAACTTCTCTTATGAATAAACGGCATCAATTTTTTTGCTTTCGATATAAAAGCCTTCAATTAAACGAAATTAGTTGAACTTCCGATGCCAACTAAAATCATACAGAAAAACATAGTCAATAATCAATATAAAATTCACACGTGTTGATTTGACAAAAATTAGGGGTGTCTTTTTGACATAGTTTTTGAAAAACTCTGTATTTTTAAGACCATTTATATAGATTGGAGCGGAGGCTTGCTCGACTCCCGCGGGAAAAGCGAATAGATGAGACCCCGCAGCGTAGCGAGGAGGCTCAGCATTCGCCCGCAGGAAAGCGAGCAAGCCGGAGTGGAAATCAACAAATCCTCTTATTTTTATGGATTAAATTGGATAATCAACACGCTTGTATAAAATTAAAATAATATGCGTATTGATGGTTCAATGTTATTCATAAAATAGACATTATCGATTTATTTTCGCCACGGCTTGATTTCCTGCGGCGTGTAGCTTACGACGCTTCCTTCGCTACAATCTATCTATAGTAGACTAGAAATGATTGCCTTGTTATCAGCTAATATTCATCCTATTTTTTTCAATTGGCATATCTAAAAATAATAATTTAAAATCAGTAATAGAAAACATGCCTCATCAGAAAATGGGCATGTTTTTTAGATTCTTCTTATTCGAGATATTCTTTGAGTTCGTTTTCTAGAAAAGGTTTAGCTGATAAAAATTCTGTAAATGCGTTGTAACGAGCTTTTTGCACAATAGTTGGTTGTTTACCAGTATAGTAAGCACGGATCAAGATATTCTTGGGTGTATGTTCCATATCGATAAATTCTAGAAGTTGTACATCGTAACCTACCAGGCTTAAAATTTCTGCACGGATCGAATCAGTTGCTAATGCTGCAAAACGTTCTTTGATGATCCCATGTTGTAGCATCACATCGAGAGGAGCTGATTGTAATTGACGATGGAGTTCATGCTGACAGCAAGGAACACTTAAAATGACTTGGGCATCCCATTTCACAGCACGGGCTAATGCCATATCTGTAGCAACATCACAAGCGTGCAGCGTAACAACCATATCAACGGACGCTTCATCATTGTAATCATTAATATCACCAACTAAAAATTCAAGCTGATCATATTGCAAGTCTTTGGCAATTTTCGCACATTCTTCGATCACTTCTTTTTTTAAATCAAGACCCGTGACATGGATATCCAAGCCCCTTTCAATTTTCAAGTAGTGATAAAGAGCGAATGTTAAGTATGATTTACCAGAACCAAAATCTAAAATGCGAATGGTCCGATCCTTTGGAAGATAATCTAAAGAATCATGGATAAATTCAATGAAGCGATTAATCTGTTTGAATTTATCATATTTTTGTTTTTTTACTTTGCCTTCTGGAGACTGTACCCCAAGCCGGACTAAAAATGGATAGGGCTTGTCGGGGTTAAGCAAATAATTTTTTTTACGGTTATGTGATAACTCGACCTTTTTCTTTTCCGTTTTTTCGGTTTTCCATAACACTTTATTTTTCTTAGAAAGTTGAATATGGATATTTTCTCCTATAAATTCACCTTGGAATTGCCGAAACTGGTCAAATAACTCATTTAAGCTTTGTCCAATTAATGATAATGGTATATTTTCATGTTTTAAAATGCGTTCATATTGATATTCTAACTGAATATAGTAGATTCCCTTTAGTTTTATTGGTTTTAACTTAATCCGTTTCAAATCGCTTGATTTTGTTCGTGGTTGACTGATGGTTGCTGATACAAGTTCTTCCTTCAATAAATGCTCAAGCAATCCTTGTTTCATTTCATTAATATCCATCTTGCGTCGCCTTCTTTGCCATTTAATCGTTGGCATAAGTGTATCATAATTTTAGCTTTTCTAAACACAGAGCCAAACTCTATTTATGAACAATTAGAAAAAGAATAGTAGAACATCATGAATTCAGTAGAAAACAAGTAAGAAGAACATGTAGCTAAGCGGAAAATGAAATATTTTTCTTAATAGAGAAAAGGAGATTTCAAAAGCATGTTTTGAATTTGCAAAAAAACGTATAAATAATCATTTTTTAGAGGTTATTAATAACAGAATTTTATGATAACATGTAGTAGATAAAGTGAAACTTTCATCCGTGGGGGGTGCATCCCGCACTAAACTAGGGGAACTCAGGTTAAAAGTGCCACGTCCTGTGGCAACACCTGAGTGACCAACATCTTGTTGACCCGAACCAATCGGGCTTATACGGGCAGTTGCTCCTCATCTACCTATCTCGTTTCTCTCTAAATCTAGAGGGGTGGAGCTTACTGCCCGTTAACGCGGGATAAACTTGTAAGCATATTATTTTATAGTTTCATAGTATTCATATTTTATTCATAAATATGGTAGTAATACGTGTGGATTATAGAAAAATTTGAATACAAAAATAAAGGAGGATTTCAATATGTCCGACAATATGTATCAATTATTGGCCATTCTGATTTATATGGTCGCCATGTTATGGATTGGTTGGTACGCATTTATGAGGACGTCCAGCTTAACGGATTACATGTTAGGAGGGCGTTCATTAGGTCCAATGGTTACCGCATTAAGTGCAGGAGCTGCAGATATGTCTGGTTGGCTATTAATGGGGTTACCAGGGGCTATTTATGCAAACGGTTTAATAGAAGGATGGATCGCCATTGGTTTAACAATAGGTGCCTATTTAAACTGGAGACTTGTTGCGCCACGTTTGCGTATGTATACACAAGTAGCGAATAATTCTATTACGATACCAAGTTATTTAGATAATCGTTTACGTGATCATACAAAATTACTTCGAATCGCTTCAGGACTTATTATTCTTGTATTTTTTACATTCTATGTATCTTCAGGGATGGTATCAGGCGGCGTATTCTTTGATAGCTCTTTTGGTTACAGTTATCATACCGGTTTACTAATTGTATCGGGTGTTGTAGTTGCTTATACGTTATTTGGTGGATTTTTAGCTGTTAGCTATACGGATTTTATCCAAGGTTTAACTATGTTTTTAGCTTTGATTACAGTACCGCTTTTTGGATTGTTCAAAACAGGAGGATTTTCTCAAACAGTCGCCTCTATTCAAGAAGTAAAGCCTCATTTATTGAGCTTTACTGCTGGAGGTACAGCATCGGCTGCAGTCATTATTTCAGCGATGGCATGGGGACTGGGATATTTTGGCCAACCGCATATTATTGTTCGTTTTATGGCGATTTCTAGTGTCAAGGAAACAAAACAAGCTCGTCGTATTGGAATTAGTTGGATGTTCTTAAGTCTATTCGGAGCAATTGCTACTGCTCTTGTAGGGATTGCCTATTATCAACAAAATGGTTTGGAATTGAAAAATCCAGAAACAGTATTTATCGCATTGGGTCAAATCCTATTCCATCCATTTATTGCAGGCATAATGCTAGCAGCCATATTAGCGGCCATTATGAGTACTATTTCATCCCAACTCATTGTCACGTCTTCTGCGTTAATAGAGGATATTTATAAAGCCATTTTCAAAAAAGATGGATTGGACAAACATTATGTTTTTATGGGCAGATTGGCCGTGTTAATCGTATCGCTAATCGCTATCGCACTTGCATGGAACCAAGATAATAAAATTTTAGATTTGGTGGCATTCGCATGGGCTGGTTTTGGTTCAGCATTTGGTCCAATTATTTTACTTTCTTTATATTGGAGAAAGCTAACAAACTGGGGAGCATTTACAGGCATGATCGTTGGTGCTGTTGTCTCTTATGTTTGGGGATCAATTGATTCACTTCATGAACAGTTATATGAAATCGTTCCAGGGTTTGGCTTTGGGTTGCTTGCTGCTATTATCGTGAGTCTACTGACATATAAGAAAAATAATGAGATTGAAAAAGAATTCAATGACACATTGGATTTATTGCAAAAAAATAAATAATACAGGTGTGTAGATTATCTAATTTTATCTATTCAATATAGATCATCGACTGATTTCCGCTAAGGCTTGCTTTTCTGCAAACGTATGTTAAGTTTGCTTCTTGCCAAACGCTCGCCTATAGATGACTATTCTAAAATCCATCTATTTTTTACCTGTATATTCCAAAAATAGTATGTTAAGATTACTCTTAGCATACTATTTTACTTTCGGAATAGCATCATTTTATCCTGTAAGAATAGGTGGTCAGCATTTACCTCTAAACAAGTAAAAAGTAGCGAAGGGCAAGTGGGGGAAAATGAAAAACACCATTGTGTGAAGTTTCACTTTATAGATAAGGGGATGAGTGAGATGTTTGAGTTAGATCATGTGGTATATTTTACAAAAAAAGCACCGGGAGATATCGTAAAAGAGGTTGCGATAGAAGGGGTACATCCTGTTATGGGAGGTCAGCATTTACATTGGGGTACATATAATGCTTTGCTGTATACAAAAAATAGTTATATTGAATGGTTGGCAATAGAGAATCTGGATATTGCCAAAAACACAACACAACCGCTTGTTCAGCAATTACTGTATGATATTGATGACGGAGAAGGATATTCTTCATTGTGTTTGCGTTCAGATGATTTGAAAGAGAGCGATCGCTATTTCCGAAAACTAGGTTATCAAACAACAGGCGTCATTCCTGCTGAGAGAAAAACGGAAGACGGCAAGATCATCAGATGGAAAATGCTATTTATCAAGCATAAGATAAATCATTCTTTACCTTATCCATTTTTTATTGAATGGGAGCAGCCTCTGCACAAGCGATATGAGATGTTAAAAGCTCATGGGATCATACAACAGGCGAATGAGGAGTTACAGATTAAACGCTGTATTTTTAATGTTCAAGACATAGAAAAAAAGCTAATCCAATGGGCGCGTTTATTATCCTTGCCTACTATAGGGAATACGTTGAAGCTTAAGAATACGACTTTTGTTTTTCAACAACTTCAAGAAGGAAAAGAACGGCTTCAAACGATCGATATTGTGAAAGTTTGAGTTTTAGACACTTCCTATGTTAGGATGAACATAATTATAAATATGAATGGCAGGGGAGAGTGGGTGTTCTGCTCTTCTCTTTTTATTTTCAGTTCTTGGCAGTATTTACGAAGGGGGAAAATTTTTGAATCCATTTATCGAAAAAGCAATCTTAGTTGGAGTGAACTTACGTAATGATATTCATTTTGACTATTCAATAGAAGAATTAGGTAATTTAGCTGAAGCTTTAAATGTAGAAGTAGCTGGTGTAGTGACTCAAAATCTAGAGCGTATCAATCCTTCTCACTATGTTGGAACGGGGAAAATAGAGGAGATCAAAAGTCTTTATGCTGCAACAGAAGCAAATTTGATTATATTCGATGATGAATTATCACCATCTCAAATCCGAAATTTGGAGAAGGATTTGGAATGTAAAGTGATTGATCGTACGATGTTAATTCTTGATATATTTGCTAAACGAGCAAAGTCAAAAGAAGCTCAAATGCAAGTAGAATTAGCTCAATTACAATATATGCTCCCACGTTTAGTAGGACTTCGTGATTCGTTAAGCCGTCAAGGTGGCGGAACAGGTGGAGGATTTAGAAACCGTGGTGCTGGTGAAACAAAACTTGAATTGGATCACAGAAAAATTGAAGATCAAATCGCCAAGCTTCATAAGGAATTAGATCATGTAAAAGAACAACGTGAAACGCAAAGAAAGCAACGACGCAAAAGTGAAATTCCGATTGTCTCAATAGTGGGTTATACAAATGCCGGAAAATCCACTATTATGAACCAATTATTAGAAAAAACAAATCAAGAAGTGCATAAACAAGTTTTTGAAAAAAATATGCTGTTTGCAACGCTTGAAACATCGGTCAGACAAATTACCTTACCAGATAATAAAAGCTTCCTATTAACGGATACAGTTGGTTTTGTCAGTAAGCTTCCACACCATTTAGTGAAAGCATTCCGTTCCACATTGGAAGAGGTGAGAGATGCAGATTTACTTTTACATGTGGTAGATGCATCAAATGCGGAAAATCAGTATATGATGGAAATTACAAATAATACTTTACAGGCAGTAGGCGTAGAGGATATCCCAACCATATATGTATTTAATAAATCGGATTTAGCTAATCTTGCCTATCCATATGTCAACAATGATCAAATTTGGATATCTGCAAAGGAAGGAAAGGGACTGGATGAACTGCTCCAACTGATTCGCCAACATATTTTCTCAGATTTTATAACTTGTACTTTGTGTATACCGTATGATCGTGGTGATATTGTATCGTATTTGAACGAATATGCGCATGTCTTAAAGACGTCATATGATGAAAAGGGCACCATTCTACAAGTTGAGCTTCACGAGGTAACAGCGAAAAAATATCAGGCATTCTGGTTAAACTAATAGAATAATCTCAGGCGAAGACAGCGTGTTAGGAATAATCCTAGCACGCTATTTTTGATATATAAATAAAATCTATATAGTCTTCTGTGGAAAAATTGATTTATTTTAGAAATAAATCAATTTCATAAATCATTTTCTTCTTAAAAAATACGAACGTTTAATAATAGCAAATTTTATAGTTGTGGAGCGGAAGACGGCGACTCCTCGAAAATGCATGCGCATTTCCTTCGTGCGATGTTAGTTCAAGGAGGCTTATTCAAAGTCCTACGGGAAAAGCTTGAGCTGAAAGCCCCGCAGGAACGTTTTAAGGGACAAAGCCTAAGTTCGCCACGTCCTGTGGCAACGGCTTCGGGGTCAACATCGTGTCGACCCGAGGAGATTGAAGCCAAGCCCGTGGAAAGCGCCGTCTGGAGCGAAACAAAAATTTTTGAATATTAATGTTCATGTTGATTTAAAATGTTCGTGTTTTTTATCCGAATTTTACATTATGAAATTGATTCAAATGTGATAAAAATCAACTTTTTTAACGACCTATTAGCTTTCAATTAAGTATTTTATTATATTTAAAAAATAATAGAGGGGATTTTTAAGAGGATGTGCCACAGAATGAAATGTATTTTTGAGAAAGACATATTTTTTCGTAACTTCTTTTTCTTTATAAGAAATAATATTTCATTAGTTTATGAAATTTATGGAAATACCTATATAACAGTATTTTGATTTATTTTAATAATCTAAAAATATGGAATTATCAATATTTCACTGCTTTTTGACATTGCAAAATTGTGTGTGTATAATGGACAACATCACTATGAAATTACAAATTTATAAACTTTATAGTTTGAATTGTAAGATAATTTTTTATATTGAAAGAAGGAGAATTTTTTATGGCAACGAAAGAGGAAATTGTTAAATCAGTTCCTCAGACAGGATTTTTTGGGCATCCTAAAGGTTTGTTCAGTTTATTCTTTACAGAATTCTGGGAACGTTTCTCATACTATGGTATGAAAGCAATTCTTATCTACTTCATGTACGATAAGGTAAAAAACGGCGGTTTAGGATTAAGTGAAACTACCGCTGCATCAATCATGGCTATTTATGGTTCTTTAGTATATATGTCCGGTATTATTGGTGGATGGATTGCAGATAGAATTTTAGGTACTAGAAGGACTATATTCTGGGGTGGTATTTTAATCATCTTAGGGCACCTTTCTTTAGCAATACCAGGTGGTTTAACATTCTTATTCGCCTCAATGGTATTTATCATTATTGGTACAGGATTATTAAAACCAAATGTATCATCAGTTGTTGGTGATATGTATGCAGAAGAAGACACTCGTCGTGATGCAGGTTTCAATATTTTCTATGTGGGGATTAATGCTGGTGCATTTCTCTCTCCATTAATCGTAGGTACAGTACAAAAAAATTATAACTATCATGTAGGCTTTAGTATTGCTGCAATTGGTATGGCAGTCGGTTTGTTTATGTACAAGCATAAGCAAAAAGAAAAGTTAGGTCTTGCAGGTTTAGAACCTAAAAATCCGTTGACAGTTCAAGAACGTAGCAGCATTCTTAGAAAATTCATTGCTGCTGTTATTGTTGTTGCAGTATTGATTATAATTACCTCAATGACTGGCGTTTTGACAATTGGCGGTGTTGTGAACTTCTTTACAGTCATTGGATTATTAGCTCCAATCGCTGTGTTTATCTGGATGTTCACAAGTAAAAAAACAAAAAAAGAAGAGAAATTTCATCTTCTTGCCTATATTCCATTATTCATCACAGGTACAATGTTCTGGGTTATTCAAGAACAAGGTACAACGATTCTTGCAACTTATATAGAAAGACGTACGGATCTAACAGTAGGATCATTCAACATCCCACCTGCTTGGTTCCAATCTTTAAACCCATTATTTATCATAACTATGGCACCAATCCTTGCTTGGATTTGGGTGAAAATGGGGAAACGTCAACCATCTACACCGATTAAATTCGCATTTTCATTATTCTTTGCCGGTATCTCATTCCTAATCATGATCATTCCAGCTATTTCTTCTGGCGGTAAAGAGTTAATTAGTCCATGGTGGATTGTCATTTCATTCTTCCTAGTTGTTATAGGTGAATTATTAATGTCACCAGTTGGTTTATCAGCGACAACTAAACTAGCACCGGCAGCATTTGCAGCGCAAACAATGTCACTTTGGTTCTTAACAAGTACGGCTGCACAAGCATTGAATGCTCAATTTGCAAAACTATTTGCTAAAATTACTGAAGTTCAATACTTTGGATATCTAGGTGGAGCCTCTGTTTTGCTCTTCATCTTAATGTTGACCTTAAGCCCATGGATTTCTAAGAAAATGGGTAGTGTTCGATAATCTTTCATCTTGTGAAAAGTCTGTCCTAATCAGTTTATCTGATAGAGGACAGGCTTTTTTTACGTAAAGATAATCATACCATTGGAGGTGAAGAAAGCCCTCCATGGATGGAGTTTCACTTTATCTCCAATCAAGTGCATTAGAAAGTTTTGTTTGATTCATGTTTTACAATAATTTTTTTAGGTACTATTCCATAGAATAATAAAAAGGTATAGTAATACTTGAAGAGGAAAGGAGGATGGCTGATGAAGAAATTTTTCTATCCTTTAGCTATTTTAACGTTCGCGATCTTTTTTGTTATGTTGGCAAATCTAAATAGTAATTGGGTTACTAGACTAGATATAAACGCTTCAAATCTATTGAAAGGTAACAACTTCCTTGAATTTTTCCATTACTTTGGAGAAAACGAATTTATAATGATTGTGACCTTGCTATTATTACTTTGGCTGTGGATCTATTATCATAATTATCGTGGCATGATGTTTGCACTTATAACAGTAGCTGGAGGGAATGTGTTTAATCGGTTAATCAAGGAATGGGTACACAGGCCGCGCCCAATCATTCCACATCAATTAGCTAGTTTTAGTTTTCCATCAGGGCATGCGATGATGGGCATTCTCTATATTTTTACAATCGCTTATTTTATAACAGAGTTTGAAGCATCTATAAAAAGAAAAGTAACGGTTTGGTCATGTGCAGTCATTATGACCATTTTAATAGGTCTATCTCGAATCGCAGGAAGTCGACATTTTGCATCAGATGTTATTGCTGGGTGGGCGATGGGTTATACATTTTTTATTCTGATAGTTATTTGGTATGAACGCAGAAAGAGAATTATCAAACACCATGCGAAAAAAGCATAAAAGAAGGATTACCTACAATTATCAGAATAAGGTTAGAAATCCATTCGTATTTACACCTATGTAAAGAAAAATTTTATGGTGAGAATGCAAATAGAAAAAGACACTGAAAGATTACTATGCATCTATTTTTTCTTTTATTTTATCCCGCATGAACGGGTAGTAATACTCCCCCTCAAAATTCAGCGAAAGTAAAGAAGTTAAGTGGGAGAACAACTGCGTTCGATTGGTTCAACTAACATGAGCAGGTAGTAAATCTCCCATATCTCAAGTATTCAGTATAGGATAGAAGAATAAGTGGAAAGGGAAGCTTCCTGTAAAAGTCCGATTGGTTTAGCTAGCCACCAGTGGGGGATGAAGAAAACCCTCACTGATGGAAGCTTCACTTTATCATATTAAGTTGACTTTTCAGAGAGTTCAAACAGAAACGGTAAGAGGCAATTTGTTGTGTTCATATAACTCCTGTGTTTAACAGAACACTTGGTAAGTAGACAAAAAGCTGAAATTTTTCAACTTGAAGGTTTTGACCAATGGACAAACTTCAACTTGCTTATCCTTGTGCTGCTGAGTTTCTCGATGTAATTTGATTGATCATATAGGTTAAAATAGTTGCTACTATTAAAAATATTAAAATGATGCTAATAACACCGCCCCAGCCAAATTTGGACCAAAAAATACCACCACTTGTACCGCCAATGCTCGATCCTACGTAATAGAAAAATAAGTAAAGTGAAGATGCCTGTGCCTTATCATGTGTAGCATGTCTTCCTACCCAACCACTTGCAATTGCATGACTACCGAAAAATCCAAAGGTAAAGATAGCAATGCCTAGAATTTTAAGAATAAGATGACCGACTAATGAAAGAGCAGCACCACCAAACATTAAACCAATCCCACTTAATAATATTTTATAACGTCCGTGATTATCGGCTAATCCTCCCATCCATGCAGAACTAAAGGTGCCGACTAAGTATATTAAGAAAATCCAACCGACAATCGTTTGACTTAAAGAATAGGGAGGAGCTAGTAATTGGAAGCCAATATAATTATACATAGTGACAAATGATCCCATTAGTAAGAAACCAACACCAAAAAGACTCAGTAATGCAGGATCTTTTAAATGCATCACTAATGATTTGACTAAAGGCTTAAATGCCAATTTTTCGGGTTTAAAGTGTTTGGAGGCAGGTAATAAGAAATAAAATGCTATAGCGACCAGTAAACTGATGACACCAATCGTTATCATGCCTATGCGCCAACTAAAAATATCACTAATCGTCCCCATAATAATACGCCCGGCAAGACCACCAATTGAGTTCCCGCTAATATAAAGCCCCATTGCAGCACCTAAACTAGCTGGTTCAATCTCTTCTCCCAGATAGGCCATCGCAATAGCAGGAAGTCCTGCGAAAACAACACCTTGAATGATCCGTAATACAAGTAACATATGGTAATTGGGGGCAAAAGCAATAAGTAAAGTTAAAATAGCAACAGCAATCATTGAAAAGGTCATAATGGGTTTCCGTCCCCATGCTTCTGAAAGTGATCCAACGATTAACATACTAATGGCTAAAGCAACAGTTGTTAATGATAAAGAAAGACTTGCAGTAGCAGGTGAGATATGAAAAATTTTTGAAAGCGTCGGTAACACAGGTTGAGTCATATATAAATTCGCAAATGTACTAAAAGCACCAGCAAACAATGCTAAGTTCGCTTTACGAAAATCCATCGTTCCTTTTTGAATATAATCATTCATTGTTCAATTTCACTCCATATAAAATGGCAAGAAATATGCTTGGTTGTCATTTTTTCTAATTAAACTTTATTATAAGTTTATTTCACGAATAAATACAATTTATTATTTCATTCTAATAAGTTATGAGATTACTGCTATATTATATTGATTCAAAAAATAGCTGATGACCCTTTGCTTTGTTAGAAAAAAGCTTGCAAACAAATATTTATTCTTATGGGTCTTTGTCAAAGCCATGTGCTTGGCGAAATGAATAAGCATATTTTGGTGTAGAGCCATTCTTCTATAGTAAAAATAAAACAATAGGTTTACTCTTAGATTTCTATTTTTAGGACAATCCTTTTTTACAAAATAAAGTTGCGCGGAGGAAAGAATTTGCATACAATAAACAAAATATTTCATTCCTTTAGCTTACATTGGGGGTAGCTGTGGATCGACTGACTGTTAGTTTAAGATGCTTAGAAAATAGGTCTAAATTTTAAGTGATTGTTCCAAGGTGTGGAGTGGCTGTGCAGATTGTACTTTAAGGTCTAGACATTATTATGTCAGTAGGAATAGAAAGAGGGATGCGGATGGATGGAAATGTTTTATATGCTTTGGGATTAACCTTGTTCGCTGGATTAGCCACAGGTGTTGGAAGTTTGATCGCTTTTTTTACTTCTAGAACGAACACAAAGTTTTTATCTTTTTCGCTTGGGTTCTCAGCTGGCGTGATGATCTATGTGTCACTTGTAGAAATCTTCGTAAAGGCTAAAATAGCACTTGTCAGTGAATTAGGGGAGAAGCAAGGCTATTTATATACAGTGATAGGATTTTTTAGCGGGATGTTGCTGATCACATTGATTGATAAATTGATTCCAAAGCGAGAAAATCCACATGAAGTGAAAATGGTAGAGGATTTACAAAAAAAACCTTCAAATGAGGATTATTCAAAGCTTATGAAGATGGGGATCTTCACAGCATTGGCAATAGGAATTCATAATTTTCCAGAAGGAATCGCAACATTTGTTTCAGCTTTAAATGATCCCCATTTAGGTTTGGCTATTTCGATTGCGGTAGCTATACATAATATTCCGGAGGGGATTGCTGTATCTGTACCGATTTTCTATGCGACAGGAGATCGTAAGAAAGCATTTAAACTATCATTTTTATCAGGTTTGGCAGAGCCTGTTGGTGCGTTTGTTGCTTATTTACTATTAATGCCTTTTTTAAATGATATGATGTTCGGTATGATTTTTGCTGGGGTTGCAGGAATTATGGTTTTTATTTCATTGGATGAGTTGTTACCAGCTGCGCGCAAATATGATGAAGCACATTCATCTATCTATGGTGTTGTTTTAGGGATGATTGTAATGGCTATTAGTTTAGTTTTATTGGCCTAGGATAGGAGCTATCTCATAAATCTCTTCCAAGGGCAAAGCTTACAAAAGCAAAAGACACAAATATGGATTGAGTACCAATTGTGTCTTCTACTTTTTGAGTTATTTGAATCAATTTCATCAATCATTTTTTTGAAAAATACGAACATTTAATAATGCTAATTTTGATAATCGTGGAGCGAAGGACGGCGACTCCTCGAAAATGCATGCGCATTTCCTTCGTGCGGTGTCTATTCAAAGGGGCTTATTCAAAGTCCTACGGGAAAAGTTTGAGCTGAAAGCCCCGCAGGAACAATTTAAGGGACAAAGCCTAAGTTCGCCACGTCCTGTGGCAACGGCTTCGGGGTCAACATCGTGTCGACCCGTGGAGATTGAAGCTAAGCCCGTGGAAAGCGTCGTCCGGAGCGAAACAAACAAATCTGAGTATTGAAAGTATATATGTGAAAAATGTTCGCATTTTTCATCTAGATTCTACATTATGAAATTGATTCATTTAAATAAAAATAAAAACGTTTTCGATCCAGAATTTCCAGTGCCTATCAGAAGCATATAGGATGAGGGCAGGATCATCGCACTGATAAGAGAACTGTCTATTTGATACTTTGGTTTTATTTGTTTGATGCGACAGTGAAGCGTTCATTTATATGTTTAGGGTTTTCGATTTCATCTAATACTGCAATGGCGAAGTCAGCGTAAGATACATAGCTTTCTCCTTGTTCATTGACAAGTAGATGATCTTGACCAGCTATATATTTGCCAGTACGAGGACCTTCTGGGTCAAAGAATGCTGATGGGCTTAAGAATGTCCATGTAATAGAAGATGCTTGTAAATCTAATAAATTTTGTGCTTGATTTGAAGCAGTTGCTTTGAATATTTCGGGGAAATCTGGTGTTTCAATGACACGGACTGTTTTTTCTGGATTTACGAATAGACTGCCTGCACCACCAACTACAAATAATTTAGTTTCTTTTGCATCTTTAAAGATCTCGATTAAATGACGGCCCACTTCTACATGTAAAGTTTCTTTGCCTATTGGTGCACCAAATGCATTGACTATCACGTCAAATCCTTTAATATCTGCTGTTGTTAAGTCAAATACATCTTTTTCTAATACCGTTACAGATTTATCTGTTAATTTTGCTGCGTTGCGGACGATTGCGGTTACTTCATGACCACGTGATACGGCTTCTGTTAAAATTTTATGACCAGCTTTTCCTGTTGCACCGATAATTCCAATTTTCATATTGAATTCCTCCTAATAAAATGACTATTGATTTAATGTAACAAATTTGGTTACAGGTTAGGTGAGAAAATAGATCGTCCCTTATGAAAAGAGATGATCTAAAATGTCCTGTAAGGTCTCTTCTTGTAATTTACTTTCCATTGCTTGTTGAACAGAGCTGAATACATCATCTAATGTTGATTGAATTTGTTTACCCACTGCACAATTTGGATTTGGATTGTCGTGAATTGCAAACAAATCTTCAGGAGCTTGCACCGCACGATAAATATCTAATAATGTAATATCCTTTGGTGATAATGCGAGTTCATAGCCAGATAGACCAGCATGTGATACGATCAAGCCTGCTTTTTTCAATTGGCTGCTGATTCTTCTTATAACGACTGGATTTGTATTCACACTACTAGCGATAAAATCCGAAGTCAATGCATGTGAATTATTTTTTGTTGAAGCAATTAACGAAAGTATATGAATAGCTACAGAGAACCGGCTGTTTACCATTGGTCTCACCACCCATTGTAACTATCATAGTTACAACTGTGTTAAATGTCAATTATTTTATTCCGTAATGGGGAGTATGAACTTTACTGCAAGACGCTAGAACTTATAGAAGATAAAAGAGTAAAAAGCCACTGCCTGCAAAAGTTTACTAATACCCAAGATAAAGAAAACGCTCATTAGGTGAAGCTTTACTCTATACAGTCAATCTTTCTTCCGATTAGGACAAGATAGGAGAAACTGTAGCCTTTTGTTTTGGTTATAGGCATAATTCTTCCCACTTCTTGACATTAAATATAAAGCCTAAAAAAGAAAGCCGAGAACCTATTATTAGGGTTCTTGACTTCCTATGAGTTAATCCTATTTAGCAAGTTCTGAAACAGTTACTTGTACACCCTTTGTATCCACGTGTACAGCTTTAATATCATAGCTTGGGAATAATGGTTTCATCTTTGCGACAAAGCTTTCTACTTGTTCTTTGCTTATCAGTGAGATGACAGTTGGACCTGCACCACTAATAGCAGTACCATAAGCCCCCGCGTCCTTTGCTATTTGACGGATCTCGTGATAGTTTGGGATCAAATTGGCGCGGAATGGCTCGTGGAATAGGTCATGCTCCATAAATTCTCCAGCGCGTTTATAATCTTTTAGCAATAATGCCGCTGTTAGCATATTAGCATTTGCACTTGCATGTACTGCATATGCTTTGTCATAACTTGCAGGCAATACTTTTCGAGCTTCTGCTGTTTTTAACTCAACATTTGGGATGAAAACTGCAAATGCGGCGTCAACATCTTGTACATGAATAAGTTCTAGTTGCCCATTAGGTAATGTAGCACCAATTGTGAGCCCGCCACATACAGAGGCAGCTGCATTATCAGGATGACCTTCAATTTTAGAGGCTAAGCGGCAACGCTCATCGATCGATAGATTTAAATTACATATTTGGTTTGTAATCTCAATTCCTGCTACGATGGCAGAAGCACTACTGCCAAGTCCGCGTGCTAAAGGTAATTCGCTATGCATAATCACTTTACAAGGTGGCAAACTTACGTTATAACGTTCTGCAGTTTCAGTCGCAACTTTGTAGATCAAATGGTCTTCTACAGTAAACTTTGCTGGAAGATAGATAGAGTGATGCTCAAATTCCCAGTGATCGCTAATTGTGACATCTAAATAGAGATATAAACCTAAAGCTAAACCGATGGAGTCAAACCCGGGTCCAAGGTTAGCCGTACTGCCTGGAACAGTTATGGTCCATTTCTTACTCATATTAATTCCTCAATGTACTTGCGGATTTCTTCTTCATCATTTGGTAATGATACCATGTCCACATTAGAAGCTTTAACAGCCGTATCAGGATCTTTTAATCCGTTACCAGTCAATACGGCAACTACACGGCTGCCCTTAGGGATAGAGCCATTTGCAACTGATTGTAGTACGCCAGCAACTGAAGCAGCAGAGCCTGGTTCAGCGAAGACGCCTTCTTTTGCGGCAATTTGGCGATAAGCATTTAAGATTTCTTCATCTGTTACAGAACCAATTTTACCCTTTGATTCGTCACGAGCAGCTTCTGCCAGTTTCCAACTTGCTGGATTTCCGATACGGATAGCAGTTGCGATCGTTTCAGGATGAGCAATTGGAGCACCTTTGACAATCGCAGCAGCACCTTCCGCTTCAAATCCGAACATATGTGGCAATTTTGTTCCTTTTTTCTCATGATATTCTTTGAAGCCTTTCCAGTAGGCACTGATATTACCAGCATTTCCGACTGGAATTGCAAGGATGTCTGGTGCATCTCCTAACTGATCGCAAACTTCAAAAGCAGCTGTTTTTTGACCTTCTAAACGGTATGGATTTACAGAATTCACTAAAGTGACAGCAGTTGTTTCGCTAATATCACGAACAACTTGTAATGCTTCATCAAAGTTGCCGTCGATTTCAATGATTTTGGCACCGTACATATAAGCTTGAGCTAGTTTTCCAGCAGCTACTTTTCCTTTTGGGATAACGATGATTGCCTGAATGCCAGCTCTAGCAGCGTATGCAGCGGCAGCAGCAGAAGTATTACCAGTTGAAGCACAGATCACGCATTTACTACCGTCTTCAATTGCTTTAGCTACGGCCATTACCATGCCGCGATCTTTGAAAGAACCAGTTGGGTTTAGCCCTTCAAATTTTACATGTAAATCTATTCCAAGTTCTTTGGATAATGTATCTAAATGAATTAATGGTGTATTACCTTCATGTAATGTTAAAGTAGGTGTTTTATCAGTTATAGGTAAGAATTCTTTATAGTGATCTAAAAGGCCTTTCCACATATGTAACATTCTCCTTAGTAATAAAATTTTGGTGTTCATTCTAAAAATACAAGTGTTTTTCTATAAAAGACATTTTAACGCATTATGGGCTCTGTTTTCAATAGTATTATATACAAATTTTCAAAACTATTCGAATTGATTTGACATCTTGTCACAAAATATATTTCTGTGTATAGTGATATTAACAATATAGTTTACATGTGTAAAGACACTGGGAGGCGCATACAACAATGAAACAAGCGGTTAATGCACAACCGATTTCAAGAAATAAATTATTAGGAGTAGCCGGCGTTGGCTGGTTATTCGATGCCTTAGATGTTGGTATTTTATCATTTATTATTGCAACGTTGGCAAAAGAATGGAATTTGACTTCTGGGCAAATGGGGTGGATCGGTAGTATCAACTCTATTGGCATGGCTATCGGTGCCTTTGTATTTGGCGTTTTTGCAGATCGGATTGGTCGTAAATCAGTCTTTATCTGGACATTAGTTATTTTCTCAATCGCAAGTGGCCTATCTGCACTGGCGACTTCATTGACCATTTTTATGATATTGCGGTTTTTTATTGGAATGGGACTAGGAGGAGAGCTACCAGTTGCTTCTACATTGGTTTCAGAAAGTGTAGCTCCAAATGAAAGAGGTAGGATAGTTGTATTGTTAGAAAGTTTTTGGGCTGTAGGATGGTTGGTGGCAGCGCTTATTTCTTACTTTGTGATTCCACAATTTGGTTGGCGAGTGGCATTAATTTTAACAGCTATTCCTGCCCTTTATGCTGTCTATTTACGTTTACATCTACCAGATTCACCACAATTTACTGCAAAGAAAAACTCTTCAAGAGGTATTTGGCAAAATTTAAAAAGTGTTTGGTCAAAACCATATGTAAAGCCTACGTTGATGCTATGGATTGTATGGTTTACTGTCGTATTTTCCTATTATGGTATGTTCTTATGGTTGCCAAGTGTTATGGTTTTAAAAGGATTTAGTTTGATCAAAAGTTTTGAATACGTATTAATCATGACATTAGCTCAGTTACCGGGGTATTTTACGGCAGCCTGGTTGATTGAAAAAATAGGCCGCAAATTTGTATTAGCTACCTATTTATTAGGTACAGCACTTAGTGCACTTGTCTTTGGAGTTGCAGATGCGACATGGATTTTGATCGTATCTGGTATGTTGTTATCATTTTTCAATTTAGGGGCATGGGGAGCACTCTATGCATATACGCCTGAACAATATCCTACGGTTATCCGAGGCACTGGTGTAGGGATGGCAGCTTCAGTTGGCCGACTTGGAGGGATTTTTGGTCCATTATTAGTGGGCACGTTAATGGCACAAGGATATACAATAGGCTGGATCTTTACAATCTTTTGTGGCTCTATTTTAGTAGGTATTTTAGCTATTTTATTCTTAGGTAAGGAAACCAAACAAACCATTTTAGAATGATGTAGAGAAAGTAAGCCGATGTAGATGATTGACCGTAATTTGTATTATGATAGCACATTCATAGTATAGTTTGTAAAAAAATGAAAAATACTCGTTCATACACAAATTACAAGGAATAATTCTCAATTTATTCTCATTTATATCGGTTAGTCATCCCATAAAAGTTTTTATGATATAGTAATAAGAAATAAGCATTTAATTTAGTAAAGTGTGAATATTTAGATATTATAACCTTTAAAACCAAATAATATGATAATATGTAAAATAATAGATGAAAATAGAGCTGACAAGCAATAATTGTTGGCTCTATTTTTTTACATTTATTGAAATAAAATAAAATTATGTATCATATATTAAACTTTATGATTACTATGACTTATTGTCCTTATAAATCTACATTACTAGAATAGATAAATGTGAAGTTTTTTAGAACTTTTATGTAATGATGAGACTAGAATAATGTTTCAACGGGAAATACTGAGAATTGAGAGTAAGTATTTTTTATTCAATTGGAGTAGAAAAACGATTTCTATTATTTAAAAGGAGGGTACTATTATGAGTAACAAAGATATTTCAAGACGTGACTTCCTGAAAACAACTGGTATTGCTACGGGAACGTTAATTGGTGGAGGATTAATCGGTGGATTAATTGGTTTTAATTCCAAAAAGACTACTGCACCAACAAAATCTTCAAATACAAATACAAACAAAACAGCTGAAACTAGTGAAGGTAAAATGTTCTTCACAACAGATAAAGACTTTAATATATTAGCTGCAGCTACTGAACGCATTTTTCCAAAAGATGATCTAGGCCCAGGTGCAATGGAATTAGGAGTGCCTTACTTTATCGATCGTCAATTAGCAGGTCAATATGGTAGTAATTCAAAAGAATATATGCAAGGACCATTTGGCAAAGGTGAACCTACACAAGGCTATCAATCCCGTTTAACCCGTGCAGAAATTTTTATACAAGGTGTTCAAACATTAGAATCTGAAGCTCAAAAACGTTACAAAAAAAGCTTTACAGATATTACAGATAAAGAACGTGATGTCATTCTAACGGCTTTACAAAAAGATGAAGTTAAGATGAAAGGTGTCACTGCAGGTTTCTTCTTCTCTTTGCTTCGCTCAGCTACAATTGAGGGCGCCTATTCTGATCCATTATATGGTGGGAATAGAAATATGGAAGGCTGGAGAATGAAAGGCTTCCCTGGTCACCAAATGTCATATATAAACGTAATTGAAAAAGAAGGATTCCAAAAAATTGAACCTAGATCACTAGGTATGCACTAATTTAGGGGGGAATAACAATGGTTAAAACTATGCCAAAAGTTGATGTTGTAACTGTCGGTGTTGGTTGGACAGGCGGGATCGTTGCTGCCGAATGTACGAAAGCCGGCTTAAAAGTTGTAGGACTTGAAAGAGGTAAAGATCGTGGTACAGCAAATTTTGCCAATGTACATGATGAGTACCGTTATGCAATTCGCTATGAGTTAATGCAAGATTTATCGAAAGAAACAGTTACTTTCCGTAATAATCGTAAACAGCAGGCTCTACCAATGCGTCAATTGGGATCGTTCTTACTGGGTGAAGGACTTGGTGGTGCTGGTACTCACTGGAATGGACAAACATACCGTTTCTTGCCATATGACTTTGAATTAAAGACAATGACCGAAAAAAAATATGGTAAAAACTTTTTGGGCAAAGATTATCAAATCCTTGACTGGGGTCTAACTTATGATGAAGTGGAACCATATTTTGATAAATTTGAGAAAACAGCTGGTATCAGTGGTGAAGAAAACCCACTAGGTCCTAAACGTTCGGACAACTATCCAAACAAACCGATGAAGAAGACACCTTTACTGAAAAAATTCGAAACGGCTTCTAAAAAATTGGGCTATCATCCATATATGATACCTTCAGCAAACTTGTCTGCACCATATAAAAATCCTTATGGTCAAACCATTAATGCGTGCCAATACTGTGGCTTCTGTGAACGTTTTGGTTGTGAGTATGGAGCAAAAGCGACTCCCGAAGTGGCTGTTATTCCAACAGCATTGAAATCGGGCAAATATGAAATTCGCTTTAATTCCAATGTTGTAAAAGTTTTAACAAAAGGTGATAAAGCAACTGGGGTCAAATATATCGATACCGTCACTGGTGAAGAATATATCCAACCAGCAGATATTGTGGTATTAACATCATACATGATGAACAACGCTAAATTATTAATGGTATCCAATATTGGCACTATGTATAACCCTGAAACAGGTAAGGGCACACTTGGAAGAAACTATTGTTATCAAATTATGCCAGGGGCAACAGGGTTCTTCGATGAACAATTTAATACATTTATGGGTGCAGGCGCACTCGGTAATTGCTTTGATGATTTCAATGGCGATAACTTTGATCACTCGAAGCTTGGTTTCATCCATGGCGCTAATATTGCATTGACCCAATTGGGTAATCGACCAATCGGAAATAACCCAACACATTCTGATACACCATTATGGGGAGCAGAATGGAAAAAAGATTCTATCATGAACTACACACGTTCGTTAAGTGTTGGCGGTCAAGGTGCTTCTATTCCTTATAAGGAAAACTTCTTGACATTAGATCCGAAATATAAAGATGCTTATGGTGTCCCATTATTGCAAGTAAACTATGATTTCACTGATCAAGATAAAAAATTGCACAAATTCATTTCTGCTAAATGTGGAGAAGTCCTAAAAGAAATGGGTGCTAAAAAAGTAGAGGTACGTGCTGAACTGACAAATTACAATATCGTACCATATCAATCAACTCACAATACTGGTGGTACAGTCATGAGTAAAACACCAGAAGAGGGTGTAGTAAATAACTACTTACAACACTGGGATTGTGAAAATCTATTTGCTGTAGGTGCGGGTGCATTTGCAAACAATTCTGGTTATAATCCAACTGATACAGTAGGTGCTCTAGCGTTCCGTTGTACGGAAGGTATTATTAAATACTCTAAAAAAGGCGGTTCATTAGTTTAATAGCATCTGCTATTAAGCTAATCGCTGTTAAAGGAGGAATGAGATATGGGTTTAAGTTCAATTGGTGTCCCTGGATTAATCGTTATTTTGATTATCGTTTTAATCGTTTTTGGTCCCAAAAAATTACCTGAGATCGGATCTGCTATAGGTAAAACTTTTACAGAATTCAAAAAGTCTACAAAAGGTTTAATGGAAGACGAAAATGAATCAAAAAAAGAAAAATCAACTGATGATAAAAAAGAAATTTAACTAGAGGGTGTTCGTATGGATCCATATGAAGAAAATGCAAAAAAAGTACTTAGCCCTTTGGATAAAATGAGCGAAAATGGTGTAGAAGAGACAGAGAAAGAGACTTTGGATGAGGCTTCTCATAAAGAGGAGATCTCAAAAATTGGCTCTACTGATCTTGAAAATGTTGATGAGAGGGAAGAAGAGTTAGACGATGATAACCCTTTAACAGATGCAAGTGAAGCTTTTGTAGAACATTTAGCTGATCTAAGAAAACAACTAATCAAAGGTGTTGCCGTTTTTGTTGTTTTTTTTATCATTGTATTTTCAACAGTGAACAAATGGCTTCCATACGTGACAAGGGGACATGAATTAGTCATTCTCGGCCCATTTGAAGTGGTTAAATTCTATATGTCTATCTCTACGACACTAGCCTTAGGTCTTTCATTGCCATTTTTAATGCATTTTATATGGATATTTATTAAACCAGGGCTTAAAGAAAATGAAAAAGGATTCTTAGGATTGTATTCTCCTGTTATGCTTCTCCTATTTTTGATTGGTGTGGCGTTTGGATATTTTGTTCTAAACCCATTAAGCTATGATTTTCTTATTGGTATAGGAGAGGCAAACTTTAATGTAATGATTTCGGCTAGTCAATATATGAGTTATCTTATTATGACAACTATTCCCGTTGGTTTAATGTTTGAATTGCCCATTATTGCCATGTTTTTATCGACAATAGGTGTTTTAACTTCTACTACGATCAAGAAAATTAGAAAATGGGCATATGTTATTATGGCTGTCATTTCTGCGCTCATTACGCCGTCTCCAGATTTTTTCAGTCAAATAATCGTGCTTATTCCAATGATCCTTTTATATGAAATCAGTATCTTATTAGTAAAGAGGATTGAACGCAAACAAACCTTAAAAGAGCAAAGTTCTAATGTATAAAGGGAGACTTAGATTTTAACTCCTTCATCGGATTTGCTGAACTGCTGATGATCAGTTAAAGTATTTGGATGTTGTCCTAAAAGTAGGAAGAGTACCATTCAATTTACTGACCTAAATAATAATCAAATTCATATTCTGTAGTTCCATTGAGAAATCCATATTTAAAGAGTCTGCTAATAGCAGTCCTTTAGATGTGGATTTTTTAATAGTTACAAGATACAGTTATATATACAACCACATTAATAAATGAAATGTAGGCTATCAGGTATGTTGATTAGGAATTAGGAAAAAATCAGGATAAGTATTGAGCGTGATCATGAAGAAATCCATGTTTTACCCTATTAGAAGTATTAGAGATTTTTTCTTAGAGCACTGTCTCTATGATATAGTAGTCATAAATAATGGAAGCTTTTATCGGTGGAATAAAATCACAAAAATAGGGGGCCGAATATGATGAAGGCAAAATACATTATGGCTTTAGATCAAGGCACAACTAGTTCTCGTGCCATTTTATTTGATCAATCTGGCAGCATTTTTCATACAGCGCAACAAGAGTTTCCACAATATTTTCCACAGTCAGGTTGGGTAGAACACAATGCAGAAGAAATCTGGGCTTCTATATTGTCCGTTATTGCAAGTGTGCTTTCCGAAAAAAATGTAAGCGCTGACCAAGTAGTGGGTATAGGTATTACAAATCAACGAGAAACAACAGTTGTATGGGACAAAAACACAGGTGTACCGATATACAATGCAATCGTGTGGCAATCACGTCAAACTGCAAAGATTTGTGAGGAGCTAAAAGCAAAAGGATATGATGCTTTAGTCAAAGAAAAAACAGGCCTACTAATCGATGCTTACTTTTCTGGAACGAAAGTGAAATGGATTTTGGATAATGTAGAGGGAGCTCGTGAAAAAGCCGACAAGGGTGATCTTCTATTCGGTACAATTGATACTTGGCTAATATGGAAGTTAACAAGTGGTCGAGTACATGTGACGGATTATACAAACGCTTCACGTACATTAATGTACAATATTCATGGGTTAAGATGGGATGAAGAATTACTTAAAATTCTTGATATTCCACTTTCAATGCTTCCAACAGTACGTCCTTCCTCGGAGATTTATGGTAAAACAGATGCTATTCAGTTCTTCGGTCAAGAGATACCAATTGCCGGTGTTGCAGGTGATCAACAAGCGGCATTGTTTGGCCAAGCATGTTTTGAAAAAGGAATGGTGAAAAATACTTACGGTACAGGGTGTTTCATGCTGATGAACACAGGGGAAAAAGCCGTTAAATCCGAAAAAGGTTTATTGACGACCATTGCTTGGGGAGTCGATGGCAAAGTAAGTTATGCACTTGAAGGTAGTATCTTCGTAGCGGGTTCAGCCATTCAATGGCTACGCGATGGTTTGCGTATGTTCCGTACGGCTGAAGAAAGCGAACATTATGCAAAAAAAGTAGATTCTACAGAGGGTGTTTATGTAGTCCCTGCATTTGTTGGATTAGGTACACCCTATTGGGATAGTGATGTACGAGGTGCAGTATTTGGCTTAACGCGTGGTACGCAGAAGGAACATTTCATTCGTGCAACTTTAGAATCCCTAGCCTATCAAACAAAAGATGTATTAGACGCAATGGAAGCGGATTCAGGTATTTCTTTAAAAACGTTGCGGGTAGACGGTGGGGCCGTAGCAAATAATTTCTTAATGCAATTTCAGTCTGACTTGCTCGGTGTTCCTGTAGAACGTCCATCTATCAACGAAACAACAGCATTAGGAGCAGCTTATCTTGCAGGTCTTGCAGTAGGTTTTTGGAGAGATACAGATACCATTGCAAAACAATGGCATTTGGAAAAACAATTTAATTCCGCAATGACTGAAGAGAAACGTAAAAAGCTATATGCAGGATGGCAAAAAGCTGTCCACGCAGCGCAAGCGTTTAAATAATTTAGCGAATAATAAATAGATAAATTGCTGAATTTTATATACAAGTTTTCAAACGATGAAACAGACAAAAGAAATGCCCAAATATAGTAATTGGACATTTCCTTTGTTATTTTGTTAACTTTTCAGGCAGTGGATATTTAATCGCATTTTTTATAAGCTTGTCTTTCACAGCTTTTTCTAAATCAACGTTCATGCAATCTGCCATTTGAATAAGATATATTAAGACGTCTGCCATCTCTTCAATGATCGCTTGTTTATCATTTGCAATGGATTCATCAGCTGTTGTCCATTGAAAACATTCAAGCAACTCATTTGCTTCAAGAGAAATGGAAATCGCTAAGTTTTTTATATCGTGATTGCCCTTCCAGCCTCGATCATCACGGAATTTTAAAATTTCTTCAGTAATTTCTTGCATATTGTCACCCACTTTCGATAAAGAATAATAATAATCTAATTATATAGAACTTTGCCCATTTTTGCAGTTCTATAAAAGGTTAAAGGATGGGATTATGGATGAAAACAGAATTAAAGGATATAGAGCCGAGGCTTAGAGAGATATTCGATTATTTACATGAAAACCCAGAGATTGCTTGGCAAGAATATCATACAACAGCATATATCATTAATCTCTTAGAGCAAGAAGGGTATAAAGTGCATACTTTTTCAAATAGCACTGGATTATATGTAGAAATTGGGCAGGGGAAGCCTGTTATTGGTTTACGTACAGATATGGATGCCTTATGGCAAGAAGTGGATGGAGAAATGCGTGCGAATCATTCTTGCGGGCATGATGGGCATATGACAATGATTATCGGGGTACTTTTGCTTATGAAAAAGCTCAATCCACAATTCAATGGTACATTACGTGTATTGTTTCAACCTGCTGAAGAAAAGGGGCAAGGTGCTCTTTCTTTTGTTGAAAAGGGATTGGTGGACGATATGGATTATTTATTTGGCGTACATTTAAGACCATTTCAAGAGTTGGAAGATGGAACGTATTCCCCGGCATTACATCATGGTGCATCCATGATGATCGCAGCAGAAATCTACGGTGTAGAAGCACATGCAGCCAGACCGCATTTAGGGAAAAATGCGATTGAGATCGGCAGTAGCTTGGTTGAGGCATTAAAATCAATTCATATTGATACGATGATTCCTTATTCTGTCAAAGTAACTAAATTTCATGCGGGTGGAGAGTCGGGCAATATCATTCCTGGAAAAGCTTTTATAAATTTGGATGTGAGAGCTCAAACGAATGATGGTATGGAAAAATTAGTACAAGATATTCACCGGATTACGAATGCGATCAGTACATTATACGATGCTCGCATTGTTTTAAAGGTTTTGGTGGATATAGCAGCTGCACAAGTTGATGAAGAGGCAAAAGAAATTCTAGAGCATGCAATTATTCAATCAGTTGGTCATGAAAAAGTACGTCCACCTTTGTTTACACCAGGTGGGGAGGATTTCCATTTTTACGCGAAACAACGCCCTAATATTAAAACAACAATGCTAGGAGTAGGTTGTCACTTAACTCCAGGACTGCATCATCCAAATATGACATTTAATAGAGAGCGATTAATTACAGGAGTAGAAATTTTAACAAGGACGGTATTATGTGCATTTGAATATGCGCGCTTGATGAACAACGTATCACAATCACAACAAAAAGCGGTATCCGAAGACTAACTGCACGACGACTAAAAATGTATGGAAATATTATCGTTCGTCTAATTAGTCAATATTCGAAGGTGCAGTTCAGATGGCTGCTGAATGGTACTGAATGAACAGTCTTTTGGTGGAGAAAAATGATTTGTAAAGGTTGGAATCAGCATTGATATCCAATCAACCATTGTATAAAAAATGATCATGCAAATGATGTAATTGCATGATCATTTTCTATATGAGCTAGTTAGTCAAAAACTTTTGCCATATAGAATTCATCCATATAGTTTGAACCGATTTTGACCGACTTTTTTCTTTCCCCTTCAATGACAAAACCAAATTTTTGATATAACGAAATCGCTTTTTGATTTGATTTCATAACAGACAATTCTAATCGTGTTATGTTTCTTGTACGTGCCCAATTTTCAGCTTCAGTCATCAGTGCAGTACCTATGCCATAGTTAGTAAATTTCTCTAGCACGCCCATTTTGATCGAAATACAATGCTTTTTACGTGGTATAGTGCTACCTATTATGGCAATAGCACCACCAATTTCCCCATTAATAATGGCTATTAGCATGGTGCCAGAGTTTTCGACTTTCCATTTAGAAATTAGCTTTCGAAAACTTTGAACAGAAACATTATTTTCATTTTGTCCATATAACATGTAGTCTGTTTCTGCAAACAATTGTTGATATAATTCAATGACATCACGTGCGTCATCCAATTCAATTGACCGGATAATATATGTAGGATGGTCGTTAGAATCTTGGTCAGGTGTTGATGAAGTTGAATTTGTTGTTGGTTTTTCAAAAGTTACATAATAACCTAATTTTATCTCTGTTACACTATAGCCAAACGTAGTCCAGGCGGTAAAATGTTTTAGTGGTGGCTTTGTTTTCTTCCACCAACTTACATTTAAGTAAGAGGCATTTGGAAGTGGCTGACCCATAATAGTTTCTATTTCGGAAAAGGTTAGTGTAATTTCATCTTTGGTGGCTGCTTCAAAATAAGCGGCCAATGGTATGTATTTCTTTTCGATACTTTTGTCCATGTGAACCCCTTCTTTATTTTTGATAAATAATATATAAAAATATTAACATAGGTTGAAAATGAATGACACTTCTTTTTCATAAAAATGGATTTGAGGGAAAATATATTTACTTCGCATGAATGGAGAGTCATATCTTACTTCAATTGATAGAAGGAACTTTCATTCTTTTTCATTACCATATATGATAAAATATAATCGGAATTCGTAGATAATTTTTAGGAGGAATTGGCATGAGTAAAATCCTTGTATTCGGACATAAAAACCCTGATACCGATACAATCACATCAGCATTAGTATATGCATACTTAAAACAACAAATCGGAATGGAAGCTGAAGCCGTTCGCTTAGGTGAGCCAAACAATGAAACAGCTTATGCTTTAGAAAAATTCGGATTTGAAGCACCACGCTTAGTGGAAAAAGTAGCTTCTGAAGCATCTAAAGTGATCCTAGTTGACCATAACGAACGTCAACAATCTGCAGATGATATCACAGAAGTACAAATTACAGAAGTCATCGATCATCACCGTATTGCGAACTTTGAAACAGCTGATCCACTATACTACCGCGCAGAACCTGTTGGCTGTACAGCGACGATCTTGAACAAAATTTTCAAAGAAAACGATGTTGAGATTCCTGCAAACTATGCTGGATTAATGCTTTCAGCTATCATTTCTGATACATTATTATTCAAATCTCCAACTTGCACAGATCAAGATGTAAAAGCTGCAAAAGAACTTGCTGAAAAAGCTGGCGTCAATGCAGAAGAATATGGTCTTGCTATGTTAAAAGCGGGAGCCGATTTAAGTGATAAATCATTAGAAGACTTATTATCACTTGATGCAAAAGAATTCTCTATGGGAGACAACAAAGTCGTCATTGCACAAGTTAATGCTGTAGATGTAAATGATGTTCTTGATCGTCAAGCAGAACTTGAAACTTTACTTCATAAGGAAGTGGAGGAAAAAGGTTTAGATTTATTCTTCTTCGTTGTGACGGATATTTTAAATAATGATTCAGTAGCAGTGCCAGTGGGGAAAGTAGCAGAAAAATGTGCTCCAGCATTCGGTGCCACTTTAGAAAACAATCGTGTGGTTTTGAAAGGCGTTGTGTCACGTAAAAAACAAATCGTACCAACACTAACAGACGCTTTAAAATAATTTTTCAAAAATAAAAAGAGTTCAATTCAGCAGCCATTTGTAATGGGTACTCAAAAGTTCGATTTTGGATCTAACTTTTGAGTGTACTATACTGAATTGTACTCTTTTGTTTTTTTAGGGTCGACCTTTGTATCAACAGATATTTTTCTATGGTATTTGCCTCGAAAAATTTTCTGCTTAAACACTAAGTCGATTTTTTGAGATCTAATGGTTTTACAGCAGGTCCTTCTAACACAGAGCCATCTTTTGCAAATCTTGACCCATGGCAAGAGCAATCCCATGTTTCATCTGCTTCATTCCATCTTGTTTTACAGCCTAAATGTGTGCATCTTGGATTTGAACTTCTTGTCACGTATCCGCCAACTAAATCGACCACTGTTTGCCCACCTATTTTCAAGGCTTGTAAGAATGCATCACCAAACTTCGTATGTTGTGGCGAATAGAGTTTGATCCCAGCATTAGAATGACCTAATAATCCATCACTAATGATTTGTCCGGCAACAAGAGAATTGGATATCCCCCACTTTCTAAAGCCTGTAGCAAGCCAAATATTCGGATAGCCTGCGCTGATTTGTCCTACATAGGGAAGTAAATCTGGTGTTTCTGGATCTTGAGCAGACCATTTATACGAGATATCACTTGCGGCAAACTTTTCATAAGCTTCTTTTTCAATGGCTTCGTAAAATATATTCGTATTCGAAGAAGAGCCAGCTCTTTGTGAAGAACCAGCAAGCAGGGTATAGTAATCATCCTCTATTTTTGCGGTACGGATAGAGCGGTTCGTTTGATCAATTGATAAATATTGCCCTGCAAGAGGCTCAGAACATTTGAAAGCAATTATATAGGAACGATTTACTCGGAGTTTGACTAACTGCAAACCAACCATAGCTTCCAAAGGATAATGAGAACAAATGATTAAATCATTACAATAAACCGTGTGCTTATTTTCTAATTCAACATAAGGTTTGGATAGATTAATATGTGTTGCTCGAGAATGTTCAAAAAAATTAGCGCCATTTTTAATCGCCATATCCATGATACTTTGACCAAATTGAACAGGATGGATCTGTGCTTGATCTAACATGGCAACAGAAGCTTTAGGCGAGTAAGGGATTTCACACTTTTCGCCAAATGTTCCAGGTATATTTAACAGCTTATAAGCATCCCATTCATCTTCAATCTTCTTTCTATTATTTTCTTCTAATGTATATAAAAACGAGGTTTTGGTTTGAATGATAGAGGAGTCTACTAAATCTAAAGCAGAGGAAATAGCCTTTTGGTTTAGTTCATAGTAAAGTAAAGCCGCATCCAATCCAAATTTTTCAATGATTGTTTGGTAGATCAATCCATGCTGTGCAGTTAATTTTCCTGTAGAATGACCTGTCGCCCCGCTTAGAAAAGAGTTACCTTCAAGTAATGTCACAGATTTTCCAGCTTTAGATAAATGATAGGCGGTCATAATGCCGCTAAGTCCACCGCCAATAATACAAACATCAGTCTGTATGGAGTCTTCGAGAGCTGGTTTTGATTTCAATAATTTATTTTGTAGCCAAATGGATGAGTTCATAGAATCTCCTACTTATTTTTTTATGTAGTATGTGTAAAGAATGAAATATCATACATAGGCAGAAAAATTGCATAATCTATAAAAGGCTCGATACAATAATTCGAGAGGTGAATGAACATGAAAATTGAAGTTTGGTCAGATTATGTATGTCCTTTTTGCTACATTGGAAAAAGGGAACTAGAAAATGCGATCGAAAAAACAGGCTTTCAAGATCAAGTGGATATAGAACTCAAAAGCTATCAACTGAGTCCCGACTCGCCTGCAACGTCAGAAGAAAGTATATATGAAGTGTTAGCTAAGAAATATGGTACAACAATTGAGCAAGTAAAAGCACAAACAGCAGGCATTATTGATCGTGCTGCAACACTGGGATTAAATTATCAGTATGAAAATATGAAACCAGCAAATACGTTTAAAGCCCATCGCCTAGCAAAATATGCTGAGTCTGTAGGAAAAGGTGCTGAGATGAGTGAACGATTGCTGCAAGCTTATTTTATCGAAAATCAAGAAATAGGTTTAACGGATATTTTAGTGGGATTGGGAGTAGAAATCGGTTTAGAGCGACAAGCAGTAGAAGATGTTTTAAATGATGGATCCTTTGCAGACGAAGTACTATCAGATATCCAAGAAGCATCGCAAATCGGAATACGTGGTGTACCGTTTTTTGTATTCAATGGAAAATATGCAATATCTGGTGCACAACCAGGAGAGGTTTTTGAAAATGCGGTTCGTCAGGTTGCTCAGGAGGACGGATTACGACCAAGCTTGAAAATGATGGGGCAAGAGGGTATAGGAACTTGTACAGATGGTAAGTGTGAATTGTAAATATCAGTCGAAAGTATGAGGGCATGTTCGTTGACTATGAATGTGTTTTCTTTTACAATGGTTTTATCTCGAATTAGAGATGTTCATTTTGCAAATAATAGAAAGCGAGAGATATACTTTGACAAATGTATTAGTAGTAAAAGCAAATAATCGCCCAGCTGATCAAGCTGTTTCAAGTAAAATGTATGAAACATTTATGGGAGAAATTAAAGGTTCTAACCTTAATGTTTCTGTATATGATGTATATGAAGAAGACACTCCATATTTTGGGCAGGATCTTCTTGAAGCATTCGGTAAAGTACAAAATGGTGAAGAATTATCTGATCTTCAAAAACGCACACTAGCTGCCAAACAAAAAGCAATGGATGCTATTTCAGCAGCTGATGTAGTTGTATTTGCATTCCCATTATGGAACTTAACCATCCCAGCTAAATTGCATACATTTATCGATTATGTATATGCTGCAGGATTTGCTTTTAAATATGACGCTAACGGTAATTTAGTGAGCTTAATGCCAGAGAAAAAAGCTATTTTCTTAAATGCTCGCGGTGGAGTTTATTCTATTCCAGAAACAGCATCAATGGAAATGTGTGTAAACTATATGCGTAATGTATTTGGTGGCATATTCGGCATGGAAATCATCGATGAAGTGATTATTGAAGGTCATAATGCAGCACCTGATAAAGCACAAGAAATCATTGAAAAAGGTTTAGAGGAAGTTAAAGCAGCAGCTAATCATTTAAAAAAGCTTGCTATTGAAGCCTAATGAAATCTCGATACGAATTCATGTGTTAAGTTGACCCCCTTAAGTTGGACTAGATTAATTGAAGTCTAACTTAAGGGGTTTTTTGTGAAGATTTATCATAGAAGGAAGGGAAGTAGTCGATGGAAGATATAAATTGTTTAAAGAGCGAATAAAATCTTTGAAAGGGCAAATAAAGTCTCCGAGAGAGCGAATAAATCCTTCGAAGGAGAAAATAAATGGTCTCAAAGAGCGAATAAACTATCAGAGAGCGAATAAAGTCTCCGAGAGAGCGAATAAATCCATCGAAGGAGCGAATAAATGGTCTCAAAGAGCGAATAAACTATCAAAGAGCGAATAAAGTCTCCGAAAGGGCGAATAAAGTCTTCAAGAGAGCGAATAAATCCATCGAAGGAGCGAATAAATAGTCTCGAAGAGCGAATAAACTATCAGAGGGCAAATAAATAGCGTATAAGGAAGATATAGATAGGATGCATTCTCGAGAAGTTGCCACTTACTTCAATCAACCAATCCTCCATAATTAAACAAGTAGCTATTCCTATTGATCTCCTTTCGTCACCTCATCGTTTCATCACAAAAAAATCTGCCCATTCTACATAATAGAATGAGCAGATTTTCGCTAACTAATTAGAACAATACTTTTTAGAAAGTTTTTCACAGTTTAGAATTATTGAGCTGGGTTAAGTTCTAATTCTACTTTGATTTTGATATCTTCACCAACAAGTACGCCACCAGTTTCAAGTGCTGCGTTCCAAGTTAAGCCGAAATCTTTTCGGTTGATTTTACCTGAAGCTTCGAATGCTACAACTTCTACACCCCATGGGTTAGTACCTTTACCACCATATTCAACATCAAAAGTAACTGGTTTTGTTACATCTTTAATAGTGAAATCGCCTGTTAGTTTGTATTCGCCATCGCCTTCTGATTTGATATCAGTTGAAACAAAAGTAATTTTAGGGAATTGTTCTGCATCAAAGAAGTCAGCTGATTTTAAGTGGTTATCACGATCAGCGTTGTTTGAATTGATGCTGTTTACATCGATTTCAAATTTGATAGAAGCATTTGTTAAATCTTCTGGGTTTCCTTCGATGTCTGCTGTGAATGAATCGAAACCACCTTTTACTTTTGAAATCATCATATGTTTTACTTCAAATCCTAGGTTAGAGTGTGCTACGTCAACATTAAATTTTGTCATTTTTAATTTCCTCCTAAAGTCTATTTGTTTTATTGTCATTATCATAATACATAATTATCTTGAAATCAAGAGATATTAATTAAAGATATTGTGAATTTTAAATTAAGCGTTTTTAACACTAAAAATCATTCCATTGTGATTCAGGTCTTGAACGATTACTTTTCCATCGACTTCTTCATAAGAAACGTGATGCTCTGTTAAGTTTTGTTTTAACTTATTTAGTTCATCAATAGAAGAAAGGTTTAATGAATAGTTGATCAAGCCGTTAGCAACAGATGGTGCTAACGGTGCGCCAATACCGCTCCAAACATTTGCAGCAATATGATGATGATAGCCACCTGCTGACATAAAGTAAGCTGAACCCATAAAGTTTGTTTTTAAATCTAGACCAAGTGCATCTAAATAGAAGTGGCTAAGTTCATCATTTAATTTAGATACGGTTAAATGCATGTGACCTAAAACTGTACCTTTAGGGAAGCCTGTCCATTCACGGTTAGGATCAAATAAAGCCATGATGCCATTAAAATCAACTGGTAGTGTATCCGTATCGATCCCACCATCATCTTTGATGGTCCATTCGCTACGTGGTCTATCACGGTATATTTCAATACCATTTCCCTCTGGATCTGTTAAATAGAATGCTTCAGAGTATAAATGGTCACCGGCACCACTGAATGGAGCCTTTATTTTCATCAAATTGCCCACCATATAGGCAAGATCCTCACGACTTGGGACTAGAATAGCAAAATGGTAAAGACCGGTAGTGCGAGGCGGTCTCGAAACTACATCCTCACTCGCTGTTAAGATAAGAATAGGTTCTGAACTTCCAGCGCCAAATATGACTTCTTTATCCTTTTCTTTTATAATATTAAATCCCAATGCTTGATAAAACTTTTTTTGAGCTGTTAATGATTTTACACGCAATTGTACATATCCCAATTGCATTTTAGGATCTAACTTGAAAGTCAAAGGTAATTCCTCCTTTCAATAATTCATAACTTACTTTTCGTAACTTACTATAAAACAGTAAATTGATTACGTCAAGTAATTAAGTTACGAAAAGTTTACTTTTTTTTGGATTATCGGTACAATGTAATTATCAGAGGTGAGAATATATGAAAGAAACAGCATTATGTCCACGATTGTCAAAAGCAATGGATTTGATTGGAAAACGTTGGGTTGGCTTAATCTTATATGAATTATTAGAAGGACCAAAACGATTTAACGAAATTGAATCTTCACTTCCTATTAGTGGTCGTTTACTGTCAGAACGTTTAAAAGAATTGGAAAAAGAGGGACTTGTGGAACGACAAGTGTATACAGAAGTTCCTGTTCGAGTTGAATATAGTCTTACAGAAATGGGATTAAGTCTAAAAGGTGCAATTGATGCAATTGAAATTTGGTCTAAAAGATGGCTTTAGGTTATTTTCACTTGTAAAAATGGCATTGTATCTTCATACTTAATGGTGGAAAAGAAAGTATGAAAGGAATGGACTTTCCATTATGAAAGAACAATGGTTTAATGATTTATCTACTATTGTAAATACTCAAGATGTTAAAATAGACGAACCACTTAAAAATTATACAATGACAAAACTTGGGGGCAATGCAGATGTATTTGTGATGCCCTCTACAGAAGAACAAGCCGCTGAAGTTGTAAAATATGCATATCTCCACCAAGTACCAATCTTTTTGCTAGGAAATGGTTCAAATATGGTTATTAGAGATGGTGGTATTAGAGGGATTGTTTTAAATCTTTCGAAGTTAAATCTAATTCATATTGAAGGCACAACGGTATATGCACAATCTGGTGCACTTATTAAAGATGTTTCAAAGGCGGCAGCTGCTAAATCACTAACGGGTCTTGAATTTTCATGTGGTATCCCTGGATCTATTGGTGGTGCAATGGCTATGAATGCCGGTGCTTACGGCGGGGAGATCAATGATGTCATCGTAAGTTGCAAAGTATTGACAAAAACGGGTGAAATATTAGATCTTTCAAAAGAGCAATTAGAGCTTGGCTACCGTAAAAGTATTATTGCAAAGAACGGTTATTATGCATTGTCATCTATTTTCGAATTGGAAAAGGGTGATCAAGCAATGATTGATGCCAAAATTGCAGATTTAACATTCAAACGACAATCAAAACAACCACTTGAATATCCTTCTGCGGGAAGTGTTTTCAAGCGTCCTCCAGGTTATTTTGCTGGAAAACTTATTCAAGATAGTGGCATGCAGGGAAAAGGTGTAGGTGGCGCTGAGGTCTCTACAAAACATGCGGGCTTTATCATTAACAAAGGTAATGCAACTGCCACCGACTATATTGAAACCATTCATATGGTGCAGAAAGCTGTAAAAGAAAAATTCAATGTAAATCTTGAAACAGAAGTTAAAATCGTTGGAGAAGATTTACCAATCGATCAAAAATAATAAAACTTTTATCTTGATTCAGCAATCTTTTATGGCGGTGAAAGCGCAGCAGCAGGAGCCCAATGTGTTATGCGACGAAAGCATAGTGATGGGAGCAAATCTTTTTTGTACCGAAAGCGCAACAACAGGTATAAAAGATGTTCATCTCTATAAGTGATGAGATGAATGTGATTTTATTTTCTATTCAGCGGATGTACAAACTGCCCGCTGAGTCAAGATGAAGTCTCCGGCGAAGATGCCACGGATTTTGAAGAGGAGCTTCTAGAGCAAGCTCGAAAAAAATTCGAATGCCATTACACTGGGGTGTAATGGATAGCGTCTTTCGCCGATCATTTGCGGAAGGCGTATTTTTACATATAGGGAGATTATGACATTGAAATTTGTATCATGGAATGTAAATGGTATTCGTGCTTGTCTAAAAAAAGGATTTATGGATTATTTTGATACCATGGATGCCGATTTTTTTAGCATTCAAGAAACAAAATGTCAGGATGGACAAGTAGAGTTAGAATTACCTAACTACCATCAATTTTGGAACTATGCTGAACGAAAAGGTTATTCAGGTACAGCTATTTTCACAAAACATGAACCCATATCAGTGAAATATGGCATTGGTGATGTTACGCAGGAAGAGGGGCGTATTATTACATTAGAATACGACAATTTTCATTTAGTAAATGTATATACACCCAATTCTAAACGTGATTTGACCCGCTTAGACTATCGCATCGTTTGGGAGGATGAATTACGAGCGTATTTAAAAGCATTAGATCAAGTCAAACCTGTTATCTATTGTGGGGATTTAAATGTAGCACATGAAGAAATTGATCTAAAAAATGCTAAAGCCAATATCGGAAACTCTGGTTTTACAGATGAAGAAAGAGGTAGAATGACTAGATTACTAAATTCAGGTTTTACAGACTCTTTTCGATATCTGTATCCAGGCTTAACAGATCATTACACATGGTGGTCTTATATGAATAAAGTGCGTGAACGGAATATTGGATGGCGTATCGATTACTTTATCCTGTCCGACCGTTTAAAGGAACAAATTACAAAGGCTGAGATTCATGATCATATCTTAGGGAGCGACCATTGCCCGATTATGCTAGAAGCTAAAGTGTGATAGAAGGATCTGTTATATGTCATCATTGACTTTTCCTTCCGCTTGGAAGTGATGGAAGAGAGTATTTAGCGAATAAGAAGTGCTCGCCTCAGAGGGTTCATATGTAGAGAAATCCCATCAAGTATCAACATATTGCTAAACAGATTTAAAAAGAAGATACACCTTAAATTCCTTTTAAAAAAAGATTCATAAAAGCATGGAAGCTGATCAAAACAGCCTTCGTGCTTTTATTTTTAGTTTAAAAATGTCCCTTTTCAATAACTCTATTTTTCTGTTTTAACTTTATCCCGCTTTAACGGGCAGTAAGACCCCCATCTCAAGATATAGAGAAACGAGAGAGATAGATGGGGGATTAACTGCCTGTAAAAGTCCGATTGGTTTGGGCCAACAAGATGTTGGTCCCTCAGGTGTTGCCACAGGACGTGGCGCTTTTAACCTGAGTTCTTCTAGTTCAGTGGGGATGAAGAAAGCCCCCACTGATGGAAGCTTCACTTTATCCAACTGTAAACTGTATTTTTTAATAAGGAATCAGGGATAAAGCGTAAACCTTTGGAATATAGAGAAAGTGGGAGGGATACGTATGAAGAAAAAACTGAGTCGATACGGGAAATGGATTGGAAGTATACTCGGTATTTTGGTCGTTATGGTGATAGCGTTTGCCCTTTACGTAAATTATTATATTGATAAATCATTACCACAAATTGAAGGAAAGATGAGTGTTAAGGGAATGGATCAGGATGTTACCGTAACAAGAGATGAAAAAGGCGTACCTCATATCCATGCAAAGTCTGATGCCGATCTTTATCGTGCACAGGGTTTTGTTCAAGCGCAAGATCGTTTATTCCAAATGGACCTATCACGTAGGCAAGCAAGTGGCACGTTATCAGAGATAATTGGTCCATCAACGGTCAAAACAGATAAGTTTTTTAGAACATTTAGTTTAAGGGATGCTGCCAAAAAGTCTTATGATGGCTACTCAAAGAAAGCTAAACAAGTACTTGCTTGGTATGCAGAAGGAGTTAATGCCTATATGGAGCAGGCAAAAGAAAAAGGAACGCTCCCATATGAATTCAAACTATTAGGATATGAACCAAAACGTTGGACAGAAATAGATTCCTTAACAATTGAAAAATATATGGCTTATGATTTAGGTGGAAATTGGAACATGTTGGCGTTTAGACATTGGGCTTTGACCAATTTGACCGCAGATGAAGTGCAAGAATTGATGATCCATTATCCAGACAACGCAAAGTCCATTATAGAAGAAAATATCGAAAATCCTGTGAAAGTTTCTGGACAATTCGATGCGTCTCTTATTCCAAACGAATTTAACGGTAGTAATAACTGGGTTTTATCTGGAGATAAAACGAAAAGTGGGAAACCATTATTGGCAGATGATCCACACCTGGGGCTGAGTACACCTTCTATATGGTATCAAATGCATCTTACATCATCTACTCAAAATGTGAGTGGAGTTATTTTTGCCGGTATTCCAGGAATTATTTTAGGTCATAACGATCAAATTGCTTGGGGTGTTACCAATGTGGGACCTGATGTACAAGATTTATATATTGAAATACCTAATCCAGATAATCCAACGCAATTTAAATATGAAAATAAATGGGAACAAGCGGAAGTTCGAAAGGAAAAGATTAAGGTAAAAAATCAGAAGACTATTGATTATGAGGTAATTGTTACAAGACATGGTCCTGTTGTTTCAGACTTAGCATTCAAAAAAGAAAAGCCAACAGCAGTTTTCTCGATGCAATGGACAGCATTACAATCTACGCAAGAACTACAGGCTGTGTTGAATATGGATAAAGCAAAAAATTGGGAGGAGTTTGAAACCGCACTAAATGATTTTAAGGTACCTGCCCAAAATTTTGTATTTGCATCCAAAGATGGAACAATCGCTTATAAAGCGAATGGATTAATCCCTATTCGTAAAAGAGGGGATGGTCAATTCCCTGTACCAGGTTATTCAGCGGATTATGGTTGGAAAGGTTATATTGATTTTAATCATTTACCGAAAGTGATTAATCCGGATAATGGATATATTGCAACCGCAAACAATAAGGTTGTAGGAAGTGGCTATCCATATCATATTACAGACTTTTGGGCACAACCCTACCGCTATGAACGGATCGTGGAAATGTTAGAAGAAAAAGACGACTTTACTGTAGAAGATATCAAAAATATGCAGCTAGATACAGAGAATTTATATGCAAAAGAATTTTTGCCTCATCTTATTGAATCAGTGAAAAAACAACATAAACTAAAGGATATTGTAAGGATGATGGAGGATTGGGATTATCAAGATTCTATATCTGAAGGTGCGCCGCTTGTGTTCCATCTATGGATGATTAAAATTCAAGATCAACTTTTTAAGAAATCAATGCCTGCAGATGTTTATCAAATGATGCCGGGAAAATATAATGTTGCTGATGAAATACTTCGACAAGCATATAGAGGAAAGCCGGGAGAATTTGTGGATAAAGCTGGCGGCATTGATGAACTGGTAACAAAAGCATTAGAGGAAACTGTGAAAGAGATCAAAAAAAATTATGGTGATGATGTATCAAAATGGCGTTGGGGAGATTATCACCAAGTTATTTTCAAACATCCTTTATCTTCAGCATCTTCTATTTTGGCTTATTTCTTAGATTCTAAGACAACGCCTGTACCAGGGTCAAAGGTGACTGTTCGCGCGGCTGCTTCCAATAAAACAGGCATTGTGGATCATGGTGCCTCTTGGCGTTTTATTGCCGATTTAAGTGACTTGTCAAAGGCTTATCATATCGTTGGTCCTGGGCAAAGTGAACATTTAAGATCAAAATGGTATCATGACCAAGTGGACGATTGGGTGTATGGAAAATACCATGAAACCGTGATAAATGGTAAAATTTTAAATGGTCATACATTGATATTGAAAGCTGAATAAAAAGATATTTCATACTAGGTGTGATTATTGGGAAAATAAGGATAATCAACATGTTTGGCTTCATACAAGAGAAATAGGATTTTCCCCCTATGTTGTAGCTGTTGGAGGAACGAATAATAAAGTGAAGCTTCCATCAGCGGGGGTTTTCTCAATCCCCCACTGAACTAGAAGAACTCAGGTTAAAAGCGCCACGTCCTGTGGCAACACCTGAGTGACCAACATCCTGCTCGTCCGAACCAATCGGGTTTTTTACGGGCAGTTGACCCCCACCTATCTTTCCTGTTTTCTCTCTAAACCTTGAGATGGGGATCTTACTGTCCGTTAACACGGGATAAAGTAAATAAATTGAAGGTGCATTAAATGATAAAAAATGTAGTAGGAGTAGTATTAGGTGGAATATTAGGCACCTTGGTGCGTTATGGTGTTATGATAACTGTCCCAACTGAATGTATGTTGTGGATCGTAAATGGTGTAGGAAGTTTTGCTATGGGCATATTGAATGGTTTATTCACACGTTTTCTACAACAGAATATGAGTTGGAAGTTATTTTTGACGACTGGCATGCTTGGCGGTTTCACGACATTTTCCACATTTTCAGCTAGTTGGTTAAAATTAATGCAAGAACATGTTGTGATGGCAGTTATATATGCAATCGTTATGACAATTTTATGTGTTGCATTGGCGTCGTTCGGTTATTTACTTGCCGTTCCTAACAAGAAAGCAGGTGAGCGTTTATGATTTGGCTTGTACTTGCTGTCGGTGGGGGTTTAGGTACGCTTGCACGTTATGGAATGATTGTTTGGATGGAACATCAAAAACAGCCATACTATGTAGCAACATTTATCGTCAATAGTGTTGGTTCGTTGTTGATGGGATTGGCCCTTCACATAACAGTTGATCAGCAGTTATGGACAGCATTCTTGGCTACAGGTTTTTTAGGAGCGTTTACAACGTTTTCTACATTTGCTTTTGATACAGTAAGATTATTGCGAGAACACGATAAACGTGTAGCATTTTTATATCCTGTTTTAACGTTATTTGCAGGGATTATCCTTGTTACTTTAGGATGGCAAATCGTATAAAGAGGCCGGGATAAAATCCGTTTAAAATGAATAAACCGCATGAAGTCAAAGCTTTTACATTTGCCTTCATGTGGTTTTATTTTCATTAAAATCAACTCGTTTTCAGCTTATGTCCCGGTCCCTTTTATTTTTATTTAAATTTGGCTTTCTCTACAACACGATTTTTCCGGCCAACCGTTGTCTCAGCATGCAGCAATGATTGATAGACCGATTCTTCTGTCGCTTCAATAGCCGCTTGGAAAAGGTCATTCATTATTTTGGAATCATCTCTCACAAATGCTACCGCTTCGCCAATGGATGAACTAAATTGATGCGGAATTGTGTAGGCAGTTGAAAAAGCGATCATAATATCACCACTGCCATTATGAATATGGGTACCTGTACGTCCAAGTCCAATAGCCGCCCTTTTAGCTAGTCTTTTTAGTTGGCGATCACTGAGTGGTGCATCAGTTGCTATAACAACGATTACAGAGCCATCGGGTTTTTCGATAGGAGGATTTTGTTGCCAACTTGTGAAACGACATTCACCAGCGTTACCGAAATTGGTGAGTGCTAGTACACCAACTGTAAAACTTTCACCATCCCGTTTAACGATTCTTGAGGATGACCCAATGCCACCCTTCCGCTCATAGCAGATCATTCCTTTGCCGGCACCGATAGCACCTTGTCCAAATGGTGCATGTTTGGCGTTACGTATAGCAGAAATAGCATGCTCTGGCTTCACAGCACGAAGCCTCATACTATTAAGAAAGCTATCATTACATTCGCCCACAACGATATTAAGTGAACTAGTAGAGTCGCCAATACTAGGATTTTGTTGAAGCATATAATCTAAAGTGCCATCTAAAACAGCTGCTACACTAAAGGTATTCGTTAACATTAATGGAGACTCTATTAATCCCAATTCTTCTACTTGAACAAGCCCTACTGACTTTCCAAATCCATTTAAGACAAAGCTTGCCGCAGGAATCTTCTGCTCAAATAGATTGCCTCCGTGTGGCAAAATAGCTGTTACGCCTGTACAAATTGTATCCTCTGCATCTAACTTCTCATATAATGTAACATGCCCAACATGAACATCTGCTACATCGGTAATCATATTCCATTGCCCTTTGTTCATAAACCCACCCCTTTAGGTATTATTTAGTCGTATTGATTAGAAAAAAATAAGGCTGAATGTTTGGTATAATTATAAAAAATTCTATGCTTTAGCTCCAATTATATGGATTAAAGCGAAAGCTTGCTTGAATTCTTGAAAATGCATATGCATTTCCTTCGTGCATTGCTCATGCAGAAAATAAATTCAAAGTCCCGCAGAAGTGAGCAAGCCGTAGCGAAAATCAGCTAGTTGAATGACTTCACAATATTAAAATTAGTTATTATTAAACGTTCGCATTTTTCAAGAAGAAAATGATTTATGGAATCGATTCAAATACATAAAAATAGTAAATGATTCTCAAATGCGAAATATTCATCCTTGATCGATTAAACGCTGTTATCCAATTAGTTTAATAGAAAAATATAGATAAAATGATTAACATAACTATTGATTATTCCGGTATGATAAAGATTGTAGAATCCTATCTAGGTATAGGTAAGATTAAGATATTGTTAGTCGAGTAAAAATAACATACAAAAGTTCATGCAATCGGAGGCGAATAATATGAAACTAATCGAATGGACAATGGAAGAACAAGAACAGTTGATAGAGTTTATAACGACCAATATATGGCCATATCATGTTAATTCACATCCTGCGAGAGATATTGTTGAAAAAACAATTGATGAAGGTGGCTACGAATCAGATGAAGCCAAAACATTTTGGTTAGTCGATGATGCTGATGTACAAGTAGGAATGGTAAAAATATATGATTTGCAAGATGATATACCATTGTTTGATTTACGCATAGCCGAGAAGTGGAGAGGATTAGGCTATGGGACCAAAGCATTAAAATTGATTAGTGAATATGTTTTTTCATTGCCAAACAATAAAATACGTTTAGAAGGTCATACTAGACAAGATAATATTGCTATGAGAAAGACATTTGAAAACGCTGGTTTTGTCAAAGAGGCTCATCTTCGTCAAGCATGGTATGTACCAAAAGAAGATGCTTATTATGATGCAGTTACGTATGGTATTACGCGTCAGGATTATTTGGAAGGGAAAACCACACCTGTTAGCTGGGATGATGAAGTAAAAATCGACCATTTCGATTATAAAGAAAATTGGGATTTCCCAAGCAGTTTTGAATCAGAGAGACTAATTATACGAATGCCTTTTATGGAAGATGTAGATGCTGTTTGGGAAGCTATCGTACATTCTGCCAAAAATTTAAAACCATTTATGCATTGGGCGCAGACTTTACCGAAGAAAGAAGAAACAAAGGAAAATCTTCGCCAAGCGATCGGTGATTTTATCGCAAGAAAAGATTTACGCTTGCATGTATTTTTAAAAGACAGTGGGGAATTTATCGGTTCTTCGGGCTTACATAATATTGATTGGACGATTCCTAAGTTTGAAATTGGTTATTGGTTAGATGCGAGATATGAAGGAAAAGGTTATATGACAGAGGCCGTGCAAAGGATTTCTCAATTTGCATTTGAAGAACTGAGCGCAAAGCGTCTGGAAATTCGTTGTGATAGCGATAATATAAGAAGCCGAGCTGTCGCAAGCAGAGCACGATTTGAACTAGAGGGAATATTAAAACAGGATCGTCGGTCAGCTGATGGAAAAACATTTCGTGATACATGTATTTATGCAAAGATCAAATAATAGCAATGTCGGCAATTGATGAACATTAGATTTATTCAGAGTGATGTTGTGCAAAGTAAAGGAAATTTTACGGAATAAGCGTGTACAGTGGCATTTTTCTGTGACAAGTAATGTAAGAAAAGAATAGTGTTTTTCCACGAGAAGCGATTACAAAAGTATGCATATGGTGAATAAAAGATATGCACAAAGTTGTTCGTTTAAAATGCTCAGCTATAATGAAATGGATAACGATCCATCATACTATTATGAAAACTGTGAATTAAATATAACGCTTTTATGCTATAGGTTACGTTTTACAGTTTCATGTAGTAAACTAAAGAGAAGGAAATCGAAAGAGAGGGAATTGAGATGCCGACACCGAGTATGGAAGATCACATCGAACAAATTTATTTACTAATTGACCAGAAAGGTTATGCACGTGTATCGGACATCGCAGAAGCATTGTCAGTTCTGCCTTCCTCAGTTACCAAAATGGTTCAAAAACTCGATAAAGATGGTTATTTAGTATATGAACGCTATCGGGGTCTTACTTTAACGCCCAAAGGCTTAAAGCTAGGGAAACGACTAGTAGAGAGACATAGCTTATTGGAGCAGTTTTTAAGACTTATTGGTGTAGATGAAGAACGAATTTATGATGATGTGGAAGGAATTGAGCATCATTTAAGCTGGAATTCTATTGAATGTATAGCAGATCTTATACAGGTATTAGAAGAGAATCCTAAATTTATTCATAAACTGGAAGCGTTAAAAGATGTTCATCCAGGCAAATAATGATGTCATATGAAAGGAGTTAATAATATGGCAGAGTTACAATCAGGTGAAGTTGTAAAATTAGTCGTGAAAGAAAAGCAAGAATCAAAATATATTTTAACAAATGATGATGTAGATATCCCATTAAATGCTTCTGAGGTAACAGAATCATTAAACGTCAATCAAAAAATAACCGTGTTTTTATATACGGATCGTAGAGGGAATCTAGCTGCAACAACAGCGCTGCCGCATATCTATAAAGGAGAGTATGGGTGGGCGCGTGTATTACATGTCAACGATCGCGAAGGAGTTTATGTGGATATTGGTACTTCCAGAGAAGTATTAGTACTATCTGAAGACTTGCCCAAGTTGAAATCACTGTGGCCTGAACCGGGAGATCACCTATATATCACCTTGCGAACAGATCGAGAAGGTAAACTATTTGGCCGTTTGATAACAGAAGAACACGTGCTTGAAACGTATGAGGACGCAGAACCCGAATTGTTCAATAAGGACATTTTGGCTCGTCCCTATCGATTGTTACCAGTAGGAACCTTTTTGCTTGGTGTTGACACTCCCTATCGCATTTTCGTTCATGAATCTGAACGTCCATCCGAACCGCGCCTAGGTTCGGATGTCAATGTACGTGTCATCGAAGTAAAAGAGGATGGTACGATTAATGCCTCTATGCTTCCGCGCGTATACGAGCGTCTTTCTGATGATGCGGAACAAATCTTTAAATATCTTAAAGAAGTTGGAGGCAAAATGCCGTTTGGAGATAAATCTTCACCAGAGGAGATCAAAGAAATGTTCCATATGAGCAAAGGGGCTTTTAAACGTGCTCTCGGCACACTGATGAAAGCAGATCGCATTATTCAAGAAGATGGTTGGACACTTATGAAATAAAAAACAAGAGCAAAAAGAGAAAGTTTATCCACTTTCAGAAACTTTTTGCTCTTTTTAGCGTATTATTATTGAAGATGCTTAAAGCATATTCTATATTATTTGTTACAAAACGACGTAAACGGATTACCCGAATATGTATGAAGGTTTTTAAGGAGGAATTTCATAATGAAAAAGCAAATCTTTGCTGTGGTAGCAGCTATGTGTTTGACAACTGCAATTGTTGCACCAACAACAAGCTATGCAAGTACTAATTCATCCCAATCGTCAGATGATGTTGTTAATGAAAAGCTAGGTGTTCCAATCGTTGTTTATGGTGGAAGTCTTTCTGCAAGTGAAAAAGAAACCGTTAAAAAAAGCTTAGGTGTAACAAGTAATTCTGATGTAGAAGAAATTACAATCACGGGTGCGGACATTGCTAAATATATTGAAAATGGAAACTCAAGTGCACGCCTTTACTCATCTGCTAAAATTACACCAAAAGATGCAGGTTCAGGCCTTGTCATCAGTATCGTAACTCCTGACAATATTACGGAAGTTACTTCAGATATGTATACCAATGCGATGCTAACAGCAGGGATTGAGGATGCAACAGTTGAAGTTGCTGCACCTAAAAAAGTAACAGGTCACTCTGCACTTGCAGGAATATACAAAGCTTATGAAGTGACAACAGGTAAAAAACTAGATAAAGATCGTACAGATGTAGCCAATCAAGAATTATCAGTTGCGACTGACCTCGCTCAAAATTCAGGTATCGATGAAGAAAAAGTAAGTCAACTATTAACCGATATTAAAAAGCAAATTGCTGAACAAAAGCCAGCTACAAAAGAAGATGTTGAAAAAATTGTTGATGAACAACTGAAAAAATTAGAAATCAATTTAAGTGATCAAGACCGACAATTATTGATCGATTTAATGGATAAAATCAGTAAGCTTGATATTGATTTCAGTAAATGGTCAACACAATTAGATGATTTAAGTGGTAACATTAAAGACCAGTTGAACAAAATCAACGACGATATTAAAAGTGATTCAGGTTTTTGGGCAAGTGTGAAAAACTTCTTCCAAAAAATCATGGATGGAATCAGTAGTATATTTAGCTAAATCAAAAAGTTTTTTGTGAAAGAGCGGAGTGCCCTAAAAGGTGTTATTGAATATCTTTTGGGGTATTTTTAGCTTTAGATGGGAAAACCAGAGCTTAAGAGATTCACTCTGCTATCCTAACACGGTTATGATATGTTAAACTATATTCTAAAATATGGGGGTGTGAATATATGGAATTTCAATTGAGTAATAGAGGTCATGAAGAATTTGCTTTTGAGTATGTAGAAGATCGTCGAGTACTAGCTGAAATCATATGGACGCAATTGGGTGATATTATGGTGATCAATCATACATTTGTGGATTATTCATTGCGTGGTCAAGGCATTGCAAAACAATTACTAGATCGAGCAGTAGAATATGCTCGAGAAAATGAATACAAAATCGAAGCGGTTTGCTCATATGTTGTGAAAATGTTTGAAACGTCACATGAATACGATGACGTAAAAGTGTAGAGTTCTATTTGAAATTGATAAATGAGATGATCTATATAGAGGAGAGTTCATAATAAGGAGTTTTTCATGTTTGAACGCTATCCTAACTTTCTCTAAGCAACTGTCTGATGATAAATTATCGTCTCTTTTTTTGTATACCTGAATCAATTTCATAAATCATTTTCTTCTTAAAAAATACGAACATTTAAGAATAACTAATTTTGATAGTTGTGGAGCGGAAGACGGCGACTCCTACGGGAAAAGCTTGAGCTGAAAGCCCCGCAGGAACGTAGTGACGAGGAGATTGAAGCCAAGCCCGTGGAAAGCGCCGTCTGGAGCGGAACAAAAATTTCTGAATATTAATGTTCATGTTGATTTAAAATGTTCGTGTTTTTTATCTGAATTTTACATTGTGAAATTGATTCACCTACAAAATTTTGAAACTTTTTAAAAGTATGAACGTATAGTAATTTATAACAAATAATATAGAGGTGATATAGTGAAAAGGACGGCAGAAATAGTATTAGGAATTATCGGCACATTTTTTAATGTCATTGGTATCGCATTTATAGGTGTTATGATAAGAGGGGTATCGGAAGTAAAAAATAATGAACAGTTCCAGGATGAAATTTTAAAAGAATTCAAATCCCAGCAATCAAACGATCCTCAGCTTCAAGATATAGATATACAAACCTTTACGGACGGTATGGGAACAATCATCAATTTCTTAGGAGTATTTGGTTGGTTGATCATTGCATCCTTTATTATCAGCCTGATAGTAGGTGTGGTGGCTACAGTAAAAGTCGTAAAGGTAAAAGATAAAAAAGCAAACTTTGCGGGGAGTATGTTCCTAATAGCAGGTGTACTTGCAGGGATTCTATCTTTAACATCTATTATTTATTACATTGCAGCCATTATTTGTTTTGTTCGAAAACCAAAAGAAGTATTCGATGATATCTCAAATCAGAATGCTTCGGCTCTATAAAACGTTTTTAAGTAAAATCTGAACTTTGTCCTAGTAAGTCCACTATTTCAATGCGAAGTAAAGAACAGAGGATAAGTGTGGAACAACTGCCTGTTAATGAATACTTGATTGGTTCAACTTCACCCAGTGGGAGGTCCAGAAAACTCTCACTGGGTGAAACTTTACTTATGGATGAGTTTAGCCGGGGACACTTTTAAAAATTTACTTGAAGAGTTTCCCTTCTACTAGATCAATAAGTGTTTGACGAATATTTGGAGGAACCGCGTTTAAACTTAAATCAGGATTATAAATTTGCATATGTGTAATCATGGCGAGCAAAGATCCAATAATACCAACTTGAAAGAGGATCAAATCGATTTTAGGCAATTTTCCTTCATCCATCCGATGGACAAGCTCTCGATCAGCATTTGTCATACTATATAAATTGGCAATATACTGTTCAGATAACTCTGGATGCTTTGTCGATTCGTTGAATATAATGGAATATTGCGGACGGTTATAAAAGACATTGTCTATTAGCTCTTCAATCCATACATGTAATAGCTCTTGATGGGTTAAACTTTGATAATAGGCCATTTCCATAAAAGTTAATCGTTGTGGTTTGACCGTTGCTAATAATAATGCCATTTTATTTTTGAAGTATTTGTATAAGGTTGCTTCAGATACACCCACTTTTTTGGCAATAATTGCTGTAGTCGTGGTATCATAGCCTTTTCTATAAAATAATTGACGAGCGGTTTTAATAATTTTTTCTTTTGTTAAAGCGCCCTTTGTTTTTTTTACTGACTGATGTCTTTCTGTCATCAAACATTACCACACTTCCATCTTTTACATTACGCCTTATTATGATAGCAAAAAAACATCATAAACCATAGCTCTAGGGGCGTTTGATATGTATGAACAAGCAGTAAACCTTCCTTTTAATTTTGGGCAGGATGCTTGAAAAAATTGAACTCCTATATTCGAAAAGAAACGCTGTTTGTGAAATAATAGTGCTATGGGGGTGATTTAATTGGCATGGAAAGAACAACGATTTGAAGAACTTACAACAGAAGAGCTGTATAAAATTATCCAATTAAGAATTAATGTATTTGTGGTTGAACAAGAAGCTTATTATGAAGATCTAGATGATCATGATCAAAATAGTCTTCATATAACTTACGAGGAAGATGGTAAAATCATTGCATATGCTAGAGCAGTTCCTCCAAATGAAAAATATGAGAATATGGCATCATTTGGTCGTGTAATAGTACGACCAGAAGCTCGAGGCACAGGATTGGCACAACAATTATTAAAAAGGATTATAGCAGTAACAAAAAGAGAATGGCCAGAGCACGACTTATTTATCCAAGCACAAGCTTATCTACAAAACTTTTATGGTAAATTTGGTTTTGAAGCTGTGTCGGAACCATATGAATTTGAGTGTTTACCACATATTGATATGGTATGTAAAAGTGATAAATCGTGACAAATTATTATAAAATCACAGGAAAACGTGTATTTTCTAAAAAATAGGGTATAGTTAATTTAGAATGATAAATGGGAGGAAATGATGAAAATGGCAAAAGGTAAATCTTTATTGATCGCTGGACTTGCAGCAGGTGCATATGCGTATTTTCGTAAAAAGGAAAATCGTGATAAAGCAGTAGAAGCATTTAATAGTACTAAGGACAAACTAAATGGCTTTATAGACAAACTATCTGATCCATCTGTTAAGGTAGCTGACGATGCTATTAATACAACAACCGCTGAGGGACATACGAACGAACATAAAACATATGACGATGATGATACTAAAATGATCTATGAAGGTTCTGGAACGGCGATTCAATATGAAAATGAAGAACAACATGAACACTTGAACGGTGTAAAGCCACCTCAATCATAGGTCATAGCGAGTTCTACAATAGAGTAGAATTTCTTTTGCTAGAGTTTTATCCCGCATTAAAGGGTGCAAAGTAAGGCCTAATTTTAAGACGCAGATAAAGACAGAGGATAGGTGTGAGGGATCAACGATTGATTCAACTAATACATAGTGTGGGAAAGTAAACTACCACTGTGTACTCACTTACTCTATCATCGTGATCAAAAATGCAAAATTAAAAAAACGCAGATGTTTATTAAAAAAACATCTGCGTTTTTTAATTTTCTATGTTATTTGTGGTAGAAATATTCCTTTTTGCTTTGAAAGTAGGATTCAGCTTTCCAAAACAAAAAGGCTTACTCAAAACTCACATTTTAGTTTTCTTCAGGAGAAAGCATTGTACCATATTTAGCAAAGTTTGTATGGAATGAGAATGCTTTTTCTAAGATGTGAGGAGTTTGTCCACCATGTGTTTTTGCTTCTTCAAAGTAGGCACGAAGAGCAGATTTATATTTAGGGTGCGCACAGTTTTCAATAATCAATTCCGCACGTTCACGAGGCGCTAAGCCACGTAAATCAGCAATACCTTGTTCAGTTACAACTACGTCTACATCGTGTTCTGAATGATCTACATGCGATACAAATGGAACGATCGATGAAATTTTGCCATCTTTAGCAGTAGATTTTGTAACGAAAATGGAAATGCGGCCAGCACGAGCAAAGTCACCAGAACCACCGATACCATTCATCATTTTAGTACCTAGTACATGAGTTGAGTTGACGTTACCGTAAATATCGAATTCAAGGGCTGTATTCATGCAAATCAATCCCATACGACGAATCACTTCAGGGTTATTTGAGATTTCTTGCGGACGTAATACCAATTTATCTGCATATTTATCTAAATGGTGGAAAACAGATTCCATTTTTTCTTTAGATAATGTAATGGAGCAGCAAGAAGCCGTTTTCACTTTGCCAGCATCGATTAAATCAAATACTGCATCTTGTAGAACTTCAGAGAATACTTCAAGGTCTTCAAATTCAGAATCAACCATACCCGCTAATACAGCATTTGCTACTGAACCAATTCCTGATTGAAGTGGTGCAAGCTTATTTGTCAAACGACCTGCTTTGACTTCATCGCGGAAGAAATCTAAAAGATAGTTTGCCATTTGTTGTGTTTCTTCGTCAGGAGGAACGATTAATGATGGAGAATCCTCTAGATCGGTAACGACAACAGCAATCACTTTATCCATATCCAATGGGATACCTTTTTGACCGATGCGATCTGCCGAATGAATAATAGGAATAGGTTGACGTTCTCCTTGAGGCTCTGGGATATAAATATCATGGATTCCTTCAAGTTCAGGATATGAAGCAAGGTTCAATTCAATAATCACTTTGTCTGCATCTTGAATGAAAATAGGTGAGTTACCTACTGAAGTCGTTGGAATCAATAATCCATCTTCTGTAATAGCAGTAGCTTCAACTATTGCAACGTCAACACCTTTTATAGAACCTTGTCGTAAATATTCAGCAGTTACTGATAGATGTTGATCAACGAAGTACAAATCACCTTTATTGATGTGGCTTCGCATCGTACGGTCTACTTGGAATGGTAAGCGTTTTCGAACAATACCTGCATCAGACATTAACGCATCTGTGTCAGAACCAAGTGATGCACCCGTATATACATCTACTTTAAAATTCTCAGTTTTAGCGCGTTCTACTAAAGCATGCGGTACAGCTTTTGCATCACCTGCACGTGTAAAGCCACTTAATCCTAAAGTCATACCGTCTTTGATAAATGAAGCTGCTTCAGCGGCTGTCATGATCTTATCAGCAAGTTGTGGATAACGAAGTCTTTCTTCTACTGTTACTGTCACGAAAATCTCTCCTTTAACAAAAAATTCCATCTCTGATTTATAAAAATCTTCTGTTTCGAACATTAGGTAATCGGGCGACTATCACGGATTTGAAAGAAAAACTTTTTGAGCAAGCTCAAAAAAATCCGGACGCAATTATGCCGAAGTGTAATTGATATAATTAATTTTATAATATCACCAAATTGTCACAATTTGCTTACAGTTTCATGAAAGGGATTAAAAATCGAATAAAGTAGAAAATTGACGAAAAAAAGAGTTGCCAGAGAATAGTCTTTGACAACTTTTTTAGATTATACATGGCATGGAAATTTTTTAGAACCCTAAAGAACGACGGAAATAGCTTGCATAACGTTGGCTAACTGGTATACGCGTACCATTCTTCATGATTAATAAGAATGTTGAATGTGAGTCGGGCTGAATTTCTTCAATAAAATTAATATTCACAATATATGAGCGATGACATCGAATAAATGTATCAGGTGATAAGAATAATTCAAGATCACTTAAATTTAAACGATGGTAGCCTTCTTTTTGCATGGTTTTGACAAATGTTTTACGAAGTTGAGTTTCTAGATAAATCACTTCATCATGCTTAACGGGATACCAACAGTCGTCAATTTTAATGGTAATGTAGTTAGTTAAGAAAGGAGAAGGCTTTTGAGGGAATACTGCAGTAATAGCACCCTTCGTTTCCCCTTCGTCCATTAATGGAATACTCATTCCATAATAAGGGACACCGAATATTTCAGGTTCAATAAATGAATTTACTTTTTGACCATAGTCAAGTGCCTTTTGAGTCGCAGAGCCTTCAGGTATTTCGTCACCGGGTTTTATCTTCAAATCAATTTTTTTACTCGGTTGATAATACAAATATTTTTTTGTATCTGAAATAACGATTGACGTATTATCAGGGAAGAACTCCTTAATAATCTGTATCAATTCCTCGATAGATCGTGGATCCATTAAATTTCTACCTCGTTTCTTTCCATTCTTAAAAATTTTTTTCGCATTCATACTACTATAGATCAATTATAAATTTAAGTATAGCTAATAAGTGTATGAGTTCATACACTCATGACACATAAACTTGCCTATATAAATACTATAATTTGATGGACGATAAAAATAAAGATAAATATTTTGTTAAGGTTCTATAAGGATTTATCTCTTATATTTATAGTCTTTGTAAAAGAAATTTGCCAATTGCTTGTTTAATAAGTATAATTTCCTATGAGAAAAATGAGTAAAATTTCTTCATACTTGGTTAATAAAACTATTTTCATATTACCATTTTCGTTATATAGTAAAAATAATGTAATAGAAAAATGTGTAATTTATAGAAAGATGGGGAGTCTATGCTACAATACGAATATTCCATTTCAGAATCTATTTCTAAAAAGTATTTTAAGGAAATTGAGACGATGAACCAACACGAAGAAATAGAAAATTTCTTCGACATTGAAGCTCAATTGTTACGTGAAATCTATCAATTAGAAGCGATAGCTGCAAAAGAATCATTGCGACAATTAATTGATATGTTATCAGTACGTTTTGGCAAGCATTTTTTTAGAGCAGTTCGATATTATTTTGTTATTCTATCTTCAGTAGTTACGAGAAAGCTAATTGATAATCAGGCGCCATCTAGGAAAGCGTTTGCTTTTAATGTTGCTTGTGTGGAAATGATCGACGAACACATGAATGATGCAGAATTTTTGCAATTTGCAGATGACTTAATCGAATTTTATATTTATGTTATATCCGAAAGAAAGCAACCATCTTATAAGCATCAAACTGTCAATAAAGTAATTATGTACATTGATGATGAGATTGAAACAGATTTATCAGTAGAAGATATAGCTGCATACTTTAAAATCAGTACAAGTCATCTATCACGTATATTTAAAGAGCATGTAGGAATAACATTAGTAGAATATTTGAATGTACGAAGAGTGGAAGAGTCTCAATATTATTTACGGCATACAAACAAAAGCATCTCTAATATTTCAGAACAATTCCATTTTTGCAATCAAAGCTATTATACTCGTATTTTTAAAAAATATGTTGGTGTTACACCAAAACATTTTAGAGATAAACCAGATCGAGAGTATTTCCGCTTCCAACTACCTGAAAAGCTTTTAAAATAAAGGTCCTGTTTAATAATAAATACTGTTGATAGACATCTTCCGATTTGCTACAGGCGGGTGCTTTTCCATAATGAATCTAAGGTTTCCCTGCGCGGGTTTTGATTCGTTTGTTTTGAACGCAGGAGCAGTTACCGCCTTTCGCTTCTTATAAGTTACTAAAACCAACAATATCCTGAAAAAAGAGCTAAAATAGAAAGAATTATATATATTATGTTCCCTTGTATGACTTTGATTTGATTAGTATCCACTATATAATGTATACTTCACTATAGCTTGAGAAATTGTAGGTGAAAATATTGAAGAAGAAACTTTGGCTAATCTCAATGCTTGGTTTAGCACCATTTGTGCTAGCTGGTTGTGATTCAGTTAAGAACCAAGAAGGCTTTTTTTATAATACTTTCGTAAAACCAATGGAAATCTTGCTAGATTTATTCGGCAATAATGTATTTAACGGTAGTTATGGTGCAGCGATCATCCTTATCACTGTTATTATCCGCTTAATATTAATGCCATTCATGCTGAAAAACTATAAAAATCAACAAGGCATGAAAGAAAAAATGGATAAATTGAAGCCAGAGATGGACGAAATCCAAAAGAAATTAAAAGCGGCAAAAACAAAAGAAGAGCAAATGGCACTACAGCAAGAAATGATGGGATTATACAAAAAGTATAACGTTAATCCTATGAACATGGGCTGTCTTCCCGTTATTATCCAAATGCCAATTATCATGGGCTTATACTACGCTATATTGTATTCTAGTGAAGTGCAATCCCATCCATTCTTATGGTATGAACTAGGTAAACCTGATATCATCATGACACTTATTGCTGGTGCAGTATACTTTGTACAAGCACAAGTATCATTGTGGACAATTCCAGAACAACAAAAGTCTCAAATGAAGATGATGATGTATATTTCACCAATTATGATCATGTTCATCTCATTTTCTAGTATGGCAGCATTACCACTTTATTGGTCAGTCAGTGGTGCTATCTTGATCTTCCAAACATATTTAGGACGTAAATTCTATTCAGAACATCCTGAAAAAGCGACGAAAGAAGTTGCAAAAGCATCTGAGGAAAAAAGAAGATTAACACCAGCAGAGAAACAAGCTGCAAGGTCTGCAAAGAAAAAAACAAAAAAATAAGGTAAACTAAATCGGGGTGAATCGATCGCTCCGATTTTTGTATGAAAAAGGGTAATATGAGGAGGGCTATCATGAATGTAAGATTAGTATCAGGTACACTTGTGGCGATCACGAGTTTACTTGCGGTGTTTTTTGTATTCAAGCAAAATTTCAATCTTGCTGTTTTGTTCATTACATTAATGTTTACTATTACTAATACATTTCGTGCAAAAGATATGGCGAAACAAGGCTATGTAAAAGAAGCAAAATGGATGAAAGGAATGGCCATATTTTTTGGAATCGCAACATTAGCTATCCTTTTTACTATCTTTTTTTAATGAAAAAAGTATGAATGTATCTTGTTGTTTGATCATGATTTTTTGTATAGTAAAGTAAAATATTTATGATGAGTTTAAAAGTTAAATAGAGGTGGTTCAATAGTGGGTAAAGGGAAGCATTATCAATTTCCAGTAGTTTTAGCGTTTATCATGGCTATTTCAGGGAGTTTACTTGCAGGGTGCAATGACTCAGAAAAGGAAAATTCGGCAACTAAAGCTGAGCAAACGACTGCTACACATAATACATCAGAAAAAAAGGAAACGACTGCTGCCACTACTAAAAAAGAGCAAGAGGTGGATGCAGGAGGCTATATTATAGGACAAAAGCTACCGAAAAAAGCAACATATATTCAAGGTGTCTTGGTAGCAAGCAAACAGTATCCGTTACCAACTGATTTTGCACCAGGTGAAAATGCAGATGCCCGTGCAGCTTTTGCAGAGTTAAATGCGGCGGCAGCATTAGATGGATTTAAATTCGATGCCTTCAGTACCTATCGTTCATATGATAGACAAGTAGAACTATATGATGCCTATGTGGAACGCGATGGAAAAAAAGCAGCCGATACTTATAGCGCAAGACCAGGTTATTCTGAGCATCAAACAGGCCTAGCGTTCGATATAGGAGAAGTAGGGAATACAGAGGCATATGCTGATAATAAATTTGCCGAAACAGAAGCAGGCAAGTGGATTGCCAAAAATGCACATAAATATGGCTTTATCATGCGTTATCCAAAGGGGAAAGAGGACGTGACAGGTTATATGTATGAATCATGGCATTTTCGTTATGTGGGCAAAAAAATTGCCACTGAGATTTACAATAAGCATGAAACACTTGAAGAGTATTTAGGGATCAGATAAAGTGAAACTTCTCAATGAGTTTTTCTTTACAGAAAGTGATTCTCCTGTCTTATACTGGAATACGTCTTCTGCTCGTTAATGCGGGATAAAATAAGAAGCATATAGTACAAGGAATGAATTGTACTATATGCTTTTTTTATGGATCAATTAATACTGACGGCTTCACCGCTATGCTGAAAGGCCTTACATAGGCTCCACAATTTTGTGTTATAAAAAGTTGCGGAGAACTTAGAAATACCTCACGTACTCGTTTCAATGCCCTTGAGCAGGTTTTAAGGTGTCAGCTGATGGCAAGGGATGGCTGGCGGAACACCGAAGTCCTTTCTACGTTCGTATGACGGGCAAAAGCTTCTAAATGCTCTATTATAAGATGGGCGCTAACAAACGAGAAATGGATTCTTTCATTTTAATAATACGTGACCGGCTATTGTATAATTCAGGTGTAAGTTCAGTTGAAAGTAGCATATCTTGCTCAAATAATTCTGCTAGCTGATGAGACGTATCACGATGATAGATAAATGCATTTACTTCAAAATTAAGCTTAAAGCTTCTAAAATCGATATTAGCTGTACCAACTGTAGAGGCCTCATCGTCAATAACAATCATTTTTGTATGCAAGAATCCATTTTCGTAAATATAAATTTTAGCTCCTGCCTTGATTAATTGCCCAACATAGGAATAGGTTGCCCAATATACAAACATATGGTCAGGCTTATTTGGGATCATAATACGAACATCGATCCCTGATAAGCAAGCAATGCGCACAGCATCCATAAAACTATCATCTGGGATAAAATATGGAGTTTGGATATAGATATACTTTTTAGCCATGCCTATTAATTTTAGATAACCATTTTTAATCTGTTCCCATTCAGAATCGGGTCCACTAGATACGATTTGAATACCAACTTCCCCTTTGCGAGAGATCGTTGGAAAGTAGTTGTCAGAGTACTGAATATCTTTTGTATCAGAGGCTTGATTCCAATCTAATAAAAATCTTGTCTGCATAGGATGAACCGAGCTACCTTCAATGCGCAAATGTGTATCTCGCCAATAGCCGAATCTTTTTTTCAAGCCAAGATACTCATCACCCACATTAAAACCACCAATATAACCGATACGGCCATCGATAATGACAAGTTTTCGGTGATTTCGGTAATTCATCCGTGGGTTAAAAAGAGGAAGTATGGAAGGAAAGAAAACTTCAACTTCTCCACCAGCTTCTATTAGTTCTTTGAAGTGTTTTTTATGTACGCCTCTAGAACCCATTTCATCATATAAAAGTCGAACTTTTACCCCCTGTTTTGCTTTTTTTAGGAGCAATTGATAAATGCGTGTTCCTAAGTTATCCAGTCTAAAGATGTAGTATTGAATATGAATATGGTGTTTAGCGGCTTCAATATCCTTTAATAGTTTTTTAAACTTTTCTTTCCCATCACTAAAAATTGTAACAGCATTATCTTGTGTTAGTACCGCATGATTTGTCGTTAAATGCATGTAAATGATGTCTTCGTAATGAGCTGCATCATCTAGCCGATATTCAAAAGAACCATCACGAATGGCTTCCATTTGATAATCAATTAGTTTATCGATACCGATTTTTTTGCGGCCTTCCCAGCGAAATAAGTGCTTTTTGCGTAGTTGCCTACCTAATAATAAATAGAGTATGAATCCTACAACAGGTAAAAAGAATAGGACAAGAATCCAGGCCCATGTGGAGCTAGGTTCTTTTCTTTCTAGGAAAATAATAATAGCTGCAAGAAATATGTTTAAAACCAAAATAGTGGAAACGATTAAAGATGTTAAACTGGCTGTATCCATTTTATCACCTTCTTCCATAATCTTTTCTCTTAAGTATAACTTATCCAACAATTATTAAGAAGCAATTACAAACAACATTATACACTAATAGAATTTTAAAATAATTGTAAGAGTGATTTGAAATGTGCAGTATTAGCAGAAGTAACTGTCAAAAAGGAAGATAGAAAAATGAAACACGCTAAAAACTAAGGATTGTAGGTGTTTAAACATAGAGAAGCATATCCCCCGTTTCTAGAAGTAGAAGAAACAGGGGGAAAGATTATAACGAATTTGCCTTTTGGCAAAGCATATCATATGTTTGATTGATAAATCTTTTATAAGGAGTATCAATAAATGGAGCAACGAATTCAACGCCTTTCTTTGCTTCCTCTAGTGCGCGAGAGAGCTTCCCTATTTTGTCATAGCATAAAGCTCTATAAGAGTAGCTTTCTGCAAGCATTGATAAATCGTAAGGATGCTGTAGATAGTGAGGAATTTCTTTGATTTTTTCTAATTCTTGTAATGCTTCATCAATATGAGATAAATAATATAAATTTTTGCCCTTTTCAACAATATAAAAAAAGGTATTTGTGAAATCTTCAACTTTGATACGATGATAACGTTCAAGTAATTCAGACGCCTTTTCATAGTCGTGTGCAAAAGAATTATAGTAATGTATCTGGATAAGGAACAGATAAGAATAGGACAGTTTGTCTTCAGCAAAAATGGCATATTGTTCTAACTTATTGAAATAATAAGTCCGTGCGGTATCATCACCATCCATGATTGCTTGGTAACAAGCCACTCGATAAATATCATCTATTTTATAGAATAGTCGATTTTTCTTTGACAATTCCAATCCCTTTTGTAAATAATCCCTGCCATTTTCTAAATCGTTTATGCCCAAATAAGTGACGGCAATATCGTAGAGTAGATCCAGAATAGTAATGGTATCCACCCTATAATTTTTATTTTTTATCTCAGTCTCAGTGGCCAAACCAACTTGTAATGCCTGTTCATAATGATGATTGGTAAAATAAGTCCAAAAATGGAGGATCTTCATTTTTACCCATTCATTCATCATGTTCATCTCTTTAAACATAGCTAGACCACGCTCTAAGTTTTGTTCCCAGTCATCCAATTTTAGCCTAGATTGAACTCTAACATAGTAAAATAAGAGTCTTCCAGATTCATAACATGTAGGAAGCTTTTCTATATATGGCCTAATTAAATGAACCATTTCAAGAAAGGGACCATCTTCAAAGTGTGTATTCGCATTATAAATGTCTTCAACTTTTTTTAATAGTTCACGCAATTCTATAATACTGACTTCAGCTAGTAAAGAACTGATGTCAACTTGTAATCGATCGGCTATATAATATAAAGTCTCCATCGAGGGATTAGCCTTATCATTTTCAATAAGGCTAAGCATGCCCTTTGTAATATGATGATCAGCAAGTGCTTCTAAGGTTAGTTTTTTTTGTTTGCGTAATGTACGGATTCTGCTACCAAGAGTCTCCATAGGTACACCTCACTTCTTTTGTTTAATTATATTAAACTTTCTCTTGTGAAGGAAGTAGAAAGTATGATATTGTTTGTTTAATAAAATTAAACTTTTTAACAAGATTAAACAAAAGGAGGAAAAGTAGTGGAAGAATCCTTAAAGGTGAAAAAAGCGACATATCAATTATGGACTTTTACAATCAGTAAAATCATTTCTACTTTAGGGGCTAATGTGTTAGCATTCGGTATCAGTCTCTATATTTTGAAAATGACGGGTTCTGCGACGAGCTTTGCGATGAATATGGTTTGTTCAATATTACCGAGAGTCCTCTTGGCATCGATTGTAGGTTTAATGGCGGATCGTTATTCAAAGAAAATGATTATATTACTATCACAGGGATGTACAGTGGTGTTAATGGCAGGCTTATTAGTATATGGCTATTTATCAGGAATTACTGTTACCTCTATTTATATTGTCACAGCACTTTATTCCATTACATCTACGTTTAATAGTGTAACGTTTACATCATCGATTGCATGCTTAGTAGACCGAACACGAATCCAAAAAGCAATGTCTTTTAATCAAATGGCTATGTCAATTGCAGCAATTGGTGGCCCAGCTATTGGGGGAATGATGTACGGATTTGTCTCCATAGAAGGTTTTCTAATTGTTCATATGGTAGCTTATTTGATTGCACTACTATTAGAAGCAACGATGAACTTTCATCTGTATAGTGAAGTGAAGAACGAAGCCAAAGATGAGGTGAGGATATGGCAAAGTTTAAAAGATGGTTTTCAATATGCCCAAACAAAAAAGGCTGTAGCAACCATACTATGGGTAGCTTTTTGGATCAATCTATTCTTCACAGCCATGAATGTAGGGGGGATATTTATCCTAGTGGAAGTATTAAAGATCAAATCACGGCATGTTGGTATCATTGAATCAGCGGGCGCTATAGGGATGTTAGTGGCATCTGTTTTTCTGTCAACTAGAAAACCTTCAACATATCCATTATTGCAATCAAAGCGATATATCCTATGGATGGCCACTGCATTGGGGTTGGCAACCATACCACTATGGGTAGAGTTTACTTATATGATGAATTTTCTGTTTTTTATCACGCTATTCTTTAGCTTTTCGGCATTTGCTGTGTTTATCAATACACCAGTTGGAGTAATGATTCAAACAGAAGTCGAAGAATCGTATAGAGGTAGAATATTTGGCATTTTAGAGGCGGTTTCAATGGCCATGATGCCTCTTGGAACAATGGTCTTTGGTTTGTTGTTTGATCGTGTAGATCCACAATGGGTTTTATTAGGATCAAGTATGATACTGATCGTGATTACTTCTTATATGATGCGTTCATCAGTTATTCAACAAATATATCCACAATTGACTTCCTCTAAATCTCATATAAAAGAAAAAGTCCAGCATTTATAGAACAAACAAAAGATGCTGAACTTTTGGTGGAACATTATGCTTCTTTTTGACTGCGTAATGTTCTTTTGCTTACATGGAATAGGACAAGAATGAGGATGCTGAACAAGGCTAATGTCCCCGAAATTTCATAGACGAGATCGGCTTGTTTTGTAAGAACCCATGTAAAGAACATGGGCCCGATGATACGCCCTATATTATCCATGGAATAGGAAATACCAGCTGCCGTTCCATACTTTCCACCGGCTTCCTTTGAAGAAAGTGACGTATTTAATGTACGAGCTAAAGCATTCCCAGCAGTAAATACACATAGTGCAAATCCTGCAAAGGCTAAACTTTTGGTAAAAGGAAACATAAATAAGCCTATTGCAGTGACTACTTGAGCTCCTATTAACCACTTCACTTCAGTACCATCTTTGATATGACGAACAAGTCCTCCCTGAACCATAAAATCTACAAATCCACTGAATAGAAAGAGCGAACCTAATTGTGCAGAAGTAATGTTGATCTTAGCCATTTGGAATAATTGAAGAGTAGATTCTAAGCCTGCCAATAAAAAGGTCACCATGAAAGAAAATACGAATAAGTAACGTATGCGATACTGGAAGAGTATAGAAGCTCCTTTTGGCACAATGGCACGTTTTTGTGATGTTATATGTCGTTCCGGTTCTTTCAAAATAATACTTGCATAGATGAATAACAAAAAGATTAGGATGGATGAAACGGTAAATGGTGTAGTTAAACTGATTTTTCCGAGTAAACCACCTAATGCTGGTCCAAAGATAAAACCAAGACCGATTGACATGCCCATAAAGCCCATATATTTATTGCGATTTTCCTCTGTCGATAAATCACCTACAAATCCTGTCACAGCAGTATAAAGCGCACCGGAGAATAAACCACCGATAATTCGGGAAATATAAAGTAATGTCAATGAATTCATAAATAATGAAATTAGTAAAAAGCTAGTACAGAACCCAAGTAGGCCTATTAAAATTAATCTTTTCCGCCCCATTTTATCACTGAGCATTCCCCAAAAAGGAGCTGTAAAGAAACTTGCGAGTGAGTAGATGGTTAATAAGCCACCCACATGTATTTTTGCAAATCCTTGTTGTACCACTACCTCAGGTAAAATAGGGATGATTAATCCAAACCCTAAGTACACAAAAAATTGCACGGACATTAGCAAGATAATGGATTTTTTCATGATAGCCCTGCCTTCTATTTTCAAATAGTCAAGAAATTAGGTTTACCTTCATTAGGTGTTAACATTTTGTCATCTAAAGGAGAGTAAACCTATAGAACGTAAGATAGTGTAATACGAAGGGTTTCAGTTTGGCAAATGGAAAGCGTGAAATAAGAATCTAAAAAGTAATGGACCTATTTTCGATTGCAACTTGCTTATGACGCAGTTTCGCTATGTAGCTGTGACATTTCTCTCACTATTGAGGCTTTTGTTCGGAAAATTTGTATAGTGCTATAATAAGAATGATTAAGATAAAGGAGGATTTCGTAACGATGGAAATTACAGCAATCGCTATTATTAAAACAAATGAAGGTACAAAATCCATTCTTGATTTAGATATTCCTTTACTAATTGATTTGGTACCTGCTCGTACATTCAAAGTAAAAACTGTACTACAATCACTTGGACATACAGATATAGAAGTTGAATCTGTCAATATGGAAGTTTTTAAAGCCAAAAGTACATTAAACGGCGCTCCACAAGAAACAACTGTTGAGTTTAGCTACGCTTTACGCGGCGGAGATCGTTTATTTGAATTGACGGAATTACATGGCGTTATTAAATAAGTAAAACTTCATCCCCTACTGAAATAGGGGAACTCAGGTTAAAGCGCCACGTCCTGTGGCACTACCTGAGTGACCAACATCATGTTGACCCGAACGAATCAGGCTTCTACAAATAGTTGATCCCATTTATTCTCCTGCTTTTTAGTGGGAAGTTATAAATGGGATCTGTTCATTCATATGAGGGATAAATGGAGTAGGAGTATTTGTTGCTGCAATGCACTGGAATGAAAAAATAATAAAGGTGATCTCAAAAGTTGTTAGTTGAACAATTCTGAGGTCACCTTTTATTTTTAAAATATATATCAGGTCTTCTGTTCAGAAAAACTATGTTTATAATTGAACTCTTTGCAATCGTAATGCATTTAGTACGACTGATACGGAGCTAAATGCCATTGCTGCGCCAGCGAGCCATGGTGCAAGCAAGCCAGAGGCAGCGATTGGAATGCCGATGGAGTTGTAGGCTAGTGCCCAGAACAAATTTTGCTTAATATTCCGTACAGTTAAGCGGCTCATTTTCACAGCATCTACTACTTTCAATAAATCTCCCTTCATAATCGTGATATCTGCTGCTTCAATAGCCACATCCGTTCCTGTGCCCATGGCTATGCCGATATCAGCTTTTGCAAGGGCAGGGGCATCATTTAATCCATCTCCGACCATGGCAACATGTCGCTTTTCTTTTAAAAGTTTTTCGATTTCTGCCGCTTTTTCAGTAGGCAAAACGCCTGCAATGACACGGTCGATGCCAACTTCCTTTGCAATCGTCTCAGCTGTTTTCGGTTGATCACCTGTAAGCATGATCGTATGAATCCCCATGCTTTGCAATTTGGAGATCGCCTCTTTAGAAGTTTCTTTTACTTCATCTGCTACAGCAATTGTTGCAACATGTTGTTGATCGATGGCTGCGTACATAACCGTTTTGCCTTCGTCTTCAAAATGACTGTTACAGTTGATCTCAATATGGCGATCTTTAAACAATTTTCGAGTTCCAATTATGATTTGTTTATTTTCAACAGTTGCTGCGATTCCTTGACCAGGGATCGCTTTAAATGTTTGAACAGCGGATAATTCACCATAATCTTTGCCGTATGTTGTAATCGCCGTTGCGACGGGATGTTCTGAATTACTTTCAGCTGCTGCAATAAGGGGAACTAACGTTTCTTTTTCATATTGATCTAGTACTAAAAAGTTTGTGACAGCAGGTGTCCCTTTTGTAATTGTTCCTGTTTTATCGAACACGATTGTATCGATCGTGTTTGTATACTCAAGTGCTTCAGCTGTTTTAAAAAGCACGCCCGCCTCAGCAGCACGCCCAGAACCGGCCATTATGGATGTTGGTGTGGCAAGCCCAAGTGCACATGGGCATGCTATTACGAGAACAGCGATCATTCGTTCAAGTGATTGTGTAAAGTCACCATCTGTCAAAAAGAAATAGCTAAGGATAAATGTGATGACAGCTAAAGTGACGACAATAGGTACAAAGATCGCTGAAATTTTATCGGCTAGTCGTTGAATAGGAGCTTTTGAACCTTGAGCTTCTTCCACAACACGGATAATGTTTGACAGAACTGTATCATGACCGATTTTTTTAGCCTTGATCCGTAATGTGCCGTTTTCGTTTAAAGTAGCAGCATAAACCATATCGCCCGTTGATTTATCAACAGGTAAGCTTTCACCTGTCAGCATCGATTCGTTTACCGCAGAATCTCCAGAAATAACAACCGCATCAACAGGTATAGATGCTCCAGGTTTTATGATGAGTATATCGCCTAGCTTTACTTCACGAATGGGTATTTCGAGAGGCTTTCCATTTCGTTCAACAAATGCCGTTTTCGGTTGCAATCGTATCAATTTTTTGATCGCATCGGATGAGTGACCTTTTGCACGTGCTTCAAATAATTTTCCAAGCAAAATAAGAGTGATTAAAATCGCACTTGTTTCAAAATATAAATCTAAATGATGCATGCCGATATGTTCGCGATTTTTAAGAACCATATAAACACTGTAAAAGTAAGCAGCGGATGTTCCCAATGCGACAAGTACATCCATATTGGCACTTTTATTGCGGAGTGCATAATAAGCGCCTTTATAAAACTGCCAGCCAATGCCAAATTGAACGACTGTGGCAAGAGCCCATTGTACATATGGATTCATCAGAAATTCAGGAACATAAATGCCTCTTGTGAATGAAAAATGTGCAAACATCGTCCACAAAAGAGGTAGAGAAAAAATGGCAGAGATGATAAATATACGCGTTTTCTTTTCAATCTCAATTTGACGATGATCTCTTTCTTCATTTTCTTTGTGAACGACTGCATCATAGCCAAGCTTTTGAATTTTTGCGATAAGTGCCTCTTCATTGAGTTTTGTACTATCAAAGGACACATGACCGGTTTCAAGAGCTAAGTTAACAGTTGCTTGATCAACCCCCTCTAACTTATTGAGTCCACGCTCAATACGAGCAGAGCAGGCAGCACAGGTCATTCCTTGAATATCAAGCGTTACTTCTTTATTACTAGTACTGGATGTTGTCACTGAAAATGCCTCCTTTTATCCCGCGTTAACGGGCAGTAAGACCCCCACCTCAAGGTTTAGAGAGAAACAAACGAAGAAAGATAGGTGGGGATCAACTGCCGCATGCGCCCGATTGGTTTGGGCCAACAAGATGTTGGTCCTTCAGGTGTTGCCACAGGACGTGGCGCTTTTAACCTGAATTCCTCTAGTTCAGTGGGGGATGAAGAAAACCCCCACTGATAGAAGCCACACTTTATATACCTGCAAGGGGTATAAAAATATGCTAAAAATAACTGCAAAGATTGCAGCTATTTCCAGATTATTTAACGATATAGCCTTCTTCTTCGATGGCTTCTTTAATGCTTTCAGTTGTTACTTTAGAATGATCAAAATCTACATCTACTAGACCTTTTTCTAGATTGACATTTACACTTTTTACGCCGTCTAAATCGCCAACACCTGTTTCTACTGCTTTTACACAATGCCCACAAGACATACCTTCTACTTTTAATTGGATTTTTTCCGTCATCATGAAACACTCCTTATTTTCTCATTAGTTTTTGAAAAGTTGTAACAAGTTCATCTAATACCGCGTCATCACCTTCAGCTAAACGATCCTTGACACAACCTTTTAAATGGCCTTCAAGTAATACTTTAGCTACACTATTGAGCGCAGATTGTGTAGCGGATAGTTGAGTAATAATATCATCGCAATAAACATCTTTCTCGACCATGCCTTTAATACCGCGGATTTGACCTTCAATACGATTTAAACGAGTGGTTAAATCCTTTTTTACATGTTCGGGATGGTGACTTTTGCGACAAGAATGGTTTGTACATTCTTCTGTCAAAAGTATTCACCTCCTATTGTTTATAAAATATCATACCTTATGGGGGTATGTAAAGAAGAATGATTGTGAAGAAAAATGATGTCAGTCAAAAGTATGATTGTAAGAAAATAGTGTATGTAGTATGATAATTACCCATACGATATGTAACAATATTGAAATTATTTATATGGATAAAAAATGTTATGATAATAAGGAATAAAAAGTATTTTATTTGTTTATGATTGAATAGTAGTAGCAACTTTTATAGAGGTGCTACGTCATATAAAATATAAGAAATAGAAGAGGTGGAAGGTATGTCAAGAAATGTAGATGTAACAAAAATAATTGCGAATTTATCAAAACTTGGCGTTAAGGCAACGACTACTAAGTCTCGCTTAGAATTATTAAAAGCATTAGCACCACCAAAATCATCTCCACAAACTCAAAACTAACTCGAACACAATTATTAACTTCGGTCGTAGCATAACCGGAGTTTTTTTATGCTCGCGTTTTTAACATACAGAAAAACAGTCCAGAGAGATGAAATAGGTTCTTGGACTGTTTTTAAGTTTGATGCCAATAAGGCTATTTCGAATTACTTTCAATTTTTAATTAAAAATCATCATCATCATGATTACCAAACATGTAGGTTTGATGGTGGAATTTCATACTAAACACTAAGCCTAATGCAAGTGCATTCCCCATCATCGAACTACCACCGTAACTAATGAATGGTAATGGAATCCCTGTAATTGGAAGTACTTGAGTGGTCATGCCGATATTTTCAAGTACATGGAAAGTTACCATGGCAATAATACCTGCACAAACATAAGTACAGAACGGATCTTTCATCCGCAAAGTAAGTTTTGTTAAATGAAAGATTAAGAAGAAAAACAAACAAATAACAATACTTGCTCCGATAAATCCATATTCTTCACCGATCACACTAAAGATAAAATCAGTATGGTTTTCGGGTACATATACTTCACGATGCTTGAAACCCTTACCGAATATTTCACCGGATCCAATCGCATTTAAAGAAGAAATCAAATGGTACCCATCTCCAGATGAATAAGAGTAAGGATCTAACCATGAATAAATACGTGCAAATTGGTATGAGCTAAACCCAAACTTTTCAGCAAGGAAATCTTGCATATAAAGTGCCATCCACAATAGGGAACCACCAAGTGCAACAGCAGATGCAGCAACTGGTAAAATGATTTTCCATGATATTCCTGCTACCAGTACAGTGGCTGCCGTAATAGCAAGGAATACTAATGAAGTACCAAGGTCAGGCTGTTTCACAATCAGTGCTAACGGAGGTAATAGTACTAAAAAAATTTTTCCTAAAAGAATAAAATCAGTTTTTATCGATCTCATCGGATGGATTTCATGGTGTTTACTGATTGTACGTGCGAGTGCAAGGATAAAAAATGTCTTCATAAACTCTGACGGTTGGATATCAGCAAACCCTAAATGGAACCAGCTTTTAGCACCATTTCTAGGTTCAGCAATTTGACCAACACCACCAGGAGCAATCATTAAGAGGATAAGAATAAATATCCCCGCACCATATAAGTACCAGGCCATTTTTTTGTATTGATCTGGCTCAAAATACATCATGGCCGCTATAATACAGGCACCTACGAAGTACCAAAAAAGCTGTTTTGGTATGAAGTTTATACCATATTGTCCTGAAGTTTGTGCGGAGGCAATAGCCAACACACTGATGATACAAAATAGTATCATTATAAAAGCGAGCGTCCAGTCAAAACGATCGGAAAAACTCTCTCTTTGAATTCATAATAGTCACCTAAATTAGTAGATTTAACACAAGGGTTGTCTAGTTCACACGCCACATCCTTGAAAATGCAATTCTTTAACAAGAGGCCAATTTCAAGTCTATCTACAGTGTTATTCAAATTTAAACAGCGTGTTTCACCTTTCAAATATTATAGTCTATATTATTGTATCACGCTCGTGTACAAAGTTGTGACGAAATCGAATCACAAATGTTTCAAATTTTGTATTTACATCTTATAATAGAAATGGAAATGAGGTGATCGGCTTGGCAAAAAAAATGCGAACTGCTGATGATTTTCTACATCATTTATATGTACATATGAACGAATTAAACCAATTTGTTATTTTTAGCGGTTTAACTTTCCGTGAATTTGTCTCTTCAGTCGGTCCGCTTCAAAATATTTTGCTACTAAAAAATGAATACGAAGATGGTTCATTCAACATGCATACACAGTTAGAGTTCGTAGAGGCGAAGGGAATACCAAAGTTTGTGAAAAGGGTAATGGATTCCAAAGGAGATTTGTGTTGGATCGATTTTTCAGATGAACGTAAGTTGAACTTGCTAACGCCGCAAGAGCAGGCAGAATTACTCTATATTGGTCATAAAAAAGAGCCTATCCGCTCGCCATTTTATCATCAATTACAAAATAAGTATGTATACCTATCAAGTGAAGAGGGAAGATTTTCAAAAATATACTTCCGCGATTTAGAAGATGTAGCGAAATTAGTAGCGCAATTATTTAATAACATTATTCAAGAGAAAGAACGTGCGACCACATTTTGGAGAAGAAAAGCGAGTAGCTTTACACCGATGTTTACAAAAGAAATGATGAGGAATTTTCGTGAGGATGCAAAAGATGGTGTGTTATTTTCTATGTACAAAATAGAAAAGCCCAAAATTGCTTATGTTATGGAATTACGTAGTATTTCAGATGATGATTTTCCAGATGAAATATGGGATGATTTAAATAGCATTTTGAAGAAAAAGCCTGATAAGATTTTAGAAACCCATAAGTAATCGCACTTATATATTTTCTTAATAATGGATTTTACCCCATATTAATAGATAGTGCCCCACTTTTATGTTTCGATAGTTCCACAAAAAATTTAAAACAACTTCCATTGATAATGAATCAGAGGGGATGAGAGATCCCCATTGATGGAGGCTTCGCTTTATTTATTGTCGGAATTTGTACTAAACTGTAAACGCTTGCTTCCATGTATCGTTTCTTTATGGTTCTTTTACTGTTGGTTCTATTCCAAGTTTCTTAGCTGTACAATCTATCTAGTAAACGTTTTTTATCAATCTGTAAAATTTTTTTGTTCAAATGACAACATAAAAACCGTTGATAAAGTTAAAATTTTGACTTTGTCGACAATTTGAGATTCCCACATATGATAAGTAGGAATCTTTTTTTATCTTGATTTAGCAATGTTTTTTGTACCGAAAGCGTATCGGCAGGCACCACCCTCAATAGTGGTGAGATGAATGCTTTTTTCCTCATTCAGCGGGTGTATAAACGCCTGTTGAATCAAGATAAAGTGAAACTCCATCAGTGGGGTTTTTTTCATCCCCACTAAAATAGAGGAACGGAAGTGAAAAGCGCCACGTCCTGTGCAACATCTGAGGGACCAACATCTTGTCCGTCCGAACCAATCGGAAACAAACGACAGTTGATTCCCCATCTATCTTTCTCATTTCTCTCTAAATCTTGAGATGAGGTTTACTGACTGTTAAAGCGGGATAAAGTCCTCGGCGGATGTCACGGATTTTGAAAGGGGATTTCCTTCTCAAGCTCAAAAAAATCCGGTTGCTAGTTAGCTGGAGGTATAATTAATTTTTGATGCAATATTTTTTCAGAGTGCTATTATATAAATGTTATTTTTTAGAGGTAAAACGATCATCATTTCGATTAGTGATCTGCATTTTTAGAAAATGAAATCACTTCATGAATTGGTATAGTCATGCTAAACTATGAATAGAAAAAATCTGGAGGAATTTGAACCTATGAAGAAAAAATTAGGCTTATTATACGGTGGTAAATCAGCAGAACATGAAGTTTCTTTATCGACTGCGAAGGCCGTAATACAAGCATTACATTTTGATAAATATGATGTGTTCCCTATTTTCATCACACGTGAAGGCGAATGGAGAAGAGGAGCTCAACTTACAGCACCTGTAGAAAAAGTTTCAGACTTACAATTTGGCAAAGATTCAAAAGAATCTAAACCTAATGATATTTCAAGCTTCTTATTAGATGAGGATGAAAAACCATTTGATATCATTTTCCCATTACTTCATGGTACGAATGGCGAAGATGGTACGGTTCAAGGATTACTAGAAGCGTTGAACTTGCCATATGTCGGTAATGGGGTACTAGCATCTGCCGTTGGTATGGATAAAGTCGTGATGAAGCAGCTATTCGAAATTGCAGGATTAAAGCAAGTTCCTTATGTCTATTTCATTCGTAAGGAATGGAAGAAACATCAAGATGCATTAATAGCTAAAATGGAAGAAACATTAGCTTGGCCAATGTTTGTGAAACCAGCTAATCTAGGTTCAAGTGTTGGTATTAGTAAAGCTACCAATCGCGAAGAACTAGTTCAAGCTGTTGGGCTTGCTCTAAAATATGATCGTAAAATTGTCGTTGAAGAAGGCATTGTTGCTCGGGAAATTGAAATGGGGGTTCTTGGTAATGATGAGCCGAAAGTTTCTGTACCAGGAGAAATCAAACCCGTAACAGAATTCTACGATTACGATTCAAAATATAATGATAACAAAACAGCGTTATTGATTCCAGCACCTGTAACAGATCAAGTAATCGAAACGATGTCTGATATGGCTATTCGTGCATTTAAAATTTTAGATTGCTCAGGACTTGTACGTTCAGATTTCTTCGTAACTGCTGAAGATGAAGTATATATCAACGAAGTTAATACAATGCCTGGTTTCACACCTGTAAGTATGTATCCAATTTTATGGCAAAACACTGGTTTGGCTTATAGCGATTTAATCGAAGAACTAATTACATTAGCGATCGAACGTTATGAAGAAAAACAACAGCTTCAATACCAATAAAAGAGATTGAGTGTGATCTATTGTGAAAAAGACATTGCGACAAATAGCAAGATGGTTAAAAAGTGATCAAGATTTTCAGGAAGATGTTGTTGTAACAGGTGTTTCCATCAATACGCGCACATTACAAAAAGGTGATTTGTTCATCCCGTTTCATGGAGAAAAAACAAATGGACACAAGTTTGTTACACAAGCATTTGAAAATGGTGCAGTAGCTGCTCTTTGGCAAAAAGGGGAGCCTAATCCTCCCAAAGATATACCGCTTATTTTTGTAGATGACTCTGAAGCGGCATTGCAACAAATGGCCAATGCGTATCGTGCAGAACATCAAGCGACATTTATTGGTGTCACGGGATCAAATGGTAAAACATCAACAAAAGATCTTATAGCAGGAACGCTTTCTCCCTATTTTAAAGTGCAAAAAACGGAAGGTAATCATAACAACCAACTAGGCTTACCACTAACTATTTTATCTTTAGATGAAGATACTGAATTTGCCATTCTAGAAATGGGTATGGATGGTTTTGGTCAAATAGAATGTTTAACAAAAATAGCAAAACCTAAATATGCTATTATCACGAATATTGGTGAAGCACATATGTTGGCACTTGGCTCACGTGAAGGCATTGCCAAGGCGAAATTTGAGATTGTTCAAGGATTGAAACAAGATGGCAAGTTTTTCTATGATGGTGATGAGCCACTATTAAAATCTTTAGTGGCGGATGCGCAGCATTTAGAGGCTACATCGTTTGGTTTAGACCCTTCAGATGATTTAATGGCTTTTAATATTGAATCTACTGAAAATGGTAGTACTTTTAAGGTTAAAGGAATTGTGAATGGTGATTTCTTTATCCCTGTATTAGGTCGTCATCAAGTGAAAAACGCGCTAGTCGCGATTTTAATTGCACATGAAGCAGGTCTAACAGATGAACAAATTCGTGCAGCTTTGAAAAAAGTTTCATTAACCAATATGCGTATGCAGCTGGTGAATGGAGATCAAGGGATTTTATTTATAAATGATGCGTATAACGCTGCACCATCTTCTGTACGGGCTGCATTGCAATTCATGCAGTCAACCAATATGCGTCAAGATAAATGGGTAGTGCTTGGGGATATGTTGGAACTTGGCGAATTAGAGCAACAATTCCATGAAGATTTAGCCGATGCTATTGATCCAGTGAATATACACCAAGTTTGCTTATTTGGTCCACGTATGAAATGGCTATATGATCGGTTAAAAGCGAAAGTACCAGAAGAAAATTTATTGTGGACGGATGATAATTATGACGCGATTATCGAAAAAATTCGTCATAGTGCTGATGAAAACGCTATTATTTTATTAAAAGGTTCACGCGGAATGGAATTAGAACGTGTATTGCAAGCATTTACACATTAATGTTAGATTAAAACAAGAGTGCCTAGGGAAAACTATTTCTTCTGGACACTCTTTTTTCTGTGTATAAAAATTTTTATGTACAGATTACGAGCCATTGCTTATGAAAATTTATCACGCGTGTTGATTTCACAAAAATTAGGAGTACCTGCTGGGTGTAATTTTTGAAAAAACCTGTATTTTTAGGAATATTTATATAGATCTTCGCTGCGGCTTGCTCGACTCCCGCGGGAAAAGCGAATAGATGAGACCCCACAGCGTAGCGATTAAGGAGCGGAGTCTAAGGGCGCCACGTCCTGTGGCAACGACTCCGTGACCAACATCCTGTTGCCCCCAGCATTCGCCCGCAGGAAAGCGAGTAAGCCTTCGCTGCAATCAACGAATCTCCCTATTTTTATGGATTATATTGGATAATCAACATACCTGAAAATTTATTTTTAATTTAATGGAAAGGAGAGAAATGTGTGAAAATTGGGGTATTGTGCTTACATGGATTTACTGGGGGAGCTTATGAAATCAAATCATTCTCGGATTATCTTGACCAACATACTGAATGGACCATATATGTGCCGATATTATCAGGACATGGTGAAAAGCTTAACTTAGATCTATTTACAGCAGAACACTGGTTGATGGATGCAGAAATTGCCTATAAACGACTATTGAGAGAAGTCGATGAAATCTTTATCGTAGGATTTTCAATGGGCGGTGTTATTGCTATGTATCTAGCTTTACGCTATAAAGTGAAAGCTTTAGTATTGCTAAGTCCGGCAGCAAGATATATTAGAACAAAACAATTTGCTATTGATTTAAATGAATTATTGATCGATGTGATACAAGGAGAGTATAAAGAAAATGAATTTTTTAAACGCTATGAAAGAAAGCTAGTAGATGTTCCAGTGGCATCTTTTAAAGAGTTCACACGTTTGGTACATAAAGTATCTCCTTATTACGAAAAGATAAAAGTACCTATTTGTATCGTTCAAGGTGATAAAGATGAACTTGTACCATATACTACAGCATCCTACTTATATCATAAAGTGGCAAGCACTAAAAAATTATTGATCACATCCCCAGGGGGAAAGCATTTAATTTGTTATTGCGAAGATGCAGAAAAGTGGTTTCAACAAGTGTTAGATTTTCTAAACAGTTGCATAAAATAGTCAGAACATTTCGAATGATAGTTAATAATTGCATGAACGAATTCCCCATGTTAGAATATTGAAAGCAATGGATACATTTTGTGTAGACTCTCCAAAACGGTGGAGAGTACTTTTTTTTGAACATTACGGTTTATTCTAAATTTATGTGTATATCACTTCAGAATTGAACCGCTCGGCAAAGACCGGGCTTTCCCTTTTTATATAAAATTCCTCTGCGCTTTGCAGAGATATAATAAGTAACGGAAACGTTCCTAACATAAGGCTCGATTTGCCCTATTTTCATCTGAAAATGTAACCATTTGTCAAATGCATAAGCAAAGAAGGAGAATGAGAAGTTTGACAAATTTTTCAGAACTAAATATTAGTGCTTCAACCCAAAAATCTCTTAAACGTATGGGGTTTGAAGAAGCAACACCCATCCAAGAAGGTACAATCCCATATGCACTAGAAGGCCGCGATATTATCGGTCAAGCGCAAACTGGTACAGGGAAAACTGCCGCTTTTGGTATCCCGTTGATTGAAAAAGTGGATCCTAAAAAACCTGTAGTACAAGCTCTTATTATTGCCCCTACTCGCGAATTAGCGATTCAAAGCTCAGAAGAACTTCATAAAATTGGTTATGATAAACGAGTGCGTATTCTTTCTGTATATGGTGGTCAAGATATCAGCCGTCAAATTCGTGCGCTTAAAAATAAGCCACAAATTATTGTAGGTACTCCAGGACGTATTCTGGATCATATTAAACGCCGTACATTAAAACTTGAAAATGTTGAAACACTTGTCCTTGATGAAGCAGATGAAATGCTAAATATGGGTTTCATCGATGATATCAATGCCATTTTAGAAAATGTACCTGCAGAACGCCAAACATTGTTGTTCTCAGCAACTATGCCAGCACCTATTCGCAAAATTGCTGAAACTTTTATGAAAAATCCTGAAATGGTTAAAATCAAATCAAAAGAAATGACAGTTGAAAATATCGATCAGTATTTCGTAAAAGCTCAAGAACGTGAAAAATTCGATGTTCTTTCACGACTTTTAAATGTTCATCAACCAGAACTAGCCATTGTTTTTGGTCGTACAAAACGTCGTGTCGATGAATTATCACATGCTTTGAATATTCGTGGCTATCTAGCAGAAGGAATCCATGGTGATTTAAGCCAAGCAAAACGTCTTTCTGTCTTACGTCAATTCAAAGAAAATAAAATTGATATTTTAGTGGCTACAGACGTTGCAGCACGTGGTTTGGATATTTCAGGTGTCACACATGTATACAACTTTGATATTCCACAAGATCCAGAGTCTTATGTGCATCGTATTGGACGTACAGGACGTGCAGGAAAATCAGGCCTTGCAGTAACATTTGTAACACCTCGTGAAATGGGTTATTTACGTATTGTTGAAGAAACAACGAAAAAACGCATGACGCCATTAAAGCCACCTACTGCAGATGAAGCTTTAGTCGGTCAACAAACACTTGCAGTTGGGCAGTTAAAAGAACTGGTTGAAAAAAATCATTTAAGCGATTATCGAGGAATGGCTGAAGAATTATTAGCGAACCATGATGCAGTTGACTTAGTGGCTGCAGCTATTAAATCATTAACAAAAGAGCCAGATGATACACCAGTTAAAATCACCGAAGAACGTCCATTACCATCGCGCCGTTCTGGCGGACATGTTCATCATGGACGTGTTAACAACCGTGGAGGGCGTAGAAGCAATAGCCACAATGAACGCGGTGGACGTCGTGGAGACCGCAACAACAACAATCGTCGAGATAGCGGACGCCGTGATGGAGGACGTCGCGATAGTGGTCGTCGTCAACCTCGCCGCAGTGAAGATTAAGCCTCAATATTTGGCAGTATCTACCTTCAAATCGAGAGATCGATTTGAAGGTATTTTTTATTACTTGAAAAAATCCGGACGCAATTGTGCAGGGTGTATTGATTATGTATTCATCTTATTTAGATAATATCGAATTCGATCTTGTAATTTACTGGTTCAATTCTTTTTCAAAGTCTATGCATGGCAATCATTTTCCTCATTTTAAAACTGAAACTTATTCACAAATCCATACGTATACATAGATAATAGGTATTAAATACAGTAGACTAGAATTATGTCAATATACATATAAAAGGAGATTGGGAATGATATCACAACCAAAATATCATATTTCTAAAAAAGGATTGAAAGTTTGGCGTATTCATGCGGTATTTGAGTTTTTTATTTTGTTGTTATTTGCAGCGGCAGTAAGCGTTTTGACTTTTTTCTTTGATTGGCCCGAATGGATATACGCTATTTGCTTAGGTGTCCTGATTGCTGACGTTTTTTTCGGAATTTATTTATTTCCAAAAATTCGTTGGAATCATTGGCGTTACGAAGTACGAGAGCAAGAGATTGAAATACAGCAAGGATTATTTATCATCAAGCGTACACTGGTCCCAATGGTACGTGTTCAGCATGTAGATACATCACAAGGTCCTATCTTAAAGCATTATTGTTTAGCGAGTATGTCCATATCCACGGCAGCAACCATTCATACTATTCCTGCAATAACAGAACAAGAAGCCGACCAATTACGAGTTCGTATTTCAGAACTAGCAAGGGTGGCTGAAGATGATGTCTAAAGAGGTCAATCATTTACATCCTATCGCCATGGTTATTAGTTTCTTTGCTAGCCTAAAAAGCATCATTATACCAGGGATCGTTATCCTATTGGGCAGGGGATTTCACTATTCACTTCATCCAGATAGCCAATATTTTATAAATACACTTATTACGTTTGCAGTCATATTTTTCGTTATATTTTTTATATTGATGACCGCTATTATTAAATGGAAACGCTTTGTCTATTGGTTTGAAGATGAGGAATTAAGAATTGAATATGGTTTATTTGTAAAGAAGAAACGATATATTCCTTTTGAAAGAATTCAGAGCTTAAATTATAAGGAAGGAATTTATCATCGCCTATTCAAATTAGTAAAGGTTAGCATTGAAACTGCTGCGGATAGTGGTGGTAAATCGGAAGCAGATTTAATCGCTATTACTCGTGCTCAAGCAGAAGCAATTGAACAAGAGATGAAAAAAACAAAACTGCGAATGATTCAGCAATCAACGCAAGAGCAAGGTATCGATCAAAAGGCAATTGTTTCAGAACCTACAGAATTAGAAACAAATCGCTCGATTATTCATCGCATGTCGACAAAGGATTTATTGGTATTGGCTACAACATCAAGTGGTATTGGTGTTGTATTTTCAGGATTAGCAGCCATCACATCTCAATTTGATGATTGGATACCATATGAGCGAATATACGGAGAGCTTCAATCTTTCATCAGATTTGGTGTATTTATGATCGTCATTGCTGTGCTTATTTTCTTGCTTGTTTCATGGGTGGTTTCTGTGGTTATTACTTTTGTGAATCATTATGGGTTTACTGTAGAAAAAGAAGAAGATAAGTTGTTTATCTCAAAAGGATTATTAGAGAAAAAAAGGATAACAATTCCGATGAAACGAATTCAAGGAATCCGTATTGTAGAAAATCCTCTTAGACAACTTTTTGGTTATGCAACGGTTGTCATTGAAAGTGCAGGAAGTTCAGGTGAAAAGGGCGAACAGAAAATTGTTATGCTTCCTCTTGTGAAGAAACAGCAAGGAGTCGTTATACTAGAAAAACTATTTCCGGAAGAACAATGGCATTTACCGTTGCACCATGCCCCTAAAAGAGCATTGCTTCGTTATATGTTCAGGCATTTATATTGGTTGACCCCTATTGTCGCAGTAGTGAGCTATATCACTTTTCCCTATGGCTTATGGTCCATCCTTCTTCTCCCTTTAGCTCTCTTACTGGGGATTTGGCAACATCGCAGTGCTGGCTATGCCATTAGCAACCAACAGCTTACGATTGTTTATAGAGGAGTTAGTAAAATAACTTTTGTGACATCAAAGAAACGGCTGCAGGCAATATCGCTTTCTCAAAGCTATTTTGCAAAACGCAGAGATTTAGCAACAATAACTGTTCATATTATGTCAGGCTCATCTGGTAGTATGGCTACAATTAAGCATTTTGATCAAGTGGCGCTAGAAAAAGTCTTTGAATGGTATCGACCGAAGTCTCACGGCTCTATAGATGCAAAAGAATAGTAGAAGTTGCTCAAAAGTAAAATTAGTATGCTAGGAGAGATCTTAGCATACTAATTTTTTACCATCTAAAAATAAGCAAGTGGTCGTTTGTATCCCGCTTTAACGGGCAGTAAGACCCTTATCTCAAGATATAAAGAGAAACGAGAAAGATAGATGGGGGATCAACTGCCCGTAAAAGTCCGATTGGTTCGGGCCAACAAGATGTTGGTCACTCAGGTGTTGCCACAGGACGTGGCGCTTTTCACTTCCGTTCCTCTAGTTCAGTGGGGGATGAAGAAAACCCCCACTGATGGAGTTTCACTTTATATTCTAGCGTTTTTTCATCCATCTCAAAGCACGTTTTGGATGGAAATCGAAAAGACCAATAATGAGTCCGGTAATAAGTCCCACGACATGTGCTGTACCATTCACACCGGATTGTAAGAATGTCATAATAAGAGAAATGATGATAATTGGCATGATGATTTGTTTAAGCTGAGGCATTGTTTTACGTGTATAGTAAACTAATGCAGCAAATGCTCCAAAAATACCAAAAATAGCACCACTAGCCCCAATACTCGCATAATATGGAGGCTGCGTTAAAAATGAAATGATATTACCCATAAAACCGGATACAAAGTAAATGGTGAAGAATCTTAGCTTTCCTGCGATACGTTCTAATTCAGGTCCAAAAACATATAAAGAGAACATATTAAAAAGTAAGTGGAAGAAACCACCGTGTATGAACATAGCAGTAATTAGTCTCCAATATTCTCCATCAGCGATTAAGTAATTAGCAGATTGCCCCAAATTAAGAATATTAGCACCAAGAGGAGGAATCAGCCCAAGCAGATAAACAACAATGTTAATAGCAATCACAATTGAAATCACAGGATATAGTTTTATGTATTGCGAAAGATTTTCTGTTCGATTAAACATGTATTCACCTCAATTTTAATAAGATTATTATACATTGTTTTATTAGCTAAATGAAAGGAGAAGCAAATATGATAAAAGGAATTGGACTAGACATTGTAGAAATAAATAGAATAAAGAAAGCAAATGACCTAAGCCCACGATTTAAAGAAAAAATTTTATCAAAGAGAGAACAAGAAATTTTTGAACCTTTAAAAGCAAGACGCCAACTAGAATTTCTAGCAGGGAGATTTTCAGCTAAAGAAGCATTTTCTAAAGCAAATGGGACAGGAATAGGGAAGGAGTGTGCATTACAGGATATCGAAATTTTACCAAATGAAAAAGGACAACCGATTTTGTACTATAAAAATGAACTTGTTCAAGGTTTTGTAAGCATTACACATTCAAAAGAATATGCGGCTGCTCAAGTTGTTCTACTCGCATAAATGTTAAAGCTCGTTCATAGAATACCTTAATGGAAAATGTAGAAAGGATGGGGAGTTGCGAAAATTTCTCACGATAGGACTACTTTGTCTTATGGCAGGGTTATTGTTAGTAGCTTGTGGATCGAATTCAAAAGAGGATATTGTGAAAAAGACAAGCAAGAAATGGACAGCCGCCAAAGGTTATGAAGTAAAAGCAACTATGGAGATTAAAACAACTGGGGAATCTAAAAAATACGATGTAGATGTATGGCATACAAAGCCTGAATTTTATCGTGTTGCAGTATCAGAAAAAGGCCAAGATACTTTGCAAATGATTATTCGAAATGAGGAAGGGGTATTTGTAGTTACTCCATCATTGAAAAAAACGTACAAGTTTCAAAGTGACTGGCCAAAGCAAAATAGTCAGGGGTATTTGATCAATGCTTTGGCTGAAGATTTAACTGCTGATAAAACAGCAGAAATGAAAGAAACGAAAAATGCTTATATTTTTAAAGCCAAAACACGTAACAACCATTCAAAAATACTTCCAACGCAACAAGTTTATATTGATAAGAAGACATTATTACCCACAAAAGTTGTTGTATTAAACGAAGCAAATGAAGAACAAATCCGCATCACATTTAAGAAGATTACACTTGGTGTTTCTAAAAAGGCCTCCGATTATGCCATTGAAGACTTTACAAAAGCAGATGGCAAAAAAGCTGATAGCGAAGATGCCAAAACAGATGTATCAACAACGGATGAAGCAGATAAAGAAGCGAGCAATGGAAAAAATTCAGCTGACGATACTTTAGATGACAACACGACAGGTGAAACTTCTTCTGATGAAAAAGCAACAGAAGATACTTCTACAGATGAATCATCGCAGCCTACAAGTGGAACAACTCCATCTGAAGAAAATAATGCAACATCAACCGAGGAAAGCAATGCAACATCATCTGAAGAGAGCAATGCAACATCAACCGAGGAAAATAGTGCGACTTCTTCTGAAGAAAGTGCAACTTCGACTGAGGAAAGTAATGCAGGTATAAACGAAGAAACAGTAGCCGCCTCAGCAGATGCAGATAAAACAGCAGCTGAAGACTCTCAAAACTCAGAGGCAACAGCAGATTCTGGTGATTTTGAAACATATTATCCTGCACTAAAATGGGATAATGTTAAATTAACAGATGAAGAATCGCTACAAATGGATACAGGCACACGTAAATTTTTATCATTTGAAGGAGACAAGAGCTTTACGATCATCCAAGAAAAGGCTACAACAGCAAATCAACTTTATATTCCTGTGTTCTCACCGGGCGATCCAGCAGATCTAGGCTTTACAATTGGCGCAATCACTGATAATTCACTTAGCTGGGAAGCTGATGGCGTATCCTTCTTTATCGCTTCCAATGATTTAAGTAAAGAAGAACTAATAGAGGTAGCATCATCGATGGTCAACGGTGAAGTAAAATAATATTATAATTGACCAAAGTTATTTCAGGGACGATAATAGAAAAAAACGTACAAGAAGGTTAGAAAAATGAGTGAACATCTACAATTTCGTCCCACCAAAGCGATCATTAATTTATCAGCAATACAAAATAATATAAAAAATTTACGTAAGCATTTGCACTCAAGTGTTGACATTATGGCAGTTGTAAAAGCAAATGCTTACGGTCATGGTGATGTACAAGTTGCACAGGCGGCTTTGGCAGCCGGAGCTACTATGTTAGCAGTTGCAACACCAGAGGAAGCATTACATTTAAGAGACTTTATTAAAGAAACACCGATATTAATACTTGGAGCAGTTCCTGTAAACTTTGCTCCATATGCAGCAAATGCTCATATCATTCTTACTGTATTTTCAGCAGACTGGATTCATGAAGTGGCCATACATTCAAAAGAATTCGGATCACCATTGAAAGTGCATATAAAAGTTGATAGTGGGATGGGGCGTATTGGCGTACGTACAGAAAAAGAGTTAAAGGCTGTATATGATGCCACTATAATGGCTAATAATATAGAAGTAGACGGTATCTTTACTCACTTCGCTACTGCAGATGAGGAAAGCACAAAGCAATATGACCATCAATTAGCAATATTCAAAGAATTGGTAGCAAGTTTATCTGAAAAGCCTCGTTTAGTACATGCCGCGAATACTGCAGCTTCATTGGTTAAAAAAGGCGTCCAATTTGATGCCATTCGGTTTGGGATTTCTATGTATGGTCTTTCACCGTCGACATTTGTCGAAAACCATTTACCATTTCCATTAGAACCGGCATTGACATTGGAAAGTGAGTTAGTACATGTTAAAAAAATCGAAAAAGGAGATAGAGTCAGCTATGGAGGTACATATGTAGCAGAACAAGATGAATGGATTGGAACAATACCTGTTGGATATGCCGATGGCGTTATTCGTGGTCTATCTGGTCAAGAAGTGTTGATAGATGGTAAAAGAGCACCTATTGTCGGCAGGATCTGCATGGATCAATTGATGATTAGATTACCTAGAGAAATGGCAATTGGTGAGAAGGTTATTTTGATCGGGAAGCAGCAACAAGATGAAATCCGTGCTCAAGAATGGGCAGATCGGCTTCACACAATTGTCTACGAAATACCATGTATGCTTTCTTCAAGAATACCAAGAGTTTACCCTACATTAACAAAGGAGCAGTAAGCCCTCGCTTCAAGTAAAAAGAGGATTAACTGCCTAGAAAAAACAATGGGGTTTCACTGGCACACAGTGAGGATGAAGGAAAACGCCACTGTGTGAAGTTTCAATTTATAAATAACTATGGTACAGGATTATGAGTTTTCAATATGACATCGTTACCATAAAAATAATAGGTTTCACTATAAGTCGACAAATTCAGAAAAAAATCAACGTATATGTCAAATGCTTACTTATTCTGTCTTTTCAACAATTAATTTTAATGTTAGGATAGAAAGTAAGTTAGAGGTATTTAAGGTGATTGGTTTGTGGAGGTGTTGGCTTTGAGTCAAAGAAGAGTGGAAGAGATCTTGATTCAGTTACCTGAGAGATCGGTATCTGAAAACATTGAACAAGCTTATAGACAGATAACAAGTAATATAAATGATTTAGTTTATATTCCAACAAAACGATCTATTCATACAAAACAAAAAAATCACATGCGAGAAGCAATGGTTAAAGGATATGTCGAAATGTCACAGATTAACCTATCTATATGTAGTGAATGCTTACATGTTGAGTATGAAGCGGAACATATGGTGGAGCGACTCGTAAGCGGAGGATGAAAACTTGAACGTAAAACGTGGAGACGTTTTTTTTGCAGATTTATCGCCAGTGGTCGGGTCTGAGCAAGGTGGTACGAGACCCGTACTGGTTATTCAAAATGATATTGGAAATCGTTTTAGCCCAACAGTAATTATTGCAGCAATAACCGCTCAAATCCAAAAGGCAAAACTTCCTACACATGTAGAAATTGATGCAAAAAAGTATGGATTTGAAAGAGACTCAGTCATTTTATTGGAACAATTGCGGACAATCGATAAATCCAGATTGACTGATAAAATTACACAGTTAGATGGACCGTTAATGGAAAAAGTAGAAGAAGCTTTGGAAATTAGTTTAGGACTTTTAAAATTTTAATAGCATACATATTGAAACACCAGAAGTATTCGTTCTGGTGTTTTTGTTCTAATTCTTCATTTTAGGAATATTTATCCATTATTTTTTCGAAAAATATTACAAAATTACAGTGTAAATTTAGTTAATATATTATACAATTAGAAAAAGTAGGTAGTAAAACAGATGATATTGAAAAAAAGGCTATATGAAGTTAAGTATTAGCTTTGGAAGCGTTTTTTGTCTTTTTACGATGGATTTTATCTTGACTCAGCAAATCTTTTATGCGATGAAAGCGTAGCGACAGGAGTGGATTCTTTATGCAACGACAGCATAGCAGTAGGAGCAAATCTTTTTGTATCGACAGCATAGCGACAGGTACAGAAGATGTCCACTTTAATAGGTGGAGAGATGAATGCAATTTTAAATTCCTATTGAGCGAGTGTACAAACATCCGCTGAATCAAGATAAAGCCTCCATCGTTGAATGTCATGGATTTTGAAGAGATTTTTCAAGCAAGTTCGAAAAAAACGGATGCAATCACACTGGAGTGGAGCGTCATTGATAAGTATTGTGTTAAACGATTGAGGGAGTTTATGTGTATTAAAAGTATAAGTTATAACTGATTTGGGGGCGAATTGGGAATGGAAGAGTCTTCTGTAGATATATTGACAGAATGGGATATTGTTGCCGCACGTCAGCTTGGTCGTAGGGAAGCTAAATTAATAGGTTTTGGTTTAGTGGATCAAGCACGAATTACAACCGCCATCAGTGAATTAGCCCGCAATATTTATTTATATGCTGAACAAGGAAAGATTGAAGTGCGTAGAATTGCCGAGAAAGCTTGTATAGGAATTTGCATAATTGCATCAGATTCCGGACCAGGAATAGAAGATGTCGAACAAGTTATGCAAGCGGGTTTTTCAACGTCACAAGGATTTGGTGCTGGTTTGCCAGGTGTAAGACGTTTGATGGATGAATTTGAAATCAAAACAAAACCACAAAAGGGAACAATTATTACGATTAAAAAATGGCTACAATTAGATAATGAATAAAATAATATAAACATATAAAAACTGTAAAACTTAGTAAAAGTCGTTTTTGAAAGTCCTATATTCCTAATGAGTAAAGGGAGTTGCTCAAGAAGTCCTTTTAAAAGAAAAGCTCTGTGATGCTTCATGTCGTTTTTTGTCGATAGGATTGATTGTAGTAGAAGTGGGTGTCTCCTTGAAAATGCTGTGCAAAAAAATTGTGACCAACGCTATGATGCCAATTACAAAAATTATGTTATGCTGCGGAAAGGGTTTTCTTGGAAAAAATGAATCATTGAAAGAGTGCAATTTGATGCTGAATTGTGCTCTTTTTATTTTTTCAGCAGTCCTGTTTTTATGAGAAAGTCTGAACCTGTAATTTTCAAATGATCGCATTTCTTTTTAGAAGAAGTGTCAATTCTTACTATGGTAAAATGGGGAAGACTAAGGAAAGGTAGTGAATTTTATGGACGCTCAAAACATATATCAACTAATTGCCTCAGAAATCGGTATACGTACACATCAAGTAGAACAAGTTATTCAATTGCTTGATGCTTCTAATACAGTACCTTTTATAGCACGTTATCGAAAAGAAGCCACAGGTTCATTAGACGAAGTACAAATAAAAGCGATTGAAGATCGATATCACTATATTCAACAATTAGAACAACGTAAGCAAGAAGTTCTTCGATTAATCGATGAACAAGGGAAACTAACTGAAGAACTGGCAAAAGAAATTAAAGCTACAACTATTTTAAAAAGGGTTGAGGATTTATATCGCCCGTACAAACAGAAACGCCGAACAAAGGCAACCATTGCCAAAGATAAGGGATTGGAACCATTAGCTGATCAGATAATGAATTTTGGAAAAGCATCTTTACTAGAATTAGCAGAACCTTTTATAGGAGAAAAAGTAGAGAATGCGGAAGAAGCTTTACAAGGTGCTAGTGATATTCTAGCAGAACGCTTTGCAGATGATGCCGCAATCCGTGAGAAAATCCGAAAAATATCATGGCAGCAAGGAAAGTTTCATGTTGCTGTTAAAAATGCCGAGCTGGATGAAAAAGCGGTATTTGAAATGTACTATGAATACGAAGAACCTGTGAATAAGATTGTGCCACATCGTATTTTAGCCATCAACCGTGGTGAAAAAGAAGATGTGTTGAAAGTAAGTATTCAAGTACCAGTAGAACGTATACATCAAGTGATGCGAAATGAGTGGATACCGAGATCCTCTTCACCTGCTATACCACAAGTAGAAATCGCCATTGAAGATGCATATAAACGATTAATCCAGCCGTCGATAGAAAGGGAAATACGGAACGACTTAACTGAAAAGGCAGAAGCACAGGCTATTCATATTTTCTCCGAAAACTTGCGAAACCTTTTGTTACAACCACCTATGAATGGACAATATGTACTAGGAGTGGACCCGGCCTATCGAACAGGTTGTAAACTTGCTGTTGTAGATGACACGGGGAAAATGCTAGAAATCTCCGTTATCTACCCACATACAGCAAAAGGTGATGTGGACAAATCTAAAAAGACTTTCAATGATATATTGAATCGTTACCCCATTTCAATAATAGCGATCGGAAATGGTACGGCTTCACGAGAAACTGAGCAATTTGTAGCGGCATGTTTAAAAGAATCAGATAGTCATGCTGCTTATGTAATCGTTAGTGAGGCAGGGGCAAGTGTATACTCAGCATCTGAAGTTGCACGTGAAGAGTTTCCAGATTTACATGTAGAACAACGTAGTGCTGTATCCATTGCTAGACGCTTGCAAGATCCTTTAGCTGAGCTGGTAAAAATTGATCCCAAGGCGGTAGGAGTTGGACAATATCAACATGATGTTTCTCAAAAGAAATTAGAGGAGTCATTGACTTTTATTGTAGAAACAGCAGTTAATCAGGTTGGCGTGGATGTGAATACGGCTTCTCCATCGTTACTTCAATATGTATCTGGATTGTCCAAAACAGTAGCAGAGAATATTGTAAAAGTCCGTAGCGACAATGGTAAATTTACTGCTCGTACACAACTGAAGAAAATCCCAAGACTTGGAGCTAAAACATATGAACAAGCTATAGGATTTTTACGTGTTCCTTATGCAAAAAATCCGCTAGATGCTACAGCAATTCACCCAGAGAGTTATGATTTAGCCAATCAAATTCTTGAAGTGGCGCATATTGACAAAAAGCAAATTGGTACGGCCGAAGCAGAAAAAGCGATTGGTCAATTGGATATTGTGCGATTAAGTAAAGAGTGGGGAATTGGAGAGGTAACATTAAAAGATGTCATTGATTCACTTATGAAACCTTCGCGAGATCCTCGGGATGCTTTTCCGCAACCACTTCTAAAAAAAGATGTTCTAAAAATGGAAGATTTACAGCCTGGAATGGAGCTTCAAGGTACAGTCAGAAATGTTGTTGATTTTGGTGCATTTGTCGATATCGGAGTAAAACAGGATGGTCTTGTACACATTTCAAAACTAAAAAAAGGGTATGTAAAGCATCCACTGGATGTAGTTTCGCTAGGCGACATCGTAACTGTCTGGGTAGAGAAAGTAGAAGCTGAAAAAGGAAGAATTTCATTAACTATGTTGATTCCTGAACAACAGGAGATTAGTGAACAATAAAATCTATTTAGAGAGTGTGTGTCTAAAAAGATATGATCGTATTTAATCTACATGGATAGGCAGTGAAGCCTCAAAATGAAGATTAGGATAGCATATAACAACGATCTGTAGAAGCCTAGTTGGTTTAACTAACACTCAGTAGGGGATGAAAAAAGCCTCTACTGAGTGAAGTTTCACTTTAGCCCACATGGACAAGCAGTAAGACACACAAGTGAAGAAATAAATAAAAAGTAGAGAAATAAGTGAGGAATAGCAACTTGTAAAAGTCCGATTATTTCAGCTAACATTCAGTGAAGATGAAGAAAATTGATTTCACTTTATATGTTTGACTTTATTAATGGGAAGTATTGATTTTGGGTCAGGAGGTATACTATGACAGATTACGATTTATATCAATTAGTGTGCAATATATCTGAACGGGTGTTTGATAAGCCTTTCTTGCATAAAGCCTATTTTAATAAGAGATTACGTACTACAGGTGGAAGATATCTTTTACAATCTCATAATATCGAAATCAACCCTAGAGCTTATGAAAAATATGGTTTTAAAGAGGTAGAAGGAATTATTCGCCACGAGTTATGTCATTATCACCTTCATATAGAAGGAAAGGGATATCAACATAGAGATGCAGATTTTAGAATTCTTTTGAAAAAGACAAATGCCCCTCGTTTTTGTTCTAATTTAAATCAAGAGAATAAAAGAAAAAATAGTAAACAATATACGTATGTGTGCTTAAAATGTGGTATGCACTACCATAGAAAGATTCGGATGAACACCGCTAAATATTGTTGTAGTAAGTGTTTAGGTAGACTGAAGCTAAAAAGTTGAAAATTTTTTAGAAAAGTACTTGACGTTTAAGAAATAACTATCTATAATTGTAAAAGTCGACAAGATGATAACTTGTTGGAGCAGCAAAAAATGAATTTTATTCCGAAGTAGCTCAGTTGGTAGCAGCATCTGACTGTTAATCAGAGGGTCGCAGGTTCGAGTCCTGCCTTCGGAGCCAAGGCCCCTTGGTCAAGCGGTTAAGACACCTCCCTTTCA
>NZ_VCBL01000001.1:587344-1563660 GCF_007896435.1 Rummeliibacillus suwonensis
TATATTGGGGCCTTAGCTCAGCTGGGAGAGCGCCTGCCTTGCACGCAGGAGGTCAGCGGTTCGATCCCGCTAGGCTCCACCAATTAAAAAACTCTAACCATTTATTATTTTATCATGGCGGCCTAGCTCAGCTGGCTAGAGCGTACGGTTCATACCCGTAAGGTCGGGGGTTCGATCCCCTCGGCCGCCATACTGAAGGACCTTTAGCTCAGTTGGTTAGAGCAGACGGCTCATAACCGTCCGGTCGCAGGTTCGAGTCCTGCAAGGTCCACCATACTTATTTATATAATATTTGGAGGAATACCCAAGTCTGGCTGAAGGGATCGGTCTTGAAAACCGACAGGCGGGTCAAACCGCGCGGGGGTTCGAATCCCTCTTCCTCCTCCATTTAAAGCACTTAAATGGTTGTATAATAATTAAATTTATAATATCATCGCGGGGTGGAGCAGTTCGGTAGCTCGTCGGGCTCATAACCCGAAGGTCGCAGGTTCAAATCCTGTCCCCGCAACCAATGGTTCGGTAGTTCAGCTGGTTAGAATGCCTGCCTGTCACGCAGGAGGTCGCGGGTTCGAGTCCCGTCCGAACCGCCATTCTTTATAATATATGAATTTATTGTGGGTCGGTAGCTCAGTTGGTAGAGCATTAGATTGAAGCTCTAAGTGTCGGCAGTTCGATTCTGTCCCGACCCACCATATTATGCGGGTGTAGTTTAGTGGTAAAACCACAGCCTTCCAAGCTGTTGTCGGGAGTTCGATTCTCCTCACCCGCTTTCCATGTAAGGGCCTATAGCTCAGCTGGTTAGAGCGCACGCCTGATAAGCGTGAGGTCGATGGTTCAAGTCCATTTAGGCCCACCATTTATTATTCCGAAGTAGCTCAGTTGGTAGTAGCATCTGACTGTTAATCAGAGGGTCGTAGGTTCGAGTCCTACCTTCGGAGCCATATGGAGAAGTACTCAAGTGGCTGAAGAGGCGCCCCTGCTAAGGGTGTAGGTCGGGTAACCGGCGCGAGGGTTCAAATCCCTCCTTCTCCGCCATATGTTTGGCCCCTTGGTCAAGTGGTTAAGACACCTCCCTTTCACGGAGGTAACATGGGTTCGAATCCCGTAGGGGTCATAAGAAAAGGCTAGAACGAGAACTAGCTGAATAACTGAAAATGGTTCTAATCATTGAAACTGATGATTGGAGCCATTTTTTTGTTGGATTATTTTCATTATCTATTAGTATTGCTAAATGAGACATCGTAGAGGTATATTTTCTGGCTCTGTGTAAATAGTTGGGGGATACAATTCTCCACCCTTATCCTATTGTGTTACCTACATCTTTATATTGAGGTTCTATACTAATTGCTTGATAACCCTAACAATTGGTATAGAACCTATTTTCTTCAATTTCCACCATGAGCGCAAATATTTTAATAGATGGGGATAATAGTATTGAAAAAGATGAACAGTTATTTGTTTTGCAAATTTTTAAGAAAATTTTGGTTGATCCCGCTTTAACGGGCAGTATGACCCCTATCCAGGATTTAGAGAGAAAGTTAGATGGGGGATTAACTGCCCGTAAAAGTCCAATTGGTTCAGCTAACCATCAGTGAGGGATGAAGAAAACCCCCACTGATGGAAGCTTCACTTTATTAGAGAATCTGATTTTATTTAGCAAATGAAATAATTGATTGAATGAAAGAAAGGACATTATTTAAACGAGGTAATTATTCAAATTGATCATTATTTTATCCCGCTTTAACGAGCAGTAAGATCCTCATTTCAAGATTTAGAGAGAAGCAAAAAAGATAGATGGGGGATCAACTGCCTATAAAAGTCCGATTGGTTCGGGCCAACAAGATGTTGGTCCCTCAGGTGTTGTCACAGGACGTGGTGTTTTTAACCTGAGTTTCTCTATTTCAGTGGGGGATGAAGAAAAATCCCTACTGATGGAGTTTCACTTTATCATTAAAACAGTGGGGAATATTTTGATACGAAAAATGTTTGACTTTAACGTTGCGTCAATCTGTATAGTGAGTTTCAGAGGGGGGTGATTAAGATGGAATATACGATTCAGCAGCTTGCTAAGCTTTCAGGTGTTACTACTAGAACACTACGATATTATGATGAAATTGATTTACTTAAACCATTTAGACTGACTGATTCAGGTTATCGCATCTATGGGGAGTGGGAAGTTCAACTCTTGCAACAAATTTTATTGTATCGTGAATTAGGTTTGAAATTGGAGGAAATCAAAGAAATACTATGTAGTTCAAATTTTGATATCAAAAGTGCTTTGCTAGAACATCGAAAAAAATTACTAAAAGAACGAACAAGAATCGAAAAGATGCTACTGAACGTGGAAAAGACAATTCAATCAATGAAGGGAGAGTATGAAATGATGGATAAAGAGCGTTTTGAAGGACTAAAGGATAAAATGGTCCAAGAAAATGAGAAACAATATGGTGATGAAATTCGCAAAAAATATGGTGAAAATGTAATAGATGCTTCGAATGCAAAATTACGTGGAATGAATGAAGAACAATTTAAAGAAAATCAAATTTTGGAACAGCGAATCATCGATTTGTTGAAAGAAGCTATGCAAAAAGGAGATATTCACGATGTGAAAGCTAAGGAGGCAGTAGCGTGCCATAAGAAGTGGTTAAAACAATATTGGCCATCTTATTCTATAGAAGCTCATAAAGGACTTGCAGATATGTATGTGGCGGATGAGAGGTTTACAGCATATTATGATCAACATCGAAAAGGGATGGCGCAATTTTTACGTGAAGCAATATATGCCAATATTTAGATGAAGATAATGAAAATTGGTGCAAAGTAAAAGTAGTATGCTGGAGAACATTCTAGCATACTATTTTTGTTTAGACAGTTAAGGAATAATCGCGTAAATCCACAAAAAGCAGGGGTATAAAAAACAAAGCCAATTTTATACATAGTTATACAAGCATTTAGGTATATATAACGATCACCTCTAATGACATAAAAAGATAGCAAAGATCATCTCATTTTTATAAATGTAGTGGAATATGTGCTTTGAAAAGAATTATTTGGGGAATAATAAGAAAGAATGGAGGTTGAAATAATGACAGATCAACAGTTACAAACATTAAAGAAAGCATTGCAGGATGAAAGAAAAAAGATTGAAGAAAGACCAGATAATGATGAAATATTTGAGTCGATGGAGCTTTCTAACTATGATAATCATCCAGCAGATCAAGCAACGGATATGACAGATTCGGCGACGGAACTGGCGATGGATAAATTTCATGAAGTTCAATTAGATAACATTGAGAAAGCTTTAAAGGCGATAGATGATGGCACGTATGGCTATTGTACTGTGTGTGGGGAAGAAATTCCTTATGAGCGTTTAGAGGCAATACCGACTGCACTAACTTGTATTAAGCACTCTGAAAGGAAAATGGGGACACAGGAGCGTCCTATAGAAGAGGGAATTTTAAATGCGACAACATCTGATCCAAGTAATTTGAAGGATTATCGAATTGACGGAGAAGACAGTTTCCTTGTTGTAGAAGAGTATGGTTCTTCTGATACCCCGTCTGATGTTGGATATGATTAGAATCCTATGTGTTGAGTGGAAGAAACTACGATAAATATTTTCCCTAGTATTTTAATGTGAATAGAACATATTGCAACAGTTTTTAGCAGATAAAGTGAAGATCGTTATAAATAGAAAAATTTATTGATATATTGAAACACAAGGCATGTAGAAATTTTTTCTACATGCTTTTTTCATACGAAATATAAAGTAAATAAGTGATGAAATTGAAAGAAAGATGTATGATAGTATAGGACATTATGGACGGTAGATAATTTTATCTCTATATCTACTGACGGAGGGAATTTTCATGAATCGTAAGTTGTCGACAACAACCGACGAACAAATTGAAACAGAAAAGTCGACACTGCAATTTTTTTCGGAAACAATTGAAGTGAATCGATTGTCAGCAATGGCATTTTTTGAAGCAGGGGAAGGATCCTTTGTAAATCAGCGATACTATTGGCAAAATCGTGAGAAAACGTTTACCTTAGTCGGTCTAGGTCATGCGTATACCATAACAAGTCAGTCAAAAGATCAGCGCTTTGACGATGTTGAGCAACAATGGAAAAGGCTGACGCAGCATATTGTAACAAATGAAAAAACACTACACCCCATTCTATTTGGTGGTTTCACTTTTGATCCTGAAAATGGTATTTTGGATGAATGGGGAGATATGCCATCGGCTTTTTTCACAGTTGCTACATATCAACTAGTTATACGCAATAACCATATATATATTAGTACAAACTATGTTGCGGAACGGGAAAACTCAGATTTATTAAAGAGACTTACTATAAAACGTGATGAGCTTATAGATAGAGCACAAGTAAAAGCATTAAAAACTTACGTAAAACCAAAAGTAAAAAGTAGTTTTGAACCCTATAAAAAAGAATATTTGGAATCTATTCATCAAGTGACATCTCTCATTCGTCGAAAAGAAGCAGAAAAAGTAGTGATTGCTCGCTCACTCGTTCTAAAATTTGAAGAAGCTGTTTCATCATCCAATATATTATCTCAAATTATCTCAGAACAGCCTGAAAGTTATTTATTTGGTTTAGAATACAAAGGTAAATTGTTTTTTGGAGCTTCACCTGAACGATTAGTGAAGGTTGAGAACTCTTATGCCCATTCTTCTTGTGTAGCGGGTTCTGTGAAACGTGGTAAAACGCCTGAGGAGGATGAAGCATTAGGAAAGGATTTACTAAATGATGCTAAAAATCGTGTTGAGCATCAATATGTTGTAGAGATGATTGGACATACATTTAAAGAAAATTGTGCAAGCTATCATATTCCATCAGAACCGCAGCTTTTGAAAATAAGAGATATCCAGCATTTATATACGCCAGTAGAAGGTCAATTAAAAGATGATGCAACCATTTTGAAATTAGTAAAAACATTGCACCCAACACCAGCTTTAGGCGGTGTGCCACGTATGAAAGCAATGGAAGTCATTCGTAAGTATGAACCTATAAATCGAGGCTTATATGCGGCACCAATCGGTTGGTTAGATACAGCTGGCAATGGGGAATTTGCAGTTGCCATTCGATCTGCCCTATTACATCAAGATGAAGCCTTTTTATATGCTGGTGGGGGAATTGTTGCAGATTCAGAGCCGCAAAGTGAATATGAAGAAACACTTGTGAAATTCCGTCCGATGATTCGTGCTTTAGGAGGACAATTACATGAATAATAAAGAGATTCTAACGAGCTATGTATATAAGCTTGTAGCGTCTTTATACCAGGCAGGAGTGAAGGATGTAGTGGTGAGTCCAGGTTCACGATCTACACCTTTAGCGTATGCCTTTGCACATACAAAAGAATTTACAATGTATAGACAAGTTGATGAAAGATCAGCAGCATTTTTGGCTTTAGGAATAGCAAAAGCGAGTGGACAACCGGTTGTTCTTGTTTGTACATCTGGTACAGCAGCTGCCAATTATTTTCCTGCAATTGTTGAAGCCAAATTAGCTCGTATACCACTAATCGTATTAACGGCAGATCGCCCACATGAACTGCGTGAGGTGGGGGCACCACAAGCGATTGCACAACCTAATTTATACGGTCATCAAGTAAAATGGGCAGTCGATTTTCCAATACCTGATGATTTTCCAAACACTTTACCATTCGTCGAGCGGCATATTGCTAGAGCAGTAGCTATCGCTAAAACCGCGCCTGCTGGTCCTGTACATGTAAATGTGCCATTTCGTGAACCATTGATGATTGACTTACAAGAACAGTTGCCAGCTGTTTCATTCAAAGAAAGCATGGTACAAGAATTTCGTCCTCATGAACATGCTATGAATATGCTGGAGTCAGTGATTGAACATGCGAAAAAAGGTATTCTGATTATCGGAGAGTTGCCACAGGATACAGATTTGAAGGTAGTTTGGAATTTTATCCGCCATTTGAGGTGGCCAGTCTTTGTAGAAAGTCTTTCTCATCTACGTGGGAATGTGCCAGATGATTGTAACGATTTCGTGATCGACCAGTATGACGCACTTTTAAAAAATGAAACATTTAAGCGTGTGGTAGCACCTGATACAGTGATTCGTTTTGGCGCACAGCCTGTTTCCAAATCGTTCCTGCAATTTTTGACGAAAGTACAACCATCCATCTATTTAGTTGTGGATGAGGATCCGATGTTCCGTGATTCTTTGGCTATTACAACACACCATATTCAAGCGGTAATCGGTAATTGGCTAGATGATGTACAAATAGCGACTGTAAATATGGATGAAGCTTATGCACAAATATGGATAGAAGCAAATTGTATGGCAACACAGCATGTGAAAACATATGTACAACAGGAATCAGATGAAGGAGCACTTACTGCTATTTTATTTGAGCATTTGCCAGAACATAGCAATTTATTTGCCAGTAATAGCATGCCTATTCGTGATGTTGATACGTTCTTTCAAAAAACAGAAAAAGACGTTCGAATCTATGCAAATCGTGGTGCAAATGGAATTGACGGTGTTGTTTCAACAGCCATCGGTACACAATTGGCGACCAAGCGAGATTCCTATTTATTGATAGGGGATCTGGCGCTTTTACATGATTCCAATGGATTGATTGCTACTCGTTACCAGCATTGTGAAATGACAATTGTCGTGATGAATAATAATGGTGGCGGTATTTTTTCTTACCTTTCACAAGCGACGGTGGAAGACCATTATGAAGAATTATTTGGCACGCCTTCTGGTTTGCAATTTGAGGATTTGGCCAAGATGTATGATGCTCAATATGAAGTGGTCCATTCAAAGCAGGACTTTATAAAAATGCTTGATGCACCTAAGAAAAAACCGCTCTGTATTATTGAAGTGATCACCAATCGAGCAAATAACGTTCAGTCACATCGTAGATTATGGAACTCAATTAGTAAGGAGTTAGATGAAAAATGGTAAGTGTAATGACATCTGTAAGAGGCATAAATGTACATTACCAGATTATCAATCCTAGAGCTGAGAAAACAATCGTTTTCCTGCATGGTTTTACAGGTAGTACTAAAACATGGGATACGGTCATTCAATCATTTCAAAAAGATTATCGTATTTTTGCTATAGATTTAATAGGGCATGGCTTAACGGATTCACCATATAGCGTTCGTCGTTATTCAATGGAAGAACAAGTTGAACTACTGCATGAGTTTTTTGAAGCTAGGCGAGTTCCATCCTTTACACTTGTTGGGTATTCAATGGGAGGGCGTGTCGCACTTGCTTTTGCTGTAAAATATGCGGGTATGATAGAGAAACTTGTTTTAGAAAGTTCTTCACCAGGACTACCAACAGAAGCAGAACGCACAGCTAGAAGGAAAAATGATCGTACGTTAGCCGAAAAAATCGAAAAAAATGGTCTAGATGCCTTTGTGAAAGAATGGGAGAATATTCCTCTCTTCGAATCACAAAAGGCATTACCAACACCAAAACAACTAGTCATCCGGCAAGAAAGACTAAATCAGCGTGCTGTGGGTTTAGCCAACAGTTTGCGAGGGATGGGCACAGGGCAGCAGCCTTCTTATTGGGACGAACTAAAAAAAATGACGAAGCCTGTTTTATTGATAACAGGTGAACTAGATCAAAAATTTCAACAAAAGGCTATTGATATGGAAGAAAAATTTTTATGCTGTGAAAATAAGACTGTCCCAGATGTCGGACATGCCGTACATGTGGAAAATCCACAAATCTTTGCTACAATAATAGAGGAACATTTAGAAACAATATAGGAGGATTTTTTAATGACTCGTGAATGGGTAACTGAACATGTCTATGAAGATATCAAATATGAATCTTATAATGGCATCGCAAAAATTACAATTAACCGTCCAGAAGTACGAAACGCATTCCGTCCCAAAACGACTGCAGAAATGATTGATGCTTTCACTCGTGCTCGTGATAATGCAAAAATCGGCGCCATTATTTTAACAGGCGAAGGTGAAAAAGCATTCTGCTCAGGCGGAGACCAAAAAATACGCGGAAATGGTGGTTACGTGGGGGAAGATAATATTCCTCGCCTAAACGTACTTGACTTACAAACATTAATCCGCAAAACGCCAAAACCAGTAGTAGCAATGGTTGCAGGCTATGCAATCGGTGGTGGACATGTACTACATATTGTATGTGACTTGACGATCGCAGCTGAAAATGCAATTTTTGGACAAACTGGACCAAAAGTTGGTTCATTTGATGCAGGTTACGGTGCAGGTTATTTAGCTCGTATTGTCGGACATAAAAAGGCACGTGAAATTTGGTATTTATGTCGACAATATAATGCACAAGAAGCACTCGATATGGGTCTTGTTAATACGGTTGTTCCGTATGAAAAATTGGAAGATACGACAGTAGAATGGTGCGAGGAAATGCTTACAAAATCACCAACAGCTCTTCGCTTCTTAAAAGCTTCCTTTAACGCAGATACAGACGGCCTTGCTGGTTTGCAACAATTAGGTGGCGATGCAACTTTGCTATACTATACAACTGATGAAGCAAAAGAAGGTCGCGACGCATTCAAAGAAAAACGTGATCCAGACTTCGGTCAATTCCCACGTTTCCCATAAAGAGAAGAGATTAACTAAATATTTTTTTGAAAAGCCAACGAATTTTGTTGGCTTTTTTTTTAGAATTTAGAGGATGAAAGAATAAGTAAAACATCAATCTATCCAATTGACCATTTGAGACTATGCCTATCTGTGAGTTAACGACGAAGTGAAATCATAATTATGCTTTTAGTTGAGGAGGAAAAACTGAATTTATAAGATTGTAGCAGAAAAGATTGACATATTGTAATAGCTTAATAAAATAATATTTCTCTTTCACTTGAATCAATTTCATAAATCATTTTCTTCTTAAAAAATACGAACGTTTAATAATAACTAATTTTGATAGTTGTGGAGCGGAAGACGGCGACTCCTCGAAAATGCATGCGCATTTCCTTCGTGCGGTGTTAGTTCAGGGAGGCTTATTCAAAGTCCTACGGGAAAAGCTTGAGCTGAAAGCCCCGCAGGAACGTTTTAAGGAACAAAGCCTAAGTTCGCCACGTCCTGTGGCAACGGCTTCGGGGTCAACGTCATGTCGACTCGAGGAGATTGAAGCCAAGCCCGTGGAAAGCGCCGTCTGGAGAGGAACAAAAATTTCTGAATATTAATGTTCATGCTGATTTGAAATGTTCGCGTTTTTTATCTGAATTTTGCATTATGAAATTGATTCACTTGTAAAGGTGTTTTTTTATATAATTAAAATATTAGTCTAGTAATATTTTGAATTTACATAGTAACTTAGATTTATTTGCTAAATTTTAATACTAATCTTATATGATTTGCTACTACTATTAAATTGAAAGGAGAGCCAACTTATCTCTCTAAAGACACATCTAAGGAGGAAAAGGTGAATAAAAAACTAAATTTCATAATTTTAGTTCTTTTCATGATAGGGATGACTTGTAGTAATATAGGGTGTTCAAAAGATTCATCTAATGATGAAGAAAAAAAATCAAGCATTGTTGGAATAGTAGCGAAAATAGAAGACAATCAGATATTAGTAGTAAGTGGATTGTCAGTTAAAGAAGTTAGAGGTTTATCTGAACAAGAAGTATTAAAGAAGGCAAAAGGAGCAGCATATTTTGAGATGAAAACAGATATAAAAAATCTAAAAGTCGGAAACAAGGTAAGAATTTTGGTAGAAGACTTAGATACTTCCAATCCTGCGCATGGAACTAGTAGTAAGATAGAAGTTTTAGATTAAATTAATTAGGGAGGAAGAACATCGAAAGAAGTTAAACTATTCTTTACTTTCATCATAAAAGCAGATCATTTAAAATCAAGAAGCAGGAATGTCACGTAAAATTTACATTCCTGCTTTTAATTTTCTGCGTTTTTGGCTATTGTCACTGACAAATCTAAATGATATAAAATTAGGATGTTTTCGAGATGATATAAGTATTTTCAAATTATAATGCGAAAATGCTAAAATAAAAGAGATGATTTTTTATATAAGGGTGACAAGCAAATGATTCCAAACTGGATTATTCAACGTTCAATGTTAACACCAGATCGTATAGCAGTACGTTTCGAGGGGCAAGCATGGACATATAAAGAGATAAATGAGCTAGCATTACAACAAGCAAGTAAATTAGTATCACTTGGGATTAAACCACACGACCGAGTAGCTATCTATGCAACGTCTACTCCGCAAATTATTTTCATGATTTGTGGATGTATGCATTTGCAATGTGAGATGGTGCTATTGAATTTACGCTTAAGCAAACTGGAATTAGCTTATCAGATTGAGGATTCTGAGGTTGTGGCAATTTTAGCAGAAGATTCTTTGCTAGAAAAATTACCAAAAGCAGAAGTGCAGATTTACCCATTTTTTAAAGTTTCGGACACACCTCCTACAAAATTCACACCAATGCTTGAATGGAGTGAAGAGGATACGTTGACGATTATGTATACATCTGGGACAACAGGTTTTCCAAAAGGAGTGCGCCAAACCGTTGGAAATCATGTATCAAACGCGACATCTTCACTTTATAACACAGGACTTATAGAGGATGATGCGTGGTTATGCGCGGTTCCACTTTTTCATATTAGCGGTTTTTCCATGTTGTGTAAATGCTTGCTGCATGGGGTTCGGCTGGAGCTTTATACAAAATTCGATGTTAAGAAAATCGTCGATCAATTGGTTGATGGCACAGTAACACGGATGTCAGTGGTAGCTGTGACACTTGAGCGTATTTTAACGGAACTAGAGCGTCGTGATAAATATGTATCCGATCGATTTCAGACGATGCTTGCTGGTGGTGGACCAGTGCCAATCGATTATTTAAAACGGGCGATCGAACGTAAAATTCGAGTTTCACAAACATATGGTATGACGGAGACCGCTTCCCAAACGTCAACTTTATCGAGTGAAGATGCACTTCGGAAAATCGGCTCAGCAGGGAAACCGCTCTTTTTTAATCAGATACGAATTGATGGTGCCAATCAACCATTTGAACAAGGGGAAATACTCATACGAGGTGCACATGTAACACCAGGATATGTTGGGCGCTTTGCTCATAAGCTCTCTCAGGAAAATGGCTGGCTGCATAGTGGTGATATTGGATATCTTGATGAAGAGGGATACTTATTTGTAGTAGATCGCCGCTCTGATTTGATTATTTCTGGTGGGGAAAACATATATCCGGCTGAAATTGAAAATGTTTTAACCTCTCATCCAAGTGTCCGAGAGGCGGGTGTTTGTGGAATAGAGGATGAAAAATGGGGACAAGTACCAAATGCTTTTGTTGTTTTGAAAAATGATGTAAATACCGAAGAGCTTGTAGTATTTTGTAAAGAACATTTAGCAGCCTACAAGGTACCTAAGAAAATCTATATTGTAAAAGAGCTTCCTCGTAACGGGTCCAATAAATTATTACGTCGTAAATTACAAGAGCTGATATTATGAAACAATTGAGGCTGGGGCAGAACTAAATGAGCATCTCCAGAAGCTGGATTATTGAGTTCTATAGGCATGGTAATAAAAAAAGAAAATCCGAACGAATGGAAAATTTCTATTAGAATTTCTATTCACTGTTCGGATTTTTCATTGGCTAAAATGCTTTTGTCCCAGCCTCGTAAGATTCCCTTCAAGACAAGGCGCTATTGAGAAAGTCAATTCATCTCTAATAACATGACAGAGCAGGATTTTTATCGATAAAAGCAGATGGATTTTCGTCTTTCAGTGGTCGCTTTCAAGACATATGGGCGAGTGCTTCCATTCTATCTACAAAAAGCTTTAACAAGAGGATAAGAGAAAATCCAATGCTTATTAAAGCTTGCTTCATTCAAAGAACATATTGGAGAGTATAGCAAATCCACATTATGTGAAATATTTGTCATAAAATTAGATAAAAGTAGAAATGGATTGGTCGATTTATCAGGAAATTTGTAGAATTAAATATTTCCTCGGAAATAATTGGACGTTTTTTATGAACATAGCTATTGAATCCATTCCATACAGGCTATATCTATAAGGGCAAAGACAATCTTAATCCATTCTTATTTAAAAATCCAATTTAGATAGTCATAAGATTACGGCTTGCTCCATAATCTATTAATGGGAGCGGTCAACTGTATTTCGATAGAAAGCATTGAGGGATGAACTGTGATGTGATCTGTTTAAAAAATAAGCAATTGTCATTGGAGGAGATTCTATCATTAAAAAAATATTCGAATTTCGAAATGAGTTATCTGTACTTGTAATAGGGGCAACCATTCTACTCTTCACAATTATAAAAATCCATCAAATTAGTGCAGCCATCATTTTAGCTACGATTTTCTTGATGATTGTGAACTATATCTGTTTAATAATGGTTCAATCAAAGTATTCACGAGTGAACCTCGAAATCCAAAGCTTTCTTGCCGCTTTTTCCTTCTTTTTATATATTCCGATTTTCACGACCTCAGCAGAATATTTAGTTTATCCTACCCTATTTTACTTTATAAGATTTTGTGCAATCGTTGAACTCTCTTTTGTGCTTGTGACCGTATGCGTTATCTGTGCTGTGAACTATCAGTTTAGAAAAAATCATCTAGCGAAAGAGTCGGATGATGAGATTTCAGACTATTAAAGTGAAAGAGCTATCCGAAAGATAAAAGGGATGAGACTGTGGGATATAAGCCGAGAACTAATTAATTTTAGTACAAATCTTGAAAATAAGACCATATGAAAACAAGGTTTATAAATCTTATTTCATATGGTTTATTTATTTTAAGAAGGCTTTGCTCCAGTCTCGTTTTTTGCTTTTTCGATAGTTACTGTTTTGGGTGAGCATTTTTGGTAGATAACATCTTTTCAATACTTAAGAGTTCGTGAGGGATGAAGAAACTGTTACTGAGTGAAATTTCACTTTACCCCGCTTTAGCAGGCAGTAAGACCCCTATCTCAAGATATAGAGAGAAACGAGAAAGATAGATGGGGGACAACTGCCCGTAAAAGTCCGATTGGTTAGGGCCAACAGGATGTTGTTTCCTCAGGTGTTGCCACAGGACGTGGCGTTCTTAACCTGAGTTCCTCTATTCTAGTGGGAGATGAAGACCCCCCTGATGGAAACTTCACTTTATATAAGCAAGATCATTTAGTAATTGCTCAGAACCCATTCTTGTAAAAAAGGGATAAATTTTTTACTTGAAGGGGAGAGACTTTGGATAGGTGCGTTCGCAAGAATACCGAGACTTCGAACATAATTGCCTTCAATGGGTCTTGCGCAAAGTTCTGTTAGATGTTCTTTAATGAGCAATTCAGAAAGCAAACTAATACCTAGCCCATTTTTAACCATCGCAATAATGGCTTCATCTCCACGAATTTGGTAGGCGATATTAGGGGAGATTTTTTCTTTTTTAAAGATAAATTGTACATCATGATGCGAGTCCTCATAGGGCATAATACAAGGCTCTGTTGTAAAAGCTTTAAGCGGTACTGAGTCAAGGCTTGCTAATGGATGTTCTTTCGGAAGTATAGCGAGCATTCGATCCTGCATTAAAGGGATGAAATGAGGATTTTGATTGACTTGTGTTGTTCCAATGCCAAAGTCGATTTTCCCGCTTTCTAACCATTGTTTAATTTCTTGAGAATTTCCTTCATATAGTTGAATATGAATTTTGGGGTATTTTGAGTTAAATAAACTCAAGACAGTCGGCATCCAGTGAACGCAAACACTTGTATAGGCACCAATCCGTATAGTTCCAATCTCCATACCATTAATTTCATTGACCAATTCCTTCAGAAGCTGAGAGCGTTTCAGAAGATCCTGCATCGCCGGCAAGAGAGCCAATCCATTATCTGTAGGGATTACTCCAGATTTTCCCCTTATTAATAAAGAAAATCCAAAGTCATCCTCTAAACTACTAATCATATGACTAATGCTTGGTTGCGTATAATCAAGTTTTTCGGCAGCCTTTGTTAAACTTCCATATTCCACAGCTGTTACAAATGCTTTTATTTTGTTCATGGACATCATATTCACCATCTATAAATTTTTTCTATAGTTATCATTTAAAACATTCAATTTACTAATGATAAAAATAACATTACAATGGCAACAAATCAATCATGTTGTTAGGAGAAATAATCGTGGGATATGTTATTCAATTTATCATAGGTGGCACTGTGATGATGCTCGCCGCCATGTTAAGTAAATCAAAATACTTATTTTTATCAGGTATCATCACACTTTTACCGATTTTGACCCTAATGAATTTAAATTTACAAGTTCATCATATGACACCTGAAATTTTCCATATTACACAACGTAATGGGATTATAGGTGCGCTAGGTATGGTCGTTTTAGTAGGCGGAATCTATATGCTCACCAACTGGTTCAGGCCAGGCCCATCTGTGCTAATTGCTTTCGGTATATATATCGTGTTTATGGTAGGTTCTAGATATTTAATGCTCTAAAGTGGATTGTTAGTACAATTTTTAAAGATAGATGCACACAGCGCACAGCGTAAATTATGCTTTTTCAGGCAATGGATCCCGGCCGATTTTGGCTCTGCACGTGATGTGTTGAAAGGGAGATTTTCCAGGTAGTGTATCTTTTTCTTTATACTTGTATTTTGAAATGAAGGATATAAAAGAGATTGAGGAAACTTTTGGTTTTCCAATCTTTTTTTGTGAAAAGTGAAACTTCAAATGGGAGGATCTCGTATATGTATAAAAACAAGGAGGCGTTTAAATGCTGGATAAAATTTTTCGTTCTTTGATGAATAATAAGTCGCGCTATCATGGTTCTAGTAGTCGTCGTTATTCCAATCATGATCAATATCATGGTCACAATTATTACAAAGGGAACCGCCACAAGAAAAGTTCCCGTAGTTTCTTTAGTTCCCGTAGTTTTTTTAGCTAATGGATATTCAAAAAAATTGGAACCAATATCGTGAGAAGCACTATGAAATTGTATTTATGCGTTATATTGCAGAGCAGACACCATATAGAGTCATCCGTAAACTTGGCTATGGCTCGTATGGGATTACCTATTTGTTGGAAGAGCGGAAAAGTGAAAAGAAAGTCGTGATGAAAAGATTACGGGCAAGGGGAAAAAAGAAAAGAAAAATACGAAATCACTTCTTTTTTGAAATCGCTACCCTTCAGCATCTAGCAGAGGAAAGTTTTCCAAAGGTGTTCTGTGGAGGCCAAATCGAGGATATTCCATTTTACATCATGGAATATATGGATGGTCAAACATTTGAAGAACTTATTCTTCAGGAAAACAAGCCATTTACGATAAATGAATCGCTAAAAATTGTGGAAGAGCTTTTTGAAATTGTCTCAAAGATTCATAAAGCAGGATATGCACATCGAGATTTACGAATCCCTAACATTTTATCTGTTGATGGCAAACTGCGAATTATTGACTTTGGTTTAGCAGCTCCTCTCCAAAAAAAAGACAAACAACTATGGCGTCATCCAAAGCGATTAAAAACACCTCAAAGTGATCTCTATGCAATAGGCCACTTTTTACTATTTTTGTTGTACTCAACCTACCATCCAACAGAGTCAAAAGAAAGATCTTGGCAAGAAGAATTAAAACTACCTTTTGACATCGAAAACTTTATCGAGAGACTACTGGGCATCAAAGAAATATTTCAAAATATCTCAGAAGCCCAAAACAAACTAAGCCAAATAAGAAATCATTCTATCCAAGCATCCAGAGCGATGTAACAAGAGAATGTAATGTATGGAAAAAGCTACTTCGGAAGGGGTGGCTTTTGGTTTTTGAGAGAAGAAGCCCACTTAGTCTAAAATTATCATTAAAAATTCAAATAATTTCAAATAATGGATTAATAGATATGGTAAAATGTGATTATAAATGGAATATTTTATTAAGATTCTTAGTCATAAAAATAATTTTGTGCTAAGAATTATAGTCATTCTAAAAAACGTACATAAAAAGATAGATCGTAAGAATGGGATGCAAAAACAAAAAGGATGCATCGGCTTAAATATATCAATGCATCCTTCGTAGTTCCACATAGTTTAAGTAAAATTAAAATAAACAGATAATTTACATTCCACATAGTAAATTTATGTTCATTATAGCATATTTCTTTTAATTTCAAAATAAATTGTTGAAAGTATTGACAAATAATGTTCTTTGTAAAATAATTAAACCATATCTATTTATTTTAATAAAAGGAGGTGAATCCATTGAATTTGTTAATTGTATTTCAGCCTGCAAAACTTCCAAAACAGTATAATTTTATGTTTACAAGTATAGTCAAAGCGGCTTTAGAGATTTCCTCACCTGAAACAATAAAAGAATTGTATAGCTATGGGGAAAAGGTAAACAAAAAAGCAAAATCATTTACAGGAAGTATTTTTCTGCAAGATTATGTAATTGAAGAAACTGAAATAAAAGTAAATGGTGAAATAAGAGTGACTATCTCTTCACCAAATCCTGAATTTATTCTGTATCTTTACAATGGGATTGTTCAAAAAAAGATATTTCGATATCAAGCTTATGAAGTGCAGCTTGCCTATGTGAAAGTCTTATCTGAGAAACTTCCAACGAAACGGAAGGTGTTATTTAAAACCAATTCACCTATTGCTGTCAAAAATAAGGAAGGGCGTTTTTTAGATATAAACGATCTATCTTATAGTGAGGATTTTAACTATATTGCCAATGTCATTGTAAAAGCAGTAGCAGGAAGAAATTTGCTGGAACCTTTATCGTTCACACCTGTAATCATGAAGAAAAAAGTCGTCCAATTAAAACACCATTCATTTGCTAAGTTGAATAAGGAATCCATACTATTTGTTAATTGTTTTGAAGGTAGCTTTATGCTAGAAGGGGCTGTAGAGGATTTAGCTATTTTGACGAGTAGCGGTTTGGGAGTTAGAAGATCACAGTTTTTTGGCAGTATACAAATGTTACAAGAATAGGAGGTGTGAACATCAAATGATCAAAGTTACATTAAATGACTTTCTCTACAACAGTGGGATTTTAGGTCTAATTCGAATTCTTGACCATAGCGGAATCAATTATCAAAAAGAGGGAAATCAGTCTATTCTTTTTGAGGAGTCCGCACTTGAAAACTTTGAAAATCATTACTTCAATTATTTAATTGATAAGTATGATTATGATACAAGCTATTCCAAAATGCTGAATTATGAAAGCTTCTTATTGAACTATAAGCAACATCTTAGTGATGATAAGCAGTTGGAACATTTCAATGAAATCATTGACAATATGAAAAGATGGTTGACTTCCAATAGCTATACAAATACGTATAGATTTTTAACCGAAATCGATTATTTTTTTGAAGTAACTGCCAAATCATTAAAAAAAATATCTAAAAAGAAAAACGAAACATTTGAGGATATTGCTGACCAGGTAAAAGAAACTTCTGAAAAATTGTTAACCTGTATTGAAAACTTAAAGCATCCCCAAGCTAGACATTATTTAGTAGCACGTACATTAAGCTATCAAATTGTACAAGGATTTTGGACAAACGTTGCATTCTTAAATAGTACAGCTAGTAAAAAGGATTTATATATAGAATATAAAAATTACTTTACAGATGCTGTTCAAAACTATTTAGAAACGAAAAAGAATGAAAAAAAATACGCTAAAAATAAGTTTCAATGTGCAACCTGCGATAATACAATGGGAAAATTGAATGAAGCATTTGACCTTACCTGGTTGCAAAAAACAGGTGTGGATGCAGCACGAAAGTCTTCACATTACTGGGATCATCAACGTGATATTTTTATTTGTCCCGTTTGTAACTTAATTTATAGCTGCGTGCCGTTAGGATTTACTCTTGTTAAAGGAAAAGGGATTTTTATCAATAATAATCAGTCAATTGAACAATTGATTTCAGCAAACTTAATTCCACTGCGTGATGGTGAAAACGAGTTAACGATGAATGAATTAGAAGAGAAAGCCTATTATCGAATTTTAGATGTTATGGATCAAAACGTTGAATCGAAAAAGCAATTAGAAATCGACAATATCCAAATTGTTAAGTTTGATAAAAATAACGAATCAAGGCCATACACGTTTAATATTCTTTCAAAACAAAAAGCAGCTCTGATCGTAAAAGCGAAAAAGGATTTGAATTATTTAGTAGGCAAGTATTTAAAAGAAGGTAGAGAATATACAGATCTTTACCAAGAAGTAATCAAACGGATTTACAACGGCCAATCTTTTTATGATTTGTTGAATAAATTGATGAAATTATATATTTCAGGAGATTTCAAAAACCTAGCGGCTATTTATAGGATCCTAAATATTACTAATATTCAATTTGAAGGGAGCGTGCATTTTATGAGACAAGTTGAACTTCAAGAAATAAGAAATTTTGGTGAAAAATTAAGGGAGATATATGTAAATGAAAATCAAAAAAATAAGATAAATGGAATATTATATCGTTTATTAAACGCTTTAAAAGTCAAAAATTCAAATAAATTTTTGGAAACATTGATTCAAGCTTATAGCTATAAAAAGATAGAGATTCCAAAAGTTTTTGTAAAAGCATTAAGTGATGAAAAAGTATTTCAAACAATTGGTTATGCATTTTTATTAGGATTTAGTAGTAATAAGCAATCTATAAATAAAGGGGAGGAAAAATAATATGCTAAAAAAAGGATTAACAGTAAGCATCATTTTTGAAGCCGAAAGTGCCAACTATGGAGAAGGGGTAGGGAATGTCGCTTCTTTGAAAAAAATATCTCGTGGTGACCATGAGATGTATTCCTATATTTCAAGACAAGCCCTTCGCTATAACATAGTAGACCAAATGGAAGCTGCAACAACACCAATCGGTAATGATAAAAAGGTGCTACAATTCCACCCAGATGCATCAATTGCAGATTATGCTGAAATTGATTTATTCGGATATATGAAAACAGCAAAACCAACGAGAACAAGAGCAGCTGTTGTGCGCTTATCAAATGCAGTATCTCTTGAAAGCTATAATACAGATTTAGAGTTTTTAACAAATAAAAATTTATTTGATCGTTATAAAAAAGCAACTGGCCAACAAGGTGATGAAATCAGCGGTGGTAATATTGCACAAAGTGAAATTCATAAATCATTTTATGCCTATACAGTAGCAATCGATTTAGACAAAGTTGGCATTGATGAAAATGATGGTGTAGAAATTCCACCTGTCGAACGTGCAAAACGTGTTAATATATTACTTCAAACATTAAAATTCCTTTATCGCGATATTAAAGGACGCCGTGAAAACTTAGCTCCAATATTTGCTATTGGTGGAGTCTATGATATTAAAAATCCATTCTTTGAAAATCGTTTAAAGCTAAAACAAAATCGTCTATCAGTTCAAACCATCCTAAATGTACTAGAAGAAGATACAGTTATTAAAGAAAATACAAAAGTAGGGCTTATTAAAGGAATTCTTGAAAATGATGCGGAGATTGAAGCACAATTACATGCAACATCCATTGCAGAATTCTTTCAATCTTTACAATCAGCAGTTGAATCATATTACCAACAAGCGGGTGAGTAAATGAAGGGAATTCGATTAGAGGCTTATCAGAACTTAGCGAATTATCGAAAACCAACTAGCTTTCAACTAAAAGAATCTTACCCATTACCACCTTATTCAACGGTGATAGGGATGATTCATGCAGCATGTGGATTTACAGAATATGTACCCATGCAAATTAGCATTCAGGGAAAATATCATTCAAAAGTCAATGATCTTTGGACAAGATATGAGTTTGCAGGAAACTCATTTGAAGAGGGAAGACATCAACTGAAAATTGAAGATACAAATGGGAAAACGTATGGTGTTACGAGAGGAGTATCAACGGTTGAATTATTAGTGGATGTTGAACTTGTTATTCATATAGTACCAGAAGATGAAAACTATATTTCGGTCATTCTTCAAGCCCTTCAATCACCAGCAGAATATCTATCACTCGGTAGAAGAGAAGATTTATTGCAAGTTAAAAAGGTGAAAGTGGTGGAGATACAAAAGGAAAGAACGAAGAAAGATATGGTTGAAATTCCTTATGATATTTATGTTCCAATGGACTCAATAATAGAAGATAAAAAATTGTATCAGTCAATTGGGACATACTATAGCCTCAATAAAACATATGAGTTATTTGAAATTGCTAAAGGAAAGACAATTCGACAATGGAAGAAAATCAAAGCCTTCCATATACCTGCAACTAATAATAATAGACTGTTTGCTAGACATATTGTTCAATTCGATGAAGATGATTTGATCGTTTTTCTTGCATGATAATGAAGGAATGGGAGCGATCCCATTCTTTTTTTAGAAAGGAGTAATCAGTGATGTTCAAGGAATTATTAGCAAAATCAAAACAAAAAGATAAGGCTGCTGAAACGATTAAAAAGCATACAGATGAACTTCTATCAAGGCTAGAGATTTTAAAAGAAATGTATCCTAATGCCTTAACTGAACGGGAATGGATATTATTGGGAAAGGCTTGCTATTATCATGATATCGGAAAAGCTAATACGAAATTTCAAAATAAAGTTCGTCCAGTTTCTTTAAGAATAATGGATGAGTTTGAGAATCTGAAAGAAGTATCACATGGATATTTAAGTTGTGCCTATATTCCGATTGATGAATTAGAAGAAGAACTTTCTTATCAAGAATTATGTACCTTGATGAAAGCTGTGTACTATCATCATGAAAGAGAAAAAGAAGATTTTACTGTTAGTGAAACGATAGTAGAAAATGATTTGCCTAAGTATATACCTCTACTTGCAAAGCAAGATTTTACTGTACGAAAAGAACTTGTATTTGACTATGGTGAATTTGTGGATAAGTATTTTCCAGATGATCAATCTTTCTATGATTTTGTGAAAATAAAAGGATTTCTCAATAAAATTGACTTTACGGCAAGTGCTCATACAAAAGTTGAAATAGAACCAGAAAATTTAGTAGAAAAAGTAGATCACTTTTTAAACGAAAATAAACATGATCCCAATGATTTACAAAATTATTTAAAAGAACATCAAGATGAAAATCATGTCATTATCGCATCTACGGGAATTGGAAAAACGGAAGCTGCTTTGTACTGGATAGGTCAAAATAAAGGGATTTTCACGTTACCATTGAAAGTTTCGATTAATGCCATTTATGATCGTTTAACAAACATACTCAACCTAAACAATGTAGGGCTTTTGCATAGTGATACAGTTTCAGAGTATTTAAAGCGATCTGAAGAGCAAGATAATGAGTTCGATCTTAAATTTGTGGAGCAAACAAAGAAATTTTCCAATCCATTAACTGTTTGTACACTCGATCAAATTATTGATTTTGTAGGTTTGTATCCAGGTTTTGAGATGAAACTCGCTATTTTATCTTATAGCAAGTTAGTTATTGATGAGATTCAAATGTACAGTCCAAAATTAGCAGCTTTCATCATTTTAGGGTTAAAACATATTACAAATGTAGGTGGAAGATTTTTAATTATGACAGCTACATTTCCACCACTTTTGGAAGAAGAAATGAAACGATTGAATATTCCTTTTCATAAGCGTGAGGAGCCATTTTTAAAATTAGATGAAAATGGGCAAGTCATGAAGCGACATTATATGAAGATAAAAGAACAAGATATATCAGCGGCAGATATTGTGCAAGAAGGAATTGCTGGAAAAGTACTGATCATAGTAAATACAGTTACAAAAGCACAGAAACTTCAAGATGAATTTGATCATCTAGAGATCAAAACGAATCTTTTACATAGCCGATTCATCAAAAAAGACCGTGATGAAAAAGAAGAGGCTATTAAATTTTTAGGAAGAGAAGACGTGCATGAAGAAGGAATATGGATTACTACGCAATTAGTTGAAGCAAGTGTGGATATTGATTTTGATGTATTATTTACAGAATTATCAGAAGCTACTGGTCTATTCCAACGAATGGGGAGAGTTTATCGTAAGCGAATCTATAGAGATGAAAATCCTAATGTTTTTGTCTATACAGGCAATCCCTATCCTTCAGGAGTATCAAATTCTACAAAATCCGTTGTTGATTTTGATATTTTTAATAAATCAAAGGAAGTTTTGCTGCAATACGACAATCAATTGTTATCTGAACAACACAAAATGGATATCGTCAAGAAAATATATACAACTGAAGCATTAAAAGGTTCAAATTACCTTTCTGAATTTAAAAAAACAATCCAAAGATATTCGCATTTATTGGCTTATGAGGATGATCAAAAGCCATCCCTTAGAGATATCCAAAATGTCAATATCATTCCAACATGTGTTTATGCTGAAAACGAGGCGGCAATTCTCGATATTGTAGACAAGCTTAAGAAAGAAACAAATTGGACGAAAAAGATAAAGTTTTTAGATCAAATCAAAGAATTTGTTGTAGCCATTCCCCATTGGGCGTTTATAAATGCAACCAAAAAACATTTAATAAGTGACCCAGTTCAATTAGATCGAAATAATAAGTATCCGATCATTGCTTTTAAGTATACAAAAGAACGAGGTTTAATCTATGATATCGATTTTGATGCAATGTTTATGTAAAAAATAATAGTTTAAATCATTGAAGAAAAATCAATCTTAATATAGTTATCTATTTTAAAAGAATGGAGGAATAGTATGGTGAGACGATTTGATGAAATGCGAGCAACAGGATTGCAAGTACAGTATTTAAAAGTTTGCAAAAGAAAGCTTTGGCTATACTCTCATCAGATCAATTTTGAAGATGAAAGTGATACGGTATTACAAGGAAAAATATTGCATGAAAATTCTTATAAAAATGCCAAAACAAAAGAATTATTGATAGATGATTTAGTGAAAATTGATATTGTAGATTCACAATATATTGGCGAAGTAAAGTCTAGCAGCAAAATGAGAAATTCAGATGTTGCGCAATTGCTGTATTACCTTTATGTGTTGAAAAAGATGGGCATTGAAAGAAAGGGAAAGCTTCATTATCCAAAAGAAAAAAAGACAGAAGAAATTGAACTAACTACTGAAATGGAAGAAGAAATACCTAAATGGCTGGCAGAAATACAACAAATACTTTCTCTCGATAAGCCACCAGTTAAAGTAAAATATCCCTATTGTAAGAAGTGTTCTTATTATTCCTTTTGTTGGGTGGGTGAAGAATAATGCGAGATCGATATTTGTTTAATAATGGAAGACTTCAGCGTAAAGATTCAACAATCTATTTAATCAAGGAGGATGGAACAAAAAAAGTAGTACCTATTGAACAAATTGAAAATCTGCATGTTTTTGCGGAAATGGATTTTAATACAGCATTTTTTAATCTGTTAAATCAAAAAAATGTGAATCTACATTTTTATAATTATTATGGTTACTATTCCGGAAGTTACACACCAAGAAAGAAAAAGGTTTCTGGATTTGTTGAGATTAAACAAAGTGAGCATGTATTAAATCTAGGGTATCGTTTATATATTGCACAGCAATTTATTTATAGTGCGGTTCATCATATGCTTAGAAATTTAAGGCGGCATAAAGAATATACGGCAGAAATTATTGATGCCATTGTTAAATTAAGAAGTATGATTTCATCAGCATCAGACATTCAAACGCTTATGGGGATTGAGGGGAAAATCAGAAACTATTATTATCAAGGTTTTAACGGAATCATTCGTAATGAAGATTTCTATTTTGAAAAAAGAGAAAAACGACCTCCAACAAATCCGATTAATGCTCTGATTTCTTTTGGCAATAGTTTGATGTACACAGCTGTTTTATCCGAAATTTATAAAACGCAGCTTAATCCGACCATTAGTTTTTTACATGAGCCAGCCGTTCGAAGATTTTCTTTATCTTTGGATATAGCAGAGATCTTTAAGCCACTGATTATGGATAATCTTATTTTTTCTTTAATTAATAATCGAATGATTCGATTAGAACATTTTGAATTTGTTGAAGAAAATGTTTGTTTATTAAATGATACTGGACGAAAAATCTTTATAAAAGAATTTGAAAATAAAATGCAAACTACTATTAAACACCGAAAACTAAAAAGAAACACATCTTATCGATTTTTAATACGATTAGAATGCTATAAGCTGATCAAACATTTCTTGGCGGATGAAGATTATAAAGCTTTGAAAGCATGGTGGTGAAATAGAGGGGGACGAATGTATATGTAGCTATAAAGAATTGAGTCAAACTATTTTCTAATAAAGAAAAGATTAATGTTGAAAGTGAAATTATGGATTAAAATGGAAAGATAAATGTATGAGCTAGGATTCTAAAGGATTAATAGAGAAATATGGAGGTTGGGGATGAAAAATGTATGTATTGGTTGCATATGATGTGGATGTAAAACGTGTATCAAAAATACACAAGATTCTGAAAAAATACCTTTCATGGACGCAGAATTCCTTATTTGAGGGAGAAATAACAGAAGGAAAATTAAAACAGTGTTTAGCTGAGATTGCAAAGAAAGCAAACCCAAACATTGATTCTATTTATGTGTATAAAATTCCAAATCCTAAAAATATCAAAAAAGTCGTCTATGGGATTGAAAAAGACTATGAGAGCATGTTTTTATAGTTTGCAGTGAGGTACAAAATCAGGATATCTAGCATAAAGACCGCCATATCAAGATTTCTATAGGTTTTAAGGATTTTTCAAAAACACATTAGAGGATCACTGCAATTTTTGAAGATTGGTTTTAACTAAAAGTGCCCCAAACCCTTGAAAAATAAGGAGATTTGTGTAGGATAAAAGTAGGGTTATTCATTAACTATGAGGAATGTAAATTTTAAAGTGTCTACACCTCCCGACTCTGTGAATTTGTTATTCATTAACTATGAGGAATGTAAATTTAATGGAATTTGAAGCCATAGACGAGATAATGGACGTTATTCATTAACTATGAGGAATGTAAATTTATTTAAGTCGACTGAAATGCGTCGTAGAACCCCGGTTATTCATTAACTATGAGGAATGTAAATTCATATAATTCCGCCCCCTGTACCGCAAAAACCGTACCAGTTATTCATTAACTATGAGGAATGTAAATTCAATTTTCTTTTATATTGTTTCTGCAAAAATCGTGTTATTCATTAACTATGAGGAATGTAAATAAATCGACCGTCACAGTCACATTCGTTTCGGTATTTTGTTATTCATTAACTATGAGGAATGTAAATCAGGTTGAGGAATTAGAAGCTATATACGAACTATACGTTATTCATTAACTATGAGGAATGTAAATTACGAAGTAACGTAAACCTTCCTCTTCTAAGCGTTCTTCGTTATTCATTAACTATGAGGAATGTAAATGCGTTCCCGCTGCCTTTAATCCCGAACAAATTTTTGTTATTCATTAACTATGAGGAATGTAAATGAATATCAATAGATACTTATCATTTAAATCTTTTCTTGTTATTCATTAACTATGAGGAATGTAAATTTATTTTTTATTTACATAGGTGGCGGATCATCTTCATGTTATTCATTAACTATGAGGAATGTAAATTTTATCAAAGATGCGCAAAAATTACAAGAAACAACTGTTATTCATTAACTATGAGGAATGTAAATTTTATTTCCCCAAATTCTATTGACTTTCCCCTACCCTGTTATTCATTAACTATGAGGAATGTAAATGTGTGTCGCTAACAGTGACATAAAAAACGTTTTTCGTTATTCATTAACTATGAGGAATGTAAATTCGATAAAAAATAAATGCCCCATTTATCTGCGACCTCCGTTATTCATTAACTATGAGGAATGTAAATAATTCAAATAAAAAATAAATCACCAAAGTCGTAACGTTATTCATTAACTATGAGGAATGTAAATAGAAAAAATGACTTGTCTCCTTTCGGTAGATTTTTTGTTATTCATTAACTATGAGGAATGTAAATTTTATTTACCGCCTCCCCGTTATTCGTTTAATGAGCGTTATTCATTAACTATGAGGAATGTAAATTTGCGATACAAATAATATTCAACATTAGAATTAGCGTTATTCATTAACTATGAGGAATGTAAATACGCTTTGACAACGGAGCATCAGCAATCGAACAACCAGTTATTCATTAACTATGAGGAATGTAAATCAATTTTGCAGACGGGACGGCTTTGTAACCCGTCCCGTTATTCATTAACTATGAGGAATGTAAATACGCTTTGACAACGGAGCATCAGCAATCGAACAACCGTTATTCATTAACTATGAGGAATGTAAATACGCTTTGACAACGGAGCATCAGCAATCGAACAACCGTTATTCATTAACTATGAGGAATGTAAATAAATAAATCAAAATAGCTTCAATCATTAAAACACCGTTATTCATTAACTATGAGGAATGTAAATAGAATATTGAGGAAACTAATGATTATCAAGAACAAGTGTTATTCATTAACTATGAGGAATGTAAATGTTGAAGCCGAAGTTGTCTCTAAAGTAATTTCTCGTTATTCATTAACTATGAGGAATGTAAATGTTTTGTTGGGAGTGGAAAATCTTTTGCCGCAACGGGTTATTCATTAACTATGAGGAATGTAAATATGATAATACCTGTCACAACTTTAGTAACAATGTCCCGTTATTCATTAACTATGAGGAATGTAAATTAGCGTAATAGCGTCAATCTCGGATTCCACAATAAAGTTATTCATTAACTATGAGGAATGTAAATCAAAGTTGGCTTTATATGCTTTTGCGTCCTTAGTTCCGTTATTCATTAACTATGAGGAATGTAAATTGATTTTTTATTATGATGGAATATTTTGTTCGTTGGTTATTCATTAACTATGAGGAATGTAAATACAAATGGCGGTCTACAAGATGTGCTATGCATCGAATGTTATTCATTAACTATGAGGAATGTAAATGATGTAACGCAAGATCAAAAATATCAAGAATTTATGGTTATTCATTAACTATGAGGAATGTAAATCACACTAACAGGGGGGCAGGCTGTACAATTAAAAACGTTATTCATTAACTATGAGGAATGTAAATTATAAAAAAAGCTAAAATCAACAATAAGACAGCAAACGTTATTCATTAACTATGAGGAATGTAAATGAGAAACATGTAAATTATCAAGCAAATCACGAATCTTTGTTATTCATTAACTATGAGGAATGTAAATCTCGAAAAGGATGAAAATGGTCGGTGGAAAATATCAGTTATTCATTAACTATGAGGAATGTAAATTTTAGAGTGTCGAAAAGCATTCCGTCAGCATGATATAAGTTATTCATTAACTATGAGGAATGTAAATTACTAAGGAGGAAACAAATATGTTATACGGAAATATAGTTATTCATTAACTATGAGGAATGTAAATCTTGGTGCGGTTGGTTCATCTTCTAAAAATGTTGTATTGTTATTCATTAACTATGAGGAATGTAAATCGTTATAAAGATATAAATGAACTCCCGTCGGATGTGTTGGTTATTCATTAACTATGAGGAATGTAAATGTGCGAATTGTATTAGCCGATGAGGTCGACCGTTTTCCGTTATTCATTAACTATGAGGAATGTAAATCAGATTCTTGGTAGACTTTCGAGTGCTGTTGTTACTGTTATTCATTAACTATGAGGAATGTAAATCATTATGTGCGAGTTCTGATTTTTTCTTCCACAATACGTTATTCATTAACTATGAGGAATGTAAATGAAAGAGTATTGAATTTATTAGAAGTAAACCGTAAAGGTTATTCATTAACTATGAGGAATGTAAATAGGGGTAAATAACAAAGGAAAAGATTACGATTTTGCGTTATTCATTAACTATGAGGAATGTAAATAAATTAACTCGATTTCGAGTAATAAATTTTGTTTTTCTGTTATTCATTAACTATGAGGAATGTAAATATTTTTCGAATTGGACGAGTGGACTAAGCGGATCTGTTATTCATTAACTATGAGGAATGTAAATACTAAACTCCCAGTTAAATCATTATTTACTCATGGGGTTATTCATTAACTATGAGGAATGTAAATGGATGGGATGAAAGTATAGGTGATGTTCCTGGATCATGTTATTCATTAACTATGAGGAATGTAAATTAGGTACCTGGACCAATTCTTAGATGAATTACTTCGTTATTCATTAACTATGAGGAATGTAAATAATAAAACAATAGCAACAACACCGACAGCCGCTAAGTTATTCATTAACTATGAGGAATGTAAATTATATAGACGGTATTACTAGAAGGACTTATCAACCTGGTTATTCATTAACTATGAGGAATGTAAATTCTGCTAGAACCAATACATCTTGTAATTGGATTGCAGTTATTCATTAACTATGAGGAATGTAAATTCAATTGCTTTTCTACTTGTAAAGACTGACACATACCGTTATTCATTAACTATGAGGAATGTAAATTCTAATGCGATTCCATATTTAGGAGCAACTTTGTTTCCGTTATTCATTAACTATGAGGAATGTAAATGAGCCAGCAAGTATCAAGTTAATGGAAATGCCCCTTGGTTATTCATTAACTATGAGGAATGTAAATAATTCGAAGGTAAACAATTTCCAAAATTCAAATTAAAGTTATTCATTAACTATGAGGAATGTAAATGATGGTGGCGAGATTTTCTTAATGGTGCTGGAAAATGTTATTCATTAACTATGAGGAATGTAAATTTATATTCGATTGTTAAAATAGAATTAAAGAGTGGAGTTATTCATTAACTATGAGGAATGTAAATCTTTCTAAGATTTATAGATATGATTTACAGCGTTCTGGTTATTCATTAACTATGAGGAATGTAAATCGGGAAATGGATTGTAGTGCAGTCGGTTGCAAAAAATGTTATTCATTAACTATGAGGAATGTAAATTTAAATAAAATCGTAGAAAAAGATAAACCCATATCGTTATTCATTAACTATGAGGAATGTAAATCGTCATTGGCTATGAAAGTGTTTCAAACGAATTATCGTTATTCATTAACTATGAGGAATGTAAATTTACTCAAATAGATAACGAGATTGCTAACAACGAGAGTTATTCATTAACTATGAGGAATGTAAATTTTAAAAATGAGGGAGAGCAGCAAGCGGACTTTATCGTTATTCATTAACTATGAGGAATGTAAATGAAAATCCGAAAGAAGGAGACCTGTGGTTTGTTTATAGTTATTCATTAACTATGAGGAATGTAAATAAAAGAACTTAACAAAATGATTGAAGGGCTTAGTGATGTTATTCATTAACTATGAGGAATGTAAATTGATAACCGCTGTACCAAATTATCACAATATCATCGTTATTCATTAACTATGAGGAATGTAAATCCAGACCATCGCGACAATTCTTTTTTATTTCGGTCGTTATTCATTAACTATGAGGAATGTAAATACTCCTTTTATGTCAAAACAAGAGCGAGGAGTTTAAGGTTATTCATTAACTATGAGGAATGTAAATGAGCAAGCTCGGCGAGTGGCTACATGTTTAACTAGTTATTCATTAACTATGAGGAATGTAAATGTTCGGCAAGCCAAAACGCTACGCTGGCGACGCGGGTTATTCATTAACTATGAGGAATGTAAATGAATTGACTGGTAGTTACAAGACTGGTTGGGCATTTAGTTATTCATTAACTATGAGGAATGTAAATTTTTAACATGGGAACCAAATCCAGCTGATTGCATAATTGTTATTCATTAACTATGAGGAATGTAAATGGAAATGTTGCAACTAGTTTTGCTAAGGAGTCAACGTTATTCATTAACTATGAGGAATGTAAATACAGGATACTAGGCTAGCGTCAAAATGACGTTTAGCGTTATTCATTAACTATGAGGAATGTAAATAAGTCAGAGAAATTTGCGTTATGCCAAGAAATCAAACAGTTATTCATTAACTATGAGGAATGTAAATAAAATTAGAGCCATCCGAAAAATCAACACGAGCAACAGTTATTCATTAACTATGAGGAATGTAAATTCACATAAAGTATTAGATGATTTATTTATGTGGGCAGGTTATTCATTAACTATGAGGAATGTAAATAAAAATGTCAAGACTCGTAAAGGGTTTAAGACTCTCAGTTATTCATTAACTATGAGGAATGTAAATGAGCAACTTGGCATTAGAAGTGTCGGAGCAAAGATGCGTTATTCATTAACTATGAGGAATGTAAATATGATAAGAAGGGAGAAGGAAGTCATATGAGCAACTTCGTTATTCATTAACTATGAGGAATGTAAATGCGTACTTTATTTCGCTACATTCTTCAAGCCAAACAAGTTATTCATTAACTATGAGGAATGTAAATTTCGTGAATTGATTCTTTGGATTGCCACGGTAAGGTGTTATTCATTAACTATGAGGAATGTAAATTTATAAACGAAGTAACTGTCAATATTTCAGTAAAAGTTATTCATTAACTATGAGGAATGTAAATCACGCTTGTCTTTGTCAAACTTGACTGCTTTGTAAGCGTTATTCATTAACTATGAGGAATGTAAATTTGAACGCATGGGATGACGACAAACTACGAGAAGCTTGTTATTCATTAACTATGAGGAATGTAAATCAAACATCCGAGGGCATTGTATTGAGCGGCGAGTAGTTATTCATTAACTATGAGGAATGTAAATTAGACTTCTGAACGTCTTAATCCAGCAGTGATCATTGTTATTCATTAACTATGAGGAATGTAAATTGCTTTAAAAAATGAATCATATCTTTAAACTTAAAAAAGTTATTCATTAACTATGAGGAATGTAAATCGTGGCTTTGACATCTTCAAACGCACCAGTGATAGCGTTATTCATTAACTATGAGGAATGTAAATAGTACAAAATTGAACGGTATAAAAGGCGCAAACATTGTTATTCATTAACTATGAGGAATGTAAATGATCTTGAATCGTTTATCGAATCTCGGTCAAACCTTGTTATTCATTAACTATGAGGAATGTAAATGAAAAATATAGAGATAAAAAGTAGGTGGAATATGTGGGTTATTCATTAACTATGAGGAATGTAAATTGCATAACAGCTTTAGCAAACTCATCAGCGTTTAGGTTATTCATTAACTATGAGGAATGTAAATCTTGTTCAGTCTGCTCAAGATTTGACTGAACGCTTTCGTTATTCATTAACTATGAGGAATGTAAATTCTTTAACAATCATGACTTATTTACCACTCCAATCAGTTATTCATTAACTATGAGGAATGTAAATCAAAACAGGCTACAGCTATCAACGGAAGACGGTTCGGGTTATTCATTAACTATGAGGAATGTAAATATACTCATAAAATATCTCGAATTGTTCTAAAGCATCTAAGTTATTCATTAACTATGAGGAATGTAAATCTAATGCCTGCAATTTTCCCTTTGTCCGTATACTGGTGTTATTCATTAACTATGAGGAATGTAAATATGGCTACTTACTATGCAGTACGTTTACCAATAACTGTTATTCATTGACTATGAGGAATGTAAATCGCAACCCATATACGACCATTCGCTAATCCGTTGATTGTTATTCATTAACCATGAAAAATGTAATTTCGAGTAAATAAGTATTCGTCATCAATTTTAAAAACAAATCATGAATTAGAGACGATACCACGATGGATTTAGGAGAACTAAAGCAGAACTAAAGCAAAAAAGGAATCCTTGCATATGATGAGGTGAACAGTTGAATCGATGCAGGGAGGATAGTATGCATTGGATTACGATTATTTTAATCGGTATCGCAGCGAATTTAGATAATTTGGGGATTGGGCTTGCTTATGGCGTGAAAAAGACGAAGATTCCCTTTTCTTCTAATCTAACCATCGCAGTGGTGTCGATGATCGTTACTTATGTATCGGTAGTGATCGGCAGTATATTGATTGAGTATATAACACTTGAAAAGGCAAACTTTGTGGGGAGCCTTTTGTTATGCGTAATAGGAGCCTATACGATCGTGTTGCACATATTTTCCTGTACAAAGTCCATTAAAAATTTAGAGGGCATTGATAAAGATCGCAATAATGTTATTTCGATTCGAGAGGCTGTTGTTTTAGGTCTTGTCTTATCTATGAATTGCTTAGGGGGAGGCATTGCCATAGGGGCAAATGGAATTTCAGCCATTTGGACAGTGCTTTCGATCGGTATTTTCTCCATTGTCACATTTAGTATTGGTGGCCGTTTTGGACTGTTGCTTTCCGAAACGTTTATTGGAAGATATTCGGCTGTTATTTCAGGGATAATCCTTATTTTTATAGGGATTTTAGAAATGCATATATAACAAAATCATTTTTAAATCGTATAAATAGGTAGCTCTTTACATCAAAATCAGGAGCAACTATTGCATTTAGCTTGTCAAGGCATCACACGAAAAGAAGAAATCAATTGGCTACTAGCTTAAGATTCCGACTAGTTTAACTTCACACAATTTGGGAAAGAAACTCCATGTTGTGTGAAGTTTTCTTTTTAGACAGAGTGGAGAATATTATGGACAAATTTCAAATTTTGGATTTCTCGGCACTTTTCAAGTTGACAAAATGTTTAGCTTATAGTGAAATGGGAATAGTAAGAAAGAGTAAAATAAACTAGAACATAGTAGGAGTGTGGTTCTTTATGTCAAATTTACAAAAAGAATTAAATCAACTTGTTGCATCATGGTCTGTATTATACACAAAGCTTCATAATTTTCATTGGTATGTAAAAGGACCTTCCTTTTTCACATTGCATATAAAATTTGAAGAACTTTATAATGAGGCAGCCTTAAATTTAGATAATATCGCTGAACGTTTATTAGCTTTAGGTGGACAACCCGTTGCAACGTTGAAGGAACATTTAGAAATATCAGAGATCAAAGAAGCTGAAGGTCATGAAACAGCTGAGCAAATGGTTGAAACTTTGATCCAAGATTTTGATATCGTTAAGAAAAATTTAAGAAGTGGTATGATTGAAGCTGCTAATGAAAATGATGATATGACACAAGATTTATTAAATGCGATCAATCAAAGTTTGGAAAAACACGTATGGATGCTTAAAGCGTTTATCTCATAAGCAAGCGAAAAGTATTAATTAAGTAATTCCTATTATTTTTGAACAACATAGAAAGTGTCGAAATCTGGAGGTCACTGAAAAAATCGGCTTATCCTGATAAGAATCAGTTTTTTGGCTCTGAAAAGATGGGTTTTTATTATAAACAGAATAATGTTATTGTCTTATTGGCCTTTAAAATACTCTTTCTCCGGTACTTTATATCAATAAAAGCAGTTGGATAAGAAAGATCTCTTTCTTTCATCCAACTGCTTTTTTGATGGCTTATTTTGTTAGGGCTTTTTCAAGTATTTGAATATTCTTATGCATCAATGTAAAGTAATCATCATTGTTTTGGATATTGTCATTTGTTAGCACACTTAAGTTGTTTAAAGTAAGGGCCTCGGCGCCAATATCTTTTTCAACTACTTTGGCAAGATTTGATGATACATTTTGCTCAAAAAGGATGTAATGGATATGATCCTTCTTTGCCTGTGCGACGATTTTTGTAAGTTCTTTTTGGGATGGCTCATCTTGCGAGTTTAGACCGGCTACTGAGATTTGCCTTAGTCCGTATGTTCCTGCAATATAGCCAAATGCTGCGTGAGAAACGAAGAATGTTTTCTGCTCCGTCTTATCTGCCATTGTTTTAAAATCACTATCCAAGTCTTTCAAATCTTTAATCAGTGATTGGTAGTTTTTTTCGAATTCTTTTTTGTTATCAGGTTGTGTTTTTACAAGTGTATCTTTTATAGAAAGAGCTAGATCTTGGCTAATGATGGGTGATAGCCATACATGTGGATCGAATTGAGAATCATGATGATGTTCCTCTTCTGCTCCATGTTCTTCATCTTCATCATGGTCATGCCCTGTACTGACAGAAAGCTTATCTTTCGATACATTAGCTGCGGTTTCAACGAATTTGACGTTTTCGCTTTGTAATGATTTTTTTGCATTTTCAACGAAGCCTTCAAGACCAAGGCCAATATAGAAGAAGTAATCTGCATCAGCTACTTTCATCATATCTTGTTGAGTAGGTTCAAAAGTATGTTCATTTGATCCTGGTGGATAAATTGAAGACACTTCTACATGTTTGCCACCAATACGTTGTGCAAAATACTCAAGTGGATAGACAGTTGTATAAATTTTTAGTTTGTCATTTTTGCTTTTGGTTGTTCCAGTTTCTTTGCTTGCACCACAAGCTGTAGTAAAAACAGCTAGGAGGGTGATTAGAAAAATGGAAAAGATTTTTTTCATTTTTTCACCTCGTAAATAGTAACTATTACTATTTATTTTTAGACAATAGTTACTATACAAGATTTCTATGAAAAAAACAATAGAAAAACCTTCGAAAATTATTTCTTTTTCGAAGGCCATTCTTCAGGAACAGGATCATATCCACCTTTGCAAAAGGGTTGGCAACGCAGGATCCTTTTAATGGTTAGGTATCCGCCTTTTAAAACACCATGCTTTTCAATCGCTTCAATCCCATAGTTGGAACATGTAGGATAGAACCGGCAACTTGGGGGTTTTAAGGGTGAGATCACTTTTTGATAGAAACGAATAGGGAATATGAATAGCTTTTTCATTTCATTTCTTCTCTTCCTTTTTAGAATCATCATTAAAATTCTCAGTTGGTTTTGGGTCGATTGTTTTATGTGAATTTTTCTGATTGTTTTTAGCTACAAAGTATATTAATACAATCGCTAATACGATGGTCAGTATGACAACCGGCATAATTGCAATCCATGCGACGGACATTTTATTCACTCCATTATTGAATTATCTTTATTGTACTAAAATTTTATTGATAGTTATAGTATAGTGCTTCACGAAGAATAAGAACTGTGAACGTTTCATGACAGCTCTTTAGCTGGTCGCTTCGAAATGATCCTGAAAGATGGATTTTAAAGTGGATATGTTGATGAGGTGAAAATTAAGATGAATGTTTGGCATAACCAAAAAATCCTGTATTTTTAGCAATATCTAAATCAATTTCATAAATTACTTTCTTCTTAATTCTGCATTATGAAATTGATTCATATATGGATTAGGGAGAAAAATTGTTCAAGTCTTGTAGAAAAGTAATCTCTGACAGAAATTAGTTGAGGATACCTACTTTATTGGATAAAATTAGATGAAGAACATATGTGATTGTTCATACATATTTTAATTTGAAAACTGGAACAGTGAAATGAGTTTGATGGAAAAAGAAGGCGTATTTGATGAAAATAACAAAATCACTAATCGCTAGTTGTCTAAGTTTTACATTATTATTGGGAGGGGTTGATCAGGTAATGGTTCCATCGACAACTGCAAAAGCAGCAACCATACAAAAGGTCGAAAAAACGTTGAAGGCAACGGCACAATTGAATATTCGTAAAGGTGCTGGGGTAAAATATTCAAAAATCGGTCAAATCGATCCAGGTGTTTTTGTAAAATCAACGCAATTTTATAAAGGGTGGTACAAGATAAGTTATAACGGTCAAATAGGTTGGGCTTCTGGAAAATATTTAAAAAAAGCACCTGCTCATTATAAAGAAGCTGGATTGGTAGAGTTGACTGAAAAGGACGGCTTTGTGATCGACTTACAGTATGCTACAAAGAAAAATTTTATGGGCTATCGATTATATCCTAAAAAAGCAAAAGCATTATTAACCAAATCAACAGCCAAAAAATTGAAAAAGGCAAATAAATTGGCCAACAAAAAAGGCTATAAAATAAAAATTTGGGATGCTTATCGTCCACTTAGTGTGCAATGGGAGATGTGGTACAAAATTCAAAACCATATGTATGTAGCATATCCATTATTGGATTCAAAACACAGTAAAGGAGTAAGTGTAGATGTAACGCTTGTTGACCAAAAGGGCAAAGAGCTCACAATGCCAACAAAGTTTGATTCCTTTTCTAAAAAAGCAGGTCGCAGCTACAAAAAGAATTCCAAGAAAGCACAAAAAAATATGGAACTTTTAACAAAAATCATGAAAGAGGCTCATTTTACAACCATTGATTCTGAATGGTGGCATTACAATGATAAAAATGATGATTATCCGACGCTTGATGTGCCATTGAAATAAGATGATGAATACCTTTCTTTCTAAAATAATCGAATTGCTTAGTTTAAATTTATAAAAACGGGGAATACATAAGCAGAGCCGAAAGAAAGGAAGTTGATTTTTATGTTCAGTTTCATTTGGTTTTTAATAATCGGAGGTATTTTAGGATGGTTAGCCGGACTTATATTAGGTAAGGATATTCCGGGTGGTATAATAGGTAATATTATCGCAGGTATTATTGGTGCTTGGATTGGTAGTTTATTATTAGGCTCATGGGGACCAAAAGTCAGCGATTTTTATATAATACCAGCTCTAATAGGTGCGATTATATTGATTTTCATCATGAGCTTTATCCTAAAAGCAATGAAGAAATAAGGCAAGCGCGAATTCCTGAATAGTAGGGATTCGCGTTTACAATTTTAAGCTTTGTTATTTTTGTGCAAAAAATGTTTTCTATAGATTTATCCCGCTTTAACGGGCAGTAAGACCCCCCATCTCAATATTTAGAGAGAAACGAAAAGATAGATGGGGGATCAACTGCCCGTAAAAGTCCGATTGGTTCAACTAACCATCAGTGGGGGATGAAGAAAACCCCAACTGATGGAGTTTCACTTTATATCCAAAAATACGGTGGATTTTGCCATGCGTCATAAAAATTTTTTTAGACTGTTAAAGTGGTGTCTTTTGAAATTTTGGTTATGATTTCTTCTGCGATATTATGCGCTAACTCCAATTCAGATGTGAATCCGACGCATGAACAATTCATTTCGCCAAGGATATAACAGTCATTCTCCAATTCATCTGTATCAAGGATAAAGTCTGCTGTCCAGATTAATGGCAAATCATATCCGCCTAAAAGCTTCATGATTTCAGGAAGTTGCTGAAGAAATGTATCGACTAATTCTTTCCAGTCTTCTGGCTTATCATAGCGATAATTTGCACCAGAGAATAAGGTTGCACTAAATGCCTCTTCACTATCAGCTGGTTTTTTGTGTACAACATTAATGGGGTGATTATGTAACATAAACAAACGAATTTCCCCCTCTTTTATACGTGGAAGGAAGCGCATATCAACAAGCATGCCATTGTCACCTACAATATACTGCTCACAGAAGTTCATAAAAGCACCCAGTTCAAAATATTCCACATGATTATCTTTTGCTTCTGTGCATTTAACTTTTGCAGTAAGGGGGACTTGCGTTACTTCTGACGGTAGCTCATCTACTACCTGAACTCGCCAAATTCCCTCACCTGTCGATCCACGATTTTGTTTTAACACGCGAATGCCATGTGTCAGCGACTTTGGAAAATTATTCTTGAATTCTTCAATTGTATAATAAGCATACGTATCACTAGGTACAAGAGAAGTATCCGTTAATTTTACTAAAGCATCCTTTGCTCCATAACCAATCATTGCGTCAGGGTGAGGCATCCCGATAATGCCTTCTTCACAGAGCTGACGCAGCATAGAAAAATAAGCCGACTCATCTTTTAAATTTCCAGGGTTAATACGAGAGACATAAGCAATTGCATGATTTTTTACATAGTCGAAAATCTCTTGTTGTTTTGCTACATCAAAGAAAATCACTTCTGCCTCTTGACCACGTTGTTGCAAAGCGTTGACCATCGGCATTGTATCTTTTCTATAGCCGTCTGGACCTTTGTCACTGCCGCCTTTTACTTCAAAAAATATAACCTTCTTCCCCATAAAGCTCCTCCTTTGTCTGAATGGATTCTAATCATATAATACAACAAAAGTAATATGTGTAAATGAAATAAATGTATATAATTTGTGAATAAGTAATTAATTTTTTTATTAAATTTATATTTTTTTATAATAAAATAGTATTTTTCTGATTTTGTGTAAAATGACAAAAAGGCGATCATACCATATGTAAAATTATTACAATATGTAATTAAAAATAAAACATTGATAACATAATTTTATCATTGAGTATTCATTTTTGTCTCGCAAAAAGGTAGAAATAATTAGCGCTTTAAGGTTTCGCCAAAATATATACTTGCTGCTGAAATGAAGTATGTTGAAAACTTGAAGTAATAAAACCGCAAAAAAACATTTTTTACTTTATGAACTGGAATGGATAAAATCGCATCATTAAGATACCTAGCCATGTCAAAATAGAAAATGTGCTTTTTTAATTAAATAATTCCTTTTGCATAAATTATTTTGAATGGGTCATTATAAAAAAGAATTATTTGAATGTCCAATAAGACAAAACGTTATGCTTCGTTAGGAGTGAAATGCATCATGAAACTGAATACCCTATTAGAACGCATAGAAAAAAATGCAAATGACCCCATTCACAATTTGGATATCGATGGAATTTCTACTAACTCCTCTGAGGTGCGACCGAATGATCTATTTGTCGCCATAAAAGGTTATCGTGTAGATGGTCATGATTTTATACAAAAGGCTATTGAAGCGGGAGCGCAGATCATTATTGGAGAGAAAGATCTGCCGAAATTATCTGTTCCATATATTAAAGTAGAAAACAGTCGTCGAGCATTGGCAGAAATAGCTTGTGAATTTTATGGCAACCCTTCACGAAATAAGAAAATGATCGGTATTACGGGTACAAATGGTAAAACCACGACTTCTTATATGCTTAAGCATATTTTAGAATCGGCTGGAAAGTCTTGCTCATTATTTGGCACGGTTAAAAATGTAGTAAATGGACAATCTTTATCTTCAACAAATACAACTCCTGATGCCCTCGAATTAAACAAGCAGCTTGCCTTGAGCGAAGATGAATATATCATTATGGAAGTTTCCTCTCATGGATTGTCACAATATCGAGTTCACGGTGTGGAATTTGATTTTTGTTTATTTACCAATTTAGACCAAGATCATCTTGATTATCATCGAGATATGGAAGAATATTTTTCAGTGAAAGCAGGTCTCTTTGATCAGATGAAGCCAGATGGCAAAGCGGTGATTAATCATTACAATAGTTGGGGGCAAAAACTAGCGGAACAGTTGAAAGCTAAAAACTGCACCATTCACGTTATGGGTGATCAGAGCCATCATGACCTGCGAATCGATCAATTGAAATCCGGGAATTCAACGATTATTTTTGACCATAATGCCAATCTAAATTTAAATATCAATATTTTAGGAAAGCATAATATTTTAAATGCGGCAATGGCATTTTTAACAGCAAGTAAAATGGGCTTGCCTACAGAAGAAATACTGGAGGCGTTAGAATTGTTTCCGGGAGTGCCAGGCAGATTTGAAATGTTCCAACATCCCAAAGGAGCAACTGTTGTTGTAGATTATGCACATACAGCGGATGCGTTTAATCATTGTCTTCAAACGGCTAAGGAAGAAGGGGCAAATCGTATTTTTCACATCTTCGGATTTAGAGGCAATCGTGACGTGACGAAACGTGGAGGAATGGTCAATGTGTCAAAGGAAATCAGTGATGTTCACATACTTACATTTGATGATCTAAACGATGTCACCTATGAAGAAATGGAAGAGGCCCTGCGTGTATTAAATGAAGGTGGTTACATCATACCCGACAGAACTTTAGCGATTAAGCAAGCGGTTGAACATGCTCAACCGGGTGATTGGATTTGTATTACAGGTAAAGGCGCAGAAGAATATCAGCAAAAGTTCGAATTACCAACAAGTTCTGATATCGAAACTGTACATTTTTTGTTCAAACAAATGGAAATGTAGCGGTTTCTTCTGATGAAGTCGATGAACCCTGTTAACATCTTCTAACACTTATCTTAAGTGCTGGAGATTTTATATAGATGCCCCATAAATTGAGCTGATCATTTTGTGGGGTTTTCAATCTTGTATCAGGTGCAATGATTGCATAAAAAGCGGAGATCTTCAAATGAGGATCTCCATTTATCCCGTATATAGGCAAGTAAAATTTCCTTCATCAAAATTCAAGTAAAAATAGCGGATAAGCGCAAATCAGCTATCGTTAAAAAGCTCGATGGATTCAATAAACACTCAGTAAGATGCAAAAGATTTCTACTGTGTGAGGACTTACTTTATTTTAAAAGAAATAAAAAAGATACCATACCACAATGGATAAAATAATCCCTATATAAACAAATTTTGTCCAGGAAGCTTGAATTCCAAACAAAGATAAGAAGAGAGCTGTTGTATATATGCCTAAGCTAAAAAATCCGATGGCCTCTCCAGTTATGTTATCGATTAAAAGGCCGAGGATAAACAAAATAATAGCTAACACAAAGATGATCGTCATTCTGTTATTATGCTTCATCTTCCTTGAAAATAAATAGATCAACGTATTGAAAATCAGCCCTAATAGCAATCCAGCAATATACATATGAGAATACAGATGCATGAATCCTCACCGCTTTCACAAATTTCAAGATTCACATCAGGTGTGCTGAGGAGAACTAAGAATAGATATGAAGCAAAAACACGAAAATCACTATATTTTCCAATTTTATCAAGGCAGATAAAACAGGATAATCAGCACACCTGAATTCATAATATACATTATATGAGAGGGCTTTCGTACAGTTCTAATGAAATTGCCTAGGGACAAGATATTCATGATCATAATCTCTATTTCAGAGAAAACAAAATGGGTTATTGTAGACAAACTAGAGAATCAACACACATACCAATATCTATTCAGTTATTCAAGCGTTGGATGATCTAGCGTGTACAAATTTCTATAGCGAGCACTATTTAAAAATAGTTCTTGATGCGTTCCTTCTAAGTGAATTTTTCCTTCTTCAATGAAAATGATTTTATCCATTTTTTCCATGCCTGCTAGGTGATGCGTGATCCAAATAATCGTTTTTCCTTCTAATGCTTCAAAGATGGTTTGGATTAAGGTTTGTTCAGTAATGGCATCGAGGCCAACTGTTGGTTCATCGAGGATGACGATAGGCGTATCTTGCAATAAAATACGTGCCAATGCGATTCGTTGCCGCTCTCCGCCTGAGAAACGCTCTCCAAGCTCTTGCATGCGCGTATGATAACCTTCAGGTAATGACTCAATATAATCATGCATCTGCACCTTTTTGGCGGCTGCCATCACTTCTTCGTCTGTAGCATGGATATTTCCTAAACGAATATTATTCATCACTGTCGAGTCAAATAAGTGTGGTTTTTGTTCAAGAACGCCAACAATTTCAGCCATGTCATCACTAAGCAGAGAAGCATTTAGATCATTTAGTTGGACTGTTCCTTTTGTTGGTACAATCGCACCTAAAATGAGCTTAGCTAATGTACTTTTACCAGAACCTGTTTTCCCTAAGATAGCTATTTTTTCACCTTGATGAAGTTGTAAGCTCAATTGTTGTAAAATAGATGGCTCCGTATGATCGTATTCAAAATACACATGATCAAACGTAATAGTGATAGGTTGTTTTTTAAGCATGTTTACGGATGCTTGTGTAGATGCATCTTTTTGGGGACTCGATAATTCGATCTTTTCTAAACGATCTAAAGACGTTTCATAATTCGGCAAATGGCTAATTGCATCTGAAACAGGAGCAAAGGCTTCTGCCAATGGGAATACGACTAATACAAAGGCCGCGATCCAAATATGCGCGAATTCTCCATGATCAGCACTGATCCCTGCGAAAGCGATCATCATCAATGTGATGACTGCCACTATTGATTGAAACAATAGATTGCGTCTACGATTAAAAGTGTCCATTTCATATTCTTGATCATCTTGTTGTTGCTCGATTTTTTCATAGGCGTTTAAAAATTCTTGTTGTTTTCCGCTGATTTTCCAATCATTCAACCCCATCACGGCATCGGTCAAAGAGGCATATAGCTTCTCACGGATCATTTTCATCTTCAATAGACGCTTACGATTGGCTAGTAATGATACAAGTGGGATCAGCACTACAAGTACAAGCAATAACAGTGCCATCAATAAGGCAAATGGAATAGAAAAAAATCCTAAAGCAACAACGGCAATCATGTATAAAATAGCGGCAAAGATACTAGGGAAAATGGTTTTTAAGTATAGATTTTGTAAATGTTCCAGATCATCAGCCAACACCCCTAGTAGATTGCCCGTTGAAAAACGATTTGTGAGTGTCAGTGCTTGTGATTCTAATTTTTGATATAAACGAACACGCATTTTAGAAAGAATTTTCAAGACAAATGAATGGCTGTATAATTTTTCTACATAGTTAAATACTGGACGAAAAATACCAAATGTACGCACAAGCACAATTGGCACATATACTAATAAGATATTTTCAGGATGAGTAGCAGATTTTGAGATTAAATACCCTGATGTGAACATTAATGCGCTTGCACAAATAAATGCCATTGTTCCAAGAAATGATACAAGCCATAATAATCGACGATTTTGTTGTAAATATGGTCTTACCCATGCATGTTGGAGGATTTTGGATGATTTTGTTGTCACGATATTAAGCCTCCGTTCCATGTGATTGTTGATCAATCAAATCATAGTAATAACCTTGCTTTTCCAGAAGTTCTTCATGAGTTCCTTGTTCTACTATTTTTCCATGATGCATGACCAATATCCAATCCATATCTTTCATCCAGTGAAGACGATGAGTGGCAAAGAAAACGAATCGCTCCTTCAATAATGGCAGCATCCGTTGTTTAATCTCCCATTCGGTTTCAATATCTAAATGAGCAGTGGGTTCATCAAAAAGCAAGATCTTTCGAGAATCTTCTAAGAATGCTCGTGCTAATGCAATTCTTTGCTCTTGACCGCCACTTAAAGATCGACCTGTTTCACCGATCATTTCGTCATAGCCGTTTGGTAGTGATTCAATCACATCTGTTAAACCAGCGCGTTCACAAGCCCTTTTTATTTGTTCATCTGTAGCTTCTTTTGTATAAAAAGCGACATTATGTCGAACGGTATCATGGAATATATATGGATGTTGAGGAATATAGTAAATTTGTTTTTGCCAATCCTTGTTGGCAAAAGACTGAATCGTTTGATCATTTATTTGAATTTCTTCAGCATTAGTGTTAACGAAACCACTTAGTGCATGGATCAGCGTGGATTTACCAGCACCACTTGCACCAATAATCCCTATTTTTTGATACCCTTTGATGGAAAAGGATACTTGATCTAAAAGGGGAGCGCTTGCACCAGCAACTTGAACGGTCATATTTTTGATCTTTAAGCTAGCGTGCTCATCCCATGCTGGAAGCTTCGTCTGGTCTTGAGTATATATAGGCTTTTCTAAAATAGCAGAAATCGCTGTAAAGGCATTTTTCCCATCAAGTGTCGCGTGATAATCTGAGCCAAACTCGCGAATTGGCGCAAAATATTCCGGTGCCAGGATTAAAATGGTCAATGATGGCAGTAATGTCAATGTGCTATTAATGAGCCCTAAGCCCAAAAATAGAGCAACGATGGCAATTGAAATACTTGTAAAAAACTCTAATGCAAAGGTAGAAAGAAAGGCAATAGCCAACGTGTTCATAGTCGCTTTGCGATATTGTTCACTGACTTTGCGGATATTGCGATCATATTTTTTACTCAAACCTAGAAAACGCAAAGTTTTTAATCCACGCAATGAATCCACAAAATGATTAGAAAGGATTTGATAGGATTCATATTGTTTATCTGCTCTTGTCCTTGCAGCAAACCCTAAAAGGATAAGGAAAAAAATCAATACAGGGAGAACTAAGAATAGGATAAGCGCTGATCTGCCATCAAGCATGAAGATATAAATGAAGATCAAAATAGGAACGATCATCATATTCATCAATTTAGGTAAAAATAATTGAACATATTTTTCAACATTAGAAATACCTTCTAGTGCCATCGTCACCATGTTTCCTGAACCGGTCGTTGCGGTAATGTTGGGCCCAAGGTGAAATAGTTTCGTTGTTAGCTTCTTCCGTAACGCGGCACCTGTTTTTATTGAAAAATGGGTCATATATTTTTCTCTAAAGTAAATGACAATATGCTTAGCGATAAAAAAGATAAAGAATAATGACATAGGGAGCAACTGATCAGCCAGTTGCTCCTTATGGAATAGATTTGTAATTGTAGTCGCTAGATAAATCGCTTGGAGTATTGTGAATATGCCTTGAAAAATGGCCATTATGAATAAGAATACAAGTGTTTTGGTGATTCCATTAAGTTTAAATAGCGCTTGATCAATCATTTATGTCACCTATTTCTTAGGACTAATACGTTGACGGAATACGTAATAACTCCAAATTTGATAGCCTAATACGAATGGTAGTAAGGTAAAGGCCACTTTTGTCATAACTGATAATGTGTAATGACCACTAGCCGCATTATGAATGGTTAAGTTAAAAGCAGGGTCGATAGAGCTAATCATCACACGAGGGAATAGCCCGATAAATAGCATTGCTACAACAAAGGCTACAGCAAGACCAGAGAAAGTGAATGCATAACCTTCACGTCCCTTATTGGCATATAGCATGCCTAAAACAGTTGCTACAACAGTTAGTCCTAATAATACAGGAGTAGCTACTGGACGTACATCAAAAAGATCTGTTTGGAAGTAGGTCAATACGGCAAAGATCACTTCTCCTACAAACAATACAATGTAAACTTTGTTTAATAAGCTTGTTGCTCTTTCATGGATATCACCAGTTGTTCGTAACCCGATGAATGTTAACCCATGGACCAGTGAAAGTAAAACAACAGCTAGTCCACCAACTAATGAATAGATATTGACGAAATCAGCAAATGATCCATATAGATGCATCTTTGCATCGATCGGCATACCGCGAACAAGACTTGTGAATAGCATTCCTACTGAAAATGGTGCTACTAAGCTGCCAATAAAGAATAACCAATACCAGAAATTTTTCGTTTTATCTGTTTTTGCATGATGACTATATTCAATACCGACACCACGAATGATTAACGCAAGTAAAAGAATGACGAATAATGTGTAATAACCTGAGAACATCGTAGCATACCAGCTAGGAAATGCTGCGAATAATGCACCGCCTGCCGTGATCAACCATACCTCATTGGCATCCCAGAAAGGTCCAATGGTTGTGAGAATTTGTTCACGTTCATGTTTGTTTCGAGCAAGCAGACGTGTTGACATGCCAACGCCAAAATCAAATCCTTCTAAGAAGAAGAAACCAATAAAGAGGACAGCGACTAATACAAACCATAGTACTTCTAAACTCATTTTTCAAACGCCTCCTTGTCCATCAAATCGACTTTCGTATCTAGTTTTTCCTTTAAAAGAGCATCTGGTCCTTCTTTGGCTATGCGCGCCACCATCATGATCATAATGATCGTTAGAATAACATAGGCACTACTGAAAGAAATAGTTGAGAATAAGAGTTGTCCTTTTGAAACGTTCGGTGAAACTGATTGTGCAGTCGTGTAATAACCAAAGACTGTCCATGGTTGACGACCAATTTCAGTCATGATCCAACCGGTTGTATTGGCGATAAAAGGTAGTACAATGGCGCCGGTCATTGAACGTAAGAACCATTTTTGGTTTGTGATTGTTCCGCGATTGGCAAACCATAAACCGATCAATGAAAGAAGTACCATCAAGCCTCCAAATCCAGCCATGATACGAAAACTCCAGAATACGGTTTTCACTGGTGGAATATAGTTGATGTTATCACCATATAGCTTTTCGTATTTTGCTTGAAGAGTTTTTAAGCCTTCAACGGAACCATCGAATTCACTATAAGCTAAATAGCTTAATAAGTAAGGAATATTGACTTCCCATTTATTTTCCTTCTTATCGGTATCGATGCCACCAATTAGAGTCCAAGCTGCTGGATCACCAGAATCTTCCCATAATGCCTCGGAAGCAGCCATTTTCATTGGTTGAGATTTCATCAAATGTTGTGCTTGGGTGTGACCAGAGAAGATAAGCCCAAAACCTGCCACACAAGCAACAACCATAGCATAGTTAAATGATTTCTTGAAAAACTCTATATTGCGTTTTTTTAATAAGTTGTAGGTACTAATGCCGCCGATCACAAAACCACCTGTTGCAAGTGCGCCAAAAATTGTATGTGGATATTCCACTAACAACTGAGGATTCGTGAGTAAAGCTGTAAAGCTTGTTAAAATAGCTTTGCCATTTTCAACTTTAAATCCAACGGGTTCTTGCATAAAAGAATTGGCTGCTAAAATCCATAGAGCCGATAATGAAGTTCCTAATGCAACCAGCCAAGCAGATAATGCAATTGTCCATTTAGGCAACTTATTGCGTCCAAACATCCAGATCCCTATAAAGGTAGATTCCATAAAGAACGCAAGTAAGGCTTCAACGGCAAGTGGTGCACCGAAGACATCCCCCATAAATCGAGAGTACTCAGACCAGTTCATACCAAATTGAAATTCTTGCAAAATACCTGTTACAACACCAATAGCAAAAGATATTAAGAAAATTTTACCCCAATAGAGAGACATATCTAAATAGATCTTCTTCTTTTTCCATACATACATCGTTTCGAATATTGCCACTAAGAAAATCATGCTAATAGAAAGCGGAACGAAAAAGAAATGGAAAATGGTAGTGATTGCGTATTGGATTCGAGCTAGAACCAAAACATCCATTTGAACTTCCTCCTAAGAAAAAAAGAATTATTTTGAATTTCTCCTTCAGTATACGACCAATTTTTCTTAATGGAAGAGCTAAATTAGTACAAAAGTGTCACGAAGTTGTGAGGTTATTGTGAAATTTCTCTTATTCACATAGTGGAAACTTTTTCAATAGGGGAAAAACCTCAAAGTTTATCATTTTTTTTATGATGGTGTTTATTTTAAAACAATTGTACTAAAAATAGATAAATTAGTAGTGATTTTGGTATATTATTTTGGAATATATATTAATATAAAAAGCGTGAAAAAGAGAATATAAAGACTCTTCAAAAGCTTATAAAACACCGCAGAGGTTTATATTTTACCCTTGGAAAGCAATGAAATTTTATTATATGAAATATCGTAATCAAGACTTTTTACCTATTTTTATTTCAATGTTAAAGGAGCCTTAAAAATCAGAAGAGAATGCTTGATCAATATTAAATTTATACGATATTTGGTATTTTAACAAAAGGTAAATAAATAGAGGCACAAGTTTGTTTGATTGAAAGAAATAAAGATAAATATTGAATGTAAAGAAAATTCCCATTGTGTAAAATTCCACTTTAGAATTATCGATCCATACCCGATATTAGAGTAAAGGAGTGATCGATATGGATTTGAATGCCATTATGGCGACACAGCTTTCAGATCTTCAGCAAACTGTTCAATTAAACGTTTTACAAAATGCGATGAATATACAAACGACTACGGCTGTTCAATTGTTAGAACAACTACCAGAGCAACCACAAGCTGTTCATCCATTCAAAGGTACTACGATTGATATCCAAGTCTAAATTTCAAAAAGAATTGTTTAAAAAGTCTCGCTTAACAATATAATACTTTGACTAATGAATAAAAATCTGCTCAATCTAATGAAAGAAATGAGCAGATTTTTTTGATAGGAGTAGAAATTTTTCGTAACGAAGGTGAAATGAATTTTACTCTTTTAATTTTTCGTACAGTTCTTTCTTTTTTGTATAAAAATTTTTCAAATAAACCAAGCTATTGATAAAGTGAAGCTGCCATCAGTGGGGGATTTCTTCATCCCCCACTGGGCTAGAGGAACGGAAGTGAAAAGCGTCACGTCCTGTGGCAACACCTGAAGGACCAACATCTTGTTGGCCCAAACCAATCGGACTTTTACGGGTAGTTCATCCCCCATCTATCTTTCTCATTTCTCTCTATATCTTGAGATGGGGGTCTTACTGCCCGTTAAAGCGGGATAAAAAGGAGAATTTAAATGTCTGATAACGTCGATGTATATGTGTCTGTCATGCACCAATATTATAATTTTTCGCCTCATGATGCTCCTTGGGAATTTCATATTAATGTAGATCCATCCATGTTAAAAGTATTTGATCTATTGTTTGAACAACTTACGAGTTGGGATCATAACGGTATGTGGAGAGCACAGCTTCCTGCCGTACCATACCACTTTGATGAACAAAATGATGAAGTCGATAAACGTTTAATGAAGTTATATGCACTAATCCATGAGTATGGAGATCAGGATACAAAAAAATTCATTGAACAAATGCCTTACTATAGTTGATTTCCACATTACCGTTACGTAAATTTTCAAAATGTAAAAGCATGTCGTTTATAAAAAGTACAAGCATAAAAATAAACCAGTCCCCCAAAAAGTCCCCCAAATTGAATAAAAAATTAAAATGTATCATATTGAAGCGCATCTTTAAACGCTTCAAGTGTTACATTTTTTTTATCTTTAGAAGCATGAGCATATACTTTTAAAACCATTTCAGATGAATCGCCAAGTCGGTCAGCTACAGTTACTACATCAATGCCATTTGCAATTAATATAGAAGCATACGTGTGACGTAAAATATGTGGATGAACTCTAAAACGCAGTTTTTTACTAACTGTTTGGAAATTATATCTTACCGATGAAGTTCCCAGAGCATTTGGATTTTTTTTAGAAATAAAAACAAATGAATCTTCTTTTAAAGTAATCCCATGGGAAAGTTTAATTTCTTTACAATAAGTTTTATACCGTTTAAGAATAGAGATTAAAGTATCATCAATAGCGATTTCTCGATAGCTGTTTAAAGTCTTCGGTGGTCCCGACGGCAACGTGTCATAAAAACTTTGAGGATTTATGCCAAGCGATTGCGAAAGTAATTGCTGCAGAACTTGGATACAAGAAAAAAGTGACAACAGCTAGTAAATCATCTTCAAAAGCAAAATCATATTACAGGAGTGGTACAGGCTTATATCGCATCAAAAAAGACTGTTATGCTTATAAATCAGTAAAATTTGACAAGGACAAGCGTGTAGAGGTATGCCGAAAGGGTTTCAAGTTTACGATTGTTGATATTGTTAAATATAGCGGCGCATATCGTTTAAAAACTAAGAGTGGATTGTATATCACTGCTAATAAAGAGTTTGTTGAAAAAATATAAAAAAGCCCCTCTGCTGTTTTAGTAGAGTGGTAATTTCTTATTTAATAAAGTTAGCTATCATCCACTTTACCATCCTAAATAGTAGTAGAAATTGAAAAATAGATTCATTTAATACAACTTATATGCAAATTTTCTGTATTAAATTACATTTTTAAAAGTAAAATATTTACTTTTTGATAATCATATGTTATATTTTAAATGTATTTTATTGTAAGAAGTGCACTTTTATGAATAAAAATTTGTATAGTTTTTTAGTGGCTTGTTTATGCAAGTAATAGCCAAAATAATTTTATTAATATTCTTTTAACAAGAACATTAATTTTTTCCATATTACTAATCTTTCTTTATGATATTTATAAGAAATAATAGAAAAGGAGAGTGTATTATGTTTAAAAAATCTATTGTTTTATTGACTTCTAGTGCTTTAGCGTTTTCTATTTTCCTGCCATTTGGAGGTTCAGAGTTATATGCCAAAGCTAGCAGTAATAATGATGTAGCTGTAGAAGTTAGTAAAAATGATGAAAATTTAAAAACTTCAGTGATTGTGCCTGAAATTGAACAACCATCAATCACACCTGAGGTTGGACAACCATCAATTGAACCTTACGGTGTCAAGTCAAAAGCAGTAGTTAAAGTGGCTCAGTTACTTAAAGCTGGTGGAGATGAAGTAATTGATTTAGCTAAAGCTTTCAATATTATTGATAATGCAACTGCAAAAACATTCAAAAATAATAGTAAAAAGATTGGAAATTATTTAGATAAATTTGAAAATGCCGGCGATGATGCAGCGAATATGGTTCGAACTCAACTTCCAGTATGGCTTAAAGAGAATACGCGAATGAGCAAAGGTGTAGCTGAGAATATCTCAATTGCAGTAGCTTGGGCTATTCGTGGAGCAGATTGGCTATTTTTCTAGGAGGTAAAAAAATTGGGAAATGAGACAGTGACTGATTGGTTAGCTAAAAATATGATTAGTGATGAGAATATTAACTTTATTGAGACAGTTTTGACGTTTACTTCTTCCGTAAAAATGCTTGCAGAGAAGCAAACTCTCATAAATAGAAATTTACAATCATTGTTTCCGAATAAAAAAGCAATGATAAAACCTGATTTAACTTACCAACAGTTTACACAGATTTTAAAGGATAATGATATTGAAGTTAATCCAGTTGAATTACTTAATAAGTATCGTTCCCAAGGTGTATGTGTTGAACTTTGCGATGAGTTATTAATTCAGGTAAAATAATATTACTTTATTACTAATTTTATGAAGTGATTCAAGCTAAATAAAATTATATATAATAGAAAATATTGTAAGCTTCAACGATGAACAGAGAAAAAGACAGCCCTTTAAGGGTTGTCTTTTTTAATGAAAGCAGTTTTTTGTGCTAAAAGAAAAATTACCTTATACAACACTATTGTGTGTACTGTAAAGTGTTTTTGAAATTTCTCCATTATATTTAGGGGAATGGAATATTTTACTGTTTGAGGATAGAACGAGCGTTCTCTATAATATATATAAACAAATGTTCTTGTTTTAGAGGGAGTGACACAATGAAAGAACAGTTAATAAAAGCAATGCAGTATAAGCGGTTAGTAACGATTATGTACATTTCTAAATCAGGTGAGATCGCTAAGCGTCGAGTTAAAATATTGAAAATGGAAGGCGACAAGTTCCAGGCATATTGCTTCGCGCGTCAAGCTAAACGAACTTTTATTATCAATAATGTTCTTGCTGTGTTGCCAATTATCGGAAAGGAAAAGAAAATAATATGAGTAACTACGAAGATGAATTGATAAGAGAAATTAATTCTGGAAGAGTCAAAGACCGCGGTAGTAAAAAGTGGTCTACTTCCATGATGTTGATTGAGCATGTTGCGACTTTAAAGAAATGGAAAGAGGAAGAAAACTATATCCCGAAACCGCAGTTGGCGGAATGGGAATTAGAGGATCTTCAGCACAACATGAAAGTGGGGTTAAAATCAAAGTTAGAATTGGAATATATTATCTGGACAGACGGAAGGTTAGTGATGCATCGCGGCGTTATTACACGTATAGATTTAGATACCCAACAATTTTATTATATCGATCCGTTTGATAAACAGCGTGGACCATATTCTTTAGACGACGTAGTGAAAATAAATTCGATCGCATTCTGTGAAATTCTTTAGAGACGGGGATAAGAATGAATATTAAAAGAGCTGGCTGCATGGCCAACTCTTTTTTAGTTGTTGAATATTTTATGTATGAAGAACAATATTAATTGTTGATGAATAGAAATGTGGATCTTACGAATGCTAGTGGTGTGATTGTAGTAAAAAATAATCAAGGAGTGATATAGCCTGCCGTTATTTTTATTAAAGTCCCCCAAGTCCCCCTGAAAGTCCCCAATTCATGATGTGATAATGAACTTTATTAAAATTGATAAATAATAACATGTTGCTGATTAACGCTACTATGATGACGTTGAATTTCATTGAAATAGCAATACACTTTGATGAACAAAATAATGAAGTCGATAAACGATTAATGAAGTTATATGCACTGATCCATGAGTACGGAGATCAGGATACAAAAAAATTCATTGAACAAATGCCTTACTATAGTTGATACTTGGCGTTGCCTTCGCTACACTTATGTTAGTAAGGAGTGAGCGAAAATATGTTTTCATATACAGATTTAAATGGTAATGGCTGTGAATTATCTTTCAAAAAGAATGCATTTAGTATTGAGCCACAGCACGTGCTTGTATTGGCTAAGTACAATGGCAAGTGGTTGCTTACAAATCATCCAAAGCGTGGCTATGAATTTCCGGGAGGTAAGGTTGAACAAGGTGAAACATTAGAAGAAGCAGCTGCAAGAGAAGTATACGAAGAAACGGGAGCTAAAATTGAAAATATAGAATGGCTTGCAACTTATATGGTCCAAGAACAAATACCTTTTACAAAAGCAGTTTTTACTGCAATCGTACAATCGGTCAATATGGATCATCCGAATCTAGAAACAAAGGGTGTTCTATTATTGACTGAAGATGAATTATTAGCAAATGAGCATTTAAGCTTCCATATGAAGGATTTAGGCATGAAAAAGATCCTTGAAAAGGTGAGTGAACGTGAAGATAAATGGGGAAATTGAACATTTAAGAGATTACCCATCGCCAAATCCACATGTGACCTTAAAGGAAATAACTTATTGGTCAGATGGTTTACGAGTAAAAGGATTACTTGCTTCACCTATTGTTTATGCCGCTTATGAAGGGATCCTATATTTACGTGGAGGTATGCAGGGTGTAGGAATGGTACGCCCTGCGAGAATTGCCCAACTTGCTTCGCATGGCTTTGTTGTATTTGCACCCTATTATCGAGGAACGCGTGGTGGAGAAGGAAGAGATGAATTTGGTGGTCAAGATCGCTTGGATGCGATAAATGCAGTGGACGTTTTGAAACGATTTTGCAAAAGCGAACGGATTCATCTTTTTGCTTTTTCAAGGGGCGGTATAATGGCGCTATGGACGGGAATATTGCGCGATGATATTACTTCTATTGTGACATGGGGCGGCGTATCAAACGTGGAATATACGTATGAAGAAAGAATCGATATGCGAAGAATGATGAAGAGAGTTCTAGGCGGCTCACCTCAAACAAATCCTATTGCTTATGAAGAGCGGACACCAATGACACAGTTATCCCATATTCATGCACCTATTTTGATCATCCATGGAATGCGAGATGAAAACGTTGGATTTAAGCATGCACAGTTTTTAGAAAATAGTTTAAAGACTTATAATAAGCATGTGGAAACCTGGTATTATCCTGATTATACACATTTTTTTCCGAGCGATATCAATCGAAAAGTTGTGGATGATGCTTGTCAATGGATGAAGTTACAGCAATCGTAATGGGGTGAACATGGTGGGGTATATTAAAGCAAGGGTTAATCCTGAAATGCTAAAAAATAAAAAATTGGGATTTGATGAGAAATATTCCTATTGGCAAGAATTGTGGACCAATTATACGGAACCATATACAGAAGTTCAAATTCAGAATTGGAAAGAAGAAAAGCAGGTTATTGAAGAGTTAGAACAAATCAGCTTTGTGTCTCGGGATGAAGGGCTTGTCAAAATCCAACTAATCATGTTAGAAGATGATACTCGAAACTATTTTAAAAACAAACCACATGTAGAGGGAAAACTTAAATGGTTTTCCATCCTCTTTCATGATGATGAGATGAGGGAAGGAATCGAAATCCGTAATTATGGAGAAGAGGTCTTCTTCAATCAAGTAACAAAGGATGAAGCCGAACCAATTGTTGAGATGTTTGAACAATGTCAATTGATCGTAGAATTTGTACCGGATGATACGGATTAAATGCGCACTGCAACTTTTGTTGTGGTGTGTTTTTATTTTGAAATAACTGGTCCTCGTTCATTAAGTCTCTTCTATTTATTTTTTGTATAAAAAGTTAATAAGGATAATGGTATGAAACGAAAATATCCTATTTAAGAGGTGAAATAGGCTTTTTTCATACTAAATGATAGCGGCATGAATTTGACTGCCATGTAGCTTTTTTTGTATAAAAAATTTGTCAGAAGCAGATTGGTTGGGCAAGTTGTTTCTGAAAGTTTACTTTACATGCATCTTAAAGTGAACCACACAGTTTGTTTATATAAATCAAAAACTCGACCAATTCATTGAAATTGGTCGAGTTGGATACGATTTTGGATTACTCATAGGTTTATGATGGGACTACTAAGCGAGTGGTGCCCCTTTTTTAGCAATATCTTCAGCGACTGAACCGAATTTTTTAAAGTTTTCATGGAACATACCAGCTAATTCAGTTGCCTTTTTATCATAAGCTTCTTTATCAGCCCATACATTACGTGGATTTAAAAGTTCTGTTGGAACATCTTCAATAGCTGTTGGGATTGCAAGACCAAAAATTGGATCTTTGTCAGTAAATACATCATTGATTTTACCGTTGATAGCAGCGCGGACCATTGTACGAGTATAAGAAAGTTTCATACGGCTACCTTCACCATAGCTACCACCAGTCCAGCCAGTGTTGACTAAGAAAACATTTACTTGGTGTTCATCAATTTTCTTTCCTAACATTTCTGCATACACTGTTGCATGAAGTGGGAAGAATGGAGCACCGAAACAAGTAGAAAATACTGGTTCTGGTTCTACAACACCGCGTTCTGTACCAGGGATTTTAGAAGTGAAGCCTGATAAGAAATGATACATCGCTTGTTCTTTTGTTAGTTTACTGATCGGAGGTAAAACGCCAAAAGCATCAGCTGTTAAGAAGATAACTGTTTTTGGGTGACCTGCAACAGATGGATCAACGATATTTTCGATATTTTGAATTGGATATGCAGCACGAGTATTTTGTGTTAGTGTAGCATCATCGTAATCAGGAACACGACTATCAGCATTGACACCTACATTTTCAAGTACAGTACCAAAGTTGATCGCATTATAAATTTCTGGTTCTTTTTCAGCAGAAAGGTTGATTGTTTTTGCGTAGCAACCACCTTCGATATTGAATACCCCATTATCAGACCAACCGTGTTCGTCATCTCCGATTAGTTTACGATTACCATCAGCAGATAATGTTGTTTTACCAGTACCTGATAAACCGAAGAATAGAGCAACATCACCTTGTTCACCAACATTTGCTGAACAGTGCATGGAAAGAATGCCTTGTTGAGGTAATAAGTAATTCATAATACTAAAGATTGATTTTTTCATCTCACCAGCGTATTCAGTACCGCCGATCAAAATAATATGTTTTTCAAGAGATACGATGATAAATGTTTCTGAAGCTGTGCCATCAACTTTAGGATCTGCTTTAAATGTTGGAGCAGATACGATTGTGAAATCAGCATCATGAGTTTTAAGTTCTTCATCAGTAGGGCGGATGAATAATTGGTGAGCAAATAGGTTATGCCAAGCATATTCATTAACAACTCGGATTGCTAGGCGAGAGTCTTTATCTGCACCTGCAAAGCCTTTAAATACAAAAACTTCTTCTTTTTGCTTTAAATAATTGATAACTTTGTTATATAATGAATCAAATACTTCTGCGGAAATTGGTTGGTTAATTTTTCCCCAGTCAATATGATCTTTAGAAGATTCTTCAACTACCATAAATTTATCTTTAGGTGAACGTCCTGTATATTTGCCTGTTACTGCACGAACTGCACCATCAACTGTTAAGATTGCTTCACCGCGTGAAGTTGCTTTTTCCACTAATTGTGGGACTGAAAGTTGCTCTAAAATGTTTTGTCCTTGTAATAAGTCCTTCAGTTCATTCGCAATTTCTACTGAATTCATCTTGGTTCGTACCATCCTTTTTTTATATTTATTATATGCCCTTCTGAAAAGGGGATCTGGTTATTCATTTCGAGAATTAGTATAACACATTTGAATGAATAGTCTATACTAATTATTAATTATTTTTTTAAATTTGACTTTTTTCGAAATCAATAGAGAATACGTTTGACTTTCGGAACAATATCACTTACTATAAGCATTAGAACGGATACTCTTATCCCGAGCTGGTGGAGGGTCAGGCCCTATGAAACCCGGCAACCTGCATTATTTTTCACGTAATGCGTTGGTGCTAATCTGATGCAAGGAACATTCCTTGAACGATAAGAGTGAAAGGTGCTTACGAAACATATCCTTTCCTCATTGTTTTTCGATGAGTGAAAGGTTTTTTTTTTCAAAAAATAGAAGCAAATCTGATTTGTTTCATTATTATATGCGATTTGTGGCATTCTATTTATACTATGTACTGGCACTTTCTATATCCTCGTGTTAAAAAAGCAGCTTACAGCGGGCTTGTCGTTTAGTGTAACTGTTTAAACGGACATGGGTAATGAGTACCGTATCTTTTTTCGAGAGGATCTCGTTATAATAGGAGGAAACCAAATGACAAACAGACGATTATTCACATCAGAAAGCGTAACAGAAGGACATCCGGATAAAATCTGCGACCAAATTTCAGATGCAATTTTAGATGCAATTATTGCAAAAGATCCGAATGCGCGTGTAGCATGTGAAACAACAGCTACAACTGGTCTAGTACTTGTAGCTGGTGAAATTTCAACTACTACATATGTAGATATTAAAGGTATTGTACGAGATACAGTGGCAGAAATTGGCTATACTCGTGGCAAATACGGCTTTGACGCCGAAAATTTAGCTGTGCTTGTAGCGATTGGTGAACAATCACCTGATATTGCACAAGGTGTTGACCAAGCATTAGAAGCTCGTGAAGGCTCTATGACAGATGCAGATATTGAAGCCATTGGTGCAGGGGATCAAGGTTTAATGTTTGGCTATGCTTGTAATGAAACACCAGAATTAATGCCATTGCCAATAAGCCTTGCCCATAAATTGGCACGACGCTTATCAGAAGTTCGTAAATCAGGCCAATTATCTTACTTACGACCTGATGGTAAAACACAAGTGACGGTCGAATATGATGAAAATAACCAACCTGTACGAGTAGACACTATCGTGATTTCAACTCAACATGATGAAGAAGTATCATTAGAACAAATCAAAAAAGACCTAAAGGCGGAAGTGATTGCGAAAGTTGTCCCAGCTGAATTACTTGATGACAATACCAAATACTTTATCAATCCAACAGGTCGTTTCGTAATTGGCGGACCAAAAGGTGATGCAGGTCTTACTGGTCGTAAAATCATTGTTGATACCTATGGCGGCTATGCTCGTCATGGTGGCGGTGCTTTCTCAGGAAAAGATGCAACAAAAGTTGACCGTTCAGGGGCATATGCAGCTCGCTATGTTGCGAAAAATATTGTCGCAGCAGGTCTTGCAGAACGTGCAGAAGTTCAACTTGCTTATGCTATCGGTGTTGCACAACCAGTATCAATTTCAGTCGATACTTTTGGCACTGGTAAAGTAAAAGAAAGCGATCTAGTAGAAGCAATTCGTGAACTCTTCGATTTACGTCCAGCAGGTATCATCAAAATGTTGGATCTACGTCGCCCTATTTACAAGCAAACAGCAGCATACGGACATTTTGGTCGGACTGATTTAGATGTTCCATGGGAAAAAACAGATAAAGTAGTAGCATTGAAAGAAAAATTTGCTGTAAAAGCTTAGAAAATCAATTACCAAATCAAAAAGGTCATTCGCCATGATGATGGTGGATGACCTTTTGTTTTGTGTAAAATGTTGAAGTAAATTATCGAGGTAGCGGGTTGTTTTGTACAGATTTATAATATTGACCTTTTTCGTAGTATTCGTTTAGGATACGATCCATATCTTTTTTGTCTTCCTCTGTTAGTTCACGAACCACTTTTGCAGGACGACCGAATGCAAGTGTATTTGGTGGGATTTTCTTTCCTTGCGTAACCAGACTACCAGCACCAATAAATGCGCCTTCACCAATTTCAGCACCATCTAAAACGATGGAAGCCATTCCTATTAGTGCCCCTTTTTTTATATGACAGCTATGAAGTGTTACTTGATGGCCAATGGTGGCTTCATCTTCTATAATTAGCGGTGCAGCTGGACTTTGATGTAAACAACAGAGATCTTGAATATTTACTTTACGACCAATAATAGTAGGCGAAACATCACCACGAATAACGGTATTATAAAAGATAGATGAATCTGGACCTATTGTCACATCTCCTGTTATAACAACATGATCACCAATGAAAGCAGATGGGTCAATAGATGGTTTTTTATCTTTAAATGGATAAATCATCGAAAATACGCCTCATTTCAAGTTAGAATTTTTTATAATTATCGTAACAAACGGATGTGATAATTGGAACAGAAAAACATAGAATACGTTAAAATAGAGATAGAATCAATGAGGAGAGAAGTAATTATGTGGAAATGGGAAGCTGAAGGTCAAGCGAAAGCAGTGGTTGTTTTTATACATAGTGCATACGAGCACCATCGAAGATATGCTTGGTTAATTGAAAAATTGAGAACGTCTGGAATGCATGTTATCACTGGTGATTTACCAGGACATGGTGAAGAGAGCAGGCGTAAAAAAGCGCATGACGAAGATTTTAGAGATTATGCAAAGTTTATTCGTCAAATGATGCAAATCGCATTTACTTACAATTTGCCGATCTTTATCATTGGGCATGGGTTAGGCGCAACACTTGCCATTCAAATAGAAAGAAAACATAAATACGAATGCGCTGGGATGATTTTGACATCTCCATGGATGCATTTAATTCATCAACCCTCTAAGTTATCCAATGCCTTAACAGGATTGAGCAAATTAACGGGGAATATGAAGATTCATCATGACATTACGGTAAAACAGCTAACACGTAGCTATGAATTTTATAAAGAAGAAAAAGATGATATTTACTATAATTCAGTGATTACTGTTAATTGGTATCGAGAATTACATCAATTTATGAAGAATGTTGTGATAGCCACCGAAGAATTTCCAGACATCCCCGTACTGTTGATGAATGGCGGAAATGATAAAATCGTTTCACCAGCGCACAGTAAAAAGTGGCTTATGCAGCAAAATATTTCGGAATTGCAATATAAGGAATGGAAAGTTTGTTATCATGATTTGTATCAAGAACCTGAGCGGAATGATATTTATCAGTATATGGAATCTTTTATCTATAACGCATTACGAAATATTGGCTATATTATTTAATCATGCTATATAAGAAAGATGTCCGTCGTTGAATCATCAATTGACGGACATCTTTTTGGTATTGCCTGAAACATTTTTCAACGCATCGTCTGTTCAGTTAATAATCATTTTGACTTTTTAATGCCGCTTCTTCAGCAGGAATACGAACGAACATCATCATTATATTCAAAGCTGAAAATACAATGGTGGTGAAGTAGGCTTGGAAAATTAATGGAATAACAGCAATTTCTAAAGCAACGATGATATAGTTTGGGTGAGAAAGCCATTTGTATGGACCTTTTTTTACCAAAGTGGTATTGGGCAATACAATAATCTTCGTATTCCAGAAATGCCCAAGCGATTTAATAGACCAGATTCGACCAATCTGTAAGAGTAGAAAAAATCCAAGCAAAATAATCCAAAATGGACTAAGAGGAGCATCCTTTAAAATATATTCAATCCATAAACTGCTCAAAAATAATCCATGCAACATAACGATAAAGGGATAATGTGATTGACCGAATTCAATCGCTCCACGATTTTTCATGTAACGTTCATTTTCTCTAGCAATTCGTAATTCTACTAATCTTTGGATACAAATGATTGTAAAAATAATGGCAAATAAAATATTTATCACTCCCATTCTAGTAATACTAACTCTCCACTAAAACCTGGGCCGAGAGAAGCCATTATTCCGAATTCACCGCGATTTGGTTGTTGATCCATAACATATTTCAATACATAGAGTACCGTTGGAGAAGACATATTGCCGTGCTGCTTCAAAATAATAGAACTGGGTGCTACTAATTCTTTTGGAAGTTCCAAGGCGGACTCATACGCAGTAAGAACCTTTTTGCCACCCGGATGAGCGATAAAGCGATGAATAGTTTGCGGAGAAAGTTCATGCTGAGCAAGAAAGCTTTCTACAAATGGTGCAAACCATTTTACGATAATATTAGGAATGCTTTTGGCAAAGATCACATGCAGACCATCATCCTCAATTCTCCATCCCATAATATCCTCAGAATTTGGTAATAATTTTGAAGCAGTTGCTTGAATACGAGGTAAAGTTTTGTTATGAGATAATTTTACTTGGTCACCGCTTATTAAAGCGCAGGCAACTCCATCCCCAAAAAGGGAAGTGCCGATAAAGTTACTTTTATTCAAATCTTTTGGTTGAAATGTTAGACTGCATAGCTCAACGCAAATCACCAAGACTAATGATTCTGGATGTGCCAAGCAATAGTCATTTGCACGGCCAATTCCAGCAGCACCGCCACCACAGCCAAGCCCCCATAGCGGAATGCGGACAACATCATTGGAAAAAGATAATTGGTTCATTAATCGGGCCTCTATACTAGGTGTTGAAATCCCTGTAGTCGAAACAAAAATAATAGCGTTAATATCCCTTATTGTCACATCTGCTGCTTCTGATAAACATTTCTGAATAACTTTTATGCTATATTCCGTCGCTAATTCAATATATAAGTCATTTTTTTCTGAAAAAGAGTGATTTTCTTTATACCATTCTATTGGCATAGCCAGTTGACGATTAAAAATTTCCGCATTTTTAAATACTTTTAAATAGCGTTCAAGCTTATTCATCTTTCCCGCAAAAAGTTCCTTGATAAAATTCTCTGCATTGTTCTGCGTTAGCGAATAAGGAGGAGCATATGTACTAACGGCTTGTATTTTAGGCATAGATCATTGAACTCCTTTATAATTAGATGGTTTCAATAATCTATGCATACGATCAAATATTTAAAACAAAATATGGTTCAATAGAAAAAAGTTCTAGGTTAGTACCTGTTCTTTTCTTTTTGCGTAGAACCATGTAAAAGACACCCTAAATCGTTCATTTAAGGTGTCTAGAAGATTATAGTTCCTTCAATTTTTCAAGTGCAATGACAAAGGGAGGATCATTTTTTTGATTGATAAATTCATAACGCAAAACACGGACTTTTTTTTGCGGCAAGCTTGAAACGTAGTCGATGATTCGATCGCGCTCCTCTTTGCCACCTTCGTGACCATAGTAGATAACTAATATAATGATGCCACCTATTTTTAACAAGCTTAATAGACGATCAATCGCTCGCAAAGTTGTATTTGACTTAGTAATAATGGTGTGTTCACCACCAGGTAAATAACCTAGATTGAAAATAGCTGCACTAACAGGCTCTTTTACATATTGATCTATGTTTTCATGACCATCTAAAATAAGGGATACTTGTTTCGACACTCCTGCTTCCATTAACCGTTTGCCGGTCGCATCGATCGCCTGTTGTTGTATATCAAATGCGTAGACATGACCATCTTCACCGACAAGCTGTGCAAGAAATGCTGTATCATATCCATTTCCGGCTGTCGCATCGACTACAATGTCGCCAGCTTCTATTGTATCCTGAAGTAAAAGTTGAGCATATTGTAAGACAAGTTTTAATGTCATAGGGTTTTCACTTCTTTCGCATTGTAAAACTTACCTTGCCAGCTTTCTCTGCGTTCTAGCTCTGCATCAATCCCGTTTAAAACTTCCCATTTGTTTACTGACCACATGGGTCCGATCATTAAATCGATAGGTCCATCACCCGTAATACGTTGTACAATCATTTCTGTAGGGATGACTTCTAGTTGGTCAGCCACTAAATGGATATATGCCTCTTTGTCCATTAATTGTAACATGCCTTTTTCGTATTGCTTGACAAGCGGTGTCCCCTTTAATAGATGAAGCAAATGAATTTTGATGGCTTGGACATCTAGTGTTGCCACTTCTCGGGCAGTTTCCATCATCATATCGTAGTTTTCAAGAGGCAAGCCATTGATGATATGCGTACAAACTCGAATATTATGCTTACGAAGTTTTTCTACACCCTCTATATAAGTGGCATAATCATGAGCGCGATTGATCAAATTTGCTGTGCGTTCATGAACAGTTTGTAGTCCAAGTTCAATCCATAAGTACGTGCGTTCATTTAATTCAGCTAAATATTCGACAACATCATCAGGCAAGCAATCAGGACGAGTAGCAATACTTAACCCCATCACACCTTCGCAGGCAAGAGCTGCTTCGAATTTTTCTTTCAATACGGGAAGTGGTGCGTGTGTATTGGTATAGGCTTGGAAGTAGGCCATTGTTTTGCCGTCCTTCCATTTATGTTGCATTTTTTCTTTAATTTTCTCAAATTGAACAGGGATAGGGTCGACACGATCTCCTGCAAAATCACCTGATCCAGCAGCACTGCAGAACGTGCAGCCTCCAAAAGCAACTGTACCGTCTCGGTTTGGACAATCGAATCCTGCATCTAATGCCACTTTATAAACTTTACAGCCAAATTGATCACGTAAATAACGATTCCATGTATAATAACGTTTCCCATCTGAAGGAAACGGAAATTCATTGTTTTTCACATCCGTCATAATTTCAACTCCTCAACTTTCTATTCTATCACGTAGTGGCGAAAGTGGACGAATACTTTAACTGTGACAGGAAGAAAGATCGAATTTAACTCTTAAGGTTGTACATTTTTGAAAAGGTTGATACCATTACTTAGATATGCGAAATAAAGTGCGGCTTCCATCAATGGGGGTTCTCTTCATTTCCCACTGAACTAGAGGAACTCAGGTTAAAAGCGCCACGTCCTGTGGCAACACTTGGGTGATCAACATCCTGTTGCCCCGAACCAATCGGGCGCATGCGGCAGTTGATCTCCCACCTATTTTTCTCGTTTCTCTCTAAAACTTGATGGGGATCTTACTGCCCGTTAACGCGGGATAAAATGAAATTTCCCCCAATCGTTTTTGGGGGAAGTGTTAGTTGTTAGTTGCACAAAGTAAGCTTTTCCAGACGGTTCCACCATACATAATTCTCGTTGATTATTTGAATCGTGATTAATGGGAACTTTTTGTCTGTTAAAGTGGTAAATGGAGGATTTGTAATGCCAAGAAGTGTTTGGTTATTAATTATGGGGATGCTTGTCAATACGGTAGGTAACGCATTTTTATGGCCATTGAATACCATCTATATGCACGATCATCTGGGGCAATCATTATCAGTAGCAGGACTTGTACTAATGGGGAATGCTGCAGCAGGGGTTGTTGGAAATCTCATAGGTGGCTACGTTTTTGATAAGTTTGGTGGCTTTAAATCGATCATGCTTGGAACGATTATTACAATCATCGGTTTGATTTGTTTAGTGATTTGGCATGGGTGGCCTCATTATGTTTGGTTTTTGACACTAATCGGCTTTAGTGGAGGAATCGTTTTTCCAAGTATGTTCGCAATGGTGGGAACTGCTTGGCCAGAAGGGGGCAGAAAGGGCTTTAATGCCATCTACCTTTCACAAAATCTAGGTGTAGCCATAGGTCCAGCACTTGCAGGTGTTGTTGCTAATAAAAGCTTTGACTATTTGTTTGTCGCTAATTTAATCATGTATATTCTATTTTTCTTTATTGCTCTATCCTATAAAGGAATTTCAACAGAGAGTGTAATGCCACCAAGTTCTGTTATTAGTGAGAGTGCAAAGATAAAGGATCGTTCTTCTTTATATGCGCTGATGATTTTAGGGATTGGTTATCTTTTAAGTTGGATGGTCTATACGCAATGGACGACTACCATTTCATCTTATACGCAATTTCTAGGAATATCGTTAAATCAGTATAGTTTGCTATGGACTACCAATGGTTTATTGATTGTTTTAGGTCAACCACTTATTCATCCGATTATTAAGAGAATAGGGGAGTATTATAAAGGGCAAATTTTTATAGGCGTTGCGATTTTCATCGTGTCATTCTTTGTTGTTAGCTTTGCACATACATTTAAAATGTTTTTAATCGCCATTATTATTTTGACCTTTGGCGAAATGTTTGTATTTCCAATTGTACCGACAATTGCTAGTAAGCTTGCGCCAAAGGGAAGAGATGGTTTTTATCAAGGACTTATCAATAGTTTTAGTGCAACGGGAAAAATGATCGGCCCATTTTTAGGCGGTGTTTTAGCGGATCAATACGGGATGAAAATTACTTTTTATGTATTAATCGCTATATTGGTGGTGGCACTGATTCCGTATACGATGTATGACCGACCGATGAAGCAAAAAAATGTATAAGGATTTTTGGGGGAATAACAAAATAGTGAAGCTCTCATCTGTGTGTGAAGTTTTACGATAGGTTTTGAAATATGAATTTTGAAAGATAGAAGTTTATAGAAGAGTTTTGAATAATTGAATCGTGAATTTTCATAAGAAATTCATAATTTTGCTAAATCTCTTGTCAATTTACGTTATTTCGATTAGAATAAAACTCAATATGATACGATTGTGAAAGGGATTAGTAAGTTTAATTGATTTTATAGAGAGCTAACGATTGGTGAAAGTTGGTAAATCATTAGGCTGAACTCGCCCGGGAGTCACGTTGGTGAAATAAATGATAGCCAAAGTCGTTTTCCACGTTAAGGAATCAAGTTGAGTGCTTACACTAATTTGGGTGGTACCGCGGGAGATTTTACTCTCGTCCCTTTTCTTGGGACGGGAGTTTTTAAATTTCACGGAATATTTCATTTTAGTAGCAACTATGCTGTCTTTTTATATATTAAGGAGGAATAACCGTTGAATTTCAATCATCAAGAAATTGAAAAAAAGTGGCAAAAATACTGGGCAGAACATAAAACATTCAAAACAGTAAATGACAATTCTAAACCTAAATTTTATGCGTTAGATATGTTTCCATATCCATCAGGAGCAGGTCTGCATGTAGGACATCCAGAAGGATATACGGCAACCGATATTTTATCTCGCTTCAAACGAATGCAAGGCTATAATGTTATGCATCCAATGGGGTGGGATGCATTTGGTCTTCCTGCCGAACAATATGCTTTGGATACAGGAAACGATCCTGCAGAATTTACAGAAAAGAATATAGGTACATTTAAACGTCAAATTCAAGAATTAGGATTTAGCTATGACTGGGACCGTGAGATCAACACAACTGATCCCGAGTACTATAAATGGACGCAATGGATTTTCATCCAACTTTACAAAAAAGGTCTAGCTTATATTGATGAAGTTGCTGTCAACTGGTGTCCAGCACTTGGTACAGTGCTTGCTAATGAGGAAGTGATCGATGGCAAATCCGAACGTGGCGGTCACCCAGTAGAACGTCGTCCAATGAAACAATGGATGCTTAAAATTACGGCATACGCTGATCGCTTACTGGATGATTTAGATGAAGTCGATTGGCCAGAGAATATTAAAGATATGCAACGTCACTGGATTGGACGTTCTGAAGGTGCTGAAGTAGATTTCAATATTAAGGGCACTGACAAGCACTTCCGCGTATTTACGACACGTCCAGATACTTTGTTCGGTGCAACCTATGCAGTGCTAGCCCCCGAACATACATTGGTAAAAGAAATTACATCTGATGGACAGCGAGCAGCGGTTGAAGCCTATCTTGATAAAGTAAAAGTGAAATCTGATCTTGAACGTACAGATTTAGCAAAAGAAAAAACAGGTGTATTTACAGGTGCCTATGCTGTAAATCCTATTAATGATAGAGAAATTCCGATTTGGATTGCGGATTATGTATTGGCAAGCTACGGTACAGGTGCGATTATGGCTGTTCCCGCACACGATGATCGTGACTATGAATTTGCAAAACAATTCAATTTACCGATCATTCCAGTACTAGAAGGTGGAGATGTTTCAAAAGAAGCCTTCACTGAAGATGGAACTCATATCAATTCTGATTTCTTAAATGGTTTAAACAAGCCAGAAGGTATTAAAAAAGCGATCGAATGGCTTGAAGAAAACAAAGTCGGTGAAAAGAAAATTTCTTATCGTCTACGTGATTGGTTATTCTCTCGCCAACGTTATTGGGGGGAACCAATTCCTGTCATCCATTGGGAAGATGGCACAATTACGACGGTCCCTGAAGAAGAACTTCCATTAGTTCTACCAAAAACATCTGATATCCGTCCATCTGGAACTGGCGAATCGCCTCTTGCTAATATTGAGGAATGGGTAAATGTTGTAGATCCAGTAACAGGGAAAAAAGGCCGTCGTGAAACAAATACGATGCCGCAATGGGCGGGTTCAAGCTGGTACTTCTTACGTTATATCGATCCACACAACAAAGAAAAAATCGCAGATCTAGAGCTATTGAAACGCTGGTTGCCGGTCGATATTTATATCGGTGGTCAAGAACACGCGGTGCTTCACCTGTTGTATGCTCGTTTCTGGCATAAAGTGCTTTATGATTTGGGCGTTGTACCAACAAAAGAACCATTCCAAAAACTATTCAACCAGGGCATGATTCTAGGTGAAGGTAATGAAAAAATGTCGAAATCAAAAGGAAATGTTGTCAATCCTGATGACATCGTTGCTAGTCACGGTGCAGACACACTTCGTCTTTATGAAATGTTCATGGGACCACTTGAAGCTTCTATTCCATGGTCTACAAATGGTCTAGATGGAGCACGTCGTTTCTTAGATCGTATTTGGCGTCTATTAATCAACGAAGAAACTGGTGAGTTGTCAGATAAAGTTCAAGCTTCAAATGATAAGACTTTAGAAAAAGTGTATAACCAAACAGTTCAAAAAGTTACGGATAACAACGAACATATTCGTTTCAATACATCTATTTCTCAAATGATGGTCTTCATCAATGAATGTTACAAAACGGATATAGTACCTACCCAATACGCTGAAGGCTTTGTTAAAATGCTATCGCCAATTGCGCCTCACATCGCTGAAGAGCTTTGGTCTAAACTAGGTCATGATTCCACGATTACCTATGAACCATGGCCAACATTCGATCCTGCGAAACTGGTTGACGATGAAATCGAAGTCGTCGTTCAAGTCAACGGTAAAGTACGAGCAAAACTAATGGTAGCCAAAGATGCCTCCCGTGAGGATTTAGAAGCAGCAGCACTCGCCGATGATCACATAAAAGAATTCATCGAAGGCAAGGATATTAAGAAAATCATTGCTGTACCAGGAAAATTAGTAAATATTGTAGCGAAGTAATAGTAGTAAGTTTAAAGCCATGCCCATTCTTATGTTTAGGCATGGTTTTTATTTGGGCTGAGGAATAAAGCCTTCGAAAGGGGCAAATAAACTCGTCGGAGGAGAGAATAAATCTGAGGAGAGCGAATAAATCTTGGGAGAGCAAATAAATCCCTGGAGAGAGCGAATAAATCTTGGGAGAGCAAATAAATCCCTGGAGAGAGCGAATAAAGTCTTCGAAAGAGTAAATAAATCATCGAGGAGAGCGAATAAATCATCGGAGGGAGCGAATAAATCTGAGGAGAGCGAATAAATCATCGGAGGGAGCGAATAAATCTGAGGAGAGCGAATAAATCATCGGAGGGAGCGAATAAATCCCTGGAGAGAGCGAATAAATCCCTGGAGAGAGCGAATAAATCCTTCGAAAGAGCCAATAAATCATCGGAGAGAGCGAATAAATCTGAGGAGAGCGAATAAATCATCGGAGGGAGCGAATAAATCCCTGGAGAGAGCGAATAAATCCTTCGAAAGAGCCAATAAATCATCGGAGAGAGCGAATAAATCTGAGGAGAGCAAATAAATCCCTGTGGAGAGCAAATAAATCCTTCGAAAGAGCGAATAAATCATCGGAGGGAGCAAATAAAACTCCAGAGAAAGCGAATAAAATGAAAAGAGTCAAATTTCACTGGGCGGGTTTGAAACTTTACTAGTCTTATTACGTATATAATAGAAAGTGAACAATTTGAGAAGAGGTTATGTTAGATGGAATCGCAATTTCCGAAGGTTCTTCGGTTCTTTACGTTATTGTGGGTGGTAACGGCAGTTGGTTTATTTGTTGGTGTGTTTATTCCTCCGGCATTGATTTTGCCAATTAGTATTGCCACAGTAATTTTATTGATCATCGTGATGTTTAGCCGTGCGGCAAGGAGAGCGAGCAAGCTGATTTCTATTTTGTTCGCATTTTTAACAGGTATTACACTATTTAGCCTGCTCAATTTTTATATAGGTGCTTTAGGTGGAAACCTGGTACTTGTTATTTTTGGAACATCAGCAGCCATTTTTATAGTTGCAGGGCTAATTGGTTATTATACAAAGCGAGATTTAGGAAATTGGGGTAAATTTTTATTTATCACATTAATCGGTGTGTTGATCTTCTCGATCATTACCATTTTTGTTGGCTTTAGCGACATTGTTATGGTCGTAGCAAGTGGAATAGGGGTATTGCTATTTGTGGGCTATACGCTGTACGATATGAATCAAATCGCCCGTAGCTACATTAGTGATGATGAAGTACCGCTTGTCGCATTAGATTTATATCTCGACTTTATCAACCTATTTACAGAGCTGCTCAAACTTATTTATCATTTAAAAAATATTTTTGATGAAGATTGATGCCGATAGATAGAAGAACCTTCAAAAAAGTCAAAATAGTATGCTAGGAGCAATCCCAGCATGCTATTTTTAATATGCAGGAAACGTAAAAAAAGTGCTAAAAACATCGATTTATTTCCATAATGTCATAAAACCGACTTTTTGGTAAATAAGATAAACGAAAAGATCTATTTTAAGAATTTCCTATAATTAAGGCTTTATTGATCCCACATGGTGATAGGATTTCCCCAGTAATGTGAACTGTCTCGATTTTATCCCGCATTAATGGCCAGTAAAGACCCCCATCTTAAGGTATAGAGAGAAACAAGAAAGGTAGATGGGGATCAACTGCCCGTAAAAGTCCGATTGGTTCAGCTAACTATCAGTGGGGGATAAAGAAAACCCCCACTGATGGAAGCTTCACTTTATTGGCAAGGATTCAGTTCCATTTCAGCTTTATTCATTAAAATGAACGAAAAGATTTTAAAGTAAAGGGTGAGGTCTGTGAAAATTTTAGTAGCAGAGGATGATTTGCGCTTATTAAAGAACATTGCTTTTATGTTAAAGAAAGAATGTTATGTTGTGAGCTGTGCTAAAAATGGTGAAGAAGCTTTAGAAATGGCCCTGATTGAAGATTATGATTTGATCATACTGGATTGGATGATGCCCAAAATGGACGGGGTTATAGTATGTAAAGAGCTTCGAAAACGAAACTATGAAGGTGGTATTTTAATGCTTACCGCAAGAGATGACGCACAGGATGTCATCTTTGGACTCGATAATGGGGCAGATGATTATCTCATTAAGCCGTTTAAAATGGAGGTATTGTTTGCGAGAGTACGTGCTATCTTAAGAAGAAAATCAAAACCAATCGAACGAATCATTCCATTGGGTGAATATGTACTCCATATGGATGAAAGGACGCTTTATCGAAATCAAGAAAAAATTGAATTGACGAAAAATGAATTTTTATTGTTAGAGTATTTATTTATCAATAAGGGACGTATTTTAACTCGTGAGCAGATTTATGATCATATTTGGGGATATGATGAATATGTTTCCAATAACGCACTCGATGCATTAGTAAAACTAGTGCGAAAGAAAGTGGATACGGATGATAGTCCTTCTCTCATTCAAACAATTAGGGGGACAGGCTATAAGCTGAGGGATGCCTATGTTTAAACAAATTCAACGAAAACTGACCATTCAATACGCAGCTTTTTTTGTTCTGTTTGTATTGATCCTAATGATTATTCTTTATATAGCTATTCAAACAATTATGCAACAACAGCAAGTACAAGAATTAAAAATGTTTTATACGAAAGAGCAGTATCATTTGATGGGCGATAATATCGAAAGGGATCAGGAAATCGAATCGGATCAAACAGACCGCCATGAGAAGGAACTTCATGATCATACAACAGATGAGGAAAAGGAAATCGAGTACGATACGAACCGAGTTTATTTTTATTATGTATTTACCAAAAAACATGAATTGGTACATGCCGATGAATCTTTAATCGGACTTCAGAAAGATATTGATCGATTGATGCTTCAAGCAAAAGATGGTGAACCACAATCGGTGAAGTGGAAACAAGAGCACTTACTGCTCATTAAATATCATGCAAAATCAGATAAAAATGGAAATTATATAATTGTTGGACAATCTATCACAAAACAACATCGTTTGTTAGAACGAATGATGTATGCATTTGTTGTTTTAACGATGATTGGCACGTTGTTTATTACTGTTCTTAGCCATTATCTAGCAGGTAAAGCTATGGTACCTATAAGACGTTCTTTTGAACGACAACGAAAATTTGTATCCGATGCATCACACGAGTTGCGTACACCTTTAACGGTTTTTTATAGTTCTTTAGAAGTTTTGGAAAGTGATGAAGAAAATCACTTTAGTTCTTTTGGGCAGGAAGTATTGGACGATCTAAAAGAAGAAACACAACATATGAAATCGTTATTGGAAGGACTTTTATTTCTTGCACGGTATGATCAGAAAAAGCTTAAAACAAAAAAAGAAACCATTGAGTTATCTAAAATTGTGAATAATATTGCTAAATCCTTTGAGAGAACTTTGCCAGCTACGATTACACTTAAACTTGAAATAGAAGAAGGGATTTTATTTGAAGGAGATGAAACGAGCATACGAGAATTATTGTATATTTTATTGGATAATGCAGCTAAATTTACAGAGCAAGGTTATATAAAAATAACGCTTTCCAAATTAAAAGAAAAAATAGAGCTTGTCGTTGAAGATACAGGTATCGGGATCAGTGACAATGATTTGCCAAATGTATTTGAACGATTTTATCAAGCAACGAAGAATCGTCAAAAGAAAGGCACAGGATTGGGATTAGCCATTGCACAGGCCATTGTCTTCCAACATCATGGTCAAATTACGGTAGAAAGTCAATTACAAAAAGGTACTAAATTTACGATCCTTCTCCCTACTGTGGATCATAACTAGTTCTATAAAAATTTTTCAGCTAATTAGTTCTACTCCATCTGATGTTTAAAGGAAGCTACTGAAAAAGTCTATTCATCTTCAAAAAATATTTTAGTTCATAAAATGGATCAAAGATCGATTTTTATCTATAAAAATGATGATGCTATAGCGGTCTTGCTTAGAGGTGAATAAAGCTCTTTATGAAAGAAGAAAAAAATTGCGAAAAAACAAAGTAATAGAAGTAAATGTTTACCCTGCACCCTAAAAGGTAGAATGGAAATTCACCTTTTAGGGTGTTTTTTACTTTTGTAGCAAGTTCATTCATTTTGTTAGTGTGGCGTTCTTACAGGAAAGATCATTGATTTGTAAAAATATTTTTGAGTTTTTGATATTTCTTCAGATTCATTTCATAATGGGATCCTAAACTGTAGCTATAAAAGGAGATGATCAAGTTGAAGAAAAAAATTGTATTTTTCATTATTAGTTTGGTCACCACTTTATCTATTGGACAATATATCGTCCATGCAGATGATGATGACCACGAATATTATGAAAAGTATGAAAATCACGGTGAAAAAGAGGAACATCACAAGGATTATAATGGAGAGAATGACGAAAAATGGGATGATGATGAAGATGAAGAATATTATGAAGACGACGGCTACTATGAGGATGAAGAGAACGATAGTTTAGCCGAACAAGGAAAATGGAATCTTTGGACTCGTTCAATGGTACAAAATGATGGCGTATTACCATTCAATGATTCAAAAACGGTGAACTTTGCAATTGAAGGAAAAACTATCAAATGCTATGTAATACCGAAAAATGGAGATGTGTTTGTACCTGTACAAAAATTAACAGAAGCGCTAGGTGGTCAAGTGACATATTACAAGACATCCAAAATTATGGATGCAAAATTGAAGGATGAGCAGCTGATTTTTCGAGTGAATACAAATGTTGTATATGAAAATCTGACGAAAACGCCTATGACATCAAAAACATTTTTGTTCAATAAAGATGTTTATGTACCAGCAAGTGTCCTTTTAAATGCTTATGGCTATTCAGTCGATTGGCAAGAAGAGAAGCAACAATTTATCTGCCAGTCCCTTAATAAATAAGCCCTATTTTATCAGTGATCAAGGAAAATGTGGAAAAGAGAAATCAATCCACGGAAAGAGCGATTCAACCCATGGAAAAGAGGCTTCAATCCACGGAAAGAGCGATTCAACCCATGGAAAAGAGGCTTCAATCCACGGAGAGAGCGATCCAATCCATGGAAGAGAGGCTTCAATCCACGGAGAGAGCAATCCAATCCACGAAGAGGGACTCAATCCACGGAAAAGAAGACTCAATCCACGAAAAGGGAGCCAATCCACGGAAAAAAGGACTCAATCCACGGAGAAACCAGTTCAATCCACGGAAAGGAACTTCTCCACCAATAGCAAAATAGATAAAGTCAATAAATAAAATAGTGAGGAGAGATGTTAAACATGAAGGATACAAAAAAGGCAAAATGGCTTGTAGGAACATCTGCAGTTGTTTTATCCGGTTTGTTATTATCGCAACTGGATGATCAAGGAACTGCTGAAACAAAAACTACTTCTCAAAATCAGCTATCATCTATTGATCAATCAAAAATTGGTAAGAAAGAAAAAGAACTATTACAACTTGATTGGACGAATTTTGAAATGACCAATGCGACAACAGTAGAAAAAAATGATCGACAAACAAGAAGATCCTAGAGGTGAAAAAAGTGGAATCGATGACAATGCAAATAATGAATACTAACTTTTATATAGAAGTACCCTCAACTTCATATAACTGGAAGAAACAGGTTTCCAAATGGTTGCATTATGTTGCAAAAGAGTGGTCTCGATTTATCCCAAATAATGAGTTAGACCAAATCAATCAATTACCTATTGGTAAAACTTTAACCATCAATTCATCTCTATATGATTGCTTAAAAATGGCTAATGACTATTATAAGCAAACAGATGGATTATTTTCACCCTATTTAAAAAAACAAATAGAGCATCATGGTTATGATAAACCCTTTCCTTTTTATATAAATGACAAGCAAAAAGATGAACAAAATGTAGAGCTAAAGCAAAATGTAAAAAATCCTTTGTGTTTTTTGGCTAATCACCAAATTTATAAGACTTCGGATCAACCTATTGATCTTGGTGGTTTTGCAAAAGGCTATGCTGCTGAAACGGTTAAACAATGGTTACAATCACGAGGCTTCCGCTACGGAATCGTTGATGGTGGTGGCGATATGGCAATATGGTCAGATGGAGAAAAAGAATGGACGATTGGTATTGCTGATCCCTATGATCAAGAAGATATTGGACGCATTAAAATCCAAAATGGAGCGATTGCAACATCCAATAGTGTTTATAGAAGTTGGCGCTATCATCATGAAGTAAAGCATCATATTTTAAATGGACAAACTGGAGAAGTAGCGGCATCTCCTATCATTCAGGCAACAGTTGTGACAGATCGTTTATACCAAGCAGAAGTAGCGACCAAATTAAGTTTTTTAATGCCTGAGAATCAGTTACAGGAATGGTTGGACAAAAGGAAATGGCGTGTCGTACGTTTCCTTGTCTATCAAGATCATAAAACAAAATGGATAAAAACAGGTGGTGATCATCATGCTTAATACTTGGGAATGGATTCGACTTTGTGGCTTTGTTGCTTATTTTTACTTTACTGTTGCAGTGATTTTTGGACTTTTTCGAAAATCACCTACTATAAAAAAACAGAAAAACTTGTTGTTTCAATTGCATTTGAGTGCAGGATGGCTGGGGCTATTCGCATTGATCGCACATGCATTGTTGTTATTAATCGATCAGTACCAACCCTATCGTTTGATCGAAATCCTTATACCTTTTACGAGTACTTATCAAACGATACTATCAGCACTAGGAATATTCAGTTTCTATGTTTTCCTGTTGGTTTTAATAACATCAGACCTTTGGATAACGAAGATGAACCGGAAAATTTGGAAGTCTATTCATTTTCTTGTGCTACCGGCTTGGGTGATGTCTTTTGTTCATGGAGTATTCATCGGTACAGATAGTAGCAATCCGATTGTTCAGCTATTTTATATTGTTACAGGTTGCAGTATCGTCATTGCATGCTGCATCAGGATATACGGTCAAAATGCTAGAAAGATGGCTTAAATTAGGTCAAAATCCTATTCCACAAAATAATACTCCCGCTAGTTACTAAGAATCTGCTCAATCTCACTGTAGAAAGGGGCAGATTTTTATCTTGATTCAACAAATCTTTTTTGTACCGAAAGCGTAGCGACAGGTATAAAAGATGCTCACCTCTTTTTTTTTGAGAAATTCATGCAAAAAAATTAAAGTTCCATTAAAAAATGAAATTATACATAAAATAATGCTAAATTGAAATGGAGATGTAAATGAGGAGTGTATAGAATGGTTAAGCGAATTTTGGTGGTTGAGGATGAAATCCAAATCGCTAAAATATTGAAATTAGAATTAGAATATGAAGGCTATGAAGTAGTTGTTGCAAATAACGGTAAATTTGGTTTGAAAATAGCATTACAAGGTAAAATTGATCTAATGCTTTTAGATATTATGTTGCCAGAGATGAATGGTATTGAAGTGTTAAGAAGGGTCCGTCAAGAAAATGAACTGATGCCCATTATATTATTAACAGCACGTAACATGACAATGGATAAAGTAAGGGGACTCGATCTCGGTGCGAATGACTATATGACAAAACCATTTGAGATGGAAGAACTATTAGCGAGAGTGCGTTCATGTTTGCGTCAAAACGAAATCATCACAAATGTGACAAATCATGAGGAGGACTTATTATCCATTCGTGATTTATCGATCAATATGGAAACAAGAGAAGTGATCAGGGCAAATACATCCATTTCCTTAACCCCAAAGGAATTTGATTTACTTGTCTATTTGATTTCTCATAAAAACAAGATTGTCACAAGAGAAAATATTATCAAAGATGTTTGGGATTATGACTACGAAGGCGATACAAATGTTATCGATGTCTTTATCTGGCATTTAAGAAAGAAGATTGATGAAGGGTATACAAGCCCCACAATTATTCAGACAGTTAGAGGAGTGGGGTATATAGTAAAGGAGAATTAAATATATGAAAATTACTACTAAAATCAATTTAATTACAACAGCGTGGATTATTTGCGTATTGGTTGTTGTAAATATTGTTGTTTTTTACTCCTTTATGAATGTAACAGTTAACGTAGAAAAGAAAATAGTTCTTCAAAATGCAGATGCTATTTTAGAGGATATTAACAACGGAGATTCGAATGAAGTGATAAAAGAAAAGTTATTGAAGTATTTAACAAATGGATCTTTTATCAGAATCATTGATCACAAATCCAAAATTATTCATCAAGTAACAAATAATAAACAAATCGCTAATAAAATCAAAGGGAAATTTGTCACTCAAACAAAATCCAAAAGATATTTAATCAGATCGGCACAGGGGGAAGAGCAGATTCTTGTTGTCCGAATTCCCATCGAATCCAATGGGCAAGTAATCGAAACACTAGAAATTGGTGCAAGATTAGTGGGATTAGAATTGGGAAAGGATGTTTTACTTTCCATTCTTATTGGTTGTACTGTATTTGGTGCGATCATTTCTCTTTTAGGTGGAAAATGGCTGGCAAATATCCTTATTCATCCTGTATCTAATATGATTGATACGATGGAGGAAATTGAACAAAGTGGTGTAACGAAGCGAATGGTCGTTGATGGACAACCTAAAGATGAGTTGCAGAAAATGGCTGTAACTTTTAATCGAATGCTTGATCGCTTAGATGATAATATCGAAAGGCAACAGCAATTTCTTTCAGATGCTTCCCATGAGTTAAAGACACCTATTACTGTCATTAAAAGTTATATAGATTTTTTGCGAAGGCATGGTATTCAAAACGAAGCGGTGGCACTGGATGCGATAGAAGTTATTTATTCAGAAGCCACGAGAATACAAGTTATGACAGAAAAGTTTTTAGATTTAGCGAATACAGAATTAGAAAATATGGTGGAAAAAACAACCATTGATTTGGTAACATTAAGTGAGAGCATTGTTAAGCAGTTACACAGTGCCTATAAAAGAGAAATAACACTCCATTATGATGAAAGACCGATCTTGGCCGTAGCAGATGAACTAAAATTGAAGCAAGTGATCATTATCCTTTTGGACAATGCCATCAAATATAGTAAAGATCGTATTGATCTATATTTAGAAAATCGTGAAAATGATACCGTTATTCGAGTAAAAGACTATGGTATAGGAATACCTGTCCGTGAGATGGAAAACATATTTGAACGTTTTTATCGGATAGATAAGGCAAGGAGTAGAGAAACCGGTGGAACAGGGCTTGGCTTAGCTATCGCTAAAAATATTATGAAACAGCATGATGGAGAGATTAAAGTAGAAAGTACGGAAGGAGAAGGGACAGAAGTAGCATTATTTTTGCCAAAATAAACTTTCATGCGTGATTGCTTTCAACTATACATGAAAGATTAGTTTGCACAGAAAAATGTTCGATTTACACAATATAAATTGAAAAGGGTTGTTTGAAAAGTGTCATATGTATTGATAGGAATCGCTCTTGTTATCATACTGTTCCTTTGCTATGGGGCAGTACCGACAGTGCTGATTCGAGTATTTGAATGGGGAATTGTCAAAAGAATCCATACGAAAGAAATGGCTTTAACTTTTGATGATGGACCCAATCCCAAATACACGCCACAGTTATTGGATTTATTGAAAAAATATCATATAAAAGCTACTTTTTTCGTTGTAGGTAGTAATGTAAAAAAATATCCTGAAATCATTAAACGTATGGCTGATGAAGGTCATACAATCGGCATTCATAGTTTTGATCATATATCTAGCTGGATCTTGTCGCCATCTCAATTAAAAAAACAATTAGAAATGACAGAAAAGGCAATAACAGAGTGTACGGGTGAAAAAGTTTCATTTTACAGACCTCCATGGGGACATTTTAATCTTTTCACATTATGGGTCAGTAAAAAATATACCAAAATAATGTGGACCTCTATTTTTGGCGATTGGAAGGCAGCAAAAGCAAAAAATGGACTTTTGGAGGAACTACAGGTATATGCAAAAGAGGGAGCCATTTTTGTACTCCATGACAATGGTGATACTTTAGGGGCAGAGGAAGAAGCACCAGGATATATGATCCGGAATTTGGAGATTTTTCTTGAAGAAAGTAAACAGAGAAATATTCATTTTATTACATTAAAAGAGTTAGAGAGGGATTTATGAGTATAGACGCAATTACAGAATATATAAATTCATACGGCTATATTATTTTATTTATCTGCTTGTTTTTTGGAATTGTTGGGATTCCAGCTCCTGAAGAGTCTTTATTGTTTTTAACAGGGATCTTAGTCAGCCATCATCATCTTTCTATGGGGGAGTCCCTCATCTATTCAGAGCTTGGAGCCTTTTTAGGGATGCTGACAGCCTATTTTTTGGGAAAATATTTAGGAAAACCTTTCGTCAATCGATACGGTCATTACTTTGGATTGACAAGCGAAAAATGGAAAACGATAGAGAAAAGATATAGAGGAAATGCTCATAAAGCGATAATATTTGGTTATTACTTGCCAGGAATACGTCAGATTAGTCCTTATTTTGCAGGAATTGCTCATATTTCGTTTCGTTATTTTTTCTGTTTTTCCCTAATAGGAAGTATTATTTGGACGATTCCGCTCATTTTGGCAGGCTATTATACAGCAAAAGTGATCTACATCAATCCTAAATATGTTCCTTATTTTGGAGTAGTCTTGTTCGTTTTGTTTTTAATACAACTTTTATGGAAGAAAATGTTGCCAAAAAATAAACGAAATTTGAAATAAAAAACGTAGGAATGCGAACCTTTCTTACCATTCTTACGTTTTTTAATTAGACCCTATTTCATTTTTTTAGCGGCACTTGAAATTGAAGGAAAAATTTGTTTTAAAAATGGGTGAAGACCTTGAAATAAACATCCGATGCTAGCTTTTCTTTTCTACCATTACCATGACAGCTTCCATTTGTAGCGGAGCTTATTATTGAATGATTATAAAGACAACCTGAAAATTAAATTAAAAATACATTAAAACTACAAGGTATTGAAAAAACTGTGATATTGTCAAATTGTTAAATACAAAGCCGATCACATCAGGCGTGTTGATTAGGAAAAAATGAAATAAATATTCGAGCATAAACAAAATATTGATTGTAAAAGGAGTTCTTAAAAGTGAAAAAGATTCTATTCTTACCACTCTTACAAATGCAATCAGGGCATCATCAAGTTGCAGACGCACTAATGGACATGTTAAAAATTCAAAATGCAGATATCGTACTAAAGAAAATAGATATTATGAGCTATTCTAATCAAACATTAGAAAAAATAATTTCTACTAATTATTTAAAATGGATCAAGCTAGCTCCTGAATCTTATGATTTTGTATATAAAAAGCGATTCTATTCTTCCAATCCATCAAAAGGCTTAAGTAGGTTTTATGAGAAATTTTTCGTAAAGAAAATGCATAGCTTAATGACAGAAGAAAAGCCTGATGTGATCGTTTGTACACATGGTTTTCCATCTTATCTTATAAGCAAACTAAAAGCGATGGGAAAATGTGATATTCCTGTCATCAACGCGTACACAGACTTTTTTGTTAATAATGTCTGGGCCAAGGAGGGCATAGATCTTCACTTTGTCCCAAGTCGTGAAGTAAAAGAAAATTTAATCGCTATGTATGATGTTCCGAGTGAAAAAATAATTGTGACGGGAATCCCTGTCCATAAAAATATTATGAAAGTCACTCATCGAGATATTCATACAGAAAAACCTAAAATATTGATTGCTGGAGGAAATAGTGGTTTAGGTGGAATATTGAAGCTATCTGCTGAGTTGAAAAAAATAAAACAATTCCAATTCATCGTGCTCTGTGGCAATAACAAAAAGCTTTATGATGAAATAACCTCTTGGCAAATAGAAAATATCAAGCCATTGCCTTATATTTCATCACGAGAAAAAATGAATGAACTTTACGATGCGGTAGATGCAATTATGACAAAGCCAGGTGGTGTGACCATCAGTGAAGCTTTAAGAAAAAGACTGCCAATTTTCGTCCATTCATATCTTCCAGGGCAAGAAAAGATCAATTTAACTTATTTAAAAGAACATCAATTGGTATTTGAAATGGATCAAACTATTCCACTAGAAATCCAATTGAAGACCATATTAAAAAATACTGAAAAAATGAAACAGTGGGAACAAGCTATTGACGTTTTTCAGCAAGAAATAGAAATGGATACACCCAATCAGCTAGTGGATGTTATGAATTGGATACTAGATAAAAAAACAAATCGTATGCCATTACAGGATAGAACACCATCTATTCATTTACGAGTAGCTAGGGTATAGGAGCGGATTGGTAATGGAAATAACAAAAGCATTTATAAGGGAAACAGAAATACCTATTCAAAAAGGGATATTAAGATTAGTCGAATATGAAGATGAGCTTACAGTGGATGATGATGAAACGACTGTAGAGGTAGAACTAAATGTCCATCCTACTGTAGCTAGTTTTATTGATTCTGTCGTGGACTATGGAGAAGAGCGGGTCGTTTTAATCGCTAAGAACGGCGATAGAGTAACAGGCCTATTTGATATTCATGTAGGAAAGGCAGGTGTGTTACTGCTAGGAGATCCAAGCTTTGTAAAGGGAGTCAGTCATATAGCAGCTATCCCATATGAAAAAAGGTCTTTTCAATTAGAAAAAGGTCAAGGAATCCCTTTGAATAGAGAATTACAGGAAAACCCACAATTGAAATTCATCCATTTTTTGGACAGATTCGCTAAAAGTGATCTTCAAGATCATGAAAACCAACAATTCATTTTCAAATTGAAGGATAAACTCCAAAAAGGGGAAAAATTAAATGCTTTTGATCGGTATTTAAAAAGAGAAATTTACAATTATATAATGGAAGCATTTGCTTAAAATTTCAGTCTCCTTTCAGTTTTTATCAGTATGATAAGAAAAGAAAGGAGATTGATTTATATGCCATTACATCCATCCATTGTTCATTTTCCGATTGCTTTATTGGTATTAGGAGCTGTCATTGAGATTGTCAATTGTTTTGTGAAAAAAGACACACTCAACAGATTTGGCACTTTATTAATCGTTATTGGGGTAATTTCAGGATTCGTTGCACTTTTAACAGGTGAAGGAGCAGAAAAATTTGCCTTTCAAAATTGGGGTCACAGTTTACACGATCAGGTAGAAATGCATGCTTTCTTTGCAGATGTTTCAATAATCCTATTCAGTATCGTAGCTGTTATTAAATTAGTTTTTAAACATACTTTATTCAAATGGAGACCCAAGCGAATAAAAGACGGACTCGTTTCAATCATTATTGTCATTCTTTGTGTAGCTGGTATTGCCTCCTTAGCTACTACTGGTCACTTAGGTGGTAAAATTGTATACGAACATGACACGACAGAATCTGCTCATTCCTAAAATTAGAATGAGCAGATTTTTACAGCCTAGTTGAAAAGTATTTTATGGAATTGGTTAGATCAATCGGATAAGCCTTTTTCGTAAAATATCACTTTGCGTCAACATATTGTGCTGCACTCATTCCGGCGATTCTTCCTGTAACGAGTGCAGACGTAATGTTGTAGCCCCCAGTATAACCATGGATATCTAAAATCTCCCCACAGAAATATAGACCTGCTTTCTTTTTAGAAGCCATTGTTTTAGGTTCGATTTCTTTGATCGATACACCGCCTCCCGTAACAAATGCTTTTTCAAGTGGTTGGGTGCCATTAACGGTCATTTCAAACCCAACAAGATCATTTGCAAGCAGGCGCGCTTGATCGGCTGAAAGATCTGCACCAGTGAGCGATTCTGCTATATCACAGTTAGTCATTAAAAAAAGTAACCAACGTTCTGGAACAAGTCCTTTCCAGACGTTTTTTAATGTTTTTTTAGGCTCCGCTTTTGCTAATTTGAAAATAAGCTGAAAAGCAGATTCAGCATTATGTTCAGTTAATGCTTGAATACGAAGGGTTACTGGATTTTCATCGTTTTTCTTCATCTCTTTGACAACAAATTGGCTACAACGCAAAATAGCTGGACCACTTAAACCAAAATGTGTAAAAAGCATGTCCATTTGATGAGTAATGATGATTTTCCCCTTTTTATTTAATACTGAAACTTTTGCATTTCTAAGTGCTAAACCCTGCAACTCTTTGGTGCGAATAAACGTCTCATTGGAAAGTAGAGGGACTTCGGTCGGAAACAGCTCCGTAATAGTATGACCGGCTTTTTCTGCCCAAGGGTAACCATCACCTGTAGACCCTGTCTTAGGAACAGCTTTTCCGCCTACAGCAACTACGACAGCCTTTGTTTTGATTTCGTTTCCATCCTTTAAGCGGACACCTAAAACTTTGTCATCGTCCATTAATAGTTTTGCGACAGGCGTATTTTGACGAATTTCTACTTTTAAACGATTGAGCTCGCGCAGCATTGCGTCCACAACATCTTGGGCACGATTGGAAACAGGGAACATTCGACCATGGTCTTCTTCTTTTAATGCGACGCCATGATCTTCAAAAAAAGCTATAATATCTTCATTGTTGTAAACAGTAAATGGACTATATAAAAAGCGGCCATTTCCTGGGATATGTTTAATGATTTCATCAGTTGATAGTCGATTGGTGACATTGCACCTGCCACCACCAGAGATGGCTAATTTGTGTCCCAGTTTTTGCCCCTTTTCGAGAAGAAGGACTTTCTTTTTCTCTATACCAGCAGCAATAGCCGCCATTAGACCGGATGGACCTCCACCGATCACGATTACATCATACATGCTATAGAAACTCACTTTCTTTTTTGAATTGATTTTTGTCATATAATAATATCGATTTTTGCCCATAGTGAGGGTAGCGGTGGTTCTTGCAGAAAATGGGCAAGAAGCAACCTTATGTGCGTAACGAATAAAAAGATTGGAGAAATGTTCGTATATTTTTATCTGAATTCTGCATTATGAAATGGATTCTATCAAAAGTATTTTTAAAAAGAATCTTAATTAATTATACACGAAGTGCAGAAACTATTTGAGTAATTGTATGACGAGTTGTAAACTAAAATTTAGGTTTATGAGATTTGGATAGATTGGAAGGGTATTATGTCATCTTTAATGAAGGGCACTGCCATACTAACGGTTGGCATGTTTTTATCAAAGGTACTTGGCCTCGTTTACATATTCCCGTTTTACGCCATCATTGGGCAAAAAAACGTGGCATTGTATTCGTACGCCTATGTTCCATATACAATTATGCTATCGGTAGCGATTTCGGGTGCTCCGATTGCTGTATCGAAGTTTGTAGCAAAATATAACAGTCTTGGTGATTATGAGTCAGGAAGAAAGCTTGTAAAATCAGGTTTAATGATTATGACACTTACTGGCTTTTTATCATTTTTGGCACTGTTTCTTTTAGCAGATCCAATTGCTCATTTGGTCATTAAAGATGAAGAACAGGTTTTTACGGTATCACAGATCGCGGGCGTTATTCGATGGGTTAGCTTTGCTTTAATCGTCGTGCCGTTTATGAGCTTAGTTCGTGGGTTTTTCCAAGGTTATGATCATATGGAGCCAACAGCAATTTCTCAACTGGTAGAGCAAATTGTCCGTATTATCGTTCTATTGACCGGTTCGTACCTTGTGATGCGTGTTTTTGATGGGAAGGCGCAAACAGCCGTTTCATTTGCTGTATTTTCGGCATTTATCGGTGCCGTAGCTGGTTTGATCGCACTTTGGTATTATTGGCGAAAGTTAAAGCCAGAGTTTGATCTAAAGTTACAATATAGTGTATCGTCAGGACAGCTATCCTATAAAAGTATTTATAGAGAGGTCATCACATATTCCATTCCTTATGTGTTTGTGGGGATCGCCAATCCGCTATTCCAATTAGTTGACATGCTAACGTTTAATACGGCTATGACGAATATCGGCTTAGCTAAAGTATCGGATGATTATCTTGGTATGTTAAATTTTACAACACAAAAAATTGTCATTATCCCGGTGATGCTTGCAACCGGTTTTTCTATGGCACTTGTACCAACTATTACTAATTACTATACTAAAAACCAACATAGTGCATTGATCAATGCAATGGATAAGACATATCAGGTTTTATTATTTATAACATTGCCAGCAGTCATAGGGATTTCTTTATTATCTACAGATATCTATCATTTACTTTATTCAGAAAGTGCAATGGGCTCTAGTGTCCTTGCTTTCTACGCGCCTGTAGCGATTCTTTTTGCTTTCTTCCAAGTAACAGCTGCTCTATTACAAGGAATCGATTATCAAAAATGGATTGTTTTTAGTTTGTTGACAGGGATCTTGGTGAAATTAGCCATTAATATTCCTTTGATCGAAACATTTGAAACAAAAGGTGCCATTATAGCGACAGCAATTGGCTATCTGATTTCGATTACGATCAATATGCTTGTTTTGAAAAAGGCACTAAATTATAAATCCAGATTGGTCATAAGACGTTCAATTCTAATTATGGCATTAACAGTTATTATGGCGGCATTTGTTATTGTGGCGCATAAAGTATTAGTTATTCTGTTCGGCGTTGCGCATACTAAGATGCTGGCACTAATGTATCTAGTCGTATGCATTAGTATCGCTGTAGCTGTATACGCCTTCTTATCATTCCGAATTGGACTCGCACAAAAATTGTTAGGTGAGAAAATAACTAAAATTGTTGGTAAGTTTGGTCTGTAGGAGGGAACAATGCGGTTAGATAAATTATTATCCAATATGGGATATGGTTCGCGTAAAGAAGTAAAAAAATTGTTGAAAATGAAAGCTGTGTCTGTAGACGGAGCAGTTGTAAAAGATGTATCACTCCATGTCGATCCAAAAGAACAAAATGTCACAGTTCTTGGTGAGAGGGTATTCTATCAAGAATTTATCTACTTAATGATGAACAAACCAGCAGGCGTTATTTCTGCTACAGAAGATTTGTACGATCAAACAGTGATTGATCTACTGAATCCGTTTCATGCACATTTCAAGCCGTTCCCAGTAGGGCGATTAGATAAAGATACAGAGGGCTTGTTACTCATCACCAACGATGGGGGATTAGCACATAACTTACTGTCACCCAAAAAACATGTTCCAAAAGTCTATTATGCAAAAATTGAGGGCAGAGTGATGGAAGAAGATGTAGAATTATTTCAGCACGGTGTCATTTTAGATGATGGCTACCATACGAAGCCGGGGAAATTAAAGATATTAAATGCTGGTGCGATTTCTGAAATCGAGTTGGAAATCTCAGAAGGAAAGTTTCATCAAGTGAAAAGAATGTTTGAAGCGGTTGACAAAAAGGTTATCTATTTAAAACGTTTATCAATGGGAAGTCTACAATTGGACGAGCATTTAAAACTTGGGCAGTATCGAGAATTATCAGCGGAGGAGATTGAAAAAATTCAATCATGTCCGCCAGTTCAAGGGTAAGGGAATCTAACCATCTTTATAAAGTGAAATTTCACACAGCAGGTTTCTTCAACCTCCGCTGCGTTAGCTGGATTCATCGGGTTATGCGGGCAAGATTTCACACTCATCCATTGTATTTTATAGGTGTCTTGTCTTGAAGCAGGAGCATGCATACAATTTGTTCATGCGGGATAAAATACAAAAAGAATGACCAAGCGACGCAGCATGGTCATTCTTTTTTAAATTTCAATAATTAGCATAGTAACATGTTAGACGAATTTGCCACCAGCATATGGCGAGTTGACCGTCCATTCAACGAAAAGCGTGAGATCCAACTCGTTGAATCTTTCTAAGATGTCATTTTCACTTTCTTACGCGTCGTTGTCCATTTGCCACGACTTGGACTTTCTACCAAATCGTTAAAGGCTAACACATTCAAATCTCTTTGAATGGTGCGAGGAGTGATGCCGAATTCATCGACTAAATCTTGTGTAGTCACAGTACCTTTACTATGGATGTACATATACACATCTTTTATTCGATTGAGCATCCGATCAGTGGTTGGTTTCATTGGTGAACCACTCCTTCATCTTATTTCTCAAGACTAGCGGACGAAAATAATTGTGAGGTATTCAGGCTCCTAATTTAGTTTGCCTTAGACATCCCCTTTTCAATTTTAATTGTCAGACTTTATTATCTGACAATTCCATTATAGCGAATGTATTTTCAGTTTTCCATACTTTTGTTTGATTTTTCATGATTGTAATATTTGGTTTCCTTTTAAATACGAATGATATATCTATGCTAAACACTTAACGTACGCCTTTTTGCTATTCCTATGTGAAAAATAGAAAAGGGTGTAAAATAATCATGAGGTTATTTGTAAGGAGGAAATATGAATGGATTGGATGAAACAAGCCCAACGACGCCAAGATGAATTAATCGGCAACTTGAAAGAATTAGTACAAATTAACAGTGTGCTAGATGAAAGCACTGCGTCTTCTGATGCACCTTTTGGTGAAGGACCAAAAAAAGCTTTAGATTGGATGCTTCAGCAAGGTAAAGAACAAGGGCTAAAAACGAAGTTAATCGATAATATAGTGGGTTATATTGAAATGGGAGAAGGAGAAGAACTAGTCGGTATCCTTTGCCATGTGGATGTGGTTCCTGCTGGAAGTGATTGGATACATCCTCCATTTGGTGCTGTCATTGAAGATGGCAAATTATTCGGTCGCGGTTCTATTGACGACAAAGGTCCAACAATGGCTGCATGGTTAGCTATGAAGATGGTTAAAGATGCTGGCATAAAATTAGACCGTAGAGTCCGCATGATTATTGGATCTGATGAAGAAAGTGGTTTCCGCTGCGTCAAACGTTATGTGGAAAAAGAAGAAATGCCAACATTAGGTTTTGCACCAGATGCAGATTTCCCAATCATTAATGCAGAAAAGGGAATCGCTGAACTTTCATTCCATCAGCAAGCAAGATCACAAGAAAACGAACAATTGGTTTCATTCCATGCAGGTCATCGTATCAACATGGTGCCAGATTTTGCGGAAGCGATCGTTCGTCATGTACCAGAAGAATTTGAAGTAACTTTTAATAGCTATTTAAAAATTAGTGAATTAGAAGGGACAATCGAAAAAAACACAGATGGTTTTAAATTATCTATAAAAGGACGTTCTGCTCATGCAATGGAGCCAAATGCTGGCATCAATGCTGCTGTCAAACTAGCTCAGTATTTGAATACCGTATTCACAACTCCACAATCAAAAGAATTTACTCAATTTTTAGTGACTGGTTTTGCAAACGAAAGTCGTGGTCACGCATTAGGATTAGCGTTTACAGATGAAATTTCAGGAGACACGACATTAAATGCCGGTGTTGTTTCATTTGAAGAAGGTAAAGGCGGCCAAATCGATGTAAGTATGAGATATTCTGTTTCGTATCCATACGAAGAAAAAATCACTGCTGCAAGCACCATTGTAGCTAAGCTTGGTTTTGCACTTGACGTTGTAGATGATTCTAAACCACATTATGTGGATCCACAAGAAGAACTAATCCAAAAACTTTCAAAAGTATATGAACGCAATACAGGAGAAAAAGCAGAGTTGCTATCTATTGGCGGCGGTACTTATGCTCGTGAATTAAAAACTGGTGTAGCATTCGGCATGCTATTCCCAGGCGAACCTGATTTAGCTCACCAAGCAGACGAATATGTAGTCATCGAAAATTTAGTAAAAGGTGCAGCGATTTATGCGGATGCTATTGTTGAATTAGGCACAAAAAATAGCAAATAGTCTTCTAAAAATGTAAAGGAATTGTTAATATAGTATTAAAAGCCCTCATGAATTTAAAAATGAGGGCTTTTTAGGCTATACCCTAAAGGTCTGGAAGATTGGAACTTTCACATCATATAGCCAAAAACATAGGGACATCCTTATCCGTCTGTAGTGAAATATGCAAGTTTGGATGTTGAGTTGGTATTATTTTTTAACAGGCGTGTTGATTAGGCAGAAATTAGGAAATATTTTTGATATAATTCTTAAAAAAACATGTATTTTTCGTTTCATTTATGTAGATTGGAGCTACGGCTTGCTCGACTCCTCGAAAATGCAAGCATTTCCTTCGTGCGGTGTGATTCGAGGAAGAAAATTCAACGTCCCGCGGGAAAAGCGAGACAGTTGAGACCCTGCAGCGAAGCGATTAAGGAACGGAGTCTAAGGGCGCCACGTCCTGTGGCAACGACTCCGTGACCAACATCCTGTTGCCCCCAGCGCTCGCCCGCAGGAAAGCGAGCAAGCCGTAGCGAAAATCAACGAATTCTCCCTATCTTCATGGAGAAAATTGGATAATCAACACGCCTGATTTTTTAAATGTTCGTATTTCAAAGTTAAAATAATTTAGATTCAATTTATCAATATTTTACATAAGTTAGTTCTTTATTTATATGTATAATGATTGATCTTTAAGCCTGATCGATGGAAAAGAAATTTTTGCCACGTTGGATTTTGATAAGTGACCGAATAACAATGTCCCAATGGCAAATAATACGTTTAAATCATTAGACAGCGCAATAAGAAATCATCAAAATCTGGATGAAAACTTGCATAATGTAGTGATTTTTCGAAATAATACTACACGCGTGTTGATTTGACAAAAATTAGTGGTGTCTGTCTGACATAGTTTTTGAAAAACTCTGTATTTTCAAGACCATTTATATAGATTGGAGCGGAGGCTTGCTCGAGTCCTCGAAAATGCAAGCATTTCCTTCGTGCGGTGTGATTCGAGGAAGAAAATTCAACGTCCCGCGGGAAAAGCGAATAGTTGAGACCCCGCAGCGTAGCGATTAAGGAACGGAGTCTAAGGGCGCCACGTCCTGTGGCAACGACTCCGTGACCAACATCCTGTTGCCCCCAGCATTCGCCCGCAGGAAAGCGAGCAAGCCGTAGCGGAAATCAACAAATTCCCCTATTTTCATGGATTAAATTGGATAATCAACATGCCTGATAATACTATTCAAAATATGCGGCTTTACTGTTATTTCAAATGGCCAATTCAATATAAGGCGTGATGAAGATAATGGCTCATATTAACTTAACCAGAGCTTATCCCACATAAATGAGCGGTAAGATCGCACTTTGAAAAATTTTACTTTGTTTATAATAATACACACATGCAGCACAAAGGGTAGGAAAAGAACTGTACGATAATTTTTTAGGATGTGCAGTAACGGTAGAAACATGTTCAAAATAATTTTAACGAGGAAGGAGTGACTTAGCAGTGAAGAACATAGGTAAGATATCCATCTACATAATAGCCCTAAGTATTTTGTTTAGTATTTTATATTTAAAAAATGATGTCTTAACTGCTTCTGCAAATCAGTGGACCTATACGATTTCTCCCAGCACAACACCATTAAATAAAAAGATGAAAAAGTATAAAACTTATTCATCCCAAACCCAAAATTATTATACGATAAGATCTTATCTTGAAAAGCTGGAAGTGAATGGTGGAGGAAAGTTAATACTAAAAAAAGGAAATTATAAGATTACAAACACATTATATGTACCTTCAAACATAACAATACAATTAAATGATGGCGTAAAGCTAGAAAAAAGCATGGAAACAGGTAATTCATTAAAAGCTTCAAAGTCCATGTTTCAACTTGTAGCACCCAATATTAAAAAGAATGGAGATCTGAATGATGGCTATTCGGGGTCAAAAAATATTAAGATTATAAGTAAAGGGAAGGCAACTATTGACTTAAAAAATAATAAAAATGTAAACGGTATTATTACAGGGCATAATCAAAACTTGACCATTAAAAATATACAATTCAAAAACGCTAATAATGGATATTTCATCCAATTGGTAGCTACTCAAAATGCCAAAATTCAAAATAACACATTTACAAATGAAAATTCTACATCCAAACCCTCTATTAGCATTGAAGCAGCTGACTTTTCGTATGGCACATACAAAGTTGATTGGAGTATGTATGATGAAACCCCTAATTCACAGATCGTCATCGAAAAAAATAAATTCGATCAAGTTTTCGAAGCCATTAGTTCCAATCAATTTACTGGCGATATTTTTCATTCAAAAGTAAAAATTTTGGACAATACGATCAAAAATACGACGTCATATGCGATTGTAGCTAAAAATTGGAAGTTGCCTACAATCGAGAATAATAAGATTCAATCTGTAAATGGAGACTATGGGATCTTTGTGAAGGGGACTTATAAACCGATTATTCAACATAACCAATTTGTAAAAATGAACATAGCAGTCATGTTAGCTGCGCAAACTGGATTAAACGAAGCAGCAAATTCCAATACAGTTACGCTAGGAACAAAAAAAGCACTTGCATCAAATGAAGGAAAAGACTTACGAGAATATTTTATGCATATCGAGCATGATTCGGCAGAACCTGTTGAGAAAATTGAAATCACGGATATGAATGATTTAGGAAAAAAAGAGTATAAGGTGACTCCAGAATCATCTCCACTTAATAAAGAATTCCTTTTACGGGCGTCATATACTCCGCAAACCAAGCAATATTATGCTTTGCGCTCTTATATGGAACAACTTGAAAAACAGGGTGGAGGCAAACTTATTTTTACAAAGGGCGTATATACCGTATCAAATGTTCTATATGTACCATCGAACGTATCACTTGTATTTGAAGATGGTACAGAGATTCAAAAAGGCGATGATACGGGAACAACCGTTATAAACCCATCTAGCTCTATTTTTCAATTGATCCGACCATCTTTATCCAAAAAGGAGCGAGTCGTAAGTGGTCATGGTGGTGAAAAAAATATAAGTTTTGTGGGCAAAGGGAAAGTTGTTTTCAATTTGAATTATAAGCTAAGCAGTTTTGCCATTATTATGGGACATAACAAAAATGTTCATATATCGAATATAGAATTTCGTAATATGAACGCTGGGCATTTTATTGAAATAGATGCATCAGAGGATGTGACGATTGAAAATAATAAATTTATCGACTCTCAACCTTCTGATCGAAACATTAAAGAAGCGATTAATGTTGATACGCCAGATAAAACCACTTTAGGATGGAGTTCAAAATGGAGTAATTTTGACTGTACGGCTAACAATCGTTTGAATATCATTAATAATGAATTTCGAAATTTAGATCGAGCGGTCGGAACTCACAAATATTCTGGTGGGCATCTTCATACAAATGTTATAATCCGCGGCAATACGATTGATACGATGCGAAATGATGCGATACGAGTGATGAACTGGAAAACACCGATTATCGAAAATAATGCTATTCGAAATGTTGCGATTAATAATCCTAAAAAAAGAGGGATTTTATCAAGTGGTGCTATTCATCCGAAGATCCGAAATAACACATTTACAAATGTAGGACGAGCAGTTCAATTCATTGCATGGAAAAATAGTGGACCGGGAGAACAATACGATGAGATCAAAGACGTCTTATCCAATGAAGAAAAGGATTTATTGAAAACAAATCAACTTTTCAATACAACGGAAAGTTTTATACGAATTTCTTCAGTTTACTTACAATACCGTGAACCTGAAAAAATAACATTAAAGCCGTTTTAGGGAAAGACATGTTGAAATATACTCCGCCTCATGGTTTTGTCAGAGGAGAATATTTTCCTCGCAAGGGCAGCTGTCCATTTTCTTAACTGTTAGTATGAATCGGCGAAGTCTTAACTCAGGTCGCTTATTTCTAACTGAGTAATTTATCGAATATCACCATAGTAGGTCCAAAGAAAAGATGTGATGAAGAATGACAAATTTCATCACATCTTTTTTGCGATTAATGAAAATGGAAGGAATGAAGAGAACGGAAAATGAATGTACAGGATGATCGCACATAGACGATATAAATATTAAATCAATATTTCAGTTCAAAAATAAAAATTTTTTGGTCAGGTTGCCTGATAAAATCATTCAAATTATAACCTAAATCTTGAAACAAAGTGTTTTTAAAAGTGATTAACTTCTCTTTTTTTCGCTTCATATCGTGGTAAAATAGAAGCATATGCCTTTTTATCCTACTTTAACAGGTAGTAAAGTCAACCAGTTATGATGATGAACCGATTGTTGAAAGACAAAAGATATATAGTGTGTTTAGTCTACTTGCTCATATAGATATAGTGAATAATATAGAACGATAACATCAATAGAATCATTTTATTTGTAATCGTGGGATCATTTTTTAGGAGGAACAGTTATGGCACAATTGGTGAAGTTACAAGATTATGTTTCACGTTATCAAAATGATTTAAAAAGATATCCAACCCAATTTGTGAGATTAAAAAAAATACAATGGGAACGCATGAAGAAAGATTGGGCATCTGGGGAGGAAATTCCTCAATGGGACCATGAAGAATTGGAAGAAAAAACTCATAAAAGTTTCTTGCAACGTATTTTATCTTTTAATCGAAAAAAGAAAGAGGATCATGAGGAAGAGGATATGGATATTAGGGATAGAGAAGACTTTCTCGACCAAATATCTGAAGAGCTTTCCAAACAACAGCAAGATGAGGAAGAGATTCAGGAAGAGTCAAATACGTTCATGTTCCAGCCAACCATATTTTACTATCCGCAAACCATTGAAGAATTAAAGAAAATGTATGTAGATCAACTTTTTCAATTTCAGATAAAGTGGGCAAGTTCTACTTTAAGAGAAAAATCATACGTAGATTCAAAATATTATCGAGATTCTTTGCTAAGGGCATTTACACAACGTTTACCAGATAGCTATTTGTTGTTTTACTATCCAATTTTTCAAGTGAAAAAGGCACCTGTTGAAATGGGAATCCTCTTATTAACACCTACTGATTGCTTCTGCATTCAAGTTTTAGAGGAAGAATTCCAAGCTGTATTTGTCGGTGATAGCAGTCGATTTTGGGAGAAGAAAGTCGGTAAAATAGATAAAAAGGTTTTAAATCCCCTTATTGGATTAAATCGCATGGAATCTATTGTGAAACAGATTTTTAAAAAGAATACAATCGATCTACCTATCCGCAAAGTTGTCCTTTCAAGGAATGGTTATATTGACTATCCAGGTTCTAGTTATAGTGTTGAATTTGTCGATAAAAGAAAATACTCAGATTGGTTTGCTCGTCTGAAGAAAAACCATTCCCCGATGAAACTGATGCAATTTAAAGCCGCGCAATATTTGTTGAATAATGTACAGACGACTTCTTATCACAGACTTGATTTGAATGATGACGATCTCATATCTCCTGAACAGGTTATTGCGGAAAAGCATTCATAAAACTTCTTTTTATCGTCAATAGCAGAGCTGAGAATGGTAATGAAAAGAGAATGTGGCAGAAGATTGAGAAGGATTTAGCTGTTCCTTATAATAAGCTGATCGGTTCGACTAATACCCGGTGAAAGATGAAGAAAGCCCCAACTGACTGGATGGTTCACTTTATAGAAGGGCTTTGCTATACTTCAATTGTTGATATGAATAATCGTCAAATAAAAAGTAACCGGTCCAGTGAAAAGAGGTCTGTTGTGAAGCGCTGTAAAATGGATTGTATTTTAACAGACCGAATAATGAAATAAAACATTGGAATAGATGAAAAAATAGAAATGAGGAAATACATTGAGAGTCCGACATAAACCATGGGCAGCTGATTTTATCAAAGCACATCCAGAAATCATCATACCTGATCCAGAAAAATGTAAAGGAAATTGGAAAGAGTTGTTTGAAAATAATAATCCATTGCATATTGAAGTAGGTTCAGGTAAAGGGCAATTTATCACTGGTATGGCTTTGCAAAATCCAGAGATCAACTATCTTGGTATTGAATTATTTGATAGTGTCATCGTGAAAGCAGCAGAAAAAGTTATGGAGGCTGGTTCACCGAAGAATGTCCGTTTACTATTAGTAAATGGTGCAGAATTAGAAAAATATTTTGAAAAAAATGAAGTGAGTCGTATCTATTTGAACTTTTCTGATCCATGGCCAAAGACACGTCATGCAAAACGACGCTTAACGCATGAAAACTTCTTAAAATTATACGAAGCAGTGTTAGTAGACAATGGAGAAATACATTTCAAAACAGACAACCGCGGTTTGTTTGAATATTCTTTAGTGAGCATGTCACACTATGGCATGAAATTGAACTACGTGTCGCTTGATTTACATGCAGAAATGCCAGAAGATAATATCATGACGGAATATGAGGAAAAATTTTCTTCGAAGGGGCAACCGATTTATCGTTTAGAAGCTCAGTTCCAAACAAAACAGTCATAAGCTTTTTACCATAAGAACTTTTTTGTATAAGTTGCTTCTGAAGGAATCAAGAAAATTCGAATTCTGTAATGTTTTACTTTATAAAAGTCTTAAAAAGATAAATATGTCATTATAAAAAGCACAGAATGTTGTCAAAGCCGCATTCTGTGCTTTGTTTTGGGATACGTCTTTTTTAGACATAGTTTTATTTAATGTCATGGTCATACAGTGATTGGCGTAATATTTCCTTTTCTAATTGCTGTAGCTGATTGCCTATGTCTTTTTGCAAATCTTTAGATAGATCTGTTTTCCTTTCTAAATTCTCGATAGATACCAGTAATTTTAAATATTTTTGACATGTTATTTCATGGTCATTGAACATCTTCATGGCTCTCCTCACTTAGTCATAAAGTTTTATTACCTTTTTATATATTTTTTATCATAAAATAGTAAAATTTGTAGATATAAATATCTAATCTATTACATTATAGAAAATGTTGTCTATTTATGGTATGAATAAGTACAAATTTTTTTAAACATGTTACAATTATGTGAAGCATCATCTATCCATTTTGATGCATAGATTTACACAAAGGGGGATTTAATGTGGACGCATTTCAGTTTCACGATATGAAGCTTACATGGCTGAATGGAGGAGTCACTCATTTAGATGGGGGAGCAATGTTTGGGGTAGTGCCAAAGCCGTTATGGTCACGAAAATATCCGGCGAATGATAGCAATCAAATTGAATTACGAACAGACCCAATTTTGATCCAATATCAAGGGAAAAATTTATTGATCGATTCAGGGATTGGAAATGAAAAATTTACCGATAAGCAACTGCGCAATTATGGGATAACCGAACAATCAAAAATTGTTGCGAGTCTAGGAGAACTAGGATTAACAACAAATGATATCGACTATATATTGATGACACATTTACATTTTGACCATGCATGTGGTTTGACAAGGTGGCAAGACGATCAATTGATCCCTACATTTGAAAACGCTACCATTTTAGTTTCTCAAGTAGAATGGGATGAGATGCGTGATCCGAATATTCGTTCAGTAAATACGTACTGGGAGGCTAATTGGAAGTCAATCGTAAACCAAGTGAAAACCTTTGAGCAGCAATTAGAAGTGTTACCGGGTATCCTTATGGTTCATACTGGTGGTCATAGTGATGGGCATTGTATTATTCGTTTAACGCAAAAGGGAGAAACGATTATACACATGGCAGATATAATGCCAACTCATGCACATCAAAATCCATTATGGGTATTAGCTTACGATGATTATCCAATGACCTCTGTTTTTGCAAAACAAAAATTAGTGAGGGAAATAGTAGAAAATGGTTATTGGGTTAGTTTTTATCATGATGCCTACAAACGTCTTATCAAATGGGATACAACTGGTAAAAATATAATAGCAGAGTTACCACGTACAAGAGAATCTCATACAACTGCTAAATAATACGAGAGTAATAAAGTAAGGGACCGAAGTTTCATATATGAAAAATAAAGCACAGAATGCTGTTCAATCCGCATTTTGTGCTTTTGTGTTGAAGGTGATGCGTATACTTTTCTTAGAAGGACCCGCAGAAAAGCGAGCAATATGTAGCAGAAATCTCTCATGCCTATTGCAATGGATAAAATTCGATGATCAATCTATTATTTTATTAAACTCTTACCAAGTCAACAATGGACCCTGTTTTTGCATCAGCTGCAAATTCAAAATTCACCGTTTCTCCTTCTTCTACTCGAGAAATACCACCCTTATACACTGGAATTTCGATATTTTCTTTATGAAATAATTGAGGCTCCATGAAAATCCATGATCCATCTATTGGTCCTTGAATTTTAAAGGCGTTTTTTATATTTTCTAAAACAGCATTGGCATTTTTATAGGGATTTACCTTTTCACTTACTTCTTTAATGACATATGCAGTAGCAATCCCTGTCGCAACGCCCAGTAAGAAATCCTGTAATTTCATTTAACATCCTCCTTTGAGTATATGCCATTAGTTTAACATATACTATTTATCGTGTGGAAATCAGAAGGATACGGGATGATTTTTGTAAAGAGCATTTCGATATTCGAAGTAAAGTGGTAGAATTTTATCCAAGCTTTGTCTACAATAGGAGTGAACGTTCTAAGGGAGGCTTTATCATGAATCAAGATATGCTAGAAATGTTTAAGACACTTACAGAATTACCAGGTGCTCCAGGAAATGAGCATGCGGTTCGTGCTTATATGCGTCAAGAATTATCAAAATATGCTGATGAAATTGTGCAAGATAATTTAGGTGGTGTTTTTGGCCTGAAGAAGGGCGATGAAAATGGTCCGAGAATTTTAGTCGCAGGTCATATGGATGAAGTAGCATTCATGGTCACTCAAATTACGGAAAATGGTATGATTCGTTTCCAAACGCTTGGCGGCTGGTGGAATCAAGTGATGCTTGCTCAGCGCATAGAAGTTTATACAAAAAATGGTCCTGTTCCAGGTGTAATTTCTTCAGTTCCCAAACATCTACTAACACCGGAAATGCAATCAAAACCGATGGAGATTAACAATATGTTAATTGATATTGGTGCAGATGATAAAGAAGACGCGATTCGATTAGGTGTCCGACCAGGGCAATCGATTATTCCTGTTTGTCCATTTACACCAATGGCCAATCCAAAGAAAGTGATGGCGAAAGCATGGGATAATCGATATGGCTGCGGTTTAGCAATCGAATTGTTAAAAGAATTAAAAGATGAAAAATTACCAAATACCTTGTATTCAGGCGCTAATGTGATGGAAGAGGTTGGTTTAAGAGGGGCAAAAGTTTCTGCTAACATGATCAAACCAGATCTTTTCTTTGCACTAGATGCGAGCCCTGCGAACGATACTTCAGGTGATAAAAATCAATTTGGTCAACTCGGGAAAGGCCCGTTAGTCAGAATTTATGATCGTACAATGGTCACTCATAAGGGGATACGTGAATATGTGTTAGATACGGCTGAATCGAATCATATTCCCTATCAATATTTTGTCGCTCCAGGTGGCGGTACAGATGCTGGAAGTGTACATTTATCAAATGAAGGTGTACCAAGTACAGTTATTGGTATTTGCGCACGTTACATTCATTCTCATGCATCGATTATTCATACAGATGATATTGATGCTGCGAAGGAATTACTTGTAAAATTAGTCAAAAATGCAGACCGTTCAACTCTAGAAACGATTCGCAAAAGCTGAGCATGCTCATGAGTGCTGCGGAGCTCGAATCAAAATCATTTTTTCAACTGTCGATCGAGAAACTAAGGCGACACGAGAAGATGCGTTTAGAAGCAACTAAAATGAAAAGCTGAACATGTTCAATCAGAAACAGCTAGCTAGATAAAGACAACTAAAATTTGGTATAGTAAAGGAGATTTTCATTGGGAATCTCCTTTAATTTTGATAGTTAGGAAGTGTCATGATGAAAGTAGGAATTGGTACGACAAACAAAGCCAAAGTAAGTGCAGTACTTTCCGTAGTGACGAAACATTTTCATGATATTTTAACATTTGAACATATTTCAGTAGATTCAGGTGTTTCTGCGCAACCAATGTCAACGGAGGAAACTAGAACGGGTGCTATAAATCGTGCAAGAAGGGCATTGGCAGAAACAAATGCCACCATTGCCTTTGGTTTAGAAGGCGGTGTCACAATGATTGACGACATCATGTATTTATGCAATTGGGGTGCATTGGCTATAGAAAATGGGCAATTGTTTACGGCTGCAGGTGCTCAAATTCCGTTGCCAGATGAAATAGCAGAGCAAATAGCTGCCGGTCGAGAGTTAGGACCTGTTATGGATGACTTTGTTCATCAATCAGATACTCATCAAAATGCGGGAGCTATTGGTATTTTAACGGATGGTATGCTGGATCGAAAAGAAATGTTTGAACATATTTTGCAACAATTAGTAGGTCAATATTTTTTTTATCCCGCTTTAACGGGCAGTAAGACCCCATCTCAAGATTGAGAGAGAAACGAAAAATATAGATGGGGGATCAACTGCCCGTAAAAGTCCGATTGGTTCAACTAACCATCAGTGGGGGGGGAAGAAAACCCCACTGATGGAGTTTCACTTTATCAAAAATATGCGAAATAGGTAGAAAAGACACGATAGTTGCATAGGTGTCGCATGACTTTTACAATAAAGGTAGTCCAAGTACGAATGGAGGAATTACATATGTTCCGTCAATGTACCAAGCTATTCGTCCCAGCATTACTTATATTGAATATTGCAGCATGTGGCAATTCGGTAGATTCTCAAATATCAGAAGGACTTTCAGATGCCGATACAATTTTCAATGCGAAACCAGAGAGTAGTACGGCATCAACTGAACATTTGCAATTTTATCTACCTAAAGGCTATGAAGTGAAAAATTCTTCTGATGAGACCAATGTGATTTTATCAAAGGATAAGCAAACATACGCCATATTTTTTAATCCAAATGAATCCAAGAAGAGTCAACACTTTTATAAAGCGCTACAGAAAAGCGAAAAAGAAGAGATCGTTAAAGAGCAAACATATAAAAAAGATAATCGTTTTGGCTTTGCAACTGTATTAAAGAAAGGCCAAGAAAATTATGAAGTCATTGCAAGCACGGGTGGAGTGAAAGTTACGGGCTTAGTAAAAACAGAAGATGTCAATGCTACTATATCTGAATTAATGACGATTGCCCATTCCGTACAATTGAAAAACAAGTGAGGCTATGAAAATGGAAAAATTACAATCAGTAGAACAATATCATTCTTTAAAAGAACAAGGTAAACATGTTTTTGTATTTGAAGCAGGATGGTGCAAAGACTGTCGCTTTATTGAACCCTTTATGCCAGCGGTTGAGGGAAAATTTAATGATTTTACATTTGTTTCTGTGGATCGAGATGAATTCATCGATTTATGTGGAGAACTAAATGTATATGGTATTCCTAGTTTTATCGCATACAATAACGGTGACGAAACAGGACGCCTTGTCTCAAAAGACCGCAAAACACAAGAAGAGATTGAAAAATTTTTACAACAACAATAAGCTATTTTGGATGAGGTGAGTAACTAGGTGACGGCACAAGATTTAGTTAAAAAATTAAAAGAGCGTCTAGGTGAAGCTCACTTTGAATGGAAACTAGATTTAAAAACAAACAAATTAAGATTAGAGCATCGTGAGCTAGGCAAGGGAATGGATTTGTTGTTAGGCGATGTTCTAACAAAATATGATATACGTAAAGAAAAGGCGATTGATGAAGTTGTTTACACGATTGAGCAAACTTTTGAAGCGATGAAGAAGGAAAAGGAGCAAGGCTTCGAAGAGCTTACAAATATTTATCCTGTGATTCGTTCAGGCTCTTTTCCTAAAAAATCAAAAGAAGGACACGCTTTTATCACAACAGAACATACTGCTGAAACAAGGATTTACTATGCGCTAGATCTTGGAAATACGTATCGCTTAATCGATGAAGAGATGGTCCAAAAATTACAAGTTCCCGTGGAACAAATCAAAGAATCTGCACGCTTCCAAATACGTAAATTGCCGACAAATATTAAACAGGATGAAGTGGCTGGCAATATCTTTTATTTTCTAAATGAAAATGATGGGTATGACGCAAGCCGTATTTTAAATGACGCCTTTTTAAAGGAAATGCGTGGTAAAATTGAAGGCGACATGACGGTTTCAGTGCCTCATCAAGATGTGTTGATCATCGGTGATATTCGCAATAATACAGGATATGATGTTTTAGCCCAAATGACCATGCATTTCTTTACAGTAGGAGCAGTTCCTATTACATCATTATCCTTTATCTACGAAGATGGCCACTTAGAGCCGATCTTTATCCTAGCCAAAAACAGAGTAAAAAAGGAGCAAGAAAGAAAATGATTGTATCGTATAACAAAGCGCATGTAGGTGACATATTACTAGTTCAGTTGACGACAGAAACGATTGTCAAAACAGAATTAGAAAAACACGGAGATTTAGTATTATTAAAAGAAGGAGCAACTGGCGAAGTAAAAGGGTTTAATCTTTTTAATGCTAGTAATTATTTGACAATAGAAGAAGTCGGCAATGTAGAAGTGACGAAAGAACTTGTTGCACAATTAGAAGAGGCTATCGCGAAAAATGGGGTTGTACTCAGTCTTGATGTAGACTTATCTCCTAAATTTGTAGTAGGCCATGTGAAAGAGATGGGGGAACATCCAAATGCTGACAAACTACATATTTGTCAAGTAGATGTTGGCGAAGATGAACCATTACAAATTGTATGTGGTGCTCCAAATGTTGCAGAAGGACAACATGTAGTCGTTGCTAAAATCGGTGCAGTAATGCCTTCTGGTATGGTCATTAAAGAATCTGCGTTGCGGGGTGTGGATTCTTATGGCATGATGTGCTCTGCGCGTGAATTAGCTATTCCAAATGCACCACAAGTAAGAGGCATCATGGTTTTAGATAACGACACAGAAATCGGCTCAGCATTCAAATTTTAACTAATACTATTTAAAAGGGGTCTTTATCAAGTATGTACTTGCTTAAATAAGCATATGCATAGCAGACCGTAGCGGAAATCAGCGAATCAACTATGTTTGTGGATAATTTGGTGTTGACTCAAAAATGAAAATATCAAACAGCAAGGTGTCTTTCTCAAAAAGGGTAAGACACTTTTTTACATTTTAATAAAGAGCATGAGGGGGATCATTCGTATATTTTAAAACGACTCTATGAATAATATCCTAGTAAAAAAATAAAGATATATGATGGAATCGTTTTAAACGCGTTGCATGAATGCATTTATTATTGATAAAATGAAGGCAATGATTTAGAAAAGAGTGGTGCAAATATATGAGCTGGTTTAAAAAAATCGTCTCTCGCATTCTAGGTGATGAAATAGAAGAACCATCAGCTAAGAATAATATGAATAACAATGATAATAATGAAGAACAATATAAATCATTCGAACAATTTGAAAATGATTATGAATACGAAGAAACTAAATATGAGGATGAATATATTCAACAGCAGCAAAGAAAACAGGCACGGAGCGTTGAACCAAATTTTATCAAAAAAAGAGAGTCTTTTAAATTCCCTTTGATTCCAGATGAAAATGAGCAATATGGGGATGAAACAGGGTTTACGAAGTCATCTAGCAAGCAACAAGCTCAGCAAGAAAATATGACTTTTCCTGATTGGGTATCACCGAATAAATCAGTACGTCCTGTTCGAAAAGAAGCGTCCAATCAGGTACAACATGAGCGTTCCTATCAAGCAGCACAACATATGGATCAGCGACCAGAAATGTATTCGCCTTTTGCGCGTGAACCTCGTGGATTAAAGGGAGTCGTTGAAAAAACAAGTAGAGAAAATTATAATCCATTTAATCCTAATGGGACAAAAAGCTTGAATCCCTCCAAAAAATACACACCACAACAAAATAGGGTGGAAAAGAAAGCTGTTAGCGAACCTGTAAAACCTTCATACGTACCTAAAAAGAAAAAATTTGTACCGACAGAAGTACCATCGCCCATTTATGGTTTTCAAAAGCCACCAAAGCGTGGTCGAAGCATATATGATTTGTTAGATGAGAAACAAAAAGAAAAAGAGCAAAGTAGTGGCAAAGTGGATTTTCGGAATGAAATAGCTGCCACAACTGTAAAGGCATCCTCTAATCAAAAAAACACAGAAAGTATTTCATCAGCAATGGTTGACGAAACTTATGGCAATGAAGCGACAACAGTTAACGAAAATGCAGTGGAACTAAAAAATAGTGAAAAACACCTTTATGAAAAGGATCAGAACAAAGTAACAAAAACCGAAGAACAAGAAGGACAGGTTCAAAATGTAGTAAATGAACATATAGTTGTAGAAAAGGAACAAAATCGGGCACAATTACAAAATACATCTCCATTAAAAGAGGAATCCATAGAGGAGACAGGACCTCTATTAAACAAAGAAGAAACGAATATGGATGAAAAAGTAGAAATAGAGGAAACGATTTTAAAATCAGATGAAACAACTATTGAAACAGAGCCTATGCGACCATTTAAAGAAGCGGTCGATATCGAAGAAACCAATCACTCAGATGATTCATCAGAAACGATTAGGTCAATCGCAGAAACTGATCCTAAAGTAAGCGAAACGATGAAAGTTGAAACAATAGAAATAGAGAAAGCTTTAGATCCAGAAGAAGTGACAAGAGAAGAGCCTGAAGTGTCTATAAACGGTGGAATACCCGATAAAGGAATTAAAACTACGGAGGTTTTTACTCAATTAGAAGATGAGGAGATATCTAAAGAAGAAATAGCTCAAAGCCAACCAGTTAAAGTGGAAAATTTCGAAAATCGAAAATCGGGTAGTCAAATCCCGTTTAATGTTGTCATGTTAAAATCGGATAAGAAAAAAATAGAACAATCCATTGCACAGACAACTCCATTATCTCGCGCAAAAACTTGGAGTGAACCTGATTCAAAATCTGTTCGTAGTGAGTCTGAATCACCTAAGGATGTAATGCCGAAAGAAGAATATAAGGAACTTGCTGAACAAGATACAAAGAAAGTTGAAGAGGTTAATGGTGAATCATCAGCAACTGCGGTTAGAATGTCAGTTCCGCTAAAACAAGAGGAACAAGAAAAAACAGCGTCTATTCAAGATACTTCTGAGCACCAAAGAAATATGATAGTAGAACAGGAACCGTCGACTGTAAATGATTATCTTGAAACAGCACTTTCTTATTTGGAACCGCCAGAAGAGCAAACAGAGGATTTTGAATGGATGGATACACAAGGCGTGAAGTTGATCGAGGCATTGTCTTATTTCCAAATTGAAGGAGAAATTGTACAGATCGTTCAAGGTCCTGCTGTAACACAATTTGAAATTACAGTAGGTCATGGAGTAAAAGTAAGTAAAATACGGAACTTAGCGGATGACTTAAAACTTGCACTAGCGGCAAAGGATATCCGTATCCAAGCGCCAATACCAGGGAAAAGTTCAATTGGCATCGAAATCCCAAATCGCAAATCGCGACCTGTTAGACTTTCAGAAGTGGTGACCCATGAATCCTTTGTTGATTCTAAATCGCCTCTTGAAGCGGCATTGGGATTAGATTTAACGGGGGAACCTGTTACTATTGATTTACGAAAAATGCCACATGGAATGATCGCTGGGGCTACTGGTTCAGGAAAATCTGTGTGCATAAACTCACTTTTAATCAGTTTACTCTTGAAAGCTAGTCCACAAGATGTAAAATTGATGTTAATCGATCCAAAGATGGTGGAACTTGCACCTTTCAATCATATTCCACATCTAGTTAGTCCAGTTATTACAGACGTCAAGGCTGCTACTGCCGCGCTTAAATGGGCAGTAGATGAAATGGATCGCCGTTATCAACTATTTGCTCATGTTGGTGCACGTGATATTACAAGATATAACAAAATGGTTGAAAAAGAGCGCAAATATTCATTGAAAATGCCTTATCTCGTGATTGTTATTGATGAATTAGCCGATTTAATGATGATGTCTCCACAAGAGGTGGAGGAATCGATTTGTCGAATAGCACAAAAAGCACGTGCTTGTGGTATTCATCTTGTATTAGCAACACAAAGGCCCTCAGTGGATGTTATCACTGGTTTGATTAAATCGAATATTCCAACGCGAATTGCATTCTCTGTATCATCCCATGTGGATTCTCGTACAATATTAGATTGTCAGGGAGCTGAAAGATTATTAGGGAGAGGAGATATGCTTTACCTTGGTAATGGCATGTCTGCACCGGTGCGAGTACAAGGCACATATGTTACGGATGAAGAGATTGAAGCTGTAACGAATTTTGTCCGTACACTTGGTGAGCCTGATTATCTATTCGAACAAGATGAATTATTAAAAAAAGTCGATTCTATTGATGAACAAGATGAACTTTTTGAAGAAGCTTGTCGCTATATTTGCAGTGAAGGATCTGTTTCAGCATCCTCATTACAGAGAAAATATCGTATTGGCTATAATCGTGCAGCTAGGCTAGTAGATATGATGGAAGCACAAGGTTTTATCTCAGAATCTAAGGGAACAAAACCGAGAGATGTTTTTTTAACAGAGCATGATATAGAGGAAATATTCGGTACACATGATGCATAAATTTTATGTGTTTTAACATATTTTTTCTATTTTAAGTCGAAAATAATAAGGAATTGGTGATTAGTTTAGAACTGTGGAAAATCGTGCTATAATGAAAGATGTTTTAATTGACGATTACAAAAATAGGACTTACTAAATTAGTAAGTATGAAAAAAGCGAAAGTAAATGAAAGAGCTAGTGTCATAGAACTATTAATGGATTAAATTATTCAGTAATAGAGTCTATTGGCAACTTAAAACTTGAAGAACAAGAGGGTTTGCTTGATGAAGTATGCTTAGCATTATCCATCAAGAAGTCACCGGTTTTACGGGACAGTTCATAGATTTAATTATTCAAGGGTGAGGAAACTTTCCCGGGAGGTTTCAACATGACAGTTTATCATTTTACAGGTATTAAAGGTTCAGGAATGAGTCCACTTGCTCAAATTTTATTTGATTCAGGAGAACAAGTACAAGGATCAGACATAGAAAAATATTTTTTTACAGAAGAACCACTTAGAAAACGTAATATTACTATTTTGCCTTTTAACGCAGACAATATTAAACCTGGCATGACTGTAATCGCAGGTAATGCGTTTCCAGATAACCATCCAGAAATTGTGCGCGCAAAAGAATTAGGTGTCGAAGTTATTCGATATCACAAATTCTTAGGAAGTTACCTAGAAAACTTTACATCCATTGCTATTACAGGGGCACATGGCAAAACTTCAACAACTGGGTTAATGGCGCATGTATTAGAAGGAGCGCATCCTACATCCTATCTAATCGGTGATGGCACAGGTGGTGGCACAAAGAACGCACAAAATTTCGTAATGGAAGCTTGTGAATATCGCCGCCATTTCCTAGCATATCATCCGGATTATGCAGTTATGACGAATATTGATTTTGACCATCCAGATTATTATAAAGACGCTGAGGACGTATTTGATGCATTCCAAACATTGGCTCTTCAAGTGAAGAGAGCAATTGTGGCCTGTGGGGATGACGAATATTTACAAAAGATTAAAGCGAATGTTCCGGTTGTATATTACGGTTTCGGTTCTGAGAATGATTTTGAAGCTCGTAATGTAGAAAAGACAACAGAAGGTACTTCCTTTGAAGTATATGTTCGAAATGAATTTTATAGTAAATTCTTTATCCCAATGTTCGGAGACCATAATGTGTTAAATACATTGGCTGTTATTTCGCTTTGTCATTATGAAGGTCTGCCAACAGAACTAATTCAAGAGCGCCTTCATACTTATCATGGTGTCAAACGCAGATTTACTGAAACAGATATTGGTGAACGTACATTAATCGATGATTATGCACATCATCCAACTGAAATAAGTGCAACGATTCAAGCTGCACGTCAAAAATTTCCAGGTCGTGAACTTGTCGCTATTTTTCAACCACATACATTTACACGTACACAAGCATTTCTACAAAACTTTGCCAATAGTTTAAATCAAGCGGACAGTGTTTATCTATGCAATATTTTTGGCTCTGCCCGTGAAAAATCTGGTGCACTATCTATTCAAGATCTAGCTAATCTAGTGGAAGGTAGCAAAATATTAACAATGGATAGCGTATCAGATTTGCTAACGCATAAAGATTCAGTCTTCTTATTTATGGGTGCCGGAGATATTCATAAATTCCAAGAGGCTTTTGAAAATCTGCTCAAAGAAAACTAGAGGATTTAATATTTATAAGGGAAAGTTGTCGAAAACATCAGGAACGTTTTCGACAGCTTTTTTAATATGGAATAACAGTCTTATATGAACAATATAATGCTAAATACTCATGGCCTTCCATAATCCATTAGAAGAAAAGAAATTTCGTACTTTTTCGTACAATATTTTACTGGCAGGATATAGAAAGAATTTGTAGAATATAATTAAGTAAGTGATGTTTAAATACACTTATTTTGTGGAAAAATCCGTATATAGAGAATGGAGGTATTTAAAAATGATTGTTATTCTATACATTGCTGCATTAGTAGCCGCCATTGGCTTCCTTGTGTTGTGTATTAGTTTAGCTATGACATTAAATTCGTTGAAAAAAACGATGAATAATGTCGCCAGTACAATGGCTGGCATTGAAGGACAAATGGAAGGGATTACAAGAGAATCTACAAGTCTATTAGAAAAAACGAATGGGCTTGCTGAAGATATTCAAGAAAAATCTCAACAATTGAATTCAGTAGTGACTGCTGCTAAGGGATTTGCAGATTCTGTTAGTAACTTAAGCGATTCTGTAAAACATGTTACTTCATCCATTAATACGAATGTCGTGAAAAACAGCGACCAGATTGCCAAAGTGATTCAATGGAGTAATGCCTTTATGGGAATTCGTGATAAGCTGAAAGATCAAAAAGATTCTCAGGTAGAAACGATTTATGAAGATGTACCAAGGAAAAGAAAACGCAAATAAGAGGGGGATTTATATGGTAGAACAGAAACCGAACTATAGTGAAGTAAGAAATGTAGGTTATGAGGAAAATGGCCAAACACTTTTACCGCAGACATATGAAAGACGTGCTGAATCTTTATATTCAAATGATAATGGCAATGTGAATATCAAAGACTTTATCATTGGCGCCTTTGTTGGCGGTGTAGTTGGGGCAGCTACAGCATTGTTCTTAGCTCCTAAAGCAGGAAAAGAATTGCGTAATGACGTGGCGATTCAAGCTAGTCAGTTTAAAGAAAAAAGTGCTGAATTGACATCAACTGCAAAAGAAAAAACAGTGGAACTATCCAAGAAGGTCCAAGCACAATCAGGTCAATTGGTTGATAAAGTAAAATCTTTTAAATCTACTGCAACACCTCCACTTGATGATGGTACGGTTTCCTACGAAGGAGAAGAACCCTTAGATATTATGGAAACAATGGAAAAGACAATTGCTGAATTTGAAGCTGAAGACAAAGAGCATACAGCTGTAAGTGCAGCGATCGAAGAAGCCATATCAGATACAGATGAAAAAGAAAACAATGAAAAAGAAACCAACGAAAAAGAAACAAAATAGGATAGAAAAAATCTGCCCAAAAGAAAAATAGTATGTTAGGAGTAATCCTAGCATGCTATTTTTTAACTTGGGCATAAATTGATCATACAATGACAGATCAAAATCCACATAGAATATAGATATAGAGGATTTTGATCATTGAAGATAAGTATGGGGAAATGATCGGGTGCCCATTTTTTAAAATAGTCTTTTTTAAGGGGTTACGCTTGTTGGCACAAGGTGAATTGTAAGTTGGTCTCCACCAAAAATTTCTGCATCAAAATGCGATGGGTCCCCATTTCTTAATATCTTGAAGGTTCCTTTAAAATTAGTAGGTATTTGCCAATTAGAAAATAGGAAAACATCTTGATAGATAAAATTAGATGCTTCCATTGCGGAAAATTCTATGTTGTCTCCACTATGAATAACAGCAGTGTCTTTTACTGATTGTCCATTTACGAATATACGATAGCATGGTTTTTTTAACTCTAACTGTTCATTTTGGAATGATACAAGGATACGATTTTCTAATAACATATTGAAATGTTCAGCAATAGCATGGATGGTTGGATGTTTTGCTTCTTGAATGTTTATATGATCTCCATTTTTTACTTGAAAGTATAATTTAGTAGGTTGATCATTCACAAGAATCTTATGACTGAATTCTGGCAATTCTATTGTTGTGCCATTTTTTATAATAAAAAATGGTTTAAGTTGGCTCAATATATTTTCTCTTCCTGCCCATTTTAAAATCTGCTCAACCGTTTGTGCTGTTTCCATTGTTAAAACATCCCCATCTTTAAGGGGAACGGTTAGTTCTGCCGGCTGTCCGTTTAGTCTTATTTTAGGTTCAATGATAAACGATTCATCATTAATATATATGGTATATTCTTTCTCAGATTCAATCATATCTTGAACCGTTGCTTTTGCGGGCTCACCATCAGCACCTTCAACAAGTTCAATTACATCCCCATTTTGTATAGGATGCTTTGTGGATACTTTTTCTCCGTTTACGAATATTTCTGTTGGGTTTCCATGACCGCCCGGTACGAAGATGTCTTGTCCATTGACCGTTATGCTGATAGCTAATCCAGGTTTCCCGTACAAACGATTAACATTTACGTTTGCTGCTAGTAGAGCGTCAGCAACGGTCATTTCTTTTAGCTCAAACAGTCGGATGACTTGCTGATTCACCTGCACGGACATGTATTTAATCGGAGAAATTTTCGCTGCAATAGCAATTCCGATTGGTGTAACAAGTTCGGGTGAAATCGGAATATGATCTTCGTGTGTAAGTTTTTGAATAGCGTCAATTCCTCTCACTGCGGCACGGTTTTTCGGGATTTCAAGAGTTTTACATAACTCATCAGTGATGTCAGGTGTTAAACTTCCACCACCAACAAGTAAAACTGCTTTTGGAGCGACATGACTATTAAGTTGGAGAATTTCATTTCCTATTGCCTTTGCTAAGGAAGATACAGCAGGTCTTAAAACATCCATAACTTCATCTTTGGTATATACTTGTTCAAAACCTAAAATATCTGCAATAGCGATTTCATCGTATTGGGACATATCACGTTTTACTTTTTCTGCAACGGGAAAATCCAATAGATAATGATCACATAAAGCTTCAGTGATTTCATCGCCTGCTGTTGGGACCATTCCATATGCAACAACTGTGCCTGCATTTGTAATCGCGATATCAGAAGTACCGGCACCGATATCAACGAGAGCGATATTTAAACGACGCATGGTGGAAGGAATTAAAGCATTGATGGCTGCAATAGGCTCTAAAGTTAATCCTGCCATTTCTAAACCAGCACGTTTTAACGCGGCTAGAAGGGATTCTACAACAACTCTTGGGAGGAATGTAGCAATTACCTCTACTTCTGCCTCTTCGCCTTGTTGATCCATCAAACTGCCGATTTCTTCACCATCTAACCGATAGTATAAAACTGAATAACCAACACAATAATAATGACTACTGTGACTTTTCTCTTTATGATCCAGTAATTGTCGTTGTGCTTTTTGAACGGCTGCCAATTCTAACCGATTGATATCATCTTCTGTCATTACAGGTCGATTTTTGATATCTAATGTGGCAGCAGCTTTTTCGGTTTTCAAGGCTCTTCCGGCTGCCGCTACACTAACTGAATGAAGTGGACCATGTTTTTCTTCCAGTTGTTCTTTAATATGCTGAATAACGGATGCAACATGTATCACATTATGTATTTGACCATCAACCATTGCACGTTCTTTATGTTCTTCTGCAATTAAATCTACTACATGAAATTTTTCATCGTGTTCCTCTAAAATAATACCAACGACAGATCGAGTACCAATATCTAATGCAAAAAGTTTTGAAGCCACATTTACACAACCTTTCTAATAAAGTAAAATATTCTAACTTTACTCGCACTAATAAGCAATAAGCCCTTCGCTTCAAGCCACAAGTAAACGTTCATGAGCGATTGTGCTTAACTTGTATATGAAAAAGTTTTTACACAGAAACAAGCAGAGGATATACATTGGAAATCCACTGCTAGTAAAAGCTCGATTGGTTCAACAAACACCCAGTGGAGGGTGGAGAAAACCCTTCTTTAGATGAAGATTTGCTTTATTGCGTTGAAGCGTTAAAGAAAATACGTGACATTCTCGTGTGAATTGATTATAATGTTCCTAATATCATAAAATGTATCATAGTTTTCAGACTTCTGAAAGTACCTGATACGAGGAAGAGAGGAGAAACGGCAATGAGTCATCAAAATTTGGATCACCTACGCGAACGCGTTGATGAATTAAACCTTGAAATTCTACGTTTAATCAATGAACGTGCTGGTGTTGTAGAAGAAATTGGGAAAATAAAAGAGAAACAAGGTGTCAACCGTTATGATCCTCTTCGTGAGCGACATATGTTGAATCTATTGAAAGAGCATCATCAAGGTCCATTAAGTCAAGGTACAGTTGAGCACATTTTTAAAGAAATTTTTAAATCAGCATTAAAATTACAAGAAACAAATCAGAAAAAAGAGTTGCTAGTATCACGTAAACGCAAACCAGAAGATACAATCGTTACAGTAAATGAAGAACCTATCGGAAAGGGAAGTCCGACATTTGTGTTTGGTCCATGTGCTGTTGAGTCTTATGAACAAACAGCAGCAGTTGCATCATCTATTCATGACAAAGGCTTAAAATTAATGCGTGGAGGTGCATACAAACCACGTACATCACCATATGATTTCCAAGGCCTTGGTGTTGAAGGTTTGAAAATATTAAAAGAAGTTGGTCAAAAATATGGTTTAGGTATTGTTAGTGAAATTGTTACACCTGCTCATTTGGAAGAAGCGTTAGATTACATTGATGTTATCCAAATCGGCGCTAGAAATATGCAAAACTTCGAGCTACTAAAAGCAGCTGGTTCCGTTAACAAACCTGTGTTATTAAAACGTGGTATTGCAGCAACAATTGATGAATTTATCAATGCAGCCGAATACATTATCTCTAAAGGTAATGATCAAATTATTCTATGTGAGCGCGGTATTCGTACTTATGAAAGAGCAACGCGAAATACACTAGATATATCAGCTGTTCCAATCTTAAAACAAGAAACGCATTTACCGGTATTTGTGGATGTGACGCATTCAACTGGCCGACGCGATTTGCTTTTACCATGTGCGAAGGCTGCAATTGCAATCGGGGCAGATGGTGTTATGGCGGAAGTTCATCCGGACCCAGCAGTTGCGTTATCAGATTCTCAACAACAAATGAGCATTCCACAATTTGATGATTTCTACGATCAAATTCAAAACTTCATGAAAAATTACCAAGTTCAATCATAATTGAATGCAAGTGACGATTCGAGTTACGAGAATCGTCACTTTTATTTTCTTGAAAATCGCTTCCAATTTATCGTATCATTGAAATAGGATATGAAAAGGGGTGGCATTAAGTGACCGTAACAATTTATGATGTTGCACGAGAGGCAAATGTTTCAATGGCAACAGTTTCTCGTGTTGTAAATGGAAATCCAAACGTTAAACCTACCACAAGAAAAAAAGTACTCGATGTTATTGCACGTTTAGAGTATAGACCTAATGCGGTTGCTCGAGGCTTAGCAAGTAAAAAAACAACAACAGTAGGTGTTATTATTCCGGATATTTCGAATATCTTCTATGCAGAATTAGCTCGTGGTATTGAAGATATTGCGACAATGTATCGCTATAATATTATCCTTTCTAACTCTGATCAACGAGTAGAAAAAGAATTACAGCTATTAGACAATATGTACGGCAAGCAAGTCGATGGTATTGTTTTAATGAGCGATCAAGTGAATGATGAATTATTAAAGAAAATGAGCCATTCACCAGTACCAATCGTATTAGCTGGTTCTATCGATGAAACGAAGCAGGTTTCTTCTGTCAATATTGACTATTTGCAGGCTGCATATGAGGCAGTTCAACGTTTTATCGATAATGGGCATAAACGTATTGCCTATGTGTCAGGACCATTTACATCAACGATTAACAGAATGTATAAATTTGAAGGCTATAAAAAAGCCTTAGAAGAAGCAGGCATTCCATTAGATGAAAGTTTAGTAATGGCTACTGAGGATTCGTATGATAGTGGATTAGAGGATTTTAATACTTTAAATCAACTACAAGATCCACCAACTGCATTTTTCGCAGGTAGCGATGAATTAGCAATTGGAATTATCCATGGTGCACAAGATTTAGGTAAAAAAGTTCCGGATGATTACGAAGTTATTAGCTTTGAAAATTCAAAATTGGCTCGTATGGTACGTCCACAACTAACAAGTGTTGTATTACCACTTTATGATATCGGTGCTGTATCGATGAGACTGCTGACTAAAATTATGAGTAAAGAAGATGTTGAAGAACGTCAAGTCATTTTACCATATCGTTTAGAAATACGAAATTCAACACAAAATTAGAGCAATGTTTATCAATAGTTAAAAATGCCAAAAGCACGAATGCTGTTTAATCAGTATTCGTGCTTTTGGCTATGTGAATGAGTTTCACTTTAAGATTTGTCATGATGAAGAGTATATAGTGCTTTTTCGAGCATTTGAGCATTTCTTTCTGTGATTTCCGCTTTACGTGGTATAGGATCATAAAGGTTTTCCGGATCCATCCAGGTAGAGATTAATGGTACAGGAGATTCTTTTTGCCATTTATCAAGCCATGCTTGGGGAAGTTTGCCAGTTGGTGTAGGCTGATCAGTCATTTCTGTCCATATCAGTGACCATGCTCGTGGCACAACTCTCCATATGTCATAACCACCACCGCCCACTGCAATCCATTTGCCATTGCAAAATTCATGTGCGAGTTCATGAGCAAGCTTTGGAATTTCTTTATAAATATTCATGGTTCCGTATAAGTGGGTTAAAGGATCAAAGTAATGGGCATCGGCACCATTTTGAGAAAGAATGACGTCAGGTTTGAAGTAAGTAGTGATTTCCCGAAGTGCTGTTTTATATACATCTAGGAAAGATTCATCTTCTGTAAAGGCATCAATTGGGAAATTAAAGGCCGTTCCATAACCTTGCCCGCTCCCTCTTTCTGTTACTGCCCCTGTACCTGGAAATAGATAACGTCCTGTTTCATGAATCGATAGAGTACAAACATTTGGATCGTCATAAAAACTCCACTGAACGCCATCACCATGATGCGCATCCGTATCGATATATAAGACACGTGCATTATATTTTTTCTGCATATATTTGATGGCAACCGTACTGTCATTATATATACAAAATCCTGAAGCACGACCTTTGAAACCATGGTGTAGACCGCCTCCAAGATTTAATGCATGTTGAGATTTCTCTTGCATGACGTAGTCACATGCCGTGAGTGTACCTCCCACAATTTTTGCACTTGCTTCATGCATATTTGGAAAAATAGGAGTGTCTTCTGTTCCAATGCCAAAAGGTTCTCCTTGCTTTTCTGTAAGATGACCATGACCAGCCATTTTAACCGCATTTATGTAGCGAATATCGTGTCCAAGAAGAAGTTCTTCATCTGTTGCGGTGCGCAGAGTTACAATATCTTTTGGATCAAGTGCACTTATGCTAGTCAGAAGGTCAACTGTTAGTTCTAATCGCTTTTGATTAAATGGGTGTGTGTCAGAGAATTTATAGTCTAATTGTTCGGGTGAATAAACAAAAACCGCCTTTTTTATAGACGATTGATGCCCGGCATATTTGGCCATAGCACATCAAATCCTTCCTTGCGTAGATCATCAATAATGGCTAATGGATTCATGATTTTCACGCGAATTGATAAAATCTTTTGTTCTTCGTGTTCAGCGTCAGAATATACTAGTACACTCAAGATACTTGCATGATGGTTCGCGAAAATCTTAGTTACGTCATGAAGAATCCCGACTCGATCACTAACACGAATTTCAATTTGAGAACTTGGCTTTGTGGCACCTGTTATTTCAATATATGTGTAAAGTAAATCGCTGCCAGTAACAATCCCCACTAATTTTCCACCACTTACGATGGGTAAGCAACCTATTCGCTGTTCATAAAAAATTAATGCCACTTCTTCTACAAAATCAAGTGGATGACCCACCATTGGGTCAGGGATCATTACTTTATCTAAGGTCTGTTCGTATATATTGTCGTCTTTTACTTTTAAAAGAGGGGAAGGGAGTGCATTTTTTAAATCTCTTTCAGTGATTAATCCGACTAAATGATGATCATCATTAATAATTGGTAAATGGCGAATTTTTTTGGCTTTCATAATTGTAGAGGCATCTTTAATGGTATTCGATGGTTTCAATGTAATAATATCCGTTTTCATGATTTCTTCGATCAGCATCATATCCACCCCTTCATAAAAATCAATACATATAGCGATTCATAAAACGTAGTTGGTCAAACTTTTCGATGGCTTCTTGATCGACTCGATTACCGATTCTGACCATTAGACAGTTTGCAGGATGGGAGGAAATCTCTGGATCATCTGTCGCAGTCACTTCTAATCCACCTGCTTGCATCGTTTTTTCCATTATTTTTCGGTATTCCCATACATTTAAGCCTGTTCTTTTTAAATCCCAATGCCAATAATATTCTGTTGTGATAACAATATAGTCTTCCATCGCATCGTCCATCATGGACACTTGTAGGATCGTTTTGCCAACGCCTGTTCCACGAAACTCAGGAGCCACTTCAATAGCACCTAATTCTATCAAATTTTCCATTTTACCTTCTGACCAACGCTCAAGAGGATCTGGATAAAGGAAAGTTGCATATGCAATAATTGTATCATCTAAACGGGCGATAATCATACGTCCTTCAGGAAGCTTCGAGATTTCTATGACTGCAGCAAATTGTTGTTTGGGAATTCTAAAAGATGTCAATCCTTCATGAAATTTAAGTTTTTGAAGGTTTTCTGTTGAAACAGGTCCCTCCACAAGAATCGTTCCAAGAGAGGTTTCCAGTTTTTTAGAATAATATGTTCGTAGATGCTCCATAAATTCACCTTCTTATTCCTACTTTTGAATTTATTATACATGAATAAAGCAGAAAAAAATCTCATAAATGAGAAAATTCTGTGTACTTATACATAGTTACAAAACAAATAGAATTCTTTTTAAAATATTTGTTATACAATAGGTTGAATCTGTTATATAATAGTGAGGAGGCAGTTGATATAAGGGGGGATCGATATTGAGAATCGAACCATTGTCAGCAATAAAAGGCGAATACCAATTACAAAATTATGACGAAGTAAGATCCACTTTTGAATGGGAGAAAACTGAACAGGCTTTTAGCTGGCATAAAACTGGTAAAGTGAATATGGCTTATGAAGCAGTTGATCGTCATGCTGAATCCGAACGGAAAGACAAAGTAGCACTTTATTTTGAAAATGAAACAAGAAAAGAATCATATACATTTGCTGATGTTAAGGAATGGACCAATAAAGCTGCAAATGTTTTCCAACAAACGGGATTGAAAAAAGGAGATCGACTTTTTATCTTCATGCCTCGTTTACCAGAATTATACTTTTCAATCATTGGTGGTTTGAAAAAAGGACTGATCATTGGACCTCTTTTTGAAGCATTTATGGAAGGTGCCGTTTATGACCGTTTAAGTGATAGTGAGGCAAAGGCACTTGTTACAACACCGTCATTATTAAAACGTGTGCCATTAGAGCGATTACCACTTCTTGAAACTGTTTTTCTTGTGGGAGAGAAAGAGGATATAGAGGAGACAGAACAATTAAAGGATTTTCATAAGTTATTATTACAAGTTTCTAATGACACAGATATGGTATGGGTTGATCGTGAAGATGGCATGGTGCTCCACTATACATCTGGTTCTACGGGTAAACCAAAAGGTGTGTTGCATGTGCACAATGCAATGCTTCAACAATATCAAACTTCCAAATGGGTGCTTGATTTAAGAGATGATGATATTTTATGGTGCACAGCAGATCCGGGATGGGTGACTGGTACAGCATATGGCATTTTTGGACCATGGTTAACAGGTACAACTGTTGTTGTTATAGGGGGACGCTTTTCACCGCAATCATGGTATCAGGCATTGCAAGATTATGGTGTGACTGTTTGGTATAGTGCACCTACTGCATTTCGTATGCTGATGGGTGCTGGGGATGATATTTTGAACGACTATGATTTATCGACATTGCGTCATGTATTATCTGTTGGCGAACCGTTAAATCCTGAAGTGATTAAATGGGGATACCAAGTACTTCATCATCGGATTCATGATACATGGTGGATGACAGAAACAGGGGCTCAAATGATTTGCAATTATCCCTCCATGGATATTAAGCCTGGTTCTATGGGGAAACCAATTCCAGGAGTCGAAGCGGCGATCGTTGACGATCAGGGAAAAGAGCTGCCCCCATATACGATGGGAAACTTGGCTTTTAAAAAGGGATGGCCATCTATGATGAGGCAGATTTGGAATAATCCAGCTCGCTATGAATCCTATTTTTTGGCAGGACAATGGTATGTATCTGGAGACTCGGCATATATGGATAAGGATGGCTATTTCTGGTTCCAAGGACGTGTTGATGATGTCATTATGACATCTGGTGAGAGAGTAGGGCCTTTTGAAGTTGAAAGTAAATTAATAGAGCATCCTCTAATCGTTGAAGCGGGTGTTATAGGTAAGCCAGATCCAATACGTGGTGAGATTATCAAGGCATTCATTGCATTAAAAGATGGAGTAGAGCCATCTCCTGAATTAGAAGAAGATATTAAACAATTTGTCAAAAAGGGTCTAGCCGCCCATGCAGCACCTCGTGAAATTGAATTTAGAGATAAACTACCGAAAACACGAAGCGGAAAAATTATGCGTCGCGTCTTAAAAGCTTGGGAACTTGATCTTCCTACCGGCGATCTCTCCACGATAGAAGATTAAGGAATCACTAAGAAGAATAAAAATGAATTTAATGTTGAGCATCGGGGATAATAATGTTCATATATTGAAGGGGTATATTTTTTATATAAACATGAACCGTATTTAAATGTTAAAAGCACATCTCAAAGTTAGGGGACTTTTGAGATGTGCTTTTGCCTTTTTCAAATATGTGTGTAAGGCTTTTCTAATTTCTATTGTAGCAAGTTGACATAGAATCTGAAAAAGTAATTCAAAATATTGAACCCCCAAAAGGTAGATTTTCTAACCTAACTTTTGGGGGTTCATGACGGATTCAAAATTGTACTCTTTTAGTTTTTCAAACAGTCTCTACCATTTTCGCATGGCGAGTAGTTTCATGACTAAATATTATTGAGTTTTTTCATCATCTTTGCTAGGTTCCTGATGGTTATTTGAGTCACCTGTACCCGTGTTACCTGAATCATTTTGGTTATTTGAGTCATTTGAATTATCTTTTTCATTCGACTTATCTTTTGACTTATCATTTGAATTTCCATCATTCTGATTTGAGCTGTTCGGGTCATTCGAATTCACAGGTTTTTTTGTGTTGTTCGGACTGTTTTTGTTATTTTTATTGTCTGTTTTATTGTTGTTTGTGTTATTTGTATTAGTTTCGGAATTATTTTCAGTTTCTTTCTTCTTCTCTTTTTCCTTCTTTTTCTTTTCCTTTTCTTCTTTTTCTTTTGCACCGAATAGTTTTGAATAATCTCCACCAAATGGACTTAATATCTTTTGCTTGAAGGCATTTGATAAAACACCTCCTGAGAAGGCTGTTTCAGCACCTGGTAACATAACATTAGCATTGAACAAATCGGTGCGTGAATTTCCAGAACATGCATCTGTATAGGCATTACCTGTAATTCCACAGAAAGTTTGGCTGACAACACCAGATGGCTGTTTGAAAGTCTTACCGTTTGCAGTAGCTAATGTTGGGTTCGTATCATAAACAGCATTCATCAATCGAGCCCACAGCAGGTTTATACGCGTACTTGGTTCGCCATAGACACCATTAGCTTGATATAGTGTTTTAGGTTGATCATAGCCCATCCAAACACCTAAAGAAATATCAGGGTTATAGCCGACTAACCATACATCTTTGTATTCTTGGGATGTACCCGTTTTGGCAGCAAAATCTGCTCTAAACTTCAAATTGCTATTGGCAGTTGCACCTGTACCTTGTTTTAAAACATCCCGCAACATATCTGTAGTAATATAGGCTGTCTGTTTACTGTAGACTGTCTTCGTTTTTTCTTTATGCTTATAAATAGTTTTACCGTTGTTATCGACGATTTTAGAAATCATATAGGCATCTACAAATTTGCCGCCATTGGCAAATGTCGCATAGGCATTTGTATTTTCTTCAATGGTGACGCCATATTTTAGCGCACCGATAGCAGTCGCATAGTTCGTATAGTCATCAGCATCTAAACTTGTAAAACCGTTTTTCTTTAATAATCCAGCAGGTCTATAATTCATGATCTGCGCATATAGCCGAATAGCCGGTAAGTTCTGAGAATCTTTTAGGGCTTCACGTGCTGAGATCAAGCCACGCTCATCTGTTTCAGTATAGTTAGAAGGTGACCATCCATTTATACTGAATTTTACATCTGCAACGGGGCTACCTGCGCCAATCACACCATATTGAATAGCTGGTGCATAGACAAGTAATGGCTTCATAGTAGAACCATTAGAACGTTTTGCCTGTGTGGCATGATTCAATTCCTCTAATTTATGATCTCTACCACCGACAAAACTTAAAATCCTACCAGTCTTGTTTTCTATCACAATACTACCCACTTGGACAGGATCGGGAACATTACTAACCTTACCCGTTTCGGAGTCCGTCACTTGCTTAGTGAAAGTTGTACCGTAATAAGGGAAGTTATCTTTTACCTTTTGCATCGTATCGTACATTTTTTTATCGATAGTTGAGTAGATTTTATATCCTTTTGAACGTAATTCACGGTCTGCTAGGATGACATATTTTTCTTTTAGCTTGTCTTCTTGGTCTAATCGGTCAACATCGATCCCATCTTTTTTCGCTAAAATCTTTGCCATAATATCTTTTGCACGATTTTCGATTTCATAGGTTACGTACGGATATTTTTCTTCTGGGCGAACTTCTGGTTTGCGGAAATCTTTTTTAATATTGTATTTCAATGCTTTTTTGTATTGCTGATCTGTGATATAACCCGTTTCATGCATACGGTATAAAACGGTTTTCATTCGATTAATACCAAGTTGCAAACTTTTAGCGTCTTTCAGCTTGCCACCTTGTGTAAAAGGTGTATAGGCGAATGGAGATTGAGGAATCCCGGCGATATACGCAGCCTGTGCAAGATTTAAATTTTTAGCACTTTTATTAAAAATTCCTTCAGCAGCAGTTTCGACCCCGGCAATATTGCGTCCACTAGCATTTCGTCCATAAGGTATAACATTTAAGTAGGCCTCTAAAATTTCATCTTTGGTCATAAAATGTTCCAAGCGCATAGCAAGAAGTAATTCCTTTGCTTTCCGCTCATAAGAAACTTCATTTGTTAAAATTTGGTTTTTGATCAATTGCTGCGTCAAAGTGGAACCACCAGTTTGAGTATTCGAGTTGCTCACATCTTGTAGTAAACCACGTACTACTGCTTTTGGCACAATCCCGTTATGTTGGTAAAAATATTCATCCTCAGTAGCTAATACAGCATGAGTAACATTGGGTGAAACTTTGTCCAAAGATGTTTCCTGACGTTCTAGATCCGTCCGCATTTTTCCTAAATACTTATTACTAGCAAAATAGAGTGTACTGGTTTCATCATAATCAAAGATGGCACTGCGCATTTCTGCTTTTGAACGTAAAGGCTCATCTTTAACAAGAGAAGCGAAGTAACCAGCACCAATTGAACCGACAAATACAAATCCCATCACAATAAAGAGGATGAAAATTAATAATAAGTTCCAAATAACACTAGAAGTAATACGAAAATATTTCATCCTTGTTGTTTTGGATAATTCATCGATTTTTTGATTTATATTGGCTATCCATTCCTTCATCTTTTTAATTATTCGACCAATGCCAAAAATCTAAATCTTTATCAATTATGCCTCGCTCTGGATTTTGAATGGTGCTTGCACACAATCCACTCCTCTCAAAATTCGTGACATCCATTGGAGGTTTTATTTTTATCCAGTGTTGCGTACTTACTGAATGAAGATAAAAGTTTATAAAGATTGGATGGTGCACTTTTGACAGTAGGTCTACCTCCTTCAATTGTTTTCGCTGAAATTCACTATTGATGCATCCACAATAGATGATTTCTATGCAGCTACTGTTGTTTTAGAAGTATGCTAATTTGATGTTGTTTCATAGGGTGCCTGTTAGAGAAATCACTCGTCTATTCATTTCATTGAACAACAGTCTTATCTACATTTTGCTCACTTCTTATTAAAAGATGGTTACCATGCTTATCAATTTAGATTAAGCAGTTTAGTATCATTACACTTGCATACTAATAACCTTCTAAAATATTGTCTATTATACCATAATACGAATTGACAATAATATATATTAAAATTGACAATGGTCTAGATGTACATCTATAATGGGGTACAATAGTCATTAATCATTTTCTGGCGTTGAAGGATGCGCAGTAGTGGACATATTTCCTGTTTAGAGAGCTAGCGGTTGGTGCAAGCTAGACATAATATGGACATGAATTACACATTTGGAGCGAGAACGGTAGCGACGATAAAGCTATTGAAGCGGGAGAATTGTATATTCTTCAAGCTGGGTGGTACCGCGTTAAATTCGTTATTAACGTCCCTGCATTTTATGTGCAGGGGCGTTTTTTTGGTTTTAAAGTGACGGTGCATATCATCTAAAATGATTCAATAGTTCAGTCGTTAAACCAGAACAATTGATAGGAGGAATTTTAATGGCAAACAAACTAATTGAAGATCTAAAATGGCGTGGCTTGTTATATCAACAAACAGATGCTGAAGGTATGGAAAAATTATTAAACGAAGAGAAAGTTTCTTTATATGTGGGTGTTGATCCAACCGCAGATTCCATGCATATTGGTCATATCGTACCATTGTTAACATTACGTCGTTTTCAACAAGCTGGTCATCGTCCGATTCTACTTGTAGGTGGTGCAACGGGAATGATCGGTGACCCATCAGGACGTTCTACAGAAAGGAACTTGCTTACGGCAAAACAAATCGACAATAATGTGGCAGGTATCAAAAAACAGCTTGAACGTATTTTCGATTTTTCTGGTGATCAAAATGGCGCACAATTGGTCAATAATTATGACTGGGTAGGAAAACTAAGTGCAATCGAATTTTTACGCGATTATGGTAAATTGATCAATATTAACTACATGCTGAACAAAGATACCATTTCATCTCGTCTAGAAACTGGCTTATCTTTTACTGAATTCGCCTATACACTCATTCAAGGTATTGATTTCAACCATTTATATGACCATTATGATGTCCGTATCCAAGTTGGGGGATCAGACCAATGGGGGAACATCACAACAGGTCTTGAGGTCATCCGCAAAACGCATGATGAAGAGGCTAGAGCATTCGGTATCACCATTCCATTGGTGACAAAATCAGATGGCACAAAATTCGGTAAAACAGCTGGAGGGGCAGTTTGGTTAGATGCTGAAAAAACATCTCCGTATGAGTTTTACCAATTCTGGTTGAATACTGCTGATGCAGATGTTGTGAAATACTTAAAAATCTTTACATTTTTAAGCCACGAAGAAATAGAGACATTAGCGCAAAAGGTGGAAACTGAACCACATCTTCGTGAAGCTCAAAAAACTTTAGCTGCTGAAATGACAAAGCTTATCCATGGTGAAGCAGGCTTAGAACAAGCACTTCGCATTACGGCTGCATTATTCTCAGGAGATTTAAAATCACTTTCTGTAGATGAAATGAAAGTAGCCTTTTCAGGTGTTCCTTCAATAGAACTTCCAAAAGAATCTAAAAATATAGTAGATTTGTTAGTAGAAGCTAAAATTTCCTCTTCAAAGCGTCAGGCGCGCGAGGATGTGACAAATGGAGCCATCTCTGTGAATGGTGAAAAAGTTAAAGACCTTGATTATATCATTGATACAAAAGATCGCATGGAAGATGCATTTGCCATTATTCGTCGTGGTAAAAAGAAATATCATATGGTGAAATTTAACTAATTAACGATAAGGTAAATCGTCTTGTTGATCTTTTATGTATATGTGAAAGTTTGAGATTCATGAAGAAAGGATGCTCGCTATATGCTGATGAAATTTCAACAGTATACTTATTCACATTCAAATGTATAAAAGATGTAATGTTTTCTTTCAAATTAATGGGTGACTTTAAAGTACTTTCTAATACTTTGAAGTCACCCTATTTTATTCCCTTTTAGGGTAGTCAACTCTTCATATGAAGACATAAATAAGTGAGTGATAAACTCCCGAAAAGGTTGATTAGTTCGACTAATACACAATGCGGATGAAGAAACTCACTGTATGAAGCTTCGCTATATGAAATCAGGTATGGTCAATCCAGCTAGGCAATACAATGTGGGAGTATTCGGCAGGATGTAATATTTTGGCCAATTTCAAAGCACCTTCTAATAATCGAGGAGAAGGGCGGCAATAGAGCCATTCCTCCATGATATGCAGATGTCCCTCTGCAATCGCGGTGAGTTCTGGCCAACCAGGTCGTTTCATGAGTAGGGAGGGGTTAATTCGCTTATAGGGTACCCCTACCCATGCTAGAAATATAAAATCAGGATTGCGCAGACGAACATCCTCCCAGTCTGTTTGAACACTAGCTTCTCCTACATCATTGAATAAATTATACCCACCAGCTATTTCACTTATTTCAGTAAGCCAATTGATTTGACCTGGTGTGAAGACTGGATTGGGCCACCATTCCCAATAACAAGCTGGAATGTCAGTACAGTTCTTTGCTACTAACCGCATTTTTTCAATAAATGCTTCAAATTGAGCAGCCCTTTTCATACCACGGTCAGGGATAAGACATGCTTTGGCTACGTTTCTCAAATCCTCGACGATTTCCGATAAGCTATTGGCATTTAATACAAGATGGGGAATCCCACGTCTTTCTAATTCCGCTACGTTTTTTTCCATGCCAGGTACACTTAAAGAAGCTAGCACTAAATCGGGTTCTAATTTTTCAAGCATATCCATATCTATTGATAAGTCCGGCCCTAATTTAGGTAAATTTTCTATTGTAGAAGGCCAATCAGAAAAATCGTCGACAGCAATCAGATTGTTTTCTAAACCCAAATAAGCCAAAATTTCTGTATTGCTTGGACAAATAGATATTAACTTCATTAGAAACGGCTCCTTTCCCTCAAAAATTCCATAAGTTGTGTGTTATTATAACATCCTCCTGAAGGAAAATTCTCCAGCAATCTCATTGCCCTTTTGCATTCTCAACATCCTGAAAGTCGGCACTTGCTAAAAACGTTGGACTTTTTCTATGATTTTCATTGCCTGATTCGGCTCATAGCCCAGCACCCACTCACCGTTAATGCAAGTTTGAGGAGCGCCGAGACGTCCAGTCTGTTGCATCAAAAATTGTGCCATGTCTGGATCATTATGAATATTGATGACTTTAAAGTCTATGCTTTGCTCATGTAAGAAATTTTTCATCAATTCACAATATCCACAATTTGTAGTTGAATATATGGTTACATCCAATTCCATTATTTTTTCTCCTTTGTAATAGTTTTTCTTATAGAATAAACTTGAAGTATTGACCTAGTGAATTTGTGTTGAAATGTATATAAATATTAGGATAGAAACTATTTAATTACACCTTCTATTAGCATAGAGGAATATTTATATCATACTGTCAGGGGTATTCGAGTGCAATGAATTTGTTTTCATTCATTTGCTTTTCTTGACATAATACCTTTAGGGGATATAATATCGATACGAGTTATATTCAAAGTTTTTAGGGGTGAATAGATGGAATATAATGATCAGATTCGCAATCGTTTAAAGCGTTTAGAAGGTCAGCTAAAAGGTGTTATTAGAATGATTGATGAAGGAAAAGATTGCAAAGAAGTCGTTACACAATTATCTGCTTCACGTTCTGCCATTGATCGAGCAATCGGATTAATAGTTAGTACAAATTTAGTATATTGCATGTCAGATGAACAACAACTTCAAGATAAGAATAAAGAAGCGCTTATTAAAGAAGCTGTTGATTTATTAGTGAAAAGTCGTTGATAGAGTTGGAGCGTTCAAGCTGGATAATTTATTGAAAGGGAGGATCGAGGCATCATTTAGGACTTCAAGCGATGGACTGAAATGATTCGAGATCCACTGCCGAAACTAGATAAGCTGTAGCGGAGAGCGCTCTATAGCCAAATAAGAAGGAGACAAGTTCGTATGAAAATTATTACACCAGAAGAAGTATTAAAAAAGATTGATGAAGGACAAGAACTCCATCTTATTGATGTTCGTGAGCCAGAAGAAATAGCCACTGGAAAAATTGGCATTGCACAAACGATTCCATTGGGAACTCTTGAATTCCATCTAGATGAGTTGGATAAAAATCTTGAATATATTATGGTTTGTCGTTCAGGGCGCAGAAGTGCACAAGCAACATCATTTTTAGAGGAAAATGGATATAAAGCAGCTAATATGGAAGGCGGAATGTTAGCGTGGGAAGGTCCTGTAGAATAGTTTAAAATGGTGATTGAAGAAGGGGTATGCTTTTCGTAAGCATACCTCTTTTGGAATTGAATTTTGATGTTGTTGAATTTTATCCCGTTAAAGCGGGATAAAAGGTAAAAAGGCCAGACTATAAATAGCCTGGCAAAGGATTGGATTGAAGAAGAGGCATAAGTTTTAGTAACTAGGCATTACTAAGAAAATCTCCTTTGATTTTCTTATCTTCTTCCCCAATGATGTGGCGGGCAGCAACCATTATGGGGCTTACCGCACATAGTATTTGTTTCGACATATTCGTTTACCACAGACTCTGTATGAGGGAAGTAATGTTGGTTATTGATAACATGACGATTAACTGTTGTTGTATGAGACGGATGGATATGTGGGACTACAGTATTTATGACGTTTGTTCTAACATATTGTCTTGTTGGTGAAACGCGTGCTGGGTCGAATTGTGCAGGAGATGTTTGCGGCGGACAGAATTCTGCAGGAGATGTTTGATGTGGGAAACAATGTGCTGACATACCTTGATGACCTCTCCCGCCAAATGAATGATCGTGATATTTGCTGTTCATTTTATGACCTCCTTTGTAATAAGGTATATGTCATTAATAACATATGAAAAGAAAGGAAGTGGGGAGTGGTTTTATGCCTATTTGATTTTCAAATAAAAAATTTATGAAATAACAAAACATGTGATTCCATTTTGACTCAATTGAATGTATTGATGCAATCGTAGTTAAGTTCTTGTAAACTATTCAAGTTATTATGTAGCTCTCTCATAAAATAGAAGAGCTTTTTTATATGTTTACTACTTAAAGGCTGAGAGTAAAGCATTAGAAGTTGTATTATAATAAAAATCCCCTAATCATAGGATAGTTTTGTGAAATCGTTTCCGAAAACCATGTTCATAAAAGAGACTCACTATCTCAGAGCCATTTATATGATTTAATTTTTGGAGGGTCTAGGCTAAACAATGGTATGGTAAGAAAGACATTCGTATTGAAGAAAAAGAATTAAAACCATTAAAAGATCATGAAGTAACCGTTCGTGTCGCATGGGCAGGGATCTGTGGTAGTGACTTATATGAATATCAAAAGGGACCTGTGTTTGTACTATTTGAAAAAGCAGATGAACTCACTGGGGAAATCGTCCCTGATGGCGTAGATGTAACATTTGAAGTGGCTGGCGTGGCTCCAACCTTTAAACAAGCCATCGATTCAACTCGTGCACGAGGGATAATGGTGATCGTTTCTATCTTTGCGCGTCCTATCGAATGAACCCATTACATTTAACGAATACAGGTGTCAAAATCACTTCAACCATTGCTTATACCCCAACTACATTCCAACAAACTGTAGATTTAATGGGCACTGGCCGATTGAAACCACAAGGTAACGTCACCTCTCAAATTATATTAGACGATATTGTAGAAAAAGGCTTCGGAGCATTAACAAACGACAAATCTCAAGCTAAAATTCTAGTTGAATTAAGTGGAGAAAAATAAATCCTGCTACTATAGATGTAAACTTCATAAATAGTGAAATAATTATAGAAATAAGAGACCATGAGATATTCCTTCGTGGTCTCTTATTATGTAATTTTGAATAGAATGAGTTAAAAAGTAATTTAAGTTTCAATGATATTATGGAGGAGATTTTTGTGGTAAAATAATTTACAAAAATACCAATAAAAAGAGGAGAATTATGAAGCAATTTGCGGATGTTTTAATTGTAATAGATTTACAAAATGCAGTATGTACTGGAGTGGGGAATTTATATAATTTATATAATTTATATAATTTAGATGATTTATTGATAAAAGGTAAATAAAAGAATCACGCGTGTTGATTTTACAAAAAATAGGGGTGTCTGTTTGACAGAGTTTTTCAAAAACTCTGTATTTTTAGGACTATTTATATAGATTGGAGCGGAGGCTTGCTCGACTCCAGCGGGAAAAGCGAATAGATGAGACCCCGCAGCGTAGCGAGGAGGCTCAGCATTCGCCCGCAGGAAAGCGAGCAAGCCGGAGTGGAAATTAACAAATCCTCTTATTTTTATGGATTAAACTTGGATAATCGACACGCTTGTAAGAGAATATCTTTATACAAAGAATTGGATAAACCTGTAATTTTTGTGCAACACTGTGATGATGAATTAGTACCTGAAGAAGATTCATGGAATATCAATTCAAAGATAGACTTTCGTAAACAAGACCTTTTTGTAAGAAAAACTCATGCTAATTCATTTTACAAAACTAATTTGAAGGATCTCTTAGATATATTATCTATACATAGTATTGAATTTTGTGGAGCCCAAACAGAATATTGCATGGATGCAACTATCAAATTTTTCCATGGATTAGGATATAAAAATTATATGGTGCGAAAAGCAACTTCTACTTTGAATAATGCCTATATGTCTGCAAAAGAGACTATTAATTTTTATGAGAATATATGGAGTAATAGATTTTTAGAATTTATAGAAGACTGATATTAGTTTTATCATTCCTGTTTAAGTCCTAATGATTGGTTAAATAAAAATATGATTAGTGATGAAAATATCAACTTTATTGAAATCATTTTGACTTTTATTTCTTCAGTAAAAATACTTGCAGATAAGCAAACACTCATAAATAGAAGTCTACGCATATTAAAAGCTCCCCCACCAATAGTATCAAGGCTTTGAGAGATCCCCCAATATATTTTAAGAGAAAATAACGGTAATGAGAAAAAGCTCCCCCAATAATTCCCCCCAAAAAACGGTAAAGTTTTAGCGTTTTTGGGTAGCGGTAAAAAACAAAAAACCTCGCAACCGCTAATATAACGGTAACAAGGTTTTGAGAATGATACACTTTGAAATCCATGAAGATTAACGTGAATAGTATTCGACGATGAATGATTCGTTGATTTCTGCTGATAATTCGCTACGTTCTGGAAGACGTACAAAAGTACCTTCTTTTTTATCTGCATCAAGTGAAAGGTATTCTGGTACAAAGTTAGTAACTTCGATTGCTTCAGCTACAATATCAAGGTTTTGAGATTTTTCACGAAGAGAAATCACTTGACCTGGTTTTACACTGTATGAAGGGATATCAACGCGTTTACCATCAACTAAGATGTGACCATGGTTTACTAATTGGCGAGCAGCACGACGAGTGCGAGCTAGACCAAGACGATAAACTAGGTTGTCTAAGCGAGTTTCAAGAAGGATCATGAAGTTTTCACCATGAACACCATTCATTTTACCAGCTTTTACAAATAAGTTGTGGAATTGACGTTCGTTCATACCATACATATGGCGAAGTTTTTGTTTTTCTTGTAATTGTAAGCCGTACTCAGATAATTTTTTACGTTGAGTTGGGCCGTGTTGACCTGGAGCATATGGGCGTTTTTCGATTTCTTTACCAGTACCGCTTAAAGAAATGCCTAAACGACGTGATAGCTTCCAAGATGGACCTGTATAACGAGACATTTAGAAGTCTCCTCCTTTGGTTTTTTATTCGGCATAAAATAAAAACCAGATGTATTTAACCTTATGGTCATTTTATTTTCATGTACCTTCGCTCTTGCAGCCGAAGAGTTACGCAATACCCCGTCTACATTAGTAGAGGAATAAAATGATCCAATAAAGCCATACAACCGCTGCATTTATTTTACACAAGTCCCATTCTATCTGTTACAGGAGTGAGTGTCAAGAAAAGTTACCTTTTTTATTATAATAAATGCTATAGAAATAAATTTTATAGTAATTTATAATGGAATTTGTGTTAATTAATAAAAAATAATAGATTGGTCATAGTTAAAAAGGCTTGTTTAGTGTATAATAAAATAGTAAAAAATATATACATATTGTATCGGAGAAAAAGGTGATGGAACGTTGCGAAATCTACAAATAATGCAAAGTATTAAATGCCAATTGCTTGATTTGTGGATAAAAAATGCTGGGAAACCACTTACTGCAATTGAGTACTTAGAATTATTTAATGGGGTTATGCTCCGAGAATTTAATATCAAAAAAATAGAATACTTAAATGCTGAAAATGACGTATTATATCCTTTAACCACTTCTGATATATCAAATGGAATTCCATGTACATCGTTGGCGCCTCACTTGGAACAGAGGCATCGGTCTCCCCATTTGCTTATTGAAACGCTAAAGCGTTACTTTGAGTACGCTGGTGATGTACTTGTTTTGAAAGGAAATGGTGAAATATTAGGAATCCTTATTATAGAAGATACACCAATATGGAATAGTTTTGCACAAACTCCATATGTCGCGGATTTGGAGAAACTTCTATCGGATATGTTTAGGGTGATCAAAAATAGTTGGAAAAATACGTATGAGAAAAAGTTAAATCGTGAACTTTTTGAAATGACAGAGGTTTTTCACTCAACGATGGATATTAATCATATTTTAGAAGCAATGATTCACGGTGTTAAAAGAATTTTTCCAAAATTTAATTCAAAGTTGATTTTATCGAATGATCAAGATCGTAGGGGAATAGAGAATGTTTATGTCTTTGATTATCTATTAGAACGTCCTTCCACCATTGAGGCATTTGTATCAGGTGAGATGACGATCGATCATGCTTCAGATATAGATAGTCGTCTATTGAATGCACCTATTAAAGGAAAACAAGGTATTTATGGTGTTTTGCAAATTTTCACCCCGATTGATTATCGATTTAGTCCAAGAGAGAAGAAATTCATACAGCATCTTACACAAATTTCTGGCAATGCACTTGAAAATGCTAAGCTATACCACCAATCCCATCGTCTCGTTTCAGATTTACAGCTTATAAATGAAACTTCACAACGATTGAATATGAAGTTGAACAAAGAAGAGATATTATCCTTTTTAACAAAACAATTGAACAAATCTTTTACGCCTTCCGAGATATGCTTTGCATTACTTGATGATGATCAGTTTCAAAATGCAAAAGGGACTTCAGCTTTTTTCTATCAAGAAGAAGCAAGAGTATACAAAAACTATATTGCCAAGCATTTTGCTAGCTCAACAGATCCTTTATTCGTAGCAGAATTTGATAGCCTAATCGAACAAAAAGTTGCGTATAACTCTATGATGGTAGTACCAATTATTATTCGGGAGAAAGTGCAAGGATATTGCGCTATTTTACATCTTGATCCTTATTATTTTTCATTTGATAGCTTTAAGTTAATGCAATCACTTATTCGCCATTCTTCACTTGCAATCTCCAATATTTTATTGCGTGAACAATTACAGGAAATGGTCGATCGTGACTATTTGACAAAATTATATGCACGCAAGTACTTAGATCGTTACGTAGAAAACTCAATGGAAGAGGATGAGTATGGGGCTTTTGTATTGCTTGATATTGATAACTTTAAAATGATCAATGATACATTTGGTCATCAAACGGGTGATTTTATCTTAAAAACAATTGGCAATCAGTTGCAACTGAGTATTCAAGATCAAGGGATATGTGCTCGATGGGGTGGCGAAGAAATGGCCATTTATTTACCAAACAAGGATGCAAATGATGCTATCGAAATTGTTAGGAAAATAATTAAGTTAATACCAAATGTGACAGAGCCATCTGTAACATTATCATCAGGTATTGCCGAATGGCACAATGATTTGGATCTAACATATCAACATTTACTCAAAAATGCAGATATTGCTTTATATGAGGCAAAAAATAGTGGTAAAAACCGATATTGTTTATTTCAGTCCATCAGTTCTTAAATAAAGTGAAACTTCCATCAACTGCCTATTAACGCGGGATAAAAGTCTGATCGGTTCTATTCATATACAGTGGGGAATGAAAGAAGCCCCCACTGTATAAAATTTCACCTTATAGATAAAGATGATCGGTCAATACAGAAACAAATTGTTCAAGACCAGCTTGGTCATCTTTAGAAAAACGTCCTTTTATAGGGCTATCGATATCAAGTACTCCATAAAGGACATTATCAACTATAATAGGAACAACAATTTCAGATTGAGAAGCGCTGTCACAAGCAATATGACCAGGAAATGCATGGACATCCTCTACAATAAGAGTTTGTTTAGATTGTGCTACAGTGCCGCAAACCCCTTTGCCAAGTGGAATATGAACACAAGCAGGGAGTCCTTGGAATGGACCTAAGAGCAATTCATTGTTTTTTACTAAATAAAAACCGCACCAATTGATATTTTCTAAAAATTGGTTGAGAAGAGCAGAGGCATTGCTTAAATTTGAAACGTTATCTAATTCACCCTCCAATAATGCATCTAATTGTTTAGCTAATAGATTGTATTTTGTGGCTAAATCCCCGCTAGGATTTTTTGTTTGAAACATATTTTACTACCTCCTGATTAATCTTTTAATGGAAAAATTTCATCGTAAAACTGATGTAAATCTGCAACTTGATGTGCATCTGAGCCAAAAACTAATGGGATATTCAATGATTTTGCGTATCGAACATATGGTAATGGTGGATAAGGTTCTTTGCAATATTTTTTTGCAAGTCCTGCACTATTAACATCGAGTTCATATTGTTTGTCTGCCATTAATTGTAGAACCTGTTTAATTTGATCATCATCGTCAATTTGTTCGCCATGAGCAAGCTGGAATTTATGAATAAGTGTAGGATGTCCAATCCTCTTTGGTTTATATTGACCAAGATTAGCAGAAATTGATTGTTTTAATGTCTCATAGTATAAATCATATACGGCTTGAACAGAACCTAATTTTTGGGCAAATTCTAAAAAAACTTCACTTGAATAATCGATGCATGTATATTCATCGTTATACTTTAGAAAATGTACGGATAAAATAGCATCATCAATTTGTGGGCCTACAATATTTAAAAAACTAGTTGTTTCCGTTTCATATCCAACAATATAGTCCACCTCGAAGCCAATACGAATATGTATGTCTTCTTTGTATTGCTCCTTAAGTGTATTTAGTTCGTCCAAATACGCAATCAGCTTATGAGGATCCATACCACTATCCTTTTCAGGTGTAGGATCTATAAAATTTGTAGGTAAAGGAGCATGTTCAGTAAAAGTTATATCTTGGAATCCCAATTTCATAGCTTTTTTGATATAATTTTCTATAGAATCTTTAGTGCCATGTGGACAATATGAGGTATGAATATGTGCATCACGCTTCAAAAAAATCCCTCCATTAATAATCATTTAGTTGAATTATAGAGGATTTTATAAGAAATCTCTCTAAAAAGTAAACAAAATATCCAAAAACATGGTACTATTAAGCATAATTAGAAGCTGCAAAACTGATTTTGGATAGGGGGCTTACGATGAAGTATATCATTCCTACCATCATCGTACTATGTGTAATTATAGCAATTGTCTTTCTATTTCGTCGAAAACATAGAAATGAGATTCAAAGACTTGACCAAAAAAAACTACAGATCCAAAATAAACCAGTGCTAGAAGAGCTAACTAAAGTAAAGGCGCTGAATATGAATGGACAAACTGAAGAAATGTTCGAACGTTGGCGCAATAAGTGGACAGAGCTGATGGATGTAGAAATGCCTAAAATTGATGTCCTTTTATTTGATGCTGAAGAACAAGTAGACCAATTTCATTTTGGCAAAGCTACAGAGATTGAAAAAGAAATTGAATCTCGAATTACAGAGTACGATCAAGAAATGGTAAAAATTTTAAAAGAATTAGATGAATTAATTGGTAGTGAAGAAAAAAATCGAATTGAAATTGAACAGTTAAAAGAACAATATCGTTCTGCGCGGAAGACATTACTGGCACATCAATATTCTTATGGCCCAGCTGCGGAACCTCTTGAAAACCGTTTGGAAAAGTTCAATCCTCAATTTGAGGAATATGATCAGTTAACAGCATCTGGTAACTATTTAAAAGCAAGAGAAATTGTAGTGAGTTTAAAGGAAGAAGGACAAACTCTCTTTAAGCTTATAAATGAAATCCCAACATTGCTGACGGAGATCCAACATAAAATCCCATCTGATATTCATGAAATCCGTAATGGACACCAAGAGATGGAAGAGCAGTCTTATTTTCTTGTTCATCTTGAAATATTAGAAAAGTTGAACCAAATAGAAGAAAATTTAGTCGAGTTCAAACAAAAAATAGCTGATCTTGACATTGCTCCTGTTCAATTACGTGTAGTTGAAATCAAAGATGAGATTGAATCATTTTATGATGCACTTGAAAAGGAAGTTATCGGTAGAAAATATGTGGATGACCATTTTACAGAAATAGGTGACCTACTAGAATCTGCTATTGAAGCGACTGAAAAAACAGTTGAAGAAGCAGAGGTTGTTCAAAAAAGTTATCGGATATCGCCAAAAGAAGCGAATGTACCAGTAAATTGTAAGCAGCAATTACTTTCTTTACGTCAACGTTATGAATTATTGACGGTAGAAGTACAAGAAGAGCAGTCTGCTTATTCAAGCATGGAAGAAACATTAAAAGAATTAAAATTATCTATTGAGCAATTATTTGAAGAACAAGAGCAATTCGCTGATCGTATGAAGAATTTACGAATAGATGAAAATAAAGCGAGAGCAACATTAGCCAAACAAAAAAGGTTGCTACATGATACAGAACGCATGCTACATAAAGCCAATTTGCCAGGTATACCAGAAGAAATGGATGCACGGTTGGAAGAAGCAGCCGAACAGATATTTGTTGCTGTTAATAGTCTTCAAGAAATCCCGCTTAATATGGAAACAGTGAATAAAAATCTTGAGATTGCAGAGAAATGTATAGAGGATGTACATAATACAGCGGTTGAAATGCTTGAAAACGTACAATTAATCGAACGAATTATTCAGTACGGCAATCGTTATAGAAATTCGAATCCAGCAATGCACCAACAACTTTTGGAAGCTGAAGATGCATTTCGTGAGATGCGTTATGCAAAGGCACTCGAATATGCAGCAACTGCGGTAGAAGCCGCTGAACCAGGTGCGATGAAAAAAATTCAAGTACTTGCCAAAAACAAAGGTTGACGTTCATAATAAGAAAAGCATTAAGCCACCCGCGATATTGTGCTGGTGGTTTTCTTTTGAAAGGAAATGAATGATATTGAAAGACAAAATGATTTATTTAGATCATAGTGCAACAACAAAACCGGATCCAGCGGTTTTACAAACATTTGTCCAAGTAAATGAACATTACTATGCAAACCCAGCGTCTCTTCATCAAATGGGTGTTGAGTCAAACGCATTACTCAGTCGAGCAAGAGAACAAATCGCTGATATTATAAATACTTTACCCGAACAAATTATTTTTACATCTGGTGGTTCGGAGTCCAATAACTTTGCTATTAAAGGATTAGCTAGAGCAAATAAACATCGAGGTACAAAAATCCTTGTTTCATCTATTGAACATGCATCTGTTTTAGAAAGTGCTAAAGCAATGGAAGAAGAAGGTTTTACAATTGAATATATCGATGTTGACAAAAACGGCGTGATCTTAATAGATGATCTAAAGAAAAAACTGACAAAAGATACTGTTGTCGTTAGCATCATGCATGTGAATAATGAAATAGGTGCTATTCAACCGGTGGCAGAAATCGCTAAAATAGTGCATCAAAATAGTCGAGCCTTTTATCATATGGATGCTGTACAAAGTTTCGGTAAAATTCCTGTACAATTTACAGGAGAAGATGGCCCAGATGCCATTACAGTTTCTGGTCATAAAATTAATGCATTAAAAGGATCCGGATTTTTAGCCTTACGAAAACAAATGAACATTCAACCTATTATTCATGGTGGTGGTCAAGAAATGGGCTTTCGAAGTGGCACAGTTGCAGTACCACAGGATGTGGCTTTAGCGAAAGCCGTTCGACTAGCCATTGAAAAACAATCTAAGAAAGCAGCACAATTCAGTAAATGGAGAGATGAATTACATGAATTTTTCAAGCAATTTTCATATGTAAGTACACTCTCAAGTAGTCAAGGTGCGCCACATATTATTAGTTGTGCAGTGCAAGGTTTAAAAGGAGAAATTTTAGTCAATGCCATGCAGCATGAAGGCATTATTATTTCAACTTCAAGTGCATGCTCATCAAAAGATCATTCGGTTAGTCATGTCGTCAAAGCAATACAAGTTGAACCATCTTATGAAAAAGGTGTCATTCGTATGAGTCTAGGTGAGGGAATCACAGATGCAGATATCGCATTCTTTAAAACAGCTTTTAGTAAGGTAATGCACCAAGTAAAGGAGTTTTAACCACATGAAATGGCATGAAATTTTAATCCGTTATGGAGAAATTACGACAAAGGGACGTAACCGTAAATTATTTATCAATCGATTGAAAGAAAATTTACGTTATACGTTCGCTGATATTCCCAATTTGCGTATTCGTTCAGAACGTGACCGCATGTATTTGAGCAGTAATGTAGATACTGAAATGGAAGAACTCATAAAACGTTTACCACATATTTTTGGTATCCATTCATTTAGCCCTGTGGCTCAATGTGAACCAACCATCGAAGAGATGGGGAAATTAGCTGTTGAAATTGTGAAGGACATGAATTATCAAGGAAAAACATTTAAAGTAAATGCCAAACGCTCATTCAAAAAATTCCCGATGGATACATATGAACTCCAACGGACTTTAGGTAGTCATGTATTAAGTTCGTTACCTGGCATGACCGTTCAAATGAAAAATCCTGATATCGAGCTTCGTGTAGAAGTTCGTGAAAAAGCAGTTTATATGATGGTCGATGTCATTTCTGGAGCTGGCGGTTTACCAATTGGCTCTAATGGTAAAGCGTTGTTGCTTTTATCTGGTGGAATTGATAGTCCTGTAGCAGCTTATTATATGATGAAACGCGGCGTAAGAGTAGAAGCTATTCATTTTTTTAGTCCGCCATTTACGAGTGATCAATCATTAGGAAAAGTTAAAGAGTTATGTGAAAAAATTAGCCGCTTCGGTGGTAATATCCGCTTACATGTTATACCTTTTACAGAAATTCAACAAAAAATTCAAAATAGTGTTCCTGAAAACGTAACAATGACTTCTACCCGACGGATGATGATGAAGGTAGCGGATGTTGTTCGAAAAGAAATCGATGCCAAAGCAATTGTTACAGGTGAAAATTTAGGACAAGTTGCTAGTCAAACATTAGAAAGCTTAGCTGCGATTAATGCTGTTACAACTACACCTATTTTGCGCCCATTAATCACATTTGATAAATTAGAAATTATAGAAGTTGCCAAAAAAATTGGCACTTATGATATTTCCATTCGTCCATTTGAGGACTGTTGTACCGTATTTACACCAGCAAATCCAAAAACAAAGCCTAGAATCGACAAGATGAACTACTATGAAAGCTTTACTGATTTTGATGAATTGATCGAAAGAGCCGTGAAAAATCGAGAAATTCATACATTCCCGAAAAAACAGACAGATGAATTTCTAGATTTTTTATAATACAAGAATAAATTTCCTGTATTTTTGTTGTATGTTTTCTTCTCTTCTGTACATTCTATGTACACAAGGAGGTGATACACATGCCAAACAACACTTCTTCAAACCAATTAGAAGTTCGTGGAGCTAAACAAGCTATCGATCAAATGAAATACGAAATTGCACAAGAATTCGGTGTGCAACTAGGTGCAGATGCATCAGCGCGTGCTAACGGATCCGTTGGCGGAGAAATCACTAAGCGCTTAGTTGCATTAGCTGAACAACAACTAAACGGTTATTCTAAATAACAAATCCTGAGTACAGTATGCTCAAGAAAAAGCAAAAAAACCGAGGAAGAATTCGAGAGAATTTTTTCTCGGTTTTTCAATGATTAGCAATAGAAACATTGTCGAAAGGAATGTTCCTATTCAGATCGTATTTCTGTAGTTTTGCATAAAACTATAGAAAATAGAAGACGTATATCAGGTATGATGGTCCGAAAAAATTAGATATGCAGGGATACAATCGTCACATATTTTTTATTTTACGAATTGTAACAGAGGATTACTCAAGTCCTTGAAAATACGGAAATGCATCTACAATTTCTTTGTACGGTGTTCATTCGGTAAAGTCAGTTCGATATTTCACAGGAAAAACGAGTAATTTGTAGTGGAAATCATTGACCATCTATATTTTATGGATAATATCTATTTGAGATTCATCACTGCAACTTGGAGTTATAATATTCGATTAACTCTCATTTATATCCATAAATCATTTTTTTTAAACTTAAGTGCATGATTTTTTTTCAAACGCACATTCTATAAGTGCAAAGGAGGTGATTTACATGGCAAGAAGCGGGAACTCAAATCAATTAGAAGTTCGTGGTGCACAACAAGCAGTAGATCAAATGAAATATGAGATCGCACAAGAATTTGGTGTGAGTCTTGGAGCAGATGCATCGGCGCGTGCTAACGGATCCGTTGGAGGAGAAATTACAAAGCGTCTAGTTGCATTAGCTCAACAACAAATCAGTGGCTTTCCAAAAAAATAATTAAATTAAATAAATGGCGTAAAAGCCGGGGGAGAATAAAACATTCTTTCTCGGCTTTTTAAATTTAGTACTAACTACTAATTACTAATATTTATATCTAGTTGTAATTTCGAAATACATTACATATAATAATTTGTGATGTCAATTTGTTATTCAGGGGGGTTTTTATGAAACAAGAAGATTTAATTGCACCTGAAGATTATAATTTAGTGGAAGAAATTGAACGATTCGCAAAAGGGCAAGAAAAAATTGCTATTCAATTTGAAAATGAGATTGGCAGTACAGATTCCATCACATATGATGGGTTAATAAGAAGAGCCAACCAAGTAGCAAATGTTTTTACAAATCATGGGTTGCAAAAAGGTGATGTAGTCCTGATTATGGTACCTCGTTTAATCGATGCCTATATTACATATATAGCGGCATTAAAAGCGGGATTGGTTGTAATTCCAAGTTCTGAAATGCTAAGAGCGAAAGAAATTGATTATCGAATCGCTCATAGTAACGCGAAAGCGGTCATTGTTTATGAACCGTATATAGAACAGTTCCACCAAGTAGAAAACATACAGGGTGTACAACAATATGTGATTGGGCAAGCAAACGTACCTTGGATCCAATTGATTCAGGAAGCTGAAAAAGAGTCAGAACAGTTTGAAAACGCTAAAGTGAAAAGCGCGGATAGCGCATTTTTATCTTATACGAGTGGTACGACAGGAAATCCTAAAGGGGTTGTCCACACACATGGATGGGCTTATGCACATCTGAAAACAGCTTCATCCCATTGGTTAGGTATTCGGGAAGATGATTTAGTATGGGCAACTGCAAGCCCCGGGTGGCAAAAGTGGATTTGGAGCCCATTCTTATCTGTATTGGGGAGTGGGGCAACAGGATTTGTCTATAATGGACGTTTTAAAGCAGATAAATATTTAACTTTATTGGAAAAATATCAAATTCAAGTTTTATGTTGTACACCAACGGAATATCGCATAATGGCAAAAGTCGATAATTTAGCGGATTATAATTTATCAGCCTTGCATAGCGCTGTTTCAGCTGGGGAGCCATTAAATCAGGAAGTCATTAATGTTTTCAAAAAAGTGTTTCATCTGAATGTCCGAGATGGGTATGGTCAAACGGAAAACACATTACTGATCGGAAATCTTAAGGGTGTACCGACAAAGCCAGGGGCGATGGGAAAACCTACGCCAGGTAATATCGTAGAAATCATCGATGAAAATGGAAACGCTTGCCCTGTTGGGGAAGTTGGAGATATTGCTGTTCATCGTTCAACACCAGCATTATTTAAAGAATATCTTCATGATCCTGAACGGACTTCAAAACAATTCAGGGGAGATTATTATATAACTGGAGATCGTGCCAAAAAAGATGCGGATGGGTATTTCTTTTTTGAAGGTAGAAATGATGACATTATTATTAGTTCAGGCTACACAATTGGACCATTTGAAGTCGAAGATGCATTAGTGAACCATCCTAAGGTTCAGGAATGTGCAGTAGTGGCAAGTCCAGATGCAGTTCGTGGAAATATAGTAAAAGCATTTATTGTCTTAAAGGATATTGTCAAGCCTTCAGATGAATTAGTGAAGGAATTACAAGAACACGTGAAAAAGAGAACAGCACCCTATAAATATCCAAGAGCCATTGAATTTGTAAAAGAATTACCTAAAACATCATCAGGTAAAATACGGAGAATTGAATTGCGTGAGAAAGAAAAAAGAAACCATCGTATAAATTCATGATAAGTGGATATGTCTCGCATTAACGGGCAGTAAGATCCCCATCTCAAGATTTAGAGAGGATGTGGGATTAGCTATTAAAGTGACTGTTTAAAAGATAGAATAGTATGCTAGAAAGTATTCTGGCATACTATTTTTATATGAGTATGACTGTATTTTTATACATATTTTTAATGCTGATAAAAAATTTTTCCTCGAAGTTGTAGTTATAATATAAGTGTAACTTTACTCTAAATGAGAGAATGCAAGTTTTTAATATTTACATTCACTAGTTAAAAATTTATAATTTGGAAATGAACGCACTAGAAATTGAGGTGAGATTGTGCAAAATGAAAGAAAGGGTATTATTGCATCAGTAGGTGCTTATTTTTTATGGGGTTTATTCCCTATTTATTGGAAGTTTGTTGAACATGTTTCAAGTGAAGAAATCTTGGCAAGTCGTATCATTTGGTCATTTATATTAACATTGTTTTTTGTATTGTTATTCAAACAATGGCATATATTGATTTTGGATTTTAAAAAACTGTGGCATCATCAGAAATCTTTTTGGTCTCTATTTTTTGCAGCCTATTTAGTTTCTCTAAACTGGTTCATCTATATTTGGGCTGTAAATCATGATCACATCGTGCAAACAAGTCTTGGGTATTATATGAATCCAATCATTTCGATTCTTTTAGGGATTATTTTTTTAAAAGAAAAATTATCAAAATCACAAATTATTGCATTTTTGCTCGCTGCGATTGGTGTTCTTATCTTAATCACTTCATATGGTCAAATCCCTTGGGTTGCCATTGGATTAGCATTAAGCTTTGGTATCTATGGTTTATTGAAGAAACAGATTGTGCTTGATGCAACACGTGGCTTAGTGATTGAAACAATGTTTATTTTACCCGTTGCATTGATCTATTATGTATATCTTTATTTCCAGGGAAATATGTCGTTTTTGCATGTCGATATGAAAACTGATTTATTTTTAATTGGAACAGGGATTGTAACAGCTGTTCCACTTATTCTTTTTGCAATGGGGGCACAAAACATCCCTTTATATTTGGTTGGCTTTATTCAGTATATTGCTCCTACAATGACCCTTATTTTAGGCGTTATTGTTTACCATGAATCGTTTGGTGGAATTGAGTTAGTATCGTTTTCATTTATATGGCTTGCATTAGTCATTTTCTCTATTTCTACTATTGTAGGAGTAAAAAAATCTCATAGAATTCATCAAAAAGCATGAAACGTTTTAAGGTTTCATTCGTATAAACAATTGAAGACCAAAGGAGGAGAAATAATGACAGCAAAACGATGGATCGCTCTAGCTATAGCGGCGGCATTATTTGTCGTTTCTACATTTGCAAGTGTACTGTGGTCAGTTGCTAAGCTAGACTTTAAGAAAGAGTTTACATCTGCATTTAATATGAATGCTACATATGATACAGATATTATTAAAACTGGAAATCCTGCGAACAAAATAGCAGTTTTAACAGTGAACGGAACGATACAAGATACTGGAGAGGGAGCATCTTTATTGAATTCAGGAACATATAATCATCAATTTTTTATGAATCAGCTAGATGAAATTTTAGATAATCATCAGGTGAAGGGTGTACTGTTAAAAGTGAATTCTCCTGGTGGAGGAACAAATGAATCAAAGCAAATTTATGAAAAAATTGTACAAATAAAAAAAGAACGTAAAATCCCTGTTTACGTATCCATGGGATCGATGGCTGCATCAGGCGGTTATTATATTTCCGCACCTGCTGATAAAATATTTGCGGATGAAGAAACGATTACTGGTTCGATCGGTGTTATTATGCAAGGATTGGATTATAGTAAATTAGCCAAAAAATATGGTATCGAATTCAACACAATCAAAACAGGTCCGTATAAAGATATTATGAATGGTTCTAGAGAAATGACGGATGCTGAAAGAAAACTATTACAGGATATGGTGAATGATTCATATGGACGATTTGTTAAAGTGGTGGCAGATGGTCGTGGAATGTCTCAAAAAGAAGTAAAGAAAATTGCGGATGGGCGTATTATGAATGGTTCACAAGCAGTAAAAGCAGGGTTAGTCGATCAAATTGGATATAGCGAAGATGCACTCCAATCTCTTATGAAGGATCATCATCTTGAAGGTGCTGAAGTATATGAGTACACATCTTTAGATGACTGGGCATCACTTTTCTCTTCAAAGATCAATACGTTACTTGGGGGATCTACTGAAAAAGAAGCGATCACTAAATTGTTAACGAAAAATAGTGCACCTCGTATGATGTATTTGTATGGTGAAGAATAAGGAGGTTTTAGATGATGGCAGAAGCAATTGATGTTGGAACACTCCCCCCAGAACCGATACAAATAAAAAAAGAAATGGACTACCAATTGAAAACGGCAGGCTTTTGGACTCGATTTTGGGCATATTTGATTGATCTAATCGTTGTATTTTCTATAAGTGCTATTACAGTTAAACCGTTATTTTTCTTTACTGGCTGGGAGAATATTGAAATTTCTCATATCCCGCTTTATGGATACATGACAAGTCTTTTATTTTATGCCTATTTCGTTGTGATGACGAAAATCTGGGGACAGACAGTTGGGAAAATGGTTCTTGGTATTCGTGTTGTTTCAGATAATGATAAGCCCTTATCTTGGGCAACTGTGTTTTTCCGTGAATGGATTGGTCGATTTATTTCTGTTACAATTGATATTCTTTATATTTTGGTCGCATTTACACCAAATCATAAGGCTATTCATGACTATATAGCAGATACAAAGGTTATACATGAAAGAACATTTGAACCAAAAGCAAAAATACTAGAAGCTGGAGTTCAACCTAAGCAAAAGACAGTAGACTTAGATGAAAACAATAGAGAAGATACAATCACAAATGATCGTGAGTCTTGAAAGTTGCATGACTAAGAGAAATTCGAGTAATATTGTTTTTGAGGAGGCGTTGAAATGGTACAGGTAACATTTATTAACAAACCAGTAACATTAGTAGGACCAGAAATTAAAGTAGGTGACAAAGCACCTGACTTCACAGTGTTATCAACAGATCTTACAGAAAAACATTTATCAGATTTTGCAGGTCAAACTGTTTTAATCAGTGTTGTTCCATCATTAGATACAGGTGTATGTGATGCACAAACTCGTCGTTTTAATGAAGAAGCAGCAGGATTAGGTGAAGATGTAGTTATCTTAACGATCTCTTGTGACCTTCCATTTGCTCAAAAACGTTGGTGCGGTGCAAATGGTATCCAAAACGTCCATACTTTATCCGATCATCGTGATTTATCTTTTGGTGATGCATACGGTGTTCATATGAAAGAATTGCGTTTATTAGCTCGTTCCATCTTTGTTGTCGATAAAGAAGGAAAGGTTTCTTATGTAGAATACGTATCAGAAGGTACCAATCATCCGGACTATGATAGTGCCATAGCTGCTGTAAAATCACTGACAAAATAAGTGAGTTTTATATTGATTCAGCCCATCTCTCTTATAGGTGGCGAGATAAATGTCGTATTTTCTATTTAGAGGTACAAATGGTCGCCGAATCGAGACAGAGCCTCCGTTGGCGAATATCACGGATTTTGAAAAGGAGCTTTTCGAGTAAGTTCGAAAAATCTGGATACCATTACGCTGGGCGTAATTGATAGGAAGAAATAAAGAAACAAGTTGAAACCCACTCGTTAGTTTGAGTGGGTTTCCATTTTGAGGGAGAAGAAAATGGAAACGATTGAAAAACTATTTTCATTTATAGATGAATACACAGAAAATACCGCGAAAGAGCATGAGATGACTTATTTAGAGGGTGTTCTTGAAACGCTAAACACATGGCTAGAGGGTGAGATAAAACCCGCTGATCTTGAACCTTCTAAAGAAGAAATTCGTAAAGCGATACAGCTAGTCCTATTAAAGGGTATGCATCAAAGCACACAGCCAAATCACCAAATGACTCCTGATTCACTTGGGCTGCTATTAGGATATTTTGTAGAACAGTTTTATGAAAAAGAGTTGACATCCAATAGAAAAATTACTGTATTAGATCCAGCGATCGGAACTGGTAATTTGCTATTAACTGTAATGGGCTTAGTGGGAGATAAAATAGAAGGCATTGGTGTAGAAATTGATGACTTATTGATACAACTTGCAGCGGCATCTGCAGAATTAGAAAAGCGATCCGTTTCTTTATATCGTCAGGATGCACTAGAGAACTTAATCATTGATCCTGTAGATGCCGTTATATGTGATCTTCCTGTTGGCTATTATCCCAACGATGAAGTCGCAAAAGATTATGAGGTGACAGCACCAGAAGGAATGACATATGCTCATCATTTATTTATCGAGCAATCATTAAAATATGTAAAAGATGGAGGATATCTTTTCTTCCTAGTACCAAGCCATATATTCGAATCTGAACAGTCTTCCATATTAAATAAATTTATTACTTCAAAAGCTTGGATTCAAGCAGTTGTGCAATTGCCAGATGAACTTTTCAAAAGTAAAGCACATGCAAAGTGCTTATTTATACTGCAAAAGAAAAATGATACAGGTAAACCTGTAAAAGAAGTATTATTGGCAAAGGTCCCCAATTTAAAAAATATAAAAGCATTAGAACTATTCTTTGCTAAAGTTCAAAAATGGAAGAAAGAACAAAAATAAGGTTTATCAACATAACTCAGGATGGGCTTTCGAAAGCTTACAGAGCATGTTATATAGGTTTCGAAATGTAACATGACAGCGTCTTGCTTAAAATAGAATCCATCATTAAAAAAGGTACTATTCAGATTGACACTGAATAGCACCTTTTGTTATTTTTCAAACAGTTTTGTTCAAATTATTTTTCTTTGGCAGCTGAATCTGTACGAACAACAAGTACATCGCATTTTGCAGAGCGTACAATATTTTCAGATACACTACCGATTAAGAATCTTTCTACAGCATTAAGACCAGTAGCACCACAGATGATTAAATCTGCGTTAACTTTGCTAGAAACTTCTCTTGTGATGATTGTTTTTGGAGAACCGTATTCAATTAATACGTTTACATCTTTAACACCTGAAGTTTCAGCTTCTTTTTTGTAGCCTTCTAATAATTCTTCCGCGAATTCTTGAGCGCGTTCTTGAATGGAACGATCATAAGCTTCAATTGCCGCAAAAGAACGAGTATCAATAATATTGACTAAGTATAGAGCTGCTTCGTTACGATTTGCTATAGCAACAGCCTTTTTGAATGCGTATTCAGCTTCTTTTGAACCATCTACTGCTACAACGATGTTTTTATAATTTAATGCCATAATGGATTCCTCCTTTTTTATGTTTCTATTATAACATCCTTCTTTTAGAAATACTCTCCCTAAATTTCCAAATTCAAAATTTCGTAAAATATAATATAACTATGGAAATAATAAAATCGAATCAATCTCATAAAGCTATTTTCACCAGACGTGGATTTAATCAATTTTATAATGCAAAATTCAGATAAGAAATGCGAACATTTTACATCTATATGAGTATTAATATTCAGAAATTATGTTCCGCTCCAGACGGCGCTTTCCACGGGCTTGGCTTCAATCTCCTCGGGTCGACACGATGTTGACCCCGAAGCCGTTGCCACAGGACGTGGCGAACTTAGGCTTTGTCCCTTAAAACGTTCCTGCGGGGCTTTCCGCTCAAGCTTTTCCCGTAGGACTTTGAATAAGCCTCCTTGAACTCACACCGCACGAAGGAAATGCGCATGCATTTTCGAGGAGTCGCCGTCTTCCGCTCCACAACTATAAAATTAGCTATTATTAAATGTTCGTATTTTTTAAGAAGAAAATGATTTATAAAATTGATTCAACTATGGAAATAATAGAATCAAATCAATTTCATAGATTTTTCACTAGGTATGGATTTAATCAATTAATACTAAATATAGATAAAAAATCAGGTGTGTTAATTATCCGATTTTATCCATAAAGATAGGAAGAATTCGTTGTTTTCCGCTGCGGCTTGCTCGCTTTTCCCGTGGGAAATTGAATTAGTCTCATCGAATTATGTCAAAGATATTTGCTGATTTCTGCCTAATCATCAATACGTCTGAAAAAACAAATATATTCCATCGATATGAACATTAATATTCAGACTTATGTGTGCATTTTACAGGAAATTTGTTTTCTCTTTTTGATAGTGCTTTCAAAAAATAATTTTCAAAATTATCAACAAAATATTATAGAAATCTGATACAATGAACTTGTTTTTATGTGGGTATACAACTTTATACATAAAAAACAATCGATATTTTTTACACATGAGGAGGATGGAGTATGAAGATTGGTATTCCAAAGGAGATTAAAAACAATGAAAACCGTGTGGCTATGACACCAGCTGGAGTTGTAAACTTAGCGACGTTTGGTCATGAGGTATTTATTGAAACAGGGGCAGGATTAGGTTCAGGCTTCACAGACGAAGATTATCAAGCAGCAGGAGCGCATATTGTTCCAACAGCGCAAGAAGCTTGGAAGCAAGAAATGGTCATGAAGGTGAAAGAACCAATATCTCCAGAGTATGATTACTTTTATGAAGGTCAAATTCTTTTCACTTATTTACATTTAGCTCCTGAACCTGAGTTAACTCAAGCGCTACTTGATAAAAAAGTAGTAGCCATTGCATATGAAACGGTGCAATTACCAAATCGTTCATTACCATTATTAACGCCAATGAGCGAAGTAGCAGGACGTATGGCTACGCAAATTGGTGCGCAATATTTAGAAAGACAAGAAGGCGGAAAAGGAATTTTACTTGGTGGCGTGTCTGGGGTACCACGTGCTAAAGTAACGATTATCGGCGGAGGTATGGCAGGTACTAATGCTGCAAAAGTGGCAATTGGTATGGGTGCCGAAGTAACGATCATCGATTTAAATCCTGAACGCTTACGTCAATTAGAAGATCAATTTGGAAATGATATACAAACATTAATGTCTAATCCATATAATATTGCTGAATCCGTAAAACATTCTGATTTAGTCATTGGAGCTGTACTAATTCCAGGAGCAAAAGCGCCAAAACTAGTAACTGAAGAAATGATCGAGTCTATGTCTCCAGGTTCTGTAGTGGTAGATATTGCTATTGACCAAGGTGGTATTTTTGAAACATCTGATCATATCACAACACATGATAATCCAACATTTATCAAGCATGGTGTCGTCCACTATGCAGTAGCAAACATGCCAGGTGCTGTGCCTCGTACATCAACGATCGCTTTAACCAATAATACAGTTCCTTATGCATTAGAAATTGCCAATAAAGGCTATAGACGTGCATGCTTAACAAACGAGGCATTGAAAAAAGGAATCAATACATTGGATGGCAATGTTACGTTTGAAGCTGTAGCGGAAGCGTTGAACTATCCATATGTTCCAGCTGATTCACTATTATAATGAAATGAAATCTTAACAAAAAATAAAGAGGTGACTCAACGATCGTTTATACAACGATTTTCGAGTCCCTCTTTTTTATCTAAAAATAATTCCTCTTATTTTGGTTGAATGATTTGCAATTCTTTGGGGAAGCTTGTTAAAACTTCTACGCCATCAGCCGTTACATAGACATCGTCTTCAATACGGACACCCGCTGTATCGCCTTTGTAGATACCTGGTTCGATGGTAAAGACCATTCCTTCTTTGATGGCAATTTCGTTTGCACCATGTACAGATGGAAATTCATGTACGGATATTCCAAGACCATGACCAAGACGGTGGGTGAAATATTCACCATAGCCAGCTTCACGAATAACATCACGAGCAATTTTATCTAAATCCATAGCTCGTACACCTGGCTTAACAGCAGCAATTGCGGCTTCATTCGCATTTTTGACAGCTTCATAGACAGTTTTTTGTGCTTCGGAAGGTTCACCAAATGCTACTGTACGAGTAATGTCTGAGCAGTAACCTTCATAAATCACGCCAAGATCGAATAGTACTAAATCGCCTTTTTGGATCTTTTGAGTTCCTGGTGTTCCATGTGGAGAAGCGGCGTTTAATCCAGTAAGTACCATTGTGTCGAATGACATGTAGACGCCTTTTTCTTTCATTGCTGCTTCGATAGTAGACAATACTTCAATTTCAGTTTTGCCTTCTGCTAGTTCATGACAGCCAACTTCAATAGCATAGTCAGCTAGTTTAGCTGCTTCACGTAGTTTTTCTAATTCATCTTTCGATTTGACTAAACGCATATTGTTGAGTTGTTCGTCTATAGCAACGAAGTTAGTTGCTGGATAAAATGCTTGTAAAGACTCTAAACGTTCAACGGTTAAATGATTTTTTTCAATAGCAATTGTATTTAATGGAACATTACGAGTTTCAGCAGTGTTATGGAAAATTTCCCATGCATTTTCCGTATCATCATGACCTACCACTTCGTATGACCAGCCAGCGGATTTTGCATCAGGAACTTCCATTTTAGGACAAATCATAAATGGTTGTGCATTTTTAAATACCATTACGCCAAGAAGACGCTCATGAGGATCACTACTAAAACCTGAGAGATAAAATACGTTATCAGGTGTTGTAATAAATGCTGCATCGATGTTGTTTTCTTGTAAATAATTTTGAATCAATTGAACCTTGTTCATAAGAATCCTCCTTAGAAATATTAGAGCTCTTGAAATAATGATAGAAAACTAATTTCAATTTAAGTAACTCTTTTCAACTATAGTCTACCAAAAAAGAGGAAAATATGTATCAATAACGAATTGAAATATAGTGAAGCTATATATTGAAAGGATGATACATCATGCAAATTTCTTATCATGGACATTCTATTGTGAAAGTTGAAACGAATGGCTACACAATTTTAATGGATCCTTTTATTACAGGTAACAGTTTGACAGATTTAAAGGTGGAAGAACAGAAGCCAGATATTATTTTGCTAACGCATGGTCATAATGATCATGTCGGCGATACCATTGAAATTGCAAAACAATCTGGGGCTTTGGTGATTGCTCCAAATGAGTTAGCTGTGTATCTTTCTTGGCAAGGCATTAAAACGCACCCTATGCATATAGGAGGGGCACATCAATTTGATTTTGGTAAAGTAAAATTCACACAGGCCTTCCATGGTTCATCTTATGTAACGGATGATCAACAAATTATTTATACAGGCATGCCTGCAGGAATTCTTCTATTTGTGGAGGGAAAAACAATTTATCACGCAGGAGATACGGCACTATTCTCAGATATGAAACTAATCGGTGAAAACCATCCAATCGATGTTGCATTTTTGCCAATCGGCGATAATTTTACGATGGGGCCAGAAGATGCTGCTAGAGCTGCCCAATTTTTGAAACCAAAAGAGGTCGTACCTATCCATTACAATACATTTCCGGTTATCGAGCAAGATCCTGAAGAATTTGCCGAAATGGTGTCGAATACTACTGTTCAAGTGATGAAACCTGGAGATAAATTTGACATTTAATTGAATTATATATAATAATCTTGATTTCGAAGGTTAAATTATTAAAGAAAATGGTCAAATTATGTTACACTTAAGCCAAGAATGATGTTGGAAAATAGGTGATTTTTTGGCTACAAAACATGAAAAGATTCTTCAATATATTGAATCATTACCAGTAGGAGATAAAATTTCAGTTCGTCAAATTGCTAAAGAGATGTCCGTTAGTGAAGGCACAGCTTATCGCGCAATTAAAGAGGCTGAAACGAGAAGATTAGTTAGTACGATCGAACGTGTAGGGACAATTCGTATCGAAAAAAAGAAAAAAGAAAATATCGAAAGACTTACATTTGCAGAGATTGTTAATATTGTTGAAGGTCAAGTATTAGGTGGCAAAAGTGGTCTGCACAAAACGTTAACGAAATTTGTTATTGGTGCGATGAAATTAGAAGATATGATGCGTTATACAGATGCAGGGAGTCTACTAATCGTAGGAAATCGGGAACGGACACATGAGTATGCTCTAAAAGCAGGAGCTGCTGTTTTAATTACAGGTGGATTTGATACGACCGATGAAACAAAGAAATTAGCAGATCAGCTAGAGCTTCCTATTATTTCAACAAGTTATGATACGTTTACAGTTGCGACGATGATCAACCGTGCTATTTATGACCAATTGATCAAAAAAGAGATTTTGTTAATTGAAGATATTGTCATTCCGATTAAAAATACATCTTATTTAAGATCAACAGACACTGTAAAAGATTATAATCTACTCAATTCTAAGACAAATCATGGTGGATATCCTGTTGTAGATAAGCATGGGAAAATCGTTGGAATTGTTACAGCTCGTGACCTGATCGGTAAGTTGGATAGTGATCATATCGATCGATTGATGACACGCAACCCAATTACTGTAACATTAAAAACAAGTGTAGCTACTGCGGGGCATAGAATGATTTGGGAAGGTATTGATCTTTTGCCGGTTGCGGACGAGCATGGGGTTTTACAAGGCGTTGTTAGTCGTCAAGATGTTTTAAAGGCATTGCAAATGGCGCAAAGACAACCACAACATGGAGAAACGATTGATGATTTGGTGAAAAATGAAATATCCATTGATTCAGAGGATGAGGAAAATACTGTTAAATTCTCCGTAACACCACAAATGACTAATCAATTTGGTGCTATTTCATATGGGGCATTTATGACTTTAGTGGTTGAATCAGGCTCCTTTATGTTGAAAAAGGTGAAACGTGGAGAAAGCGTATTAGAGAATATGGCTATTTACTTTATCAAACCTATTCAAATGGAAACGATGGTTATCGTAAAACCACAAATACTTGATATGAGCCGTAAATTTGCAAAAATGGACTTTGAAGTGTTTAGTGAAGAAATGCTAGTTGGGAAAGCAATGGCTACATTTCAAATACTTGAACGTTAGCGGATAGATATATTTATATGCAACCAAAAAGTGATGCACACTTTTGTGCATCACTTTTTGTTCAATTCCTCTTCTTCCGCAATATACTGACCATAGTGGCGAACACGCTTATTATAGTTAATAGAGGCATACACCCCGAATAGAATCATAATCATGCAGACTATATATGTAAGGGTAGTATGATATATAATCATTTGGTTGATTCCAAATAAGGTCAATAAGATGCCAAGTGAAACACCTGCTCGATTAGCATACCATTTTTTATGAATCGGTAAGGTTGTGCGGAATTGCTTTGTTTTAAAATATAAATAAAACACAAATGAAATAACAATTAAAAATGCTAAAATAATATTTAAGATATTACTCATGGTGCTCCTCCTAAAAAAGCAAATCTGTCTTTATTTTAACGATAATGTTTAAAAAAAGATAGTAAGAAGTAGGGAGTTCCTTATGAGAGACCATTTATTAGTAGGAGGTTTTTTTTTGAAAACCAAAATTATTGAAACGATTCAATCGTATGATACGATCATTATTCACCGACATGTACGTCCTGACCCAGATGCATATGGCTCACAGCTTGGATTACAAGCAATTCTGCAAGCTACTTACCCAGAAAAAAATATATATGCTGTTGGTGAACATGATCTGGCTTTTGACTATTTAGGCAAACCTGAAGTGATTGCAGATGATGTATACCAGAATGCGCTAGTTATTTGTACAGATACTGCCAATACGGAACGAGTAGATGATCAACGTTATCATACAGGGGCTTTTTTGATTAAAATAGATCATCATCCTAATGATGATGCATATGGCAATTTATTGTGGATTAATACTTCTGCCAGTTCTTGTAGTGAAATGATTTATGAATTATTTAAGAAAGGTCAAGAAATAGCTGGTTGGAAACTGGATGCAAAAGGTGCGCGCCTATTATTTGCAGGTATCGTTGGCGATACAGGACGCTTTATTTACCCTAGTACAACAGAAAAGACGTTTCACGTAGTAGGGGAGCTTATTCAATATGATTTTGATCGTACAGAGCTATTTAATAGTATGTATGAATTAGATCGATCATTGTTGCATTTACAAGGGTATATCTATCAAAACTTTTCAATTGATGAAAACGGCGCAGCTTATATTAAACTACCTATCAATCTTTTAAAAGAATTTGGAGTGACAGCTAATGATACATCTGCATTAGTTGGATCGCTTGGCGATGTCAAAGGCATCAAAGCATGGGCTATGTTCGTAGAAGAAGAAGATCAGATCCGTGTTCGCTTACGTTCAAAAGGTCCGATTATTAATACTTTAGCCAAACAATATCGTGGTGGCGGACATCCAATGGCTTCAGGAGCTAAAATCTTTGAGTGGTCTGAAGCGGACGAAATGATCGATAAATTACAAAAACTATGTAAAGCATAAAAAAGAAAGGAAGAGATGATGATGCAACCTGTTTACTCTCAGATAGTGACAGCTGCGGACATGCTAAAAAGTACAATTCGCATAAGTGAGCTCATTTCCTTCCTTCAACATGAAAAAGCAAGGGCTGCGGCGATTACAAATTCAAAATTGTACGGATTATTGCCCTTTTGGCGTGCACTAAAAAAAACAGCTATTCACCCTGTTGTCGGCCTGACTGTCAAAGTTGAGTTTTCTCAAGAAGACATTAGGCCATTGGTGTTATATGCCCAAAATATAGATGGCTATCAAAATCTATTAAAAATGACTTCATCCATTTCTTTAAGGGAAAATGAAACTTTACCACTTCGTTGGTTAGAAGGGTATCACAAAGGATGTATTGCATTAGTACCGATTACAAATGATTTATGGCAACAAGAAAACTCTTATGAAGCAGTAGAAAGACTTTTGAATATTTTTGACCGAGGTTACTTATGGATCGGAATTGATCGCCCAGGTGGCATTAGGCATCCGGCAGAAGAGGTAATAGTTGCTTATTGCTTAGAGAATTCACTAAAAGTATGTGCTACCCATTTAAGTACTTTTGTGAAGGAAGAGGATGCTTTTACATATGAGGTAGCAAAGGCCATCTCATTGGGTTCTAAATTGGCTGATCAGGACAAACTCACTTTTCGGGAGAGCAAACAGTTTTTACCTTCTGAACAAAACTATTGCGAGTGGTTTGAGGATCATCCAGAATGGCTGCAAGCAACGGAAGAGATGCTTTTGTCATGCCAAGTGGAACTGAACTACGATCGCTTTTATATGCCAAAATTCCCTGTGCTAGAGGGAGAGACGACAGCCAAAGCTTTACAAAAAAATTGTTTGGCTGGCTTGCAAGAACGTGTCCCTCATGCAGGAAGAGAATATCATAAAAGATTGTCCTATGAGTTAGGCATCATTATAAAAATGGGCTATGCAGATTATTTTTTGATCGTTGCAGATTATATCCAATTTGCAAGAAGTAAACATATTTTAACGGGGCCTGGTCGTGGTTCCTCAGCAAGCTCTTTAGTCGCTTATACGTTGCGCATTACGGATGTAGATCCCATCCAGTATGGTTTGCTGTTTGAACGATTTTTAAATCCAGACCGTATTACACTACCTGATATCGATGTTGATTTTGCTGATTATCGCAGACAAGAAGTGATTCAATACGTTGCAGATAAGTATGGAGCAAATTACACATCTCAAATCATCACATTTGGGACATTATCAGCGAAGGCTGTAGCTCGTGATGTTGCACGTGTTTTTGGATTCGACAGTGAAGAACTTGCCCATATTTCTAAGCTGATACCTGGAAAACCTGGCATAACATTAAAAGAAGCTATAGCGCAGTCTGAGCCTTTAAGAGGATTTATCAACTCCAGTGAAATCCGTAGACAATGGATGCAAGTTGCTTTAAATTTAGAAGGATTGCCACGCAACGCATCTACGCATGCAGCAGGAGTTGTGTTATGCCCAGAGCCGATCGTTAATGTGGCGCCAATCGAAAAGGGCAATGAAGGTCTCTATTTAACACAATGGCCAATGCAAGAAGTTGAATCAGTTGGCCTGTTAAAAATGGACTTTTTAGGTTTGCGTAATTTGACTATTTTGGAAAGAATTCGTTCGATGATTTACTATGATCAAAAGAGATTCTTGCAATTCGAGAAAATTCCATTACATGATCCCAAAACATTTGAATTATTACAAAATGGCGATACAATAGGTGTTTTCCAATTGGAATCGGAAGGTATGAAAAAGGCTTTGCGTGAGATCCGGCCAACTGTTTTTCAAGATATCGTTGCGGTGAATGCTTTATACCGTCCTGGGCCAATGGATTTTATCCCTGTTTATAGCAGACGAAAACATGGACAAGAACGTGTTGAAATGCCACATCCTGCTTTAGAATCCATCCTAGGTGAAACATATGGGGTGATTGTCTATCAAGAACAAATCATGCTGATTGCTTCTAAAATGGCTGGATTTACGATGGGAGAAGCGGATATTCTTCGCAGAGCAGTAAGTAAAAAGAAGAAAGAGGTTCTTGATTCGGAAAAGACTCACTTTGTCCATAATTCAGTTGCTAATGGATTCTCCGAGAAAACTGCAGTGGATGTTTATAATTTGATCATCCGTTTTGCAAATTATGGATTTCCCAAAAGTCATGCAGTTGCATATAGTATCATTTCCTATCAAATGGCCTATCTGAAAGCTCATTTTCCAGCTTATTTTTATGCGGCATTATTAACTTCTACGATAGGAAATCGAGATAAATTCAATAAAATATTGCATGAAGCCAAACAAAAAGGTGTTGTTATTTTACCTCCATCTATCAATGATAGTGGACGATCATTTCGTGTTCAAAATGGTGTCATTCGCTTTGCATTATCTGCGATCAAAGGTGTTCCACATACATTTATCAACAAAGTAATGGAAATACGAAGAACAGAAGGACATAAGAGGTGGCAAGACATATTTGATATGGCCATCGATTTAACAGCGATCCATTTTACGCATAAAGCGATTGAACCATTGGTTAAGGCAGGGGCACTCGACGAATTTGGCAAAGATCGTGCGATACTTTTAGCAACAATCGATGCTGCTGTTAAACATGCTGAACTGTATCGACCTGAAGAAGAGGATCAGCTTTTAGAGGATGTATCATTTTTCTTTGGCAAACCGAAGCATGCGAAAGCTAGTCCCATTTCAGAAAAGCTAAAATTACAATTTGAAAAAGAAGTTTTGGGATTGTATATATCTACACATCCAGTTCAAAGAGTAAAGCAGGAACAACAAATCCAGTCAACTACTGCAGATATTATACGGCGTATGACAGGCGGTCAATATGTTAAAATGGTTGGAATGATTGCCGCTATTAAACAGATAAGGACTAAAAAGGGCGAATTGATGGGTTTTATAGAAATGGAAGATGAAACAGGTAGTATTTCTGTGACTATTTTCCCGAAAGAATATATAAAAGTCATCGAATGGATAAAAGAAGATCAAATGCTATTCATTGAAGGGATTGTTGAGGTAAGAAAGGGATTCCCTCAAATTATATTAAAAAAATGTACAGCCATTTCATCCTAAAGTAAACTGTGTGACTATCGCACAGTTTTTTGTTTTTTACTTTACAGATGCTAACAGTTTTTGTATGATAAAATTGTTCAAAAGTGGTCAGACCACTTTTATAGAATATTTGGGCACTGGGGAGACGGCTATGGGTGTAGATAAACCTGCTTCGAAAATGTTTATACAAATCGTACGTGAATTACGTGAAATTATTCAAAATGAGAAAATTCCTCCTGGAGGTAAAATCCCATCAGAACGTGTTTTGGCTGAGCGGTTGAATGTAGGACGGTCCTCTATTCGAGAAGCTTTGCGCAGTTTAGAGTTATTAGGCTTGATCGAAACTCGTAGAGGTGGAGGAACATTTGTAGCAGATTTTCGTAATCATCAATTAGTAGAAGTATTATCAACATTTATCTTACAGGAAGAAAAAACCTTAAGAAATGTTCACGAAACAAGGAAAATTTTAGAACGTGATGCCATTCGTATCGTCGCGGAGGATGAAAAGCTTCGAAATTTACCAGTATGGGAAAGTTTGCTAACAAATTTAATTATAGAGGGACGTATTGAGCGAGAAGATTTGATGAGAGAAATCATTATCACGTCCAATAACCGACTTGTGCTTAAAATCTGGATACTTTTAAAACAATATGGCAAAGAACCCTACAATGGACTGTCTACAGAAGAAGAACAGCCATTTCTACAAACGTTTATCAGTGAGATCATGCTTGGACATACAGAAGAAGCCATCCAGGCTTTTGAACTTTGGACAATGTTATTACATAAGGAGAGAGAATGATTATGAGTATTCGAGATTTATTTAAAAAAAATAAACCTAATAAGAATATCACGATTACGCGCGAACAGCATAGTGTTCCAGAAGGTATTATGACAAAATGTCCAGAATGTAATCATGTTATGTTAACAAAGGATTTACAAAAAAATAAAAAGGTTTGCCCAAATTGTCAATATCATCACAAAATGACGGCGAAAGAACGGATTGATGATTTTTTAGATGAGGGATCATTTCAATCAATAGATGATCATTTACAAACAGTAAACCCATTAAATTTTCCAGGATATATTGAAAAAGTAACATCAGATATGCAGAAGACAGGTTTGAATGAAGCTGTTTTAACGGGTGTCGGAGAATTAGAAGGCAGACAAGTTGTTGTTGCCGTGATGGATTCATTTTTCCGTATGGGTTCTATGGGATCTGTTGTTGGTGAAAAGATTACTAGAGCAATAGAGAAAGCCACAGAGCTTAGTGCGCCATTTATTGTTTTTACTGCTAGTGGCGGGGCAAGAATGCAAGAAGGTGTTATTTCACTAATGCAAATGGCCAAAACAAGCGTTGCATTGGAACGCCATGGAGCAAAAGGAAATTTATTTATTTCGATTATGACTCATCCGACAACAGGAGGCGTCTCTGCAAGTTTTGCTTCACTTGGTGATATCAATTTAGCAGAGCCAAAAGCGTTGATTGGTTTTGCTGGCCGTCGCGTAATTGAACAAACTGTAAGAGAAAAATTACCAAATGATTTCCAAACAGCTGAATTTTTATTGGAACATGGTCAATTAGATGCTGTTGTATCGCGACATGAAATGCGAAAAACCGTTAGTACAATTGTGAAATTGCATGTAAGGGAGGCAATCTAATGGTAAAAACATTATCTTTTGAAGAGCCACTTGTTCAACTACGTTCCAAGATTACAGAACTAAAAGAATTTACATCAAATACTGAGGTAGATTTATCAAAAGAGATTGAACAGTTAGAGGAACGTTTTACAAATCTTGAAAAAGATATTTATCATCATTTGAGACCCTGGGATCGGGTCCAAATTGCACGTCATCCAGAGCGACCAACGACGCTTGATTATATTCATGAGCTTTTTGATGATTTTATCGAGCTGCATGGTGATCGTACCTTTGGCGATGATGCAGCGATTGTTGGTGGAATTGCTTGTTTTGAAGGAACGCCAATCACCATTATCGGTCATCAACGTGGGAAAGATACGAAAGAAAATATTCGCCGTAATTTTGGTATGCCTCACCCTGAAGGCTATAGAAAAGCTTTGCGCTTAATGAAACAAGCGGAGAAGTTCAAACGTCCAATTATTTGTTTCATTGACACAAAGGGAGCATATCCGGGAAAAGCAGCTGAGGAACGAGGACAGAGTGAAGCCATTGCAAGAAACTTATTGGAAATGGCAGGATTAAAGGTTCCAATTATCAGTATTGTAATCGGAGAAGGAGGAAGTGGCGGAGCACTAGCTTTAGGTGTGGCTAATCACGTACATATGCTAGAAAACTCTACTTATTCTGTCATTTCACCTGAAGGAGCAGCATCGATATTATGGAAAGATGCTGCTCTCGCTCAAAAAGCCGCGGAAGCTATGCGGATTACAGCTCCAGATTTAAAAGAAGAAAATATAATCGAAGAAATAATTCCAGAAGTATTAGGTGGAGCCCATAAAGATGTTCATAAACAAGCTCAGTTTTTAAAAGATGTTTTACAAAGCTCATTAGACAAATTAAAAGATTTATCAGAGGAAGAGCTAATAGAGCAACGTTACCATAAATTTAGAAAAATCGGCACTTTTTCAGATAAAGATTTTCAAAAGACGTCTGACAAGTTAAAATAATGGTATATTAGGTTAAAGGGCTGTTTTAAACGGATGATCGTTTGAATCAGCCTCTTTCTTTCAGACGATAAAACATTTGAACACAATACATATGAAATTTGGTGTGTTGATCAGAAAAAGTAGGATTGAACGATCAATACATCTGTATAAATATAAATGTTCAAATGAAGAGTTGGCGGGAGGTTTAAATAGATGAAAAAAATAGGTGTATTAACAAGTGGTGGAGATGCTCCTGGTATGAATGCTGCAGTTCGAGCAGTGGTTAGAAAAGCACTTTATCACGGGATAGAAGTGGCTGGTATTTATCATGGATATCAAGGATTGATCGAAGGAAATATCAAGGATTTAAATGCTGGTGATGTAGGGGATATTATTCAAAGAGGCGGAACAATATTATATTCTGCTCGCTGTCCCGAATTTAAAACAGAGCAAGGTCAAAAAAAGGCCATTGAACAATTAAAAAAACATGGAATTGAAGGATTAGTCGTCATAGGTGGAGATGGTTCATATCGTGGGGCACTGGCTTTAACAGAAAAAGGTTTCCCATGCGTTGGTGTTCCTGGAACGATTGATAATGATATTCCAGGTACAGACTATACGATTGGCTTTGATACAGCTTTAAACACAGTCATAGAAAGCATTGATAAAATCCGTGATACAGCTACCTCTCATGAGCGAACATTTATCATTGAAGTCATGGGACGCGACGCTGGAGATCTAGCTTTATGGGCAGGACTAGCAGGTGGTGCTGAAACAATCGTTATTCCAGAAGTTCCTGTGGATATTGATGGTTTAGTCAAGCGATTAAAACAAGGTCATGAACGTGGCAAAAAGCACAGTATTATTATCGTAGCTGAAGGTGTTATGTCTGGAGGAGAATTAGCAAAAATGCTTAAAGATAGAGCAGAAATCGAAACTCGAGTATCTGTTTTAGGGCATATTCAACGTGGGGGATCCCCAACTGCTAGAGATCGTGTTTTTGCTAGCCGACTCGGTGCAAAGGCAGTAGAAACTTTATTGGAAAACCGTGGGGGAGTGGCTATTGGCATTCATAATCGTGAGGTGGTAGACTATGAATTGAAAGAAACATTCAATAAGGAACATAAAGCTGAACTATCAATGTATACATTATCGAAAGAATTATCGATCTAACGGATTGGAGTGGTAGTGATGAGAAAAACAAAAATTGTCTGTACAATTGGACCCGCAAGTGAATCACAAGAAATACTGGTGTCATTAATCGAAGCTGGGATGAATGTTGCGCGATTGAACTTTTCTCATGGTAATCATGAGGAACATGCAGCACGTATTCAAGCCATTCGTGAAGCTGCTAAAAAAACGGGTAAAGTAATAGCTATTTTACTTGATACAAAAGGACCTGAAATACGTACACATAATATGGAAAATGGAGCAATTGAACTGGTAACAGGTCAAAATATCGATATTTCCATGACAGAGGTTCTTGGAAATAAAAATATATTTTCGATTACTTATGAGAGATTAATTGAAGACGTTCAAGTCGGCTCCGTTATTTTACTAGATGATGGATTAATTGAATTACATGTAACAGGTATTGATCAACAGGCTGGTATTATCCATACAACAGTTGCCAATGCTGGTGTCTTAAAAAATAAAAAAGGCGTCAATGTACCAGGCGTTTCAGTCCAACTTCCAGGGATTACAGAAAAAGATGCTCAAGATATTTTGTTTGGGATTGAGCAAAAAGTCGATTTTATTGCAGCTTCTTTTGTCCGTCGTCCCTCAGATGTTATGGAAATACGTGAGCTGCTCGAACAAAATGGAGGAGCTCATATTCATATTATTCCAAAAATTGAAAATCAAGAAGGCGTTGATAATATTGATGAAATTATTCAAGTATCTGACGGCCTAATGGTTGCTCGTGGAGATCTAGGCGTGGAAATTCCAGCCGAAGAAGTCCCAGTTGTGCAAAAAAGTTTGATCCATAAATGTAATAAGGCTGGAAAACCAGTTATCACAGCTACTCAAATGCTTGATTCGATGCAGCGTAATCCTCGTCCAACTCGTGCTGAAGCAAGTGATGTTGCCAATGCAATCTTAGATGGTACAGATGCGATCATGCTGTCAGGAGAGACAGCAGCAGGTCTGTATCCATTAGAATCAGTTAAAACAATGGATAAAATTGCAAGACGTATTGAACAAACATTAGACCATAAACGTATTGTTAATGAGCGTAGTAAAGAAAAAGGTGGCAACATGACAGAAGCCATCAGTCAAGCTGTTGCACACACTTCTTTAAGCCTCCAAGTGTCTGCCATACTAGCTCCAACAGAAAGTGGTAATACAGCGAAAATGATTGCTAAATATCGTCCGGGTGTACCGATTATTGCGATGACCTCATCCGAAGAAGTTTGTCGTAATTTAGTGCTTGTTTGGGGAGTCCAACCAATAGTAGCGCCGCAAGTTGCTTCGACAGATGGTGTTTTAGAACAAGTTGTTCAACAAAGTATTGATCGTGGTTATGTAAAACATGGAGATTTAGTAGTGATCACTGCAGGTGTGCCAGTAGGAGAAGCTGGTACAACGAACTTGATGAAATTGCATGTCATTGGTGATGTATTAACAAGAGGACAAGGCATTGGTAAATCCACTGCTATCGGAAAAGCATTGGTCGTGCATAATGCAGAAGAAGCATTAAGCCAAGACACAACGGATCGCATTATCGTTACGATTGGATCAGATAGAGATATGATGCCGGCTATTTCGAAATGTGCAGGGCTCATTACCGAAGAGGGTGGTTTAACAAGCCATGCTGCGGTTGTAGGATTAAGTCTAGGAATCCCGGTAATCGTAGGAGTAAAGGATGCTACTAAACTGATTAAAAACAATCAAGAAGTATCGATGGATGCTGTTTCAGGTGTTATTTATTACGGATCATCAAGAATTTTATAATCTAAAACATATGGATTTGATAGATTGTACATCTTTGGGTATTCTAAAGAAGAGGTGAAGGCAATGAGAAAGTTTCTAATGCTTTTAATTGCAGTTCCAATTGTCGAAATAGCTGTTGTATTACTTTCAGGAAAATTGATAGGAGCAATCCCAACCCTTTTATTGATTGTCGGAACAGGTGTGCTAGGTGTATATCTAGCCAAAACAAAAGGATTGAATGCCTTTCAACAGTTGAAAAGAGAAATTGAAAAGGGAAGAGCACCTGGAGATGCAATAATCGATGGTGTATTAACGTTTATCGGCTCTATCGTGCTCATTCTTCCAGGATTCATTTCGGATATAATTGGGATTTTACTGGTGATTCCAATAACCAGAAAATTATTTAAGCCTGCCATATACTACTGGCTACGAAAAAAAATGAAAAATGGTCAAATTATTTTGATACAAAAATAGGATGGCGTTGCAATTTCACGGCGATTAATAATATGAATGGGCTAATAATGATCCCTGCCACTCCGAAGAGCAATAGACTAATAGCACTTAAGATGAAGGCGTGTACCGAGCGAATCTGCATGGTAGACGCCCACATCATGGATTCGGCAAATTGCCTTGTCAGTTGAATCACAATATATAAAACGATCAGTTGAATACCTATTGCAACTTTTCCGGTTGCCATAAATACAATACTAATAGGAATTAGAAATACTCCGATACCTAAAAAAGGTAAAAAATCACATACTGAAACAAGTAATGCTTTTCCAACAGGTTGAGAAAAGTTTAGAAAATAAAAGCCAATAGATAGCATTCCAAATGTAATAAGTGCTAGACGAATTTCAACTGTAATAAAATAACTAAATAATGTTGTCGCCTCTTCGAAAATAGTATATATAGGCTTTCTAAAACGAGCAGGAATATAAACAAAAAACCAATGTTTATTTCTGCTCGTTTCATATAGAGAAAAATAAAATGCTACGATAAATATCGTTACTTCCACTAAATGCTGTAAGATATCTTGTATAGATTGAAATATTTTGGATAACAATATGTCGAATAACTCAAATAGTTGATCCCTGATTTGAGTAGTAATTGCTACAGGAACATGGATGAACGATGACACATTTAATAGGTTTTCTTTCAGGACAGGAAGGGTATCTATTAATACTGAAATTAGGAACAATAAACCTACTGTTATACCTGCAACTACTATGAATTCAGTCAGAAGTGCAGTTATAAACGAAGGCAATTTCAATTGCTTATGGAATAATTGAAGTAAGGGCGATAGGAAATAAGCTAAAACGATTGCTAATGTTACAGGTAGTATGAGCCAAGCGAAAAGAACTAAAAAAAGTATAAAAGTCCATAATTTTATATTATTTTTTATATTTTCATCAGGAAATTTTATAATATGGTCACCAACTTCCTTTTTTGCTAATTTATGTTTTCTTAATAATTTTAATATCTTCTATAAAATACTTAAATTTTCTTGAAAGCGCTGTTTTTTCATAAAATGAAGGTTTTTCATTCACAAAGCCGTCAAAATTTATTATAATATCAATGTAAGCGATTTACTTATAGGTTCATATGGATTTGACTATTTTTTTGATAAGTTGAAACTTGGTTTCAACGCTATTGGAAATCGAAAAAGGAGCGAGAATAATGGCAACAACTAAAGGTTTAGAAGGCGTTATAGCAGCGGAAACTAAGATTAGTTCAATCATTGATGATACTCTTACATATGTGGGTTATAACATTGATGATTTAGCAGAAAACGCATCTTTTGAAGAGGTAGTTTACTTACTATGGCACACTCGTTTACCAAAAGCAGACGAATTAGCAGAGCTAAAACAACAATTGGCTGACAATATGGCAGTGCCACAAGCAGTATTGGACCACTTCAAAACTTACGATCTTCAATCTGTTCATCCTATGGCAGCTTTACGCACAGCTGTATCTCTATTAGGTTTATATGATGAAGATGCAGAAGATATGTCAACTGAAGCGAACTATCGCAAAGCTATCAAATTACAAGCTCGTATAGCAACAGTGGTTACTGCATTTGGTCGTATCCGCGCTGGTAAAGAACCAGTTGCACCAAAAAAAGATTTGTCATATGCAGCTAATTTCTTGTATATGTTACATGGTGAAGTGCCACAACCACTCGAGGAAGAAGCTTTCAACAAAGCATTAGTGCTTCACGCTGACCACGAATTAAATGCTTCTACATTTACTGCTCGTGTATGTGTTGCAACATTATCAGATATGTATTCAGGTGTTACTGCAGCGATCGGTGCTCTTAAAGGACCTCTTCACGGCGGTGCAAATGAACAAGTTATGAAAATGTTGAGTGAAATTGGTTCAGTTGATAATGTAGAACCATATATCCAAAACAAATTAGATCATAAAGAAAAAATCATGGGCTTCGGACACCGCGTTTACCGTAATGGTGACCCACGTGCAAAACATTTGCGTTTAATGTCTGAAAAATTGACAAAACTAAAAGGTAAACCAGAACTTTACGAAATGTCAGTTAAAATTCATGATATGATTCAAGAACAAAAACATTTACCAGCAAACGTAGACTTCTTCTCTGCATCAGTTTACGATTCGCTAGGTATTGAACATGATCTATTCACTCCAGTATTCGCTGTTTCACGTGTATCTGGTTGGGTAGCTCACATCTTAGAACAATATGCTAATAACCGTTTAATCCGTCCACGTGCAGAATATGTTGGACCTGGTATGCAAAAATATATACCAGTAGAAGAAAGATAATTGCTATAATGGTAATATCGCAGGGCAGACTTTTAGTTTCTGCCCTACGTGTATGAATATAGGAGGAAAGAAACCAATGTCTAACGAGAAAATCATAGTAGAAAATGGTGTACTTAAAGTACCAAACAACCCTGTTATTCCATTCATCGAAGGGGACGGAATTGGCCCTGATATCTGGGCAGCTGCTTCTCGCGTAATCGATGCAGCAGTAGAAAAAGCTTATAATGGCGAAAAGAAAATTCAATGGCTTGAAGTTTTAGCTGGTCAAAAAGCATTCGACAAAACTGGCGAATGGTTACCACAAGAAACTTTAGACAAAATCAATGAATATTTAATCGCTATTAAAGGACCTCTTACAACACCAATCGGTGGAGGAATTCGTTCATTAAACGTAGCATTACGTCAACAACTTGACTTATATGTTTGCTTACGTCCAGTACGTCACTTTGAAGGTGTTCCTTCTCCAGTTAAACACCCTGAAAATGTTGACATGGTAATCTTCCGTGAAAACACTGAAGATATTTACGCAGGTATCGAATATCAAGAAGGTTCAGATGATGTGAAAAAAGTTCTTAACTTCCTTCAAAATGAAATGGGCGTAACTAAAATCCGTTTCCCAGAAACTTCTGGTATCGGTATTAAACCAGTATCTAAAGAAGGTACAGAACGTCTAGTGCGTGCTGCTATCAACTATGCAATTAAAGAAGGCCGCAAATCAGTTACTTTAGTACACAAAGGTAACATTATGAAATTCACTGAAGGTGCATTCAAAGCTTGGGGTTATGCTGTAGCTGAAAATGAATTCGCTGATCAAACTTTCACTTGGAACCAATATGATGCTATTAAAGCTGAACAAGGTCAAGAAGCAGCTGACAAAGCTCAAGCGGACGCTTTAGCTGCTGGTAAAATCTTAGTTAAAGATTCTATCGCTGATATCTTCTTACAACAAATTTTGACTCGTCCAAAAGAATTCGATGTTGTTGCAACAATGAACCTAAACGGAGACTACATCTCAGATGCACTTGCTGCACAAGTTGGTGGTATCGGTATTGCTCCAGGAGCTAACATTAACTATGTAACTGGACACGCAATCTTCGAAGCAACTCATGGTACAGCTCCTAAATACACTGGTTTAGACAAAGTTAACCCATCTTCAATTCTTCTTTCAGGCGTTCTTTTGCTTGAACACTTAGGATGGAAAGAAGCTGCTGATTCCATTACTGCTTCAGTTGAAAAAACAATTGCTTCTAAAGTTGTAACTTATGACTTTGCTCGTCTAATGGATGGTGCAACAGAAGTTAAATGTTCTGAATTTGCTAATGAGTTAATCAAAAACCTTTAATCTAATTAGAAAGATTGAAAAAGGGAACGGGGTGTTATCCCTGTTCCCTTTTTACATTATAAATAAAAGGGAGAGTTTATAATGGCATCTAATCGTAAAAAAATCTCAGTAATCGGCGCTGGTTTCACTGGTGCTACTAGTGCATTTTTATTAGCTCAAAAAGAACTTGGAGATGTTGTATTAGTCGATATTCCGCAAGCAGAAAATCCAACAAAAGGTAAAGCTTTAGATATGGCTGAAGCTGCTCCAGTTCAAGGTTTCGATTCTCGTATTATTGGTACTTCTCACTATGAAGATACGAAAGATTCAGATGTAGTCATCATCACTGCGGGTGTTGCCAGAAAACCTGGTATGAGCCGCGATGATTTAGTTCAAATTAATCAAAAAGTGATGAAATCAATCACAGGAGAAATTGTTAAATACTCCCCAAACTCAATTATCATTGTATTAACAAATCCTGTTGATGCGATGACTTATACAGTGTACAAAGAATCAGGGTTCCCTAAAAACCGAGTAATCGGTCAATCAGGCGTCCTTGATACTGCTCGTTTCCGTGCTTTTGTGGCAGAAGAACTAAATCTGTCGGTTAAAGATGTAACAGGTTTCGTTCTTGGTGGCCACGGTGATACAATGGTTCCGCTAACGCGTTTTTCTTATGCTGGTGGCATCCCATTAGAAACGCTAATTGCTAAAGAACGTTTAGATGAAATTGTTGCTCGTACTCGTACTGGTGGTGGTGAAATCGTTAATCTACTAGGTAATGGTTCTGCCTATTATGCTCCAGCGGCATCCCTTGTGGAAATGGCGGAAGCCGTTCTTAAAGATCAGCGTCGTATACTACCAGTAATTGCTTATTTAGAAGGAGAATATGGTTACGAAGGTATTTATCTCGGTGTCCCAACGGTTTTAGGTGGTAATGGGATAGAAAAAATTATTGAATTAGATTTAACCGCAGATGAAAAAACGGCTTTAGATAAATCTGCCGAAGCAGTTAAAAATGTCATGACCATTCTTTCTTAATATTTCGTGCCAATATAGCCGAGTAGGTATAGCCTATTCGGTTTTTTGTTTTCATACTCGATTTTTCTTACGATTATTGATACTATAAAATTACTGGAGATTTCAAAGGGGGAATCCTGTGTTACTTGATAAAAAAGGAAAGCTGGGCAAACAGCTTGAAGAGTTATCAGTAGGGGAGTCGATTCAGTTAACAGAGAAGATCGAGGATAAGGATTTATTATTGTATTTAGGATTAACAAATGATAATAATCCTTTGTACATACAACATGACTATGCTGCTCAAACTATTTATGAGAAACCAGTAGTACCTACAATCATGTTAACTGGAATAGTTACATCAGCTATTTCAAAATATTTACCTGGTGCAGGAGCATATATTCGTGAACAAATATTTCGATATCCAAAGCCTTTGTATCATTATGAAACAGTTCAAATTCAATTAACAGTTGAAAATATCGATATTGTTAATCGTGAAATTATTATAAAAATCGAGGGGAATAACAGTAACGAAGAGATTGTATTAGAGGGCACAGTAGTGGCTGTCCCACCTACTCGTCCAATAGATTCACCTAATGGCAAATAGATTTGAGATGGGGGTTTCAAATCAGTTGCGGAGGAACATAAAATGACAAACAAAATCTTAGTAGTGGAAGATGAAGTATCAATTGCGACTTTATTACAATACAATTTAAAACAGGCGGGCTATGATGTCATAATAGCTAATGATGGTCTGGATGGATTACACAAAGCCATAGAAGAAAAACCTGATTTAATCTTATTGGATTTAATGTTGCCAAAATTGGATGGTATGGAAGTTTGCAAAGAATTACGTATGAAAAAGCTAGATATACCGATCATTATGCTCACGGCGAAGGATGATGAGTTTGATAAAGTACTTGGCTTAGAGTTGGGTGCTGATGATTATATGACAAAGCCATTCAGTCCAAGAGAAGTAATGGCACGTGTTAAAGCGGTTTTAAGACGTTCCAAAGTCATTAATAATTCTCAAGAAGCAGAACAATCTTCAGGAGAAAAATCATATCACATCGGTCTTTTAAATGTTTATCCAGATCGATTCGAAGCATTTTTGGATGATAAATTATTAGAATTTACCCCAAAGGAATTTGAATTACTGTTGTACCTTTTAGAAAATAAAAATCGTGTATTAACACGTGATCAATTATTAAGTGCCGTATGGCATTATGATTTTGCGGGCGATACACGTATAGTAGATGTTCATATTAGTCATTTGCGTGATCAAATTGAAGAAAATAGCCGAAAACCAAAGTTTATTAAAACCATTCGGGGATTAGGTTATAAATTTGAGGAGCCAAAAGTTTGATGCAATCACTACGATTTCGTTTATTATTTACCTTTGGGTCATTATATATTATTACATTAGCTGGCTTAGGATTTATACTGGGTCAGCTTTTCCCGCTATTACTACAGGATTCCATAAAAACGAATATTGTGACATCGAAAGAAAAAGTGACGCATGCGATTGAACAGCAACATCTTTCCTTAACAAATTCACAAAGGGATGCAATTATAAACTCTATTGGGGATCATACGAAAATACAAGATGTATCAGATATTCGACTACAGTTATGGATTTTACTTGGAATTATTTTTATGCTGGCATTTATTATTTTAATCTTAGTTACATATCGTCTTATTAAAAACTTATCACAACCAATAGATAATATGATGATGACAGCATTTGAATTAGCAAAAGGAAATTATCGTGCACGTGCCTTTGAAGTAACAGGTTCTTTTACATTGCGTTTAAGTAAAGCCATCAATATTCTTGCTAGAAATTTACAAGATATGGCGATTACTCGTGAAATCGAACAAGAACGTTTAAAAACATTAATTGAAAATATGGGCAGCGCTTTGATCATGATTGGTAGAGAAGGAGATATAACTATTGTCAATCGTACATTTACGGAGCTGTTTGATCAATCTTATGAAGACGTACAAAGACAGCAATTTCGCGAGTTAGGGCTACCTCATGAATTAGAAGAGTTTGTAGATTATGTTTTTATGACGGAAGTTCCATATAGGAAACAACTTCATATTCAGCTTCAACAGGAATTTCGTGATATGGAAGTGTATGGTGCACCTGTAGTTGGAGAGCACGGATTGTGGCTTGGTATTGTCATTGTCATGCATGATATCACTGAACTTAAAAAGCTTGAACAAGTTCGGAAAGATTTTGTGGCAAACGTATCACATGAGCTTAGAACACCCATTACATCTATAAAAGGTTTTTCTGAAACATTATTGGATGGTGCCTATAAAGATCAAGAAACATTATTAGGGTTTTTAAAAATTATGAATAAGGAGAGTAATCGTTTACAAATGCTTGTCAATGATTTACTTGATTTATCCAAAATTGAAAAATCAGGTTTTACAGTGAATATGGAAAAAACAAGTTTACGGGATGTTATTATTCGTACAATCGAAATGACACATCAAAAACTGGAAAAAAAGCATATACAGTTTGAGGCAAAAATTGATGAAGATGTTTATATAAATGGTGATCCTAATCGTTTAGTGCAAATCGTCATGAATTTAGTGATTAATGCGATTAATTATTCTCCTGAACAGACGAAAATTACTGTTCATCTTTTTGAAAAGGATCAAACTGCTATTCTCGAAATATCAGATGAAGGAATAGGGATAAGTGAAGAAGAAATTCCTCGTGTATTTGAACGTTTTTATCGAGTTAACCGCGATCGAAGCCGCAATTCTGGTGGCACTGGTTTAGGTTTAGCGATTGTGAAGCATTTAGTAGAAGCTCATCGCGGTAAAATTCAAGTTGAAAGTACTGTTGGAAAAGGAACAACAATGCGACTTCTTTTTCCAAAAGCTTAAGAGATAAACATAATGTTGATATTGCCGTAAGATCAGAGAGCTTTAGATAAGATGATATTTGATCGAAAAAACGGCTAGAAATTTGTGGAGGGTTTTACTATCTTTTAAATTTTGTATGATGAAATGGATGTATTTACAATGTTTTTACAATTTGTTTATATAAAATTCAAAATAGAAAATTATACTAAAGGATGAAGCCCCCTTCAAATTTAGTATCGTAAAAGAGAGTTGCAAAATCCTTGCACTCTCTTTTTCTATTTGCCCAGGTATGTTGATTAAACAGAAATCAGGAAAAATATTTGACATGATCTTTAAAAAAACATGTATTTTAGCGTTATCTTAATAAATATTGATAGTTTCAAAACATCAACAAATAAGTCTAAAAGCAAATGGGCATATTCCTACCACTTTGATCGAGATATTTATCGAGAACCACTCGTCAATATGATCGAATAGACTAGATGTTCGAGGGGAAAAAGAAGGACAGGTATCAGATATACGGTTTGAGAAATATAGCTAAATCCTATCACCAACATCTGACTTTTCATGGTCACTCTTTTCCTTTCCTATTATAGGCATGGTAAAATATATAATAAGAAATCATTCATGAAAAATCTTAATTAGGCAAAAATGAATTTAAGAAATAAATGATTTAATTATTTAGTAGGAGTGTGCCAACATGACAAGTGAAAAATTACTTTTATTAGATGGTAATAGTTTGGCGTATCGAGCGTTTTTTGCGCTTCCATTATTAACGAATGACCATGGGATTCATACAAATTCCGTCTACGGCTTTACAATGATGCTGCAAAAAATATTAGAAGAAGAAAAGCCAACAAAAATGCTCGTTGCCTTTGATGCTGGAAAAACGACTTTCCGACATGCAACCTATTCAGAATATAAAGGTGGACGACAAAAAACACCGCCAGAATTATCAGAACAATTTCCATATCTGCGAAAATTATTGGATGCTTATCGTATTAAACAATATGAATTGGAAATGTATGAAGCAGACGATATTATTGGCACATTAAGTAAACAGGCAGATGAACAAGGGCTTGAAGTGGTTATTGTTTCAGGTGATAAGGACTTAACCCAACTGGCATCTAGTAATACAACTGTCTATATTACTCGTAAGGGTATGACAGATATTGAGCATTATACACCGGATCATGTACATGAAAAGTATGGATTGACCCCTCATCAAATTATCGATATGAAGGGACTAATGGGTGATTCATCTGATAATATCCCAGGTGTTCCTGGTGTTGGAGAAAAAACAGCGATTAAATTATTAAAACAATTCCCAACAGTTGAAGAAGTTTATGAACATATTGATGAAGTGAGTGGCGCAAAACTAAAAGAAAAACTTGTTCATAATGAGGAACAGGCAAAAATGAGCAAACAATTGGCAACGATCAATCGTGAAGCACCTATTGATATAGCGATCGATGATTTAAGCTATGAAGGCCCCGATATGGAAACATTATTCGCTGTCTGGCAAGAGCTCTCTTTCAAATCTTTAATTGAAAAAAGTGAATTCGAATCGGAAGCAAAAGAAACGGCAGACTTAGATTTCAAGATTGTTGATGATCTTTCTGAGGATCAATTAGCAAATCCAATGGCTGTACATCTTGAATTAGCAGACGAACATTATCACACTTGTGAAAGATTTGGGATTGCCTTAACAGCTGGAGAAATTGCCTATTATATTCCTTTTGAAAAAGCATTAGCATCCAAAGCGCTTATAGCATGGCTTGAAGATGATGCACAGAAAAAATATTTATTTGATTCGAAAGCAACTCAAGCTGCATTATTACGGAGTGGTGTCAGATTAAAAGGAGTGGAATTCGATCTTTTATTGGCGGCATATATTTTGAATCCTGCGATGCCCTCAGATGATGTAGCGATTGTTGCTAAAGAATTTGGTTTTACCGATGTCCAACCAAATGAAGTAGTCTATGGTAAAGGTGCAAAAAAATCCATTCCTGAGACAAAAGTTGTGGCAGAGCATGCAAGTCGAAAAGCTACGGCAGTCTTTAGCCTTCAACCCAAACTTGAAAAGCAGTTAAAAGAGAATGAACAATACGAATTATATCGTAATCTTGAATTGCCGCTTGCTGCGATTCTTAGCCAAATGGAAAGTGAAGGAGTAGCGGTGGATCGTAATCGTCTAGTTGAGATGGGAGCAGAACTAACGGCTAAGCTAAAGGACATTGAAGAGGATATATACCAAATAGCAGGAGAGAAATTCAACATCAATTCACCAAAGCAATTAGGTGTTATTTTGTTTGAAAAACTGGGACTGCCTGTCATTAAAAAGACAAAAACAGGCTATTCTACAGCTGCTGATGTCTTAGAAAAATTAGCCCCAGCGCATGAGATTATTCAGCATATTTTAAAATATCGTCAACTCGGAAAATTGCAATCTACTTATATTGAAGGTTTGTTGAAGGTGATTCATGAGGATGATCATAAAATTCATACACACTATCAACAAGCATTAACGTCTACTGGTCGTTTAAGCTCAACAGATCCTAATCTACAAAATATTCCAATACGTTTGGAAGAGGGACGTAAAATTCGTCAAGCTTTTATTCCTTCTCATGAAGGGTGGAAAATGTTTGCTGCCGATTATTCTCAAATTGAATTGCGTGTGCTCGCTCATATGTCTAACGACGATAATCTAATCAGTGCCTTTAATCATGGTATGGATATTCATATGAAAACAGCAATGGATGTTTTTCATGTCAATGCAGAAGATGTGACACCAAACATGCGGCGGGCAGCAAAGGCCGTTAACTTTGGGATTGTTTATGGAATCAGTGATTATGGATTATCTCAAAACTTAAAGATTACCCGTAAGGAAGCCGCTGATTTTATCGATCGTTATTTTAAAAGCTTTCCTGGTGTTCAGGCTTATATGAAAAATATCGTAGATGAAGCGAAAAAGAATGGATATGTGACAACAATATTAAATCGTCGTCGTTATTTACCGGATTTAAAAAGTTCAAACTTTAATTTACGCAGTTTTGCGGAAAGGACTGCGATGAATACGCCAATACAAGGGAGTGCCGCTGATATCATTAAAAAAGCAATGATTGATATGGCAAAGGCGCTAGAAGAACATCAGCTACAAGCAAAAATGCTGTTACAAGTTCATGATGAATTGATCTTTGAAGCGCCAGAAGAAGAAATCCCTATATTAGAAAAGATAGTTCCTCAAGTGATGGCGAATGCGATTAAATTACAAGTGCCATTAAAGGCAGATTTTGCATCAGGTTCTACTTGGTATGAAACGAAATAAGGGAGTGATTGTATGCCAGAATTGCCTGAAGTAGAGGGAGTTGTGCGTGCACTTCAGCCTGTTGTGGCGGGAAAAGTGATCCGTCATGTTCAGGTTTCAAATACAATTTGCACCTCCATAAAAGAAGGAAAAGCATGTATTATTAAGGACATGAATCCTGAAAAATTTTCAAATACATTGCAAAGTATGACGATTAAAGAAGTCGAACGACGCTCGAAATATATCTTTTTTTATTTAGAAAATCATGATTTGAACTATGTTCTTGTTAATCATTTGGGGATGACAGGAGCATGGTTCCATGTTCATTCATTGAATGAAATAACAGAGGGGAAATTTCAAAAGCATATACATATTGTATTCACTTTTGATGAGGATGAATATCTTGTCTATGCGGATATTCGACGCTTTGGTGAGATGCGGCTGTTGCATTCAATCGATGAGTATCCTCCACTATTAGAAATAGCACCGGAGCCCTTTTCAAAAGAAGCATTGTCTCATTTTCTGACTAAATCAACATTGCCGAAGTATATGAATAAGCCTGTGAAAGAAGTTATTATGGATAGTCATGTGATTGCCGGATGTGGCAATATCTATGCGACGGAATCTTTATTTCGTATGAAAATTCATCCTGCAAGAAAACTTTCAAGAATAAGTGCTAAAAGAAAAATAGAGTTGTTTTATACGATTGTGGAAGTTTTGAAGGAAAGTATACATGCGGGTGGTTCAAGTATCTCTGATTATCGAAATATTAATGGCGAAGCAGGTGGTATGCAAGATCGTTTACAGATGTATGGGAAGAAAGAGTGCCCAATATGTCATACTAATACAAAACAATTGGTAATTTCAGGACGCAATTCTGTGTACTGTCCAAATTGCCAGCATTAAAAGGTGAGTGAAAAATGATTATTGGTTTAACTGGAAGTATTGCCAGTGGTAAAAGTACAGTAGCTAAGATGTTTCAAGAATTGGGTATTCCCATTGTAGATGCTGACATCGTTGCGAGAGTTGTTGTCGAACCAGGAACCGAAACGTTAGGAAAAATTGTGGAATCGTTTGGAAAAGAAATTCTGAAGGACAATGGAGAACTCAATCGTGCAAAATTAGGGGATATTATTTTCCATAATCCGTCCAAAAGAAAAGAATTGAACGATATCATGCATCCCGCTATCCGTAAAGAAATGTTGCGACAAAGGGATGAATGGCTTGAAAAAGGGGAACAACATGTAGTGATGGATATTCCATTGCTTTTCGAAAGTCGTTTACAACATTTTGTAGAAAAGATTTTAGTTGTTTCTGTGTCCGAGGATACACAATTAGCAAGATTGATGGAAAGAAATCACTTATCAGAAGAGGAAGCAAGAGCGAGAATTGCTTCACAACTTCCTCTTTCTGAAAAAGAAAAAGGGGCTGACGCTGTCATCTACAATAACGGGAATTTAGAAAATACACGTGATCAATTGTTGCAAATATTGAATTTGTGGGGCGTTATTGATTGTTGAATAAAAATTTAGAAAATATAAATATTAAAATATAGTTTATATTATGTTTTACTTTCTTGGAAATGTGCTATACTATTTGAGAATAATACAAATTAAGTATAACTCATAGTGAACAGGGAGGATATTATTCATGACAGTTTCGATTGCTATTAACGGATTTGGCCGTATTGGACGTATGGTGTTCCGTCAAGCGATTCTACAAGATGATTTAAATATCGTTGCGGTAAATGCAAGTTATCCAGCTGAGACATTAGCTCACTTGGTAAAATATGATACAACACATGGTAAATTTGATGGTGAAGTAAAAGCGGAAGAAGATGCACTCATTGTGAACGGTAAACGTGTGCAGCTTGTGAATGATCGTAATCCTCAAAACTTACCTTGGAAAGAAATGGGCGTAGATGTTGTCATTGAAGCAACTGGTAAATTCAATGAACGCAGCAAAGCAGCATTACATCTTGAAGCAGGTGCTAAAAAAGTCATTTTAACAGCACCAGGAAAAAATGAAGATGTCACAATTGTAATGGGTGTTAATGATGATCAATTAGATCTTTCAAAACATGATATTATTTCAAATGCAAGTTGTACAACAAACTGCCTTGCACCAGTTGCAAAGGTTTTAAATGATACATTTGGAATTGTAAATGGTTTGATGACAACCGTTCACTCTTATACGAATGACCAAAAAAACATTGATAATCCACATAAAGATTTACGCCGTGCTCGTGCATGTGCCGAATCCATTATCCCAACTTCTACAGGTGCTGCGAAAGCGTTAACACTTGTACTACCTGAATTACAAGGAAAATTACATGGTTTGGCTTTGCGTGTTCCTACACCAAATGTTTCTTTAGTCGATCTAGTTGTAGATTTACAACGCGATGTAACTGCTGAAGAAGTAAATGATGCATTCATAAAAGCATCTGCAGGCTCATTAAAAGGCATTTTAGATTTCACAATGGAACCACTTGTTTCTCGTGATTACAATTCAAATCCTGCATCAGCAACAATTGATGGTCTTACGACAATGACAATCGGTGGCAATAAAGTGAAAGTACTTGCTTGGTACGATAACGAGTGGGGTTACTCAGCACGTGTCGTAGACTTAACTAGAAAAGTGGTTTCTGAATTAAAAGAAGAAGTGAATGTTTAATCATTACTTTTTGTAAAAGGTTTCACTTTTATGAGGGAAAATCCATTTAAATAGCAACAAAAAATCCTCGGTATTGTCGGGGATGTCTAAAAAGTAGAGAGAGTGCGATTCACTGAATCGTGCTCTCTCTACTTTCATTTTGGTTTTGAATGCTTTCTACAGGGAGGACAAGCATCACCTAGAAAAATTTTCTCCACGTTAACAGGTAGTAAAATTCCCATCTCAAGATTTAGAGAAAAACGAGAAAGATAGGTGGGGAATCGACTGCCACATACGCCCGATTGATTCGAGCCAACGAGATATTTGTCACTCAGGTGTTGCCACAGGACGTGGTACTTTTCACTTCCGTTCCTCTAGTTCAGTGTGGATGAAGAAAACCCCACTGATGGAAGTTTCACTTTATCAGACAAGCTAGCTTCGATATTTTGAAATTCTCTACTAAATCGACAATATTGTGTAGGAAAGCCTCGAGTAAAGAGGATTTTCTACACTTTTTTCGATTTATACCATTATTTTTTGTTATAATAGATAAACTAATACGTTTTCGAAATCAGGAGAGAAAAATTATGAAATGTCCAGCTTGTCAATATAACGGAACAAAAGTCATTGATAGCAGACCTGTTGATGATAACAAAGCAATTCGTAGACGCCGAGAATGTGAATCTTGTGGCTTTCGCTTTACCACTTTTGAGAAAGTAGAAGAAATGCCGCTTATTGTGATCAAAAAGGATGGATCGCGTGAGGAATTTAGTCACGAAAAAGTACTTCGTGGACTGATACGTGCATGTGAAAAGCGCCCTGTCGCATTAGATATATTAGAGGATTTAGTGTTTAACATCGAACAAGATCTACGACGTATTGGCAATGCAGAAGTAAAATCAGAAGATGTTGGAGAAATGGTGATGGATCGACTTTCTAAAATCGATGAAGTTTCATATGTACGTTTTGCTTCTGTTTATCGTCAATTTAAGGATATCAATGTTTTTATCGACGAACTAAGAGAGTTAATCGAAAGACAATCCAAAGAACATGAAAATGAGTAATAAGTCGATATTTGGAGGGACTAGTCGGTGAATTTACATAACGAATTGCAATCTGTAGATCGTCTTTCCATTCGCGTACCTTTTCCTTTATCTAGCTATGATCGGAAATTGATAACCCTCTTGTATCAACCACTTGTTGGAGCAGAACCAGTTAGTCTTTATTTTTTATTATGGGCTGAGGGGGAAAATATAGAGGATAATACAATGTCGCATTATCATTTGATGAATGCATTGAATATGCCGATCGGTAAAATTTTTGAATCACGAATAGCACTTGAAGCGATTGGTTTACTTCGTACATGGCGTAAAGATCAACAAGAAATGCGGTCTTTTATCTATGATGTGATGCCGCCACTCGATGCCGCTACTTTTTTCGACGATCCTCTTTTATCTATGTTTTTATATAGTAAGATTGGGGAATCGGCTTATCGTAATTTACGGCAACGTTTTGTTTCAAAAGGATTGTCTAATCATGGTTATCAGGAAGTTTCTAGAACATTCACAGATGTTTATCGACCTGTTCAACACAATTTGCCATCTGATGAAATACAACTTACAGGATTGCAAGAAAAACCAAAAAAATTGCCATTTAACTATGAAGATTTTGATTTTAATCTATTAAGAGTTGGCCTGTCGGAACAACTTGTACCATCTTCTGTCTTGACTGCTGAAGCAAAGGCGACTATTGCAAAGTTAGCGTTTCTTTATCATTTAACACCGCTCGACATGCAAAAGATTATTCTTTTAGCACTCGATGAACAAATGGTTTTAAGCGATTTACGTTTAAAAAAAGAAGCAGCCGATTATTATAAATTAACGGTTTCAAAAGAGCCGCCAACCATGCAAATAGTTATTGAGAAGCAAAGTCAGGAAGTCTTTACACAAACAGCCATCGTTGATGATGATATCGATCCAATGGAGGCTGAACTGATTCGATGGTTTGAGAAATCTTCTCCCATTGATATATTAAAAGCTGTTGCGGGAGGCAAAGAGCCATTTCCAAATGATTGTCAATTGGTGGAAGATTTAGTCATGCAATATGGCATCCCCACGCCTGTTGTCAACGTACTAATACATTATGTATTTTTACGCAATCACGGGAAGCTCAATCGAAAATACGTTGAAACAATCGCTTCACACTGGCGTAATACAGGTGTGAAAACGGCTAGGGAAGCGATGAAACTAGCTAGGGATTTTGAAGAACAAAAGGGCAGTGATTCTAAACAAGAAGAAGCTCCTATGGAAACTAAAGATTATTCAACAGAATATAAATTATTAAAAGCAGGGGCAGGTATTTTTTTTCAGTTGCCACAGTTTGTTGACGCTGATTTTACAAATACAGATCAGTTAAAAAAAGAATTGCTGGTTATATTGAATAGTGTGAAGCCAATTGACTTATTGACGATGCTCGTAAAAGGAAAAACACCTTTTGAAAAGGACGTCAAAGTGGTGCTTGATTTCACTGCGAAATATGACATGCCAATACCGGTTGTCAATGTTTTGATTCATTATGCTTATTATGTAAGTAATGCAAATCTAAATAATGCATTTTTACAAGCGATTGCTTCCAATTGGCAAAAAAACAATATACAAACGGCAGAGCAAGCATTAAGCTTTGCAAGAGATTATCAAATTCAAAAAGCACGTAAGCAAAATGTTCCAAAAGGAAAGCTAAATGCGAAGGCTCAAAATGTGCCCAATTGGTATTATGAAAATAAACTAAAGCAGCAAAAGAAGAAGGAAGAAAGACAATCAGATAATAGCCATACAGATTATGAAAAAAAACGTCAAGAGATTATGAAAAAACTAGGTATGGATGAAGGGGAGGTGGATTCATAGAATGGAGCCAATCAACAGTAGATTAACAAAATTGATGGATTCTCAGTTTCAAGCTCGTTTTCATGAGATGCAAAAGGAGATCCTTGAAGATAAGGGTGTACAAAAGTTCCTAGCTGAAAATGATCAATTAGCCAGCCGTGAAATGGTTGAAAGAGGCTTAGGGAAGCTTTATGAATACGTCAATCAACAGCATGATTGTGGCCGATGTGAATCTGTTGCTACTTGTAAGAATGCGATCAACGGTTTTATCCCAAAACTGACGATCATTCGAGGACAAATTGATGTAGAATACGTTCCATGTCAGACAAAAAGAATGGAAGATGCACGTCGCAAAGCAGCTTCCATGATCTCTAGTATGCATATGCCGAAGGATGTATTAAAAGCTAAAATCAATGATTTAGATACGAGCAATGAATCTAAAAAGGCCATTCGTGCATTCGCTGAATTGTTTATCCAAAATGTCCGTCATACAGGAAACTTACCAAGGACGGGATACTATATCTATGGGAACTTTGGTGTTGGTAAATCCTTTGTCCTAGGTGCAATTGCCAATGAACTTGCATCGATGGAGATTAAGACTGTGATGGTTTATGTCCCTGATTTTTTAAGTGAAATAAAAAGTTCTATCCAAGATCAATCTTTGCAAGAAAAAGTTGATTTCGTGAAGAAAGCACCTGTTCTCATGTTGGATGATTTAGGGGCGGAAAATTTATCAGCTTGGACAAGAGATGAAATTATCGGTACAATCCTACAATATCGGATGAATGAAGGACTGCCAGTTTTTATTACGTCTAATTATAATTATGATCAGCTTGAGAATCATTTCGCGACGACTCAAAAAGGCGAGGTAGATGTCCTGAAAGCTGCTCGAATAATGGAGCGAATCAAGGCGTTGACAACAGATGTTGAAATGATCGGCGAAAATAGAAGGCTGTATCAAACAGATTGACTTTTTCTATGCTGATGAAGCAGGACTCAATTGAAGCTTGATTTTCAAAACAATTCAGTATATAATTTCAACCATAATCTAATACAAATGCTTTGAAAAGGACAACAATTTTCTGCACGACTCAAAGAGAGAGAAGCCTTGGCTGAAAGCTTCTTAGTAACGGCATAAAGTTTACCGCCTTGGAGCAGCGACAGTGAATGTCAGTAATTGTCGACGGTTGCGGCCCGTTAGCCGAACTAGAGCTTCGTCTAAGCAAATTTGCTATCACAAACTTTGTTTAGAAGGAAGAAGGGTGGAACCACGAGTATCATCTCGTCCCTTTGTGGACGGGATTTTTTTATGCATAAATTTAGCTAATAGCAGCTTGTTTAGATATCCAAAACGAAAATTATGAGAAGATTTGATTCGGAAGTGTGTTTTTCGGCTTCCCATCAATTGACGGTTTTAGAGGAGAGTATAGCACTTAAATTGCGGGTGTTTGGAGTGATCCTCGAAGTTCTCATCATGAAAATTGGACTTTTTGAATAAGTAAAATTTATGCATGAAACAATTTCTCCAGCTTGTGGCCCAGAGCTCTAGAATATAAAAAAGGAGAGATTATTATGGCAGACATGATCAAATTAACATTTCCAGATGGCTCAGTAAAAGAGTTTGAAAAAGGTATCACTACTGATGCAGTGGCATTATCCATCAGCCCAGGATTGCGCAAAAAAGCAATCGTTGGTAAGTTCAACGATATCCTAGTTGATACAAAAACACCTCTTGAAGAAGATGGTTCCATTGCTATCATTACACCAGCAGATAAAGAAGCACTTGAAGTAATCCGTCATTCCACAGCACATCTTTTAGCGCAGGCTGTGAAACGCTTATTCCCAGGTGTGAAATTAGGTGTGGGTCCGGTAATCGATGATGGTTTTTACTATGATATAGATTCTCCAGAACCGATTACTTCAGAAGATTTCCCACGCATCGAAAAAGAAATGAAAAAAATCGTTGCAGAAAATATTGAAATCGTTCGTCATGATGTATCTCGTGCAGAAGCGAAAAAACGTTTTGAAGAAATTGACGATGAATATAAATTAGAGCTTCTTGAAGCCATTCCAGAAGATGAACAAGTTTCAATTTATGAACAAGGTGATTTCTTCGATCTTTGCCGTGGTGTACATGTACCTTCAACAGGCAAAATTAAAGAATTTAAATTGTTGTCAATCGCTGGTGCTTATTGGAGAGGCAACTCAGATAACAAAATGTTACAACGTATTTACGGTACAGCATTCTTCACGAAAGATGAATTAAAAGCCCATCTTCAAATGCTGGAAGAGGCAAAAGAAAGAGATCACCGTAAAATCGGGAAGGAACTTGAATTATTCACTACCAACAAATTAGTAGGTCAAGGGTTACCTCTATGGTTGCCAAATGGTGCTACAATCCGTCGCACCATTGAACGTTATATCGTCGATAAGGAAGTGTCACTTGGTTACAAGCATGTTTATACGCCAGTATTGGGATCTAAAGAGCTCTATGTAACTTCTGGACACTGGGATCACTATCAAGAGGATATGTTCCCTCCAATGGAAATGGATAACGAAACACTAGTACTTCGTCCAATGAACTGCCCTCATCACATGATGGTCTACAAATCAGCAATGCGTTCATACCGTGACCTACCATACCGAGTTGCAGAACTTGGTACAATGCATCGTTATGAAATGAGTGGCGCTGTTTCTGGCTTACAACGTGTTCGTGGTATGACTTTAAATGATGCCCATATATTTGTCCGCCCAGACCAAATCAAAGAAGAATTCAAAAGAGTCGTTGAGTTGATCCTAGATGTGTATAAAGACTTTGATTTAAACGACTATGAATTCCGTCTTTCTTATCGTGATCCAGAGGATACTGAAAAATATTTTGATGATGATGCTATGTGGGAAAAAGCGCAAAGTATGTTAAAAGAGGCTATGGATGATCTCGGCTTAGATTATTATGAAGCTGAAGGTGAAGCAGCATTCTATGGTCCAAAACTAGATGTTCAAGTAAAAACTGCCATCGGTAAACAAGAAACATTATCTACTGTTCAATTAGACTTCTTATTACCAGAACGTTTTGATCTTGGCTATGTAGGTGAAGATGGTAAGCAACATCGCCCAGTTGTTATTCACCGTGGTGTTGTATCAACGATGGAACGTTTTGTAGCATTCTTGATCGAGGAATACAAAGGAGCCTTCCCAACATGGTTAGCACCTGTTCAAGTACAAGTCATCCCTGTATCAAATGATGCTCACTTTGACTATGCAAAAGATGTTCAAGAAAAACTGCAAGCAGCAGGTTTCCGAGTAGAAATGGATTACCGCGATGAAAAACTTGGTTACAAAATCCGTGAAGCACAAATGAAGAAAATTCCTTATATGCTTGTTATTGGAGATAAAGAATTAGAAGCGGGTAGTGTAAATGTACGTCGTTATGGCTCAAAAGATTCTGAAACAGTATCATTTGAAGAATTTTTAAAGGCTATTCGAGAAGACGTTGCTCATAAGGGATAGTAGATATCTATAGAAAAGTCGGGGAAAAATCCTCGGCTTTTTTTGTGTTTGAATAATTTCTAGGTTTTGCATAAAAATTTTATTTATAAAGAAAAAGTATTAAAAGATACTCATTCAAACGTGAAAATATTCACAAGAATATGTGATGATTTTCACAAATAATCGTGAAATATTTCACAAGTATTTGTGTAATTTTTCACATGGCATTTGTTAAATATTTCACAAACTAAAAATACTATATTTTTTAATTGAATATGCTAAATAATCTCGAAAATGTTCTAAAAATATTCATAAAACAACATATTATCTTATTATTTATTGATTATTTATAAATATAAAATGAAAAAATATTCTCTTTATATCAATAATTTTCTTAGTATATATGTGTATTTCACAAACTTTTGTAATCACAGAAAAATATCATAGATTACTATTGTACTTTTAGGGAAAAAGGTTCATGATGAAGGAAAACAAAATAGTAAATCTGTTTTGTAATTTCATTGAAAGAAGGGGTTTTAGAATGATTTATGCAAATCCAAATACAGCAGGTGCTGTCATTCATTTCAAAGAACGTTACGATAACTTTATTGGTGGTGAATGGATCGCACCTGTAAAAGGAAATTATGCAGCTGTTACTACGCCAGTTACTGGAGAAAAATATACAACAGTTGCAAAGTCAACTACAGAAGATATTGAATTAGCTTTAGATGCGGCCCATGCAGCAAAAGATACTTGGGGAACAACATCTCCTGCTGAACGTGCAAAATTATTAAACAAAATTGCAGATCGTTTAGAAGAAAACTTAGAAAAATTAGCAGTTGCGGAAACTTGGGACAATGGGAAAGCAGTACGTGAAACTTTAAATGCTGATATTCCTTTGGCAATTGACCATTTCCGTTATTTTGCCGCTGCTATTCGTGCTCAAGAAGGAAGAACTACTCAAATTGATCATGATACCGTTGCTTATCATTTCCAAGAGCCTCTAGGTGTTGTTGGACAAATTATTCCATGGAATTTTCCAATTCTAATGGCGGCGTGGAAGATTGCACCAGCCCTCGCTGCTGGTAACTGTATCGTATTAAAGCCAGCTTCTCAAACACCTATTTCTATTCTTGTATTAATCGAAATAATTCAAGATTTGCTACCAAAAGGTATCTTAAATATTGTCAATGGTCCTGGGGCTGAAATTGGAGAAGCACTTGCAACAAATCCGCGTATTTCTAAAATCGCATTTACAGGTTCGACAGCTGTTGGTCGTCAAATTATGCAATATGCCACTGAAAATATTATCCCTGTAACCCTTGAACTTGGCGGGAAATCACCAAATGTTTTCTTTGAAGATATCATGGATAAAGATGATGAATTTTTAGATAAAGCACTTGAAGGTTTTGCATTATTCGCATTAAATTCTGGTGAAATTTGTTCATGCCCTTCACGTGCATTGATTCAAGAATCTATTTATGATCGATTTATTGAAAAAGCTTTAGAACGTGTAAAAGCTATTAAAATCGGCAATCCTCTAGATACAGAAGTCATGATGGGGGCACAAGCTTCAACAGCACAGCAACGTAAAATTTTATCTTACCTACAAATTGGGAAAGAAGAAGGCGCGGAAGTATTAATCGGTGGTGACGCCAATCGTTTAGATGGTGAATTTGCTGAAGGTAATTATATCCAACCTACAGTATTTAAAGGTACAAATGATATGCGGATTTTCCAAGAAGAAATCTTTGGCCCTGTCCTTTCAGTAACAACTTTTAAAGACTATGATGAGGCCATTAAAATTGCAAATGATACAGTATATGGCTTAGGTGCTGGTGTTTGGACACGTTCTGGTGATCTGGCATATCGTGCTGGTCGCGCTATTCAAGCAGGCCGTGTTTGGACAAATACGTATCATCAATATGTAGCTGGGGCTGCATTTGGTGGTTACAAACAATCAGGTATTGGACGCGAAACACATAAAATGGTGTTAGATCTTTATCAACAAACAAAATGTTTGCTTGTAAGCTATGATCGCAAGGCACAAGGATTCTTCTAATGTAATTATTTGAAGGATTTAAATACAAGGCTTAGAATATATTTGTTATCTTGAATAAGTCAGAAGTTAAATAGAAGAATGCTCGTATTTTAAAGGCAAAAAGTTGTCCATAAAATGATTTGTTTAAGGTAGAACATATATATTGGCTATAGTTTTGAAAATATGTTGACTATATGTACAGAACGTGGTAAAGTATAAAAGGTTATGAATACAAGTTTGTGGTTGAAGTAGAGGCTGCCCGCTTCTCACCTGATCAATCTAAGCCATTAGTGTTGGCAGGTTACATGATAGAAGAACGGATCACGCATTTCGGCGTGTGCATATATCTTGCGGGCGGACATTTCGACAGTGTCCGCCCTTTTTTAGTGGACATCGAAATACCCGTACCGATCATCATCGGGCAACTAGCCCAAACCATGTATTCGCGACACTACTCGGAGGTGGATTGTTATTAGCAAAGACATGTATGTAAACGAAGGTATTCGCGCTCGTGAACTTCGTGTAATCGACCATAATGGAGATCAACTTGGAGTAAAATCACGCAATGAAGCCTTAACAATTGCAGAACGTGCAAATTTGGATCTTGTCCTTGTGGCTCCTCAAGCCAAGCCACCAGTCGCTCGTATCATGGACTATGGTAAATTTAAATTCGAGCAACAAAAGAAAGATCGCGAAGTACGCAAAAATCAAAAAGTGATCGTGATGAAAGAAGTAAGACTAAGTCCTACTATCGATGAACATGATTTCCAAACGAAATTGCGTAACGGGATCAAGTTCCTAGAAAAAGGGGACAAAGTAAAAGCATCCATTCGGTTCAAAGGTCGTGCGATTACACACAAAGAAATCGGTCAAAAAGTATTAGACCGCTTTGCAGAAGCTTGTGCAGAATATGCAACGGTTGAACAAAAACCGAAAATGGAAGGCAGAAGCATGTTCTTAGTATTACAACCTAAGAACGAAAAAAAATAAGTTTTAGTCGAACAGTTTAGGAGGAATTCGAAATGCCAAAAATGAAAACTCACCGTGGCGCAGCTAAACGTTTCAAAAAAACGGGTACTGGTAAATTAAAATATGACCGTGCTTTTGGTAGCCACTTATTTGCAAACAAATCTACAAAAGCAAAACGTCACTTACGTAAAGCAAATATTGTCTCTCCAAGTGACTACAAACGTATCAAATCTTTACTTTCAAACATTAAATAATTTCGAAAAAAATAATATATTCATGTAATTGAATAGCAGGAGGTAATTAGTATGCCACGCGTAAAAGGCGGTACTGTAACACGCGCACGTCGCAAAAAAGTTTTAAAATTAGCTAAAGGTTACTTTGGCTCTAAACACACATTATATAAAGTTGCTAACCAAGCAGTGATGAAATCAGGTCAATATGCATATCGTGACCGTCGTCAAAAGAAACGTGATTTCCGTAAATTATGGATTACACGTATTAACGCCGCTGCTCGTATTAATGGTCTTTCTTATAGCCGTTTAATGCACGGTTTAAAAATTGCTGAAATCGAAGTTAACCGTAAAATGTTAGCTGATCTTGCAGTAAATGATGCAGCTGCATTTGCACAATTAGCAGATGTTGCTAAAAAAGCCATCGCTAAATAGTTTTAAAAGAAGGAGTGCTTGTTCAGATTCTCGACATTAGAGAATCTGAATCGAAGCGCGCTTTAGCTTTTAACAGAAATTCCAGTGTTTACACGGATATGGATGGTTATAAGTATACCCAGGGTTTGGTCTTAAAGTCTCTTTTGGGATGAAATTTGTAACAGTAAAAAACACGAATGTTGTTCAATCAACATTCGTGTTTTTTCTATTCTAAATTATTTTTTCTATACTAAATGTTAAGGGAGATAAACGATAAATAGTTTTATAACAGATAACTACTTATCGTATAAAAGTGAAGGGGCATGCCCTAAACACCAAAATTGCATTCGTAAGGTTCTTCTAAATCCTACACCAACTTATGACATAGAACTGTTATTCAGTAGAAATCCATTTCTTAATCGCGCAATTACTTGTCGTTAAATAGTAATGCAGCCATCTTCTCTTTTGAATCTAACAGATCGTTTAAAGTATATTCATCTAAAACAGCTAAATAAGCGTGAAGTGCTTTATTTAGCACGCCCTTCAACTGACAGACGGGAGAAATGATGCAGCCAACAGATTCAGGATTGAAACAGTCTACTAGGTAGAAATCTTCCTCTGTTTGTCGAATCACTTCCCCTATAACAATATTTTTAGGGTTCATGGCAAGACGTATACCGCCACCACGACCACGTATTGTTTCAATATATCCAAGTTTACCAAGCTCATGGGTTACTTTCATTAAATGATTTTTCGAAATTCCATATGTGTCCGATATTTCTTTAATCGTGGCTAGCTTTTCGGGATCCATTGCACCGAGAAAAAGCAGGACACGTAAAGAATAATCGGTATATAAAGTTAATCGCATCCAATACACCACCATTTCTATGTCTATTATACCATGTAAAGTAAAAACCCTGTTATTTTTAAAAGATGTATTTAAAATATGTCTTTTTCGTTAAAGATGTATATAAAATATTGCTTTAAAGGATATATGGGTGTAGCTTTGAATTATAAAAGAAAAGGAGTGTTCATGATGTTATCACAACAAACAATGGATATTGTAAAATCTACTGCACCAGTACTAGAAGTGCATGGAACAGAAATCACCAAAACTTTCTATAAAAACATGTTTGCAGCACACCCAGAGTTATTAAATATTTTCAACCATGCAAACCAAGTAAAGGGTCGTCAACAAGCAGCATTAGCGAACACAGTTTATGCAGCAGCAGTTCATATTGAAAATCTCGGCGAAATTTTGCCAGTCGTGCAGCAAATTGCACAAAAGCACCGTAGTTTGGGTGTTAAACCTGAACATTACCCAATCGTAGGGGAATTTTTACTTGGAGCTATAAAAGAAGTTCTTGGTGATGCTGCCACAGACAATATTATCAATGCTTGGAAGGAAGCATATGGTGTCATTGCCGATATCTTTATGTCAACAGAAGAAGATATGTATACGGAAGCTGAAAGCCAAAAAGGGGGATGGAGATTCTTCAAAGAGTTTGAAATTGTTGAGAAAGTAGTAGAAAATGAAGAGATCACTTCTTTCTATTTAAAACCAGTGGATGGCAAAGCTTTACCAGATTATAAACCAGGACAATATATTACGCTAAAAGTTGAGATCCCTAACGAAAAATTCACTCACTGTCGTCAATATAGTTTATCAAGAGCTGCCAATAAAGAAGCATTTCGTATTTCTGTAAAACGAGAAGATTTACATGATCCGGCAGGTAAAGTATCGGTTTACTTGCATGATCAAGCAAAAGTGGGAGATCGCATTGAAGTGAGTGCACCAGCGGGAGAATTTCAACTAGACATTGCATCTAAAGCACCTGTAACCTTTATCGCAGGTGGTGTTGGTATTACGCCATTAATGGCTATGTTTGATACTTTAGCTTCACTAGATGCAAATAGACCTGTAACGTTCATTCACAGTACACGTACAGCCAAATTGCATGTATTTGATCAAGAAATTGCTGCTAACTTAGAAAAAATGCCAAATGCTAGCTACATTACAATCAATACTGATGAAGTGGGTTATGTCACGAAGGAATTTTTAAAGGAAAATGTAAGTCTTGAAAATGATGTTTATGTTTGTGGTCCATCTGAATTTATGGAAGCAATGATCAATCATTTATATGCAATTGGCTTTAAGGAATCTCAAATTCACTTTGAATTCTTCGGTCCAGCACAACAATTAAAAGTTGAATTAGACGCTTAAGGATACAATGAAAATCATAGCAAAAGTTCAAGTGGCCAGAAAAATTTTCTGGCTGCTTTTTTTATCCCGATTTAACGGGTAAATAAGCCCCCATCTCAAGATTTGGAGAGAAACGAGAAAGTTAGATGGGAGACGGACTGCCCTTAAAAGCCCGATTGGTTCAGACCAACAAGATGTTGGTCACTCAGGTGTTGCACAGGGCGTGGCGCTTTTAACCTTAGTTCTTCTAGTTTAGTGGGGGATGAAGAAAATTCCCACTGATGGAAGCTTCACTTTATTGAATATCCATATCTATGTAAGAAAAGATTGTGAATAGATTTAAGTGTTCGAGTTTTTATAGGCTCCTAGTAGAAGATTTAAGAATGCGACAAAAATTTTACATTTTCTCATTTTTTAATTTATGATTCTTTATACCTATTAAAAATTTGTTATTCTATAATAAAGTACTAAGTCTATAGATACATTAAAAAAGGAGATGGCAACATGAGAAATGTAAAGTTGTTAGTAGCGATTTTTGCTGCCTTAGTTGTATGTGCAATTGGTGTGCAGCGTGCACAAGCAGAAGAATTTGCTCCTGCCAACCCAGATAGCACTACAAAATGGGAAACAACCCCTATTATCGTAGATACAACGAGTCAAAAATTAAGATTGATGGGATCTTCTCCTATTATTGCTGATATTTCAAAATGGCAAGGAGACATAAATTGGGCAAAAGCTAGTAAAAAATTGGATCTAGCCATTATACGTACACAACATGGTAGTACAGAAGAAGATACATATCATAAGAAAAATGAGACAGAGGCAAAGAAGTATGGGGTTCCTTTTGGCGTATATGCGTTCAGTTTAGCTGAATCTTCAAGTGATGCGAAAACAGAGGCGAATAATTTTTATAACCGTGCCGATAAGAATGCATTATTTTATGTGATCGATGTTGAAAAAAATACAAGCACATCTGGCGAAAGTATGCGAACGATTACAAATGCCTATATGAAGCAACTTCGCACAAAAACAGATAAGAAAATCGGATTATATATAGCACATCATTTATACAAAAGTTTTAATCTAGATACGACGAAGGCAGATTTTGTCTGGATTCCTCGATATAGTACGACGAAACCAGATTTTTCTTATGATTTATGGCAATATACAGATAAAGGGCGAATCGATGGGATCAATACAAATGTCGATTTGAACCGATTAAATCCAAATCTTACACTAAATCAGTTTTTAGCGAATGTAACATCAACAAATGATCAGTATACAGTTGATCCAGATCAACATTTTAATGAAGGACAATCAAACGATAATGCATCTGAAACAGAACCGGCAAGTGTACACATTGAATATCACACTTCAAATCCTAAGCATATTATATTAAGTTCAAATACAAACCAATATAGTAGCAGTAGTTTAAGTGAATCTACTAAAACCAATACTTTGAAAAAGGGACAAGTATTTGAAACCGTTGACCTTATAAAGAACACACAAGGCAAAATGGTTTTAAAGTTGGCAAACGGGCAATATATCACAGCAGACAAAAGAGTTGCGATCAAGTGTATAGCTAATATGGCATCTTATTATACAGTGAAACCTTCTTTCATCATTTTAAAAACAACAGTAGGTGCTTATTCTTCCACAACATTCAATAATTCTACAATGCTTGGTAAGGTAAAAAAGAACACAATTTTGACCGTTCGAGATATAGAATACACATCAACGGGAGTTCCAAGATTCAAAACCGTTTCAGGTAGCTATGTAACAGCGAACAAATCGTATGTAAATGCGTTGACAACAAAATATAAAAATTATGTAGTAACGAAACCAAGCTATGTAAAATTAAAGAAGAGTATTTATCAATATAGCAATATTTCTTTGACAAAATCGGCAAAAGGTTCGCTCCTTCTAAAAGGAAAAGTATTAAATATTAAAGGAATTACTTATACATCAGGTGGAACTCCACGTTTACAACTTACAAATGGTCGATTTATTACTGCCAATAAAAGTTATTTAATAGCATACTAAGTATCAATGAGCACAGATTTTTGAGGAAGAAATTTGTGCTTTTTATGTCGCATGAACAGACGGTAAGACCTATTTCGAGAGAAGGACCAGTGAATTAATTGTCCTTAAAAAACACAATTGGTTCGACTACAATGGGGATAAAGAAACTTCCCTTGTGAGAAGTTTCAACTTATTTTCTAATAAAAATAGCATAAAGTTAAAGAATTTTAAAAGAAATGTAACTTTTGTAATGCATTTGAAGGTAATATGTTTTATATTTTCCCTTAATAGTTTGGTATTCTATAGTTGGCAAAGACTTATATCGTTAAGTATTTTGTTCGAATTAAAATACATAGAAGGAGACGAAAATAGTGAAAGTTATTCGGAATTTAGCAGCTGTAGTTTGTATGATGGTTATTTGTCTTATCACTGTACATACTGCATCAGCAGAAGAGCCTGCACCTGCAAACCCTGATCATACAGAAAAATGGGAAACAGCTCCAACAACGATTATGAAGACTCAGAGTTTATTAAAAACAGCTTCCTCAGAACCTATCATTGCAGATATCTCATATTACCAAAAAGATGTCGATTGGGCACAGGCAAGTAAAGTGTTAGATTTAGTCATCATTCGAACACAGTACGGCAGTACGTTTGAAGATCCAATGCATAAAACATATGAAGCTGGTGCAAAAAAATACGAAGTACCATTTGGCGTTTATGCATATAGTTTAGCTGAATCTTCAAGTGATGCAAAAACAGAAGCCAATAATTTTTATAATCGCGCAAGCAAGGGTACGAAATTTTATGTGCTGGATGTTGAAGAAAACACAAGTAAATCTGGCGAAAGCATGCGAACAATTATTAATTCATACGTAAAACAATTACGAACAAAAACCAATAAGAAAATTGGACTTTATGTAGCCCATCACTTATACACTTCATTAAATTTAGATACTTCTAAATTCGATTTTGTTTGGATCCCACGATATAACAATAGTACCGCTGCCCCTGCCTATCCTTATGATTTATGGCAATATACGGATCAAGGTAGAGTAGCAGGCATTAGTACATATGTTGACCTAAATCGTCTAAATTCAAAGGTGAGCTTAAGCTATTTGACTGGAACAAGTAGTGTCACACCTGCAAGTAAACCAAGATATTACACAACTAATCCAGGAACAGTTGCTACTAAAGTACAAGTGAATCAATACTCTTCAACAAGTTTTACAAGTGCGACAAAAGGGAAAGCAATGGCAAAGAATACTTTAGTAAAAGTTGCTGGAATTGTAAAAACAAGTGCTGGTACACCAAGACTTAAACTAACGAATGGTACGTATATGACAGCTAATCTTGATTATGTTGTAAAAGTGACGTCTAAAATCAATCAATATTACACAAAAAAACCAAGTAAGGTTCTAGTTAAATCAGGCTTATATGCATATAACAATGCGGACTTGGATAGTAGAGTGACTGGTGTAAAGAAAAATACAGTATTGAGTATTAAGGATCTTGCTTATTCTTCAGGTGGAACACCACGATTAAAATTATCAAATGGATATTATATTACAGCAAGTAAAGATTTTGTTAGAGCAGTGACATCATCCATTGCCAATTATATTTATGTCAATCCAGGAAAGGTTCAACTGAAAAGAAGCGTCTATCAATATAGTAGCCCTAATATGTCAAGTGCTACACGAAAAAGTGCATTGTCAAAAGGTAAAACATATACTGTAAAATCGATTTCATTCTCTTCAGGTGGAACACCACGATTGAAATTATCAAATGGGAATTATATTACAGCAAACAAGAATTATGTGGTAGCGAAATAAGAACTAAACAAAAAATTGATCCCGCTTTAACGGGCAGTAAGACCGCATCTCAAGATTTAGAGCGAAACGAGAAAGATAGATGGGGGATCAACTGCCCGTAAAAGTCCGATTGGTTCAACTTAACCATCAGTGGGGGATGAAGAAAACCCCACTGATGGAAATTTCACTTTATCCCATTTAGCATATGGAGAAGAGGATTCTCCATATGTTTTTTTATATTTGTATGTATTAATCTTTTCAATCATCTCTTTTTTAGATACGATAAGAAGGAGGAAATATTGATTACAAAAAAGGTAGGTAAAACGATGGATTTCACATTAAAAGTACAACTTATTCATAAAGATGCAAAATTGCCATTTCGAGCAAATCCAGGTGATGCAGGATTAGATTTATACGCAGTGGAGGAACAAGTCATCAAAGCAGGGGAATCTGCATTGATTCCAACAGGGATCGTGATTGAACTGCCAAAAGGTACAGAGGCACAGGTACGTCCAAGAAGCGGACTCGCATTAAAGCATTCGATCACAGTACTAAATAGCCCGGGAACTGTTGATGAAGGTTATCGTGGGGAAATAAGAGTCATATTAATTAATCATGGTAAAAAAGATTTCTTAGTGGAAAAGCATATGAGAATTGCACAAATGGTTATAGCTCCAGTACTTCAAGTAAATGTAGAACAAGTAGATGCAGTTTCTGATTCGGTTCGTTCTGTTGAAGGTTTTGGTTCATCCGGTAAATTCTAAATATTATTTTTTTGAATTGATCCCGCATGAACGGGCAGTAATACCCCCACCTCAAAATTCAGCGAAAGCAAAGAAGTTAGGTGGGAGATCAACTGCCGCATGCGCCCGATTGGTTCGGGCGGGCAAGATGCTGGCTACTCAGGTGTTGCCATACGACGTGACGCTTTTAACCTGAGTTCCTCTAGTTCAGTGGGGATGAAGAAAATCCCCACTGATTAAAGTTTCACTTTATGATCTATCAGGATTATAATGGGTGAGGAAAGAATATTTAGGGGGACGAAATAATGGCTCGATTAGATGAAACATTAACCATGTTAAAAGATTTAACGGATGCAAGAGCTATTGCTGGTAATGAAAAAGAATCTCGTGAGGTGATGAAAAAATATATAACACCCTACGCAGATCAAGTGGAAAGTGATAACTTAGGTGCAGTGATTGCCAAAAAAGTAGGTGATCTAAATGGTCCTAAAATCATGGTAGCAGGTCACTTAGACGAAGTAGGTTTTATGGTGACCAAAATCGATGATCAAGGCTTCTTGAAATTCCAGACAATTGGTGGCTGGTGGTCACAAGTAATGCTTGCGCAACGTGTGCAAGTCGTCACACGCTCTGGCGAAACGATTGTTGGTGTCATCGGTTCGAAGCCGCCACATATTTTGCCTGCTGCTGCTCGTAAACAATCATATGAAATAAAAGATATGTTTATCGATATTGGTGCAGCTTCCAAAGAAGAAGCAGAAAGCTGGGGAGTAAGTCCTGGCGATATGGTGGCACCATACTTTGAATTTACAGTGATGAAAAACGACAAACATCTACTTGCAAAAGCTTGGGATAATCGTATTGGTTGTGCCATTGCCATCGAAGTTTTAAAAGGATTGAAAGATGTCAGCCATCCGAATATTGTGTATGGCTGTGGTGTTGTTCAAGAAGAAGTGGGTCTTCGTGGCTCCAAAACAGCGGCCAATAAGATCCAACCTGACATTGGTTTTGCAGTAGATGTAGGGATTGCTGGTGACACACCGGGAATCACCTCAAAAGAATCCAATAGTAAAATGGGTGCTGGGCCACAAATTATCGTTTATGATGGTTCAATGGTAGCCCATAAAGGTTTACGCGATTTTGTTGTGGATATAGCAGAAGAAAATAATATCCCATACCAATTCGAGTCCATCCCAGGTGGCGGCACAGATGCGGGCTCCATTCATTTAACAGCAAATGGTGTACCGGCTCTTTCCATTGGTATCGCAACACGCTATATTCACTCTCATGCAGGAATTTTGCACCGCGATGACTTTGAAAACACCGTCAAATTAGTGATTGAAGTTATTAAAAAATTAGACCGTGAAACAGTAAATAAGATTATTTTTGAATAGAAAAAGAACAATGCATTAAGTGGAAAGAATGAGTATAAACCATTTGCTTTCTTTCGCTTCTACAAATTCAAATAAAACTTAGTGATTAACTACCTTCTAACTAAAATTGTTGGGGGTAGTTTTTTTGTCCACAAGAAGATTAGGAATATTTGATGTAGATAACGCATTGTCAAATATCTAGTAATGAAACTTTGTTTGAAAAGCATAATTAGTAGAGGAAATATATAACAGTAATATGAAACCTTTTCCTGTTCTTTTCGTATAGTTAATAGACAATTGTTTACAGAGGAGGGATTCCAATGAGTGAATCTAATGAGATACTAAAGAAGTCAAGTTTCGTATTGCCTGTTTTTATTGGTTTGGGGTTAGGTGCGTTATTAGGTTTAGTTGCTTATGTAAAAGATTGGTTTTAATTTGATAAGTCTTTTTGGTATTAATATGGATAAACTTTGAATAATGGGCAGTTGTTAATGTTAAATGAAAATAGGAAACCATTGTTATAGCGATTTCCTATTAATTATATTTAATAGCCAACATTTAACAGAGCGTAGAAAATAAACTTTAATTTTGAATAATAGTCATAATTCGTTTGAGATTAAAGGCGAATATAGTCATCGCTCTTTGCATTTTCATACCTAAATAGATCCGTAGATGATGTTATATCATACCCATTTCTGTGTTTTAATTCGCTATTCTTTGCGTCAATCTTATAGTGGATTTTACTTTTCCTTTCCTGGGTATTTTGAAATATTTCTTGGTCCTTATGTTTTGCTGATTGAATTGATACCTATATATTTACTTCATGTAATTTTACAGGAAAGGACTTGCCTTTTAAGACAAAAGAATTTTGGAAAAGAAAAAATAGTGGATTGGAGTGGAAGGCAGCGACTCCAGCGGGAACAGCACGAGCCGAAGCACCCGGACTGAGCGTAGCGAGGGAGAAGGCTGAGGCCATGCCCGCGGAAAGCGTCTGCCTGGAAAGGAAATCCACGGCTTTAAATGAAAAAAGTTAGTATGAGAACAATTAATTCGTTCTCATACTCGTAATAAAAATCAGAAATAACTTTTTCAGTGCTCTCAGTTTATCTGCAGTCTTTTTAAATAATAATTCTTGTCGCTTGTTATGCTTAAGTGATACGATTAAACAAATAGAAGAAATGAGGTGGCGGATTGGGTAGAGACCGTAAGTTTTCAACAATCGATCTTTTTATAGCTACAAAGAAGCAAATTCTTCAAGTTGGCTACGATGGCTTTACAATCAGCCATTTAGCGGAGACTTTAGAGGTTTCTCGAGCAGCGATTTATAAACAATATGTAAACAAAGATGAGTTATTAATAGATTTCATGTTGTATGAGATGGAAAAAAGTGTAGGTGATTTAAAACAAGTTAGACAAGAAGGTACATTTGAACAACAGCTTGAGGATTTGTTAAATCGTATGGCTCATTTTAATGAATTACATCAAATTCTGGGAATGGCTTCACTTATTCAAAATGTATCGGAGGAAGTGATTCAAAAAAAAGAAAAATTATCATCGATGCATAAGGATCTGTATGAACCATTATTAAGAATTGTAACAAATGGCAAGAAAGAAAAGAAGATCGATGCTACTTTCCCAGACTCACTAGTATTGGGATTTATTTTTCAAACAATTGATATTCCCAGACAACATAATTTGTCTACAGAAGAACAACTTCAATATATTAAACAACTAATTTTACATGGCGTTTGTGGAAAAAATAAGTGACACAAGTGTAACTTATGTGTATAATGATTCTGAAGTATATTTGATTTTTATAAATCAAAAGTGACATATGTGTAACTTATAAGGAGGAATAATTCCATGTTTTTAGCATTAAAAGAATTAAAACACGCAAAACTACGCTATACATTGATGAGTATCATCATTGTATTAATCGCATGGCTAGTCTTTATTTTATCTGGACTTGGTAATGGTTTATCTACACTCAGTGCTGCAGCAGTAAAGAATTTAGATGCAGATTATGTAGTATATGAAGATGGAGCGAAAGCAACATTTAGTAAATCGCTAATCTCTAATTCATTAGTCGATGATATTAAGAAAAATAAAGACGTCAAAGATGCAACACCATTTGGTGCAGCTATGGCTGCGATTTCTCATGGTAAAAAAGATGAGGAAAAAACAGATATCGCTGTATTAGGTATTAAACCAGGTGAATTCATCGAACCTAAAGTAGTTGAAGGTAAACAACTAGACCCAGACATCAAAAATGGTGTACTTGCCAATGATACTTTGAAAGATAAAGGATATAAAATTGGTGACGAAGTTCAAGTGGATAGTTCTACGATTAAACTAAAAATTGTTGGTTTCGTAGAAGGAGAAACGTATAACCATTTACCTGTACTATTCTCAAACGTAGATCAATGGAGAGATTATGCATTCGCTGCACCGGGATCTAACAATGGAATAAAAGACGTGGTAAATGCAATTGTTTTGCAAGCACCAGATTTAGACCCAGCACAATTAGATAAATCTATTAACGGTATTGAAACTGTAACAAAGAGTGCCGCTATTAACGGAATGCCTGGTTATATGGAAGAAAACGGAACAATTTTAATGATGCTTGCATTCTTAATCGTTATTTCCGCATTTGTTATAGCAGTATTTTTCTATGTTATTACCATTCAAAAAACACAACAATTTGGTGTAATGAAAGCTATTGGAGCAAGCAATGGTTTCATCACAAAAGCCATCGTATCACAAGTATTTGTTTTATCAGTAGTTGGTATTTTAATAGGAGTTGCTTTAACTTACTTAACAGCGCTTGTTTTCCCAGAGAATATGCCATTTAATTTGGACGCTAAACTTGTTGTTTTATATGGTATTGCATTACTTGTTATTAGCTTGTTAAGTTCACTTATTTCTGTTCGTCAAATCGCGAAGATTGATCCATTAACTGCATTAGGGAGAGTGGAATAAATGAATGGATTACAGATTAAGAATGTTACAAAAAACTATAAAGAAGGAAATTCTTCTATTACAGCATTAAATAATGCTTCTATGGAAGTAAAACCAGGAGAATTTGTGGCAATTGTAGGACCTTCAGGATCTGGAAAAAGTACACTTTTATCTGTTGTTGGCGCGTTATTAAAGCCAACTTCAGGAACCGTTAGTATCAATGATAAAGAGATTACGAAATTATCTTCAAAAGCGTTGTCAAAATTTCGTTTGCAAGAAATTGGTTTTATCTTACAAAGCTCAAATTTAATTCCTTATCTAAACGTAACAGATCAATTGATTTTAGTGAAGAAAATGACAGGTAAAGTAACAAAAGAGGATCAAGAAAAAGCTAAAAAATTACTCACTGAACTTGGATTAGGTGGGAAATTGAAAAAGTATCCAAATGAACTTTCCGGTGGGGAACGCCAACGTGTCGCAATTGCTCGCTCATTGATGAATGATTCTAATGTTATTCTAGCCGATGAACCAACAGCTAGTTTAGATTCTAAACGTGCACATGAAGTCGTAAAATTGATTGCGGACGAAGTCAAGAAACGCAACAAAGCAGCTATTATGGTAACACATGATGAACGTATGTTAACGTACTGCGATAAAGTATATAAAATGGAAGACGGTATTTTAACTTTACAAAAATAATTTTTGCTAAAGGTACATGTTTTTTCATAATCTTTAATTAAAGGAGAGATTATCATGTTTGTTATTACAAATCGTATCAAAACGAAAAAAGGATTCGCTAGTCGTATGGCTCCGGGTTTTACAGGTGATAAACAAATTGGAGATTTCAAAGGATTTATTAAAACTGAAGTTTTAGTTTGTACATCTAATGAAGAATACGATGAAATGGATGTTAATATGTATTGGGATAATTTAGAAAACTTTAAAGCTTGGCGTGAAAGTGATGCTTTCAAAAATGCTCACAAACAATCACCAAGTGATGCTGCGAAGGAATCACCTTTACTTGGAAGCCAAATTATTATTTCAGAAATTGCTTCTACTACAGAAAACAAATAAGCTAACCATTAGTAAGAGTTATCAAAATTTATAAAATTAAACGTATATGCTATTTCAACATAACGTTTGATTAAAATCCTTTACGTGATATCGTAAAGGATTTTAATTTTTTTGAAAAAATTATAAAAATACATTTGATTTAATATTTATTCATATGTATAATGAATTTTATCACAAGAAAATGTAAGGAGCGATTTTGATGAAATTATTAGAACTTGTTCAACTTAAGTTAGTGACTTCTTTAAAAGATAAAGATTTACTTGCACTTGCAGATTATACAAGCGAGGAAGTACAAGGTTTACTTGATCTTGCTATGAAGTTAAAAGTGATTACAAAAGAAGGTAGCTGCCCTCCATTATTAGAAGGTAAGACTTTAGGGATGATCTTCGAGAAAAATTCAACTCGTACACGTATTTCGTTTGAAGTTGGGATGAATCAACTAGGCGGTAAAGGAATGTATATGAATACACGCGACTTACAAATAGGCCGTGGTGAATCGATTCATGATACAGGTCACGTACTATCAGGCTACCTAGATGGCATTATGATTCGTGCTAACTCTCATGAAATGGTCAAAGAGCTTGCTGAACATGCTTCTATTCCTGTCATCAATGGTTTAACTGATTTAACTCATCCATGCCAAGCTTTAGCAGACTTAGAAACAATCGCTGAAGAAAAAAGTGAACTAAAAGGATTAAAATTAGCGTATATCGGGGATGGCAATAACGTAGCGCATTCGCTAGTGGTCGCTTGTGCTCATGTCGGAATCGATGTTGTCGTAGCAACACCAAAAAACTATGAGCCAAAAGAAGAATTTATGAAAAAAGCGGCAGAAATCGCATTGCAAAATGGAAGCACGGTTGCACACACATATGATCCTGTTGAAGCTGCAAAAGATGCAGATGTCATTTATACAGATGTATGGACGTCAATGGGGCAAGAAGAAGAAGCTGCCAAACGATTACAAGATTTTAAAGGCTATCAAATTAATGATGCACTTGTCGCACATGCGAAATCTGATTATATGTTCCTTCACTGTTTACCTGCTCACCGTGAAGAAGAAGTAGCGACATCCGTTATTGATGGACCAAACTCCTTTATCTTCCAACAAGCTGAAAACCGTTTACATGCGCAAAAAGCTGTCCTTGCTTCTATTTTGGGCGAATAGGCCAATTTTAACAAGTAGAAGTATTATAAAATTTATTGGAGTCTTATTTATCCCGCGTTAACGGGCACTAAGACCCCCACCTCAAGGTTTAGAGAGAAACGAGAAAGATAGGTGGGGATGAACTGCCGCATGCGCCCGATGGTTTAGCTAACCATCAGTGGGGATGAAGAAAACCCCACACTGATGGAAGCTTCACTTTATCATTTAATTTAAGCTTTAATCAAAGATTGAAATCTTTATAAATGTGCAAGTCAAATTATTTGTCGTATTTTCAATAAATCTTATTGAAAATACGGCTTTTTTTAGCGATTCAATATAATAATACGTTAAGATTGAAAAAGTAAATGTTGTAAATAATGGTCAACATTATATGAAGTGAATATCCCATTTTTTAATCTAAAAAAACTGGTGAAAGATTTATATATTTTAAGGCTCCGTTCCCTAAATTGCCCCGCTCTCATCTGGATACTAACCCTCTATGAGCTACACCAGCTTTGCTACAGCCTATTTACACTATATAATCAAACCGATTTTCGATGAAAAATATTTTTTAAGCTATATTTGAATCAATTTCATAAATCATTTTCTTCTTAAAAATACGAACATTTAATAATAACTAATTTTGATAGTTGTGGAGCGGAAGACGGCGACTCCTCGAAAATGCCTGCGCATTTCCTTCGTGCGGTGTGAGTTCAGGGAGGCTTATGCAAAGTCCTACGGGAAAAGCTTGAGCTGAAAGCCCCGCAGGAACGATTGAAGGGACAAAGCCTAAGTTCGCCACGTCCTGTGGCAACGGCTTCGGGGTCAACATCGTGTCGACCCGAGGAGATTGAAGCCAAGCCCGTGGAAAGCGCCGTCTGGAGTGGAACAAAAATTTATGAATATTAATGTTCATGTTGATTTAAAACGTTCGTGTTTTTTATCTGAATTTTGCATTATGAAATTGATTCATTTATAAACAATTAGTTGTTTTGTACGATAAACTAAAAAAGTATATTATATCCATGATCTACGAGTGCAAAATATAGTAGATAGGATTAATTGTTAATGTAGAATGAAAAAAGCATAAATATGATCTTTTTATGACTCTGAAAAAGAAAGCATTATTTAAAAAATCTAATTCTGTCATAACATATTATTTTATTTATGTTATAATTATACAAAAATAAACAAAGAAAGGATTGATTAGCTTGAAAAAATTCACAATGCTCATTTCGTTTTTGGTGCTGATTTTATTTTTTGCTATTCCACAAAACACGAAGGCTGCTTCTATTTACAGTGCTGGTTCTAGTTCACCTTCCATTGTTAAAGTATATGGAACATATAATTGGTCCGAAGCTGGATATTGGGATTTAACCGATGTGGATACAATTCCAGATACAGCCGTTGTTACAGCTGCTAAGGTAAATTGGAGTATTTGTTTAAGTTGTGGTATGAATTACGCTGATACGTACGTCGCTTTATTTAATGAGGATGGATATGGTTATTGGATGGATTCTGGCATCTTTAATACTAATTTTGAAGGTGAACCATTAAAACAAAATTGGTCCACGCAATTTTATGTAACCAAAGTTAATAGTTCGGGAGGATATATAACGCCTAATTTAACACTTAGCTGGGAAGATTCAGAAACTTCAGCGAGTGGTAAAGTCAATTTAGTAAACTCAACTGAAAAAAATCAGGTAAAAATTGAAGAAACAATCGAGTAGGGAGTGGTGTATTCCATGAAAGTTCATCTTAATAATCCTATTACAAATATAGTAACAACCTCCTCACTTCGAAAAAATGAAACCACATTCGACATCAATAAAGTATTGGAAGATGATTCGAAGAAAGCTGAAATTGAACTTTCGAGGAGAAAACATGCAGAATTTATTCAATCGACAATGGCTATTTTAAATGAGAACTCTCCGAGTGAATTAGTGGATTCAAAAACGAATACCATTCATATTGAAAAAGGCGTTTATTATTCTCTTGGAACAGTCAATGGTAAACCGTTAAATGCAACGCCTTTGACGAGTGGAGGTGTGAACTCTAACTTTTCGCCTAAATTATATGTGAAGCCTGGTAGTGCAGGAATGCCTGTAACATCAGAACAACTATATTCTTCGAAAGTATTTCAATCCTATACGGAAGAAGAGCACAAAGAGGCAAATCAGATCATTGGCGTTTTTTTAGCATTAGAATTGGTCGGGAACGGCACCTTATCGGTCAACAGTTTTAACGAAAAGGATGCTACCTATTTCCCACAATTTGCAGAAGGTATCGGACTAGATTTGGATAAGCCTTTCTCCATTAACGGGAAAGTGTTTGAATTTAAAGATGGTAAACTTAACCGATTGAAGATAGAAGAATGATACTTATAGAGTCAAAACACATATATGATCATCTTAAAAGCATTGATTCTTAAAATAGAAAACCTTCCTACAATCACTGCTTGTAGGAAGGCTTTTTCATATGTCATAACGATTCTTGAATATCCACTAATTTTCCGGGATTTAAAATATCTTTTGGATCTATCGCTTTTTTGATCGTTTTCATAACATTCAATGCTTCTCCGTGCTCTAGGACTTGATATTTTTGCTTTCCGAAGCCAACGCCATGTTCACCTGTGCATGTACCATTGCGTTCGATGGCAAAGCGTACTAATTTTTCATTGTATGCTTCGGCTCTTGCTAATTCTTCTTTGTTACTCATATCAATCATCAATAATACGTGGAAGTTGCCATCACCGACATGACCTAAAATACCACCAGGAATATTCACTTTTTCTAGTTCAGCACGGGCAAATAATACGGCATCTGCTAAGTCTGTAATAGAAACGCAAACATCCGTTGTCATCAGTTTTTTCCCTTTGAAGCCATGGATATAGGCATAAGCTAAATTGTGGCGAGCCTCCCATAGTTTATGACGAGCAGCGGTGTCTGTTTCAAATTGAATTGATAAACAGCCACTATCATTCATAATTTCTTTTGTAAATTCTACGTCTTGTGCAAGCCCTGCTTCATTACCATGAAATTCTAAAAATAAGGTTGGTTTCACTGGAAAATTTGTTTCACTATATTGATTGACTTGTTCGATAGATTGTTCATCTACTAACTCAACACGTGCAATTGGAACACCCGCTTGTAGAATTCCTGTCACAGCTTCAACGGCAGATTGAACATCAGGGAATACAGCAATAGCCGCTGTTTCAAATTCGGGAATACCATAAACTTGTAAGGTCAACTCTGTAAAGCAGCCGAGTGTACCTTCAGAGCCAACGAACAAGCCGTTGAGATGATAGCCAGAAGAAGATTTCGCGGCTAAATTTCCTGTATGGATGACTCGTCCATCTGCAAGCACGACCTCTAAATCACGCACTTGGTCACGCATAACACCATAGCGAACAGCCGTTGTACCACTAGCGTTTGTAGCAGCCATACCACCAAGTGAAGCATCTGCTCCGGGGTCTACGGAGAAGAAAAGACCATATTTTTTAAGTTCTTTATTCAATTCCGTTCTTGTGACACCAGGTTGAACACGCACAAGCAAATCTCCGGGGCGAATTTCTAAAATCTTATTCATCCATGAAAAATCAATCGTGATACTTTGTCTGATCGGGATCACATGACCTTCAAGACTAGATCCTCTTCCAAATGGAATAACGGCAATTCCAAAATCATTGGCAATTTTTAAGATATCACTGACTTCTTTTGTAGAGGAAGGAAAAACAACAACATCCGGCAATCGCCCTTCATGATAGGATTCATCTTTACTATGTAATTCTCGTATGGTTTCATTTACTGTTACTTGCTCATCACTTAAAATATCTTTTAATGCAGAAACAATGGTGTCAGTTATAGTCATATGCTCGTTCTCCTCTTCTCAAAAAATCTGTATTTTCTAATAATTATAAATCAAATGAGGAGAAAATTAAATATCGATAGCGGTTTGCTATTTTTTAAGAACCCGATTCTTTTAGATAAAGACAGATGGCTGGATAAGGAGAAACTTAGAAAATGTATTGGATATAGGCCTAAAAAGGCATTCCATCCTTGGAAAATGGCTATCCACGGGAAATGTAGTTTTATCCATGGGAAATAGGCATCCATCCACGGAGTAGACTATCCTATCCACGGAACGAGCCTCCCAATCCACGGAAAAACCAATTGTATCCACGAAGGAGAAAACTTAAGTCCTACGTTGTGCTAGATTTAGCGAAAAACTTTATCCTTAAAAGTTCAGTAGGAGATGGAGAAACTCCCACTGATGGAAGCTTTACTTTATTGTCCGGATTCTTCGTTGATTGTGACAACTTTTACCTAGTCTTTAAAGTGTTTCTAGAGACTAGTCAACCTTCCTTCCTCTCTACTATAAAAAAAGTAGCACAAACCATGGTTTTGGCTTGTACTACTTACTAATGTTAAGCTAAAGCTTTTGATAACTCACTTAAAAAATGTTCCTGTTCGTTTTTTTCTGCTTGTTGCCACCATGTTTCAAAGAATACGCCTAATCCTGGAAGTAGATGTTCTTCACCACGTTTAATGGCATCTTCCACGATATCCTTTAATTGTTCCGGACTATTCCCAGAGACATTCTGTTTAATAGCATCACGAATTTGAAAATTCACTTGGCATCCCTCCTAAAGATATTTTTGCCTATAACTCGATTGTTATACATACATTTGGTACACTTATTGTAGAAAAGTTTTACATATAAGGGGGAAAGATTTGATGAAAGCAGTTGTATTTGAAAAGGGACAATTACTTGTAAAAGATATGCCAGCACCAGCTCCAAAATCAGGTGAAGTGTTAGTAGCTATTAAGGCTGCCGGTTTGAACCGACGTGATTTATATACAGCAGGTCGATTAGGGAATGATCGCGAGGCATTGATTCTTGGGTCCGATGCAGTAGGAGTCGTAGAGGAAGTAGGGAATGGTGTAACGAATTGGAAAGTGGGCGACGAGGTTATTATCAATCCATCATTACGTTGGTATGAAACTTCTGATTTTCCACCCGAGGATTTTGAGATATTAAGTTTACCTGATAATGGGACTTTTGCCGAGAAGATTGCTATTTCTGCTGAACAACTAGAGCCAAAACCCGCTTATTTATCTCTTGAAGAAGCTTCAGTCATTGGTATTTCACCATTAACAGGCTATCGAGCATTGTTTACGAAAGGACAAATACAAGCAGGACAAACCGTATTTATTCCTGGAGCTGGCAGCGGAGTAGCAACATTTTTAATTCAAATAGCCAAAAATATTGGGGCTAGAGTCATCGTTACTTCGCGTTCAGAAGAAAAGCGCCAAGCTGCATTAAAAATTGGTGCAGATCTTGCAATCGATACAAATAGCGATTGGTCAAAGGAACTGGAAGAAGAAACGATCGATTTAGTGATTGACAGTGTTGGACGTGCGACTTTCAATCGTTCTCTAGCGGTTTTAAAAAAAGGTGGTAAAATAGTAGTGTTTGGCGCAACGACTGAAGATACTGTCGAGCTCAATTTGCGACAATTCTTTTACGCACAATATACGTTATTGGGGACAACGATGGGAAGTCGTGAAGAATTTAGAGCATGTATTGAACATTTAGAAAAATTCAATACGCATCCCATTATAGATCGTGTCTTTCCAATAGAGGAAGCACAAAAAGCACTTGATTATTTAAAAGAAAATCACCAGTTCGGTAAAATTGTCTTGGCGATTTCATAAAGGCGGTAAAGAATAGATGAAAAGAATTGAATCTTCACAAAATGCCCTTGTAAAGCATTGGAAAAAATTAGCGACAACACGAAAAGAACGTGATCGCTCAGGAGAATTTCTCGTAGAAGGTTTTCATTTAGTAGAAGAAGCGATCAACAGCAAAAGTGAAATTCTCCATTTGATTGTAAGGGAAGATGTAGCTATTCCAGTAAGTTGGAATATCGATCATATTTTTGTGGTGGAAGTCACTGTTCAAGTAGCGAAAGAGTTTGCAGAAACAGAAAACTCACAAGGGATTTTTGCTCAAGTAAAACAACCTGCGATCTCAGAGAAAGAACAAAAGAAATGGACAAAACTATTGCTAGTTGACGCTGTTCAAGATCCTGGAAATATAGGTACGATGATCCGGACTGCGGATGCTGCAGGGATCGACGCAGTTATTTTAGGAAAAGGAAGCGCTGATCCCTTTAATCCTAAGACAGTACGTTCAACACAAGGTTCCATTTTCCACATACCTGTTGTGCGAGGCGAGTTAAGTGAATGGATCGATTCATTAAAAGAAAAGAAAATACCTGTTTACGGAACAGCCTTAGAAAATGCAGTGCTCTACAATCAAGTAGAAAGAAAAGAGGAATTTGCACTTATTATGGGCAATGAAGGTAGTGGTATTCATCCTGATTTTTTAGAAAAGACAGATTTGAATGTCACAATTCCTATAATGGGTAGAGCAGAATCTTTAAATGTAGCAGTTGCAACAGGGATTGTGCTTTATTATTTTGCAACATGATTCTAAACTTGAAGTAAAGTGCTGAATTGCGTATAATGGTTGAGTATGATAAATATTGAAATGAACAATAATGAAATGCAATGAGCGGGAAGAGTACATTCATTTGACCCTTTTAGGGAGTGCACGTCATAGACTGAAAGCGTGTATAAGGTGTTGATAGATGGAAGTTCACCCCGTTAGCAGCCACCGGGACCAGTGTTATTACTGTAAAGGTAGGCCGGTGAAACGCCGTTAAGCGAATGAAGTGATTGCATTTTTGATTGGCAATAACTAGGGTGGTAACGCGAATATAACCTCGTCCCTTTTTGGGATGAGGTTTTTTTATTTTGGAAGGAGGAATTTATAAATGGCAATGATCGAGCAACTAACTCAACTAAAAAAAGAAGTTGTAGCAAAAGTCACAGCGGCAGAAAATGTAAAACAATTGAATGAAGTCCGCGTTGCATATTTAGGTAAAAAAGGTCCGATTACGGATTTATTAAAAGGGATGGGGAAACTTCCAGCAGAAGAACGCCCTAAAATGGGTGCGTTAGTCAATGAAGTACGTGCAGAAGTTCAACAGATCCATGATGTCCGTAAAGCAGAACTCGAAGAGAAAGCAATCCAAGAACAATTAGAAAAAGAAGCGATCGATGTAACACTACCAGGTCGTTCAGTGAATGTAGGCAATGCCCATCCATTGACTCGAGTTATCGAAGAAATCGAAGACTTATTTATTTCCATGGGCTATGAAGTGGCAGAAGGTCCTGAAGTTGAAAAAGATTACTACAACTTTGAAGCATTGAATTTGCCGAAGGGTCACCCTGCACGTGATATGCAAGACACTTTTTATATCTCAGAAGAAATTTTGATGCGTACACACACATCCCCTGTTCAAGCACGGACGATGGAGAAAAAACAAGGTGCATCATTTAAAATTATCTGCCCAGGAAAAGTATTCCGTCGTGATAATGATGATGCGACGCACTCTCACCAATTTACGCAAATTGAAGGATTAGTGGTCGGCGAAAATATTCGTATGAGTGATTTAAAGGGTACATTGGATATCTTCGCAAAGAAAATGTTCGGTGAAGACCGTGAAATCCGTCTCCGTCCAAGCTTCTTCCCATTCACAGAACCTTCTGTTGAAATGGATATTTCTTGTTTTAAATGTGGTGGTGAAGGCTGTAACGTATGTAAACATACAGGTTGGATTGAAATTCTTGGTGCCGGCATGGTTCATCCCAATGTCCTTTCAATGGCTGGCTATGATCCTAAAAAAGTATCTGGCTTCGCATTTGGTATGGGACCAGAACGTATCGCCATGTTGAAATATGGGGTGGATGATATTCGTCATTTCTATACAAATGATGTACGATTCCTATCACAATTTCATCGCATAGAAGAGTAAGGAGGGGTAGACATGTTAGTTTCTTTAAAATGGTTATCACAATATGTTGATTTACAAGGTTTAGAACCTGAAGTTTTAGCAGAAAAAATCACCCGTTCAGGAATTGAGGTAGAAGGGGTTCATCACCTATCACAAGGTTTAAAAAAGTTAATGGTCGGTCAAATTAAAGAAATAAAAAAACACCCTGATTCAGATCATTTAAATATTTGTCAAGTTGACTTTGGTGAAGAAGAGCTTTCACAGATTGTTTGTGGCGCTCCAAATGTTGCAGAAGGTCAAAAAATCGTGGCTGTTCGTCCAAACGGTTACGTTAGCGGTAAAAAAATCAAAAAAGGGAAACTTCGTGGTGAAGTATCCAACGGTATGATCTGTTCCCTACAAGAATTAGGAATTGAAGGAAAAGTTGTACCGAAAAAATATGCAGATGGTATTTATGTATTACCTGATGATACACCAATCGGTATGGATGCTATTGAGGCATTAGGTTTAGACGATGTTGTTCTTGAATTGGGATTGACACCGAACCGTTCAGATGCCATGAGTATGTTAGGTGTTGCCTATGAAGTAGCAGCAATTCTTTCTGAAGATGTCAAGCTTCCAGAAACGAGTCATAAGGCAGCTACTGAAAAAGCAGAAGATGTTTTGAAAGTTCGTGTAGAGGCACCAACGATAAACCCAATGTACACAGCAAAAGTTGTGAAAAATGTGAAAATCGCTGAATCTCCATTATGGTTGCAACAACGATTGATGGCTGCTGGCGTTCGCCCATTAAATAATGTTGTGGATATTACAAACTATATTTTGATGGAATATGGACAACCACTTCATGCATTTGATTATGATGCGCTTGGTACCGGTGAAATCGTCGTTCGATTGGCAAAAGAAGGCGAGCCAATGACAACATTAGATGGTCAGGATCGCGTATTAAATGCAAAGAATCTTGTGATTACTAATGGAAAAGAACCAGTTGCTGTAGCTGGTGTCATGGGTGGATTGGATTCAGAAGTAACTGAAAAAACAACCACTGTTGTGATTGAATCAGCATACTTTGATGGTCTATCTGTTCGTTATACAGCGAAAGACCTTGGTTTGCGTAGTGAAGCAAGTGCTCGCTATGAGAAAGGAATTGATCCAAACCGTATAATCCCTGCAGCAGAGCGCGCTGCACAATTATTAACTGAACTGGCAGGTGGGGAAGTATTATCTGGGTCTGTTGTTTTCGATGAATTAGATAAAACACCTTCAAAAGTCATCGTTTCACCAGATTTTGTGAATGCACGTCTTGGTATGAAAATTTCTCTTAATGAAATGGTTTCTATTTTGAATCGCTTGAAATTTGATGTAGAAACAGCTAACGGTCGACTTTATATCGATGCGCCAACTCGCCGCCAAGATATCAAGATTGAAGAAGATATTGTGGAAGAAATTGCTCGTTTGTATGGTTATGATGAAATTCCAGCCACAGTACCTGTCAGTGAGGCAAAAGCAGGTGGTTTAAATTCATATCAAGCAAAACGCCGTATTGTCCGTCATCAATTGCAAGGATCGGGCTTGTATCAAGCATTGACTTACTCACTTACATCTGATGAACTTTCACAAAAATACGCATTAGAAACTGCACCAACAACACGTCTTTTAATGCCAATGAGTGAGGAACGCAGCACTTTGCGTCAAAGTATTCTTCCGCATCTTATTGAAAGTGTCACTTATAATGTTTCTCGTCAGCAAGATTCCGTAGCTCTTTATGAAATAGGTTCCGTATTTTTAGGTAAAACAGAAGAAGGTCTTCCAAAAGAAGAAGAACATCTTGCAGCTGTTATGACTGGGGATTGGTTGAATAATGCTTGGCAAGGTGAACAGAAGAAAGTCGATTTCTTTGTATTAAAAGGAATTTTAGAAGCTTTATTTGCTAAACTTGATTTAACAGATCGTGTTAAGTATGAAACGGCTGTAGTCGATGGTTTACATCCAGGACGTACAGCAAACATAATCTTAGATGGTACACGTATCGGTTTCCTAGGCCAATTACATCCAGCACAACAAAAAGCAAATGGTATCAAAGAAACATATGTGATGGAATTAAATCTAGAAGCTGTTCTTGCAGCTCCTATCGATCCACTAGTATATGTTCCTGTTCCACGTTTCCCATCTGTTTCACGTGATATTGCGCTAATCGTTGATCGTACTACAAAAGCAGCTGATATAGAAGCAATTATCCATAAAGCAGGCGGTAAATTATTAAAAGATGTTCATGTATTCGACCTTTACGAAGGCGAAAAAATGGAAAAAGGAAAGAAATCAGTAGCATTTACACTGACTTACTTTACACCAGAACGTACGCTTACTGATGACGAAGTAGTAGCTGCTCATGATAAGGTAGTAGCAGCATTAACGGAGTCAGGCGCAGAGCTGCGATAAATTGAAACTTCCATCAGTGGGAGGCTTACTGCCCGTTAAAGCGGGATAAAAAAGCGATGCATTAAAGAGATGAAACAAAAAATCAAGGCAGAGATGATTTTTTGGATTCATCTCTTTTTTCTTTTCTATTGATATTAATATTTATACGAATAGTAAGCATAGAATATATTGGTCAAGTTTATATATTTCTTACAAGCATGAACCGATTTAAAAATCTATGGATATATAATCTAGCATTATGAAATTGCTTCATAGGTATAAAAATTAATTTCATAAAAGGAGAGAAGGAATGAGGAAAAAAGTCTGCTTTTTAGGGTTGCTTATGTGCGTAGGGTTCTTTGCATTAGTGGCTTGTGATGGAACAGATTTAAATACGAAGGTGGAAAAGAAGGTAAGTAAAAAAGAAACAGGTTTATGGTCGATTGAAACAAAAAATGATGGACAAGCGATTCAAGGAGGAACTTTAAAAGTAGGGCTAGTCACCGATTCCCCATTTCAAGGAGTTTTCAGCTCTGAACTTTATGAGGATCGTTATGATGCCGAAATCTTACAATATGCTTCTAATTCAATTTTTGAATTAAAAGAGGATTTTCTCATTGGAAATGAGGGTTTAGCCAAATTAGACGTGGATGTGCCGGCAAAAAAAGCAACCATTACAATTAGAAAAGATGTCAAGTGGTCTGATGGTCACCCATTCACCATTGACGATGTGATTTATCCATATTATATAATCGCAGATAAAGATTACACAGGTATTCGTTATGATACGGATTTTCAGAATATCGTTGGTGTCGTTGAATATCATAAAGAAAAAGCCAAAAAAATTACAGGCATTAAAAAAATAGATGCCTACACAATGGAAATCTCGTTCAAAAAGATATCACCGTCTATTTATTCTATTGGAAATGGACTTTGGGGTTATGCAGCGCCAAAGCATCAGCTAAAAAATATAAAGATAAAAAATTTAGGAAAATCTAATACAGTACGTCAAAAGCCAGTCACGCTTGGTGCATTCGTAATTGATAAAGTGGTCAAAGGAAAATCTGTTCAATTGGTGGCAAATAAAAATTATTATAAGGGAAGACCTAAGCTAGATAAAGTTGTGATAGAAGCTGTTCCATCTGCTTCAGCAGCTGTTGCTATTAAAAATGGCAAATATGATATGATATCTGGCTACAAACCAAATGATTATCAAGCCATCAAGAATTTCGATAATGTTGATATCTTGGGACGCGATGAATTGGCTTATACTTATCTAGGCTTTAAATTAGGAAAATATGATACCAAAAAAGGGATCAATAGGACAAATCCGAAAGCTAAAATGGGGAATATAAATTTACGAAAAGCGATTGTTTATGCGATGAATGTTGAACAAGTCACAAAAACATATTATGATCATCTTCGCACTCGTGCGAATGCATTATTACCACCTTCATTTAAAACGTTTTATGATGGCTCTTTAAATGGATATCAATATGATCCAGAAAAAGCAAAACAATTGCTCGATGAGGCTGGCTATAAAGATATAAACCATGATGGCTATCGTGAAGATCCAAAAGGGAAAGCTTTCAAAATCCGATTTGCAACAATGGCTGGTTCTGATGATGAGGAAAAGATAGATGAATTCTATATTCAAAATTGGAAAGCTGTAGGATTGAAAGTTGAGTATACAACAGGTCACCCGATCGAATTTAATAATTTCTACAATAAAGTACAGGCTGATGATAAGAATATGGATATGTTCATAGCGGCTTGGAAGATAGGTTCGAATCCATCACCAGTAGGACTATATTCCAAAAATGCAGCTTTCAATTTTAGTCGCTTTGCTTCTAGTAATCTAACAAAGCTGTTAAAAGATATAGATTCTGTCGCTGCAATGGATCGATCTTACCGCAGCAACGCATTTGCAAAATGGCAAGAGTATATGAGTGAGCAGGCAACAACTGTTCCAATCTATTTCCATACAGAAATTATTCCCGTAAATAAACGTGTAAAAATTTTCAATATTGATCATATTCATGGAACAGAATTACAAGATATCGAATTGATCGCTGATGAACCGATCCAGTCTAGTCAATAATTTGATCATATGAAACATAGAAAAGTGCCAATAAGGTGTAAAATCCCTTATTGACACTTTTTTGCAAATATCATAACACATGGCGCAAGAAACGAGCAAACTGTAGCGGATATCAGTAGATCCATTTATTTGGGATAAGATTGTACCATATAACATATCTAGTTTTGCATCAAGAACAGATTTTGCTGTTGCTACATACTTATAGCTGAAAAAATATAGAATGGTTACAACTTTGCAATAATTGTTCAGCTATACTGAAGAAGGTGATCATTTAAAAATTACGTTTTTTTGAAGCAATATGAGAAGCTTTTCGGGTATTCGCAAAATGCCACTTCGTTACGCTGTAAAGAGCTTCTTCACCCTGTGCTAGTAAGATTTGTGCTGCTATTTCATCTACTTGATGACTTGCCCCTTTTGGTAATGTGATACCGATTTGACGGCTTAATTTATCCATTTCCTGTAAAAATGCACAGCGAGCTAAAATAGATGCGGCTGCTACAGCAACATGAATTTGTTCGGCTTTTGTTGCAAATAATACATTTTCTGTTACGATTTCTTTTTCATTTTTAATATAATTGTAGTAGATTTTTCTTTCTGCGAATTGATCGATCAGTACATATTCTGGTTTTTCGGGTGCAATTTTTTTAAGAAGATGGCATAGTGCTTGGTTGTGGAGCAATGCTTTCATTTTTCCTTGTGAAGTACCTGCTTTTTGAACGGTATTGTATTTTTCGTTATGGAGTGTCAATACGCAATGCGGCAATGTCGCTTTTAAGTCAGGTGCGATTTGGAGCATATAGTCATCTTTGAGCATTTTAGAATCTTTAACTCCTAGTTCTTTGACCAGTTCGATCTTGTCTTGTGGTACATAAACGGCTGCCACCGTGATGGGACCAAAATAATCGCCCGTTCCAGTTTCATCGGATCCCATAACGGCCAAAGAAGATAGATTTTTAGGCAACGCATCCCCTTTTGATAACGTCATAGTAGGTGTATCTTCCGTTGATGCTTCCCAATGCTTTGCTTCACGCTCGCAACCACCACCTTGAAACATTACTTTTCCAGAGGAATAGATGGTAATCGCACAGTCTGGAAGCTTTGCAGCAAAGATAACACCAGGGGCTTTACGTTCGATCGTATTTTGAGAATAATAGTTCATTATTTCTTTTTGTGTTGTTGAAGTTAGCTTCATAACAATATTAGACATATTTAATATTCCTTTCTTCTCAAATCATTCACAACTTAGATACTTCATGATATCATAAGAAATAGGACTTTGAAGGAGGTTACGGCTTTGTCAGAGCAACAAAAAAATCGAGTTTCAGTTGAAATCTATGGTCAAACATATAATATAGTTGGAACAGAATCGCCTGGACATTTACGATTTGTAGCGGCAAGTGTTGACGACCAAATGCGAATGATTAAGCGCGCAAATCCAAGCCTCGACAGTGCCAAATTAGCCGTCCTTACTGCCTGTAACGCAGTAAACGATTACTTAAAATTAAACAAACAGGTAGAAATACTAGAATCACAATTGAAAAAATTAAAGGATGAAGTGAATGATTGATTTAGTCATAATTATATTATTAGTTGCTGGATTAGTAAGTGGTGCTAGAAGAGGGTTGATCGTGCAACTAATCCAGATGGCTGGTTTTTTAATATCTATTATAGTAGCTTATCTCTATTATAAGCCTTTAGCGGAAAAATTAGTATTGTGGATTCCATATCCTTCCGTTGATGAAAATACTACATTAAAATTTGCCGTTGAGCAATTAGATTTAAGCCAAACTTTTTATCAGTTACTAGCATTTGCGTTAATATTTTTTGTTGTAAAATTCGCAATACAAATTTTAGCATCGTTATTTGATTTTTTAAGATATATTCCGATTTTGGGTGGTTTAAATCGTCTATTAGGTGGAGTTTTAGGTGTAGTGGAAGCATACTTACTTATTTTTATTGTACTGTATGTATTAGCTTTACTGCCAATAGATGGCATCCAAAAATATATTGAAGGATCTTTCCTAACAACACTTATGCTTGAATACACACCGATTTTATCAAAAGTATTCCAACATTTATGGTTTGTGTATATGAAATAATGAGAGGCGTAGCTTAAAAAAACCAAAAGCACGAATGCTGTTTAACCAACATTCGTGCCTTTTTCATTTTATCTTTGTTCGAGGAGGAAAATGATGAATAAAAAAACAATCATCCACACATTAGAAAAAATTGCTCTCTATTTAGAACTTCAAGGGGCCAATCCTTTTAAAATAGCAGCATTCCGCAAAGCTGCCGCTGCATTAGAAGCAGATACTCGTAGTATCAATGAAATAGAAGATATTACAGCGATTAAAGGCATTGGGAAAGGAACAGCCGCAGTTATTCATGATTTGATCGAAAATGGACAATCTGAAGTACTGACACAATTGGAAAAAGAGGTTCCGAAAGGGTTGCCACCACTATTAAAACTGCCAGGGTTAGGTGGTAAGAAAATTGCAAAACTATATCAAGAGCTTGGTGTCGATTCGGCAGAAAGTTTGAAGCAAGCATGTGAGGAAGGAAAAGTATCTACTCTTTCTGGTTTTGGCAAAAAGACAGAAGAAAAGATATTAAAAGAACTTGAATCTTTTGGACAAAGAGCAGAATTTCATCCAATATGGTTGTTGGAAGAAATAGTAGGTGAAATTGAAAAAACACTACAGCAAATACCTGATATTGAACAGTTTTCAGTTGCTGGAAGTTTTAGACGTGTAAAGGAACAAAGTAAGGATGTTGACTTTATCATCGCGACTAACAAACCAGAAGCGGTAAAAGAAGCACTATTAACCAGATTGGCTATAAAAGAAATTATTGCAGCTGGAGATACAAAGATATCTGTAACTTTACATATAGAAGATGTGAATGTTGATTTTCGCTTGGTATCACAAGATGAATATGCAACTGCTCTTCATCATTTTACTGGATCAAAAGAGCATAATGTTCGTATGAGACAAATTGCAAAGGAACGTGGAGAAAAAATTAGTGAATATGGTGTTGAGCAGTCAGATGGCTCAGTTTTAACATTTCACACTGAAAAAGATTTTTTTCACCATTTTGATCTGCCTTTTATCCCACCGACAGTACGTGCAGGCACACATGAATTTGATCGTTTAGACGACATTCCAAAGCTTGTACAGCTTGGCGATATTCAAGCTGATTTGCATATGCATACGACTTGGTCTGATGGTGCCAATGCTATTCATGAGATGGGACAAGCGCTGATGGCAAAAGGGTATCAATATGCAGTTATCACGGATCACTCGCAATACCTAAAAGTAGCGAACGGTCTTACGCCAGAGCGCTTGATGAAACAGCGAGAAGAGATCTGGGCCTTCAATGCACAACATCCGAATTTCCGATTATTGGCTGGAACTGAAATGGATATATTACCAGATGGATCGCTCGATTTTGAGGATGATGTGATGGCAGAATTAGATTTCGTTATTGCATCCATTCATTCTAGTTTTTCACAACCGCAGGAAAAAATCATGGAGCGCTTGCATAATGCGATGAAAAATCCTCATGTTGATATGATTGCACATCCAACTGGGCGTGTGATCGGACAACGAGATGGTTATAATCCTGATATACCTCAACTTATTGCATGGGCGAAAGAATATGGTAAAATTTTAGAGTTAAATGCCAATCCATACCGACTTGATCTTTGCGTGGAACATTTAGAAATGGCTGTAGAAGCAGGTGTGCCTATTGCGATTGATACAGATGCACATGCGATTGAACAATTACGTTATATGGAGATAGGCACAAAGTATGCTCAGAAAGCATGGTTAAAAAAAGAAAATATAGTAAACACATGGTCATTCAATGATTTTGTGAATTTTTTAGAGAAGAAATAGGAGGTGTTTGAAGTGATTGCAGAACGCGCACTAAAAACACTAGAATTTGATAAAGTACGTGCTCAGGTTGCGAGTTATTGTACATGCTCGATTGGTACATCAGCCATTGAACAATTAGTACCTGAAACAGATTTAGAGCAAGTAAAAGTATTATTAGATGAAATGGATGAAGGTCTATCGATTCTACGCGTGAAAGGAACTGTGCCAATGGGAGGAATATTTGATATTCGTCCTCATGCAAAACGAGCACAAATTGGTGGGATGTTAAGCCCTCAAGAATTGATGGAAATCTCAAGTACTATTCGAGCAAGTCGCATTTTCCGCGAGTTTATCGAAGGTATTGAGGAGGAAGATGTGATTCAAATTCCATCTTTCATTCAAAAGAAAAATGATATTCCTGTTTTAACAGGTTTACAGCATGAGATCAATTCCTGTATCGATGACAATGCAGTAGTGATGGATTCCGCTAGTTCTGAATTGCGCTCTATTCGGCAACAACTTCGTGCTCAAGAGGGAAGAGTGCGTGAAAAATTAGCCAGTCTAACACGCGGTAGTAACGCATCCAAAATGCTTTCAGATTCCATTATTACGATTCGGAACGATCGCTTCGTTATTCCGGTCAAGCAAGAATATCGAGGACATTATGGTGGGATCGTGCATGATCAGTCCGCATCAGGTCAAACGCTTTATATTGAACCAGATGCAGTCGTTCAAGCGAATAATGAGATCCATCGTTTAAAAGCAAAAGAAAAAGTTGAAATCCAAAAAATATTGCTTCATCTTTCGTCATTAGTGCAAGAAGTTGCCCATTCATTATTTTTATTGGTTCAATTACTGGGTGAAATTGATGTTATTTTGGCAAAAGCAAAGTATGGTCAGGCTTATAAGTGCACAATGCCAATTATGAATGATGCTGGATATATCAAATTAGGAAAAGCACGCCACCCATTATTGCCAATCGATGAAGCAGTAGCTAATGATATCGAATTTGGTCGTGATATTACGGCGATCGTCATTACAGGTCCTAACACTGGTGGTAAAACTGTCACATTAAAGACAGTTGGTTTATGTACATTAATGGCGCAGGCCGGTATTCCAATACCTGCTTTAGACGGTTCGGAACTGTCCGTATTTACACAATTGTTTGCTGATATAGGTGATGAGCAGTCGATTGAACAAAGTTTGTCTACATTCTCCAGCCATATGGTCAATATCGTGGACATTTTACGAAAATTCGACGAGCGTTCACTTATCCTATTTGATGAATTAGGTGCAGGGACTGACCCACAAGAGGGGGCCGCTTTAGCCATTTCGATCTTGGATGAGGTTCATGGTAGAGGAGCTCGTGTTATGGCGACAACACACTATCCTGAGTTGAAGGCATATGGATATAACCGACAAGGTGTTGTCAATGCAAGTGTCGAATTTGATGTTGAAACACTCAGCCCAACGTATCGCTTACTAATAGGAGTACCTGGGCGCAGTAATGCCTTTGAAATTTCTACAAGACTTGGATTGCCAGAGCATATTATTAATAGTGCCAAATCCTTCACAGGTACAGATCGTCATGAAGTCGAATCGATGATTGCATCTCTTGAAGAAAGTCGTCGTCGTTCTGAGGCAGATGCAGAACGTTCGCACCAACTTTTAGAGAATGCAGAAAAATTACAAGAAGAGCTTGAAGGAAAACTAAAAGAGTATGAAGAGAACAAAGAAGAGCTTGTGAAAAAAGCAAAGGAAAAAGCTCGTAAAATAGTAGAAGACGCGAAGAAAGAGGCTGAAGAAGTCATCGATGAACTTCATAAAATGCGTTTGAATGCCAATAAAGTTGTGAAAGAGCATGAAATTATTGAAGCTCGTAAACGACTTGAAGAGGCCGCTCCTGAAGAAAATCGCATACTGAAAAAACAGCGTCAAGCAAACGCTCGAGCTGTCAATTTACAAAAGGGCGATGAAGTTAAAGTACTAAGCTATGGTCAAAAAGGGATATTGCTTGAAAAAGTTTCGGATAAAGAATGGATTGTTCAAATCGGTATTTTGAAGATGAAACTGGAAGAATCTGATTTGGAATATGTCAAACCTGAAAAAGCAAAAGATACCGTTTCTATTGCAACAGTTCGCAATCGCCAATCGAATGTAAAGCTTGAACTGGATTTACGTGGGGAACGTTATGAAGATGCCATGATCCGAACTGAAAAATATTTGGATGATGCATTATTATCTAATTATCATCGTGTAACCATTATCCATGGTAAGGGAACCGGCGCACTTCGACAAGGTATTCAATCACTACTGAAACGTCATAAAGGAGTCAAGTCATACCGCTATGGTGAAGCGGGAGAAGGCGGATATGGAGTAACGGTCGTGGATTTAAAATAGGAGAAAGCAAAGAGAGTGGGGGTTTTATGTTACCAAATAACTTTTGGCATCATCCAATTGTTGAAACAACGGGTTATTTTAGTCTGGTTGTCCTATGTCTTATCGTAGCTATGGCCATATTTGAATTTGTAACAAAATATAAAAATTGGCAAGAGATAAAAAATGGCAATATTGCTGTAGCATTAGCAACTGGTGGTAAAATTTTAGGGGTGTGCAATATATTTCGTTATTCCATTGAACGTCATAATTCATTGATTGAAATGATCGGATGGGGATTGTTTGGATTTATCTTACTTATTTTTGCGTATCTTCTTTTTGAATTTTTGACACCAACATTTAATATTGATCATGAAATTGAACAAGATAATCGATCTGTAGGTTTTGTTTCCTTTACGATTTCAGTTGGTTTATCATTTGTTATAGGTGCAAGTATTTCTTAGTTATTTAGGATTAGGAGTATTTAGATGGAAAATTTAGCAAAAGCATTAATGGTTGTATGTGTTCTCTTTATTCTTACAGGAGTTATTTATCTTTTAATGCATTAAAGAATATGCCTATTTCAGCCACAAAAGTTTAAGATTCATATCGTTGGGATTGTCCCAAAAGTAAGTTGGGACAAAAGCATTTTAGCCGATGAGAAATCCGAACAGTGAATAGAAGTTCTAATAAGAATTCTCTATTTGTTCGGATTTTTTTATCCTGCTTTAACGGGCAGTAAGACCCTCATCTTAAGATATTGAGAGAAACGAGAAAGATAAATGGGATCACCTGCCCGAAAAAGAAAGGTTCTTCAAAATCCTATCCACGGGAAATATTCTCTTATCCATGGGAAATGGCCTCCCATCCACGAAAGAAGAGGCCCTATCCACGAAAGTGACTCTTCTATCCACGAAAAAACAAATTGTATCCACGAATGAAAATATTTACGTCACCAATTACTCATTTAGAGTTTAAAATAGTGGTGGTTTTTTCAAAAATAGAGAGTAATCAGGAATTTTTGCCCTCATTTGAATTCATCAGTCACAACAATCCTTTCAAATACGGAGAAATTTAAAGCACTGGCAAAAATCCATTACAAAATAGAAGCGAAGAATAGTGAATTAAAAAATAGACACGGGTGTGAAGCAGTATTATCGGTTTGGCATGGAAATACAAGGAGCAACAGCGATTTTCACTTTTCAACCAGCAAATTGCCAAGTGAAAGGTAGAGACTACAATAGTCGTTTGAGCAGATCAGGCCATTTTACAAACAGAACTGCGGAACCCTGATGCTCGAATATGTAATATATATCTAGAAAAATCGTAAAATTAATGAATTTCAATTGAAAGCGCTGCCCTTCTTACTTATAATTAAGCTTAGAAATATTCTTACAATTTGTAAAATAAAGGAGGAGTATCGATTGACTGAAAAGATTTGGTTAAAGAACTATCCGCCTAATATTCCTACGACGATGAAATATGAAGACATTCCATTGCAGGAATATTTGACACGAGCTATTGAGAAAACTCCGAAAAAAATTGCGATTCATTTTCTGGGTAAGGATATTACGTATCAGGAATTATATGAATCCGCATTAAAATTTGCAAATTATTTAGTGAAGATAGGAATTGAAAAGGGAGATCGTATAGCGATCATGCTGCCGAACTGTCCTCAAAGTGTTATTTCATATTATGGCGTATTATATGCAGGCGGTACTGTCGTTCAAACAAATCCGCTTTACACGGAGAGAGAGGCAGAGTATCAGCTAAAAGATGCAGGTGTAAAAGCAATCGTCACCTTGGATATCCTCTATCCTCGAATTATGAAGATTTGGAAAAACACTGATTTAGAGAATATGATTGTGACAAGTATAAAAGACTATTTGCCATTCCCCAAAAATCTTTTGTATCCTTTTGTTCAAAAGAAAGAGTATGGCTTTAAAGTAGCGATTGAGCATAGCGGTCCGAATCATCTTTTTTCAGAAATAATGAAAATCGGCAACATAAATAATCTTAAAGTAGATTCCGATTATGAAGAGGATATTGCCTTACTTCAGTACACGGGTGGAACAACAGGTTTTCCGAAAGGTGTCATGCTAACACATAAAAACCTAGTATCAAACGTACAAATGTGTAGTGCATGGATGTCTGAATGTGTACCAGGAAAAGAAGTGATCATGGGGATATTGCCGTTTTTTCATGTTTATGGGATGACAACGGTTTTACTTCTTTCCGTTATGCGAGGAGATAAGATGGTATTGCTGCCGAAATTTAATGCAACTGAAGCCTTAAAAACGATTCAAAAACAAAGGCCAACGCTATTTCCAGGTGCACCAACGCTGTATATTGGCTTGTTAAATCATCCTGATATTGATAAATATAATCTTTCATCCATTAAGGCATGTATAAGCGGTTCAGCACCCTTACCTGTTGAAGTACAAGAAAAATTTGAAAAAGTTACTGGCGGAAAGCTGGTCGAAGGTTACGGTTTAAGTGAATCATCACCTGTAACACATGCTAATTTTATTTGGTCAAATGAACGTGTGAGGGGATCAATTGGTGTCCCATGGCCAGATACAGATGCGATCATTTTCAAACCAGATACAACAGAACCACTTTCGGTTGGAGAGATAGGCGAAATTGCTGTAAAAGGACCACAAGTGATGAAAGGTTACTGGAATCGCCCAGAAGATACAGCGATGACTTTACGTGATGGATGGTTGTTAACAGGAGATTTAGGTTATATGAACGAAGATGGTTATTTCTTTGTAGTCGATCGTAAAAAGGATATTATCATCGCAGGTGGTTATAATATCTATCCTCGTGAAGTGGAAGAGATTTTATATGAACATGACGCTGTACAGGAGTGCGTCGTTGCAGGTGTACCAGATCCTTATCGAGGGGAAACAGTAAAAGCCTACATTGTCTTAAAAGACGGTTATCAAGTATCAGAAGAAGAGTTCAATAAATATTGCAGAGCCAATTTAGCTGCATATAAGGTACCACGAATATATGAATTCCGTTCAGAGTTGCCTAAAACAACTGTCGGTAAAATTTTGCGTAGAACACTAGTAGATGAAGAAAAAACAAAGCACCAGCAGATCACTTAAAAAACAATACAGTACTTGACATTTTCCGGTTGAAAATATATTATGAAAATATGAATGAATAGTCATTCATATTTTTGTGATAAACCGGTGGTGATCAAATTGAAGAAAAACAAACCAAAATATAAACAGATATTGGACGCGGCTGTTATTGTAATTGCGGATAATGGTTATCACCAAGCGCAAGTTTCTAAAATTGCGAAACAAGCGGGTGTTGCAGATGGAACGATTTATCTATACTTTAAAAACAAAGAAGATATTTTAATATCTGTTTTTCAAGAGAAAATGTCCGTCTTTGTAGAAAACCTGCAAGAGATTATTAATGAAAGTGCTTCAGCATCTGAAATGCTTTATCGGATGATTGAAGGACATTTTAGGGTGCTATCAGAAGATCATCATTTAGCTGTCGTTACACAATTAGAACTTCGCCAATCCAACAAAGACCTTCGTTTGAAAATCAACAGCATTCTAAAAGTGTATTTAGGACTGCTCGATGAAATTCTAAAAAGAGGTATTCAAAATGGCGAGTTTCGAGAAGATATGGATATTCGTCTGACAAGACAAGTTATTTTCGGAACAATCGATGAAATATCCACAACTTGGGTAATGAAAGAACAAAAATATGATCTCGTCGAAATGGCGCCTCGCGTTCATCAGATTTTACTAAAGGGAATTCAAAAGGGGTAGTATGTTGGTAAATTGTTATAAATTTGCCACATGTATATTTTTTCACAAGGGAGGATATGGGAGATGAAATATCTAAATTATACAGTGGATGAAGGGGTTGCAATTGCTGGTATTAATCGTCCACCTGCAAACGCTTTATCTCGTGAATTGATTGAAGAAGTGAACCAACTACTTGATATGGTTGAAAATGATCCAGATATAAGAGTTGTTTTACTTCATGGTGAAGGTAGATTCTTTTCTGCGGGGGCAGATATAAAAGAATTCACTGAGTTTTCAACAAGCGAGAATTTTTCGGCATTATCCACTCGAGGACAAGATGTTTTTGAAAAGCTTGAAGTATTTCCTAAACCAATTATGGCAGCTGTTCATGGTGCAGCTCTCGGTGGCGGACTCGAACTTGCAATGAGCTGCCACTTCAGATATGTTAGCGAAACAGCCAAATTAGGCTTACCGGAATTGCAATTAGGCATAATACCAGGTTTTGGAGGTACACAGCGCTTACCACGCTATGTTGGTAAAGCAAAGGCAGCTGAAATGATACTCACAAGTGAGCCTATTTCAGGTACAGAAGCTGTACAATGGGGCTTAGCAAATCGTGCAATTCCTGAAGAGAAATTATTAGAGGAAGCGATAAAAACAGCGAAGAAAATTGCAAAGAAGAGCCCGATTGCATTAAAAACAGCCATCGAGATGTTGCAATTTACAAAATCAGCTTCTTTTTACGAAGGAATTACTGCTGAAGCAGAAGGATTTGGGAAAGTTTTTATTACGGAAGACGCAAAAGAGGGTATCCTAGCATTTATTGAAAAAAGAGAGCCTGTTTTTAAAGGTCAATAAAAGTATTGGGAGGTTAGGTATATGAACATTTATGTACTCGTTAAACGAACTTTTGACACTGAAGAGAAGATCGTATTAGATGGTGGTATCATTCAAGAAGATGGTGCAGAATTCATCATCAATCCTTATGATGAATACGCTATTGAGGAAGCTATCCAAATTCGCGATGCACAGGGTGGCGAAGTGACAGTTGTAACAATTGGCGGAGAAGATGTTGAAAAGCAACTTCGCACAGCATTAGCAATGGGTGCCGATAAAGCGGTGCTAATCAATGCAGAAGAAGATGTTGAAGATTTAGATCAGTTCTCCATAGCATATATTTTAGCTGAATACTTAAAAGACAAAAAAGCAGACTTGATTTTAGGTGGAAATGTTGCGATAGATGGAGGATCTGGTCAAGTAGGCCCTCGGGTTGCGGAATTATTAGGGATCAATTATGTAACGACGATAACAAGTCTTGAAATTGATGGGAATATAGCCAAAATCGTGCGCGATGTGGAAGGGGACTCGGAAGTGATCGAAGCCACTCTCCCTCTATTGGTGACCGCACAGCAAGGATTAAATGAGCCACGCTATCCTTCTTTGCCTGGGATCATGAAAGCGAAGAAAAAACCGTTAGAAGAACTAGAATTAGATGATTTAGATATAGATGAAGATGATGTTGAAGCAAAAACAGAAACAGTAGAGATCTTTTTACCAGCTCAAAAAGAAGCTGGTCGTGTATTGCAAGGAGAATTGCAAGACCAAGTGAAAGAGCTGGTTCAATTATTGCATTCAGAAGCAAAAGTTATTTAAGCTGATTCATATTGCTGAGGAGGAAATCGTATGACAAAAAAAGTTTTAGTTTTGGGTGAAGTACGTGAAGGAACTTTGAGAAATGTTTCGTTTGAGGCAATTGCAGCTGCAAAAACAATTGCTGATGGTGGTGAAGTGATCGGCGTCTTAATAGGTGATGCCGTCGAATCATTAAGTGCAGAACTTATTCAATATGGTGCCGATCGTATTGTGACTGTAGAGCATCCACATTTGAAACAGTATACTTCTGATGGTTTTAGTCAAGCATTTGTCGCTGTAACAGAAGCAGAAAATCCAGATGCCATTGTATTTGGTCATACAGCGCTAGGGAAAGATTTATCTCCGAAAATCGCAAGCAAATTGCAAAGTGGTTTGATCTCTGATGTCACAACGATTGAAGGTAATGGTGACGATGCCTTATTTGTCCGTCCAATATATTCTGGTAAAGCATTTGAGAAAGTCAAAGTAAAAGATGATGGCATCGTATTTATCACGGTTCGACCAAATAACATCACGCCGCTCGAAAAAGATGAAACCCGTTCAGGGGAAGTTTCAAGTCTATCAGTAGATATTACAAATTTACGAACGGTTATCAAAGAAGTGGTTCGTAAAGCTGCGGATGGCGTTGATTTATCGGAAGCGAAGGTCGTTGTATCTGGTGGGCGCGGTGTGAAAAGTGCTGAAGGCTTCGAACCATTACAAGAATTAGCAAAACTTTTAGGTGGTGCTGTAGGTGCTTCCCGTGGGGCCTGTGATGCAGATTATTGTGATTATTCATTGCAAATCGGCCAAACGGGTAAGGTGGTAACACCAGATTTATATATTGCATGTGGTATTTCAGGGGCCATTCAACATTTAGCAGGTATGTCTAACTCCAAAATTATCGTAGCGATCAATAAAGATCCAGAAGCGAATATTTTTAAAATAGCAGACTACGGAATTGTTGGTGATCTATTTGAAGTTGTCCCATTGCTGATCGAAGAATTTAAAAATGTAGTCGTTCAATCTTAATGAAAATGAGGGATTACTATAAAAATAGTGTGTTAGGAAATATCCCTAGCATACTATTTTTTGATGTGTGAGTTAGAACCAAAATCGATTGTTAGAAAAATTTATAGTTTGATTTTTTAGTAGGTAAATGAATCGTTTCAAGTGAGCAGAAAAGTCGCCTCATATTTTCTTTTATGCTACACTACCGATACATAGAGTTAAGGAGGAAATGAAAAAATGGCAATTGTACATTCAACAGATGCAACATTTTCAAATGATATTGCAAATGGATTAACATTAGTAGATTTTTGGGCAACTTGGTGTGGCCCATGTAAAATGATTGCTCCAATTTTAGAAGAATTAGATCAAGAATTAGCCGGTAAAGTGAACATTGTAAAAGTTGATGTTGATCAAAACCAAGAAACAGCTAGCCAATTCGGTATTATGTCAATCCCAACATTACTATTATTTAAAGATGGAGAACAAATTGACAAAACAGTTGGTTTCCAACCAAAAGAAGCATTAGCTGAATTCATCCAAAAACACGCTTAATCATTTAAGACTTACAAACGAAACCGGGTCCCTACAAAAGGTGCCCGGTTTTTTTAGAGGTGATTTGATGAATGAATTAATCAAACAAAAGCTAGCTATCTTGCCAGACCAACCGGGATGTTATCTCATGAAAGATCGACAAGGCACTATTATTTATGTCGGCAAAGCAAAAGTTTTAAAAAATCGGGTTCGTTCTTATTTTACAGGCACACATGATGGTAAAACGCAAAGACTCGTTAGTGAGATTGAAGATTTTGAATACATTGTCACTTCTTCAAATAAAGAAGCATTTTTGCTCGAACTCAATTTGATCAAGCTACACGATCCAAAATATAATGTTATGTTAAAGGATGATAAAACATATCCTTATATCAAAATCACAAATGAGAAATATCCAAGATTACTCACAGTTCGCAAAGTAAAAAGGGATAAAGGAAAATATTTTGGTCCTTATCCGAATGTCTATGCGGCAAATGAGACCAGGAAACTGCTTAATCGACTATACCCTTTAAGGAAATGTTATTCACTTCCGAATCGTGTTTGTCTATATTATCATCTAGGTCAATGTTTAGCTCCATGTGTCAAAGATATTGATAAACAGGTTTATGATGAGATGGTCCAAGAAATTACGAATTTCTTGAATGGCGGATATACGGCAGTCAAAGAGGAATTGCATCAGAAAATGTTGGATGCTTCAGAAAAACTAGATTTTGAACGTGCAAAGGAATATCGAGATCAAATAGCCCATATTGACGCTGTAATGGAAAAACAAAAGATCACCACAACTGATTTTATCAATCGGGATGTTTTTGGCTATGCGGTAGATAAAGGCTGGATGTGTGTACAAGTATTCTTTGTTAGACAAGGGAAACTAATTGAACGTGCCGTCTCTTTATTTCCTTCATATGGAGAACCAGAGGATGAATTTTTAACATATGTCGGGCAATTTTATGAAAAAGCTGAACATATAAAACCTAAGGAAATTCTTATCCCAAAAGAAATAGATGGTGATATGTTACAGCAAGTATTGAATATTAAAGTGTTAAAGCCACAAAGAGGTAGGAAAAAGGAATTACTCGATTTGGCATCAAAAAATGCTCAAATAGCTATTACTGAGAAATTCCAATTGCTTGAGAGACAAGAACAAAGAACAATAGGTGCTTGCGAACAATTGGGGGATGCGATGAATATTGCAACTCCTCTACGTATCGAAGCTTTTGACAATTCTCATATTTTTGGAGCGGATACAGTTTCGGCAATGGTTGTTTTTATTGATGGTAAACCGAGTAAAAAAGAATATCGTAAATTTAAAATTCAAAATGCCCATGCACATGATGATTATGGAGCGATGCGCGAAGTTATTCGTCGCCGCTATTCAAGAGTTTTAAAGGAAGGCCTCCCTCTTCCAGACTTACTCGTAACCGATGGAGGGAAGGGACAGATGGAAGTAGCAAGAGAAATTTTAGAGGATGAGCTTGGATTGGATATTCCAATTGCGGGATTAGCAAAAGACGATAAGCATCAAACTTCTCAACTGTTATATGGAAATCCGCCTGAAATCATTCCGCTAAAACGAACAAGTGAAGCTTTTTATTTGTTACAACGCGTTCAAGATGAAGTACACCGATTTGCGATCACATTCCATAGGCAGCTGCACGAAAAAAATGCGATTACATCCATTTTAGACGAAATTTCAGGAATCGGACCAAAAAGAAAGCAACAGCTATTAAAACACTTTGGTTCGATCAAGAAGATTAAAGAAGCAACGTTTGAAGAATTACAAGAAGCTGGTGTACCTAAAAAACTGGCTCAGGCAATCATTGACTTTTTTTTGAAAAAATAATTGCAAAAATAGCGATTTATATGGTATCGTAGTGTCACCAATTAAAAATCACTGATTTAGTGATGATAGAGGCGCGGGTTTCAAGAGTACCCGACTGGAGGATGAATAGATCCTTTGAAGGTCGATGAAAGGGGAGGCCGCCGAAGTTGCAAGATTGCTAATTCCATCTTGCTGCTGGTTCTACATTGAAGAAATGTAGAATTGTCAGAGTCAACATAGATTCTGGAGGGCTATCTCACATGAATGTTCTTTTGAACGTGCATGCTAAGAGCAGCTCTTCACACATGTGAAAGGGCTGCTCTTTTTTCATTAGAAATCATTGTGAAAGTCGCCCACATACAACTATGTAGGGGAGCGTTTTGATGAGTATTTTAGTGGTAAAATTTGGCGGGACTTCCGTCGCAACAACAGAAAGAATTATGCATGTTGCCAAACGCATTCAGCGTGAGAGACAAAACGGGCATGACATTGTCGTAGTTGTATCTGCAATGGGGAAAACGACAGATCAACTTGTAGATATGGCTCATGAAATTTCTGAATCACCTTCAAAAAGAGAAATGGATGTACTATTGACAACTGGAGAACAAGTAACGATATCATTGTTATCCATTGCTTTGCATAAGTTAGGAATTGAGGCGCAGTCATTTACTGGTTGGCAAGCCGGTATTATGACAGAGCATGTGCCAAGTAATGCAAGAATCGAGAATATTGCACCAAAGGCTGTCAAAGATGCTTTGGAAAAGGGGAAGGTTGCTGTAGTCGCTGGTTTCCAAGGTATTGATGATGAAGGAAATATTACAACATTAGGCCGCGGAGGTTCAGATACGACTGCTGTTGCACTTGCAGCAGCACTAAATGCTGAACGCTGTGATATTTATACAGATGTTGATGGTGTTTATACAAGTGATCCTCGATATGTTAAAGGCGCCAGAAAGTTACTGGAAATGTCCTATGATGAAATGCTCGAACTAGCGAATCTGGGAGCAGGTGTTTTACATCCTCGCTCTGTAGAGGTAGCCAAGAATCATCATATTCCTATGTCTGTTCGTTCGAGTTATGAGGATGTTGAAGGTACTATCTTGAAGGAGGAAATTACAGTGGAAAAAGGCTTGGTTGTACGTGGTGTTGCATTTGAATCGGATATTATTCGTTTAACGGTATATTATAAGGAAGCATATAATAGTTCATTAGCTAATATTTTTACAACATTAGCCAAAAATCATGTCAATGTCGATATTATTGTCCAAACGATTATTGAAGGAACGGAACCATCTGTGTCGTTCTCAGTAAAAAAAGAAAATCTTCAAGATACATTACAAGTTTTATCAGAACACAAAGATACATTGGGCTACCACCATGTGGACTATGAAGGGGAGCTGTCAAAAGTTTCAATCGTCGGATCTGGTATGGTGTCAAATCCAGGTGTTGCGGCATCGATGTTCGAACGCTTATATCGTGAAGGGATTCCTGTTAAAATGGTCAGCACTTCAGAAATTAAAGTATCTGTTGTTGTACCGCAGGAAGATATGTTAAAAGCAGCAAATGCTTTACATGACGAATTTGGTTTATCCGTCAAAGAAAAAATCGCACATTAATAAATGACTTTCACCTGATGGCTACTACAATTAATGAGTAAGCGTCAATATGTTCATAAAGGACTTTTCATATGAACGAACGTATGCGTGGAGTCCTTTATTACGTAAATAAAACTCCTACCAGTATTTTGATGACTACTGAAAAAACTGTGATAAAAATCATGGTTCTATAGTTTTTCAGTATTCTCCATTTTTTCTGGTAGGAGTTTTTGATGAATGAATCTATCGTGTATGAACAAGCAGAAAGTTTTCTTTTAAAATAACTAGTAAAGTATAGAATCAATTGCTTATAAAAGATGAATTGGTCCAACTAACTAACCCAAGTGAAAGAAAATTTCCCTGGGTAAAGGTTCACTCTAGCCTTCTATCCTATCCTTCAAATCCCATTTGATGTGAAATTTAACTTGTGCTTGTTTTGGTTTCGTTTCTTCGTAGCACTCTGTTAGGAAGCCACAGTATTTTTGTTGGTTCTGCGCCAAAAATCCAGCCTCAAGTTGAAAACAGCGACTATCAAATTTTAATACTTCGGGATCTCCGGTTAAAGTACAAAAAGCTTCATCAGTTGAGACCTTATCAATCGTTAAATCTCCCCAACCAGCTTCTTTAAAGAATGAGATTGCTTCTTCTAAATCATAGAGCGGAAATTGACGAGCTAGTTCTTTTCCACACCAATATAGTATATCTTTTTCATTTTTCCCCAATATAGAAGAGAGTACATGATCACGAATTAGCTCATAACCAAATTGTGTTATTTCATTTTTTTGTTGAGTAGACATGAAAATCCTTCTTTCATATTTTGTCTAAATTATGTCAGTAAAAGAATTAATACACATTAGACATGAATGATTGCTTTTTTCGAGAATAATATGAACGAGAATAGCTCATAAAAAAGTTCATGTTGCCTTGACGCTATTGTGGTATGAGAGTACAATAAACTTGTCATAATATTGTACCATTATGAAACAAGCAGTCAATAGATGTCGAGTGATAATTACATGACAAAAAATTGACATCTTGCTTTCAAGTATTAAGGGGGGTAACAGTCTTGTCGAAAGATCGAGAGTTTTATTGGCGTCGTCTGCATTCTCTTCTTGGAATTATTCCAGTAGGGTTATTCGTGACGCAACACTTGTTAATCAACTTCCAAGCAACACACGGTGCAGAAGCATTTAACACAGCAAGTGGATTTATGGGGAATTTACCATTCTTATGGTTCCTTGAATGGTTTGTCATTTACATTCCTTTAATGTTCCATGCATTCTATGGAGTGTATATTGCCTTTACAGCAGCACCAAATAATCAACGTTTTGGTACTTTCCGTAACTGGATGTTCCTACTTCAACGTATTACAGGCGTTATTCTTGTAATATTCATTGCATGGCACATTTTCCAAACTCGAATTCAAAAAGCGCTTGGTACAGAAGTTGACTATGATATGATGGCTAATATTTTATCTAACCCAGTCATGGTTGCGTTCTATGCATTAGGTATTATTTCAGCTACGTTCCACTTGGCTAACGGTATTTGGTCATTTTTAGTAAGTTGGGGAATTACACAATCTCCAAAATCTCAAAAAATTGCAACTTACATCACATTGATTTTCTTTGTAGTGTTATCTGTAATCGGCGTGGGTGCTCTACTTGCATTTATTTAAGTGGTCATGTGTAAACTTGTAAGCGCTTGATTACTATTTGAACGAGGAGTGAGAAAAAAACATGGCTAAAAGCAAATTGATAGTCGTTGGTGGCGGTTTAGCTGGCTTGATGTCTACTATGAAAGCTGCCGAAATGGGCACAGAAGTTGAATTATTCTCATTAGTTCCGGTAAAACGCTCACACTCTGTATGTGCGCAAGGCGGGATTAATGGTGCCGTAAATACAAAAGGTGAAGGGGACTCTCCTTGGATCCACTTTGATGATACAGTTTATGGTGGGGATTTCTTAGCAAACCAACCACCAGTTAAAGCAATGACTCAAGCAGCACCTGGTATTATTCACTTATTTGACCGTATGGGCGTTATGTTTAACCGTACACCTGAAGGTCTGTTGGATTTCCGTCGTTTCGGTGGTACTATCCATCACCGTACAGCGTTTGCTGGTGCGACTACTGGTCAACAACTTCTTTATGCACTTGATGAACAAGTTCGTCGTTGGGAAGTTGAAGGATTAGTGACAAAATATGAAGGCTGGGAATTCCTAGGCGTAATTCTTGATGATGAAGGCGTATGTAAAGGTATTAAAGCTCAAAACCTTACAACTCATGAAATCAAAGCATTTCGTGCTGATGCCGTAATCATGGCTAGTGGTGGTCCTGGTATCATCTTTGGTAAATCAACAAACTCAATGATTAATACAGGTTCTGCAGCATCAATCGTTTATCAACAAGGTGCAAAATATGCAAATGGTGAAATGATTCAAATTCACCCAACAGCAATTCCTGGCGATGACAAATTACGTTTAATGTCAGAATCTGCTCGTGGTGAAGGTGGACGAATTTGGACATATAAAGACGGTAAACCTTGGTACTTCTTAGAAGAAAAATATCCTGCATTCGGTAACTTAGTACCACGTGATATTGCAACACGTGAAATCTTTGACGTATGTATTAACCAAAAACTAGGCATTAACGGTGAAAACGTTGTGTACTTAGATCTTTCTCACAAAGATCCACATGAATTAGACGTTAAACTTGGTGGTATCATTGAAATTTATCAAAAATTCGTTGGTGATGATCCACATAAAGTACCTATGAAAATCTTCCCAGCTGTTCACTATTCTATGGGTGGTCTATGGGTTGACTTTGATCAACATACTTCAATTCCTGGTCTATTTGCTGCAGGTGAATGTGATTACTCTCAACATGGTGCAAACCGTCTTGGTGCAAACTCATTACTTTCAGCTATTTACGGTGGTAGTGTAGCAGGTCCTAACGCTGTTCATTACATCCAAGGATTAGATAAACACGTTGAAGATCTTTCATCTTCTTTATACGATAACGCTGTGAAAGAAGAACAAGCTAAATGGGATGAAGTATTGCGTTTAGATGGTAATGAAAATGCATACTTACTTCACAAAGAACTTGGTGAAGTCATGACTTCAAACGTTACAGTTGTTCGTTACAATGATAAATTAGAACAAACTCTTGTAAAATTACAAGAATTAAAAGAACGTTGGAACAATATCAATATTAACGATACATCTAAGTGGTCCAACCAAGGTGTTCAATTTACTCGTCAATTGAAGAACATGCTTGCTTTAGCAAATGTTATTACAAAAGGTGCTTTACTTCGTAACGAATCTCGTGGAGCTCATTACAAACCTGATTTCCCAGAACGTGATGATGAAAACTTCCTTAAAACAACAATTGCTGAATTTACACCTTCATTTGATCCGAAAATTACTTACGATGACGTTGATATTTCACTTATCAAGCCTCGTAAACGTGACTATACGAAAGGAGCTCACTAATTATGGGTAACGAAGCACAAAAATATGTTGAAGTTGAAGTCCAACGTCAAGATGACTCGAACTCAAACCCTTATTGGGAAAAATTTAGAGTTCCTTATCGTCCAAATATGAACGTTATTTCCGTTCTTATGGCAATTCGTGAAAACCCTGTAACAACTGATGGTAAACAAACTACACCTATTGCATGGAACATGAACTGTTTAGAAGAAGTTTGTGGGGCATGTTCAATGGTTATCAATGGTCGTCCTCGTCAATCTTGTTCTGCATTGGTAGATCAATTAGAACAACCATTGAAATTACAACCAATGAGTACTTTCCCTGTTATTCGTGACTTACAAATCGATCGTAGCCGCATGTTTGATTCATTGAAAAAAGTGAAAGCATGGGTTCCAATTGATGGTTCTTACGATTTAGGCGAAGGCCCTCGGATGCCTGAACGTAAACGTGAATGGGCTTATGAATTATCTAAATGTATGACTTGTGGTGTATGTTTAGAATCTTGTCCAAATGTCAATAGCCATTCAGACTTCATCGGACCAGCTCCACTTTCACAAGTACGTCTATTTAACTCGCATCCAACAGGTGCTATGAACAAAGATGTACGTTTAAACGCAATTATGGGTGAAGGCGGTCTTGCCAATTGTGGTAACGCACAAAACTGTGTGGCTGCTTGTCCAAAAGGTATTCCTTTGACAACTTCTATTGCAGCTTTAAACCGTGCTACAACTGTTCAAATGTTCAGAAACTTCTTTGGCTCTGATCATATGGTTGACTAGTAATAAAATAGATAACGAGAAAGCACAGAATGCTATTGATCAGCATTCTGTGCTTTTTATTTTCTCCTGTAAATTTTCAAGAGTAATTGTCTCCCAATCATACATAAAAATTTTTACACAAAAAATAAACAAAGAACACAGGCTTAAATAAGAATCACTGTGTGCCCAAAAGGCCAGTACAAAATCGATTCGTTCAATTGAATAGATTCCATAGCCAACTTTTTGTTATAATAAATGAATAACTATTCATTTTTAACAGGGGGAATATGGATGTTAAAAAGTTATATAGAAAATATAGAAAAATGGAGAGAAGAATTTTCGTTTTATGTGCCGATCAAAGTACGCTTTTCAGATACAGATATGTATGGACATTTGAATAATACAGTGCCAATTGTTTATTTTGAACAGGCTAGAATTGATTTTTTTAATCATTTAGGATTAATGGAGGATTGGACGGATCAGGATGTGAATAACATCCCTGTAGTCGCAGACATACAATGTGACTATCTAAAACAGGTGTATTTCAACGAACCATTGAAGGTATATGCCAAGATTGCCAAAATAGGATCTTCGTCTGTCGATTTGCATTATTTAGGTGTAGATCATCTTGAACAAATATGTTTTACAGGCAGAGGAACAATCGTTCAAATAAACCAAAACAACGGAAAATCAGCATCTTGGACGGAAAAACAACTGGAGAAATTGTCTGGATCAAAAAAGTAATTTTAATCTCTAAAATTCATCGGGCAAATGCCGTCACCGCAACGCAACTCCTATCATACTGTACAGTGTGAGGGGATTGGAGGGGCGCACGTAAATGAGTCGTTTTCATCATTCAATTTTGACGAAAAGAGAACACGAAATATTCCTTTTATTAATGAAGGATTATACGACGAAAGAAATTGCTAAAGAGCTAGGTATAAGTGAAAAAACAGTTCGAAATCATATTTCCAATACTATTCAAAAATTAGGCGTATCTAGTCGCGCACAAGCAATGCTTGAGTTGATCCGATTAGGGGAGTTTACTTTAGAATAAAAAGTATACTTGCCATTTTGTAAAAAACACTTCACAATAGGGATAAGTAATCCTTTTGAGGAGTGGAAAAGCTACATGTCAAACCAGGAGCATCATAAGATTATCCATAATATGGAACAAATAGAGTTGTTAGAAAGAGAATTACGCCATATTGCAGCTCTTATTAAACAAAAAGGCAGAGAAATTTTAAGTAATTATACGATTACACCACCACAGTTTATCGCTCTACAATGGCTTCATGAGCTAGGAGACATGACAATTGGTGATCTTTCGAATAAAATGTATTTAGCGTTCAGTACGACGACGGATTTAGTTGATCGTATGGAAAGAAATGAGCTGGTACAGCGTATTCGAGATAATCAGGATCGTCGTGTCGTTCGTATCCATTTGCTTACAGAAGGAGAACGCATTATTGAAGAAGTAATTGAACAACGCCAACACTATTTGGCAGGTATCGTAAAAGATTTTCATATCGAAGAAGTTCAATCTCTTTCAATATTATTAAGCAAACTATACAAAGAAATGAACCAGGATAGAGGCGGTTAAAGTGAATGCTCCCATTGGAGTAATTGATTCAGGAGTTGGTGGGCTAACCGTTGTGAAGGAAATGCTGCGCTATTTACCAAATGAATCGATAACCTATTTAGGCGACACTGCTCGTTGCCCATATGGTCCCCGTTCTAAGGAACAGGTGATTCAATTTACTTGGCAAATAGTCGATCAGCTTGAAAAGATGAATATTAAAATGCTTGTGATTGCTTGTAACACTATAACAGCGGTAGCTTTAGATGGGTTACAGAAGCGTTGTAAATTCCCTGTAGTGGGCGTTATCAATGCGGGCGCACAAGCAGCTATTAAAGCGACAAAAACACATGATATTGCAGTTATTGCAACTCAAGGAACAGTCAAAAGCGGAGCATATGAAAATGCTCTTTATTCATTATATTCTTCTAGTAACGTAACATCATTAGCATGTCCAAGATTAGTGCCACTTGTTGAAAGTGGTGAATATGAAGGCAAATTTGCCCAAAACTTGGTAGCGGAAACACTAGCACCATTAAAAAATACAAAGTTTGATACGATGATTTTAGGATGCACACATTATCCAATTATTCAAGGACTTATTGAAGAAGTAGTGGGCGATCAAGTGCATGTTGTTTCTTCTGCAGAGGAAACAGCGAAACAGGTAAAGGAGATTTTACGATTTCAGCACATTGCTAGAACAGATAAAAAACCTCCTGAGTATCTTTTTTATACGACAGGATCAGTTCCTATTTTTAGATCAATCGCAAGTAATTGGTTACCCTTAAAAGAAATCAATGTCAAACGAATAAAACTATAGTATAAAGCTCGAAAAGTTTTCTTTTCGGGCTTTCATAATACTACCCTTTAGGACAAGTATATGAATTTTTAATTACATAACGCTTTCGATATAAAAAAGTGAATTGTACCTAGCTTAGGGAGGGCATCCTATTGTAGTAAAATCGGAGACCACTGAAAAGGTTAACTTCTCTCCAAACGCATGATAAAAATCAGTTTTTTGGTTTATAACAATGAAAGAGAAGATAGATTTTGATCTATAAAAATGGTGATGCTACAGTTTTCAATGATCGTGAAATTAGGCAGAAGGGTAAAAAACTTTTGATTTTTTTAACCATACTGGCTTATATAAAGGATGTAAAATTTTAATTTTAGATGAAAACAGGAGGACTTTTTAAATTGAAACAAGTAATCATTGCAACGAAAAATAAAGGGAAAGCAAAAGATTTTGAAGCTATTTTTGCGCCGCTAGGTTATAAAGTTCTTACACTATTTGATGTAGCACCTGATATGGAAATTGAAGAAACAGGAACAACTTTTGAGGAAAATGCCATTTTGAAAGCAGAAGCTGTTGCCAAACGATTAAATACATTTGTCATTGCCGACGATAGCGGACTACAAATTGACGCTTTAAATGGCGAACCAGGGGTTTATTCTGCTCGATATGCAGGAGATCACGATGATGAAGCGAATATTAACAAAGTGTTGACAAAATTAAAGGGTGTACCTGAAGAAAAACGCACTGCACGCTTTTGTTGCTGTATAGCGATAACAGGTCCAAGCCACAAAACAGAAACTTTCTTTGGTACATGCGAGGGCAAAATTCTTACAGAAAAACGTGGGAATCGTGGCTTTGGGTATGATCCTATTTTTTATGTACCATCACTTGGTCGTACAATGGCGGAATTAACAGCTGAAGAAAAAGGTGCGATTTCTCACCGTGGTCATGCCATTCACAAATTAGCTGAACAATTACCATCATGGTTTCAATAGGAGTGAATATCGATGAAAATATTGGTCATGAGTGATACACATGGTGATGCAACAGTCATTTCACATGTCATTCATCAAAATCCTGATGTAGATAAAATCTTTCATTGTGGTGATAGTGAATTAAACTTTTCTGCACCAGAACTGCAAAATGCACTGAAGGTAAGAGGAAACTGTGACCATGACGGGCAATTGCCACTTGAAATCATAGAAGAAATAGAGGGAAAACGAATTTTCATGACACACGGTCATTTATTCAACGTAAAATTTGAATTGACCACATTGTCCTTTAGAGCAAGAGAACTAGGAGCAGATGTCGTTCTTTTCGGACATTCTCATGTATTAGGCGTGGAATTAGTCGATGGGATTTTATACGTCAATCCAGGTAGTCTGCTACTTCCTAGAGGTCGTAAAGAAAAAAGCTATGCAATTGTCGAGAACGTTGAAAATGGCTGGCATATTATTTTTTACACAAAAGAAAAACAAGTGATTGAAGAAAAAACATTATTATACAAATAAAACATGTTGACATATTCCTTACCAATGTTATAATAGTAAATGTCTTACTGATTATGACTCAGTAAGCATACTGTCTCAGTAGCTCAGCTGGATAGAGCAACGGCCTTCTAAGCCGTCGGTCGGGGGTTCGAATCCCTCCTGGGACATCTTTTGCGTGGATTTGCTTGGATTTGAGTAAATCTAAAATAGCCTTGAAACCTTTATATATAAGGGTTTTGGGGCTTTTTTCTTTTTTGTGAGAATCGATGTATTTGGAACTATGTGTTGTACTGTGCAACACAAAGCACAACACAAGATTACCCAATACGCATATCAGCAAAAACTTTTGCAGAAATAGTTTCATCACGTTCTTCTTTTTCTTTTAAAACATGAGCATAATCGAATCAGAATCCTGCATTGGGATATGTTAATGATTTTTAGAAAACAAGGGAATTTGGAAGACGTATGTAGGGAGTAATGAGTTACTCGAAGACGGGATGCGCCATTTATATGAATGAAAGATAACCATATGAAAAATAGGCGATTGAAAACAGGCTATAACATACAAGTCGCAATGGCAGGTCAATAGGTGCTTGCCTATACTTGTCCCTCCTGTATTGTCAGTGTTCGGAGTGTTTTGTGAAGTTGCTCAAAAGCATGACGCTACTGCTTCATTTCTTTTTCACCTTCACAATGACGATACTGATTGTAAATTACCATGGTGCTCTTGCCCATACTGACATCAAAAGCCACAACATGTTTCATTCGCATTTTTTAGCCAATCATAAAAGTTTTCATATCACCTTATTGATTCCATTTTCTTATACGATCTCTTGAACCCAACATATTAAACTGATTCATATAAGGGTGTGAAGTTAGTCTGTTTATTGATAAGGACTCTAAAATGATTTCAGAGACTGGTCGATTTTCCTTCACTTCTACTAAAAAAATAGTAGTACAAACTATGGTCCGGGTTTGTACTACTAATGTTAATATGTTTATTTTGCGTAGTTTTAATATATTAGGTGGAACCAAATTAATTTTTAAATATAACAGAAAAAGCCATACCTTGTTAAGAATTATTTATTCAAAGAGTCAATGAAACTAATGTTTTAGAACACTAAATGCTTCTGCAACTTTTTGTGCAAACGTTAACGGAGGTTCTACAGATTGAAAATGAATATATAAAATATTGGGGTTGGTAAAAATCCAGTGATTATGAATGGCACTTATAATTAGATGATTACGAACTAATACATTAACAAAAGGTTGGAGTTCTTCTTCTAAAAGGACAACTTCTCCAAGATTCAGTGCATCTCCTTTGGAATCCAATGATTCAAACGATATTCCTGCATGAAGTACACTGTGACTTGGACGTCCTTGAATAGTGACATGGAGATTCCGATTGATTTCAACTGAACAAACTTCATGTTTCACATTAGCTTTCCCATTAACAATTTGAGCATATTGATGACATAGATAATTGAAGTTCGACATATTAAAACACCTCATTTTTTAAAATTTATGAATTAAGGTAAATGTCTAGAACTAATAATCACTATGTCAATGCGGTAATAGTTTGGAGAAGTAGCATAGAAAAATAATAATATTAATTATTAAGTAGCCAGTATGTTATGTTATTTCTAATTATTGATGATTCATGAAATATAAGAACCAAACAGCGTGGTTTTGTTCATCAGCAGAGGCATGTGTAAATGCATTTCTGATATTTTCATTGTTGTATCTTCTTGCGATTTCATGGTAAAAATCTACCGTTTCCTGTTCATCTACAAATGCAGCTTGAACTCCACTTTTATAATCATTTGGACATGGTTGTGTTATTTGTGGAGAAGGCTGATTTCCAGTTAAGGAAGAATAAATTTGGGCAAAAGTTTGATAATGCCGGATTTCATCATTCCTGATTTCAAGGATTCTATTTTTCACCCAAGAATTAGGAGCTTGATTAGCTAATAATTCATAGCAATAAATAGCATGGTATTCTCCATTAATTGCTTTTGAAAGATCATTAAGGATTTCCATGTTTGCAGAACTCTGCATGGAGCTATGATTCATTTTATTATCACCTCCAATCTTTAATGTATGACTTTCTTCATAATATGAAACTTATCCAAGCGGACAGATTTATAAACATGATTGATTTCCTTCACAAAGAATACAGTTGGAATGTTAAAAGATAATAATCAATTTAAGAAAGTGAAAAGTTGAAGAAAATAAAAATTATTCTAATCGAATTGTCTTGCATGGTAACGAAAATTCTCTTGCCAGTAAAGAAAACATTATGAACAAACTAGGAAAGTTTCATGTGAAATAAAGAAGGAATCATTAGAAAGTAAATTGAAGTTACAACTATCTGTAAGTTTTTAATCGACGGGTATTTAGGTGGGAAGGTACAAAGAGAAATGGGGGAGGACTGATTATTTTGAAAAATGCAAGGATATTAAGAATATGGATGTGTGTAGGATTATTAAGTTTAAGTCTAATAAGTCTGTTTTCCAGCAGATTGATTAATTGTTTGAAATACAACAGAATGATTTTGTTATCTAGGAAATACGCTTCAACCTTCTCAGTGGTTTTCCCCGATTGGTATACAAAGATAGTTTAAGTTATTGATATATAAGTTTTTTTGCACTCTCTCCCGGGCATCAATTGCATGAATCTGAGTGAATCTAAAATAGCTTTAAAACCTTGATATATGAGGTTTTGGGGCTTTTTTCTTTTGAAAGAATTAATGTTTTGAAACTTTGTGTTGTACTGTGCAACACAAAGCATCGGTTATGAGTGAAAATAAAAATCCTCACAAGCTACTGGAACAACGAGTGAGGAAAAGATAATGGAACATGATTATGAGTATCTTCAAAATATTTTATCTAATCACGATATTGACAGACTGAATATTGCTGTTAAAGTAGGTAGCCCAATCATCGTGGAAGGTCCTCAAGATCTGACAAGAAAATCAGCGTTTGTTAAATATCTTAGATCACATGGTGTATTGCTATAAAATCCAATGAAACTGAGACATTACATTAAATAGATTGTTTCTTTGACTTGGTCAATTGAGCGTTTCGAGACATTGAAGCACCAATTTTTCAGTAGTTCATCTTTCACTTCGTAACCAGCTGCAAGCATAGCACCTTTAAATTGCCCGTTAGTGATATAAAAACCATTTAACGAATCACTAAAAATATGCTTTAAATCGTAAGAATTGGTAGCAAGATCAAATCGGTTATCACGTTCTAAATTTTTTAAAATCCAGTCTTGAAGAATCTCTTGTTGCTCTTCAGTAAGATTTTTGAAATCATCTGGATTATTTAGATCAGCATTATTTACCACATCCATCACCTACCTTTCACAGTTAATTATACAAAAATATGGAATTAAAAAAGACTGAAATTGTGACTAATTTGTAAACAAATTCACTAATTTCAAAATAGAGGGATATAATTAAAGAGGATTTATACAAAATATGTATTAATTGTGATTATTCCTTATTGAGATGATAAAATTATGATGAAAGATGCTGATTATTAGGAAGTGAATGATCAAATGGGAGAAGTATTTATGGCTTCAAATTCGAATCTATCATTGATGCTTGATTGGATTAAAAATAGTGAAATAAGGAATTTTGCAAATGAAAAGTAAATATGGTAGGGGCATATTGCTAGCTTTAGGGGCAGCTTTTTTTAATGGAACAGTTGGAATACTAAGTAAAGGTCTATTTGACAGTGATTTAACGGCTTCAGCAGTTTCTTTCTATAAATGTGTATTTGCATTTATTGGTTTATCTATTATCGCATTATTTAATTTAAAAATAAGAAAAGAAATAAAAAGATTAACTAAAAAGATCTTACATATTGCGATATGCTCTTTTTTGGGGATTTTTGTATTATATTTCTTTGAAACAACAGGATATAAATATGATAAGGTACCATACATTGTATTCATTTTATTGGGAATATCGGTACTTACAACATTTGTATTCAGCACAATCATATTAAAGGAAAAGAAAAGTGTTATGAATTATATAGGTCTTGTATTGTTAGTTGTAGGCTTATTTATAATGGAATTTGCTTCAGGAGTATCAAATGCCGTATCAATCGGTACGTTATTTGCTGCGATTGCAGGATGTGGATATGGTCTGTTTTTGGTATTGACAAAAAAGTTTAATTTAGAAGGCGGATTAGCGCTAATTTGGTACTTTATGCTCTTTGGAATTATTTATTTGTTTATACCATTTTATAAAGAGGAGATCGTTATTCCAAATGATTCCTCTATGCCTTCGTTAATAGCTTTGGCTATACTTCCTACAATTGGCGGATTTTATTGCACAACTAAAGCATTAACCTTCTTAGAGGCAAACAAAGTGCAGCTTTTAGAACTTACGGAACCTTTATTTGCAACGTTATTTTCATATATTTTTTTAAGAGAGGTAATAAGCAATATTGAATTTTTGGGTGCTTTTTTGATTTTATTTGCCATATATATTTCAGAATATAAGTTGAAAAAGGAAAATAATTTTAGTAAAAATAAAAGGAGGGGCGTAATTGAAAAATAGAAAATTTTATACCTATGAGTCTATGCTTTTTACTTTTAGTATTTTTGTGTTGGATGTTCTAACATAGAAGACTCACTATTCCAAAAGGAAGCGGAACAAATAGTGATTGACTATAATAATAATGGAAATGGTTCGCCCAAAATCATTTCAACAAAAATAAAAGGGAATGCCTATTATATAAAATGGGAGAACAAAGGTAATTTAGAAGAAGGTACTGATAAGGTGGATAAAAATGGAAAAGTAACAATGATCGATAGAAAAATTGAATAACTTCCATGGAAAAATAGAAATGAGTCCAGAAAGTATTTGTTTGGCATTTAATTAAAAGGTCATTTTTTGTCAATTCTAAACGTGTTGTTGGCGCTTTCCACGGGTTTGGCTTCAGTCTCCTCGGTGCCCGGATATGATGTTGATTCCGAAGACATTGCCACAGGGCGTGGCCTCTTAGACTTAGACTACTTGGTCAACATTCTATTGCCCCCAATATTCGCCCTCAGGAAAGCGAGCAAGTCTTCGCTGTAATCAACGAATCCCCCTATTTTTATGGGCTAAATTGGATAATCAACACGCTTGATAATGGAATCAACTTCCGAAAGTTAAAAAATCATGATTGACTTCGATACAGAAATAAGTAATACTTATTCTTAAATTAAAGGAAAATTTAGGAGATGCAGTAAAGTGATTATAAGAGTGTTTTTAGAATTTTTTCGAGTGCTCATTTTGTTATTTTTATTAATGGCTATCATATCTTATCCTATAAGAAAACTATATGATTTAATCGGTATTGGAACGGACAATTATTTTTATATAACAGAATTCGCTATTTTTCTTCTTGTTTATGTTATTTACAATAATAAACTACAATTTACAGGATTTTATACAGAGGGGGCTAAAAAGCTACCTTCTAAAGTAACATGGTCAATCGTATCCATTTCAATTTTGCTACTATCAATACCCATTATTATGAATGGCTTTAAATAAACGAATATATTAAAAAATAAATATTTTAAGTTAAGAGGGAGATGAACAATAAGCTGGATTGTTCGTCTTTTTCTTTTGAGAAAAGAGGGAGGTGCATAAAATAAAACAATCATTAACAAATTTTTAGCAGTGAACGAAGTGAAGGCAAATTAGTAAATAGATGATAGGAGCGGATGATTAGGTTTTAAAAATGGAAGAAGGTGAATAACACGATTTACAGCGCAACTTATTTATTGATCCACAGTGGGGGAGGAAGAAAATCCTCCATTGTGCAAAGTTTCACTTGATGCTTCTTTTTTTTACCATACATTATGTTGAGGTATTGTTATTTGGAATTCTGTTCCTTCAGGAGTACTGTTTAAAACCTTTAAATCACCACTGTGCTCATACATAATTTTTCGGCTGAAGGCTAAACCGATGCCCATTCCTTTCTCTTTATCACTTACGAAAGGATTAAAAATCTTATCCCATTCTTCCTGTGGAATACCCTTTCCTGTATCTTTTATGTGGATGTAGACAAGCCCTTTAGAATACATAGTGTCTATGCTGATCAGGCGTTGTTGTCGTTCTTCTGGAATGGACTCTGCGCAATTCTTTATAATATTTACAAGTACTTGAGTGAAAGAAATTGGGTTTGCTAATATCTTTAGCTTTTCATATTTTTTCTCAAATATCACGTTTACACGATTTTCTTTTGTGTTCTCATTCGTTAAATAGATTGCATGATCAATGATTTCATTCAAATCCACTTTTTCAAGCTCTGGCTTTTTGTTTTTCATGTAATCCGTAAAATTTCCAACAATATTTTCTAGTTGCTTTGTAGCAGAATTTATATACTTTAAGTATTCCACACCATTCTCCGATAATTTTTCATTTTTCTCAAGAACAATGGAGAAGTTTTTAATAATATGAAGTGGATTTCGGATCTCATGAATAAGAGAAGAAGATAGACTACCTATATAATCCATTTTCTTTTCCCGTTCCATCAATACACGAAATTGCTCATTTTGCTCAAGATGCAATCTAAAAAATGAAAGCATTAATCCTATGGAGAAGATAATCACAAAAATACTCGTCACTAAGCTTCCTAAATTCGGGATCAGGTTAACCGTTCCGCATAATATTAATACAGTCGAATATACGAAAAAGGCGGCCATAAAACGTTTGATCGTTCTGCTTTGGACTTTACTTATAGACATGAAGCTACTGATACTCACTATTATGGATAATAGAACTTCTGTAATAAAGAAATAAGCCTGTGTAGGGCTGCTAATAGGATATAAATAAAATAAGTCCTTTTTATAGATGAGCTCTACATAATGCATATCGGAAATTCCATAGGGCGTCCAGTTTAAAATATATAAAAACGTGCTCACGATAAAAGTTATCCAAAACATTTTTTTGCTTACAATCATTGATAAAAGTTTATTATGATTATCCCTCAGTATTACATCATTATACATTTTATAACTTATGTAAATCATAACAGGGAAAAAGTATAAAACGGCAAATCTAAATAATTTGAAAACCCACATAATCACATTTTTAGGTAGCAATTCATAAAAATAAAGTATCCCTATATCCATTTGCCAAGAAAACATGAGGACCATGTAAATGGACAACGGTATGGAGAGTTGTGTACCCCGTAATACTTGAAAAATGAATTTTGCTAAGATTAGTGGTATGAAACCAATTGCGATTACTAAAATTCCTATTATATACATTTATTTACTCACACCTGTTTTATACTTTTTTTAAATAGGCAACCGCATTATTTCCACCAAGTCCATGATTGGTCACTAGTACTTCGTTGATCTCTTTATATTGAATATCTGTATTGATAAACATTTCTTCATATCCCAACTTTTGCGTTTTTATAGTAGGAGGGATAAAACCATATTTAATGCTTAACAACCCAGAGATAACTTGTATAGCACCTGCTGCTCCGAAAGGGTTGCCGACCATTGCCTTTATAGATGTATAAGGCACTTCATGATTAAAAACTTCTTTTGAACATCTTTTTTCTATTTGATCATTTATTTGAATTCCTAATGCTTGGCTATTAACATAATCGGGTTTTCTATTATATGCAATTTGCTGTACTAATTTTTTTAATTGTTCGCCCTTAGTATCGGTGGAAAAAGCACCGATTCCATCATTGTTAGAGATGACTTGTTCTATTTCACCTAAGATTTCTGCATTTCTTTTTAGGGCATCTTCTTCTCTTTCTAAGATTAGAAAAGCTGCTGCCTCCGCAATAGCAAAACCTCTACTACTTTTACTAAATGGAATGGCTCCTTCTTCTAATGTTTGATTGATCGTTATGGATCTATTTTTTATAAAGGCTTGATTTGTTGTCTTTGACATGGCACTGTCTACTCCACCTACTACAGCCACATCTATAAGTCCGTTCTTTAAGTATAGCATGGCAATTTCTATTGCTTCTAAACTAGATGTACAACCTGTACTAATCGTTTTTTCAATACCTTTGATTCCTAAATCATGACCAATTGCTGATGTAAGGCTATGATGGTTTGCAAAATGGATAAAATGAGTGACCATTTTATTAGGGTCTTCTTCCATAAGAGCAATAGATTTAAGAAAACCTTCTTCGGAGATACCACCTATAGCCGTTCCTACAAATAACCCCACTCGCATAGAAGTAAGGTCGATATCCGCAGATGCGATCGCTTCTTTTGCTGCCTTTATGCCTAGTAACATAGCCTTGCTGTAACGTTTATATGCAGGATTATTTTGATATTCTTTTAATCCATTTTCGACTATTCCTAAAATGGTTGATTTTTTTTCATGCGGCATAAGTGTGCTGTTTTCTTTTAAAGTATTTTCTCCTGTTTGAAGAACATTCAAGAAATCTTTGATATTCTCTACTTTTGGACTAATTACGCCTACTCCCGTAGCAACAATGTGATTCATATGATCGCCCTTCTTTTAGCTATTTTCTCATACCTATACTAATCTTAGCCTTTTTATTTATTTGTCACAATATGAATTTGCTATACAAAAATACTATATACGAATAGAAAATAAAGGAATAGGAAATAATGGTTTTATATATATATTTAATTTACTTTCCATCCAAATCATCCCTTTTTATGATCTTTGAACGTATAAAATAGTTTGTATAAAGGCAAAGTCTAAAAAAGGAAGATCTTTTTTTGATCAAATAAAGTCATCCCAACTCATCAAAGAAAAAAAGGTCTTTCTTCCTATAAATCAGTTTACAACAGAAATGATAGATGCTCTAGTAAAAAAATAAAATATTACAGAAGTTTTTCATAATTGATCGTGATACAATCTCTATTGATGCGACTTTTTTGTAGTAATATGTCGTAATATCATGTTTAAAGAAGCTGTTTTTATCAATGTAAGAAAGAATTAACTTCAATTCAGGTGGATTTAACACAATAAACTTTCATGAGTGTTTGATAATCATATATGAAAAAATTTTTACATAAAAAAACATCCCAAAGACTTTTCTTCATAAAAGTTTTAAGATGTTTTATCAAGTGTGTTGATTACCTAATTTTTTCCACAAAATATAGTATATTCGCTGATTTCTGTTACGGTTGCATGACTCATGTGGGCGAACGCTGAGCCCCCTTAGAGATAGACCACTGAAAAAGTTAACCTAGTTCTAAAAATATGATAAAAAAACTTTTTTAGCTTACAAAATGAAGGAAAAGGTAGATTTTATCAGTGAAAATAGCAATTCTATAGTTTTCAGCGGCTCTCAAGTGAAGATGCTGGTTCTCAACTGTTCGCTTTTTCCGTGGAACATTGAACCGGCTTTGCGGGAAAAGCGAGTAGATGAGCCCTCACAGCGTAGCGATTGAAGGAACGGAATCTAAGAGCGCCACATCCTGTGACAACGATTCCGTGACCAACATCCTGTTGCCCCCAGCATTCGCCCGCAGGAAAGCGAGTAAGCCTTCGCTGCAATCAACGAATTTCCCCGTTTTTGTGGATTATATTGGATAATCGACATACCTGATTCATTTATTTACTTAGTAAATAATGAAAGAGAACAAAAATTAGAACTTTTTTGAAATTTTATATATACTTAGTATATAATCTTACATATACTAAATATATATTATAATAAATACTAAAAAGTAAAAATAAGGAGGAAAAAATGATAAATGTTCGAAACTTAAAAAAAAGTTATCAAATCAGCGATGACAGGTATCAAGTACTTAATGATATAAATTTAGACGTATCAAAAGGTGAATTCGTTTCGATAATGGGACCTTCTGGATCAGGGAAAAGTACATTGTTAAATATATTAGGAGGTTTAGATACACCTGATTCAGGTGAAGTTCTAATCAATAATATAAATATTGACTCACTGAATGATAAAAAGAAAACATTATTTAGACGAGAAAATATAGGATTTATTTTTCAAAACTATCAGCTACTACATAACATGACAGTGGAAGAGAATATTTCGATGCCGATGCATGCAGATAAAATAAACAAAAACATTATAGAAAAACAAGTTAAGGACATAATTGATGCTGTTGGATTAAAAGGAAAAGAAAAAAATTTTCCATCTCAATTGAGTGGTGGACAACAACAAAGAGTTTCAATTGCCAGGGCTTTAATCATGAATCCGGTGTTGATTTTAGCAGATGAACCTACGGGAAATTTAGATAGAAAAACAGGGACGGAGGTATTAAAGCTGCTTTCAAACCTTCATCGGAACAATCATTTGACGATTTTAATGGTGACACACGATATCTATGCCGCAAGTTACTCAGATAGAATTATTCTACTAAAAGATGGACATGTAGAGATGGATGTTAAGCATGAGAAGGAAGGTGAAAATGTTGATCTCATTACGAATATCCTTGAGAAACTTAATTCGTAAAAAATATAGAACACTTTTTACCTTATTGGCAATGGTAATTGGAATAGCTAGTATGTTTGCTGTAATTAGTACAGTAGAAACAGCAAAAAAGATGACAGAAGATCGTTTAAAGTTGTACTTAGGAAACGCAGATTATTCGATTCTCTCGACAAACGGGACGTTTTCAGAAGTATATTTAGATAAGATCTTTCATACTGAGGGGGTTGACCATGCATTAGGTCTCATGCACAGAAGATCCCAAGTAGAATTAAAAGAAGAAAGATCAAAATTGCAGAGTCGTTTGCGAATTACAGGTTTATCTTCTCTAGATAGTAATATGTTGCATTTTAATGTTTTAAAAGGCAATTTGAATGAAGAAGGTATAATTATTCCTAAAGAAACAGCTGAATTATGGAAAGTAAACATAGGTGACACTGTCATGATTCATTTTCCTTCAGGAAAAAAGAATATTAAAATTATTGCTATTGTACAAAATACGCCATTATTAGAAGGACCCAATGATTGGCAAGAAGCAGATAATAAAATTTGGCGTGCGGCGGCATCCTTATCACTTGTACAAAAATGGTATATGGAAGAGCATAGAATCGATGAGGTTCGTATTAAATATGATCAAAACTTTCAAGCAAGCCATATTACAAATGAAATTGAAAAAGAACTACTAGAAAAAGATTTATACTTACAAAAAGTTATTTTAGATGAAAAACAGACTAACCAGTTAGATGATTTATATTTTATGCTTTATGCCGTTGGCGGTTTAGCGATGTTAATTAGTGCATTTATTTTGTATAATACGCTTTATGTAAATGTTATGGAACGTAGAAATGAAATAGCGATAATGAAGACGATTGGTTATACTACTCAACAAATAAAGCAGTTGTTTTTGTCAGAAGTACTGATTTTATCAGTACTAGGAATCGTAATAGGTATACCTATAGGAAGCATACTATCTAAGTTTTTACAACAAAGTTTATTCAGTTCATTCCAAGAAAATTTAACTTTTCAAATGCAGTATGCTTATACTCTTCCAACTGTTGTTACATTAGGAATTTTAATACCATTAATAGCAGCATTATTGCCACTTAAATTTGCAAGTAAAGTCGATATTATTAGTAATTTAAAAAATACTCCTAAGGAATCAAAAAGCAATCCAAAATGGAGATTAGCAATTGGGTTAGTCCTTTTAGTAGGAGCTTTTCTACCAAATGGGATAGGAATTATTTGTATATTTATTGCTATATTCTTTTTAGCCCCTTATATTACGCAGCTATTATTAAACATTTTGACGCATTTGAAGTTATTAGGATATGAAGGAAAAGTTGCTGTTAATAACAGCAAACGTACACTGAATCGTTCTGCAAGTATGTCTTTAATTTTAGCATTTGTGATTTGTTTGGGCTTATTAGTATCGTCTATCTTTAGTTCCATTGAAAAAAATATTGATAAAGATCTTTCAAAATCTTTTGGTGGAAATATACAATTAAGCTTTGAAGCACCTTTATCCGATATTAAAATGGAATCCATTAAAAAAGCTATTAATGGTTATGGAGAATTTAATCTTTATCCCGAAAAAATAGTGGGATGGGAAAGAAATAATGAGCCACGTCAGTTCACTATCATAAGTGCGGATACCAATTGGTATAAAAAATATCCATTATTTTATAAAGATGAACAATCAAATTCGTCTATTTTGAATCAATTAGAAAAGGAAAATAATATAGTCTTGGGTGAATACGCATTTAGAGAATGGGGAGGCAAAATAGGAGAAAATATTACAGTTTTTGATAACAATAAAAAGTATCAGTTTAAAGTGATAGGGAAAGTTACTACAACTCAACATTCTGGTTATACAGCTTTTGTTTCGAAAAAGATTTTTGATCAAAATTTTAAAGTCATTAAACCAACAAAAGGATTAATCAATGTTAGAGATCCTGAAGAAGAGCAACAATTTAAAAATAGTCTTGTAGATAAGTTTTCAAATGAAATTAGTGATATTCAATCTATTAAAGAAGAAGCGAAAAAACAACAGGATACTTTGTCAGGGATAAAACCTCTATTTAATATTTTAATAATTATTGCAATCTTAGTTGCAGGTATAGGTATTCTAAATTCTTTAGTAATTAGTATATTAGATCGTTTAAGAGAGATTGGCGTTATGAGAGCGGTAGCTTTTACAAATTATCAAATTCATAAAATGATTATTATCGAGGGAGTAATTATTGGTATAATAGGCGTTTTCATAGGTATTGTTTTGGGATTAGTTACAAGTTATTTGAATGCTCAAACGATATCAGATTCTCAGATAGACTTTGTCCTTCCTATAGATACTTTAATCATGTCAGTTTTTAGTGGGATATTCATAAGTATTTTAGCTGCATTTATGCCAGCCTACAAAGCGACAAAAATAAAGCTGATTGATTCACTTAAACAAGAATAACTTTTAGGAATGATGAAAAAATGTCAGTGAAATATGGGATACTCACGATTCTCTCTCAATCACCTAAACATCGGTATGATTTAAAAGTCACACTCGAAAATATGATGTATAAGCAATGGACATTAAACCCAGGTCAAGTATATTCGACAATTGATCGATTGGTCCGTGACAAACTAGTTGAAGAAGTATCTAATGCTGAAAATGATTTAAAATTGTATCAAATCACGAAAAACGGAAGAGAAGAGGTAGAAAGATGGTTGCAGAATCCTATTGAAGTTTTGCTACTACATGATGAATTTTTCTTTAAAATTCTATGTGCAAAAAGATTAAATTTTGATTTACTAAATAAAATGATTTTTCAACAAAAAGAAGCAGTGATAAAGAAAATACTTCAATTACATTATCTAAGGAAGGAGTTGGAAAATACTGCCGAGAGTGAAGCGATGCTATATTTAATTGAAGGAGGATTATTACATTTGGAAGCGGATTTGAAATGGATGGATATGATTTCGGATTTGGAGGGTTATTGATTTGATGGAGTTTGTTTTAGAAAATAAATGGATATTTTTAGTTATTGCAGAAGCTGTATTTTGGATTTGTTTGATTACATTTCTTGTTTTAAGGTATTGGTTTAATCTAAATAAGTTAAGTATGCTATTTGTGGCGATATTTATCATTAATGATTTATGGATTGCAGCGATGGCTTTTATGGACTATATGAATACTGGAAAATTTTCAAGCTATCAAATAATTATTATGGTTATTATAATTTATGCAATGACTTTTGGAAAATCTGATTTCAAAAAGTTAGATTTCTATATTAAAAGAAAAGTGGCTCAATTAAAGGGTGAGACACTAACAAGTCTTAATCCTCCAAAACAATATTATGGCTTAGAATATGCTATTCTGGAATGGAAACAATTTTTATTCCATTTTGTAATATTTGGGATTGTGCATGGGATGCTGTTTTTTATTTTTGGTATTTCCAAAGATATAGGGGAAATAGCTTCAATAAATCAATTATTTACTCTATGGTTCGATAAAAATAATGGTCAAATACCATTCGATAATACTAGTGCAAATAATTTTAGCCGAATATGGTTGCTGGTCCTAACGATTGATTTTGTAATAACATTATCATATTCGATTTTTCCCAAAAAGCGAGTTAGTTCATAATTAGTATTGCTAAAAAAAGAGAATTTAGTAAAAACATAATATTATGAAGCCTAATGCATTGTCATGCAATCACTTTCGTCGATTAAATAGCAACTTTTCTTTATCTGTTTGCATTTTCTTTTGACCGATGCAACTGCATCTGAAATGTTTTCTACTTTTTCGTAATTCTTTTTTTTATTTGTTAATACAGCGATGGATAGGGAGATGATAGTAAATGGCTCCATATCCTCAGACCGACCTTTTATTTGAAAATGAGGATCTAGAAGATGCTTGGGATTATAAAAGTTTAAAATGGTCGTATCGAAATCATTAATAATTTGCGAACAAATGGCGTCTACTTCATAATGCGGAAGGATGGCCATAAAATCATCCCCACCAATGTGACCTAGAAAATAGCCAAGTTGCTGAACGTTTTTTTTCAGTATTTCGGTTAGATGGAGCAGTACTTTATCTCCCTTATTGAAGCCATATAAATCGTTATAGGCTTTGAAGTGATCGAGATCAAAATACATAATGCTATACATTTCCAAGGTCAACACTTCACTTAATTTTTTTTCAATTAGGCGATTGCCAGGAAGACTGCTTAATGGATTTAAAAAACTCGCCATTTCTACTTGTATTTCAACAAAATTCATCAATAATGCTCTGATACTGACAACTCCTATATATTTTCCTTCTTTTGTGACAATTACGTCATCGTATAAATCTTCTTCTTTTCTTGCCATAGCCAGTTTACTAACTTCTGTGATGGGCTGACAATATTCTACAATGAGTGGATTTTGTTTGGACAGCAAGTTGTTTTCTCTTCCCATATAAAGATTATAACCATATAATGTTCCGATTTTTTGATAGAAATGTGTTCTCGTTATATGTGCAATTGGTTTTTCATGATGTACAACGACAATTCCTCTCATATTGGGATTTTCGACAAATAATTTGTCTACTTCTTTATTTTTGACTGTTGGGTCGATTGAGGGAACTGTTTTCACGATTTGACCAATAGTTGTTACTACTACCCCTTTATTTGCCATAACTTCCTCACTCCTGCAACAAAATGCCAAATCATTTGGTTAACGATTTGGAATACTTCCGTCAGTAATTTCTGTTTTTGGTTTTCCTAATGCATAACCTTGTCCAAAGTGAATACCAATGGATTGAAGGTATGCTATTTCTTCTATTTGCTCGATTCCCTCTGCAATTATTTTTGTATTGGATTGCGTGGCGTATTCGTAGATCAATGAAACCAGTTTTTGTGCGGCATCATTTTGATGAATGCTTTGTATAAGAGAACAATCTAATTTGATAAACTCAGGTCTTAAATAGATGAGTGTTTTTAAGCTATTGTAGCCAGAGCCTACATCATCAATAGCAATACGGTAACCTTGTGAGCGATAGTTAGAGAGTACTCGTTCAAACTCTCGATAATCCGTAACCGCACTACGTTCTGTTAATTCGAATACAATTTGATTTGGCTGGACGCCCATTTCGTTTAGAAGCTGCATCGTTTCGCCCATATGATAATTTTTATCCAATAATATAGAGGGATGAATGTTTAAAAATAATGTGTAGTGTTTTTTTATAATTGTCTCTTTATTTAATCTAGCCACATATCTTTGAAGAGAAAGATTCCTGCAAAATTTTTCAAACTCAAAAATCATATCTGTCGTTCCAACAAAATCATAAAAAGCATCAGTAGTTGAAAATAAATGAGATTTTGTTGGACGGTTTAATGCTTCAAACCCAAATGTTTCACTTGTTTTTAAGTCAACGATCGGCTGGAAAAACGTATCGAGTTTTTCATTTTTCAATATTCTTTTTAATTCATGGTATCTTTTGTAATCGAGTAGATTTTCATGGCGACGGTTGAACAAATAATGAACATATGAAAAAAAGTTAGCGGGTAAATCCTCGGAATTTAGTAAAAAATGCATAAGAACTCCTTATAAATAAAGGTATTTTTTCTTATTGTAATCTTTTATTATTAAAGCTATGTTAATTTTTTCTAAATTTTCGAAAGAAAACGAACTGGATAAAATGATACCAAGATTGAGGACTTCTACAAAGAGGATTTAAAATTTCTCATGTTTTATGTTGTTGGAGTGGTTCATTCAGTTTTGAGAATATGATGAAATAAGATTTTTCAGACGTGTCGATGATCCAGTTTAATCTAAAAATACGAGGCCTTTTAGAATTGTAGTAAAGTGATCCGAATTTTTTCTAATTAACATACCTGAAGATTTTTAACCTAAAATAAGCGGAAATAATACGAAAGTTACAGGGCGATTTAATGAAAAAAGGAGAAAGACTTATGTTTGAGTTAAAAAAATGATTATTTGAAAAATGATTATATAAAAAATCAAATAGTTATAAGAGAAAAGATAGCTTGTTTTGATTTAGTTGAGCCTCGTAAAAAAAAGGAGAAAATAACTATAAATTTTTCAAAAATAAAAAACAGGAAAATATGGGACTGGTAAGTTTTATGTGACTTATTTCCTGTATAAAATGTTATGATATGGAAACATTGCTTTTGGAAGAAACTTGTTAAAAACGTGATCATTATAAGGATTTTTGGAGAATTTAAAAGAATTTATCGTAAATATAAAAACTGAAATATCCAAATTTTTAGTTTTTTTATAGTAATAAATTACCAATGTAAATATAGGAAAATATGATTTTTACTTTGATAGCTAAATCATGTAATATTTATCCATAAATGATGAATTAATGACCATTTTATTGAACAATGGGAATCAAAATTTAACGATGTGGGTTTGATAATATGATACTGAACCATGTAAAGAAGTTAGTTTTTATTCTTTTTTTTACAATAATCTCCTCTTTTTTTATGGGCGGATGCAATGTGAATATCAGTGTAGATAAAGCCCCAGACAAAAGTGTAGATCCAAATGAGGAAAAACTATTAAATTCAAGGGCAATGAAAGATGCCTATTCAGCCAAATTCTTATCCATCAATCCAAAAGAAAGGGATTATCTAACATTTACCTCAGGAACAAAGGGATACAAGATGCTATTTTATAAAGATGCCATTGTCAATGATTTTTACGAAATTCATGGCAAGATTTTTGAACGATTGACTGTAACGTTCGAATATAAACCAGATAATTTATTAGTTTACCAAGATATGACTTATTATGATAGCGAACATTTAGGTGCGAATGTAGATTATTTGGTTGAGGAAATGAAAGAAGAACTAAAGGGAGAAAAGATTAAGCATTTTGAGGATGATGAAAATGTATATTATACCGGAAAAATATTTAAATATGACGAAAAAATTCCTTATAGCTTCTTTTATGCAGTTATTCATTCCAAAAAACATGATACAAAAAGTGTCGAGTTTTATGGTTATGGAAGCTGCTCAGATGTGGATAAGACATGTAATGCAAAGGATGAAAGAATCGAAAAACATTTCAATAAAATTATTAGATCCTTTGAATTTTGATGAAAGCTAGAGGGTTACAAACGAATTCATAAAATTAAGAGATGGATTTTAAGAAATCTTAAAAAAACAGGAGTAAATAAATGAAATTATTTAAAAAGGGAGATTTCATAATAGTAAGTTTATTTCTCATTATAACAACCACCTTACTAGGAGGATGCAATGTGGATATAAGTGTAGACAAAGAGGATACTACAAAAGCTAAAAATGCAAACGAACAGAAATTATTAAACTCAAGAGCAATGAAAGATGCTTATTCAGCCAAATTCTTATCCATCAATCCAAAAGAAAAGGATTATCTAACCTTTACCTCTGGGACAAAGGGATATAAGATGCTGTTTTATAAAGATGCCATTGTCAATGATTTTTACGAAATTCATGACACGAATTTTGAACGATTAACTGTAACTTTTGAATATAAACCAGATAATTTACTAGTCTATCAAGATATGACCTATTATGATAGCGAAGATTTTGGAAAAGATGTAGATTATTTGGTTGAAAAAATGAAAGAAGAACTAAAGGGAGAAAAGATTAAGCATTTTGAGGATGATGAAAATGTATATTATATGGGGAAAATACTCAAAGAACGCCAAGGAACTCCGTTTAATGAAGTTTATGCAATTATTCATTCCAAAAAATATGATACAAAAAGCGTAAAGTTTTATTGTACAGGGACTTGTTCAGATGATTCGAAAAAATGCAATGTGAAAGATGAACGAATCGAAAAACATATTAATAAAATCATTAGATCTTATGAATTTTAAAGAAATATAGGTGATGGAAATGGGGAATAAAAAAGAAGTTTTTGATTCAGATATTATAAAAGTTCGGCTGGCTAAAGAAGAGTATGCAGGAATTAGTGAAGAACAAGTAAAACAGATTTATTTAGAAGAAACAGGTCAAAAACTAGATGCAAAGGTAAAAGTATATAAAAGCAGTGATTATATTAAATCAGATTCAGGGTTTGCAGGTTCCATCATACATGTTTACAATCTTGAAAAAGGCATTAATGAAGCTTACACGATAACAAGGGGAACCGAAGATGCAAAAGATTGGGAATATAATGTATTTGGACTATTTGGAGGGATTGATCAAAAACAATATGATGCTGCTAAAAAATTTCATACAAAAGTATTAAAAAAAATAGAAAAAGAATCTAGTGTAAAAAATAGTAATTTGAAAATTGATGAATATGGTATGGGACATTCTTTAGGTGGCAATCTAATTCAGACCTTAAATATTACAGGTACAAAATTTAAAAAGGTAACGGCTATTAATGATGCACCACCAAATGCTTATCAATTAGCAATGTTAGATAAAGACTTTCAGTTTTATTTAAAAAATAAATTGGGGATAGGATTCAATTTTAAAAATAAATTAATAAAAACCGATCCTCAAAAGCTAAAAAAACTGGCGGAAGACTATTACGCTAAAAAAGGTTCTAATATTCATCATATAACAGCGAAAGACGATATGCTTTTTTGGGCTTCAAAAATTCGAGGCTTTATTGATTTAGGCACTCGAGGGCAAACAATCGAAACAAATCCTAAGTTTTCAGGATTAGATGGAACGTTGGGGAGCGTTACCAATTTAAATGATAAAGATTTGGCGACACTTCAACTGTATATGGACAAATTTCAAGGTGAATATCAAACGGGTGGATTAAAGGGCTTCGTATATGCGGCTACAGGTATAGATTCTCTAAAAAAGGCTTGGAAAAACTATCAAAAAAATTTGAAAGATATGATTTCTCCTGTTGACATAAGAGCTTCAGCTACTAAGAAAAAACTAACCATCGATTTTGGTATCGGCAAGCTACCATTCAATGTGTTAGATATTGATCTTTCTGTTCAACTAAAAAATCCGGTCCGTTCGCTGACAAAATTATATACGGGCAGTCTTATAATGGCTGATCAGGTGATAAAAACCGTTGTAAAAACAGCCACATTAGTAGGCATTTTGTCTAAAATATTAAAACCACTGTTAGATACACCGAATGACAGGATTTCAACCAGGATAGATGCTATTTCTTCTAAATTTGATACGATCAATAAGCAAATCGAACATCTGAAAAAAATAAAAGATCAGCTTGCAAAGAGTGGATTGGTAGGTACTCCCAATTTGTCTCTCATGTCTGATCTAACGTCAGAAATGACAAAAATTGTCCTCGAATTCTCTGAGCTTATGGCAGATATAGGTGTTACGCTCGATGAAGTGATTGACATCATTAAAGAAGTCCTTTCAGGTGTCTCAGCACATGGATTAGAGGAGTTATTGAATGGTCTTTCTGGTTCTAAAAAAAGTTACAAGGGATCTGATCTCATCTTAACAGGGGACATTGGAAAAACAAAGGTAAAAGTCAATATTTCCTCTGCATTGCGAATTTATAAAAAAGGTTTAGAACTATATGATGAAAAATCTACATTGCTGACAAGAATGCAAGCCCGTTATGAAGAGGAATACCCGGATTACTATAATCATCATGTAAAAGGACTTTTAAAAGAAATTCTTTTAATGGAAACCAATCCAGGCGCATATCGTTCACTCGTACCATACTCGGATATAAGAGTTACGGCTATTTCAGTAGAGGAGAAAATAGACCCCATGAATCATAATATCGCCAACACTTTCACGACAATATTTGAAGAATTGGCGACTGAAATTGAAACGGGAAGAAAATTCATCGCAAAAATTAGGTCATCTATTGAAAAAATATTTCAAAAAGATGAAATGGTCTCGCAAATGTTCAAAAATATCTAGGGGGGTGTGAAGGTGGGCGTCTATACAACGGATTACCGCTTTTTATCAGATAAGGATCTATTACACAAATCTACATTGATGAACAATCTCTTTGAGGAAAACCTCAATTTACATATGCAGCTCAATGACAGTATAAATAGTGAGTTAAAAGTAAGTAAAGGAATGTTGATCGATGAAATATTAAAAAAACTACAAGAAAAAACCAAAAGGCATAATAGTTTGATTACGGATGCCAAAACAAAAGGATATTTTCAAACAACTGTTTTTGAATATTGTATCAATGAAATGAACAAACAAAACATTCATATTTACTATGAAGTTATAGAAAAAATGAAGAATAGTTGATAATTAGATGGTTGCGTCCATTTTATAATGCCGAAAGATAAATATAAAATGAATTCATTTCCATCAATTATATAAATATTAAAAATTTAAAGGAGATGTTTTTATGTCAGGTCTTATTCGAGTTACACCAGCAGAATTAGAATCAATGTCAAGCAGGTATTCAAAAGAAAGTAGAGAAACAGAAGAACAAATCACACGTCTGAATCAAATGATTCAAGAACTACAAGGAGTATGGGAAGGGGAATCGAGTAAAGCCTTTGCGGAACAATACGAATCATTGAGACCTTCTTTTGTAGAAATGCAAAACTTGCTAGCGGATATTGCAACTCAATTATCAGCTGCAGGACGTGCTCTTGAAGATGCGGATCGTCAAATTGCAGGTCAAATTAGAAGCTAACTGCTGCGATTCTATAGAAGTGCCTATAAATAGCGGCACTTCTTTTTTATCCCGCTTTAAACAGGCAGTAAGTTACCGCAAGCAAGACGCAAGTAATAGGCAGGGAATAAGAATGGGAACAAACTGCCTGTAAAAGCCCGATTGGTTCGGGCCAACAAGATGTTGGTCACTCAGGTGTTGCCACAGGACGTGGCGCTTTTAACCTGAGTTCCTCTATTTCAGAGGGGATAAAGCCCCCCCTGTGAGAAGTTTCACTTTATCCCGTTTAAACAGCCAGTAAGAGGAAACCCCCTATGTAGAGTTTCACTTTATAAGGAGTGCAAAGTATGTATGTAGATATAACGATCGATTTAAAAAATTATAATTCTTCCATCTTTGACTTAAGAATCTCTAATTACCATTCCATTAGAACCATGATTGACATGGTTTGGCAGGTGCAAAATTTGATGGAACCACCTCGAGATGGGTATTGGATAAGAGTGGACAATAAAGAGAAGGTACATGGTGGTTATGAAAAACTTATCCATGCAAATATAACTTCTGGAGATCGTATCGAAATATTATAGGAGGAAATCGAAAAATGAGCGAATATCCAAAAAATTATCTGAGTCAACAGCTAGATGCTCTGACAGAAATTCGAGATCATGAGCTCGAAATTACTTTTCAAAGAGAAAGAATCAAATTAGATGATCCATTAGAAGTTACGTTTATAGAATCTTTAGACAAGCTCATCCATCGAAAAGTTGAATGGAGTGATGTTGAACTAAAAATAAGTTATCAATTTGAATCACCGCTGCAATGGAGTAACAAAATTGTCAAGGAAGCCGAATTAAGCCGCCTTTATTTCTCAGCGAATCTCGTTAAAAAAGTAAAATTCCATGAATTAAGTCGGCTACATATCATCATCAGTCCTGAAAATGTTATTTATGATGATGCCATGCAAGTGTACTTTTTGCATTATGGAGTAGAAAATAGTGTTCCTCCTTATATTCAAGAAGAAAGGCGTCTATTTCAAGAGGTGAGAGCATTATGCTGTGCGGCTATTGAACCCAAGTTCGATTTTTTACACTATTTAAATTATTCTGCAACGACAGCTATCCCTCCTAGGGCAAAAAAAATGATGGCATGTGAATCGTACCAGGAATTGCTTGAAGCGATTTCCAAAATGATTCAAAACTATCATACATATGAAAAAACGATTACACAAATACCAGTAAAAAGATGGAAAACAATGAAATACAGCTTTATAGCTGTAAGTGTGCTATTAGTTCCTCTATTGGTCTATGTGATTTACTCATTCACTTTTTCTTTGCCAAAATATAAAGCATACATAGCGAGCCAAGAACATTTTCTAAATAGTGAATATAGCGACGTAGTAGATCAATTAGAGCCGTATGATGTGGAGAAAATGCCCTATGTTACGAAATATATTCTCAGTCTTTCTTATGTGACAAGTGAACAGCTAGATGAAACACAACGAGATAATGTTTTAAAAACGATTACACTTCAAACGGATGAACGGTATTTTTTATTTTGGATCTACATAGGGCGTGGTGAATCAGAAGAAGCATTGAAAATCGCCCGTGAATTAGAAGATACCGATCTAACCATTTTTGCATTATTAAATCTAGAAGAGAATGTGAAAAACGATTCTTCCTTAGATGATGAAGAAAAAGAGGACAAGTTAAACAATATTGAACAGGAAATAGAAGACTATAAGGGTCAACTTGATGAGGCAAAAAAGGAAGAACAGGGTGAAATAACAGAAAATGAGCTAGATTCTTCCACACAAACGCCAAATACAGTGGAAGAAAAGGATTCAAAAACGACGGACACTGATCAAAAAGAGTCCCCTAAAAAAGAAAACAAGTCAGAAAAGAAATCGGAAAAGTAAATCATTTAATCTACAAGAAAGGAGGAGATCATTTTGAGAACACTTTGGATCTATGCAAATGATTTTGTCTACTATTATCCAATTGAAAAAGAAAAAGAATTAACAATCGGAAAAGAAAAAAATCAGACGATCACATTGAATACTTTATCCGATCACACAAAACTAACTGTCAAAATGACAGCACCTGATATTAGCATTTATTTAAAGGAACAGTTATTGTGCAATCTTTCGCATATGCAATCTTCTAGCAAACAAATCGATGGTCACTCCATTAGATTTTTATATACGAATGAGGAACCCAAAACGGAACGTTATTATGTTGGGAAACAAACAGCGTTTTCTGTCAGTGGAAATGACGTGATCCAAATAGATAAAGAACTGTCCCATTCAGAAGGCCTGCGGTTTGTAAAATACAATGATAGCTGGAGCGTGTATCCGGGTAGTACAGATGTCTATATCAATGGAAAAAAACAATTATCGCCATCTCCATTGAATATCGGGGATCAGATTATGGATGAATGCCATACTTTTTCATTTATACAAAACGATATTTTCGAGGTAACTGCGTATAGACCGATTGAATCAGCTCTTCCAACCATTACTGTCCCAACTTCGAAAATAGCAGAAAATTATCCATTCTATCGTAGAACGCCTCGTATGATCTATGAGTTGCCAAAAGAGAAAGTTTCTTTATCCTTTCCTTCTCAGAAAAATGAGGATCATCATAGGGGCTTATTATTAGTCGTCCTGCCCCCTCTTATTATGCTGATTGCCCTTGCGATCATGGCTTTTATTCAGCCGAGAGGTATTTATATCGTCGTCACGCTTTTGATGTTTATCGTTTCAATCGTGACCTCGTCTGTTCAATTCGTGAAGGATAAGAAGCAACAGTTGAAAAGAGAAAAGAAGAGAATTGATGTCTATCAAAAATATTTGGAAGCTAAAAGAGCCCATTTACACGAATTGGCTTCAGAACAAAGAACAGTCATGGAATACCATTTTCCGTCATTTGAACAAATGAAAGGATTAACAAGTTCGCTTAGTGATCGTATATGGGAGAGATCACTCAAAAGTCATGATTTTCTACAATTTCGTTTAGGAACAGGAACAGTAGAATCTAGCTTTCAAATCGATTTTAACGCGAATGATTTAGCCAATAGAGAGCTGGATGATCTGATCGAACAATCTCAACAACTTGAAAATACATATAGTCATCTTCAAGACTTACCGATGATTGCTGATTTAGCGAAAGGACCCTTAGGGATAGTTGGACAAGAACCAATCGTGAAACGAGAATTACATCAGATGATTGGACAACTTGCTTTCTTTAATAGCTATCATGATTTGCGTATTGTTTTGATTTTTCATCAAGAAAATTATCAAGAATGGGAGTGGATGAAGTGGTTGCCCCATTTCACATTGCCTCATATGCAAGCGAAAGGGTTTATATATGATGACCAGACAAAGGATCAATTATTGAACTCCCTTTATGAATTGATTCGAGAGAGAGAACTGAATGATGAGGAAAATGTTTTATATAGGCCGCATATGCTATTCGTTGTTCTCAATCAGGATCTATTAGTAGACCATAAAATCATGGAATATTTAGAAAAAAATCTTCATGATATAGGGATTTCAACTGTTTTTGCCGCTAAGTCTAAAGAAGAGCTACATGAAGAAATAGCCACTTTGGTGCGATATGTCAATCCATTTGAGGGTGACATTTTAATTGAAAATAAACGGGCGATCAAGCGCTCCTTTAAAATGGATAAACATTACCGTGTATCCAATGAAAAGTTTGCAAGAGAACTGAAAGCGCTAAATCATCAAATAGGTTTCACCAATTCAATCCCTGAATCCATTTCATTTTTGGAAATGCTAGATGTCCATGATATGTCACAGTTGCCGATCGCTACTAACTGGAGAGAACATGAAGCCAAAAGTTCTTTAGCAGTCCCGATAGGGGTAAAAGGTGTTAACGAGGTTGTCGAGCTGAATTTACATGAGCGTGCTCACGGGCCTCATGGATTACTAGCTGGTACTACCGGATCAGGGAAAAGTGAATTTCTACAAACGTATATTTTATCACTGGCTGTTCATTTTCATCCTTATGAAGTCGCGTTCCTGCTAATTGACTACAAAGGTGGTGGGATGGCGCAACCATTTAGAAGCTTGCCTCATTTACTCGGGACCATTACGAATCTAGATGGCAGTAAGAACTTTAGCGCGCGTGCATTAGCTTCGATTAAAAGTGAATTGAAACGAAGACAGCAATTATTTGATACATTTAATGTTAACCATATCAATGATTACAATGATCTTGTGAAAAATCATATAGCTGCAATCCCTATGCCACACCTATTTCTTATTTGTGATGAATTTGCAGAGCTCAAAACAGAAGAACCAGAATTCATAGGGGAGCTAGTTAGTGCTGCACGAATCGGCCGTAGTTTAGGGGTCCATTTAATACTGGCAACACAAAAGCCAGGAGGTATCATTGATGATCAAATCTGGAGTAATACTAATTTCCGTATCGCCTTAAAGGTTCAAAATGCCTCAGATAGTAAAGATATTCTGAAAAATTCAGATGCTGCTGCGATTTCTGTAACGGGGAGAGGCTACCTGCAAGTGGGGAATAATGAGGTATACGAACTTTTCCAATCTGCTTGGAGTGGTGCACCTTATTTGGAGGATACTTCAGATGCTGAATCAGAGGTTGCCATCATAGCAGATTTAGGACTGATTCCACTTTCAAATGTGGAAAGCAAAAAAACATCCAAGCGCCAAGAGCAAACGGAAATTGACATGATTGTCCATGAAATCGAACAGGTGCAGAAAGAATTGAAAATTGACAAGCTACCAAGCCCTTGGTTGCCACCATTAAAAGAACTGATTCATCAAGACGATGCTGTATGTGATGATCCGATGAAAATCCCGATCGCTATGGTGGATGAACCCGAACTGCAAAAACAATCTCCTTATTATTATGAAATGATCAAGGATGGCAATATAGCCATTTTCGGTTCTGCTGGATATGGAAAATCGACGACAGCATTACTGATTCTTCTGAGTATGGCACGAAACTTTTCACCAGAAGAAATCCATTACTATATTTTGGATTTTGGCAACGGTGCCTTACTACCTTTGGCCTCACTAGCGCATACAGCTGATGTGTTTACAGTTGATGACCATCGTAAAATCGAAAAATTCCTAAAAAGAATTCGACTGGAAATGGCATCAAGGAAAAAGGTATTGCAGAAAATGCAAGTGAATACGATTCAAATGTATAATCAGATAGCTGAAAAACAATTACCGCTTCTTTTTATAACAATTGAAAACTTTGATTTTATCAAAGAAGAAATGCCGGATATTGAAATGATTTTGAACCAATATGTACGTGATGGTCAGTCATTAGGGATCTATTTCATCTTTACTGCCACAAGGATCAATGCGATTCGGTCAGGTATGATGAATAATTTAAAAACGAAAATCGTTCACTATTTGCTCGATCACACAGAAGCAGCTTCAGTTCTTGGAAGATTACCGTATTTGCCAGAGCCGATACCTGGCAGATCTATTATAAAAAAAGAATCAGCCTATTTTTCACAAGTCTTCATACATGCTGAAGGTAAGGATGATTTCGAGCGTTTTGAAAATGTTAAACAAATGATCCAATTTTACAATGAAAAATATAAATATGCGATGAAACCAGAACCGATTCCAATGTTGCCAGATCGATTAACAACAGCAGATATGCAGAAATATATTTCTGCAGAAAATCCAAAATTACAAATCCCAATTGGATTAGAGGAAGAAAATGTAACACCTGTCTGCTTGAATTTACATCAGGTCAATCATTGTTTAATCGTTGGCCCTAGCCAAAGTGGAAAAACAAATATATGTAAATTCATAGTCGAAGCTTTATTGAAAGAAGATATTCAATATTTTGGTATTTTTGAAGCATTCCAGAAAAACTTTACACATATGGCTCATCTAGATTATCTGAGCCATTTATCAACAAAAGAAGAAATAGCCGAGTGGATTGAAACAGTAGAAGAAATATTAACCTATCGTGCAGAAAATGAAGACAACCTGCAGGAGCATCCACCAATCGTGCTATTAATAGATGGCTATAGTTTCTTCCAAAATATAGTTGACTCGCGTCTTCAAGAACGATTATCAAAGTTGATCAAAAACTATACAAATATCGGATTTACACTGATCGTAACAGGAAGTAACAATGATTTCTCGAAAGGATATGACGCATTTACAAATGAGTTAAAACAATTGCGCCAAGGTATTCTATTGATGAAAAAATCAGATCAAACCATATTCAATCTACCATTTGATCGAAAAGAAAGGGAGATTCATAACGGCTTCGGCTATTATGTGAAAAATGGTCAAGCGTCGTTTATTCAAATACCATTAGTAGTAGAAAGTGGGGTAACAATATGACATCAGGCAAAAAATACGTTTTCAAGGTGCTGGTTTTAATCCTTCTCATTGTCGCATTGCCTACACTTTCCTTTCAATTTGTCAATCATAAAACAAGCCAAGATCAAGAAGTATCCAACACGATTGCTATTATAAATGAAGATATTGGCGCCAAAAAGGAAGGAAAATCATTAGCATTAGGCAATGAATTATCGACCATTTTAAATAAGAATTCAAATTATGAGTGGAAAGTCATCGGGCGAAGTGCTGCACAGAATGGTTTGAAAAATAATCGTTATGCAGCTGTACTTTATATACCTTCTGATTTTTCAAAGAATTTAATGCAATACGAAGAAAAGAATACCGTGGCGACTGATTTTGACTATTCCATTCAGGATAATCTCACAGCCTTAGAAAAAGAAAAGGTACAAAGAGAAGTGGAAAGAGCTACAGGCGTTGCCAATGATAAAGTTTCTGCATTATATTGGAGCTATGTTTCTCAAGACCTTCAGAATGTTCGTCTAGGTTTTGACGGCATATTGAACAAAGAAATCGATTTCCAAACGAAAATGACTTCATTTTACAAAACAATCTCTTCAGATTTCTCCAATACCATGAATGATCAAACAAAGCAATTGAAGCTGATCCAATCAGGTATTCAGAATTATGCTGAAAATACAAATGAATCGATTACATCCGCAGATCAATTTCAAACACAGTTAAAGGATTTTACGCAGCAGGTTCAACAATTTCAAGAGTATCAGGCTGCACAAGAGAAAATTTTGCAGCAAGATTCAGATAAGCAATTACAAATTGTGAAAGACGACTTATTCAAGCAACAATCAGATGTAAAAACGATTAATGAGTTATTGAATAATCAGGGAACAGTCATTGAAAAAGAATTTACTGGTTTTTCAAACAATATTGGAAACAGTAATCGCGTATTAGAGGATCTGTACTTATTAAGATCTAAAAATAATAACTATGAAGTCGTCCTAGATACGCTGACCCAATTAGAGAATAGTAATATCGAAGATCAATCAAGAGATATTATCAATCAAAGAAATGCTTTGCCTCATTCGGATCCTTCAGATTCAGGGGATGATTCAAAAACGATTTCGCCTTTACCACAATTAAAATTAAATATCCAAAATGAAAAAGATGCCTTAAACAGCGTTGCGACTAGTATCACACAGGTACAGAAGAGCATAGAAACAGCAAATAAAGATGAATTGCCAGAGCTAGCGAAAGCAAGCGAAAATCTGCAAACGATTCAATCGAATATTGAAACGATTCAAACGAATCTCGAAGCGATAAAAGGTGAACAATCGACCTTCTATACATCAGCTCAACAATTACTTGTAACTGCTAAAAATTTAGAAAAAGAAAATGTCAATCTACAATATCAGCTTGATCAATTATTAGATGGAAATGAATCGAATCTCATAGAACAAATTCAAAAAATAGAAACGAAGATCCTAAAGCAAGCAGTTTTAACGGATTCACAAAAGGCTGAGCTGAGAGCGGTATTTAACACACCGATTACAACAGATGATCATGATCGACTTCTAAACTATTATGAAGCACTAAACCAATTTGATGGTACACTTTCATCAAGTCTATTAAATGAAGAAAAACTGGAAACATTTAAAGAAAAAGTGAAACCAAAGTTGGAAATTTCCAAAGAGGAAACAGATTTATATCAGCTCTTATTAAACGATTTACCATCGATCCAAAAGAAGATTGACGAAACGAAGCCTTCACTTCTTGACAATATCAATAAAACAAATGATTCAGTGACAACTCACTTTGAACAGATCTCAAATGATTTAAATAATATGAGTGATTTAACGCAAAACTTGCAAGGTCAAATTTCAGAAACCATTCATCCGCCTTTAACCAGTAATTTAGAGGAAGGCAGCTCTTTAGAAGGTGTACATGATCAAATACGTACCGCGATGAAATCTGTTGAAGACTCGATCCAATCAATTGATGAATCGCAATCATCTGTAATTGGCAATGCACAGCGTATCCTATCAAATGTCAACGGCGTAAAAACAGATGCGGATGTGTTAGATGATAACTTAGGGAGCAACCTACTGGTTACCAAGAAATATAAAGATGATCTATTTTCTGTGCTACCTAATACATTTGTAGATGGACAAAGGAATACACAGGTCTTTGATGCTTTAGCCGCACCGATAAATGTAGAGAACAAAAGTCCGATTGTAGAGGAAGTCAAGAAAGTTCCACCTTTAGTATTGATTATCATTATCTTAGTTTGTAGTTTATTGATTGGCTATCTAGTGAATGAGATAAAATATTCATCCTGGTTAATGAAAAGCACCATTTTTATCATCCTAAATCTTATCGTTGGGTTAATCATCAGCATGTTCAGTTTGAAAATGTATGATTTAGATGGGACAAAGGGGATTCAATGGTCCATTTTCACAGTATTATTATTAATGACAGGCTCAGCGTTTATATTGGGCACAAATATAATTGGGCGCTTTATGGGTTGGATCGGTAGTATTATGCTTTTATTATTCTTTATTGCACCATTACTAGCCATAACGGTTCCTGATTTTAATTATCGGGATCCTATGACAACGATGTATATGTCGATCCAATATGATGTCCATCCTCCGACTGAACTTGCTTATTTTATCCTAGTGTGCTTAATTGTTGTATTTATGGGTATTTCATTGGCTACGATGAAGCTTAAAAGGAGTGAGGAGGTTGTCGAAGAATAGAAGGATCATCATCGGGATTTTTATGTGGTGTATGTTCTGTGCAATGCCTTCTCAAGTGCTTGCGGCGACACCAGATATTCGCACACTTGTCCCAAATAGCTACCAATATAAAGAATTTAAAGAAAATAAAGAAGTATTGCATGATGATCATAGGCAAAAGAGAATTCAATTATTAAGTGATGATCTGAAGCTACTTACATTTGAAAAAAAACCTTATCCGAATCATGATGAACTAAAAGCAACACTATTTGCTCGAAATGTTTCTGAACATAATACGATTCAGCTAAAATCTCAAAAACTTGATCTTTTTAAGGAAAAAAACAATGCACTCAAAGATTACTCTTATAAAACAGATCAAACAGAAGGTTTCACACTCTCTTTACCGTCTCTATTTTTAGGGATTGTGATCATCCTTTGCCTTGTACTTTTCTTTATCGTTTTACCTAAGGTTCTCGTAAAGAAAAAGATATCCTAAAAGTACTCAAGCTGTAAATGTCGAAATACGTTTGAATTTTATAAGTTTGAATGATCATACGTTAAAGAATGAAATATGATCTATTTTTTCACAGAATGGCGGCTACTGCTGATATGATCATGACCTGAATTAGAGAAATCTATCTTCTAATTCAGGTTTTTTATTTTTGATTTGTAAGCCCGTAATCAAACAACGCATATAAATCTCCAGCGCTTCCCGGTATGATGAATCTATCAAATCAAAAGGAGGTGCTTTCTATGTCCACCAACCAACAGACGATCGTTCCTGTGACACTCAATCCCATTCCTGAACCTGAACAAACTCCTTCCTCACAACCAAGTTGTATGATTACCATTCATGGTGCAGAAATTGCGCTCTTTCCTGGTGTAGAGGAGCACATCATTCAAACGATCATGAGGGAGTTGAACAAGCGATGAAGCAGGACTTCACACACGTGAAAAACATTTACATCATTTGTGGCAAAACCGATATGCGAAAAGGCATTGATGGCTTAGCAACACTTATCCAAGATACCTTTGAGCTGGATCCCTATAGTGACGCCATTTTCTTATTTTCAGGGTGGAGTAAGGATCGCTATAAATGTTTATATTTTGATGGCGATGGCTTCGCCATGCTTTATAAACGGCTGGATCAAGGAAAGCTGCAATGGCCCAGAAATGAGAAGGAGGTTCGAAAGCTCACCCAGCAGGAACTTCGATGGTTGTTAGAAGGTTTGTCTATTCAACAGCCTAAAGCCATTTCAACCGCGAAAAAAAGTGTCTTTTAAACGTGTTCCTTCCAATGGTATAATCTTTCTATCGAATAAAGAACGGAAATGGGGTGAACGGTTTGGACCACACTTCTACCAACGAAAAAGTCATTCAATTACTGGAACAGCAATTAGCTCATACCCATCAGCAGAATATGGAACTGACAAGAAAGCTAGATCAATCGCTCCAACAAATTGAAGGATTGACGGAACAAATTCACTACCTGACAAAAGCTCTCTATGGCTCCAAATCGGAGAAATCAAAATACCAATCGCCAGATGGACAGATTTCTCTCTTTGATGATGACTCATCTTTTAACGAATCTGAGCACACAGAAGAACAAAGCACAACGGTGATGACGTATACCGTTGTTCGCAAAGCTAAAAATAAAAAGCGCAACGATTCCTTTTTGGATACGGTGGAGATGGAAGAAGTGCATCATCACCCTGATCATATACAATGCGACAGATGTCAATCGGACATGCGTGAAATCGGTAGTCAAATGATCCGTGAGGAAGCGAAATTCATCCCGGCTAAAATGAAGCGTGTGCAGCATTTTGAACATGCCTATGAATGTTTACATTGTAAAAAGAATGCCACCCAAAAAGCACAAATCAAACGGGGGCAAGCTCCGCAAGCCGTCATTCAGCGAAGTATTGCAGGACCTACTGTTTTAGCCAAACTGATTTATGATAAATTTATCCAGTACTTACCTCTTTACCGTCAGGTGAAAGAATGGGAACGATATGGGCTACTCACTAATGATAAGAACTTATCGAATTGGGTCATTCGTGTTGCAGAAGATTGGCTTTTTCCTGTATATGAACAGATGAAGCAGATTCTCCTAGCGAAATCCGTTTTACACGTAGATGAAACCTATTCGCAAATCATCCATCGTTCGGATGGAAAATCCGGTCAAACGAATGCCTACAATTGGGTATTTAAAAGTATCCCGAGTCAGGGGCCCATCCTCGTTCTGTTTCAAAGTGCGCTCTCTCGAAGTCGTGCTGCCTTAGCTGATTTTACAGCAGGCTTTAAAGGAACGATCATTTGTGATGGTTATTCGGCCTATCGTCATTTACCAGATGTCCAATTCGCCAACTGTTGGGCTCATTTGCGACGTTATTGGTTAAAAGCCGATAGTCAAAATGGTCAAATCGGAGTGGATTATTGTGATCGCTTATTCCAATTAGAACGCAAGTTCAAGCAGTTTTCACCGAGTGAACGTCGAAAAGCCAGACAAAAACACTCGAAGCCCATCGTTGAAAAGTTTTTCAAATGGGTAGACGAATCCCCTTTCTTCGGGAAAAATGCCTTAGCCAAAGCGGCAGAATACACTTTAAATCGTGTCCAAGGATTAAAAGCGTTTCTATTCGATGGTCGCATTGAAATCGACAATAATCCAGCCGAAAATGCGATTCGTCCAAATGTCATCGGGCGCAAGAACTGGTTATTCTCTGTGAGTGAGGCAGGTGCCAAGGCGAACGCCATCTGCTTAAGCTTAGCGGAAACAGCCAAAGCAAATGGCATTGATTTTTATCAATACCTTGTGAAGCTTTTGACGGATCTCCCCAATTTACGGATTCATCAGCAACCAGAAATTTTACAACTATATATGCCTTGGTCGAAGAATATTCAAGCGACCTGTGCAAAATAGCCAACTATCTGAAAAAAATACTCAGCTAGTTGGCTATTCGTCGTGCGTACCATGAAGGTGCGCTTATTTTTTATATTTCGGGCTTACTTTGATTTCACGAAGGGGGATGAAATATCCTTGGTCTAACACGAAGACTTCCTCCACATCAAAAGCGTAAGAGAAAGATGTGAAACCCTGTCACAGAACCTGATGTTTTTAGGCTTTGTTCCTTCAAGTGGTGTTTTCAAATCAGGCGTGTTGATTATCCAATTTAATCCATAAAAATAGGGAGATTTGTTGATTTCCGCTCCGGCTTGCTCGCTTTCCTGCGGGCGAATGCTGAGGGCAACAGGATGTTGGTCACGGAGTCGTTGCCACAGGACGTGGCGCCCTTAGACTCCGTTCCTTAATCGCTACGCTGTGGGGTCTCATCTATTCGCTTTTCCCGCGGGAGTCGAGCAATCCTCCGCTCCAATCTATATAAATAGTCTTAAAAATACAGAGTTTTTCAAAAATTACGCCTAATATGTATTCCTAATTTTTGTAAAATCAACACGTGTGTTTTCAAATCAAGGTTTTCCAGTGACGAAGGAATTTTTTATCCAGATGGGCAACACAATTGTAGGGATTATCTAAAACTGCTTTAAATAACATAGTAAAATAGAAAGACGCGGATGTTGCTAACCAACGTTCGTGTCTTTTTTGTAAGTTCTTTTTAAAAGAAATGAGTAAGATGAAACCGACGACGATCTGAGTTATGATCTTTTTTTATATAATTACAGTGTATATTTAGAAAATACAATTGTATTTTCCGGAGAAATTGTTTAAAATTAATGACGTAAATAAACTTGTTGTATAACACAATATAGTTTTGTGTGATTTTTGTTTTCATATAGAAATTACTAAGATAAATGACCTCATTTGTTCTTTATATGAAGTATAAAACTATGAAAATGCAATTGTGTTCATACATTAGGAGGATAATAATGTTTGATAAAGAATTGAAAAGGGGATTAGAAGCAAGACATATTCAAATGATCGCGCTAGGTGGAACAATTGGCGTCGGTCTATTTATGGGTTCAGCAAGTACAATCAGCTGGACTGGACCATCAGTTATGCTTGCTTATGCGATCGCCGGTATTTTTGTGTATTTTATTATGCGTGCGATGGGGGAAATGCTTTATATCGAGCCTAAAACAGGTTCATTTGCCACATTTGCTCATGAATATATTCACCCATTAGCTGGTTATTTAACAGCGTGGAGCAATTGGTTCCAATGGGTCATTGTAGGAATGTCAGAAATCATTGCAGTTGGTGCATATATGCAATATTGGTTCCCAGATCTTCCAGCATGGGTACCAGGGATCATCGTTATGGTGATTTTAGGGATTGCTAATTTAGTATCTGTTAAATCATTTGGTGAATTTGAATTTTGGTTTGCTATGATTAAAATTGTCACCATTATTTTAATGATTATTGCTGGTTTCGGATTGATCTTCTTTGGTCTTGGAAATGGTGGGCATGCAATCGGCTTTTCAAATTTATGGTCACATGGAGGATTCTTTACAGGAGGGATAAAAGGTTTCTTCTTTGCCCTATCACTTGTAATTGGAGCCTATCAAGGTGTCGAACTAATTGGTATTACAGCTGGTGAAGCAAAAGATCCTCAAAAAACGATTACCAAAGCAACAAAATCTATTATATGGCGTATTTTAATCTTCTATATAGGTGCGATTTTTGTCATTGTTACTGTTTATCCTTGGGATGAACTAAAAGCTGTAGGTAGCCCATTTGTGGTAACCTTTGCAAAGGTTGGTATTACAGTCGCAGCAGGCTTTATCAATTTTGTTGTGATCACGGCTGCCATGTCTGGATGTAATAGTGGTATTTACAGTGCTGGTCGTATGGTTTATACGCTTGCTGAAAACGGACAAGCACCTAAAATGTTCTTAAAAGTGTCTAAAAATGGTGTGCCTTATTGGGGCACAATCGCTGTTTTGATCGGCCTAGCTGTTGGCGTTATTTTGAATTTTGTTGCGCCATCTAAGCTTTTTGTTTATGTGTATAGTGCAAGTGTGTTACCGGGCATGATACCATGGTTTGCTATTTTACTTAGTCAGATCCGTTTTAGAAAAGTCCATGCAAAAGAAATGGCACAGCATCCATTTAAAATGCCTTTCGCACCGGTAAGTAATTATTTAACGATTATTTTCTTATTGATCGTGTTAGTTGGTATGTGGATTAATGACGATACACGTATTTCATTGATCGTAGGAATTATTTTCTTAGCGCTTATGACTGTTTTGTTCTATGCATTTGGTATGAATAAACGCGAATATAAAACATACAAGTAATCCATCATCAATAGAAAACTAAGACAAAAGTATTTCAGTTAATAAAAAATCCGAACGATGAATCGAAATTCTAATTAGAATTTCACATTAGTTCGGATTTTCTTTTTGTTGTTGAGTTCGTATCTTTGTCATAGCAGCAGGAGAATATAGAGAGTTTGGCTGTATACTTAAAAAATTAGGCTGCATACTATTTTTACTTTTGGGGCAATCTTTCACTCCTATCCAAACTGATAGCGTTATAATAGGGATAGAAAGTAAATGGAGCAAGGAGTGTTTTAGATGCGTAGCTTTATCGTGATGCAGGGGGAAACCTATGAAGAGGATAAGGATTTGGGGATCATTTGGTCACCCATCTATGATAAGGCAGGTCTAGAACCGCATTTTTGGTCACGAATGAAACAGGTGAAAAAAGGAGATCTTATTTTTCATTATGTAAAGGGTGCGATCGTTGCAATAAGCATTGCACAAAGCGATTGCAGAGAAGAAGTGAAGCCGGTTCTATTTCGTTTACAGACAGAGGAAAAAGGTCATGTTGTTCAGACTACCTATTATCCTTTAGAGATTCCTTTTATCATTCGTGATTTTTGGCAGGAAATCCATCCCCTACTGCCAGCAAAATATTCTGCTTTTCAAGATGATGCTAGTGGAAATAGCGGCTATTTATATCCATGCAGTGAAGAAATGACATTGACTTTTTCACGTATCATTCGTTCCCTGAATAAGAAGAATGAAGAACAACAATTATCATTATCTATCGATGATATTCAACAAACCAATCCTCTTTTTTCTCTACTAGATCGTATAGATGTACAAGTAAAAATGCATTTACAACAAGAACAATCACATTTTTTGGAACAACAACGAACATTATGGCAAGAAAGATGTCCGATTTGTGATATTCATCTCCCAGCACTGATGCAAGCTACTCATGCGAAACCGATCAAAGACAGCCTATTAGAAGAAAAAAACGATCCTTATAATGGTATTCTTCTTTGTGCCAATCATGCTATTTTATATGAAGAAGGATTGATTACATTTGATGGAAGCGGAAGATTGCATATCTCACAACAAATTGATCCTGAAGATTATAGTAAATTTCAATTGGTCCAAAATAAGAAAATAAAAATCCATCCAGAAAATAAGTCTTATTTTAGATGGCATAAACGGTACCATTTTCACCCATAATGGTGAATACCGTCCGTTTCGATATGACATGAAGGATCAATAAGTTTTGTCATATGAAATTGTTTCAGCTTCAATTGAAAATATGCTATGATGTTGTAGGGAGAGTGAACACAATTGCGTAAAAAAAGAGGAAAACTTCAAAAACAAGGTAATGTTATTGTGTTCCCTGGGACAGTAGAGAAGCTGATTGATGAAGGTCAGCGATATGCTGAAAATTACCAATATGATAAAGCTGTCGAATTATTGCGTGAGGCATTGCAATATACGGAAGATGATGAAGGACTATTAAGTATTTATGCATTTTCCCTGTATGAAACACGAAATTTCCAAGAAGCGAAAGCGGTTTGTGAAAAATTATTGGCTATTGGTTCACAATTATACATAGAAACCATGGAGCTTTATTTGACGGTATTAATGGAGTTGAAAGAATTTAGACAGGTAGAGACACTCATTAGCTCACTACTCGAAGAAGATGTCATTCCACCGGAGTCTCGAGATAAATTTATTCGGATTCAAAATCTTAATGCAATGGTTGCGGATACACAACATAAAGAGCAATCAGGTGGAATAGAATTAGAAAAAGTGTTTGAACAATTCAAAACAGATTCCTTTTTTACTCAAACAAATTTACAACAATTGCAAAATTTACAAACTATTCGTGATATGAACCTTCGCCCACTCAAAGACTTAATGGTCGCTATAATTGAAGATAAACGAGCACATCCAATGATTCAAAGTTTTGTATTGTACTTACTTGTTCAACAACAAATTGATGCAGAAGTACAAGTGAGAAAATTTGATGAAATGTGTACGGTAAACACCAAAAATCTAAAATTTCCTGAGGAAATGCCTGTCGCTAAGGAAGTTTTAAAACTCGTAGAAGAGAAATTAGAACAAGAACCATCTGCATTAGAAATGGTCCAATATCTATTAACAAGACATATGTTTGTGACATATCCATTTGAATGGTTTCACTATTTATCAGAGGAAATAGCTGAGGGCTATATTGATTTTGTACATGCTATGTTTGGTGAGGTAAAAGAAACTGACTACGATTTAATAGACCTTATCAATCTTCTTGAAGAACAGTCTGAGCTGTTCGATGTATGAAATCAGTTGAAACTATAGTTATCTATGATATACTAAAACAGTTGTGAAAGTCGTATTAACGAATGAATTGTCCAACATTTGAATTTAATTTTGGAGGTATTATAAATGTCAGCAAAATGGGAAAAACAAGAGGGCAACGTTGGCTTATTAACAGTTGAAGTTGCTGCTGAAAAAGTAGACGAAGCTTTAGATAAAGCTTTCAAAAAAGTTGTAAAACAGATCAATGTACCAGGTTTTCGTAAAGGTAAATTGCCTCGTCAATTGTTCGAAAAGAGATTTGGCGTAGAGTCATTATTCCAAGATGCTTTAGAATTTTTAGTCAATGAAAATTATCCTATCGCTATCGACGAAGCTGGTATTGAACCTGTTGATCAACCAGAAATCGATTTTGAAATTGAAGATTTAGGAAAACATAAAGAATTCAAATTTACTGCTAAAGTTACAGTAAAACCAGAAGTGGCTCTTGGTGACTACAAAGGTTTAGAAGTAACTAAGCAAGAAACTGCAGTAACTGATGAAGAAATCGAACAACAATTAAAAGATCAACAAAATCGTCTTGCAGAATTAGTTGTTAAAGAAGAAGGCGCTATCGAAGAAGGTGATACTGCTGTCATCGATTTCGAAGGCTTCCAAGATGGCGTAGCTTTTGAAGGCGGAAAAGGTGAAAATTATTCACTTGAAATCGGTTCAGGTTCATTCATCCCAGGATTCGAAGAACAATTAGTAGGTGCAAAAGCTGGCGAATCGAAAGATGTAGTTGTGACATTCCCTGAAGAATATCATGCTGCAGAATTAGCTGGTAAAGAGGCTACTTTCAAAGTAACTGTCAAAGAAGTGAAAGCAAAAGAACTTCCAGAATTGGATGATGACTTAGCTGCAGAAATTGATCCAGACGTAGAAACGCTAGATGAGCTTCGTACTAAACTAAAAGAAAAAGCTGTTTCTGAAAAAGAAACTTCTGCTGACACAGCTTTACGCGATGATTTAGTAGAAAAAGCTGCTGAAAATGCAACAGTTGAAATTCCAGAAGTAATGATTGAATCAGAAGTGAACCGTATGCTACAAGAATACGATCAAAGCTTACAAATGCAAGGTATGAACCTTGATCTATACTATCAATTCTCAGGTCAAGATGAAGCCGCTTTGCGTGCTCAAATGAAAGAAGATGCTGAATCTCGCGTTCGCGTGGCATTAGTTCTTGAAACAATTGCTGAAGCTGAAAAAATTGAAGCAATTGAAGAAGATATTAACTCTGAATTAGAAAAAATGGCTGAACAATTCAAAATGGATGTAGAACAAATTAAATCAGTTTTAGGCGGTACTAGTGTAATTGAACATGATGTTAAAATTCGTAAAACAGTTGAATTCCTAGTAGAAAATGCTAAAATATCTGAATAATACATTTGATTTTGAGTAAACCTGAACAAGGTACGGGTTTTAAATCCGTACCTTGTTTTCTTACTATAAATTTAGAAAATTTAGAATTATACATATTGAGAAGTAATATTGTAGCAAGAGTTCATAACATTTGATAATATAGATAGAATCTTGTAACATTGTTGCTTGAGTAGGGGTGAAATAATTGTTCAAATTTAATGATGAAAAAGGTAATTTAAAATGCTCATTCTGTGGCAAACCGCAAGAACAAGTTCGCAAACTGGTTGCAGGACCTGGAGTATATATTTGTGATGAATGTATTGAGCTTTGTTCTGAAATTGTAGTTGAAGAACTTGGTACTGAAGAGGAAGTTGAGCTAAAAGACATACCAAAGCCAAAAGAAATACTAGACATTTTGGATGATTATGTCATCGGTCAAGAGCGTGCGAAAAAAGCGTTATCTGTAGCTGTATACAATCACTACAAACGCATAAACTCAAATAGTAAAATTGATGATGTTGAGTTGTCAAAATCTAATATTGTATTAATCGGACCAACTGGTAGCGGCAAAACATTATTAGCGCAAACTTTAGCACGCATTATCAATGTGCCATTTGCTATTGCGGATGCTACATCATTAACAGAAGCAGGTTATGTTGGAGAAGATGTTGAGAATATCTTACTTAAACTGATACAAGCAGCTGATTATGATATTGAACGTGCTGAAAAAGGAATTATTTACATCGATGAAATTGACAAAGTAGCTCGTAAATCTGAAAACCCATCTATTACGCGTGACGTATCTGGTGAAGGGGTTCAACAAGCCCTATTGAAAATTCTTGAAGGTACGACTGCAAGCGTTCCACCACAAGGCGGCCGCAAACATCCACATCAAGAATTTATCCAAATTGATACGACGAATATCTTATTCATCGTAGGTGGTGCTTTTGATGGAATCGAGTCCATCATCAAGCGTCGTATGGGTGAGAAAGTGATCGGTTTTGGATCCGATAACACCAAACATAATATGGATGAAAAAGATTTGATGAAGCATTTAATCCCAGAGGATCTGCTTAAATTCGGTTTGATCCCTGAATTTATTGGTCGTTTACCAGTATTGGCTAGTCTAGAACAATTAGATGAGGACGCACTTGTCCAAATTCTAACAGAACCAAAAAATGCATTGACAAAGCAATACGAAAAAATGTTAGAACTTGATAATGTTGAGCTCGAATTTGATAAAAATGCACTATATGAAATCGCAAAAGAAGCGATCGAACGTAAAACGGGTGCACGTGGCTTGCGTTCCATTATCGAGAATATTATGCTGGATGTCATGTTCGAGTTACCTTCTCGTGATGATATTGCAAAATGTATTATTACAAAGGAAACAGTTACAGAAAAAGCTCGGCCGAAACTTCTTTTACAAGATGGTACAGAGTTAGAGCCAGGCAACAAAAAAACGTCTGCATAAGAACTGATTGAAAAGCTGGCTTCGAACAAGTGCCAATCAGCACTTGTTCGGTGCCATTTTTTTATACCGTATTAACAACCTGCACGAAGCGTTTTAAGAAACGAGACTCTAGGGACGCCACTCCATTCATAAAACGAAAGAAAAATCAATTTAATCAATCAAATCGTTGTTCTATAATGATTGTTGTGCTTTCAAACGTTACCAGAATGAGAAAATTTTATCCCGCTTTAACGGGCAGTAAGATCCCCATCTTAAGATTTAGAGAGAAATGAGAGAGAGATGGGGGATCAACTACCTGTAAAAGTCCGATTGGTTCGGGCCAACAGGATGTTGGTCACTCAGGTGTTGCCACAGGACGTGGTGCTTTTAACCTGAGTTCCTCTATTTCAGTGGGGATGAAGAAAGCCCCCACTGATGGAGTTTCACTTTATCCATTCTTTTGTGAAACGTCTATTTGTAATAAAACTGATGAAATATCGACGGTATTAATTAAGCTTTATTAAAGGCAGAACGAGTTGCTTTAATAAACTTTTACTGTGCATGAAAAGAGCATTCTGTAACATACTTATTGTGTAAATAACAATGTTCAAAAGATACTATGATAAGATATTTTGAAATCACTTGGAGGTGTTCACTCGTATGACAGAAGTAACAAGAACGAAGGACATACCACTTTTACCACTTAGAGGGTTACTCGTTTACCCAACGATATTATTACATATTGATGTAGGTCGTGAACGCTCTATTGTTGCATTGGAAAAAGCGATGGCAGATGATAATTTGATCTTTCTTGTCACACAAAAAGTAATGAGTGTCGAAAATCCTGTTGAAGAGGATTTATATGAAGTGGGAACAGTTGCCTATGTCAAGCAAATGTTGAAATTACCAAATGGTACAGTGCGAGTACTTGTAGAAGGTCTCAATCGTGCAAAAATAAAGAAATGTTTAGAACATGATGATTATATGTCTGCTAACTTAGAAAATTTAGTGGATTCAAAAGATGTAGATATTGAAACAGAGGCATTGATGCGAACATTATTATCGTATTTTGAAAAATATTCTAAAGCCTCTAGTAAAATTTCAAACGAATCTTATGAAACAGTTGCAGATATTGAAGAACCGGGACGTTTTGCTGATACAATCGCATCCTATTTGCCATTAAAAATGCAAGGAAAACAAGAAATCCTTCGTGCCATAGATGTCAAAGAGAGGATTAAAATCTTAATTCAGCGCCTACATGACGAGCAAGAAGTATTAAATCTTGAACAGAAGATTAATACGAAAGTAAAGCGTGCAATGGAAAAAACGCAAAAAGAATTTTATTTGCGTGAGCAGATGAAAGCTATTCAAGAAGAATTAGGCGATCGTGAAGGCAAACAAGCTGAAGTGGCAGCACTAAAAAAACGTATTGAGACTTCGGATATGCCAGAAGATACGATGAATGTCGCGTTAAAAGAATTAGGACGTTACGAGAAAATACCAATTGCTTCTGCAGAAAGTGGCGTTATTCGAAATTATTTGGATTGGCTTCTTTCTATACCATGGCGTACGGCAACGAAAGATCGTCGTGATATTCATGTGGCAGAAAAAATTCTAAATCGTGATCATGAAGGATTAGAAGAAGTAAAAGAACGGATTTTAGAATATCTATCTGTCCAACAATTAACCAATTCTTTGCGGGGACCAATCCTTTGTTTAGTTGGACCACCAGGAGTGGGAAAAACATCTTTAGCTAAGTCAATCGCGGAGTCTTTGAATAGGAAATTTGTTCGGATTTCACTTGGTGGAGTGCGTGATGAATCCGAAATCCGTGGTCACAGAAGAACGTATGTTGGCGCAATGCCAGGGCGTATTATCCAAGGTATGAAAAAAGCAGGTACGATCAATCCTGTTTTCTTACTGGATGAGATTGATAAGATGTCGAATGATTTTCGTGGTGATCCTTCTGCAGCCATGTTAGAAGTATTAGATCCTAACCAAAACAGTACGTTTAGCGATCATTACATTGAGGAAACATATGATTTATCCAATGTAATGTTTATTGCAACAGCAAATGATTTAAGCACGATCCCAGGCCCTTTAAGAGATCGTATGGAAATTATCTCAATTGCTGGTTACACAGAAGTCGAAAAACAAGAAATTACGAAAAAACACTTAATTCCAAAACAAATGAAAGAAAACGGTTTATCCAAATCTCAATTACAAATTCGTGATGATGCAGTGCTTGACTTGATTCGTTATTATACTCGAGAAGCAGGTGTTCGAGGCTTAGAACGTCAAGTTGCTTCACTATGCCGAAAAGCAGCCAAAAAGATTGTTTCAGGTGATAAAAAGCGAGTGGTGATGACTTCGAAAAATTTAGAGGAGTTTCTTGGAAAGCATCGATTCCATCATGGACAAGCTGAAACAGAAAACCAAATCGGTGTTGCAACAGGTTTAGCCTATACCGTTGTTGGTGGCGATACGCTTCAGATCGAAGTTTCACTTACTCCAGGAAAAGGGAAGATTCAATTGACTGGTAAGTTAGGAGATGTCATGAAAGAATCTGCCCAAACAGCATTATCTTATGTGCGTTCAAAATCAGATGAATTGGGTGTGAAGGATGATTTCTTTGATACACATGATATTCATATCCATGTCCCAGAAGGGGCTGTACCAAAAGATGGACCTTCAGCTGGGGTGACAATGGTGACGGCCATTACTTCTGCTATTACTAAACGTCCAATTCGACGTGAAATAGGAATGACTGGAGAAGTTACTTTACGTGGGCGCGTTCTACCGATTGGCGGTTTAAAAGAAAAATCACTAGGAGCTCATCGCGCAGGATTAACAACCATTATTTTACCAAAAGACAATGAACGTGATATTGATGATATTCCAGAAAGTGTTCGTAAGGGACTCACATTTAAGCTCGTGTCAAATGCGGATGAAGTATTGGAATTAGCATTAGACGGAGGGATTTCATGAAAGTTCATAATGTAGAGATAGTCATCAGTGCTGTTCGACCATCTCAATACCCGGATGACGGTCTGCCAGAGTTCGCTCTAGCAGGTCGTTCTAATGTCGGTAAATCTTCTTTTATAAATCGAATGATTGGCCGAAAGAGTATGGCTCGTATATCTTCAAAGCCAGGAAAAACACAAACTTTAAACTTCTATAAAATCGAAGAACAATTATTTTTTGTGGACGTCCCCGGATATGGCTATGCGAAAGTATCAAAATCTGAACGTGCAGCATGGGGCAAAATGATCGAGCAATATTTAACAGGACGAAGTGTGTTAAAAGCGGTCGTACAAATCGTCGATATTCGCCATGAACCAACGGATGATGATTGTATGATGTATGACTTTTTAAAACATTACAATATTCCAACGATCGTCATAGCGACAAAAGCAGATAAGATTAAAAAAGGAAACTATGCCAAACATAAAAAAATAGTCAAAGACGTACTCGATATGGACCCAAGTGATCCACTCATCTTATTTTCAGCTGAACTGGGAATGGGAGTGGAGGAAGCTTGGGAAGAGATTGAGAAAAGAATGTAATGACTACATAAAGTGAAGCTTCACTCATTAGGGCTTCATCTCCAATGGGTGTCAGTAGAACTAGTCGGTATTACAGGCAGTATCCCTATAACCTCTACAGGTTGCTTGAATCTAAAGGAGAAGAGAGGTACTGCCTGTTCATACAGATATAAAAGTAGAATATTGTTTCAGCTAACAAAAAGGAGCCAGGAATGTTCCAACATACATTTTCTTGACTCTTTTATCTTGATTTAGCAATCTTTTATGCGAGAAAAGCGAAGCGGCAGGTATAGATGTTTTTTGTACCGAAAGCGGAAACAGCAGGTACAGAAAACGATCCATCTCTCTATAGGGTGAGATGAATGCAATTTGAATTCCGATTCAGCGAGTGTACACAAACGCTCACAGAAACGATTTGTCAGATCTTTTTTTAAAGTCCTTCACCTATTTGACATTACTTGCAGAAAACGCTTACTTATAGTGAAAATCAATTGCAAAGTTGAAAAGAAGTTTTAAAATAAAAAGAGGTTTATGAAATGGGCTCAAATGCATAAAATATTGAAAAGGATATTCAATATCAGAAATTTCAATATAAGTGCAACAATATTGTGCTTAGGGGTATGATTTGATAAAATATAGATTATAATAATTCTAAAGAGCAATAATAAAAGAAAAAAGTCGATTTTATGTCATATCCTGTTCATAATTGCAAATGGGATGAAGCGATATTTATGCTATAATAGAAATCGTCAATTAGAACGTGAGAGGTGTATAATTTCATGCATACCATCATAGTAGGCTTGAATTATAAAACAGCGCCCGTCGAAATTCGCGAAAAATTCTCCTTTATGGAAGAAGAACTTCCCGAAGCGATGAGAGCATTACAAAGTCGAAAAAGTATATTAGAAAATGTAATCGTTTCAACATGTAACCGTACTGAAATTTATGCAGTTGTCGATCAATTGCATACAGGGCGTTATTATATCAAACAATTTTTAGCGGATTGGTTTAAAGTTCCAGTCAGCACTTTTGAATCGCATTTATATATTCGTGAAGAAGATAGCTCAATTATGCATCTATTCAAAGTTTCTTCAGGAATTGACTCAATGGTGTTAGGTGAAACTCAAATTTTAGGACAGGTCAAAGGTAGCTTTTTAAAGGCTCAAGAAATTGGTACGACTGGTACTGTGTATAATAAATTATTTAAACAAGCTATTACCTTTGCCAAACGTGCCCATGGCGAAACGGCTATTGGTGAAAATGCAGTTTCTGTTTCTTACGCTGCTGTGGAACTTGCAAAGAAAATATTTGGATCATTGTCTAACAAGCATATTGCCATATTAGGCGCTGGAAAAATGGGTGAATTGGCTGCTGAAAATTTATACGGAAGCGGTGTTGGAAAAGTAACCGTTATCAATCGTACATTCTCAAAGGCTGAAACGCTAGCTGAAAAATTCCACGGTACGGCAAAGTCTATGCGCGAGCTACAATGTGTACTATTAGAAGCAGATATTTTAATCAGTTCAACCGGTGCGACAGAGTATGTCATTGATTATGACTTGATGCAATTTGTAGAACGTTTGCGTAAAGGAAAACCAATATTCATGGTGGATATTGCTGTTCCACGTGATTTAGATCCACGAATCGGCGATCTACCAAATGTTTTCCTATATGATATCGATGATTTACATGGGATTGTCGAAGCAAATCTTGCTGAACGTCAACGTGCGGCTGAACAAATTACATCTATGATCGATACTGAGATCGATGAATTCAAAGATTGGATGTCTACTTTAGGCGTAGTTCCTGTTATTGCAGCACTTCGTCAAAAAGCTGCTCGTATTCAATCAGAAACAATGCAAAGTATTGAAAATAAAATGCCTGATTTAACAGAACGAGAAAAAAAGGTATTAAATAAGCATACGAAATCGATCATCAATCAATTGTTAAAAGAACCAATTTTACAAGCAAAAGAAATGGCTGGCTCTCAAAAATCGAAAGAGCAACTCGCGTTATTCCAACAAATTTTTGGGATTGAAGAAGAAGTTGAAGAAGAAGCTCAAAGACAACAACTTCATGAAAAAGAACGCATGCAAAAATTAGTATTAGAAGCACAAACAACTGATGCTAAATTGTCATATTAGAGGACTTTTTAGAAGGCGTTTTCGTATCTATGTGGTAAACTGATAGGTGCGAGGACGCTTTTTTCTTTTAAGAAACAATTATTGAAAAGGAGTCGGTTATGGCTGATTTGACAATGGCAAGGCTGCATGAAGCAATGACCGTCTTATATGCAATCAGTCTTGTCTTTTATTTTATAGATTATCTCAATAAAGACGCGAAGGCTCATCGGATTGCTTTCTGGTTAGTGTCAATTGTTTGGGTGATGCAGTCTGTATTTTTAGGACTTTATATTACAGAAACACATCGTTTTCCAATATTATCTTTATTTGAAGGCATTTATTTTTATGCGTGGTTATTAGTAACAATTTCGATATTGTTGCATTGCTTATATCGTGTCGATCTACCGGTATTTTTTCTGAATGTGATTGGTTTTATCTTTATTTCCATTCATACATTCGCGCCAAATCAGATTGCACAGTCGCCGGTAGGAGATTCACTTATTTCTGAGTTGCTTATTATTCATATAACGTTCGCAATATTGTCATATGTAGCATTTTCTTTGTCATTTGTTTTCTCCACATTGTACTTAATCCTTTATAATGTACTTAAGAAAAAGAAATGGACAAAACAATGGACAAGATTACCTTCTTTGGACCAAGCTCAAAAAGGAATGTCGAGTGCATTATTAACAGGTATTCCATTTTTACTTATTAGTTTAATATTAGGATTGCAATGGGGCTTTGCATCATTTGATCATTTTTCCATTTTTGATGCTAAAATTATAGGTTCTTTTATATCCCTATTAATTTATTGTTTGATTTTATTTGGATATCGAAAGGGAAAACTACATACTACCATGTATGCTTGGACACATGTCTATGCATTTTTGATCATTATTATCAACTTCTTTTTAGGAAGTCGTTTATCAAGTTTTCACTTTTGGAATTGAGAGAAAGGTTGGATTGTAAGTGCGTAAAATTATTGTAGGTTCAAGAAGGAGCAAACTTGCTTTGACGCAAACGAATTGGTTTATCGAGCAGTTAAAACAAGCAGGTGCACCATTTGAATTTGAAGTGAAGGAGATTGTTACAAAAGGTGATAAAATCCTGGATGTTCAATTATCCAAAGTTGGTGGGAAAGGCCTATTCGTAAAAGAAATCGAACAAGAGTTATATGATAAAGAAATCGACTTTGCTGTTCATAGCATGAAGGATATGCCAGCAGTACTTCCAGAAGGACTTGTTATTGGCTGTATCCCCAAACGTGAAGATCCACGTGATGCATTTATTTCTAAGGGGCATGTAAAATTTGCGGATCTTCCTAAGGGTGCGGTTGTCGGTACAAGTAGTTTACGTCGTAGTGCTCAATTGTTACTTGCTCGTCCCGATCTAGAAATCAAATGGATTCGTGGTAATGTAGATACGCGTTTGGCAAAATTAGAAACGGATGAATACGATGCGATTATTTTAGCGGCGGCAGGTTTAAAACGTCTAGGCTGGAATGATGAAGTCGTTACAGAATATTTATCGACTGATATTTGTATGCCAGCTGTTGGTCAAGGTTCGCTCGGAATCGAATGCCGTGGAGACGATGAAGAATTGCTAGCAGAGCTTGCGAAACTAACAGATCAAGCAACTTGGAAAGAAGCACAAGCTGAACGTGCATTCTTAGCAGCAATGGATGGCGGTTGCCAAGTGCCAATCGCGGGGTTTGCTCGTTATACGAAAGGAACAGTTTGCTTCAATGGTTTAGTAGCAGCACCCGATGCTTCTGTTTTCTATAAAGAAGCATTCACTTCAGAGGATGCATCCTTAGCAGGAAAAGAAGTCGCAGCTAAGCTTACAGAACAAGGCGCTTATGAATTGATACAAAAAGTGAAGGCTGAGCAAGATGCCAAGTAATTTGCCATTACAAGGACGACAAATTGTGCTAACTGGTACGAAAATGATGGATTCAGTGTTTTCCAAAATAACAGCTTTAGGCGGTACAGTACATTACTTACCGCTTATTACTGTTCATGAAATCGAGACATCTGAAGATAGTATAATGTTGCACCGTGCCTTCAGTAGCGAATGGCTGATTTTCACCAGTCAAAATGCAGTACGAGCATTTTCAAATAAACTAAAACGATTGAACAAAGCAAAAGAAAATTGTAGGGCGAAAATTGCCGTAGTTGGAGAGAAAACAGCACAAGCACTTCAAAAACTAGGATTTACAATCGATTTTATGCCTTCTACATATAGTGCAGATATTTTCGTGAAAGAATTCCCCAATCATGTGGGACCATTAAAAAGTTGTCTATTCTTGAAAGGTAGTTTAGCAAAAGCTACTATAAAAGAGGGTTTACCTTTTCCGGTAGAGGAATGGACGGTTTACGAGACCATTCAAACGACTGAACATGTTTCTGCGATGAAAAAATTGGTCGAACAATCAGCACCTGTTACTGTGATCTTTGCAAGTCCATCTGCAGTAGATGTTTTTGCAAAGCATATAGCGCCTACAACAGGGTGGAAAGGTTTTCAAATCGCAGCAATCGGCCATGTAACGGAAAGGGCACTACAACATGTGGGTGCTCAGGTAGATGTAAAACCAGAAAAATATACAATGATGGCCATTATTGAAGAACTGGCTAAAGAAGGGAACTTGAATCATGACAGACTTGAATTTTAAAAGACATCGACGTTTACGCCAATCTGCAACGATGCGTGCAATGGTGAAAGAAACACATTTACACAAAGAAGATTTCATCTATCCTATTTTTGTAATTGATGGAGAAAATATTAAAAATCCTGTACCTTCAATGCCAGGAGTTTATCAATTTTCACTAGACCGTTTAGGTGAGGAAATGGATGAAGTTGTATCTTTAGGTATTCCATCTGTGATCCTTTTTGGGCTTCCTGCTGAAAAAGATGAAGTGGGAACACAAGCTTTCCATGATCATGGGATTGTTCAAGAAGCAACTCGATTGATCAAAAAAGATTATCCTGATATTGTTGTTGTCGCAGATACTTGCCTATGTGAATTTACTTCCCATGGTCATTGCGGAGTCGTATCAGAAGATCATAAAATTTTAAATGATCCTTCATTAGATATCCTTGCAAAAACAGCTGTGTCACAAGCACAAGCCGGAGCAGATATTATTGCGCCTTCTAATATGATGGATGGCTTTGTGGCTGCGATCCGTAAAGGATTAGATGAAGCTGGCTTTGAAGATGTTCCAATTATGTCTTATGCTGTGAAATATGCATCTGCATACTACGGTCCATTCCGTGATGCGGCAGATGGAGCGCCTAAATTTGGCGACCGTAAAACATATCAAATGGATCCGTCAAATCGTTATGAAGCTATGCGTGAAGCTACAAGCGATGTAGAAGAAGGAGCAGATTTCTTAATCGTCAAACCGGCATTAGCTTACCTAGATATTGTTCGTGATGTTCGTAACAACTATGATTTACCGATCGTTGCCTATAATGTAAGTGGTGAATATGCAATGGTGAAAGCGGCGGCACAGAATGGCTGGATCGATGAAAAGCAAGTTGTTCTCGAAACATTAACAGGTATGAAACGCGCAGGAGCAGATTTAATCATTACTTATCATGCAAAAGATGCAATTCGATGGATGGAGGAAAAATAAGCAATGACTCGTTCACATGAAAAATCAAAAGCAGCATTTGCTGAAGCAATCAATTTAATGCCAGGTGGGGTCAACAGTCCTGTTCGTGCATTTAATGCCGTAAACATGGATCCTATCGTAATGGAAAAAGGCCATGGGGCTATCATTACAGATGTAGATGGCAATGACTATATAGATTATGTATTATCATGGGGACCACTTATCATTGGTCATACTCATCCGGATGTTGTAGCGGCTATCAAACGAGTAGCAGAAACAGGTACAAGCTTTGGGGCATCTACTGTTGTCGAAAACGAATTAGCAAAAGAAGTGATCAAACGTGTACCATCAGTGGAAATGGTACGTATGGTTTCATCAGGTACTGAAGCCACAATGAGTGCGATTCGTGTAGCACGTGGCTATACAGGACGTGATAAAATCCTTAAATTCGAAGGCTCTTATCACGGTCATGGTGATTCTTTGCTGATCAAAGCAGGTTCAGGTGTTGCAACACTTGGTTTACCTGACAGTCCTGGGGTTCCGATGGGGATTGCTCAAAATACTTTAACAGTTCCTTACAATGATTTAGCAGCTGTACAACAAGTGTTTGACAAATATGGTGAAGATATTGCAGCTATTATTGTAGAACCAGTTGCAGGTAATATGGGCTGTGTTCCTCCACTACCAGGTTTCTTAGAGGGTTTACGAGATATTACGACAAAGGCTGGTTCACTATTGATCTTTGATGAAGTGATGACAGGTTTCCGTGTAGGTTTTAACTGTGCACAAGGCTACCTTGGGATTACACCAGATCTTACATGCTTAGGAAAGGTAATCGGTGGTGGTCTTCCAGTGGGCGCTTTCGGTGGTCGTCGTGAAATTATGGAACATGTGGCACCAGCTGGTCCGATTTATCAGGCCGGTACACTTTCTGGTAATCCATTAGCAATGGCTGCCGGTCTTGAAACATTGAATCATGTAACACCAGCATCATATGAATACTTCAAAAAATTGGGGGACCAATTAGAAGCTGGTTTCCGTGAAGCAGCTGAAACATATAATATTCCTCATACTGTAAACCGAGTAGGTTCTATGATTGGCTACTTCTTAACAAACGAAAAAGTGATCAACTTTGAAACAGCTAAAACGGCTGATTTGCAATTATTCGCAGATTACTATGCATTAATGGCTGAAGAAGGAATCTTCCTTCCACCATCTCAATTCGAATGTGTATTCTTCTCAACAGCACATACAGAAGAACATATTGCTAAAACGGTAGAAGCGTTCCAAAAGGTATTCAAGAAATTGGCTAGATAGATCATAACGGATATTTGGAAAAGGTTTGAGTTTACTTAAGCACAACAAGGGACAGAAGCAAAATTAAATTTTCTGTTTTTGAAAAAGGAGTTTAGTTTGGGTTTGTCTTTTGATAAATGAAAACAATGAAAACACAGAATGCCCTAAACGAGCGTTCTGTGTTTTTTCAGTTTAGCAGCTTATGCGCGGTGGGGAAGGATCAAGAAGATCACACTGTGTAAAGTTTTCTTTATAATAAGAAATTAAATGAGAGTATTAGGTGTGTTGATGATCTCATTCTATCTATAAGATATAGAGTTTTTTAGGATTACATCAAATATTCATCCTCATTTTCCCCCATCAACACGCTGTAATGATATTTTAAAATAACTTCAATAATAAAATAGCACTCGGACAAATTCCCTCTTAGTAGAAGTTCTTTTTAAAATTTTTTCTGCATATACATGAAGATAGAGGAGGGATGTCGGAGTGTCAAACATTACCTGGGAAATAAATGAGTCATTTATTTTTCCTGAAGCGTATGGCCGCCCAGTAAAAACAGAAGAGATTAAAGTGGTTCCACGTTGGGAACAACAAATAGATGATTTATCGCTCCAAGTTTCCGGAATTTATCATGTATCGGCTTATTTAGAATTTGATAAAGAAAAGGAAAGAGCGAAACAATTATCAAATGATTGTACATTAATAGACGATGTGGAATGGCGAGACGACAAAGGATATTTTGAATATGCGATTGCTTTTGATGTGAGTCTACCAAAGGAAGTGGTGCAGTCATCTATTCAATTGGATGCGCGAGATGTTAAGGTGGAATTACAAGACGATGGAATTTGCCACGTTAACTATCAAGTAGATTGTCACTATGATGAAGTGAAAAAGGAGCAACCAGAGATCTTAGTACAATCTACTGAAAGTACAGCTTCAGCTGATCTTTTAGAAACTCCTATAGAATTAAATTCGGAAGAATCTATCTTAAGTGAATTTTTATGGGATTTAGAAGAACATTATACAACGGTTGAGATTCCATTAAATGATATCGGTAAATAATAAATACCAAAGTAATATAAAGATTAAGAGGAGGACAACATCTAAAGTCGTTGGGACAATAATGACCCGTATGAATTGAAAACAGGATAAAGGTAAGATGATATTTCTGCAGTAAAATCTTGTCTTACGTAACCAAGGGGGAAGTAAATAAGGATTGTAACGTCCTCTTTTCATTATTGAATCTCCTTTCTTTTTGAAATGAAAAATCCATTCCTAGTAGTATATGTTGCTAGGAATGGGTTTTTGTCGTTAAAGTTATAAATATTATTTCATCTGTAGGAAATCAAATAACTTGTAGATCGAATAATGGTGATGAAATGATGTATTGAAAAACTTGAAAAATAATGTCGTATTCGGTAAAATAAAGATAGCTATATATATGCGAAGAAGGGGAGGAGTAGAACGCTCCTACTTGTTAGAGAGGAAACGGTTGGTGCGAGTTTCTCAAGTAGACGTTTGAAGGTAGCCCTGGAGCAGTTTCTGTGAACAAATGAAGTAGCAGAAACCGGTGTGATAAAGCCGTTATCCGATGAAGTGTCAGCTCATATTGGCTGAAATTAAGGTGGTACCGCGAATAGAACCTTCGCCCTTTGTTTAGGGTGAAGGTTTTTTATTTATCTTCTCCCCCGATTACTTTGTCCTGTATTAACGGACAGTAAGATTTCCTGTTTCAAGACTTTAATCACAAGCAGGAAGAATGGAGGTCCACCACCTATAAAGGTCCAATTGGTTCAGCTCATACACCAGTGGGAATGAAGAAAATTCCCACTGATGGAAGCTTCACTTTATGGAATAACAAGATATTCAAAGGAGGTCATACGATTGACTGAACAAAATACATCAATGCCTACAAAATACGATCCACAGTCGATTGAACAAGGTCGCTATGATTGGTGGCTGAAAGGCGAATTTTTTAAAGCACAACCTGAAAGTGGAAAACAACCATATTCTATTGTTATTCCACCACCAAATGTAACTGGTAAATTACATTTAGGTCACGCCTGGGATACGACACTACAAGATATCTTAATCCGTATGAAACGCATGCAAGGCTATGATGCTCTTTGGTTACCAGGGATGGACCATGCAGGTATTGCAACACAAGCAAAGGTAGAAGCAAAACTCCGTGAAGAAGGCGTTTCTCGTTATGACCTAGGCCGCGAAAAATTCCTCGAAAAAACATGGCAATGGAAAGAAGAATACGCGGGTACAATTCGTCAGCAATGGGCGAAATTAGGTTTAGCTCTTGATTATTCTCGTGAACGCTTCACCCTTGATAAAGGTCTTTCTGATGCAGTAAAAGAAGTATTCGTCAAATTATATGAAAAAGGTTTAATTTATCGTGGTGAACGTATTATCAACTGGGACCCACAAGCCAAAACAGCCCTATCTGATATTGAAGTTATTTATAAAGATATCGAAGGGGCATTCTATCATATGGAATATCCTTTGGCTGATGGTTCTGGCAAACTTGAAATCGCTACAACACGTCCAGAAACCATGCTTGGTGATACAGGTATCGCTGTCAATCCAAAAGATGAACGCTATGCACATTTAGTTGGTAAAACAGCTATTCTTCCAATCGTAGGTCGGGAGCTTCCGATTGTAGCAGATGATTATGTCGATATGGAATTCGGTACAGGTGTTGTTAAAATGACTCCTGCGCATGACCCTAATGACTTTGAAGTAGGGAATCGCCACAATTTAGAACGGATTATCGTGATGAACGAAGACGGTACGATGAACGAAAACGCTGGCAAATATCAAGGTATGGATCGTTTTGAATGTCGTAAACAAATCGTCAAAGATCTACAAGAAATGGGTGTATTGATCCGCATCGAACCATATATGCACTCTGTTGGTCACTCTGAGCGCACGGGTGTTGTTGTAGAACCTTATCTATCCGCACAATGGTTTGTTAAAATGGAGCCTCTTGCAAAAGCGGCATTAGCGCTTCAACAAAAAGAAACAGAAAAAGTAAACTTTGTACCAAACCGTTTTGAAAACACGTATTCTCGCTGGATGGAAAATGTTCATGATTGGTGTATTTCTCGTCAATTATGGTGGGGGCACCAAATTCCAGCTTGGTATCATAAAGAAACAGGTGAAATTTACGTAGGAAAAGAAGCACCAGCTGATGAAGAAAACTGGACGCGCGATGAGGACGTACTAGATACTTGGTTTTCATCTGCATTATGGCCTTTTTCTACAATGGGATGGCCTGATACAGAAGCAGCCGATTTTAAACGCTACTATCCAACAGACGCTTTAGTAACAGGTTATGATATTATTTTCTTCTGGGTATCCCGTATGATTTTCCAAGGCCTTGAGTTTACAGGGGAACGTCCTTTCAAAGATGTACTCATTCATGGATTAGTACGTGATGGTGAAGGACGTAAAATGTCTAAATCCCTTGGCAATGGTGTCGATCCAATGGATGTTATCGAAAAATACGGTGCAGATTCATTGCGTTACTTCTTGGCAACTGGTTCATCTCCAGGTCAAGATTTACGTTACACCACTGAAAAAGTAGAAGCTGTTTGGAACTTTGCTAACAAAATATGGAATGCATCTCGTTTTGCATTGATGAATATGGATGGCTTAAAATACGAAGAAATCGATCTTTCAGGTGAAAAATCAGTTGCGGATAAATGGGTTTTGACACGTTTAAATGAAACAATTGAAGAAGTAACTCGACTTGCCGATAAGTATGAATTCGGTGAAGTTGGTCGTCATCTACACAACTTTATCTGGGACGATTTCTGTGACTGGTACATTGAAATGGCCAAACTGCCGCTTTACGGTGAAGATGAAGCAGCCAAGAAAACGACTCGTTCTGTACTTGCTTATGTTCTAGACAATACAATGCGTCTATTACATCCATTGATGCCATTTATGACAGAAGAAATTTGGCAAAACTTGCCTCATGATGGTGTATCAATCACTCAAGCTTCATGGCCTGTAGTAAAACAAGAATATATTTTCGATCAACAATCACAAGACATGAAATTATTGATGGATATCATCCGTGCAGTACGGAATATTCGTGCAGAAGTAAATACGCCAATGAGTAAAAAAGTGCCAATGTATATTTCTGCTAAAGATCAAGTAACACTTGCAGTTTTAGAGGCTAATAAAGCGTATATCGAAAAATTCTGTAATCCTGAAACACTTACATTAAGTGAAAATTCACAACCTACGGTGAAAACGATGTCAGCTGTCGTATCAGGTGCTGAATTATTTTTACCACTTGAAGGTTTAATCGATGTAACAGCGGAAATTGAACGTTTGACGCATGAACTTGAAAAATGGGATAAGGAAGTAAAACGTGTTCAAGGCAAACTAAGTAATGAACGCTTTGTTTCCAAAGCTCCAGAAGCAGTCGTTGCTGCAGAACGTGCAAAAGAAGCAGACTATCTTGAAAAATTTGCAACTGTTGAAAAACGCATTACCGAATTGAAAAACATGTAATTTGAAAGTGGGACTACGCTTATTGTAGAGATTTTCAATAGGTGTCAGCGAAAGCAATCGAGCAGAATTACACGTCTTTAGAAATGGGGATTTCCCCCGATTAATGCGAGATCAATAAAATCGTCGAAGTCTTTATGAATGGACTTCGACGATTTTTTTATGGAAGAGAAGACTTCATTTGTCGATAAATAAATAGGCTTTATCTCAAAAAGTTTGGATTTCATTCACCGAAAAGGAGACTCGATTTATAGAAGAGGGAGGTTCCATCCACGGAAGAAGGAGTTCTATCCACGGAAGGAGAGGTCCCATCCACGGAAGAAAGGGTCCCATCCATGGAAGGAGGGGTTCTATCCACGGAGGAAGGTCCCATCCACGGAAGGAGGGGTTCTATCCACGGAGGAAGGTCCCATCCACGGAAGCAAGAGTTCTATCCACGGAAGGAGAGGTCCCATCCACGGAAGAAAGGGTCCCATCCACGGAAGAAGGAGTTCTATCCACGGAAGGAGAGGTCCCATCCACGGAAGAAAGGCCACAATCCACGGAAGAACGAATTCCATCCATGGAGAAGCCAGCCGACCCATGGAAAATAAAAATGCAAGGTCCCATTTAAAACTCTTCTAAACGAATTCTTTATCTTTAACCAACCAAATCAGTATGATGATAACTATAAATTTTCTGCAAAATATTCCATAATCAATGTAGGTAATTCTTCGTTATATAATTGATAAAAAGATCTGGCGCCAACCGGATCCTCGATTTCATTTAAAAGCCAGTCGCCGTTTGGTAATAGTAAAAAGTCGATGCCGATGTAATCGCTTTTCAATGCTTTTTGTAGCTGAAGAACCTGTTGTCGTTGAAGAGCATTTAATGGATATTTTTCGATTGTTCCTCCTAGAGTATAGTTGGAGCGGAAATCGTGACTGCCCATGCGTTTGACAGCGCCGATGATGGTTGAGCCAAGCACCCATACACGAACATCCGTAGCTTTTGTTTCGATATAGGGTTGGATAATCGTTTGGCGATTGCTCCATATATGCTGATATTTTTTTAATTCATTTTCATCCGAGCATAATGCTACCTCTTTGCCGCCATGTCCATCAACGGTTTTGATGATAACTGGAAATTGATTGATTGGGTCTTCCGACAAAATAGGGACAGAAGGAATGCCATGTAATTTTCCAAATTGTAGAGTCCTTTTTTTATTATTCGCAATGCTATTGACAAATGAATTATTGAAAACTTTAATGCCTGCTTGCTCCAACTTTTTGGCTATTTGAGGATTGCGTGTACGATTCCAGACAAATGATAATGGATCGATTGTATAGTTTTCAAACTGCAATTGTCCATCTACTTCATCATCAGTGATGAATGAAAGTGCTATGTCATACTTTTTAGCCGTTTCAATCATTTCCTTGATAAAATACTTATTTTTCTCTACATCCTGTTGTTCATATATGAGATAAGCATGTTTCATCGTGTCACCCGATTTTCTTTAAAATATATTCGACGAATGCTACACCTACATTAATACCTGTCACATTATACAGATTTCGGATATGTGCAGCGGCATTGACTTCACACACAATCGGCTCCTCATCGGGACCGAATAGCAAATCCACACCAGCAAATTCAGCTCCTACAGCTTTGGCTGCTTGAATAGCCACTTCTTTTTGGATATCAGTCAACATGATTTTTTCGGCATGACCGCCATTTGTAATATTGGCACGAAAATCCGTTTCAGAATGGCGATACATAGAGGCAATGATTTCGTCCCCAATAATATTCACACGAATATCACGACCACGACTTGAAGCCACAAATTGTTGGAAGACAAAATCTACACCTCGTAGGGCATCTACTTTCTCATAGAATTCCTCTTCCGTATGGATCAAATATACATTCATCCCAAATGAGCCGTGTCCTTCTTTTATAATCATTGGTAGCCCCAATGTATGTAAGACATTTTCGAAATAGCCACTGTCACGAATCGTAAACTTAGGATAGACCTTGGGCGCGATAATTGTGGTAGGCATTGGCACATGAGCCTTTGCCAATTGTATGTATTGCTTTGCTTTGTTGTCGCAGGTTTCAATCACTTCAGGATCATTGAATACAGGAATTCCACAATTTTTTAAATAAGTAGCAAGTAAAATATCTTTATCCAAAAAGATAACGAAATCAGGTTTGTTTTGAAGCTCTTCATCTAGCTTCATCATCATTTCATAGTTCTTTAAAATAGTTGGTTGAACATTTAGTTGTTCACAAGCTTCAGCCATTAATCTGGCTTGGTCGAGAAATTTATCATTGATAAGACTACCATTGTAAATAATCCAACATGTTTTCATTATAAAATCCCCTTCATACAAGTGAGTGCTATAATAATAAAGTAAAATTTCATACAGTAGATGTTTTTTCCATTTCCACTGTGTATGACTAGTTGAACCAATCAGGCTTATACAGGCAGCTGTTTCCACACTTATTTCTTTCCTTTTATTGGAGTATTGAAGTGGGGTCTTCCTGTTAATGCGGGATAAATAAAAGTTTAGCACGAAAATGATTGAATATATAGGATGGAGTGTTAAAATGATTCCTAAATTAGATGAATATAAAAAACGCTGGCATATTTCAAGTGATCCAGCGATCAAACCAGGACTAGATGCGATGACAGAAGCATTGGCATTAGTAAAAAATCCGCAAAACGATCTTCCTGTTATTCATTTAGCAGGAACAAATGGCAAAGGTTCTACCGTCACCTTTATTGAACATATTGCTCAACAGCATGGATTAAAAACAGCAACATTCATGTCTCCTTGTATTGAAGATGTTCATGATCAAATCCAGCTTAATGAAAAACCAATAACGCCGAAAGAAATGAATGCCGTTTTTCAAATCATGCATGATGCAGGGGTAGATGGGAAATTGACTGATTTTGAACTTCTCACAGTGGCAGCTTTTCTTGCCTTCAGTCGATTCCAACCTGATATTGCGATCATCGAATGTGGAATGGGCGGCCGTTTTGATTGTACAAATGTGATGATCCCTGTTGTTTCAGTTGTACCAAGCATTGCGTTAGAACATACCAATTTCTTGGGCGATACATTGAGGAAAATCGCTTATCACAAATCAGGCATTATTAAAAAAGACAGACCTATTGTGACAGGAGCTCTTCCAACTGAAGCAATGGAAGTTTTTGAAGAAGAAGCGACAAAACAAAGTGCGCCCCTCTATGTATTTAATAAAGATTTTTCAGTAGAAACAACTAAAGATGGTGAAAAATACATCAATCCGAATTACGAATTTACGAACTTAAAACGCATCATGCCAGGCACTCACCAAAGAAGTAATATGGCACTTGCTATTACTGCCTTTACATTATTTGCAGGGGAGAAAAATATTAAAATCGACTCGACAAAGCTGCAAAAAGGTATACATGAGGCTCATTTAGCCGGGAGATTCGAGAAAATAGTCCCAAATCTATATATTGATGGTGCCCATAATCCTGCCAGCGCAAAAGCGCTAATTAAGTCGATTAAGGAAGAATTTCCAGGGAAAAAGATTCATTTTATAGTAGGAATGCTAAAGGATAAAAATATAGAAGGTGTTTTAAGGTTATTAGAAGAAATAGGTACTAGTTTTACTTTTGTGGATGTGGACAATGAAAGAGCAATGCCTGCTGAAACGATCTATGACATAAGTCACAGTGAAAATAAGCGCGTATCAGATGAAGATATCATTCGTATAATTGATGAAAAGCTAGATGAAACAAGCATTGTTATCATGACAGGATCACTTTATTTATTAACACAGTGGAGGAAAGCACTATTAACAAGGTTTAAATGTACTAAATTTTTATATTGAAATATGAGTATATTTTGGTATAATTTACATTACAAATTTTAAAAAAGCAGGGTGAAAAGTATGAAAAAGACAATTGGTTTTCAAGTGTTGATCTTCATCTCATGGATTGCATTAGTACCTATAAGTATTTATGCGATTTATGTCCAATTTCCCCCTGCTTTCAATATAGATTGGTCTTTGCTGATAGGATTGACCATCTTAGGTCTTGTAACAGCTTCCTGTCCGGCCAATATTAATGGAGTACCTTATTTTTTGATTCAGTGGGTAGGTCTTGCTGTATTTTTAAGATTTGGCTTATTTATAGAAATCATTGTGTCCCAGATCGCCATCATACCATTGATTTATCGCTTAAAATTAACCCGGCAAGATATTTATCGAATTCCCTGGAATTCAATGATGTTTTTAATGGTGTCATTTATCAGTGGTTTTGTCTTTTTGAAATTAGGAGGGACTATTCATTCCATTGACCCTATACATATGGTTGGTTATGGATTGCTTTATATTTTGGTGAATAATGGGGTAAATCACACACTTATAAAACTAAGTGGTTTTTTATTAGGCAACAGAACACCATTCTTTACGATGGAAGATGCTTGGGATTATTTGATAGGTTGCTATGTACTGCCAATGGGGATTAGCTTGTACTTTTTATGTGAGTATGTAGGGATTATCGCCATCATATTATTAGGCATTCCTTTTTATATTTCAACAAAACTTTTACAGCTTTATGGAATCTCCAATAAATTGAATAAGGAACTTTCTGAAGCCGCCCATTTCGGCCACCAATTGGCTGATCGGCTAAGTTCAGAAGAAACACTCGACTTATTTATGGAACAAGTGCCGAAAATGGTATCAATTGATGGATTTTATATGATCGATCGTCGAAAACAAACGGGAATCCTTTCTATTTTGAAAGCTTATGAAAATGGACAAACGATCATGAAAAACGTCACACATAAAGAGCTTAGCAAGGGGATATTAGAGGAAACATTATATACAGAAGAAAAAATTAAATTTAAGAGGCGAGTGGAATGGGAATCAAAATCTAGCGACTATTTGCTCCCTGATACCCAAAGCATTTTAGTATTGCCTCTATCAAGAAACCATGAAATGGAAGGGATTCTCATATTAACATCTAAAAAGAAAAATTTCTTTAAAGATTATCAAGTGAAGATCCTCGAACTGGTTTGTTCGTATTTTACGGTTTCTTTAGAAAAAGCAAGATATGTAGAAAAGGCAAAGCATACGAGTGAGCGCTGTGGCTTAACAGGATTATATAATTATAGGTATTTTGATGAGCATTTAACCATCACGATGGAGCAATTGAAAAGAAGAATGATTTCTAATTTATCGTTAGTCATGTTAGATATCGATTATTTTAAAAAGATCAATGATAATTACGGTCATCAAAGTGGCAATGATATCCTATGCGGGATTGCAGATATTTTACGAAGAGAAATCGGTGAACTTGGCACAATCGCTAGGTATGGAGGAGAAGAGTTCGTCATTCTTTTGCCAGGCTATTCAAAAGCAGCAGCACTTCATATTGCAGAGCATCTACGCAAGACCATCGAACAACAACCATTTGAAATCACACCTGATTTGATGAAAAATGTCACACACTTAGTTGTCCATGTAACAGCAAGTATAGGTGTATCTGCTGCACTTGAAGACACCGATGATGCTCCAGCGCTACTACGAAATGCTGATCAGGCCATGTATATCGGCGCGAAGAAAAAGGGAAGAAATAGGGTTGCTGGGTATTGATATTTTGAACAATAATAAAAAACTTATGACAGTTTTACTAAATACATTTTATAAAGTGAAGCTTCCATCAGTGGGGTTTTCTTCATCTCCCACTGAGCTAGAAGAACTCAAGTTAAAAGCGCCACGTCCTGTGGCAACGCTTGAGTGACCAACATCTTGTTGGCCCAAACCAATCGAACTTTTACGGGCAGTTGATCCCCCCACCTATCTTTCTCGTTTCTCTCTAAACCTTGAGGTGGGGGTCTTACTGCCCGTTAACGTGGGATAAAAATGAAAAGTGAAGAATACGGTTATTATTCAAACTGAATCTTGAAATAAAGAAAAACTAGGGCTTATTTACCCTAGTTTTCTTTTTCGCCATTTTCTTCAATTTGCGATTGGACAAATAAAAATTCATCTGTAGTATTGGGATAATCATCTAATTCAATCGTAGTGGTCGAACCTCCACCAGGATTTGTTGTGCCAGGTTGATCGGTTTTGGTTGGGGGATTGACTGTTGCTCCACCAGAATTTGTATAAGCTTTTGCGACAATATTGCCGTTAATGGTTCCTCCTCCACTTTGGATAAAATTACTATTTGGAGCTAAAAATAATTGTTCTACGTCATTAGATCCCCCAGAAACTTCTACGTTGTTATTTCCATAAACATATATATTACCTTTAACTTGACTACCAGCAGTTAGAGTTAAATCAGCATTTTTTACGTGTAAGGAGCTCATTAGATTAATATTACTAGCAATTGTTAGTTTGTCTGATCCTCCGTAATAAATATTTGCTTGTGAAGAATTACCGTTGCTATTGATAGAACCATAAGCAAAATTCATCTGATCTTTTACGTAAAGATTTAAGGTTCCTGGGTTGGTAAGTTTGATTTCACCAGCCAAATCTAATGAATCTACATATAAAGAATGAGATTGTCCCTTTAAATCAATATTAAGTGTTTCATTTCCTGTGATATTAATTTTTTTTAAGTAAATATCTGAATCTAATGATAAAGTTTGATTCCTTGCTTTTGAATTTACGGTAAGGGTCCCATTTTTTATAAAATCAAAGGAAGTCCCACTACCATCTGTGCTAGTAATTGTTTTATCGTTTAGAATGGGGATATTCGTAGGTTTTTTAAAAACAGTATCTGCATCTTCCAATTTAGGTATACTTGCTGTGCAAGAATTATGGAAAACATTCTCGGGATTACTTTCAAGTGAATATTCATTTATCAATTCTTCTTTTTCTTCATTTGTTAATTGACTTGCTTTTGAAGCTTCTTGTGAAGTAGTTGTGTTTGAAAAACTATTCCCGTATTTGTATTGTCCATTAATATTTACCCAACTAGTGATGTTAATATTATTTAATGCAATCACATCTTTTGAAATATTCGGGTAGCCACTTATGAATATGTTATTTCCATAAACAGATCCACTGATATTTCCCCCACCTAAAGTAACATTCTTTTGTGAGTAAACATTTTTGATTCCTGAAGAGCCATTAATGACAATATCTTCTGTCGAATACACATTTCCGTTGTAACTTGCTCCGTTATTCCCAATCTCTATTTTCTTTGTCGAATACACATCTCCATTTATTGTTCCACTACCACTATTAATAGACCCATAAGTATAAATTGCATAGCAGGCATTCAATTTGGGTGTTGTTGTATCTGTTTTGTCTTCAATGACCACTTCTTTTTTGCCGGGATTTTGGTCTAGAGAAATTTGGATTTTCTGTGAGATGGATCTTTTGTTGTTTTCTCCAATTTTCCCAGTTGATTGAATCGTGTAAATCAACTTTTGGGATGTACTATTTTGAAGATCAGGCTTTACAGTTGTTGTTGATGTCGGTTCGATTCCTTTTTGTTTAGTGTATTTTACTTTGCTGCTCATTTCTTTAAGATCACTATCGTTTATAATAGTAGGATCGGTGTTTGGTAGTAAATTCGTATATTGTGAGTTTATTTTTGCTTTCGCTGTTTGAATAAATTCCGTTTGAAAATCAAATGGCTCTGGCTCTTGATGATCTTTTAAAGCATTGATATATGCAGCTTCAGCGACCTTCGTTTCATCAAAAGCCTCTTTCGCTAATTTTTTTATCTCCACGCGTTCTTGTGTAACACCAGATTCAGCTATGTAATAGGCCGATTGATTTTCTCTTTCACTAGAGGATTGTTTCATGGTTGTAGCGGTGGTATTCATCAAGCCTAGTCCAAGTACAGATATTACGACAAGCGTTAAAATCGCGATGATTAATGTATAACCATTTTCGTTATGATGCGTATATTTGAAACAAAACCGTTTTTTCATAGCTTCAGCTCCTAGAAAATATTGTTGTTTCGATTTTTTTATCATAATTATCTTGAATCAGAATGCGCCACTCTGTATTATTCTCCTGTGCGGATGGGTTGATTTTCTCAATGTTAAACGTGTGAATATGATTTGCGACTACTTCATCGTCATCATCAAAAGTATTGGGGTCACCGCTGTATTTGTAAATAGAGTGGGTAGTCGTATCTAATTGATAGTTTGTATCCGTATTTTTGAAACGTATGCCGTTATCAATTTCTTCAATATTAGTAGCGTTTGTCATTCGGATTTCTTTTGTTACCACTTTTAATACATATGAAATATCATGAATTTGAGTATTTTCCTGTAATTGGTCGCTGTATTGACTAGAACTACCTGTTAAGGTGTTGAGAAGAAGTAGAGATAGAAAACCGATAATCACAAGCACTGCCACTGTTTCAACAAGTGTCATTCCTCTTTGATGTTTCAAAATTTCTTTGCCTTTCATCACAATCCCGCCTTCCATTCAATGACGTTTTGCATAATCGCTTTATAGTTTTGAGGATTACCACAGACAGCATCGGGATTTTCTAACGTTTTTTTATCATAAACAGTAATCGTCATATCGGAAAGGTTAGAGGGGAATTGAGCATTTTGAGCTAGTTGTAATGCAATCGTATAGCCAGGATATTGAGCGTCTTCTTTAAAATAAGTATTTACACAAGATGCATTTTGATAGTGTAGACTTGTGATGCCATCTTCTTTATGGTTAAAAGTATATTTTTTACTGATGCTATAGAAATTCTCCATCTCCGTTTGCGCAACGTATGTTGCATCAACGATTGTCTCTGAAGAATTTGTCGTTTGTTTTGTTTGAATAAAAAGTGTGAAAAATGACACTAATAGAATGACTAATATGACAAAGGATGCAATGACTTCTACGAGTGTGCTTCCTTTTTCGTTACAAATGTTATGGGTTATATTCAAATCATTCATCCCTGCCTTCTATCATTAGTGAAAAAGTAATATATATTCGTTTAAAATGATAACATATTTTAAGATGGTTTTTACGAGAATAAAGGTGAAAAAGAAATAAATTTTATTAAAATGAATGCTAGATTGGTATCGTCATGAAAAATATAAAAATAGGGCACAAAGAATAGTGATTTAATAGTATTCTTTGTGCCCTATTTAATAAGTTTATCCCGCTTTAACAGGCAGTAAGACCCTCATCTCAAGATTTAGAGAGAAACGAAAAAGATAGATGGGGGGATCGACTGCCCGTAAAAATCCGATTGGTTCGGCCCAACAAGAGGAGGTTGGTCCCTCAGGTGTTGCCACGGGGCATGGCGCTTTTAACCTGAGTTCTTCTATTTCAGCGGGGGATGAAGAAAACCCCCACTGTTGGAGTTTCACCTTATTGTTGAAATTTATTTTAGAGTCTATCCCAAAAATTCAAGAATCGAGTAATAAACAGAGGATAGAGTAGCAGATCAAACTACTTATAAGCATTCAATCGGTTCAACTAATAGAAAGTGAGGAATGAAGAAATCTCACACTATGAAATTTCACTCTATTGATTGGAACGTTCTATATATTCTGGAGGATTCAGTTCCGTAATATATTCTTCTTGTTGATCTCGCATAAAGGTTGTATATTGTTGAATTAGATTTTCATCGTATGTTACTTTTAGCCGAGATGGATAGGTGGGTTGTCCATTCGTTAAACTTTCTTGGTTTGATGTAGGGTGTGTTTGTTTAGAAACATTGCCTCTAAGGGCAGTTAAAATTAGCCTTTTGGAAGAAATTCCGCCCGTCAACCTAATATTAGAACCTACACCATACATAATCATATTAGACTTGGAGTAGAAAAAGCCTTTTATCATACTAGGGTTATTATAGTCACTATACTCGGAAATGTTAGAAATTTGAATATTTCCATTCGCAAAAATGATCAGTGTGCTATCAGGATTTAAACCTTGTAATGTGCTATCTCTTATTTCTACATTTCCTTTTACATAAATTAAAGCATCACTTTTTAAATTTGTATCATTTATCGTTAAATCACCGTTAACGTAGTAGGAACCTTTTAAGGGCACACTGTTTTTAGAGTTGTTGGCATCAATGACCATATCTCCAACATAATTACCTGTTTCCTTCCACTCTAAACAAATTAGGAACCATTTAGTACAGACTTTTTCTTTTTCACCAACTAAAATAGTTTTATCTTTAGTATAATTTTTTGTTGGATTGTCATTTGATGAAATATGTAAATCATCATATTGATAATCTACTGTTCCTATATTTTTTTCCTGTATTTTTGCTAATACATCAATTTGATCCGCTGGCAAAGATTTTGTCACAATGTCTAGATTAGGTGTATTAAATAAATAATTATTTTTTAGATTATTTGTTGTATTAGTATCTAAAGGGGATAACTTAGTATATGGTGACTTATCTAAATAATGTATTCCGCTTCCATCTATAGGATTTGAAATATGTTTATCATAGTTATTTGCCGCATTTACCGTGTAAATGTTTTTTTCATTTTCTCTCATAATGATTTTAGGGGTTATACTTTTTGTATCTTTTACTAATCTTGGTCCGACACTATTTTCCCAGATAGCATTATTTCCATTCATCCAATGTGCATTCCTTGTAATAATCAAATTCCCATCTGTTTTAATATCCCCTTGTATCTCAACTCCGCCATGTAGATAGAGGTCACCACCATCATTCGTTGAGAGTGCATAGCGAAGCTGGTCTGGGATGGCATCTGTTCCAATAATGACTTTGCTAGTGGTGATGCGTGTTTTTCCATTGACAATACCAGTGCTTTTAAATGTGACAAGGCGTTTATAGAGATCTTTTTCATCGTTAGAAACCATTTCTACTCGGTCAATGCATACCTTCGTTTCTTTGGTTTGATCCTGTTTTTCCCCTGGAATTGTGATTCCTCCTCCTTCTGAGCAATTAGGTTTTATTTTATCCTCTAATAATTGGTAGAAGTCTGTTTTTCCCATCGGATTGTTTTTGATCTCATTTTGTAAAAATAGTTGAATATCGTTCACCGCATATTTAATGCCTTTATCGGATAAGTCTTGTGCCTGAACATTGTCTTGCCGGATTTCATTTTTCTTAATGCCGCTTGATGTTAACGTTAATAAGCTTAGTCCCAATACCGTGAAAATAACGATAACAGCTACTGTGAGTATAAGCGTATAGCCTTTTTCATTTTCTAATCGCTTTTTCAATGATGTCCCTCCTCCAAATATTAGTGTAAGAGCTCTTTCCATTGGAATTTCCAGCTGATCTTAACAGTTGGGGGATCTGCTAGATTTCCTATATGACCGTCTAATGGCTCCTTCCTTCAATCATTAGTTAGATGTGGAGAAAAGAGGTTGAATCGTATTTTTGAAAGCTATCTTTTTTTTCGTCACGTTTTGACTGCGTTTCGTTGTTTTTTCAAGAACAAGGTAGATTTCATAGGAAGGGTCCGTCTCAGGATCCCCATTTATCTTCGATTCTGGTAATATACGAATATTCGTATTTTCTATATGATAATTGTCGTTTTTTAAAAGAATATTCGTTGTAGTCCCATTTGTTTGAAAGCCAATTTTTTGCAATGTATTTTGACAAGCACTATCATCGATATTCCAATTTCCTTCCTCATCTTTGCGGCATTTTGTTAGATCCGTCGTTACTTCTAGAAAGCTGTCACCTTCATTTGTTGTATTGCGTACGATCGTATTTTGATTGGTCGAGTATATCATTTTGATGAATTGACTCATGATAAGATCCGCCTCATCACGTAACTCTGTATCTGTTTGAATATCATTCGCTTCTTCACTACCTTTTATAAAAACATTCACAATGATGATAGAAATAATAGAAAGGAGCACGAGACTTGCTAACACTTCTACCAGTGTGATACCCATATTATTTTTTAGGATTTTATTCAATAGAAACATACCCTTCCGTTGAACTTTTGGTTTTCCCATCTGGTGCAGTAACAGTGACGACCACTTTCATGATTTTTAATTCTACTTCAGAATTGCGCCCATATTTTTCTGTTCCTTGAGAAGCAACATAAGAAACGGTATATGCTTTTTCATTAAATGTAATTGTATCGGGTGGGGCAGCAGGATTAGTAGCGATTTTAAAATAATCTTGAACATCCGAAGCAGTCTTGATTTCTTTCATTGGTTTTGCTTTTAATCCTTCTAATATCCCGTCTGCCAAATTGATAACGACTAATTTCTCATTATTGATGTTTGCGGCTTTATTTGTTTGCACAAATAATTGAGTAAAAGATAGCAAAATAATCACAAGTAAGACAATGGATGCAAGAGTCTCTACAAGTGTGAAGCCATTTTGAGTGGCAGTAGTCTTATTCATAACATAAGAAACCTCCGATCCTCCTTATTAATAGAAGAATTTGAAAATCCTTAGCTCTTTTTGCTGATAAAAAAGCTCAGTTTTAATTTTAAAGATAAGATAATTATCCATACCTATCCTTTTTGTATTATTATATATCCTTTAATATACAATAGCTGTGATATTTAGCATATTGAAATTTGAAACATTTACATAATTTTTAAAAATTGATGTGAAAAAAGGCATATCTTTTCTTCATTTTTTCATTTATAATGTTGACTGTAGCTAAATATACATATACGAAAAAGAGAAAATGATGGGAGATCTATAAGATGAAGATATTCTCTAAAGCTATGATCATCACGCTTTTGATATCCGTAGCGCTAGTTTCAGGAGAATATATGAGTATCCATACACTAGCAGCTTCTGAGGGTTCTACTATTGGATCTATTTCTGTGAAAGATTTATCTGAAAGTGATTTAAAGAAAAAGTTAAATACTGCAATTGCAGAATGGAAAAATAACAAGATTGAAATCATGATTGGAAATCATAAAGTACGCTTGAGCGGAGATGATTTTCTATTTGATGTAGATGCTTCTATTCAACAATATGAGGTAGCTATAGACAAACCGTGGTATGCCTTTTGGGAAAAGACACCAATCGTTCATGAACCACTTCAAGTAAAAGCCAATCATTCACTGATTGAGAAAATTGAAAGTGAAGCAAAGCTAAAGGGAGGGAATATAGATCAGCAAGTTTTAGAAGCAGCATCTTATTTAAAAAAGTCTCCTATTGAAATACAAATAAATGATGTTTCGATAGAAGATGCTGAGCGCATATCATTTGAATCGATTTCAATCCCTGACAACCTGCAAACAGAGGTCGAAACCATTGCCAAGGAATTAGATGGCATCATGATCGAACCTGAGAAAACATTCTCTTTTAATAAAGTAGCCACACAGGTCGGGAGTAATGATGATGCGATGTCGCTTGTAGCATCCGCATTATATAGTACTGTTTTACAAAGTAGCTTTGAAGTCATTGAAAGACATCAAGCAGAGGATATTCCAACCGATGTGAAACCAGGATATGAAGCAAGCGTTAGTCCTTTTTTAGAACAGGATCTGCAATTTGTTTCACATAGTCATGTTCTCGCTAAAATCATGGCAAAAGTAGAAGATGGAAAGTTGAAAGTCTCCTTATATTCGTTACCGGGAAATCCACAGGTGACGATTTCCGAAAAAGATAGGCAGACTGTTGCACCACGTACGATATATCGCTATACGAAAAGCTTAGATGAAGGTGAGAGTAAAACGATTCAACAGTCAAAGCCAGGTTTACAGTTGCTTATATTCCGCACCATTACGGATGAAAATGGTGATACCAAGACGCAATTGATCAGCCAAAACTATTATGCTCCTAAAAATGAAATTATTGAAAAGTCTTCTATAGAAGCACCAGCTGATACGAATGCAACGGCCAATGCTGAGGATGGTAATACGGACAATACCAATGGCACTGATGAAAATGTAGGTCAATCGAATCATGGTCAAACAGAGGATAACAGTAGCCATTCAAACAATAGTAAAAGCCAAACAAATAAAGATCAATCCAATACATCAACTCATAAAAAAGCAACAGAAAGCAAAAATGGTGGGACTGTACCAAAAGGTAGCTACTATAATGATTCTGGCGATATTGTAACACCAAAAGACACTAAATAAGCATGTAGAGGTGATAATGATGGGGCTTTCTGCAAGAAAAAGATTAGGGGATCTGCTCGTTGAAGCAGGGGCGATCACTCAGCAACAGCTTGATTTTGCATTGGCAAATAAACCAAAAGCCGAAAAACTAGGTGACTTTTTAATCAGCGAAAATTTATTGACAGAGCAACAACTTATTGAAGTACTAGAATTTCAATTAGGGGTCCCGCATATTAGCATTAGTCAATTTATGATCGACCCAGAGTTGGTGCAATTATTGCCCAAGGATTTAGCAAAACGATCACTTATCATGCCGCTTACACGTGAAAAAAACAAATTATTGATCGCAATGGCAGACCCTATGGATTATTTTGCGATTGAAGAGGTTCGTATGGCGACTGGCTGCCAGATCGAAACATGTATCGCTACAAAGGATGATCTAAAACGTGCCATTAGCAAATATTACGATTTGCAAGAAACAATGGACGCAGCGCTCAATGATTTGATGCCGGCAGAAAATAGCGACGAAACAGAAATATTAGATGATGACTCACCTATTGTCAAATTAGTCAATCAAATTATTTCTAATGCAGTTGTGCAAAGAGCCAGTGATATCCACTTCGATCCACAAGAAACAGAATTCCGCATTCGTTATCGGATCGACGGTGTTTTAAGAACAGAGCGTTCACTTCCAAAGAATATGCAAAATATGGTCATTGCTCGCATTAAAATCATGGGCAATCTGAATATCACGGAAAGTCGTTTACCGCAAGATGGACGGATTAAAGCAAACATCAATTTACATCCTGTAGATATTCGATTATCTACTTTGCCAACTGTTTATGGAGAAAAAGTGGTGATGCGTGTCCTAGACTTAAATAATTCGCACGGTGATTTAGGAAAATTGGGATTTTCAGAAAATAATTTAGTTCATTTTAAAGAAATGATCAGTAAGCCGAATGGCATCGTACTGATCACTGGGCCAACAGGTTCTGGTAAATCTTCTACATTGTCGACTGCCTTGACTTATTTGAATAGCGAAGAAGTCAATATTATTACAGTAGAAGACCCGGTCGAATATCAATTAGATGGTGTCAATCAAATTCAGGTTCGTGAGGAAATCGGTTTAACATTTGCCACTGGTTTACGTTCTATTTTGCGTCAGGACCCAGATATTATCATGATTGGTGAAATTCGTGATCTAGAAACAGCACAGATTGCCACAAGAGCCTCACTAACAGGGCATTTAGTATTAAGTACACTACATACCAATAGTGCTGCGGAATCGATTTCTCGGCTTTTTGATATGGGTATCGAACCATTCCTATTATCATCATCAATCGTAGGGGTAGTGGCCCAACGACTTGTGCGTCGTGTTTGTCGAGATTGTGGCGAATACCATGATTTATCGAGTGAAGAACTAGAGATATTTGCCAAACATCATATTCCTATTTCAAAAGTAAAAAGAGGCAAAGGCTGTACCTCTTGCAATAACACAGGGTATCGCGGTCGATTAGCGATCCATGAAATCTTAGGCGTAGATGAAGAAGTAAAAGAATTGATTTTGAAAAAGGCTAGTTTGGCGGATATAAAGAGGCATATGTCGAGGAATGGCTATCGGACATTGCTGGAGGATGGATTATTAAAAGTGGCAGATGGTGTAACGACAACGGAAGAAATATTACGTGTGGCAACAGAAGAGTAGGGTGTGAAAAAATGACAGTATCCATAGTAGAATTACTAACTTATGCAGATGACAAAGACGCTTCAGATTTGCATGCAACAGTGGGGGTTCCTCCATACTATCGAATTAATGGTCAGCTAATGCCGCATGGAGAAGAAAAGTTAACACCTGCTGATTTAGAACAAATGGTTCGTGAGGTGTTGCCATCCCATCGTATGGAAGAATTTGAAACGAAGGGTGAGGTGGATTTTAACTATTCATTACCGGGAAGATGTCGTTTTCGTATGAATGCTTACCATCAGCGCAACAGTTGCACGATAGCGGCCCGTAAAATTACTGCGGAAATACCAACGATTGAGCAGCTTGGAATGCCGGAAGTGCTGAAAAGCCTATGTCAAAAACCACAAGGCTTGATCCTTGTCACAGGACCAACGGGTTCAGGTAAATCGACCACTTTAGCGGCGATGATCAATGATATCAACGACCATCAAGCCAAACATATCATCACACTAGAGGACCCGATCGAGTATTTGCATAAGCATAAAAAATCAATTGTCAACCAGCGAGAGGTAGGTTCTGATACGAAAAGCTTTGCCAATGGTTTACGTGCTGCCCTTCGTCAAGATCCTGACATTATTCTAGTAGGAGAAATGCGAGATTTAGAGACGATTTCGACAGCTATTACAGCGGCTGAAACAGGGCATTTGGTGATGGCGACCTTACATACCAGTAGTGCACCTACTACGATCGATCGTATTATCGATGTTTTTCCACCACATCAGCAAGGACAGATTCGTATTCAGTTAGCCAATGTACTACAAGGGATCATTTCACAACGTTTATTTAAACGGATAGACAAGCCGGGGCGTATTGCAGCGACAGAGATTTTAGTCCATACGCCATCTGTTGCGAATTTGATCCGCAACGACAAAGTTCACCAGTTGACGAATATTATGCAAACGAATCGTGCACTTGGTATGCATACGATTGATCATTCGATTCAACAGCTGCTTACCCAAAGGATCATTGACTATGAAACTGCGCGACTTTATATGAATGCAGGTGATCTTGCATGACAGTCTTTCGCTTTACAGGTCGAACTTTGCAGGGAACGATGGAAAAAGGCACGATTGAAGCGATGTCCAAGCAGCAAGCGATGAAAAAACTGCGTGATAAAGGCATCAATCCACGCCAAATTGAAGAATCCAAAAGTATCTTTCATAAAGATTTAACGCTTGGAAGAGCAATCAAAAATGAGGATTTTGTCATCTATTGTCGTCAATTCTCCACGCTGATTCGTGCGGGTATTTCCATTGTGGAGGCGACGCATATTTTAGGCGAGCAAACATCCAGTAAAGGCTTGAAAAAAGCATTGAATGGTGTAGAGGAAGACTTACGTTCAGGGATCGCCTTTTCAGATGCGGCCGCTAAATTTCCAAGGATTTTTCCAACACTTTTTGTCAATATGATGAGATCTGGAGAAGCCACAGGGAATTTGGACGACACATTAGATCGTATGGCATTTAGCTATGAGAAGTCATTTAAGTTAAAGAAGAAAATACAGTCGGCGATGGCTTATCCGATGGTGTTATCAATTTTGATCGTTTGCGTCGCCGCTTTTATGCTGATTTGGTTAGTCCCAAAATTCACCGCGAACTTTGCGAGTTTTGGGGCGCAATTGCCACCGATCACTTTAATCGTACTAGCCTTTAGCCATGCGCTGAAAAAGTTTTGGTGGATTTTTTTACTCGTCATCATCATTGTGACGGGCACGTTTATCTATCTTTACAAAAACAATAAGAGATTTCATTTCTATACACATTATGTGCTATTGAAATTACCGATTTTTGGGAAAGTTTTTCAAAAATCAGCAATCGCTCGTATGACAAGAACATTAGCCACGCTATTTAGCAGTTCGGTGCCGATTTTAAACGCATTAGTCATTGTGGAAAAAATCATCGGCAATCCCGTGATTGAAGATGTGGTAAAAAAATCCAAAACATCGTTAGAGAAAGGGAGCTCACTTGCTGAGCCATTAGAAGCCAGCTGGGTCTTTCCGCCATTAGTGACGCAAATGGTATCAATCGGCGAGCAAACGGGTTCACTGGACTATATGCTGGAAAAAATCGCGGAGTTTTACGAAGATGATGTTGACCGAACCGTTGACTCTTTAAAATCATTGATCGAGCCGATTATGATTATTTTATTGGCAGCGGTCGTCGGCTTTATCATGGCAGCGGTCATGCTACCGATGTTTAGTTTATATGAACAAATTTAATAGATTCGTATTCTACTTGAAAGGAGGTGAAAGGGAAATTGACGAACGACTCATCAAGAAATTCCCTGAACAAACAATATACGAACCCTAGAGGAGGAAATAAAATGAAAGCAAAATTTAAAAAATTGATGAAGAATCAAAAAGGTATGACATTGATCGAACTATTAGCAGTTATCGTAATCATCGCTATTATCGCATTGATTGCTATTCCAGCGATTGCAAATGTTATTCAAAACTCTAAAGATAAAGCTGCATTATCAGATGCTAGTCAAGTAGTTTCTGCGGCTAAAATTGCAATTTCTGATGGTGCTTGTGGTGATGCAGATGGTACTGGAGCCATTTCATGCGAAAAAAGTGAACTTCAACCATTTGTAGATGGACTTACTTTGGCTGATGGCGATAAAGTAGTAAAAGCTAAAAATGGATCTTATTCATTGGTGTTTGCGAGATTACAGGATATAGATTCATCCGGTAAGTTTAAAACTGCTAAACCGACTAATGAAACTACTTCAATTGAGTATAGTGTAATAACAGGTCTCATGAAATAGTTTAACAGCAGCTCCAAAGCTGCTGTTCCCCTTTAATCTTTCGTTGAAGAAAGCCAGATTCTGATCATATGTACAATCATTGACCATTTGGCTTTCTCCACCGAAGCATTAAAGCTTTCGCGTAGGAGGTCTTACAATGTTATTTGGCAAGAAAAAGCGACATGTTTCGCTGGATTATAATGATTTTGGCTTACAGGTATTAACCTATAGTTCAGCTGATTTATCACAGGCAAAGGCTTATTCGATTCCACTAGATGAGGGGATTGTCGTGGAAGGGATTATTGAAGATGAATTGGCTTTCTTTGAGCTATTAAAAGAGCAAGTGAAAAATTGGGGGATTAAAGGGCAGAATGTTCGTTTTTTTGTGCCTGAAAGTACGGTGATGATGAAGTCTATCGATCATCCGAAAGAGTTAGTAGACAAAAAAGCGATTAAAGAATATGTAGAAATGGAATTAGGTCGTGCGATCCATCTTCCTTTTGAAAATCCTTTGATCGATATATACGACGCAAAACAGGGAGACGGAAAAGCAACCATTTTTGCGACAAATGCAGAAGAAGTGCAAAAAGTAGTGAGTATTTTAATGGATGCAGGACTAACACCCGCTGTGGCGGATATTAAAGTGATTTCGCTTATTCGATTCGTCGATCGCATTTTACCCAATCTAGCGGATACGACATCTCTTATTGTCAATTGGTCGATCAATGAAATATCCTTAGCGATTTATTCGTTCGGTGAAGTAGAGTTTTTACGTTTCCAAATGATTGAAACGGAGCGCAGTAAATGGCAATCTCGCTATACAGAAGATGGTTTTGAGTATGTGTATCAAGATGATATCAGTCATTATCAGATGGCTTTAATGGATTCGATTGCTGAAATCGAACGTATTATTAACTTTTATCGTTTTTCATTGAACAAGGGTGAAAAAGGTGTTGAGCAAATTGTAGTGATGGGCGATTCACCGGAGCTTTCCTATATTGCGAAAACGATTGAAGGGCAAGGGGCAATACCTGTACATATTTTCACGGATCAAATGATCGCTGATGCGTTTCCCAATTTTAAGTCTTCTCAAGCGAGTTTGATCAGTTTGGCTTTGAAGGAGGATGTAAAGGCATGATTCCTGATATTAACCTCTTACCCAAAGTAGAAAAAAGAGCATCCAAAAATTCAATATGGTTATTAGCGATGATCATCGTTGTCCTGTTAGCTATCATATTTGGTATTTATTATGCTTCCCTCAGAAGTGATGTGAAAGCTTTGGATGCGCAGCAACAGGCATTATCCAATGAAATCAATGCCTATCAAAAACAAATCGATCGTTTTCAAAAGGAATCACAAGGTTCTTTTGATCAATCGGTCAAATATGTAGAATCCGTTTCCTATCCTGTCACACCGATTATTGATAGTATTGAAAGTCATCTTCAATCCTATGAAAAGCTGACAGATCTTACATATGGCGAAGCAGGTGTAACGATAACAGCCGATTTTGAAACATTACATGGTGTGTCAACGTATGTTCAAAATCTGTTGACAGATCCTTTATATACGGATGTACAAGTAACATCTATCACATCCTTTGAACCGGATAAGAAGGAATACCAAGAAGCGACTCCAAATGATCGATTGGTCCCCCGCTATACGGCTACGATCCAATTAACGGTCAATCAAGTAAAACTATTAGCGGAAGGTGAAAGACCATGAATTCATTAGGAAGCAATAAAAAGATGACGATCTTTCTTATGGTTGCATTGGTACTCGTTGTTGTTTTCGCCCTTTTTTACTATGTGATTTATCCGAAAATAGAAGAAAAGGATTCATTGCAGCTTCAGCTATCAAGTTCACAATCGGAGTCGAAACAATTAGAGAAACAGCTAGAAACACTTCAATCGAACCAACAGGCTGAACAAAAAAGTACTGCTGAACTGAAGATGAAAGTACCTACAAGCCGTGAGCTGAATCATTTGATCGATTCGATTGAACAAATAGAATCCGTCAGCAATACCGATGTAACAGAGGTAGCCTTTAATAATTATGATGCGACTGTAAAAGAAACACTTAAAACAGATGAGCAAGAAGATAAAAATAAGCAAACAGAGCAAGCGAATGGAGCGAACTCTTCAGCTGATTCGGCGGCATCTACTGATACAACACAGGCTAAAGACGAAAATACAGATTCAAACGATCAAAATAATGCTTCTCAAACATCAGATGAACAAAACAATGATGAAGAAAAAACAGCACCTATTTCACCAATCGCATCGAGTAGTCTGCCAGATACATTAAAATTAGTCACGATGAATGTCACAGTGGCGGCAATGGATAAAAAAGAAATAAAAAATTTTTTAAAGGAAATCGAGCTTTTGCCTCGAATTATGCGTATCGACTCTGTTTCTTATGCAACCCCCAATACAGAAGTAACAGGGACAACGGATGGATCACAAGAAGATTCTTCAAAAGAAAAATTGCAAGCCACCATACAACTAACCACTTTCTACTATGTCGGTCAGCTGGATGATCAAAAAGAAAAGTAAGGAGAACTGAGGCAGTGAATCCCCATCATAGCCAAATGCTAGGGATGACTGCCTTTTATCCCGCAGTAGTGGGTAAGTAGTAAAACTTCATATCATATGTGTTGATTAGGCAGAGCAAGTCGTAGCGGAAATCAACGAATTCTTCCTATTCAGTGGACAAGATTGGATAATTAACACAACTAACCTCATATCAAAAATCAAGTAAACTTTCATAAGTGTATTTGAATTGGTCATAGAACATTTTAGATGAAATAGAGGTGAATCAAATGGAAATTGTTTATCTAATATTTTGGATGATACTGGGTCTCGTATTCGGCTCCTTTTTTAATGTGGTCGGATTACGAGTTTCCAAAGGCGAGTCGATCGTGACGCCACCATCCCATTGTGATCAATGCAATAGGAGATTGACGGCTATTGATCTGGTTCCTGTGCTTTCCTATATCTTCTTAGGTGGAAAATGCAGAACCTGCGGAGCAAGGATAGGGTTTTTTTATCCGTTGATGGAATTATTGACTGGTGTGTTATATGGCTTAGCCTATTGGCATTTTGGCTTTACAGTAGAATTCATCGTAGCAATTTTGTTTATTTCATTGCTTGCCATTATTACAGTTTCAGATATTGTGTATATGTTAATCCCGGATAAAATTTTACTGCCTTTTGCATGTGTATTTATTATTTTAAGGATTTTTTCTCCTTTAAATCCATGGTGGGATGCCTTTATCGGTGCTGCTATTGGATTTGGTATTTTATTTCTGATTGCGGTTGTGTCGAAAGGTGGAATGGGTGGTGGCGATATTAAGTTATTTTTCGTCATCGGTCTTATTTTAGGCTTTAAGCTAACGATTGTTGCATTGTTTATATCATCTATCATTGGTTTAATAGCGGGTATTATACAACTTCTATGGCAAAAGAAAGGGCGTAAACATCCAATTCCATTTGGACCTTGGATTGCATTGGGAAGTACGATCACTTATTTTTATGGTTTGAAAATACTCGAATGGTATACCAATTTGTTATTTTAACAAGAAAACTTTTTAGGGCGAGACGACAGCAGTCTCGTCTTTTTTTATGTCTATTCTGCTACGGTATTGAATAGGGGTGATGTCGTTATGAAATTAAAGCGCAACAAAGAGGAAAAACAATTTCTATTAGCTGCGGTCATTCATGGTGTAATGATTGGGGCTGCGGGGGTACTATTATTTTTCTTTATATTACAGGCGGTTGAGAAAAAAGATGGGGCTTCTGACAAAGTATTACCTGTCAATTTACCAAAAAGTACAAAGGTGGAAAGTAAATCAGTGCCATTCTATGCGATGCAATACGGTGTCTATTCTTCGTCGCAGGCGGCTTCTGATTTTCTAGCAGGGCATCCGGAATATGAGAGTGTAGCTATCATACCTGCCGATAAGCAATTCTATCTTTGGGGAGCGATTAGTACTAGTGAAAAGAAGATCAAGTCGATTGTTACAAAAGATTCCTTTGTAAAGCCTTTTCGTCTGAGTGGTGCTGCATGTGAAGAAAAAGGGCTCAAAAGTATACCACAATTGCTAGAAGTGAGCAAAGTAGCGAAATTAAATAGTAGCGATTCTCAATCTAAACTCGCTGCACCTGTTGATTGGAAGGCGGCGGTTGCAGATGCGACAAAGGCTTCGGATAAATTGGAACTCGTCAAATTAATGCTTTTGGAGCATTATGTATCGCAAAATGACTGTTTGAAAATCGAATTTTGATAGAAAAAAAGTATGCAAAATTTAGTTTCTCTTATTTTTTCTGATTTCCCTAATTTTTACTTTTATATTATGATGTTTAAAAAAGGAGTGATTATATGTCCATACGATTAAACAGAGATATGATTCTATTGAATCCGCAAGGGAATTGTGAGGAGTTGTTAAAGAAATTGCAAGTTCCTTTTTCAGTCATTCACCAAAACATAGCACTAGATTGTCCATTACCACCGACTCCCTTTGAATATGCAAATACTTCAGTTGTCGTTCGATTATTGAGGATGAACGCATCGCATTCCTCTATATGTTATATGACTGTTGAGCGTGTCATCAGTTTAAATGGTGTTATTATGCGTTTACCCGATGCTAGAAAGGAAGCAATATCATTTTTAAGGCAATTGTCCAATCAAAAACATGTAGTCACTACTGCTGTGGGCATACGCTATGATGATAAACTATCATCCTTTGTTGTACAGTCTGATGTGATCATGCATCGCCTTTCAACAAAAATAATTACACAATATATCGAAACAGGGGAACCTTTTGAACAAGATATTGGTTATAATATAATGGGAGTCGGACAAAATTTAGTGAAGAGGATAGATGGAAGTAAGTATAATGTCGCTGGTCTACCATTAGATGTACTGAAGATCTTTCTAGCAGAAAAGCATATTATTTCTGTGGAAAAGGAGGAATCCATCCATGGCAACTAATGTTGAAACGCCATTGATGATCCGCGATGTTCATCTGGATGATCGACCAAGAGAAAGACTCAAGCGGCAAGGCGCAGATAGTTTATCAAATCAAGAGTTACTAGCGATTCTCCTACGCACAGGGACAAAGCAAGAATCTGTTCTCTATGTGGCGAATCGTGTCTTAACCCATTTTGAACAGCTTCACGAATTAAAGAATGCGACAATTGAAGAAATCATGTGCATTAAAGGGATTGGTGAAGCAAAAGCCATTCAATTGTTAGCGGCTATTGAATTAGGAAGACGTTTACATAAGCAAAGGACAGATGAACGTTTTACGATTCGCTCACCACATGATGCGGCTCGTTATTTGATGCCCGATATGTCTTCTTTATTGCAAGAAAATTTTGTGACGCTATTTTTAAATGTCAAAAACCAGATTATTCATCAGCAAACGATTTTTATAGGGAGTTTAAATGCAAGTATTGTACATCCCCGTGAAATTTTTCGTGAAGCTGTAAAACGATCTGCCGCCTCGATTATTTGTGCTCACAACCATCCATCTGGTAATCCTTCTCCTAGCTCGGAAGACATAGACGTGACCAAACGTCTACAAGAAGCAGGTTTAATCATTGGAATCGAACTTTTAGACCATGTCATCATCGGGGATCATCAATTTATAAGTTTAAAAGAGAAAGGGTATATGTAGCACTGTAATTTTTAACTCTTTTCCGTTATAATGAAATTTATGATTTGATGAACAGCTACGAAAGTTATGGCTAAAAAGAGAAAGGAAGAACAGAAAGTGTTTGGATTAGGTGGAAAAGATGTCGGGATTGACCTTGGCACAGCAAATACATTGGTATTTTTGAAAGGGAAAGGAATCGTACTCAGAGAACCTTCTGTAGTAGCGAAAAATACAAAAACTGGTGAAATCGTTGCGGTAGGTAACGACGCCAAAAATATGATCGGTCGTACACCAGGTTCAATCGTGGCTATTCGTCCGATGAAAGACGGTGTTATTGCAGACTTCGATATTACAACTGCAATGATCGAATATTATATGAGAGAAGCAATGAAAGCTTCTGGCGGTAACTGGAAAAAGCCAAACGTCATGGTTTGTGTGCCTTATGGCATTACATCCGTAGAACAACGTGCGGTGATCGATGCATCTCGTCAAGCAGGTGCGAAGGAAGCCTATACGATCGAAGAACCATTTGCAGCTGCGATTGGCGCAAATCTACCAGTTTGGGAACCAACAGGTAGTATGGTAGTAGATATAGGTGGCGGTACTTCTGAAGTGGCAGTGATCTCTTTAGGTGGTATTGTGACAAGTGAATCTGTACGTGTCGGTGGAGATGCAATGGATGCGGCTATTATTGCTTATATTCGTAAATCTTATAATCTCACTATCGGTGAACGTACAGCTGAAACGGTTAAAATGGAAATCGGTTCTGCAAGTACTGAAGGTCCAGAAGCAAAAATGGAAATCCGTGGTCGCGATTTGGTAACTGGACTACCAAAAACAATTGAAATTTCGTCTGTTGAAATTGTAGCTGCATTGAAAGAATCGATTGCGGCGATTATCGATGGCGTGAAAAAAACATTAGAACAAACTCCACCTGAATTGTCTGCCGACGTGATGGAACGAGGAATCGTGTTAACTGGTGGTGGCGCTTTACTGAAAAACTTGGACAAAGTAATTAGTGATGAAACAAATATGCCTGTATTTATCGCAGAAAACCCATTAGACTGTGTTGCAATAGGGACAGGTATGGCATTAGAACATATTGACCTAATGCGTCGTCACCAAACAAAATAAGGGGGATTAGACAATGCCACAGTTTTTCTCGAATAAGCGATTGATATTGCTGCTTGTCGGCGTAATCTTCTTAGTGGCATTGATTAGCTTTTCCTTACGCGATCGTCAAAACGCATCTCTTCCTGAACAAATTATCAAAGACACTGTCGGATTTGGACAATCCATTGTTGCCAAACCGGCAAGTTATATTACAGGATTTGTCAATAATGTAGATGAATTATTGAACACCTATGATGAAAACAAACGTTTAAAATCGCGCCTGGAAGAATTCGGAACATTACAAGCTAAAGTCAATGAATTGAAAGTTGAAAATGACAAGTTAAAAGATTTAGTTGGAAAAAAGGATGATTTACGTAACTTTGATCCGATTCAAGCAAATGTCATTGCACGTAATCCTGACCAATGGGAAGAAAAACTCATTTTAAATGAGGGCTCTATGAGTGGTATCAAAGTTAATATGGCTGTACTAACTTCTAAGGGCTTAATTGGTAAAATCGTTCAAACTACCCCTTATACGTCGCAAGTTGAATTACTATCAACCAATAACACAAATTATCGCGTATCTGCTGTTGTAGCCAATAAAAAGTCAGAAGCATTCGGCTTAATCGAAGGTTTTAATGCAAAACGTGGGGAATTGGTCTTAAAAAGAATTGATTCAAGTCTGCCTGTTAAAAAAGGTGATAAAGTGACAACTTCTGGTCTAGGAGGAATATTCCCTAAAGGCGTGTTAATCGGTGAAGTGACAAAAGTTTCTACAGATGATTTTGGTTTGACGAAATTAGCATATGTCAAACCGGCGGCTGATTTTTCTATGTTAGATCATGTTGTCATTGCGAAACGTCAATCTATCTCTGTTGATGGTTCAGATGGCAATGGTACAAATAAATCTATCACTACAGAAACTGGGGATCAGTAACAATGGTTAAATTTCTTATTCCGCTTGTAGCCGTTCTATTGTTTTTTTTAGAAACAGAGTTTTCGCTTTATTCTCCAATTGAATGGCACGGTCATTTATATTACCTAGTACCGAGATTTTTGATTCTTTACTTGATTTTCTTGTCTATTTATTATGATCGTAAACGTGCGATGTGGTACGGATTAATATTTGGGGTATTGTATGATATTTTTTATATTGATATTATTGGATTGTACACATTCTTATATCCATTTATTTGTTTTATAGCGGGTTATACAGTAAAATATATCCATCAACATCTAGCTATTACAACAGTCCTTTCATTGGTACTCGTAGCACTACTAGAGATCGTTTTACATCAATTTTTCTTATTGATTTCTTTTACTTCGGTTCCATTTACTGAGTTTTTAAACCAACGGCTGATTCCAACGATGATCGCAAACTCTATCTATTTGATCATGCTGGGTTGGACATTTAAATATTTGATAGAAGCTCGACTCTTTAAAGCAAATCAATCAACTTTATAATAGAGAAGCGTGAGGTGAAGCATTTGACAACTAAGCAACTTGTCTTAATCAAAGGTACAAAAGAGGGACTTGTGCTTCAGCTTGATGATCAATGCGCTTACTCTGATTTATTGGATGAATTAAAGCGTAAAGTCACTGAAGATGGTTTAGAAGGACAAGCAGAAGTAACGATACATGTGGGAAATCGATATTGTAATCAGGAGCAGTTAAAGGAAATTCTTCATATCGTTCAACAATCTAAACACTTAAAAGTTTCAAAGATTAAGAGTGATGTGATTACTGTAGAAGAATGTAATCAAAAGCTTTTGAAAAGTCAATCTGCAACTTACATAGGTATTGTACGTTCTGGACAAGAATTGAGAGCTGACGGTGATCTTGTTGTTATTGGCGATGTCAATCCCAACGGTAAAGTGATTGCTGGAGGTAGTATCTATGTCATGGGACGTTTAAAGGGAATGGCACATGCAGGCGTTGAAGGAAACCGTGAATGTGTAATTGCTGCTTCATGGTTAGAGGCCACCCATCTTATGATTGCCGATTTAATGGAATTGATGACCAATGAGGTGACCATTTTAGCGGAAAAACCAGAAATGGAATGTGCTTATATTCATCCGAACGGACATATTGCTATAGACCGCTTGCAGGATTTACGCATTTTAAGACCAAATTTATCGACATTTAAGGGAGGAAGCTAATGTGGGTGAAGCTATCGTAATTACTTCTGGTAAAGGTGGAGTAGGGAAGACAACTACTACTGCCAATTTAGGTACTGCATTGGCACTTCAAAACAAAAAAGTATGCTTAATAGATACGGATATCGGTTTACGTAACCTAGATGTCATTTTAGGTTTAGAAAACCGTATTATCTATGACTTAGTAGATACTGTTGAAGGGCGTTGTAAAATTCAGCAGGCACTTGTAAAGGATAAGCGATTTGATGATTTACTTTTCTTATTACCAGCTGCCCAAACCTCTGATAAAAATGCTGTAACACCGCAGCAAATGGCAAAGTTAGTGGAAGAATTGAAACTTGATTTTGACTATGTTTTAATTGACTGCCCTGCAGGAATTGAACAAGGTTATAAAAACGCTGTTGCAGGTGCTGATAAAGCAATTGTTGTGACAACGCCTGAAATTTCGGCAGTCCGTGATGCTGACCGCATAATTGGATTATTGGAAAAAGAAGAAATAGAACCACCAAGGCTAATTATCAATCGTATCCGACCTCAATTAATGAAAAATGGTGATTCAATGGATGTCAATGAAATCACGACACATTTATCGATCGATTTGCTAGGGATCATTCCAGATGATGAGCAAGTCATCCGTTCTTCTAATAAGGGAGAACCAATCGTTATGGAACCATCTACTCAAGCAGCGATTGCCTATCGGAATATTGTGCGTAGAATTTTAGGCGAATCTGTGCCACTGATGTCATTGGAAAATGAACATAAAGGTGTTTTTTCAAAAATTAAAGCTTTATTTGCTAAATAATAGGATACTACATAATGTGTAACAAGGTGCTAGCTGCTTAAAAGCAAGCCCTGTTCTAACAAGATAATTAGTTACTAGTTAAGTTAGTAAAGCTCTTCTCTATTATTTTAGAGATCAGCCATCATTTGTACGATGACAAGTGCCATTCATCATAATTGAATGGCGCTTTTTTTGTTTAAAAAGTTTTTTATGCACAGCTCTTGAATGCTATGGGAATTTCATAGACTTATGGGGAAAGAGAGACAATAAAACGTATTCTACATTATGAAATGGATTCAGGTGAATAATTTCATAGAAGGTATAAAACCTTTTTGAATGGTTTTCATCTCGACTATTGAAGTGTGATCGATAGTTGTACTGTTTGCAAGGGATGCCTCATAAACTGATAGAAAATGTAGTTTTGGGGTGGTAGTTCTTGAAAAAGTGGAAATTGACGCTATTCGTTGCAGTATTACTATTTACATTCATCGTATTAGAAAAAAAGCAAATACTAAATAGTCATGTAACGGATTATGTCTTATCAAATGATGACTTACTGATTCTCACGAATTGGACAAAGGAAGTATTCCAGGAGGAAGAAAAAGTAACAGTTATGGCGCCAGTAGCTGACTCACATATCGGAGAATACAACACGATGCAATCTTTTTCAAACGGAGTGCTATTATCTTACGATGAACCATTGACTATTTATGCAAAACATGACGGCTTTGTTATTTTCACAGGGCATACAAAATCACTTGGTAAAACAATGACGATTACATATGATACAGGTGAGCGGGTAACATATGGATTGCTAAAATCACTAGATTATTTGCCCTATACAACTATTAAGGAAGGAGAACCTCTAGCTACAATGGATTCGGGAACTTTCTATTTGCAAATTGAGCGTAGAGGCGCTATGTTAGATCCGGATTCTATAAAGGGTTGGCTTCAGTGATGAGGAAACTAAAGCTTCACCCCACACTTTTGCCATTGATTGTATGGTTAATCATTACGGGGCAGTTTGCTAATTATGCGTTATTATTTATTTCTTTATGCTTGCATGAATTTGGACATTTATTCGTTGCTTATGTCCTTCATGTGAAAGTAAAATCTTGCGTTATCATGCCTTATGGTGGGGAGATCCTTTATGCTACAAGGTGGCAAGTGACAAAAAGACAGCAATTTATGATTGCTCTAGGAGGTCCGATTGTCACGATGATCCTTTATGGGATTGCATTTTTCTTTCCGAAATCTTTAAGTGAGCCGTTTCAAGCCATACAGATTTTATTGCTTTTGATCAATATTTTACCTATTTGGCCTCTTGATGGCGGGAGAATGCTAGAAATACTATGGAGTGAAAAAAAGTCATTACAAACGACTAAAACGTCTTTTTTGCTATTATCCATGTCTTGTTGTGCAACATGTTTTGTTCTGGCTATATGGTATTTTCCACATTCCATCTTTTTTATGCTGATTCTGTTATTGCTTTTTGTTCAAAATATCAAGGCTTTTCGTTACAGAAAATATGAACAAGCTTTTGAAAACGTTGTGCTAAATAGGTTGACGTCATAGTTTTAGTGTGATAATATTTCTATGTTATGTAGCACCCGTGCTACAACCGCGCTGAAAAGGTTATAAGCATCCATCTGGATCACCTATTGAAGGCGAGTCTGAGACTTTTGAGGAGGTGCAGTTATGTACGCAATTATTGAAACTGGTGGTAAACAAGTTAAAGTAGAAGCTGGCCAAGAAATCTACGTTGAAAAAATCAACGCTGAAGCTGGTGAAACAGTTACTTTTGACAAAGTTCTTTTCGTTGGTGGCGAAGATGTTAAAGTTGGAGCTCCATTCGTTGAAGGCGCAACAGTTACAGCTAAAGTTGAAAAACAAGGCCGTGAGAAAAAGGTTGTTGTTTTCAAATTAAAAGCTAAAAAGAACTACCGTCGTAAACAAGGTCATCGTCAACCATACACAAAATTAGTTGTTGAAGCAATCAACGCTTAATAGTGGAGGGATTCGATGATTACAGTTAAGATTCATAGCGATGAAAACCGCAAATCTTATGGCTTTGAAGTTTCAGGTCATGCCTATTCTGGTGATCCTGGCCATGATTTAGTTTGTGCAGGCGCATCTGCTATTGCTTTTGGCACGGTAAATGCAATTGGACAAATCCTACAATTACAACCAGGTATTGAACAAGGCGAGAACGGAGGATTTTTATCCTGTGTGATCGATCAGGCAGATCTTGACGCTGAGGCTGATGCAAAACTGCAAATCATTCTTCAAACAATGGTGACCCAGTATTATACGATGGTCGCAAGTTATGGAGATTTTATCGAATTAAAATATAAAATGATCTAGGAGGTGGAACATATGTTACTAGTATCTTTAGATTTACAATTCTTCTCTTCTAAAAAAGGTGTAGGTTCTACTAAGAACGGTCGTGATTCTGAAGCAAAACGTTTAGGTGCTAAACGTGCTGATGGTCAATTCGCAACAGCTGGCTCTATTTTGTATCGTCAACGTGGTACTAAAATCTATCCAGGTGAAAATGTAGGTCGCGGTGGTGACGATACTTTATTCGCAAAAGTTGATGGCGTTGTTAAATTCGAACGCCTAGGCCGTGAAAAACGTAAAGTCAGCGTATACCCAGTTGCTCAAGAAGCATAATGAACGTGTATTAGATTTGTCTCATCAGTTTCTTTTGAGACGAGATCTTGCAAAAGCAGAGAGGCACGAATGTTGATTTAACAGCATTCGTGCTTTTTTGCTATTCTAAGTCATCTGGGAAAAACCTCCCTTTCTTTTCATCCATAATTGAGGGAGGAAAGTTCAATATTCTTTTGCTACAATTTACGAAAATCGAATTTTTTCTAATTAGAAGAAAATTTCTAGGGAAATTGGTATACTGTAAAATGAACATCTCATCGAAGGAGAGTGAACGATGATGAACGGAAATACACTCACCATAAATGAAGCGCTACGTTTTGCAAACCATGATTTTCTAAATCAACTTCAACTTATTAAGATTAATCTTGACTTAGGTAGGACAGATTCAGCTAAAACAGCTGTAGAAGAAATTACTGAACAATGTAAAACCTTTTTCAATATCAATAGATTGGGTTTACCAAAAACGATTGAATGGATTCATACATTAGGATGGCGTTATCAAAACTTCCATGTTGACATTCAGAGCATGATTGAACATGAAGTAAATCCAATTTTGGATGATGCGATTTGTAACTATTTGGAGAAATCTGTATTACATGTTTATTCATCACTAGATCCGTTTGTTGATCAACAACTATCATTACAAATCTATTCAACAGCAAGAAAATTCGAGATTTTGTTTCATGCAAAAGGACGTTGGGAGCAAAAAGATGTTTTTCAACAATCGATTCAACAGCCATTATTAGTGGTTGAAGATGACCAATTTTCAGAACAAGAATGGCAATACGTCATTTTAAACAACAAGGAGGGACTTTAATGTTTGTCGACCACGTAAAAATTTATGTTAAAGGTGGAGATGGAGGCAATGGTATGGTAGCCTTCCGCCGTGAAAAATTCGTGCCAAACGGTGGTCCTGCTGGTGGGGATGGCGGTAAGGGCGGTGACGTAGTATTCGTAGTTGACGAAGGTTTACGCACATTAATGGATTTCCGCTATAAACGCCATTTTAAAGCTAACCGTGGCGAACACGGCATGAGCAAAAACCAACATGGTAAAAATGCAGAGTCTTTATATGTTTCTGTGCCACCTGGTACTGTCGTAACAGACGAAGAAAACGGCCGTGTGATCGCGGATTTAGTAGAGCACGGTCAAAAAGTGGTCATTGCAAGAGGAGGACGTGGCGGTCGAGGCAACTCTCGTTTTGCTACACCTGCAAATCCAGCTCCAGAACTTTCAGAAAAAGGGGAGCCAGGACAAGAACTTAATGTTATATTAGAATTAAAAGTATTAGCTGATGTTGGTTTAGTTGGATTTCCAAGCGTTGGAAAATCAACTCTATTATCAGTTGTTACATCAGCAAAGCCGAAGATTGGCGCTTATCACTTTACAACGATCGTGCCGAACTTAGGTATGGTTCGTATTGATGATGGGAGAAGTTTTGTCATGGCTGATCTTCCAGGTCTTATTGAAGGTGCATCTGAGGGGATAGGCTTAGGCCATCAATTCCTACGTCACATCGAACGCACACGTGTCATCGTCCATGTGATTGATATGTCTGGTATGGAAGGTCGCGATCCATATGAAGATTATTTGACCATCAATAAAGAGTTAGAACAATATAATATGCGACTAACAGAGCGTCCGCAAATCGTCGTTGCCAATAAAATGGATATGCCAGATGCCGAAGAGAATTTCAAAGTGTTTAAAGATCAAGTAGGGGAAGATGTTAAGATTTTTCCGATCTCAGCTATTTCACGCCAAGGTTTAAAAGAAATGTTATTTGCAGTTGCAGATCTTTTAGATGAAACGCCTGAATTCCCACTCCATGAAATGGAAGATGAGGAAACAGATGCAACTGTTCTATACAAGCATGAGGCGAAAGGTGAAGATTTTGTTATCAGTCGTGACGATGATGGCGCTTACGTATTATCAGGCTATACCATTGAACGGCTATTTAAAATGACAGACTTTAGCCGTGAAGAATCAGTACGACGTTTTTCACGCCAATTACGTGGTATGGGTGTCGATGATGCACTACGTGAACGAGGTGCTCAAAATGGGGATACCGTTCGCTTATTAAAGTTTGAGTTTGATTTTATAGAGTAGTTAATCAGGGGGGAAAAAGATGAAAAATATTGCAGATCAACGCTATTATTTAGTACGCGAAGATGTATTAACAGATGCTATGCAAAAAACATTAGAGGCAAAGCATTTGTTACAAACCGGTGCTGTCACTTCTATTTGGGATGCTGTTAAGCAGGTAGATTTATCCAGAAGTGCGTTTTATAAGTATCGAGATGCTGTTTTCCCCTTCCACTCTATTGTACAAGAACGTATTTTAACAGTTTTTTTACAGCTAGAGGACCGCAAAGGAACACTAGCTCGACTTCTATCCACCGTAACAGATACGCATTGTAATGTACTAACCATCCATCAAACGGATTCCGATTCAAGGGCGGGCAAATGTTACACTATCACTTGATGTGACAGCAATGGATGTAGAGTTAGATGAGTTATTGCAAAATCTTAAGAAATTAGATTTTGTAGAGTCAGCAGAGGTTATTAGTTCAGGCGCGCTATAAGGGGGCATTTTCGAGTTGGTATCCGAAGAATGGAAAAATCGAGTGGCTTATTTGGGCCCAAAAGGTACATTTACACATTTAGCAGCACAAGAATTATTTCCAAATGAATGGATGATTCCATTTAGAACGATTCCAGAATGTATTGAAGCTGTAGCAGAAAGTCAAGTAGAATTAGCCATTGTTCCATTAGAAAACGCTTTAGAGGGTATTGTCCCATTGACCATCGATTATTTATATCATGAGGTCAATTTATACGTAGTGGGTGAAGTACTGTCACCAATTGAACAGCATTTAATGGTACATAAAAAGCAAGTAGCAAATTGGAAGAATATACAAGGCGTCTATTCTCATCCTCATGCATTAGCACAATGCCATAAATATTTGTATTATCGCTTTCGAGGTGTTCCACTACATCAGACTTCATCTACTGCAGCAGCTGCAAAATTTGTTTTTGAACATCCGGAAGAGTGTATTGCAGCAATTGGTAACTCCGCTGCAGCCGAGACCTATGATTTGGAAATTGTTCAACCTAAAATTCACGATTTTCATTTTAATCATACTCGTTTTGTTGTACTTTCAAGAAGTAATGGACGTATTGAATTAGCAGAACGAGAAGAACAGATTAAAACAACGCTTATGATCAAATTATCCAATGACCATTCTGGGGCATTGCATCAGATTTTATCAGTTTTTGCTTGGCGAAAAATTAATTTAAGTAAAATTGAATCACGACCTTTAAAAACAGGTTTAGGCGATTATTTCTTTATATTGGATTTGTTAGAAGATGAAAATGCTCCATTGATGAAAGGTGCTATGGAAGAATTAGCAGCACTAGGCTGTACGGTTAAATCGTTAGGAAGCTACTACACCTATAAACAACATTCAAAAAAAGCATCCAAATGATAAGGTGAAATTTCACCCAGTGGGAGCTTTTCCTCATTTCCTACTGGGTTGTTTGTTGGTCCAACCAGACCGTTATAGGTGGTGAGCCTCTGTTATATTGGAACGTTAGAGTAGCGGAAGCTTTACTGTCTGTTACTACCAGATTAATTGGTCTCAATATGGTTGATATTCATCATTCACGATGGTTAATCAGTAGCTTTGTCAATTATTGCAGTACTATTCATATGGAATTATAGAAGAGATGTTACATAGTAGGTGTACTTTATGTTCCTTATGCAACAACTCTTTTTTTAATCCTTTGAGAGTAAATAGCCTTTTTCTTTTAATCGTTTTTCGGCTAAGTCAAGTTGAGCTACCGTGGGGGCAGAAATGGTATGAAGATGTGCACCATCTGTCAATGCCATCAGTGGACTTGCATTTGTTTCCTGAAGTTTTTTCATAAATTGCTGTACCTCAAAACGATTTTTTACCATAATATTAGCTGTGATTTCTCCATAGACAGGATGTTCGACTGTAACATCCTTTACAGTGGTTCCTGCATCCACTAATGTATTTAATTCATCCTCGGTCTGTTCAGAAGTATGGTAAGCGGCGATCTGCCGTTCAAAATTTTGTACACTTGCTTGCTGATTAAAATAGAGATAGCCTTGACTCGTAGCGACAATTGGTTCATTCCTTGCTTTTAGTAAGGCAATGTCATTCACAATCACTTGTCTGGAAACATTCGTTCTTTTGGCGAATTCTGTTCCTGTAATGGCTTTTCCCTCTGTTTTCAATAAATTTAACAAAAATGTTCTACGTTCTTCCCCAAGTAATTTTTTCATAAATAACACCTCAAAATACAAGCATAAATAGTACTTCTCTATACATAGTGTAACATGAAACGAATACATAAAACCGCATTAAATCAATGCTTGAAGCCTGCTTTTTTATGAGTTAGCCCCAGTTTTAGCCCCATTTAGTGCTTGTTTGAATACTAAAACCGATTCTTTTTCGGTCTTTTTCATAACATGTCCATATACATTATAAATCATTTGAACGGTGTTCCCTAAGCGATCCGCAATTGCTTTTACATTAAAATCATTATTCAATAAGATGGTAGCGTGAGTATGCCGTAAACCATGTACATTTATCTTATGAATGCCCGTTCTTTTAATGGATTTTCTAATGATGTGTATGGGAATATGCTCTTTTATAGGTTCTGGCATGTCGCTGGAAATAAAAACAAAAGTTTCACCGGTTATTTTTTTACCGTCTTTTAGCAACTCTTTCTTACACCATTTTTTATAGTTTTCAAGTTGTACCATAACGATTTCATCAACTACAATAGTTCTATAACTATTCTTTGTTTTGGGTGTTCGTGATCCCTTATCATCACGAGTTCGTTCAACGGTAATTGTATGCTTTTTAAAGTCTATGTTTTTCCATTGAAGCCCCAATGCTTCACCGCGGCGAATGCCAGTATAAGCAAGCGTAAGAATCAAAGAATAGTTTGTGATATTTTCGTTTAGTTTAACATCATTCAATAAGATATTTAACTCGGCGGGTGTGAGAAAGTTATTTTTCACATCCGTTTCGTCATTCAATATGGCAACTTTCGTGAAGCGGTTCCGATCTAATATTTCATTTTCTACTGCAGCATTAACGGCTATTTTAAAAATCGTATGCCAAAGTCTAACGGTTCCACTTTTAAATTTGCCTTCCACTTTATGAATAAATTCACGTTCATACGTTATTTTATCGAGTTTTTGCAACTTGAAGTGGCTTAGATAGGTTTTTAATTGAGTACGTATTATCCATTCTCTTTGAATAGCGGTTCCAATTTTCCACTTCTTTTTGTTGGATCCATACCAAATATCAAGCCATTGGCCAACTGTCATATTTTCATATTCCACTTTTTTAGATCCGCCACTTAATAACTCGGCTTTTACTTGGAGCAGTGCTTTGATTGCTGCTTTTTCGGTAGCATAGCCGCTTCCCTTCTTCTCTTTGCGTTCGCCTAGAGCATTGTAGTATTTATGGCGAAATCCCCATAGAACACCCTTCGTTTTCGTTTCATAGCAATATACTTCTGCTTCTTTTTTTGATTTGATCTTTGTCACCTTTACCATTCCTTGACGAGTGTGTGAACGATATTTTCAAACAAATTGAAGCCTTAGAAGGTGAATTGTTAGAAAAAAGTTAGAACTTTCATTTCTGAAAGCTTATGAAAAAGGTATAGAAGACGGTTATAAGAATTATTCATATCCCAATGTACTCAAAAAAGAACATTTGATAGAAATTTTTCAAGCTGAATTATCGACTATAAATCGAATTGTAGCGCGTCCAATTTTCCAAAATTAATTGGTATTAGAGCCGTTATCCAAGAGATAAAGTTTTCGAATGGTTTGACCAACATACAGCTATCTTGGATAGGAATATAACTTAATTTGTACGGATATTAAATTAATCTAAAATGTTTTAAATAATATTGAAAAGGCACTTAATCATTACGATTAGTGTCTTTTTTTGCTTATATACGATCCCCATCTTCTAAGAAGAAGAATCCTTCATACTTTACATCCAGTGTTTTTGCGATTTCTTCTAAGTCTTTCTCACTGAAATTATCTCTACTCATTTTTTTAGACAAGTTTGGTTGCGAAGTACCTATTTTCTCTGCAAGTTGAGAAACATTCATTCCTTTTTTTATTAAAAGTATTTTTATTTTTTGAGCCATTGTCATATTATAAACCCCTCTCATATTTGTATTATAACATAAAATATATATAAAATATTATAAAATATAATAAAAAAGTTATTTTTGTTGAATGTATGATTTAAATAGAATAATATATAATTAATTAGTTATAAAAATAAGTAGAAAAGGAGGTTTCTCATAATGTGTGAATCAGTACCAACTTACATCTATGAAATTTGTCCGAAGTGTTACCCTAATTTGCTTGAAAAGACACTTGCCAAATTTACAGGTTAAGTAGAGAAGGTAGAGACTATCAATGGTAATAGTGAAAGAAATTTTTCAAAAGAGTACCTTTATACGTGTTGTATATGTGGATCTAAGTTTTGGGTGGCGAGAATTAGGAATTAGAACATGCGGCAAACATAGAGGAAACTGGTGGATTAAATAATAGGAGGGGGCAATGATAATTGGAACTTCAAGACTATTTTCAAGTGCGTTCAAAAGTGATTTTAGGTGTAGAAATAAAAGTAGAAATGTACATTGTTGTCACTTGGTGTGACACTAAAAAATTACGTCCATTCAAAAGCGTTTGTGTTTCAAAAGAGAAAGCCATTCACCTAATTAATGCTTATAAGCAAGTAGTTATGGAGGAAAATTATATACCGTATGTAGCAGCCGATTTTTTATGTGATTATTTTGGAATAAATAAACAAGGGAAGACAATAGAAGAAGTTGCTACAGAAATAAAAACAATAGCGAAAAAAAGAATGGAGGAAGCAGAGCATGAATAATTTATTTTCATTAGAAATTAGCGATACAAACAATGGGTTAGGGTTATTAGAAGGTGACGAGGTTATTGTGTCTACAATCGAGTAACCACAGGGTAATGGAGAGGATTTAGCGGTATTTGAAGTAGCTGGACAACGCTTTGTAAGTACATTCACACGCTTTGGCAATCAGATCATGTTGTTAGGTGAAAAATACAAGTTGTGAGGGAACATCAAGTAAAAATCATTGGTAAAGTAGTTGGCGGCAGTCATTTGAGCAAACAAAAGGCTCCTGCTGCAACAGGAGCATAAATTAATAAAACAAACATGGACCACTCAAAAAAGGTGGTCTTTTTTTATTGTATATCAAATTTATGATATACGCACTTCTGGAAATTATTTATAGTAAATACAGAAGGGGTGCATTATGGAAGAAACGCCTAGTTATTTTTTAATCAAATAGCCATACAATCATTTCTTATCTATTTATTTGTGTTGCTTTGTATGCTGTAAGGTTGATTGTTGTTGATTGTGTGATTTTTAGAGTACCCTATAAAATTGCTAATTTCATTGCTGGCAGTGCATTTTTATATTCGGCTTATTATTTGTTTACACGATCTGTACAGAATATTTAGGAGCTCGATTGTGAATCAAATAATTAATATTAAAAATAAGGAAGGTTAAGAGTATGAATGAATACAAAGTTGAATTAAAAAAATAATTGGAGAAGAAAAGGTAGAAACAGCCTTGGATTATCGAACTTTGCATCTTATGATGTTATCTGAGTACATTACTATTGCTAGTAATACTGTTCGAGTTGATTATAAAGAGGTAACTGATGATGGAATGGTTAAATTCACTGGGGAAAAAGTAAATTAAAGATTTACGTGTCTAGTAGCCTTCGGGGTTCCTTTATTTATATCAAATATGTAATATAATTCTCATTCTCCATATATTAAACTTCGTAGAAAGTTAATATTTAGTATAAGAACCCCTATTTACAAATATGTTGACTTAGACATTTGTATATACAATAGACAAGGTGGTTTTCATGAAAGATATTATGTTACTAAAAGTAGTTAAAGTTTTATTAGGTTGGTATTTACTATTCTTTGAAATTGTAAAACCTGGGCATTTGTTGTATAGCGCTTATAAGGCAAATTCAAGAGAATATTATCAGATTTTGTGGCACCAAACAGGAACACAATTATTGTTTTCAGTGTTTTTATTAGTAATCTTATTTGGATTTTCTGTATTAAAAATTGTCTTTCCTATATTTTCAGAACCCAGAACATCGGTATATATGGGGAAATACTATTACACTATAAGGAATACACATATAATTATTTCTTTCTTTTTTATGATTGTTCATTTATTAATATTTATTCCAATCTTGCTTATATCAACATTATTTAGATTAATAAGTGAGACTGTTGTGATAATTCGGAAGCTTTTTTTTATGGTTCAAAAATCCATATAGAAGAACTGGATTAAATGTAAAAATAATACAATTTTTAAAAGTAGTAGTCTTGGAGGCATTTTATGGAGATAGTTGACAATAATTTTGATAACAGTGTTATCAATGGAATGGCTATTCAATTTGGTATATACATAGGGATTTTAGTTATAGCGATTATAGTATTAATAATTTTATTTAAAATGTTGAGAATACCACGTAAAATAGCTGGGACATTAGCTTCATTAATATTTCTTATCATTGCATATTATGTTTTTAAGTTAGTCATATCATGATGATAAATATTTTTACTAAGTTTGGAAGTGGAAGGACACAACATACTTCTTTAGCCAATTTAATAGAAGGGGGTACTATATGAATGCTAGACTAAAGAACAATCTATCATTTTTATTGAATGAACACCAAATTAGGAAACAACTAAATAAAGATTATATTTTTCAAACAAATGATGGTTATCTAATTAACAATGATAACTTGTGTGGTTACCATTTTGGGAAGTTTATTTTCTTCGATTATTCCAAAAGAGGATACTCAAAGAATTGGCGAATATACAGTTAAATCTATTTGTACGGGTGCAATAATAATTGGCATAGCGTATTTTATCATTTTTTTTGGATATTACATATATTCTGCTACACTTGCAAATAAACGTTCAAAATTACTTACAGTATTAAAAATTGCATTGAAGTATAGACAGGGCTAATTTAGAATTTCCCTTGTATTATGAAATATGTGAGGTGAAACTTATGACAAAAACAGAAGAAATAACTGCTGATGTAAATTATATCTTTATAAAAGATCTATTAGAGATGTCTAAGAAAAAAGATAAAGTGTTTAAGGCATTTATTGATGAAAATCTTTTTCCAAAAAAATCAAGTTTAAGTGATGAACATATAAAAAATAATATATATTCTTTAAAGTTTATGGACAAAAAAGAGCAACTAATAATTCAAGCGAGAGCTAAAAGCTTTGAAGAAACATTTGATCCTTCAAAGTATTTTCCTAGTCTATTGGCTATATTTGGGGGTGTTTTCGCTATTTATAAGGCCTTAGCAGATAGAAGTGGTAATATAGTAATATTTCTTATATACATCATTATTATGCTATATTTATTCTTTTATTCTGCTAGACTTTTTATAAAAGCAGTTAATATACGCCCTACGGCTGTGTATTTTAATACTTTAATTAATAAGATTGAATTTGAAAGTGAATGTTAATTCATTAATTATTTTCTTTATGATGTTTTTGTTATAATATCAAATATGTAATATACTTCCTACTGTTAATTTAATATAGTTAAAATTGAAGAGGTGAGGAAATGGATAGCAGTTTGAGTATAAAAGATAGATTAATAATTGCCAATCAGTATGAAATCTTATCAAGATTAACGGAAGATCCACACGAAAAGAAGCAATTCGAAAACTTTAGAGATATCTTTACTGCGGGTTTTAGTAGATACTATTCTCTAGCTACTGAGTACTTTTCTGATGAGCTTTCTGATGAAGAATGCAAATTTGTAATAGATGTACTCTCCCTATATCGTGATTTGTATTATTCAAGAGAACACAGTGTTAAAGCGAAAGAAGTTATCGATGAAAAGGATGTATTGTTTAATGGGTTTGACCTAAACGATGAAACAGAAGTTAAATACCTCAGTTTCTATGAGTTCTTAGTCAAACAGCTTGGGAGATATGAAGAAATTAAAGAATTGATGGAATCTGGAAAAATTGAGAGTTTTAATTCTCATGGTTTTGGACCGAGTATGCGAAAATTGAAAAAGATGATAGACAAAAGAAAAGCAATACTAAAATCAAGAGATTATGGTTATTCTGATGATCTATCTATTGAGGAAATTCAAGAAATCATTAATGGATGATAAAATAAAAAGTCATCCTTCGGGGTGCTTTTATTATCAATAATTAAAATATAGGATAGGTATATTAAAAAAGAATAATTTTAAAAAGTTCGCAACTATGATACTATATTGAAAGACAAATTTTGCAAGGATGATATTGAATGAACGGTTTTTTTCTTCTACGTATAGTATATGTAATTATATGTTGGATAATATTGTTAGCGCCGATACATAGTTCAAATAATTTAGCTACTATTTGTTCTAGTTTTTTGTTATATTATATACCTTTTTGTTTTGATTATTGGAGCCATGAACCTTTAACAGTTACTAAAAATGACAGATTTAGGAGAAGAATAGGCGTAATAGCGCCAGCAATTCTTAGTGGTGTTTGTATTAGTATCGTTATTTTAAATTCTCAAGGTTTGATTGTTCATAATGGACTTATCTCATACATAAAATACGGAATATGGGTTATCAGTTTTGGATTTGTTTACCTTGCTATTAAAGATTTTATAGCATATAGTGATAATGAAGAGATTGAAACAAGACAACAACGACGTCAAGAGTATAGGAAAAATTTCGAAACGAAACGTATGGATATGGGTAAAAGAGAGGAATACTACAAAAAAGCTAAAACCAAGCAATATGTAGTTAGAAACTCTAAAAAGAATGGGAGGAAAAGAAGATGATTTTGTTAATAACATTTTTTATTTTCTTTGCTATTTACTCCGCAGTAGTTAGGGCCACATATTTAAAATTTAAAAATAATGGAATTGGATTTAATTTTAAATACAAACTGTTAGTAGTGTTGTTGCCTTTACTTATATTACTTGTCCATTTTAAATTGGCATTAAAATTTTTCCCTAGTGACAAAAAAAGGTCTTTACAAATAGTGGCTATCGCATTTGTAAAGTATCCTATTATATTAGGAAATTTAATTGAAGTCATACTTGAAAGTATGGCAGAATGTAGAGTTTTTGGGTCAAGTAAATATTTGAAAATGAAAAATAAGAAACAAGTTGAAAAGAAAAATAAGATTAACTTAGATACTGTTTCATTAAGGATAAGAGAGATAATCGATTTTTTGAAGAGGGATTCTAACTACGAAAGAGAGTTATTATCAGGCATATCTTATTAATTTAATGTTTCTTTGTTTAGCCAGAGCACATATCTATAGCTCTGGCTTTTTATTTTTCATAAATTTAGTCAATTTTAAATAATAGCGAGAATTATTATAAATTAGAAAGAATCCAATTAAATTAATTAAAAAACTTATTTTTATTACAAAGCACTCATCCATTCCTACACACGCTCGCCGTTATTTTAATCATTAGTCCCAACTAGCCCCAATCAGCCCCAAATACATACTTTTTTATGCTTTATTTTGCATGCTGAACATTTTCAAAAATAGGCAAGAATCCTTGATACAAAAGGATTTAAGAAATTATAAAAATCCATTCTACAATCATAATTTGGTACATAGTGTAACATGAAAGGCGTAAACAAATAAGATTAGAGTGTCCAAATAATGATGCTTTTCATATTGTATAGAGATGGAAGGAGGAAAAGCGTGCGCGTTCATACTGTCAAAAAGGGCGAAACACTTTGGAAAATTGCAAGACAATACGGAATTTCTTTTGAGGATATGAAGAGATTAAATGCTCATTTAGCAAACCCTGATTATATTGTTCCGGGGATGGAATTATTTTTGCCTGATGCGCCTAAAAAGGAACAACCTAAAAGCCAGCCGAAAGAATATCCGAGGGTACAACCAAAAGAATATCCAGTAGCAAGACCAAAGGAACAACCGGTAACACCGCCAAAAGAGCAGCCGGTAGCGAGACCAAAGGAGCAACCAGTGACACGACCAAAAGAGCAGCCGGTAACGAGACCGAAAGAGCACCCGATAGCGAGGCCGAAAGAACAACCGGTGACACGACCAAAAGAGCACCCGATAGCGAGACCAAAAGAACAACCGGTGACACGACCAAAAGAGCATCCGATAGCAAAACCAAAAGAACAACCAGTGGTAAAACCAAAGGAAATACCGATTCCTATCCCTATACCAATAGAAGAACCAAAACCAATCCCCCATATACATCCATTTGAAGAAGCCCGCCCCATTAGAGCCAGAATAGAATTGACAGAGCAACATGAGGAGGAATTCTTTATTCAACCGCAAAAAGAACATAAGCCGGAGCCTGAATGTGAACCTTGTGCACAGGCGGCACCGTTACCAGCACCTGTTCCAATACCTGCTCCACCACCAATGCCATGCCCGCCACCGATGCCGATGCCGTGTGCACCAATACCATGTTTCCCACAATATGCAGCCCCACAATATCATCATGACTGTGGATGTGGAGGACATCAATCGATGCCGCAATGGCCAGCACCCGTTCCAGTGCAGGTACCGCAATGGCCAGTGCCAGTTCCAACACCACAATGGCCAGTGCAGTCATCAGTCCCTCAATGGACTGAACCAATGGTGTCACCTGTGGAACAGATGACACCAACGACACAGCCAAGTTGGGCTATGCCAGAATCAACAAGAGAATGTGAAGAACCACCATCGTATCAACATCATGACGACCGTCAAGAATTCCATCAACAACCAATGGAATCATGGTACCATGCTCCGGCAATGCCATATCCAAATTATGTTGATCCATACTGGAATTTCGGACCGCCGATCTATCAGCATAATCCAATGCCACAAGCGTGGCCAGGACATTATTATTCACCATACCCACCAGCTCAACATTGGCCACAACCACAGCCACATCACGTGCCAAACTTCCCGCAAGCAGGCTATGAGTCTTGCTAGGTGAACAAATTCAATGTAAAAAAGAAGATTAAATCAAATGTCTGGCATTGTCAGTCAGGGAATGAAGAATTTGTTGTTAAAAAATATGATAATCCTATGGTTGCGAAGAAGGTAAAAGTAATTCATGAAAGTCTTGCTGACATACAATTTCCACATACGATTTCAAAGGTTACATTAGAAGATGAAAATATACTTATACAACCATGGATAAAAAACGCTAGAGCATTTAAGTATCACTATAAGCATGATCGTACAAATTCTCTAGCTATTTTGTACCAGTTACATCAAACGGGCAAAAAAATAGACTGGTCAAAAGATGAATATCTTTTGCCACCATATGATTTAAGGCTTAAATGGCAAGAACGATTACAAAAATTTATCTTGCATTATGCACAAGTATCTGTTTATCTAGGTGCAGATAAATGTAATCAGCTCATTTTATATGCACAAGAAGCTCTATCAGGATTTAATCAAATTGAACCTTTGGAAAGTCAAAAAACATTACTTCATGGTGATATCGTCCATCATAATTTTTTGAAGGATTCAAAGGGGAAAAACATTTTAATAGACTTTGATCTGGCTTCTTATGGATATCCAGAGGAAGAGCTGATTATGTGGATGCACCGCGTATTGCCAAATGTGAATTACAACTTGAGGGCATTGTTAAATGAGCAACCTATACTGAAACGAATACCAAAGAATTACTTACAGACATTACGTTTTCCAAATGAATTATTACGTGAATGGATGTATGTAAAAACAGTGACTACTGAAAGACAACAGGCATTTGTGGAGGAACTAATACGCTTTACGGAAGCGGCACTCTCTTCTTGGCCAAAACTGTGGTATGATTGTGATAGGTGAAATTAGAATACATGTTTGTATTTTAAGATAGGTCGTATGTTGACCTATCTTTTTTCACGATGATCCTAGGTTCATATATCATCACTCATTTAAAATTATGCTATAATCTATAACGTTGAATAAAAGGAGAATTGCAATGTATGACTACATAAAGGGTTCTGTTACGCGTGTTACCCCAGAATATATTGTTATAGAGCAGCAAGGAATTGGCTGGCAGTTGTATACGCCAAATCCATTTGCATTTCAAGTGAATAAAGAGCAAATAAAAGTCTTTACACATTTACATGTTCGTGAAGATGCACATCATTTATTTGCTTTTAAAACATTAGAACAACGTGAATTATTCCGCAAGCTCATCCAAGTATCGGGAATTGGACCAAAAGGAGCACTTGCCATATTAGCGAGTGGTGATCCAAGTCAAGTAATCTCTGCCATTGAACATGAGGATGAGAAATTCCTTGTGAAGTTTCCTGGTGTTGGTAAAAAAACAGCCCGCCAAATGATTTTAGATTTAAAAGGAAAATTAGATAGTTTACTAGAAGAGATTGAATTGCCAAGTGCAGAAAATGAGCTGCCACTATTTGGTGTCAATCCAAATAAACACGAATTAGAGGAAGCTCTTTTAGCACTTGCTGCATTGGGCTATTCAGAACGTGAACTAACGAAAATCCGCTTGCAATTGGACAAGGATGAACGTTTAAAAACGACGGAAGATTATATGAAAGAAGCGTTAAAACTTTTACTAAAACAGCAATAATGGAAAGGAGGGAATACGATGGATGATCGTGTCGTTTCAGGTGAGGCGATAAAGGATGATGTTCAATTTGAATTATCATTACGCCCTCAAACACTTACGCAATATATAGGACAGCATAAGGTAAAAGAAAATTTGAAAATTTTCATAGAAGCCGCTAAAATGCGTGAAGAGAGCCTTGACCATGTTCTCCTATACGGACCTCCGGGACTTGGAAAAACAACGCTGGCAGCTGTTATCGCCAATGAACTAGGCGTTCATATACGTATGACAAGTGGTCCAGCTATTGAACGTCCAGGCGATTTGGCCGCTATTGTCAGCTCACTAGAACCTGGAGATGTCTTATTTATCGATGAAATTCATCGTCTGCCAAGAGCTATTGAGGAAGTCCTCTATCCAGCAATGGAAGATTTCTGCTTAGATATTGTAGTGGGAAAGGGACCTCAAGCACGATCGGTGAGACTGGATTTACCTCCTTTTACATTAGTTGGTGCAACAACAAGAGCTGGTGCACTGTCAGCTCCACTTAGAGACCGTTTTGGTGTATTATTACGATTGGACTATTATGATGAGCATTCATTGACAGAGATCGTATGTAGAAGTGCTGAATTATTTGATGTCCATGTGGATCAAAGTGCGGCAATCGAATTAGCCAAACGATCTCGTGGCACACCGCGAATTGCCAATCGCCTATTAAAGCGGGTACGTGATTATGCACAAGTTATAGGTGATGGTGATATTACATTGAAATTAGCACAGGATGCATTAGAATTACTCCAAGTCGATCCATTGGGATTAGACCATATCGACCATAAACTGATTGAAAATATGGTAGAACGTTTCCGAGGTGGTCCGGTTGGGTTAGATACGATTGCTGCAAGTATTGGTGAAGAGTCTATGACGATTGAAGATGTTTATGAGCCGTATTTAATGCAAATCGGATTTATCCAAAGAACACCAAGAGGTCGAATCGTTACGGCGCTTGCCTATGAACACTTTGGCTACAAATATCCATCTGAATCCTAATGGTGGGAATTAAACTGAATATAGAAAATCAAAAGGATGCTTTGATATCCATTTATTTTCTACTGCATATGAAGAATAAAGTTAGTGAAAACTAGGCTTGAGCATTTTTTCTTTGCATTCAGTCAATAGGCAGGAGTAACCAATACAATAGCTATGTATCATTGATAGTCAAATAACAAAAAGGAAGTTTACCATGAAATTAGAAGACTTTGATTACTATTTACCAGAAGAATTGATCGCGCAAACACCATTAAAAGATCGTGCATCAAGTCGTCTAATGGTATTGGATCGTGAAACTGGTGAAGTATCACATCATCATTTCCGTGATATTTTAGATGAATTACATGAAGGCGATTGCCTGATTTTGAACGATACACGTGTATTACCAGCACGTTTAATCGGTGTTAAAGAAGAAACAGGAGCACATATAGAAGTATTATTATTAAAACAAACGAATGAAAATGAATGGGAAACACTTGTAAAGCCTGCTAAACGTGTAAAAGTCGGTACTGAAATCACGTTTGGTGATGGACTATTGAAAGCAGTATGTACGGGTGAATTAGAACACGGTGGCCGAATGTTCAAATTTGAATATGAAGGAATTTTTGTGGAAATACTTGAGAAATTAGGGACGATGCCACTGCCACCATATATTCATGAGAAATTAGAGGACCAAGAACGTTACCAAACGGTTTATTCTAAAGAGCTTGGTTCAGCAGCGGCTCCAACAGCTGGGCTTCACTTCACTGAAGAATTATTAGATCAAATCCGTGCAAAGGGTGTTAAGGTAGCATTCTTAACTTTACATGTAGGGATTGGTACATTTCGTCCAGTCAGTGTTGAAAATATTGAAGATCATGATATGCATGCAGAATTCTATCATTTATCTGAAAATACAGCGAAGGTTATTCATGACACAAAGGCAAATGGTGGTCGCGTTATTGCGGTAGGGACAACTTCTACACGTACACTTGAAACAATTGCTCAACGCCATCATGGAGGAATTGTGGCAGAGTCAGGGTGGACGACCATCTTTATCTATCCAGGATTTGAATATCAAGCAATTGATGGTATGATTACAAACTTCCACTTACCGAAATCAACACTTGTCATGATGATCAGTGCACTTGCAGGGCGTGAAAACGTATTAAATGCATATAAAATCGCTGTTGAAAATAAATACCGATTCTTCAGTTTCGGTGATGCTATGTTCATCCGACCAAAAGCAAAGAAAGGAAATTAATACATGTCTCAAGCAATTCGATACGAACTTATCAAAACAGATAAGCAGACAGGTGCAAGATTAGGAATTGTGCATACACCGCATGGCTCCTTTGAAACGCCTGCTTTCATGCCAGTTGGCACACAAGCAACCGTAAAAACAATGTCTCCAGAAGAAGTCAAAGAAATGGGTGCAGGTATTATTTTAAGTAACACCTATCATTTATGGCTTCGTCCAGGCCACGAAATTGTTCGTGAAGCAGGTGGCTTACACAAATTTATGAACTGGGATCGTGCCATCTTAACCGATTCAGGTGGTTTCCAAGTATTTAGTTTAAGTGATATTCGTCGTATTGAAGAAGAGGGTGTCCACTTCCGCAATCATTTAAATGGGGATAAGCTTTTCTTAAGTCCAGAAAAATCCATGGAGATTCAAAATGCTTTAGGCTCAGATATTATGATGGCGTTTGATGAATGTCCTCCGTATCCAGCTACGTATGAATATATGAAAAACTCTGTAGAACGCACTTCTCGCTGGGCGGAACGTTGCTTAAAGGCACATGCACGTCCAGAGGATCAAGGATTATTTGGAATTGTACAAGGTGGAGAATTTGAGGATCTTCGGAAACAATCGGCAAAAGATTTAGTTTCACTTGATTTTCCGGGATATGCAATTGGTGGTTTATCTGTAGGGGAGCCAAAGGAAATCATGAATCGTATGTTAGAATTTACGACACCATTATTACCGAACGATAAACCACGTTATTTAATGGGTGTAGGTTCACCGGATTCCTTAATAGATGGTGCAATTCGTGGCATTGATATGTTTGACTGTGTGTTACCCACTCGTATTGCGAGAAATGGTACATGTATGACGAGTCAAGGTCGTCTAGTTGTCAAAAACGCCAAGTATGCTCGTGATTTTGGACCACTTGATCAGAACTGTGATTGCTATACTTGCAAAAACTATTCACGTGCCTATATCCGTCATCTGATTAAAGCAGATGAAACATTCGGTATTCGATTAACTTCCTACCATAATCTTTATTTCTTACAAGATTTGATGCGTCAAGTACGCCTTGCTATTCGTCAAGATCGTCTTGGTGATTTTCGTGAAGAATTCTTCGAACAATACGGCTTCAATAAACCGAATGCAAAAAACTTCTGATTCTTGTATAATATACGCTAGTGATAGAAAGGGGGATATATAAGAATGGGACAACAATTACAAGCGCTACTACCAATGATTATTATCTTCGCATTAATGTATTTTATGTTAATTCGTCCGGCTCAAAAGCAACGTAAAAATACACAAACGATGCAAAATAGTTTAGCAAAGGGTAATAAGATCGTGACAATCGGTGGTTTACATGGTGAGATCGAAGCAATCGATGACTCTTCCGTATTGATCAAAGTAGAAGATGGTTCTAAATTACGTTTTGAACGTGCTGCTATTGGAAAAATAATAGATACAGCAGCAGAAGCAAAATAATTTTTTGCAACATATCCAGCATGGAATTCCTAGATAGTTGAATACTATTTACGACAAAAAAAGTCTTTATTTCAAACAGAAATAAAGGCTTTTTTTTACTTTTGTCGAAATAATATAGTATTCATCATGTTGAAAAATGAAGGGATTTCAGATAATGTCTAAAAAGCTTCAAAATCAAAAAAAGAAAATAGAACAATTAGGATTTGATGATGATACTATCCACTCACGATTAACAGCAAAACAGCGCATGGCTCAAAGACGTACAGGAAGCCATCTAAAAATACAGCCTAAGCCAAAATGGATTCGTTCTTTAGGCTATATTATTTTTATACTCCTTATGTGTGGTTTTGCTGCAACTGCCATTTTCCTTTTGTTTTAATGAATAATTTTTTTTGAAAGACAAAGGATAGAAGATAAAGTGAAACTCCATCAGTGGGGGTTTTTTTCATCCCCCACTGAACTAGAGGAACGGAAGTGAAAAACGCCACGTCCTGTGGCAACACCTGAGGGACCAACATCTTGTTGGCCCGAACCAATCGGACTTTTACGGGCAGTTGATCCCCCATCTATCTTTCTCGTTTCTCTATATCTTGAAGATGGGGGTCCTACTGCCCGTTAAAGCGGGATAAAAAGGGGTCGTAATGTGAACGATTTATTAGTTATCTCTTTTCGTATGATTTTCCTATACTTTGTCATATTGATTATTTTCAAACTAATGGGAAAACGTGAAGTCGGAGAATTGAGTGTAATGGATCTTGTGATCTTTGTATTGATTGCAGATGTAGCATCGTTTGCAGTTGATGATCCAAAACGAAATTTATTTGAATCTATTTTGCCAATGATTATTTTATTAGTGATACAAGTAGCCATTTCTTGTATTTCCTTAAAAAGTAAAAAGATACGTGATAAAATTGATGGTGATCCCACAACAATCATTCGAGATGGTGTACTCTTTGAACAAGAGATGAAAAAACAGCGCTATAATTTAGATGACTTGTTTCAACAACTGAGAGAACAAAAAATTGGTTCTATCCAGAAAATTGCCTATGCTTTCTTAGAACCATCTGGCAATCTTTCTGTATTTATGAAAGACAGCTTACCACCTATATTGCCGTTGATTGTTGATGGTGAGATCCAAAAACGGCATCTTCAACTAATCGAAAAAAATGAGCAATGGTTAAGAGAAGAACTAATGAAAATTGGACATAAAGATACAGAGAATATTTTTTACTGTTGCTTTGAAGATGGCGAAATCTATGTCCAACTAAAATCTTCATCATAATCTTTTTCTCAATGTTTTGGTTAAATAGCGAAAATCATTTAAACGGATTTGATCAGCGAACATCAGAACAATGAGTGTTAAACCAAGTGTGATAGAACCATTAACCCATATATTAAATTCGGAGGTAGGGAGAATATATTGGCGGAACACAACGATTAAAATACAAGCCCAATATGGTATAACGAATAGCTTAAAACCCGTGTCCACATATTTCTTTTTCCGAATCGTCGCTATATGCAAAAAGGATGTGATCAGTACGCCAAAGCCAATAGCGATTACGGCTCCTGTTTCTGCAATCCCAGGTTGTGACGCGAGAGCAAGCATTACAACAAGCTTACCGATTCCTCCATATACTGAGTTCATCATCGCTGCTCTTGCTTCATTTAGCGCCTGAAGAATCGAATTTAAAGGGCTCTGTATATAGTAAAAGAAGAAAATCGGGGCTAATAATTTCATATATCCTCGATTTTCCGATAAATGGAATAGCTTGGTGGCAAATTCATCGCCGTATAAATAAAAGAAAACAGCACTAAAACATCCAACAATGGTTGATAGTCTGAGAGCGATATGAACGCGCTCTCTTAGTAGTGGCTGGTTGCCTCTTGCAACCGCGTCACTAACTGCAGGAATCAACACAACGGCTAATGCATAAGGGATAAATGATGGGAATAACAACAATGGTATATGGACACCCGATATAATGCCGTATTGTTTTGTAGCGGCTGCAGCCGTTAAGCCGGCCAATGTTAGGGCTTTTAAAAATACGATTGGTTCTAAAAACCATGTAAAAGAACCAAATAATCTGCTACCCGTTGAGGGTAATGCGATATTCAAAATCGGTTTTGGAGAAGAATAGCCTTTCGATGATAAAACAAGTCCTTTTTGTCTTGCATGTACATATTTCCAATATAGGTAGAGAAGTGCCGCCGCTTCTGCAAGTCCTGTGATGACCATTGCATATGTGGCGGTCATTGCAGGAGACTCTTGAACTACACCATATGGTAATAGCCATGTGATCATGGCAATTCGTATAACTTGTTCAATCGTTTGAGACCAAGCTGTTTCTTCAATCCGTGCAAGACCCTGGAACAATCCTTTAAACAAGGCAGAAGCCATTGAAAGCGGCACAGTAAACAATGATATATATAAAAGCATGCGAACTTGATTGTCGTGTAAAAGATTTTCTGCTAAATAGGGGATGAATAATAATATCAATGGAAAGAAAACGAGTATAGAAATATAACTTAATAGTCTAGATGTTCGCATTACTTTATTGATTTCTACTCGTTTACCTTTTGCTTCTAGCTCAGCGACGATTTTAGCGATAGCTGTAGGTATCCCCAATTGAACAAGTGATAAAAAGAAGATGAATGCTGGATAGGCTGTCATATAAATTCCAACTGCATCTTCACCAGCGACTCGCATAAATTGCATCCGATATAAAAAGCCTAATAATTTAGATAGTAGAACAGCTCCCATTAACAAAAAGGTGCCATGAAAAAACGAGGTCATAAGATCCCTTCTTTCTGTAAATACAATTTCGGTGGAAGACTAATCATGTACGTTCAAAAAATTGAAAAGGACGTGAGTATATTGGTAGTTCAATATGAGTCATTATTTCAAAAAGTATTACCTGTCCTAACCATTAGAAAAGCAGACTTCAAGATGGAAGGTTTGAAACACGTTACAGAACAAGAAATTTGGCATTATTTAGTTGCAAAAAAGTGGAAAAAAATAAATGAATCAGATTTAGCTTTACATAAAGTAATTGCCGATATTTTTTCATTAACTGTTGCTCAGTATATGACCTTTATGCAAGTGGAAGAACTAAAAAGCGCAAATTGGTTTGCTTCTGTTGGTGAAAACGAATTACAAGTTTTACTGGGAAAGCAGGAATCTTCTAAAATTTCATCTTAAACCAGAAAGTAGATAGGATTAATTTGACAGGCAGGCAAACCTGTTTCATAATAAACGTGTTATGCAATTATAGTGACAAATAGAATCAATAGAATCATGAACATTAATATGCAACAAGGTGTGCTGATTGGAGAAAATAGGAGAAAATTTAGCGTGATCGAAAGAAACTCCATATTTTAATGCCATTTTTATGGATAACAGCGGAGAAAAAAGCTTAGCATTTACTGCAGAACAGCGAGCAATCCGTAGCGGAAATCAGAAGATTATTTATATTTTGGTGAATAAATTGGATCATCAACATACCTGATATGTAACAATTCTACTGCTTCAAAAGGGCGATGGATGCCCGTAATTGTGAGATAGTTTACTGACTAGGATGATAACTTTGATACAAAGTAGTGACAGGATAACTAGCGAGCAGAACGGACATCAAGAATCGTCTGCTGTCATTTCGTAATATCGCGGCATTTGTTTGAGGAGGAAGTTTTAATGAAATTAAAAAGCCGAATTGTCGCGTTTCTAATGATTGTTGTTGTAATTGGCGCACTCATGGGAACGACCATAAAAGGCGTACTAAGTAATATTAACTTAGGCTTGGATCTTCAAGGTGGCTTCGAAGTTCTTTATCAAGTAGAACCATTGAAAAAAGGGCAGAAAATTACAGAAAGTGATGTTAAGGCAACAGCTGAGTCGATTAATAAACGTGTCAATGTTCTTGGAGTAAGTGAACCTAGCATTCAAATTGAAAGTGGAAATCGTATCCGCGTTCAGTTAGCAGGTGTAAAGGATCAAGAATCTGCACGAGAAGTTTTATCTAATCAAGCAAATCTAACATTCCGTGATGTCAATGATAAAGTATTATTAGACGGAAACGATTTGCAACAAGGCGGAGCAAAAGCATCATTTGACCAACAAGGTCGTCCAATGGTTACGCTTAAATTAAAAGACCCTAATAAGTTTGGTAATGTAACGAATAAAGTTGCAGCAATGGGAGAACCAAATAATCTATTAGTTATTTGGATGGACTTCGATGAGGGCAAGGATTCTTACAAAAAAGAGGTTTTAAAGAAAAAACCTCGGTTTATTTCAAATCCACAAGTTACACAAACGATTAACTCAAAAGACGTGCAAATCACAGGTAACTTTACAGTACAAGAAACAAAAGATTTATCAGGTATTTTAAATGCAGGTGCTCTTCCAGCTAAATTAGTTGAAAAGTATTCCACTTCAGTTGGGGCACAATTTGGGGACGAAGCACTAAATGATACAGTATTTGCTAGTATTGTTGGTGTAGCATTAATCTTTATCTTTATGCTATTGGTTTATCGTTTACCAGGTTTAGTGGCAGATCTCACACTAACCATTTTTACATTTATTGTGTTAGTGCTATTTGACTGGATTCATGTCGTATTGACCTTACCGGGGATTGCTGCATTGGTACTAGGGATAGGGATGGCAGTCGATGCCAACATTTTGATGTATGAGCGTATTAAAGAAGAATTGCGTGTCGGTAAATCTGTCAAAGCCGCATTCCATTCCGGTTCTAAATCTTCATTTAGCGCAATTTTCGATGCCAACATTACAACGATTCTTGCAGCTGCGGTATTATTTGCTTTTGGTACAAGCTCGATCAGAGGGTTTGCAACAACATTGATGATATCTATTTTAGTCAGCTTCTTAACCGCTGTTTGGGGGACTCGTGTTCTTTTGGGGTTACTTGTCAATAGTGGTTACTTAGATGGTAAAGTCGGTTTATTTGGTGTCAAAAAATCTCGTGTACATAAACTTGAAGAAGGCGTTGATACACTTGATCTAGCAACACACTTTGATCGCTTTGACTTTGTTCACAGTCGCAACAAATTCTTTGTACTATCAACTGTTTTGATTCTTGCCGGTATGATTGTACTTGGTATTTTTAAATTGAATCTAGGAATCGATTTTACAAGTGGATCTCGTGTTGAAGTGACATCTAATCATGCATTAACGAAGGAAAATGTTGAATCTTATATTGATAAGATTGGTTTTTCTTCTGATGATATTGTTATTTCTGGTGACAAAAATGATCGTGCTGTCATTCGATATAAACAAAACTTTTCAAAAGAAAAAGTGAAAGAAATCAAAACTGAGTTCAAAAAAGAGTTTGGTGATACACCAGCGATTAGTACTGTTTCACCAACGATTGGTAAAGAACTTGCCAAGGATGCGATAAAAGCATTGCTTTGGTCATCACTTGGTATCATTATTTATGTTGCTTTCCGATTTGAATGGCGGATGGGCGTTAGTACGATTATTGCCACGCTCCATGATGTATTCTTCATGGTCGCGATTTTCAGTCTCTTCCGTATAGAGGTTGATATAACCTTTATCGCAGCTGTTCTAACAATTATCGGATACTCCATAAATGATACGATCGTTACATTTGACCGTATTCGGGAAAATCTACATCGTATTAAGAAGATTAAAGATGCAGATGATCTAGCTCATATTGTCAATAAATCATTACGTCAGACATTAGGACGTTCTGTCAATACGGTTATGACAGTGCTTATTGTAGTTGTTGCCTTATTAATCTTTGGGGCAAGCTCCATTACAACATTCTCTATCGCCTTATTGATCGGTTTAGTAACAGGTATGTATTCTTCTATTTACATTGCAGCACAAATTTGGTATGTCTTAAAAGTTCGTGAAATGAAGAAAAAAGGACATGTAGATGTAAGTAAGAAGAAAAAACAATGGGGTTCAGATGAGCCTGTCGTTTAGCTTATCTTTTTCATAAATAACAAATAAAAGTCCATCCTATAGGATTTTCTGTAGGATGGGCTTTTTTGTTGGAAGCACTTTATCCCGCTTTAAAGGACAGTAAGAACTCCGTCTCAAGATATAGAGAGAAGCGAGAAAGATAGATGGGGATCAACTGCTCATAAAAGTCCGATTGGTTCGGGCAGGCAGAATGTTGGTCCCTCAGGTGTTGCCACAGGACGTGGCACTTTTTACTTCCGTTCTTTAGTGAGGGATGAAGAAAACCACCACTGATGGAGTTTCACTTTAGCTTGATTCCTTATGAACAGGCGGTGTTGAACCTCGACTACAAGATTCAATGAGCAACAGTCTGTGAAAGCTTGATTGGTTTAGCTAGTATACAGAAAGAGAAAACCCCCTACTGAGAGAAAATTCACTTTACGAAAAAATAACAATTGCCCCATTTAAAATGATAGCAAACTATAAAAAATATGATAATATAATAGAAGTATAAAGTACTATTAGAAAAGCAGGTGATAAGACTTAAGTATTAGTTTGGCGATTGTGTAAAATTTAGTGCGGTGGGATGTGCTAATTTATATAGAAAGCGGAGAAGCAAATGAATAATTTGATGAAATGGCTCACGATATTATTGACACCTTGTATTGTTTTTATTTTTTTACCATTGTTTGCTCACGCAGCAGACGAGCAGTATAACAATGTGATGGTTGTTTACAAAAATGATAGCGGGAAAGAACAGGTATTAAATCAGGCTACTAAGATTGAACATACATATGAAAATCTTCATACAATTGAAGGTACATTTACGAAAGAGGCAGTAGATGCCTTGAAAAAGGTGCCTGATATTCAAGTGGTCGAAAAAAATCCGACAACAGTGGAAACCAATAACACCACAAGCTTGCTTCTTACAACGATTACACCTAATTGGAATATTCAAGCTGTCAATGCGCAAAAAGCTTGGTCCTCCGGTTTAACAGGGAAAAACGTAAAAGTTGCAGTAGTTGATACGGGAGTTTCTATGAATCCTTTATTGCCGAATGTTGAGCGCCATTCTTTTGTAGATGACAATCCTAGAACTCGTATAGATGAAAGTTCACCGTATGATACGGAAGGGCATGGTACATTTGTTTCAGGCATTATTGCTTCTGGAGTAACGTCCAGTCAATTATATGGCAATATCGTCGGAGTTGCGCCAGATGTATCTTTATATAGTCTAAAAGTTTTTGAAAAAGATGGCGCAAGCATGGAATCTCTATTAAAAGCACTTGAATGGTCAATCGAAAATAACATTGATATTGTCAATATGTCACTCGGTACTACCGATGATGATCCTATTTTGAAGAATGCGGTCAAAATAGCTTACGATGCGGGTCTGACATTAGTTGCAGCCGCAGGAAATGATGGTGTGGGAAAAGACGTGGAATATCCCGCAAAATACGATGAAGTAATCGCGGTTTCTTCTTTGGACCAAAGTAATCAAATATCCTATTTTTCTAATACGGGCTCAAAAGTAGAATTTTCAGCACCTGGCAGTGATGTTTATTCTCTAGGGATATATGATGAATTTAGAGAAGATTCTGGAACCTCTTTTTCAACGCCACACGTGACAGGGTTTTTAGCTTTATTAAAACAACAATATCCTGATTACACAAACAAGCAATTAAGAAAGGTCCTTCAAAATTATACAATGGATCTAGGGGCAAAAGGGAAAGATCCTTACTATGGTTATGGCTTGGTCAACTATGTTCAAACAACACCAGAAGATGTCCAAACACTTGAAGTCCGTAATGTATCCAGAACATCCGCGACTGTTTTCTATACACAAAAGGAAAATGGAGAAATACCTACTGATAAATACCGAATATATGTCAATGGTCAATTAATTGCTACAACTACAGATTTGAACTATGTTCTTCCCAATTTAAAAGAGGGTACGAAATATACCGTATTAGTTGAAGCGGTAAGTGCCAATAATGTTTCGTCAGTAGGGAAGACAATTAGTTTTACAACATTAAAACCTACCGTAGAAGAACAATATATAGAAAATCATAAGAGCACCATTACAAGTTGGATGAATCGGTTAAAAAAGGGTCAATCGTTGACATTCCAAACACAATTTGCACCTTTATATTCGATAACAGCAGGATTGACGACTTCACAAAAAAATATGGTAACGAATTATAGTAAAAAAATTAATCTCGTTGCTATTTCAGTAACGTCTTCATCCAGTTATATAAAGGCGACAAACTTAAAAAATATGAAAAGTAAAAAATCAACGACAATCACATTCGGAACAGCGATAAAGCCATCAACGCTTACTTCAAGCAAAATATCTATCATAAGTGCAGGTAAAAAAATAACAGGGTTCACACTCACAAAAGGGGCTAAAGGCAAGAACATTAAACTATCGACTAAAAAAACATTAGCAACCGGAAAATATACGATTTTTATAGATAATAAGGGCGTGAAAACTTCCAAAGGAAAATCTTTCTTAAAGCCGATTGCTATAAAATTTGAAGTGAAATAAGGTTTCTTTTGAGAAGAGACCTGTAAAAGTAAGAATATGGATTGAACAGCATAGATGAGACCTTAAAAGGATGGACGAATTATTTAATTGACTTCTCGGTAGTGAGAACTCTGTATAAAACAGGGGTTTTGCTACCGAGTTTTTTTGTCGATCTTGGACATAAATCGCTGTATGGAAAATATAATTTAAAAGGAGCAGATAAGTGGACGGAGAGAGCAAATAAATGGTCCGAGTTAGCGAATAAAACCTTCAAAGTAGCGAATAAATCCATCAAAAGAGCGAATAAACCACCAAAAGTAGCAAATAAACCTATCGAAGGAGCAAATAAATCCCCTCAATGGTTATCTATGAAGTTTCACTTGATCCATCCGCTATAATCATATAAAGATAGTCTTCTACTTTCATTATCTAGCATATATTTTGTATAATGAATCTCATGAGGAAGTGACACAATGATAGCAACGGAAAAAAGATGGCGTATTAATCGCCCAGATGAACAGCTTGTGAAAAAATTTGTGGATGAACTTAAAATTTCTTCAATATCAGCTAAAATTTTAGTAGCACGCGGTTTCACAACAGTTGAAGCAGCCCGTGCTTTTTTAACGATTGATGAACAAACCATCCATGATCCATTTGAAATGTATGGGATGAAGGAAGCGGTTGATCGGATTCAAAAAGCCATACAAAATAGAGAAAAAATATTAGTATATGGGGATTATGATAGTGATGGAATTACCAGTACAACGGTTATGAAAACTGTTCTCCAAGATTTGGGGGCGGATGTATCTCATATGATTCCAAACCGATTCATTGATGGCTATGGACCGAGTGAACGCTTATTTAAACAGGCACATGAAGAGGGATACCAACTCATCATCACTGTCGATAATGGGATTGCCGGGAACCATGAAGTGCAGGTAGCGAAAGAATTAGGAATGGATGTTATCGTTACAGACCACCATGAACCAGGGGAAATATTGCCCCCAGCCGATGTGATTATCCACCCAAGACATCCGGCTGGAAACTATCCATTTGGTGAGTTGGCAGGTGTTGGCGTCGCATTTAAAGTGGCACACGCCTTGTATGGTAAGTTGCCTAAGCATTTATTAGAGATTGCAGCAATTGGTACCGTAGCAGATTTAGTACCCCTTTTAGACGAAAATCGTTATCTTGTCAAAGCAGGACTAGAGGCACTGCAACATTCTACAAGGCCGGCTATTCAAGCGTTATGTAAAGTAGCAGGTGTCAATCAGCAAGAGATCGATGAAGAAACGATTGGCTTTGGCTTTGCACCAAGATTAAATGCATTAGGAAGATTGGGAGATGCGGCACCTGGTGTAGATTTTTTAATGGCACAAAATGCAGCGGAAGCAATGACGATGGCCAGCTCCTTAAACGAAAAAAATAAAGAACGCCAAGCAATGGTAACAAGTATTACAGAACAAGCTATTGCTATGATCGAAAATGATGAAGAAATTGGACATTCACAAGTACTAGTCATTTCAGGTGAAGGATGGAATCCAGGAGTTGTCGGTATTGTTGCATCGAGACTTGTAGAAAAATACTATCGTCCAACGATTATTCTTTCCATAGATGTCGAAAAAGGTGTAGCAAAAGGCTCTGCTCGAAGTATAGAAGGTTTCCATATGTATAAGGAGCTTGCTAAAAATAAAGATATTCTACCGGCTTTTGGAGGGCACCCAATGGCTGCTGGTATGACACTCGCAATGGAGGATATTGATGAATTGCGTTATCGTTTGGATCAGCAAGCAAGAGAATGTTTAACAGAAGATGCATTAACACCGGTGCTAGATATCGATATACCACTGACACTCGATGAAATCGATATAAATGCGATCGAAGATGTTCGTAAGCTAGCGCCCTTTGGTACAAGTTTTGCGAAGCCTGTCTATGCAATAGAAGATACATCTATTCGTTCCATGAAAAAAATCGGTGCCAATGAAGACCATATCAAACTGCAAATCGTTTCAAATAATCAAGAACTAGATGTAGTAGGATTTCATAAGGGCTATCTAGTTGATGAACTAACATATGGTATTCAAGTATTTTTTGCAGGTGATCTTCAAATCAATGAATGGAATGGCCGCAAAAAACCGCAGCTACTGTTGCAGGATGCTCGAACGGATGAATGGCAATTATTCGATTTGAGAGGTATCAGGCAGGTTGCACGTTGGTTACAAACGATTCCACTTGAGGAGGTAACATTTATAGCTTTTAGGGAAATGACAGTAAATTATTATGATTCTTTAATTCCCCAAAAGATTCAAAGTTACTCTGAGGATATCTCAAATGAAAATTGCATGCCGTATGTTGTATTATTAGATTTGCCCCCAAATGTTCGAATGCTGGAACAGCTATTAGAAAATGTGAGACCCAATCGAATTTATGCGCACTTTTATATTCCAGACTCTCACTATTTTGATGGAATGCCTACAAGGGAACAATTTGTATGGTATTATACTTTTTTGAGAAAACGGCGAATTTTTCAACTGCGTCAAAATTTAACTGAATTGGCCAAACATAAAGGCTGGAGTCGCGATATGCTTATTTTCATGACGCAGGTGTTTTTTGAACTTGGATTTGTTACAATAGATAATGGACTCGCGAAAATTGTTGATCATCCGCCTAAAAAAGAGTTAACTAGCGCGAAAATCTATCAACAACGTGCGCAACAAATGGCTTTAGAGCAAACTCTGCTGTATGCACCGTATAAGGATTTAAGAGAGTGGTTTGACCTTCGTTTAAACGGTCAATCGGTTTCTGAGGAGGAACAATAATAATGGATTTAAAACAATATGTGACGGTCGTAGAAGATTGGCCTAAAAAAGGCATCTCTTTCAAAGACATCACGACAATTATGGATAATGGAGAAGCGTATAAATATGCTACTGACCAAATCGTTGAATATGCTAAAAAAGTTGGTGCAGAATTAATTGTTGGTCCAGAAGCACGAGGATTTATCACAGGATGTCCAGTTGCTTATGCGCTTGGAATTGGTTTTGCTCCAGTTCGTAAGCCAGGTAAATTACCGCGTGAAGTAGTTTCTGTAAGTTACGGTCTTGAATATGGGAAAGATACGTTAACGATGCATAAAGATGCCGTAAAAGCTGGTCAAAAAGTTTTAATCATAGATGATTTACTAGCCACTGGAGGTACCGTAGATGCTGCCATCCGTTTAGTTGAACAACTTGGTGGGGAAGTAGTGGGCTGTGCTTTTTTAATTGAACTAGAAGAATTACATGGTCGCGATAAGCTTCATGGCCACGATGTCTTAACATTAATGAAATACTAATGATAAAGTGAAGCTTCCATCAGTGGGGATTTTCTTTATCCCCCATTGAGCTAGAAGAACTCAGGTTAAAAGCGCCACGTCCTGTGGCAACACCTGAGGGACCAACATCCTGCCCCCCCAAACCAATCGGACCCATGCGGCAGTTAATCCCCATCTATCTTCTCGTTTCTCTCTATATCTTTGAGATGGGGGTCTTACTGCCCGTTAAAGCGGGATAAATGGCTATCTAAAAAATTCATATACACTAGGTAAAATTTCACCACACTTTTACAGGCAAAGACGAGGGATAGGTCGCACTACGAACTTGTCATGGTTCTCGTGTTTTTTCTGTTAGAGTTTGCACAGATCTTTACTTATATTTCAAAAATAGCATGCTAAGTTTACGCTTAGCATACTATTTTTACTTTTAGCTTGTATAAACAGGCGGTAAATTCATGGATGGCAACTGGGGATTTGCTTGGCTTCCGAGAAAGCAAAGCGAACAAGTTGTAGAGTGATTGGTTGAACATCTCTATTTTTGAGGACAAAATGGAATGATCACCACATTTGAATTCATGGGATCTTATTGTCGAAGTTTCGCGTAATTTGTCGAACTATTATTTTTTTTGAAGAATTAGCCTTTACAAATAGGCTCTTTTTTTTATACAATTAACGTTATACATAATCGGAAAAATTATGAAATAGGGTGGGCTAACATGGCGAAAGATCAAGTGATGACAGTAGAGGAAGTATTCGCAATTCTAACATCGTATATGAATAGCGAACACGTTGCATTTGTAAAAAAAGCATATGAACTGGCAAAAGATGCACATAAAGAACAGTTCAGAAGTTCAGGAGAGCCATATATCTTACATCCTGTCCAAGTTGCCGGAATTTTGGCAGAGTTACAAATGGATCCGGAAACAGTTGCAGCGGGTTTTTTACATGATGTTGTAGAAGATACACCTGTCACACATGAAGACCTTGTCGAACAGTTCAATGAAGAAGTTGCAATGCTTGTAGATGGTGTTACGAAATTAGGAAAGATTAAATATAAGTCAAAAGCTGAGCAGCAGGCTGAAAATCATCGTAAAATGTTCGTAGCGATGGCGCAGGATATCCGCGTTATCCTCATTAAATTAGCAGACCGATTACATAATATGAGAACGCTTAAACATTTACCAGTTGAAAAGCAGCGCCGTATCTCAAAAGAAACACTAGAAATCTTTGCTCCACTGGCACATCGTCTAGGAATGTCAGCTATTAAGTGGGAGTTAGAAGATACTGCACTCCGTTATTTAAATCCACAGCAATATTACCGCATCGTTAACCTTATGAAGCGTAAACGAGTAGAACGCGAAGATTATTTAAAATCAGTAATGGATGAAATTCACGTTCAACTTGATGACATCCATATCAATGCAGATTTATCTGGCCGTCCCAAGCATATCTATAGTATTTATCGTAAAATGGTTTTGCAAAATAAGCAATTTAATGAAATCTACGACTTATTAGCTGTTCGTGTCATAGTAGACAGTATAAAAGATTGCTACGCAGTTCTCGGTATTATTCATACGCTTTGGAAGCCGATGCCTGGCCGTTTCAAAGATTATATTGCGATGCCAAAACAAAACCTTTATCAATCCCTTCATACAACTGTCATCGGACCATATGGAGATCCTCTTGAAGTCCAAATTCGCACAAAAGAAATGCATAAGATCGCTGAATATGGGGTCGCAGCACATTGGGCATATAAAGAAGGTAGAACCGTTGATAAAAATAAATCGAATATCGATAATAAGCTAACATGGTTTCGTGAAATTTTAGAATTCCAAAACGAATCATCTAATGCAGAAGAATTCATGGAATCACTGAAATTTGATTTATTCTCTGACATGGTTTATGTATTCTCTCCAAAAGGCGATGTGATCGAGTTGCCAGCAGGTTCAGTACCCATTGATTTTGCGTATCGAGTACACTCTGAAATTGGTAACAAAACAATTGGTGCTAAGGTAAATGGGAAAATGGTTCCTCTTGATACACCTTTAAAGACAGGCGATATTGTAGAAATTATGACATCCAAGCAATCATTCGGTCCAAGCCGAGATTGGCTGAATATCGCACAATCTTCACAGGCCAAACATAAGATTAAGCAATTTTTTAAAAAACAATTGCGTGAAGATAATGTCAATAAAGGTCGTGAAATGATTGAAAAAGAAATTGTTGAACAGGGATATGATCCAAAAGAAATATTGACACCTGAAAACTTTAAACGAGTATGTGAAAAATTGAATTATGCAAATGAGGATGATTTAGTCGCAGCTGTTGGATTTAACGGAATGACAGCACTCCAAGTCGTTAATCGCCTTGCTGAACGTGTAAGAAGACAACGTAGTCAAGAAGAAACGATAGAGAAAATTGCGAAAGAGATGAAAACACCTCCAAAGGAAAAAGTAACGGAGACAGGTGTGATTGTTAAAGGTTTGGACAACTTATTAATCCGTTTATCTCGTTGCTGTAATCCAGTACCAGGCGATGATATTGTTGGGTTTATCACAAAAGGTCGTGGTGTTTCAGTTCATCGTGCAGATTGTCCAAATATCCAAACATCAGAAGATCATGAACGATTGATCGAAGTTGAATGGGGAAAGAATTTAGAACAAGAACATAAATTATTCAATGTGGATATTGAAATTTCTGGCTTTGATCGTGTAGGTTTGTTAAACGAGGTCATACAGGTCGTCACTGAAACAAAAACACCGATTAGTGGCATTAGTGCACGGACGGATCGAGATAAAATTGCGACCATCAATTTGACTTTACAGATCAAGCATATTCAAAATCTTTATAAAGTAGTAGATCGTGTCAAACAAATTCCAGATGTCTATTCTGTACAACGTATTATGCATTAAGATTGGAGATTATATCAATGAGAGTAGTTCTGCAACGGAGCAAAGAAGCTTCCGTTACTGTCAATGGAAAGGTTACAGGGAAGATCGATCAGGGCTATGTGTTATTAGTTGGGATTACACATGGTGATACGAAAGATGATGCAGATTATCTGGCAAAGAAAATTGCAAAATTACGAATTTGGGAAGATGAAGAGGGCAAGATGAATCGCTCTATTAAAGAACATGGTGGTGACATTTTGTCAGTCTCCCAATTTACTTTGTATGCTGATACAAGAAAGGGCAATCGTCCAAGTTTTACAGATGCTGCCCGACCTGAAGAGGCTTTTGGTTTATGGGAATACTTTAACAGTACACTTCATGCACTAGGATTACATGTTGAAACGGGTGTCTTTGGTGCAATGATGGATGTCAAACTTACAAATGATGGACCTGTAACGATATTGCTGGAGTCGAAATAATGAAAAAACGTCTGATTAATGAGAAATCAGACGTTTTTTTTCTCGTAAAGTAGTGAAACGTGCATTCATAATAGGACACATAGTCTAACAAATAAACTAGATGGTCAAGCCTAAGCTAAATTTGTATATTCAATGACTTCAAATCTCTAAACAAAAACAACCATATCAATTGAAGATATGGTTGTCCATTGTGTTGTGATTAGTCGCGGCCATAGTAGCTTAAAAGTCCATTTACAACACCTTTAGCAACTGTTTCGCGATAATCATTACTATTCACTAGTTTGGCATCTGAAGCATTTGAAACAAAGCCAAGTTCTAATAATACAGATACAACGGAATTGTATCTTACCACATAGTAGTCCATTGCTTTGAGTTTGCGATCTTTATAATTCGGATATTCCTCTTTTATTGCGTCTTTGATACCATCATGTATAGCATCTGCAAATTTCTTGCTGCTTACTTTAGCTGAAGTTGAATAATAGCTTTCATAGCCCGTAGCAGAAGAAGGTCCCGAATTGTGATGTACGCTTATAAAGGCGTTTGCCCCTTTTTGTTTCGCGTAAGCAGCGCGTTCATCTAATGTTAAAAACTGATTGTCCGTTGTACGTGTCATGTACACGATACCGCCAACTTCTTCAATAGCAGATTGAATGGCTTTCGCTGCTTTTAAGTTGAGTGTTTTTTCAACTACATGATTGCCAGATGCTCCATTATCTTGCTTCCCATGTCCAGGATCAACAACAATCTTAATCCCTTTTAAAGTTCCTTTTACACTATCAGAAACAGTTGTAGTTGGTTTCTTTGTAGTGATTTTACTACTAGTAGTATTGGAAGAAATCCAGCCTTTTTGTTTGGAAGTATACTGAACTTCTACCCAATTATTGTTGGAGATACGTAGGATCTTAAAATAATTGCCCTTTGACGCTTTTCCAAGTGATGGAGCAGCAGTTGTTGGTAACGATCTTACGTTCAAAGTACCGGAACGCATGACAAAATATTGTGTTTTAGATGGTTTCTTTGCTGTAAATGAGATATTAGTCGTTGAAGCAAAACCGTAGGATGTACTACCATTGATCCAACCTTTTTTATCATTATAATTTACATAAATCCACCCGTTGCTTGCTTGTTTCAAGATTTGAACTTTTGATTCAAAAGGTACGATTTGACCGAGAGATTTTGCATTCACACTGTAACTGTTTCGTATTGTCAGTCCAGTTGGTTCTGTTACATAATAGTAGGTTGTTTTTTTAGGTACAACAACGGTGATTGAACTAGTAGTTGGTTCTTTTACCTTTTGAGTGCCGTAATGGGTGGAAACCCAACCTTTTTTGCCAGTTTGATATGTAACTTCTACCCAATCATTACTTGCAATACGAGAAATGAGTAAAGATTCGTTTTTCTTTACATATGCCAGTAATTTAGACTTTGAATTTGGCTCTGAACGTACAGATAATGACTTAGCTGTAACGACAAAATATAAATTCTTTTTAGCGTTTGTAATTTTAGGTTTTGCTGTAGTAGCCTTTTTGGTGGAAACCGTAACATAAGTAGCACTTACCCACCCAGTTATACTAGAAGTTTTAATTTTAACCCAGCCATTTTTTTGTTGGATATATGTAGCGGTTTTTCCTTTGTTTAATTTTCCTAAAACCGTAGAATTAGTGGAATTAGATTTTCGAATATTTAGATTGTCCGTTTTAGAAGTAACAATTTTGGAAGTAGTAGAAGCGGTCGAAACGGTTGTTTTGACAGTTTTTAAATATTTGGCTGATGCCCAACCTGTTTTGTTCTTATACTTCACTTGATACCATTTTCCGCTTGCCTTTACTTTTACTAGGGTCGTATTTTTTTTAACAGTTGTTATGACCTTTGAACTAGTGCTAGGAGCCGTTCTTATATTTAGTGCGCTGGCAGTAACCTTTAATTTTGTGGAAGAGGCATGTGCTTTAGGAATTACTGCGAACATTGAAAAGACTAAAACTAGACAAAGTGAGACAATAGTCGCTGCATTTAGTTTTTTGGTATTCATATTTTTCCTCCTTTTTTCCATTGTAAGATGAAAAGAGATAAAAAACTATAAGTTTTTTTAAATAGTTGACATATTTTGCGGAAATGTTATGATATGAAGTAATCTTTATGATTATTAAATACCTATGACCAAGAAAGTAACAATCAAGTTGTACTTTTTAGAGAGGAAAAGACGTGGCTGAGATCTTTTCTATTGTACCGATATGTGAAAAACACTTGAGAGGTTTTTCTTCGAACGATTAGTGAGCTAGTAGGGGAAAACGGTATCGGCCGTTATCCGATTTGAGAGGATCTAGTAATGCTAGGTCAACTAGGGTGGAACCGCGGAAGCATATACAGCTCTCGTCCCTTGCATTAAGCAAGGGGCGGGAGCTTTTTGTTTGCAGAAGATAGCATGTAGAGTCTTCAGAAACATTGAAAAGTTTGAATCAAAATGTTTTTTCAGTTTTCAACAGCAAGACTGAAACTAATTTATCCCGCATTAACGGGCAGTAATACTTCCCCTCAAAATTCAGCGAAAGCAAAGAAGGTAGGAGGGAGATCAACTGCCGCATGCGCTCGATTGGTTCAACTAATCATCCGTGAGGGATGAAGAAAACCCCCCACTGGTTAAAGTTTCACTTTATGACAGTAGCTGTCGAAGCTTCATATCGCGTTCATCATCAGTGAAGCCTGTTAAAAATAGAAAGGAGATTGTGTATGAGTTTTAAAGTACCTAGAGGCACCCAAGATATCTTGCCTGGTCAAACAGAAAAATGGCAAAAAGTTGAGGAAATCATTCGACATCTTTGCCATGTTTACCGTTACCAAGAAATTCGCACACCTATTTTTGAATCAACTGAGTTATTCCAACGTGGTGTTGGCGATACAACAGATATTGTGCAAAAGGAAATGTACACATTTGAGGATCGGGGAGGACGTTCCATAACACTTCGACCAGAAGGTACAGCCTCTGTCGTTCGTTCTTATGTTGAACATAAAATGTTTGGTCAACCTGATCAGCCAGTAAAATTATCTTACATGGGACCAATGTTCCGTTATGAACGCCAACAAGCTGGACGTTATCGACAATTCGTACAATTTGGCGTAGAAGCAATTGGTAGTAAAGATCCTGCAATTGATGCAGAAGTGATTGCGCTTGCGATGAACGTTTATGCAACAGCTGGATTAAAAGATATAAAATTAGTGATTAATTCTCTAGGGGATCATGAAGTTCGAACAAAACACCGTGAAGCATTAGTGAAGCATTTTGAACCGCATATTCATGAGTTTTGCTCTGACTGTCAATCACGTCTTAAAAAAAATCCACTTCGTATTTTAGATTGTAAAGTGGATCGTGAACATCCATTAATGGCGACAGCACCTGCTTTAACAGACTATCTAAATGAAGAATCTGCAAGTTACTTCGACCAAGTGAAAAACTATTTAGATATACTTGGTATTTCGTATGAAGTAGATCCAAATTTAGTAAGAGGTTTGGATTACTATAATCATACTACCTTCGAAATTATGAGTACTGCTGAAGGATTGGGCGCGATCACCACTTTATGTGGTGGAGGTCGCTATAACGGTCTTGTTGAAGAAATTGGTGGACCTGAATCACCTGGTATTGGATTTGCTATGAGTATCGAACGTTTACTTTTAGCTTTAGAAGCTGAGGGGAAAGAGTTAAATACTGAAAATCAATTAGATGTGTTTATCGTTACGATGGATGCTGATTCGAAACGAAAAGCTGTAGAATTAGCAAGTTCTTTCCGTGCAAAAGGTATTTCTACAGAAATCGATTATTCAAACCGTAAAATGAAAGCACAAATGAAATCAGCTGACCGTCAACATGCAACATGGGTAATTGTACTTGGCGAAACGGAATTGGCTGAACAACAAGCAACTGTGAAAAACATGGTAACGGGTCATCAAGAAATGATTCCATTCCATGATTTAGTAAATTATTTAACAAAACAGAAAGAACAGTAATTGGAGGAAATTCGAAATGGCTACAAGAACACATGAATGTGGTATTCTACGAGGTGAACATGAAGGCGAACGCGTAGTTCTTAAAGGTTGGGTACAACGCCGCCGTGACTTTGGCGGGTTAATCTTCATTGACCTACGTGACCGTACAGGATTAGTACAAATTGTATTTACACCGGAAAATTCTAAAGAAGCGCTTGACCTTGCAGATACTTTCCGAAATGAATACGTGATCGAAGTTGAAGGCGAAGTGAAACGCCGTACACCAGATATGATTAACCCTAATATGGAAACAGGTATGGTGGAAGTTTACATTGATAAAGCAACACTTATCAATAAAGCAAAGAATCCTCCATTCCAAATTGAAGACCGTATTCAAGTAAATGAAGATTTGCGCTTAAAATACCGTTATTTAGACTTACGTCGTCCTGTTATGTATAAAACATTCAAATTACGCTCTGATGTAACAAAAGTAATCCGTAACTTCTTACAAGATGAAGGATTTTTAGAAGTAGAAACACCGATCCTAACAAAATCAACTCCAGAAGGTGCACGCGACTATCTTGTACCATCACGTGTGCATGAAGGTGAATTTTATGCTCTTCCACAATCACCACAATTATTTAAACAATTATTGATGGTTTCTGGATTTGAAAAGTACTTCCAAATCGCTCGTTGTTTCCGTGATGAAGACTTGCGTGCTGATCGCCAACCTGAATTTACTCAAATCGATATGGAAATGAGCTTTTTAACACAAGAAGAGATTCTTGGTATTAATGAACGCCTAATCCAAAAAGTGATGAAAGAAATTAAAGGCATCGATATCCCACGTCCATTCCAACGTATGAAATATGACGAAGCGATGGCACGTTTCGGTTCAGATAAACCAGATGTTCGTTTTGGTTTAGAATTAATCGATTTAACAGATGTTGTTGGTGGCTGCAGCTTTAAAGTATTCGCACAAACTGTTGAAGCTGGCAACCAAGTAAAAGGCCTTAATATTAAAGGGGCTAATGATAAATACTCTCGTAAAGATTTAGATGAATTGACAAAATTCGTTGGTCGTTACGGTGCAAAAGGTCTTGCTTGGATCAAAGTAACTGAAGAAGGGCTTACGGGTCCTATCGGTAAGTTCTTCCAAGATGACTACGGCAAAAAATTAGTTGAACGTATGAAAGCAGAGCCAGGAGATACATTAGTATTTGTTGCAGATAAAAAGTCTGTTGTGGCAGATTCGCTTGGTGCTCTTCGAAAAAAATTAGGGAAAGAATTAGAATTGATCGATGAATCCCAATTCGCCTTTTTATGGATTACAGATTGGCCATTATTGGAATACTCAGAAGAAGAAGGACGTTATACAGCAGCTCACCATCCATTCACACGTCCGTTCGATGAAGATGTTGACAAAATGGAAACAGCTCCTGGCGAAGTTCGTGCACAAGCTTATGATATCGTTTTGAATGGTTATGAACTAGGCGGTGGTTCTCTTCGTATCTACGAAAAAGACCTTCAAGAAAAAATGTTCAAAGTACTTGGCTTCACCCAAGAACAAGCACAGGAACAATTCGGTTTCTTGATGGATGCCTTTGAATATGGTGTTCCGCCACATGGTGGTTTAGCATTTGGCTTGGATCGTTTCATCATGCTACTTGCTGGGCGCGATAACTTACGCGACACCATTGCATTTCCGAAAACAGCATCTGCAAGCTGCTTGTTGACAGATGCCCCAAGCTCAGTAGCAACAGCTCAGTTAGACGATTTACACATCCGTACAAAGACATTAGCTGACGAAAACTAAAAGGGTAATATTTTGTTTAAGGAAAGGTAAAGTATAGATTATTTACATTCCTGACTATATTTTGTGGAATGGCTATTTTAACTATTTTCGTTTTTGAATCAACATTATAAGTGATTTTTGGTTTATAAAAATGAACAATTTCCATTCATATTTGAACTATTATGTTCTGCTTATTTTTAAAAATTTTCCATTAAATTCTTCATGGTTTATTTTGATTTTTCTGAACCCTTATGTTAGTATTAATTAACAACAAATCCTGATATGTTCGTTGAAACGTAATCAGTCTTGACCGAACATAATATCATTGGGAGTTGTTATTTTGGAACGGCAAACATGCCCGATGGGGACTTTTAAAGTTTCAAATACGACACCCACCTGCAAAGAGTGCGGGTTCAAAACGATTTAAAAAGCAACGGCATTATTGGGATTTGTTCCATAAGAGACTTATAACCTTTGATTCTTATAGGATCAGAGGTTTTTTGTTTTTATTCCTTATTAATGTGGGCATAAGATCTCCATATCAAAACTCCAATAACAAGCTAGGCATAGGATAAGTGAGGCATTTTAGACAAGATCTTATGAAATGAAAAATGAGTTTTGGATTTTTGATATATTTTCACTTTCCGTGAATCATGCTATAATTAATAATTGCTTTATGAATGATCAAAGTAATTGACTGGGTTTACTACAAAATAGAAATTTTGATAGATGGAGAGTGTTTTCATGTTACATCAATTTTCAAGAAATGAACTGGCAATAGGACAAGAAGGTTTAGATAAACTTAAAAAAACGACAGTCGCTATTTTAGGTATTGGAGGCGTTGGCTCTTTCGCTGCTGAAGCATGTGCTAGAAGTGGAGTGGGGCGAATTATTTTAGTCGATAAGGATGAAGTAGATATTACTAATATCAATCGTCAATTAGTGGCTTATCTCTCTACCATTGGCAAATCCAAATCAGCAGTAATGAAAGAAAGAATTGCGGATATTAACCCAGAATGTGAAGTCATCGATCTGCATATGTTTTATACAGAAGAAACATATGAAAAATTCTTTAGCTATGGTATAGACTATGTCATTGATGCTTCTGATACAGTAAAATATAAAATCCACATTATTAAAGAATGCTTGAAACGTAATATTAAAGTGATTTCTAGTATGGGGGCTGCTAACAAAACAGATCCAACTCGTTTTAGAATTGCTGATATTTCAAAAACACATACAGATCCACTTGCCAAAGTAATTCGTCTAAAATTGCGCAAAGAAGGTATTAAAAAGGGCGTCCCTGTTATTTTTTCTGATGAAAGTCCAGTTGTTATTCGGGAGGACGTTGCACAAACAGTAGGGAAGCCAGATGCAGCGATCAGAAAGGCAAAGATGCCGCCATCTTCCAATGCATTCACACCTTCTACAGTAGGATTATTTGCTGCAAGTTGGGTGATTAATGATATCTTAAAAGACGTTCATATTCAACATATCCAAGGTTAGAAGGAACTGTCGGAAAAATAGAAAGGTACAATTTAGTATGGAATCTAAATTGTACCTTTTGCTTTTCAATGATTGATGATTGCTCCAAGTAGTTCCTTTTTTGATCAATGAATGGCACTTTCTTTCGCTAAATGGATATCAAGAGAGAGTACCTGCCTTTCTAAACTTATTTCTTCGCTTTTTATTCACTTAAGACATTTTCAAGTTGATCATAATATTGGGCAAGTTTTACTAAGGCGCTGCCCATTCGTTCGTTTTCTGGTATAACAATTCGTTGGACACCTTGTTCTTTTAAAGCTTGTCCTGTTACTTTTCCAATGGATAATGCCACTGCATTTGTTTCAAAAGCTTGAAGTAGTTTCGCTTTTTTTCCTTTTTCTTCTGCATAAGCAAAAAGGTAACGAACTTGAGGGGTACTTGTAAAACTTACAGCATCAACTTTTTGTTCGAGTATCTCAGCTAATAATTTTTCTAAAATCGTCGTTTCAGGTGGGATATGTTGATAAGGAAGGATTTCATGGAATTCGGCTTGCTGCTGCTCTAACCAATTGACCAGATTGGGTGCTGGATCTCCATGAAGTTGCAATGCGATATGTAAATCTTTTAAATCAAAGCGTTTTAAGTCTCTTATTAAGCCAACCGTACTTCCATCATCATCTCTTGCAATCGGGGTAAGGCTGTACTTTTTTAATGTATTCACAGTTTTATAGCCTCTTGCCGCAATATTTGTATTTTTTAAAGCGACTAGAAAATCGTCTTTTTTTCCTAGTTCATCCGCAATTTTAATGAGTGTTTCCGTACCAACTCCTGTTGTCAAGATGATCCAATCAAAATAACCTTCTAAGATATTTAACACTTCAGTTTTTACATTTTCATCATTTAAAAAAATGGTTCCTTGAGAAGGGCGCAATATGGGCGTGCCGCCAAGATTTTGGACGATTGTACTTTGCTCTTCTGCTTTTCGAGCGCCTAAAAGTGCAATTCGCTTTCCTTCTAATTTTGTCAATGCATTCATCTCCAATATGATTACTTTATATTATTATTTTAACAGAAATTTCGTTGCATTTATATAGTGTTCATGTTGGGGATTGGAAATTCTTTGTCTTCATCAACGGCGGTTTTTATGATGAAAGCGAAGCGACAAAAAGAAGCTGTTTTTGTGTTGAAGAAAAAGATGTCAGCTATAGAAGAGACTCTTTGGAAAGGAGGAATGTGGTGGAGGACATCCTAATGCACATTAGTGAAAGTACCTTTGAACCTAAATCTCAAACTCTGAATACCATTTACACAAAATATAATTAGGCATTATTTCCATTTATGGTTGACTGAATATATCGAGTGCTGATATATTTAATATATCGACATACGATATATCATATGCCAATGTATGGAGGGATTTTCATGTCAGATGAGTATGCTCCTTTAACGGAAGGCGTGTATTATATTTTACTGGCACTTTATGAGCCGCGTCACGGATATGGCATTATGCAGTTTGCAGATGACATGAGTCGTGGACGTGTTAAGTTAGGAGCAGGAACCATATATGGTGCCATTAAATCGTTGCAAAAGAAAAAATGGATTGTTCCATATGATGAAGATGGGCGAAAAAAGGAATATATTATTACTGATTTAGGCAAAGAAATAGTAAAAAAAGAAGTTGAACGTTTAAAAGAGCTTTATAAGAATGGACAACATTTATTAAGTCAGGAGGAATGATGATGAAGAGATATTTTCGGGGCTTTATCGATTATGAAAAAGAAGAAAAATGGATTAATGAACAAAGCCAAAAAGGACGTCAGCTAAAGAAAGTTTTCCCATTTTATTATGGCTTTGAGGAAGGTGGCTCAGAAAAGTATACTTATCGCATTGTATTATTACCAAAAGATCGCCAAGACTATTTAGATTTTTTAGAATCAGCAGGCGTGGAAATTGTCTGTATTTTTAACAAATGGGTATATGTTCGTAGAAAATCGACTGAGGAAACGTTTGAATTGTATACAAATTATGCTTCCAAAATCATTTATTATAAACAAATCTCTCACTTCTATTTCTACGTATTGATTTTCAATTTAGTTGCTGGAATATTGAATTTATTTCTATTTTTTATGGGAGAGGGAGAAAAAAGTGACGTAAATGCCTTGAGTAGTTTATTCAATTTCTTTGTTGTCATTCTTTTATTTTTCGCTTTTAAAAAGATACATAGAAAAAAGAAAATTTTACAACAGGATCATGGAATATTTGCTGATTAAGGTGATTATATATCAGATGTGTTGATTAGAAAAAATAAGGAGAAGCATAAGACAGCTGATCTTTCATTATTTTATTGCTCTTTACTAGAGTTTTGAAGTTGATGTCTTCCTGTTCATTCCTAAGATAAATAAAATTAGTAAAAAGTGAATACATTTTGAATGTTGAGACGTATATGTAATAGGTTTGGAAATTTTCGATAAAAGGAGAAGGAGAATGACGCTAGTAATAGATCAAGTTACAAAAAGATATCAAGATTTCACAGCGGTAGATCAGCTATCTTTTACCATTAAAAAGGGAGAGATATTTGGTTTAATCGGTCAAAACGGAGCTGGTAAAACAACAACGTTTCGAATGATTCTAGATTTGCAGGAGACAACAGAAGGGGATATTACCTGGAACGAACAACCGATGAACAAAGTCAATCGAGATATACTTGGTTATCTGCCGGAAGAAAGAGGAATCTTCCCCACTATGGCGGTAGAAGAACAACTATATTTCTTTGGCATTTTACGTGGATGGACAAAAAAAGATTTGAAAAAAGAAGTAGATTACTGGATCAAGAGATTTGATTTAGAAGATAAACGGAAAGCAAAAGCTGAGACCCTTTCTAAAGGAAATCAGCAAAAAGTGCAATTGATCGCAAGTTTTATCCATCAGCCAGAGTTTCTCATACTAGATGAACCGTTTAGTGGTCTCGATCCAGTGAATCGACAATTATTAATGAATGCTATTTTATTTTTAAAGGAAAAAGGAACGACCATCCTTTTTTCAAGTCATCAAATGGATAATGTAGAGGAACTTTGCGATCATCTATGTGTGCTAAAAAAAGGTGCATCCTTGTTCACGGGTAGTTTACTAGATTTAAAGGAGCAGTATGGAAAGATCAAGTTAAGCATTCGATCTGAGCTAGAAGAATCACAGTTGAATGCACTGCCTGGTGTCAAAAGAGTAAAGAAAACGAAGGATGGATACACGTTACTATTAGAAAATGAGCTATATGGGGAACAACTTTTTCAAATACTTGGAAAAGGTAAATATATGGAGAAGTTTAGTATGGATTATTTATCGTTAGATGAAATCTTCAAAGATTTGGTAGGTGGAGAACATGTCTAAATTTTGGTTATTAGCAACACAACTGTATAAACAAAAGATTAGATCGAAGTCCTTTATTTTTTCTACATTACTTTATGTAGCAATTGTTAGTGGGATTATGTTTTGGTCTGATATTAAAGCGGCTATATTTTCGGAAGAACCCCTTAAAATTGCGATGGTCAATGATACGAAGCAGGATTTTAAAGAAGTGTTTCAATCTGATGATGATGTGAAATTTTCATTTCCTACTGAAGATCAGGCAACGATTGAGAAGCAGATAAAAGCTGAAAAACTAGACGCAGCTGTTTTTCTGACGGAAAAAGATGGTCGATTAAATGCTGAGATTGTAACCTATACACCACTTGAATTCAATGACCAAACAAAATTATCATCAATGATACAATATGCTGGAAAAATATATGCTGTACAGCAACTACATTTAACAACTAAACAAGCAGCTCAAATTATTGAATCGCAAACGCCTATTCATATGAAAAATCTAGATATGCAAAAGCAAGATGGTAAAAGTGAAGATGAAAAGGCTGCGGGTATTGGAGCCTCTATTTTAGTTGGTTCGATTGTGTATTCAATCGTTATTTCATTTTTATCCATTATTACGACAGATGTAGCTTCTGAGAAAGGCTCGCGTGTATTAGAGGTGTTGCTCGCAAGTGTCAAACCTTCTACTCACTTTTTAGCAAAAATTACAGGAACTTATTTACTGGCTTTTTCGCAAGTAGCCTTATTATTAGTTGTACAAATTTTGTTATTGTTAACGGTTGATGATGGTTCAAAATGGAAGAAAGTTGCAGGGGTTATTGAAAATTTGTCCGTCAGTTATGTAGTGTATACACTTGCTTATCTCATCTTATCTATTTTCTTGTTCTTGATTGTGGGTGCTCTTTTTGGTTCACTCGTATCCAAAGTGGAAGAGGCTGGTCAGACAATGATGCCGGTCATGTTCATGGGCATCGCTGGTTTCTATGTATTGATGTCAGGCTTATATAGTCCAGATACACTGCTTGTGAAAATATTTTCATTTATTCCTTTTACGACAGTGATGGTTATGCCACTTCGAATAGGCGCAACAGATTTATCACCTACAGAACCACTGATTGCCCTGATCATATTAATCGCTACGGTTGTGGTATTGTTTTATGTTAGTCTTTCATTCTACAAACGAAGCGTGTTAACATATAGCTCAGGTGGAATTATTCAAAAAATTAAAACCGTATTGAAAGTCACTACATAATCTCATCATTTCACAGTATAAAGTGGCGATAACAAAAGACAAGTAGCATTTTAGTTACTTGTCTTTTATATTTTTTTTATTATTTTTTCTTTTTCAAGCTATTCAAATGATCATAGATTCCTGCCATTCGTTTTTCTTGTCCGGCAATGACGGGATGGTAGAATTCAACTCCTTCTAGTTCATCTGGCAAATATTGCTGATCTACCCAACCGCCAAATGTACCTATAGGTGTGTCATGCGGATATCGATAGCCTTCGACTCCAAGCACTTTTGCACCGGCATAATGCGCATCACGCAAATGCATAGGAATCTCTCCTGTTTTGCCAGCATGGATCGTTGCGATTGCTGTATCGATTGCAATAATGGCTGAGTTTGACTTTTCGGCAAGACACATTTCAATGACTGCATGGGCTAGAGGAATTCGGGCTTCTGGCATTCCTAGCCTTTCAGCTGATTGGACGGCTGCCAGTACATGTGAGCCAACTTCTGGCGCGGCGAGTCCAACATCTTCATAGCTCATCACAAGCAATCTACGACTTACTGCGACTAAATCTCCATTTTCCAAGCAATTAGCTAAATAGTAAATGGCCGCATTGACATCGCTGCCACGAACAGATTTTTGTAATGCAGACAATAGATTATAAAAATGGCTGCCCTTTTTATCACCATACACACCAATGCGTTCTGCTAGATTTTTCACGATGGAATCTTGTACAATTGTTTCATCATTTTCTTCATCTGAAGAGTAATAGACCGATTCCAATAGCGTTAGTGCTTTTCGTGCATCCCCATGAGCAGCTTGTACGATCATAGCACGTTGGTCATCGGTCATTCGAATTTTGTAGCGTCCTAGTCCACGTTCTTTATCTTTTAAGGCACGAAGAATAAGTGTGTTTATATCATCGTCTGTTAGTCGTTTGAGTTGTTTGATTTCTCCACAACGAGAGCGGATAGCGGGATTGACATCATGAAATGGATTTTCAGTTGTAGCCCCGATTAACACGATAGAGCCATTTTCAACATGAGGAAGCAATGTATCTTGTTGTAATTTGTTAAATCGATGAATTTCATCTAAAAACAAAATGACTTGTCCAGATAATTTGGCTTCCTCTACAACGTTTTCTACATCTTTTTTTCCTGCACGTGTGGCATTCAAGGCAAAAAAGGGTAGTTTGGATGAGCCGGCGATTGCAAAGGCAATAGACGTTTTACCGATTCCTGGCTCTCCGTAGAGTAACATAGATGGCACATGACCGTTTTGAATCATTTTATAAAGAGTCGTATTTTGTCCGATTATTTCTTGGTGACCGACCACCTCATCAAGATTACGTGGTCGCATACGAAATGCGAGTGGTTCGTTTGGCATGTGGGCACCTCTTTCTTTCACAATAATAGTTGTCATTAAACATTTTTCGATAACTCGTAACAATAATCATAAATCATTCCTGAGTAGAATGAAAAGAAATATGCTATACTTTAATCTAGACAAATAGCTTATTTTAGAGGTGTATATATGAAAATATCAACAAAAGGGCGTTATGGCCTAACAATTATGATTGAATTAGCAAAAGAATATGGTCAGGGACCTATTCCACTTAGACAGATCGCTTCAGACAACAACTTATCGGAAGCATACTTAGAACAGCTTGTTTCTCCATTACGAAACTCTGGTCTTGTTAAGAGTGTTCGCGGTGCATACGGTGGTTATATGTTGTCAAAAGCACCACATTTAATTTCATCAGCTGATGTGATTAAAGTGTTAGAAGGACCGATTCAACCTGTAGAAGGAATTGAAGAAGAGGCACCACCACAACGAGAGTTATGGCTACGAGTTCGCGATGCAGTAAAAGAAGTGCTTGAAACAACGACACTTGATGATTTAGCGACTTATACAGAAGAACAAAATGATGATGGTTATATGTTTTACATTTAAAAGGAGTTTTTATCATGAAAGAAATATATCTTGACCATGCTGCCACTTCTCCTATGCATCCAGCAGTCATTGAGAAGATGGCAGAAACGATGAGTACTGTCTTTGGCAATCCCTCTAGTATTCATGGTATTGGTCGCTATGCTCGAAAATATTTGGACGAAGCAAGAGCAGTATTAGCAAACGCTATTGGTGCAATGGAACACGAAATCATTTTAACAAGTGGTGGTAGTGAAGCAGATAACTTAGCGATTATCGGTACTGCACATGCTAGACGCAATGAGGGTCGTCATATTATTACAACCCAAATCGAGCATCATGCAGTGCTTCATACTTGCCAACAACTTGAAAAAGAAGGCTTTGAAGTGACTTATCTTCCTGTCAATGAAAAAGGGATGATTTCACTTGAAGACGTAAAAAAAGCTCTTCGTGATGATACCATTTTAGTAACCGTTATGTTTGGTAATAACGAAGTCGGCACACTACAACCAATTAAGGAAATTGGGGCACTATTAAAAAATCATCAAGCAAGTTTCCATACAGACGCAGTTCAAGCTTTTGGTATCCAAAAGCTTGATGTCGATGAACTTCAAGTAAATCTACTATCTGTTTCATCACATAAACTAAACGGTCCAAAAGGTTTGGGCTTCTTATATCAGCGCGATCATACGAAACTTCAACCCATTATTTTGGGTGGTGAGCAAGAGCGTAAACGTCGTGCAGGCACTGAGAATGTACCAGCAGTTGTTGGCTTTGCAGAGGCTACTAAAATTGCCCAAGCAAGTTTTGAAGAAAAACAACAACAATTTAAAAATTTCCGCGAAATATTCTTGGGAAAGTTAGATCAAGCGGGCATCTCCTATCATGTAAATGGTGATGAAGTCCACTATTTACCACATGTTTTAAACATTAGTTTTACGGGAATGGAAGTTGAATCTTTCTTAGTCAATTTAGATATGGCGGGAGTAGCTGCATCAAGTGGATCTGCATGCACGGCTGGTTCTATTGATCCATCACATGTATTAGTTGCTATGTATGGAAAAGATGCGGATGAACTGCATAACTCTATTCGTTTTAGTTTTGGCTATGGTTTGACAACAGAGGATGTTCAAACAGCTGCATACAAAACAATTGATATTGTAAAACGCTTAGTGAAATAACAGAAAAAAGGTGAACAATATGAGCGCAACAAAAGACCCCTCACAAACCCGTGTTGTTGTCGGCATGTCTGGAGGAGTCGATTCCTCTGTAGCGGCTTATTTATTAAAAAAGCAAGGCTACGATGTGATCGGTATCTTTATGAAAAACTGGGATGATACTGATGAAAATGGCGTTTGTACTGCTACGGAAGATTATGAAGATGTTATCAAAGTTTGTAACCAAATCGGCATTCCTTACTATGCTGTAAACTTTGAAAAACAATATTGGGATAGAGTATTTACTTACTTTTTAGAAGAATATAAGGCTGGTCGTACACCAAACCCTGATGTTATGTGCAATAAAGAAATCAAGTTCAAAGCATTTTTAGAACATGCCATGAAACTTGGTGCAGATTATCTTGCAACAGGTCACTATGCACGAGTAGAAGTTCGTGATGGTGAAACAAGAATGCTGCGAGGTGTCGATCAAAACAAGGACCAAACTTATTTCTTAAACCAATTATCACAAGAACAATTATCGAAAGTTATGTTCCCGATTGGCGAATTAGAAAAGCCACGTGTTCGTGAAATCGCAGCGGAAGCAGGTTTAGCAACCGCTCACAAAAAGGATTCCACAGGTATTTGTTTTATCGGTGAACGTAATTTCAAACAATTTCTAAGTCAATACTTACCTGCCAAGCCAGGTAATATGGAAACATTCGATGGCAAAGTAATGGGTAAGCATGATGGGCTTATGTACTATACAATTGGGCAACGTCATGGTCTTGGTATTGGTGGCGATGGTGATCCTTGGTTTGTATTAGGAAAAGATTTAAAAAGAAATGTTTTATTAGTTGGACAAAATTTTTATAATGATAAACTTTTCTCCACGAGCTTAACCGCAGTTAAAACAAGCTTTACAACACATCGTAAAATGCCAAAGAAGTTTAATGCTACCGCAAAATTCCGCTATCGCCAAAAAGATGTACCAGTAGAAGTAGAATTACTTGATGAAGATAAATGGCATGTCACCTTTCATGAACCTGCACGTGCTATCACACCTGGACAATCTGTCGTTTTATATGACAACGATGAATGCCTAGGTGGTGCAACGATCGATGAAGTATTTAAAAATGGCGAAAAATTAACATATGTCGGGTGATAGAGGTGGAAAAAGTGGATTTTAATGAAGAAGGCGTCAAAGCAATTCAAGAAAAGCGTTATGAGGATGCAGCGAAAGCATTCACAAAAGCAATAGATGAAAGTCCTCATGATCCTGTAGGCTATATTAACTTTGGCAATCTATTAGCTTCAATGGACGATCTTGAAAGAGCTGAGCGCTTTTTCCAAAAAGCATTAACCTTAGATGAAAAAGCTGCTACAGCTTATTATGGATTAGCTAATTTATATTACAATTCTGAACGTTTCTTAGAAGCTGCAAAATTATATGAACAATCGATTCGTAATGGAATCGAAGGTGCAGATGCGTATTATATGTTAGGAAAAAGCTTTGAACACGAGGGGCAGTCTAAGTTAGGCTTACCTTATATGCAACGCGCAGCTGAACTAGCACCACAAGATTTGCAAATAAGGCTTTCCTATGGCATTATGCTTTGCACATTGGAATTATTTGAGCCAGCAGAGAAAGAATTGCAGTTTGTTATCGCTGAAGACTGGAATAATGCGGATGCTCATTATAATTTAGGCGTGTTATATGCAGTTTCAACCGAGCGAATAGATGATGCCATGTACCATCTAAAGCTAGCTTTTACACTACAGCCTGAATTTGAGCAAGCACGCTACATCCATGACATGCTTGCGATGAAAAAGGACTAATGGAAAGAAGGGGACAGTGTTGACTGAAAACTTATCGTTCTTGAAAGACGAACAGCTTTTTATCGTCGGTCGACCTGTTGTCACTATTTTTCACAATGCACAGAATTTGTTTTCCATTGTTAAATTGAAAATTCAAGAAACGAACACAGATTATAAAGACAAGGAAATAATTGTGACAGGTTATTTTCCATCAGTTACTGATGATGCTTTATATCGTTATACAGGACAGTTAAAGCAACATCCCAAATACGGCCTACAGTTTCAAGCTGCTACTTTTGAAAAAGAGATTCCAGCTACTGAAACTGGGGTCGTTCAATATTTAGCGAGTGATTTATTTCCTGGCATTGGGCGTCGCACTGCCGAAATGATTGTCAAAAAGCTTGGTTCTGATGCGATTAAAATCATTATTGAAAATCCTGATGCATTAGATGAAATTCCTCGGTTAACAGAAGATAAAAAGCAAACGCTTCGTGCAGTACTAGAACAAAACCTCGGACTTGATCGTATTATGATTCAACTGAATGAGTGGGGATTTGGTGCACAGATAGCAGTGAAAATTTACCAAACATATAAAAGCGAAACATTGCAGGTGTTACAAAAAAATCCATACCGATTAATTGAAGATATTGATGGAGTTGGTTTTCAGCGTGCTGATGAACTAGGTGCGAAATTACATATAACAGGAAATCATCCAGAGCGTATAAAAGCGGCTATTTTACATCTTTTGAATATAGCTGCATTATCTGAAGGCCATGTTTTTCTTGAGGCTCAAGAAATCATGACGGAAGCAAAGCGATTATTGGAAACAAGCCAACGTTGTACGATAACGTATGAAGATGTTTCAAAATGTATCATTGAATTAGGCGAGGATAGTAAGGTATGTGGCGAAGAAACAAGAATATACATGCCCTCTCTCTACTATTCAGAAATTGGCATCGCAACAAAAATTACAGAACTCGTTCAAAAAAATAAAGAGCATTCTGCATTTCCTTCTTCCGAAATTCGTAAACGAATTGGCGATGCTGAGGAACGATTTGGTGTAGCTTATGCTGAGACACAGATTCAAGCAATCGAAACCGCAATCAATTCAGCCGTAATGATTTTAACAGGTGGCCCAGGTACTGGTAAAACAACAGTCGTCAAGGGGATTGTAGATGTTTATGCAGAATTGCATGGGTTGTCCTTGAATCCTAAGGAATATGCGGCGAAAGACGAAGAGTTCCCCATTGTTTTAGTTGCACCAACGGGACGTGCCGCTAAACGCTTAAGTGAATCAACAGAACTACCTGCTATGACAATCCATCGCTTATTAGGTTTTACTGGGCAAGAAAAAGACGAAGATACGGAGCGTGAAGTAGCGGGTCGACTTATTATTGTTGATGAAATGTCAATGGTCGATACATGGCTTGCCTATCAATTATTAAAAGCCTTAAATGATGATTGCCAAGTGATTTTTGTGGGAGATCAGGATCAACTTCCACCAGTGGGTCCAGGTCAAGTGCTGAAAGATTTACTTGCCTCTAAAACTATTCCGACTGTTGAATTAACGGATGTTTATCGTCAATCCGAAGGTTCTTCCATAATAGAACTGGCACATCAGATGAAGCAAGGAGAAATACCTCAAGATTTAATGGCTAAAACAGGTGATCGATCATTTATTCGAGCTAGACAAGAACAAATTGCGGATGTTGTTGGTCAGGTTGTAAAAAGTGCTATCAAAAAAGGTTTCTCTATTCACGATATTCAGGTATTGGCCCCCATCTATCGTGGAAACGCAGGGATTGATGCGATGAACAAAATGCTACAGGAACTTATCAATCCAAAGGAGAGTGCTAAAACAAAAGAAATCGCATTTGGTGATACTATCTACCGTATTGGAGATAAAGTTCTGCAGCTGGTGAATCAGCCAAATAATAATGTTTTCAATGGTGACATGGGGGAAGTTATTTCAATTATTAAAGCCAAAGAAACCATTGAAAAAACAGATTTATTGGTGGTTTCTTTTGATGGTATTGAAGTGACCTATCAAAAAAGTGACTTAAATCAATTGACACTCGCATATTGCTGTTCGATCCATAAATCACAAGGTAGCGAGTTTCCGATGGTCATTATGCCCATTGTCCGAGGGTATTCAAAAATGCTTCGAAAGAATCTACTGTACACAGGTATCACGCGGGCGAAAAACTATCTGATTCTTTGCGGTGAACCGGATACTTTTATTTATGGTCTCCAAAGAACAGATGATTTACAAAGACACACAAGTCTTGCGGATCGTTTAAATAATGATTTAACAGTAGATGAAGCTTCACCTAAAAGCATGGGCAGTAAAGAAAATGTCGATGAATCTTCGCCCCATTTAGAGGATGAACAATTATTGGAGGAAGCTTCTGTAGAAGGGGAACCGGAGGAAACTGTAAAGCTAACATTGGACAATGTTTATACCATTCATCCTATGATCGGCATGAAAGGGATTAGTCCATATGACTTCATGAACAATGAGAATTGACATAATGACAGGCATTTTTTAAAATAAGATAGAGAAAAAGTGGATACAACTAGTAATACCGCGAATGTACTATTCAAATGCCCTATAAATGAAAACGTTGATGGAAAAAAGTACTTTTGGGAAAATGTTCAGAAAGAGGTTCCTAGGCTGTGAGAATCTTCATCTACCAATTTGGAAAAGCTCGTCCTGAGTGCAGTCAAAAACTGCCGTTAACCGCGTTAAGGTCAATTAAGAGATAATAGTGTAGGCTATTGTAATTTAGGGTGGTACCGCGAAAATTAACCTTCGTCCCTGGTTAAGAGGATGAGGGTTTTTTATTGTATTGGCTCTGTTATAGGATATGGTTGTATTTTTTCATACATCAATTTTTCGCTAAGCTAAAGGCAACAACCTCTATGAGAAAGCGAGGAAGCCACTGGAAATTGGTTTAAATGTCGATTTGTCATGATGAAAATTGGATCTTATTAAACTTCATTAGATAAAAGCAAGTTGCTATTATATGGATTAGAAATAAATTGACTTTTTCAGTGTGCTTGAAAACAAATTTCGTAGTATTTTTCATAATGAAGGCAAAGCGACAGAAACAAAATTTTTCTGTGACGAAGCAAAGCGAGCGACAGGAATATATCTCTTCTACGACGAGCAATCGCAGAAAACAAGCTTGGCCAAATGAGAGTTATTTGAAAAACGACCTGAAGCGAAACGAAAGAGTAGCAACAATATGACTAAACAAAGCTATTGTATTAAAGGAGGAACTTATATTTATGCAATCATCTGCAGAAATTCGTCGAAAATTCATTGAATTTTTCAAAGAAAAAAATCATAGACAAGAACCAAGTATGCCGCTTGTGCCAATTAATGACCCATCCTTACTTTGGATTAACTCTGGCGTAGCCACATTAAAAAAATATTTTGATGGTACGGTGATTCCTGAAAATCCACGTATCACAAATGCACAAAAAGCCATTCGTACGAATGATATTGAGAACGTTGGAAAAACAGCAAGACACCATACTTTTTTTGAAATGCTTGGTAACTTTTCAATCGGTGACTATTTTAAAAGAGAAGCTATTCACTTTGCATGGGAATTCCTAACTGATTCAAAATGGATGGGCTTCGATGGAGATAAATTATCCATTACGATTCATCCAGAAGATCAAGAAGCATATGATATTTGGAAGAACGAAATTGGCGTGCCAGAGGAACGTCTTATCCGTCTTGAAGGAAACTTCTGGGATATCGGTGAAGGTCCAAGTGGTCCAAACTCTGAAATTTTCTATGATCGTGGCGAACAATACGGCAATGATTCGAAAGATCCTGAATTATATCCAGGTGGAGAAAACGAACGTTATCTTGAAATTTGGAACCTCGTGTTCTCTCAATTTAACCATAATCCTGATGGCACTTATACACCATTGCCAAAGCAAAATATTGATACAGGTATGGGGCTTGAACGGATGGCTTCAGTTGTACAAAATGTTCCAACAAACTTTGACACGGATTTATTTATGCCTATCATTGAAAAAATTGAAGAATTTGCGAATCGCAAATATAAACGACCTAACGAAATCGACTTCAAAGAAATATTCGGTAGCCAAGAAGATATCAACACGCCATTTAAAGTGATTGCAGACCATATCCGTACAGTCGCATTTGCTATTGGTGACGGGGCACTCCCATCAAATGAAGGACGTGGTTATGTATTGCGTCGTTTGTTGCGTCGTGCAGTGCGCTATGCGAAGAAAATCGGCATTGAGAAGCCATTTATGTTCGAGTTAGTTCCTACAGTTGGCAATATTATGGCTGATTTTTATCCAGAAGTAAAAGAAAAAGCTGAATTCATCGCGCGTGTTATTAAAAACGAAGAAGTTCGTTTCCATGAAACACTTCACGATGGTTTAGCCATTTTCAATGAAGTAGTAGAATCACAAAAGGTCAAAGGTGAAACAGTCATCCCAGGGGCTGATGCATTCCGCCTATATGATACGTACGGTTTTCCAATAGAACTAACAGAGGAATATGCAGAAGAAGTTGGCATGACAGTGGATGAAGTAGGGTTCGAAGCTGAAATGGAAGCGCAACGAGAACGTGCTCGTAATGCTCGGCAAGATGTCGATTCCATGCATGTTCAATCAGAGGTATTAGCGAACTTAAAACAAAAAAGTACATTTGTGGGCTATGATACATTGACATCTCATACAACAGTTGCTGCAATGGTTGCTGGAGGACAAGAGGTAAAAGTGGCCTCTGAAGGTGATGAAGTACTTGTCATTTTATCTGAAACACCATTTTATGCAGAAATGGGTGGACAAATTGCTGATCATGGTACGATTTCAAATGATGCCTTCACAGCATCTGTCAAAGATGTACAAAAGGCACCTAATGGTCAAGCATTGCACACAGTTATTATTGAATCTGGTGAAATGCATGTAGAAGATGAAGTATTGGCTCAAGTTGATCGTGCAGAACGTAACTTAATCGTGAAAAATCATACGGCAACTCACCTTCTACAACGTGCTTTAAAAGATACACTTGGTGAACATGTCAATCAAGCAGGTTCATATGTTGGTCCAGATCGTTTACGTTTTGACTTCTCTCATTTTGGTGCAGTTACAAAAGAGGAATTAGAAAAAGTAGAGCGTATTGTCAATGAAAAAGTTTGGCAAGATATTCCGGTAGTGATAGAAGAAATGCCAATAGCAGATGCAAAAGCAATAGGTGCTATGGCATTATTTGGTGAAAAATATGGCGACATTGTTCGTGTTGTCCAAGTTTCTGACTATTCTATTGAACTTTGTGGTGGTGTCCATGTAAAACGCACTTCAGAAATCGGTTTCTTTAAAATTATTTCTGAAGGAGGCATTGGTGCAGGTACTCGGCGGATTGAAGCTGTAACAGGTAAAGCAGCATATTTGGCAGCAAAAGAAGAACAACATATCCTTGAGCAAACAGCTAGTCTTCTAAAATCAAATCCAAAAGATTTGGTTGTTCGTGTTGAAGGACTACAACATGATTTAAAAGAACAACAACGTGAAAATGAATCATTATCGGCTAAGATTGCAGGTGCTCAAGCATCTAATATTTTATCAGCAGCACAACAAATCGGTGATGTTACAGTGCTCGCTACGAAAGTAGATGCAAAAGATAATAATCAATTACGTCAATTAATGGACGATTTAAAAGAAAAAATGGATAATAGTATTATCGTTCTTGGTGCAACTGCTGGCGAAAAAGTAATGTTATGCGCAGGTATAACGAAGGATATAGCTGGTGGAAGCTATCATGCTGGTAAAATCGTCAAACATGTTGCAGAATTATGTGGTGGTAAAGGTGGCGGTCGTCCAGATATGGCGATGGCTGGAGCGAAAGATGGTTCAAAATTGGCGGAAGCACTTGATTCTGTGTATAATTATGTAAAATCTATTTAAATGGAAGAGAAATTCAGGTATACTAACAAAGAAAAGTTCATCTTGATTCAGTGAATGTTTTATGCGACGAAAGCGTAGCGACAGGACCAATGCTCTATGCAACGAACAGGAATAAATATTTTTATACCGAAAGCGTAGCAACACAGAAGATGCCCACTTCAATAGGAGGCGAGATGAATATGATTTTAAGTCCTATTGAGCCGGGAGTACGAAAGCTGAATCAGAGAAACTCGGACTTAAAAGTGCTACATCCTGTGGCAACACCTGAGTGATTAAAATCGTGTTGACCCAAAACCTCTGGTGGATGTCATGGATTTTGAAGGAGCTTTTTGAGCAAGCTCGAAAAAATTCGGATGCAATGACACTGGAACGTAGTTGATTATTCCAATAACTTTAAAGCGAGGTGCTGAGCATGAGTAAATTTGATCAAACGATGAAATTTAATTTCCCAGAAGAATCTATGGAACAAGAAGTGAAAGAAACCATGCTTCATGTTCATGCAGCACTAGAAGAAAAAGGATATAATCCGATTAACCAAATCGTTGGATACCTATTATCAGGAGATCCTGCTTATATCCCTCGTCATCAAGATGCACGTAATAAAATTCGCAAGCTTGAACGCGATGAAATTTTAGAAGAACTTGTAAAATTTTATATTAAAAAGAATAACGAGGCTTGATGATGAGAATAATGGGTTTAGATGTTGGCTCCAAAACAGTTGGAGTAGCAGTTAGCGACGCACTTGGATGGACTGCACAGGGAATTGAAACTGTTAAAATTGATGAGGAAAATGGAGAATTCGGTATCGATCGAATTCAGGAACTTGTCAAACAATATGGAGTGACGGAATTCGTTGTTGGTTTTCCAAAAAATATGAATAACACAATTGGTCCTAGAGGTGAAGCGTCCAAGGCATATGCAAAGTTGCTAGAGAATACTTTTTCCGTGCCTGTCACACTCTGGGATGAGCGTTTAACTACGATGGCTGCAGAGCGTCTACTTATTGAAGCGGATGTGCGACGCAAAAATCGTAAAAAAGTGATAGATAAAATGGCCGCGGTCATGATTTTGCAAGGCTTTTTGGATCGAAAACAAATATGAGGTGAAAAAATGGAAGAAGAATTAGAACAACGCCATATTACTATCGTTGACGAAGATGGAAATGAGCAACTTTGCGAGGTCCTTCATACTTTTGATTCTGAGGAGTTTGGAAAATCCTATGTTCTTTACTCTGTCATCGGATCTGAAGATGAAGATGGTACAGTTGAAATTTTTGCGTCATCATTTGTTCCTTCTGAAAATGATACAGATGGTGAATTATCACCAATCGAAACAGAGGAAGAATGGGATTATATTGAATCCATTATTGAAGAACTTGATGAAGGTATTGAACAAGAATAAGTAGTTTAAATAATTTGAAGAGGTGACTAATGATGGCACATGATCACGAACATGAACATAATCACGAACACATTATTGCTGTAGATGAAAATGGTAACGAGCAAGTTTACGCTGTCCTTTATACATTTGATTCGGAAGACTTTGGAAAATCTTATGTATTATATTACAAAGAAGGCGCAAAAGAAGGCGAAGAGGTAGAAATTTTCGCATCTGCGATTGTGCCAGCTGAAGATGGCGAAGGTGGAGAACTTGTCCCTATTGAAACCGATGAAGAATGGGATATGGTGGAAGAAGTATTAAACACTCTCGATGCTGAATTCGGCGAAGAGTAACGAGTAGCAATCGTTCAAGCGGGATGAGTAACTTAGCATTCCGCTTTTTTATTTGATAGCAGTAGCTTTTTAGAGCTAAAGCTAGATAAAAATAAGCGAGGCATACTCTTCTCAAAGGAGGACAAGCAAGTGGGTACGAACTCGTCAAAACAAGATCAGATCAATCTATTAAAGGAACGACAAGCAGAGAAACGGCTTGTTCGAAAAATCGTTTTAATCATATCAGCGATCATAGCTGCGCTCGTACTTATTGTTGGAATAAGTATGTACTTTTATATTTCTGGCGCATTAAAGCCTGTAAATGAAAATGCAAAAAAATCGATAAAAGTGGAATTCCCGATTGGTTCATCACTTGACTCGATTTCACAAACTTTAGAAGATAAGGGAATTATCAAAAACGCAAAGGTATTTAAATACTATGCTAAATTTAAAAACGAATCAGCCTTTCAAGCAGGTACATATAAGTTAACCCAAGCAATGACAATTGATGAGATTATCAAAAGCTTGAAGACAGGGAAAGTATATCGTCAACCTGAATTTACAATTACCATACCTGAAGGATTCACTCTCGATCAAATAGCTGAGCGTGTAGCCAAAAATACAAGCTATTCGGAAAAAGAATTTATGAATTTAGTAACAAGTAAAAAGTTTATCAATGATATGAAGAAAAAATATCCAATGACAGTGACTAAAGCAGTAGATAATAAGAATATCCGTTATGCGCTCGAAGGATATCTGTATCCTTCAACTTATCCATTTTTTGAAGAAAAACCAAAACTGGAAGAGATAGCTGAACAAATGGTTGCTATGACCGACGAGGTGGTAGGAACTTACTCTGCACAGTTAAAAGAAAAGCATATGTCAGTGCATAAATTTTTAACTTTTGCATCTCTACTAGAGCGGGAAGCGACAGCAAAGGCGGATCGTGAAACAATTGCGAGTGTATTTTATAATCGCCTTGATAAGAAAATGCCGCTACAAACAGACCCAACCGTTCTATATGCTTTAGGAAAACATAAATCTCGTGTATTATACAAAGATTTAAAGGTCGATAATCCGTATAACACCTATGAAAATACAGGATTACCACCTGGTCCAATTTCAAATGCAGGTAAAGAATCTCTAGAAGCAACGATAAATCCAGCTGAAACAGATTATTTATACTTTGTGGCTGATGAAAAAGGAAATAATCATTTCTCTAAAACGTATAACGAACATTTAGATAAAGTTGAACAGCATGTTAAATAACCTAAGATGGAAGAAAGGCGATTCTCGCTTTTCTTCTATTTTCGTGATAAGATAAAGTGTATTTTTATCTTGATAAAAAAGCACTTGTATTCGGTTGATCACAAGTGCTGGATATGAAATGAAGGAGTGAGTGTTGAATGGCTATTTCGGATGCATATACAAAATCCTTCATTCAACCACGAGATGCATTATTAATGGAAATGGAACGATTTGCTGAGGAAAATTATGTTCCCATCATGCAATTACCGGCGATTGAAATCTTACTTCAACTGCTCCGTATACAAAATCCTACAACCATTTTGGAAATTGGCAGTGCTATTGGTTATTCGGCCATTCGAATGGCTGAAACGGTACCGGACGTGAAAATCGTCACCATCGAACGTGATGAAGAACGGATTGAACAAGCCAAGCATTTCCTATCAAAGTCCAATGTGAAAGATCGTATTACGTTACTTGAAGGAGACGCGTTAGAAATGGATGTCGAAAGCACTTATCCATCTTTTGATGCGGTTTTTATTGATGCCGCAAAAGGACAATACAAAAAGTTTTTTGAAAAATATAGCCCACTTGTGAAAAAAGGCGGTATATTATATATCGATAATATGTACATGCACGGTCTTTCAGATTTAGATATAAAAGATGTACCAAAGCGAAAAAGAACAATGATTAAAAAACTACACCAATTTGCAGAGTGGATCATTGCAAATCCTGCATATTACTCTACATTCTTTCCTGTTGGTGATGGTTTATTGATTTGTGTAAAGAGGTGACCACTTATGAAAAAGCCTGAATTACTCGTGACACCAAAATCTGTCGAACATATTAGAGCACTTATCCAGGCAGGGGCAGATGCTTTTTTAATAGGTGAACAGCAATTTGGTTTGCGTTTAGCAGGGGAGTTTAACATTGAACAGATAACAGAAGCAACAAAATTCATCCATCATTCTGGCAAAAAAGTTTATGTAGCTATGAATGCCATTTATCACAATGATCGTGTGGATCGTTTAGCTTCATATATGCAAAAACTATCAGAAATCGGTGTGGATGCAATTGTCTTTGGTGATCCCGCTGTTGTGATGATAAAACGTGAAACAGGTATTCCTATTCCGTTACATTGGAATCCAGAAACAATTGCGACAAACTGGTTTCAAGCTAATTATTGGGGAAAGCGAGGGGCAACGCGCGCTGTATTGGCACGTGAATTAAGCATGGATGAGATTATAGAGATTAAGGAAAATGCTGAAGTTGAGATTCAAGTACAAGTACACGGTATGACCTGTATGTTCCAGTCCAAGCGGCCACTTCTAGGCCATTATTTTATGTATGAAGGAAAAGCGATGGAAGTGGAAAATCGCAAACACGCACGTAATATGTATCTGCATGATAAGGAACGTAATAGTAAATACCCGATTTATGAAGATTTGAATGGCACACATATTTTCAGCCCAAATGATGTATGTATGATTGATGAATTAGAAGAATTATTGGAAGCAGAAATAGATGCTTTCAAAATTGAGGGTGTCTTGCAATCAGAAGATTATGTGATAGCAGTGACGAAATGTTATCGTCAAGCGATTGATGCTTACGCTGAGTCCCCAGATGCTTATTTTGATATTAAAGAAGAATTATTAGCAAAAATTGAAGAAATTCAACCCAAATTACGCCCGCTTGATACTGGTTTCTTCTTTAAAGAGACTGTTTATTAGGAGGGAGGAGATATCGTGACATTATTACAAAATGACCATATTAGTGAAATTCATGATGGTAAAAGAGTTATTGTCAAGAAACCAGAGCTATTAGCTCCAGCTGGTAACTTAGAAAAATTAAAAATTGCTGTTCACTATGGGGCAGATGCTGTTTTTATTGGTGGACAAGAATTTGGGTTGCGTTCTAATGCAGGCAATTTCTCTATTGAAGAAATTCATGAAGGCGTAAAATTTGCTCGAAAATACGGGGCGAGAATTTATGTAACAACTAATATTTTTGCTCACAATGAAAATATGACTGGACTTGAAGCGTATTTACGTGCGCTTGAAAATGCTGGTGCAGCAGGAATTATTGTAGCTGATCCCTTGATCATTGAAGCATGTAAACAAGTCGCACCAAAACTTGAAATCCATTTAAGTACACAACAATCACTAACGAACTGGAAAGCTGTGCAGTATTGGAAAGAAGAAGGCTTGCATCGAGTAGTTCTGGCAAGAGAAACAAGTGCAGAGGAAATCAAACGAATGAAGGAAAACGTCGATATTGAGATCGAATCTTTTATCCATGGAGCACTATGTATCGCTTATTCAGGCCGTTGTGTATTGTCTAACCATATGACAGCACGTGATTCAAACCGTGGAGGTTGCTGTCAATCTTGCCGATGGGATTATGATTTATATGCTGTAGAAGATGGTGAATCAAAGCCATTATTTGAAGAAGGCAATGAGGCTTTTGCCATGAGTCCTAAAGATTTAAAATTAATCGAATCGATCCCTAAAATTATTGAATTGGGCATTGATTCATTAAAAGTCGAAGGACGTATGAAATCGATTCACTATATTGCAACAGTTGTTAGTGTATATCGTAAAGTGATCGATGCTTATTGCGCAGATCCCGATCATTTTAAGATTAAACAGGAATGGTTAGAGGAATTAGATAAATGCGCGAATCGTGAAACAGCATCTGCCTACTTTGAAGGCGCACCAGGCTATGAACAACAGATGTTTGGCGAGCATGGAAAGCAAACAAAATATGACTTTGTAGGTATGGTATTAGAATATGACGAAGAAACAAAGATGGTAACATTACAGCAACGTAATTATTTTAAACCAGGTGATGAAGTAGAATTTTTTGGCCCTGAAATCGAAAACTTCACAGTAGTCATCGATGAAGTCTGGGATGAGGACGGAGAATCACTTGATGCCGCACGACATCCATTGCAAATAGTTCGCTTCAAATGCGGCCATAAATTATATCCACATAATATGATGCGCAAGGAGATGCGATAATGGGGTATAAACGTCCAGTTCTGATTGGCATTGCTGGAGGTTCAGGTTCGGGGAAAACAAGTGTTACTCATGCTATTCATGATGTTTTTAAAGAGCATTCCGTAGTTGTCATCGAACAAGATTATTATTATAAAGATCAAAGTCATTTAGAGTTTGAACAACGACTAGGAACGAATTACGATCATCCAGATGCCTTTGATACAGATTTATTGATTGAAGATATAAAGCGTTTGCTAAATCGTCAAGCGATTGAAAAGCCTATATATGACTATGCACTCCATACTCGTTCAAAAGAAACGCTTCATATTGAGCCACAGGATGTCATTATTTTGGAAGGCATCCTTGTATTAGGTGATCCACAACTGCGGGATTTAATGGATATTAAATTATTTGTAGATACAGATGCAGATTTGCGTATTATTCGACGTATTTTAAGGGATATTAATGAACGAGGACGCTCAATGGATTCTGTTATTGAACAATATCTTTCAGTTGTTCGTCCTATGCATAACCAATTTATCGAACCGACCAAACGCTATGCAGATATTATTATTCCTGAAGGCGGACAAAATGAGGTCGCAATTGATTTAATGGTAACAAAAATTAAAACAATCCTTGAAACTGATAGTATTGTGTAATATCATGGTAATTGATAAGCAAATATTTTTTTAGAAGCTATGTCGCATTCTTTATGAAGTTGCGACATAGTATTTTTATTAAGTTCGGCGATGTTCAGTTCATTATTGTAAAAAGTCATGAGACTCGACCGTAATTGGACGAGACAAGATACGAATGATGCTTATACGATCAAATGGAACTTTCCACAGTGGAGGTTTTCTTCATCCCAACACTGTGTATAAGTTGAACCAACTGTGCTTTACAGGCAGTTGATTTCCAGCTTAACCTCTTCTTTTTCGATGTAAAGAGCTATTTCAGGATGGTTGGGCGCAATCACTCATGGAAAATTCGTTTAAATCTTGAAGAGTGCTGTACGTTAATGCGAGATACAAATATAGTGAGCCATTTGGCATATCCGTTATCGATTTTCATATAAGCAACTACATTGATGAACAGAGCCATGCTAAGATGTAACTTAAGGAGTGAATTATATTGTCAACTGAAAAACAATATCCAATGACTGCTGCTGGAAAGCAAAAATTGGAGGAAGAATTAGAATACTTAATCTCAACAAAACGTAAAGAAGTAGTAGAACGTATTAAAATAGCTCGGGGTTTTGGCGACCTATCTGAAAACTCTGAGTATGATGCAGCAAAAGACGAACAAGGTTTTGTCGAAGGACGTATTTCACTTCTTCAAACAATGATCCGTAATGCGGTGATTATTGAAGAAGGTACAAGTGCCTCAGACATCGTTACAATCGGTCGTACAGTAACATTCAAAGAACTTCCTGATGAAGATCCAGAAACTTATACGATTGTAGGTTCTGCAGAAGCAGATCCATTTGAAGGACGTATTTCAAACGATTCACCAATTGCAAGAGGTTTAATAGGCAATAAAGTTGGCGATAAAGTAAAAATCACAACTCCTGGTGGAGATATGGATGTTGAAATTGTGGCAATCAAATAATCGGTTACTCTTTCAAAAAACTCACCTCTTATAAAGGTGGGTTTTTTCTTTATTTCGCTTTAACAGGCAGTAAGATCCCCATCTTAAGATTTAGAGAGAAATGAGAAAGATAAATGGGGGATCAACTTTCGTATGCGTCTGATTGGTTCAGGCGGGCAGAATGTTGATCCCTCAGGTGTTGGCACAGGATATGGTGCTTTTCACTTTCATTCCTCTATTTCAGTATTGGATGAAGAAAACCTCCCACTGATGGAAGCTTCATTTTATATGTGAAAATGAAGCGTTAACAACTATAGAAGAGCCCCAATAAAGTAACTAGAATAGCTCTGTCATTAGAAGTTAGAGAGTTTAGAATATTTCCTTACTATGGTTCATATAGATGTCATTAGTTGCGTTTTTGATAACCGCTAGAAGATGTTCTCTATTTTATGCTATGATATATTTATCTTGATCCAACAAAAGCAGACCATTGATAGGTGGCAAGATGAATACGATTTTATTTTTGATTCCATGTGGAAATGCTCTTGAATCAAGACAAAGGCCCAGGAAGCAATACGCTGGGCATAATTGATACATAGTTGTTGAAGCAACCTTTAAGGACTTGAACCCGTCACCATAAGTGAAACTTCACACAGTGGTTTTCCTTCATACTCTTGGGTATTAGTTGAAACAATCGGGTATTTACAGGCAAGTGATTCTCCCGACTAGCCTCTTGCTAACTGGGGTCTATAGTGGGAGTTTACTGCCGTTAATAAAGAGATAAATAGGGGGAATACATATGGCTGAACTTGGACGTCGATATAACCCAAAAGAAAAAAAGACAAAAAACACCAAAAATACAGGTAAGAAAAAGCTAGATAAAATATTAAACCTGTTAATAGGAGTTGTGGTTGTATTAATACTGATCGTTGCTGCTTTTATCGTTATTGGAGGTACAGATGATCCAGATACCAATAATAAAAAAGTGGCAAAAACAACTCAACAAGATCCAGAAGAAAAAGATGAAAATATAGTGGAGAAAGATCCTAAAGAAATAGAAAAAGAGAAAGCTCAGCAAGCAGAAGATGCTCAAGAGGCTGAGGAACAGGATCAAACTCAAACGGATACTAATGAAAATTCGATCAATACAACAGAAGAAAATATGGATGATACAACTACAGAAACGGATACTTCTTCGAATGATACTACTACAACAAACGATGATTATAATTATGAAGATAGTCAAACAGCTTCTACCGAAGCATCTAGTGATCCAAATGTAGCAAAAGTAATCACAGATTCTAGTTGGCAGCCTACTAAAACTTCTCAAAAAGATAGTGGTAGCACTCATGTTTCAAGTTATTCTGAAGGATCCGCTGATTGGAATGAAAAAATCACGACGATTGCGAATACTACAGGATTAGATAAAAAAGATATGATTATTTGGTATGTCAAAAACGGTGGTAGCCCTGATACCTCAGTTGGAATTGTTTCATCAAAAGATAAAAAGAAAAGTTATCGTGTTTCGATGAAATGGATTGCGAATGAGGGTTGGAAACCAACAAAGTTGGAAGTACTAAAAACGTATAAAGGTGCATATTAGTATGTTAAGACGGTTGTCCAAATCTTGACGGATAGCCGTCTTTTGCTTTAGATTAAAAAACGAAGGTTGTATGATCATATAGAGAAGGGAAGATTGATGACATGAAAATTGCTGTCATTGGAGCAATGGAAGAAGAAGTGGAATTATTAAGAAATACACTTCAAAATACTTCAACAAAAATAATTGCCAATAGTGAATATACAAAAGGTACATATGCTAGTCATGATGTTATTGTATTAAAAAGTGGAATAGGTAAAGTAAATGCAGCTATGTCTACAACTATTTTATTAGATGAATATCAACCAGATGTTGTGATCAACACGGGTTCTGCAGGCGGCTTTGATGAAAAATTAGAAATAGGTGCAATTGTTATTTCTGATGAAGTTCGTCATCATGATGTAGATGCTACGATCTTTGGATATGAAATGGGACAAGTACCACAAATGCCAGCATCATTTAAATCTGATGAGAAATTGATGAAACTTGCTGAAGAAGCAGTAACAGAAATTGGGGAACATCAATTTGCTGTTGGATTAATCACAACAGGCGATTCATTTATGAACGATCCAGTTCGCGTCGAAAAAGTGCGGAGTTATTTCCCCACTATGAAAGCAGCTGAAATGGAAGCAGCGGCAATCGCACAAGTTTGTTATCAGTTTGGCACTCCATTTGTAGTTATTCGTGCATTATCAGATATTGCCGGAAAAGAATCCAATATCAGTTTTGATGAGTTTTTACCAGTTGCTGCAAAACATTCAACTCAAATCGTATTAAAAGTTATCTCTAAATTATAAGCTGTCACAATTTCGTCAACCTTTTGACAGGGGATGTTCAAAAAGTATTCGTATAAACCCTCCTTTCAAGTGTTAAGATATAGGTAATAAGTTACTACAATCTAGGGATGTTGGGAGGGTTTAATATGACATTCATTATGGTAGGAGCTGTGGCTATTACTGCAATTCTAAGTCTTATTATGGTATCAGAAGTATCTGCTTGATTGAACAATGATTCTATATTGTTTTCAGGGGTTTTGAATACAGTTTTAAGCTAAGATCCAGCAGATTTATATTGACTTTGCGACTACTCATGGAAAGTTTTTATCCATAGAAGTATGTGCATGGAACATATTATTAATTTGAACTAAAAAGAAATAAATAGGATAGAGCTAACGATTTTTTTAGCTCAAATTGAAAGCGCTTTTCCAAGTTTGGATGATTAAAAAAAGATTATTTAATTTTACAATCTTTTTTCACAATGCTCATCGAATTGATGCATGTAATCTTAATCTACTACAGGCTGATGTTGGCAAGATTCAAAACAAGCAAAATACCCCCAATTGAATGTAAAATTAAGAAGGAGTTGCCCCAAGACCGCATGGGGAACTCCTTTTTTGATTATTTTTTTGCGAACCTCCTTTTTTTTTAAAGGTTTTTTCGTTTAAAGTGTTGATATAGCTTGATCAAAGCTCTTTTTTCAATGCGGCTTACATAACTTCTCGAAATATTCATCTCCTGAGCAATTTCCTTTTGCGTTTTGGCATCTTGCTGTCCAAGACCATACCGCTGCTGGATAATAGATAGCTCTCTTTCATCCAATAAATCTAAGTGTTCATATAACTTTTGTTCTTCTTCTCGACGTTCAATTTGTTGTTCAGTTGTGGGATCATCACTTTGAAGAAAATCTGCAATTTCAAGAGGGTTTCCATCTTTGTCAGAACCAATTGTTTCATAAAGTGAAACATCTTTTTGTACCTTTTTTTGACTTCTCAGATGCATTAAAATTTCATTTTCAATACAACGAGCTGCATAAGTGGCCAATCTTGTTTTTCTCTGTGGCGTAAAACTCGCGACGGCCTTCATCAAACCGATTGTTCCGATTGAAATATAATCATCTAATTGTTCATGTTTTGGATGGAATTTTTTTACTACATGTGCTACGAGCCGCATATTTCTTTCAATCAACTCCAGTTTGGCTGATTCGTCACCATTCAAAAAGCGTTCGAGACACTCTGCTTCTTCTTCCTTTGTAAAGGGCTGAGGAAATGATTGCCCTTTTAAATAGCCAAGTAAGATGGGGAGTTCAACCCAAAACTGTAGGATGGCTGTTAAAAGGGTGCTAATGGTCGTCATCCTTTCGTAATTGTTAATAGTACACCATATGACATGAAATGTCTTTTTACAACAAAAAAATGATTGTAAAAAGAATAGAATGACTTTTGCAAGAGGTGAATGGCTTATGGGGTGTAAGTTTGAAGGAAAGTTAAAAAAGCTTATGACAAACAAATAAAGTGGAAATTTGATTTTAAGAACGATGAGATGAATTATTATGGATGATTTTCGTTCCAGATGACGAATCTTTGAAAGTCGTGGTATTACCTTCGAAATTGATTCTTTTATTGAAAAATAACAAAAGTACCGAGAAGAGAAATCCTTTCGATACTTTTTTGACATTCTGAAACGATTGATCCATTATTAACAGGCAGTAAAATCTCCAATGTGTGAAGGTTCACTTTATACTTTCTTCAGTGAAAATGTGCTAACCATAAGATAAGATAATAGCGGGAACAAAAATAGATAAAAAGCCGTTGAAAGTATAGGTATGAAGAAAAATGATACCGTTAAGATTGCACCTGCTGCAGTAATGGGTAAACCACAAAAGTATCCATTCGATTCAGTAATGTTAAAACGAGCAAGTCGGAATGCCCCACAAGCGATGTATAATACAGCTAGACTCATACCGAGCGTACCATAATTGATGATGGTCATTTCATACATTAATATCGCAGGAGCTACGCCAAATGATATAATATCACTCATGGAATCCAATTGTTTTCCTAATTCAGATTCCTGATTAAATTTCCGGGCTACTTTCCCATCATAGCGATCTAAAAAAGCCGCGATAAATATAAATAAGACTGCGAAGTTATATGATTCATTGATAGTGGCCATTATGGAGGCTCCACCAAATGAGATATTTCCAATTGTAATCAAATTTGCAATATGAGCTTTCATTTTTTTAATTGTGGTATCCACTTTATGAATAAGGAACAATGGACAGCACTCCTTTATATTCAGTATTTAGATATTATACTGCTATTTTGTTGCTACTGTAAAACTATTTAAGAATGAGGTATTAAATTGTTAAGAGAAAAACTGTATCGCTCCATAGTAGAATTGACAAACGGAAGATGGACATCTTTTTTGCTAAAGCATTTTACAACTTCCCGAATTAGTAAAAGATTGATTTCTTCATACATTCATATATACGATATTAAACTTGACGAAGTTTCAGAAAAAAAGGAAGATTTTCGAAATCTCCATGATTTTTTTATCCGACGTTTACGAGAAAATGCACGCCTTATTGAGGAAGGGGCATGTGTGTATACCAGTCCTGTTGATGCAAAAATTGAATCATTTGGGAATATCGAAAAAAACACAGCATTTTATGTGAAAGGGAAAACCTATGATTTAAAAGATTTACTTGGCAAAGATGAAATTGTCAATCATTATATAAATGGAAAATATATCGTGTTTTATCTAAGTCCTGCTGATTATCATCGATTCCATAGCCCGATCGACGCTAAAGTCATTAGACAATTTACATTGGGAAGAAAATCTTATCCAGTCAATCGTTTAGGCTTAACTTATGGTAATCAGCCGATTTCAAAAAATTACCGGCAAATAACAGAATTGATCACTAAAAATGGATCGCGCTGTGCCTTTATTAAAGTGGGGGCGATGTTTGTCAATTCGATTCATATTACAAATACTTCAGAAAAGTGGAATAAAGGAGAAGAAGTCGGCTTTTTTGGATTTGGTTCAACGGTCGTTATGTTATTTAATGAAAACAGTATCCAGTTTTCGGAAAATGTCATACAAGGTATGCACATCAAGGTGGGTCAAGCGTTCGCACATATGTTATAATTTTAAAAGTTAGTTGTAGCGCGAAAAAAAGAAGTACTAATTAGAATAGGAGAAAGAAATTTGTATAAATTGATCATGCCAAAGGAATTTGCTCTTTCAATATTTGACATAACACCTAAAAAGCTAAAGCAAATGGGCATTAGAGGGATTATTACAGACCTTGATAATACATTAATCGAATGGAATCGAGCAGATGCAACAGATGAACTCATTGAGTGGTTTAAAATAATGCATGATGCTGACATTCAAATCGTCGTATTATCAAACAACAAAGAATCTCGCGTCAAAAAATTTGCAGATCCATTGGGAATTCCTTATATATTCAGAGCACGTAAACCGCTTATGAGTGGATTTAAACGAGCGCTTGCATTGTTGAAGTTGAAACCAGAAGAAGTCATGATGGTGGGTGACCAGATGTTCACAGATATGATGGGAGCGAATCTTAGTAGATTACACACCATTTTAGTGAAGCCTGTAGCCCAATCTGACGGCTTTGCAACGCGTTTTAATCGTTTTATCGAAAGGCGTGTTTATAAATATTTAGACAAAAAAGGTATTCATATTTGGGAGGAAAAACGATGAACGAAATGCCACATTGTATCGGCTGTGGTACACAAATCCAGACAGAGGACAAAAATGCACCAGGATACGCTCCTGTCTCAACTTTAGAAAAAGAAGATATCATTTGCCAACGTTGCTTTCGTCTGAAAAACTACAATGAACTTCAACCTGTGTCTTTAACAGATGATGATTTTTTACGTATTTTAAATGGCTTGGGCAAGCATGAAGGCCTGATCGTGAAAATTGTAGATATTTTTGACTTTAATGGCAGCTGGTTGCCTGGTCTACATCGTTTTGTAGGCAATAATCAAGTATTGTTGATTGCAAACAAGGCAGACTTGCTTCCTAAATCAGTGAAAAAACAAAAAGTCATTCATTGGTTAAAACGAGAAGCAAAGGCTTTAGGGCTTAAGCCAATCGACGTACTACTTGTTAGTGCCCATAAAGGAAATGGTATGCAACAAGCTATGGAAGCCATTGATGAATATCGTAGAGGGCGTGATGTCTATGTTGTTGGGTGTACAAATGTAGGAAAATCTACGTTTATTAATCGTATTATCAAACAAGCTACAGGTGCTGGGGATATTATAACAACCTCCTATTTTCCAGGGACAACGCTTGATATGATTGAAATTCCTCTTGATGATGGTCATGCTATTTATGATACCCCTGGAATTATCAATCATCATCAAATGGCGCATTATTTAGATCCGTCTGAATTGAAATATATTATGCCTAAAAAAGAGATCAAACCGAAAGTATTTCAGCTGAACCCTGAACAAACATTATTCATCGGTGCTTTAGCACGTTTTGATTTTATACAAGGAAAAAGATCAGCTTTTACAGTGTATATTGCAAATGATTTGAATATTCACCGTACAAAGCTAGAAAATGCAGATGAATTATACAGAAATCATAAAGGTGAATTGCTGACTCCACCATCTGAAAAATATATTGATCAACTACCGAAATTAGTCCGCCATGAATTTTCGATAAAAGAGGCAAAGACAGACATTGTTTTCTCGGGTCTTGGATGGATAACCATTCAAAATCCAAACGTAGTAGTTGCAGCATATGCCCCAGAAGGCGTAGAAATTCAAATTCGCCCTTCACTAATTTAGGGGGGATAGGTTTTGAGAAAATGGTACGCAGTGATTGGAGATCCGATCGAGCATTCGATGTCGCCACTTATGCATAATGCCTGGATGGCAGAAGAAAGCAGAGATGCTAGTTATATTCCGATTCATGTACAGCCAGAAAATCTAGAACAAGCGGTTGCATCATTAAAACTATTAGGTTGTAGTGGCTGGAATATTACGATTCCACATAAAGAAAAGATCATCCCATATTTAGATGAGCTGGATGAATCTGCTCGTAAAATGGGGGCAGTTAATACTGTCGTAAGGCAACCAAATGGGACGTATAAGGGATATAATACAGACGGTTTAGGCTTTGTCCGTTCACTAGAAGATGAAATAGGCGACAGTCATCGTGATGAACAGGTCTTAATAATTGGAGCTGGAGGAGCAGCACGGGGTATTGCTTTTGCTCTTGTTGCAACAGGTTACAGACATATTACGATTGCTAACCGCACTGTTTCCAAAGCGCAAGCGATTTGCGACGAATTAGATATTACGGCAAAAGCAATTTCGTTGACTGAAGCAGCTGAACAACTTAGCGGTTTTGAAATTCTCGTACAAACTACTTCAGCAGGGTTAAATCACAGTGCGTTTGCATTGCCGATTGCAATGGATCGACTATCAAGCACTGCAATTGTTGCAGATATTGTGTATAATCCTTTAATGACACCGTTTTTAATAGAAGCAAAGAAAAAGGGAGCAACTGTCATAACAGGACTCGGCATGTTTATCCATCAAGGTGCACTTGCTTATAGTTATTGGACAGATACGTACCCAAAAGCAAAAGTTGTCCGTCATCTTTTGCTTGAGCATTTAGGAGGAAAATAATTACATGTTAACAGGTAAACAAAAACGTTTTTTACGTGCAGAAGCACATCATTTAGAGCCCATTTTCCAAGTAGGGAAAGGTGGCGTAAACGAAGCGATGCTTGTTCAAATTAAACAAGCATTAGAAGTACGCGAATTATTGAAAGTGCGCATTTTAGACAACTGTGAAGTCGATAAACGTGAAGTGGCGGAACAATTAGCTGAAGGGACAAATTCCGAGCTTGTACAATTAATTGGTCTAACAGTCGTTTTATATAAACAAGCGTCCAAACGTGAGCATCGAAAAATCGAGTTACCAAAAGTAAAGTAAGGATTTGATGATATGAAAAAAGTAGGTCTTCTTGGCGGTACATTTAATCCACCTCATATGGCGCATCTATTAATGGCGAACGAGGCTTATGATGTCCTTGGATTGGATGAGGTACGTTTTATGCCTAATGCGATTCCACCACATAAAGCGGATCCCGAAGATGCTACTGCAGAAGAGCGACTACATATGACCGAACTTGCTATTCAATCGATCCCCTACTTTAAAATAGAATTGTATGAAATTGAACGTGGAGGAGTATCTTATTCATATGATACTTTAAAGGGTTTAACAGAACGTGAGCCAGATACAGAATTTTATTTTATTATTGGTGGCGATATGATTGATACGTTAGATGAATGGTACCATATTAAAGAGCTGACAAAGTTAGTTCATTTTGTTGGTGTTCTTCGACCGGGTACTGCAGGTGCTACAAAATTGCCCATCCAGCTTATAGAAGCACCACTAATAGATTTGTCTTCAACGATGATTCGCGATCGATTACGTGAAGGTCGAACTGTAACATTTCTAGTACCAGCAGCCGTTGAACAGTATATACGAGAGGAAGGTTTATATGGAACGCGATGAATTATTAGCAGCGATAAAAGACCGTATGCCGGAAAAACGTTATATCCATACAATAGGCGTGACGGATACAGCCATAAAACTCGCAAAGCAATTTGGAGAGGATCCCAAAAAAGCAGAGGTAGCAGCAATTTTACATGATTCGTGCAAATATGCTGATCGCAATTGGATGAAACAAATCATTATTGAGCAACAAATGGATCCCACATTACTTCAATATCATCATGAATTGTGGCATGGTCCTGTAGGTGCGTATATTGCTAAAACAGAATTTAATGTGACAGATGAAGATGTACTAAATGCCATTCGTTTCCACACAACGGGTCGGATAGGCCAAAGTAATTTAGAAAAAATTGTATATATTGCAGATATGATTGAGCCTAATCGTAAATTTCCAGGAGTAGACGATTTACGGAAGGCATCTGAAGAATTAACGTTACATGATTTAATGATTAAATGTATCACACATTCCATTTCATTTTTGATCAATAAATATCAACCTATATTTCCAGATTCATTTGAATGCTATAATGACTTATTGTTGCAAAAGAAAGGACAAGTGAAAGAATGACAAATAGTACATTACTAGATATTGCTTTTAAAGCTGCAGATGACAAACGTGCAGAAGACATTGTTGTATTGAATATGCAAGGAATCTCATTACTAGCAGATTATTTTTTAATTTGCCATGGTAATTCTGATCGCCAAACACAAGCCATTGCACGTGAAATTGCAGATGCAGCTCATAAAGCAGGCTTTCCGGTAAAACGTATGGAAGGCTTTGATGCAGCTCGTTGGATTCTTGTAGACTTAGGGGATGTAGTGTGCCATGTTTTCCATAAGGATGAACGTCAGTACTATAATCTAGAACGTCTATGGGGAGATGCACCAGAGAAATTCATAGCAGTGGATCCAAAATGAGCAGCTACGGTCGATTTGCAGAAGTATATGACGCATTGATGACAGACATACCCTATGACGATTATAGTCGTTGGATTGCAAAATATGCTCCATCCACACAGTACAAAAAACTTTTGGACATTGGCTGTGGTACAGGTACGCTAGCTGCAAAATTCGCATCATTAGGATATGAAGTAAGTGGACTTGATTTATCTGAAGAGATGCTTATGATGGCGTCAGAACGCTTACTAGGACAAGGTTTGAATGTACCTTTATATTGTATGTCGATGGATCAACTTGAAGGTTTTGAAAATCTAGATGTGATCACAATACCGATTGATTCGCTCAATTATTTATGTGAACGGGATGCTGTACAGGAAACTTTCAGCCGTATCTATCAATCTTTAAAAATGGGTGGTCAATTATTTTTTGATGTACACTCATTATTTAAGATGGACGAAATTTTCATGGATTCTCCCTTTACTTATGATGATGGTGAGATCACCTATTTATGGGTAACAGAGCCTGGAGAAGAACTCCATTCTGTCCATCATGATATCGTTTTTTATGTGCAACAGCCTAATCGTTTCTATGAGCGTTTTGAAGAATATCATTATCAACGAACTTTTCCTATCGAAACATATATCGATATGTTACAGCAATCAGGTTTTAACAATATAACCATTACCGCTGATTTTACGGAGACAGCACCGACAGAAGAATCCGAAAGAATTTTTTTCCGTGCAGTAAAATAGTCTTTTCAAATATTGTAAAATCATTTATATTGGAATTAGCTCCATATGATTTGTCTTCTGATTAGAAAGGATGTGCGAGCTAATTCCTTCTTTTTTAAAGAAAAACGGTAAAAAGTATGGCATCCCCATTGCTGCACTGCTACTGTGCATCATTATATTTTATATCTCCAAGCAATCGTCCGCACCCCCACAGGACGAGTTATTCTCAACTATTCAAAATGAAGAACAACCGAATATAGAAAAAACAGAGTCGGAAGTAGAAAACGCTCAACAAGATACTCAGAAAAAAAGTGTTGTCGCTACGACATCTATCATGGTAGACATTAAAGGGGCGGTCAAAAATCCCGGTGTCTATCAATTAGATGCAGATAGTCGTGTGATCGATGCCATCACACTTGCAGGTGGGTATGCCAAGAATGCTCAGTCTCATCAGATCAATCATGCCCAAAAACTACAAGATGAAATGGTTATTTATGTTCCTAAAAAAGGGGAGGCGATCGAAGAAATAAATGCGATCGCCTCAGTTGAAAAAACGACATCTGTATCCTCTACGCAAGGAACGACACCGGAAGCAAAATCGGATTTGGTCAATATAAATACGGCCGATGAAGCTGGGCTAACGACATTAAATGGAGTTGGTCCTGCCAAAGCTCAGGCCATCATTACTTATCGAACAGAAAATGGACCTTTTAAAACAGTGGAAGACTTAAAAAATGTCACAGGAATCGGCGAAAAAACATTTGAAGCTCTGAAAGATTCCCTCACAGTGAATTAAAGTAAAATAATGACTGTTGAAAAAGCCAGTTTCTATCTCTAAACTATGGATAGAGGAATTACTCAGGAGGCATTTATATGGAGCGTATTACATGGAACCAATTTTTCATGGCACAAAGCCATTTACTAGCATTAAGAAGTACTTGTACGAGATTGTCGGTCGGCGCAACGATCGTTCGGGATAAACGCATCATTGCAGGCGGATACAATGGTTCTATTTCAGGTGATGACCACTGTATCGATAAAGGTTGTTATGTAGTAGATAATCACTGTGTTCGAACAGTTCATGCTGAAATCAATGCATTGTTACAGTGTGCAAAGTATGGTACCCCTACGAATGGCGCAGACTTGTATGTCACACATTTCCCTTGCTTGCCTTGTACAAAATCAATTATTCAAGCAGGTATTCAAGATTTATATTATGCAGAGGACTATAAAAATAATCCTTATGCATTGGAACTTTTAGAACAAGCAGGTGTAAATGTCGTACATGTCCCATTCGATGAACGAAAGATCGACTTTTTAAGTGATGAGAAAATAACGCTTTATGTTGATTTGTTGTCAAAACTTCGTGAGCATGGCGCAACACATGAAGAATTGGAGCCGTATGAACGGAAGGTGGAAGGATTATTTGGTCTATCAACATTAGACACAAAATCATTTATGTAGCGCTTATTCTTTTACTAGCATCACTTGCGGCACATTTCAATAAATGGCTGCTAGTTTTATTCATTCTCCTTAGTCTATTTTTGTGGTGGAAAAAAGAACATTTTTGGATGATTGCAGCTCTTGCGGTCATCTCTTTTTCTTCCTTTTTTTATACCTCACACATACTACAACACAGAGAAAAAAGTATTCCAAAAGAAACGGTTTTAACCTGGACAGATAGTTATACAATCAATGGTACAAAGCTTCGAGGATTTGCCTACTTAGAAAATGGTACAAAAATATATGCTGTTCAAACATTTCAAACAGAACAGGAAAAAAAGAAGTATGAAAAAATTTCTTTATGTGGTCTCACATTTCATGTAAAGGGAAAAATGGTTCCACCACCTTTACAATCTCATCAATTCGCTTTTTCAATGGAAAATTATATCGAGAGCCATGAGGCACAGGGAATCTACGAAATTGAACAAGCTGTATTTAGAAAAAAGGAAAATACAATTTCGACTATTTTAGCTGATCAACGATTTCGAGTGAAAAAACAGATTGAGGAAACATTCCCAGAAAGCCTGATTGCAGAAGCACAGGCACTTATAATCGGCGAACAAGAAAATGTAGATCCAGATGTAAACAGAGCCTATCAAAAACTAGGAATCACGCATTTGTTTGCGATTTCAGGGCTTCATGTAGCACTTGTCTCTCTATTAGTCTTTGAAATACTGTTAAGGCTTCGTGTCAGGCGTGAGCATGCAACAATCATTATAATGATCATACTACCTATTTATGCTTGTATTGCTGGTGGAGCTCCCTCTGTTTGGCGTTCTGTGCTGGTTGTAGAAATGGTAATGATGAGCAAAATTTTTTCTTCAAAACTGTCCATTGATGACGCATTATCATTAAGTTTTATCGCTTTAGTATTGTATCAGCCGAGTATTATATTTCAAATAGGTTTTCAGTTATCCTATTTGGCAACCATAGCACTGGTCTTTTCGAGCATTATCTTACAATCGACACAGAGTTTCATCATGCGGTCCTTTTATATGACGACCGTATGTCAATTACTCGTCTATCCACTTCTCATCTATCATTTTTTTGAAATGAGTTTATCGTCATTTTTGGCTAATATTCTATTTGTTCCTCTTTTCTCATTTGTCATTTTGCCGATGAATCTGATCCTATTTGTTTTGACCATCATTTTTCGACCGCTTGCACAATTGCTATTTTTCATATATGAACCATTCAGAGAACTGATCACAAAGTTAATCATGTTATGTCAGGCAATACCCTATCAAATGTGGGTTACTGGAAGACCAAGCGTACTTTTGTGCTGCATTGCCTTTCTTGGGGTTTTATGTGCATTTGTTTATGTTGAAAAAAGAAGATATTTAGTGGCATCATTGCATATATTTATTCCAGCAATCATGATATACATTGCCCCCAGTTTACATTCAGATATACGTATTACATTTTTAAGTGTGGGGCAAGGTGATAGTGCTGTTATTGAACTACCATTTCGGAAGAAAGTATATGTTGTGGATACAGGTGGTTTATTACGTTTTGATCAAGAGAGCTGGAAACAATCGAAAACAGAATATGAGATAGGGAGACGAATCGTTGTGCCTTATTTAAAAGGACGTGGCATCAGGGAGGTCGATACTATAATTATGACTCATGCCGATGCTGATCATGTGGAGGGTGCTGAAGAGGTGATAGAAGAAATCCGTGTAAGCGAAATTCATGTTAGCCCTAATTCATGGAAGAAATCGATCATGCATGAAGTCATCGATCTTGTTAAAAAGGAAAAAATACCATTAAAAGAGAAAGTAGCAGGAGATCGATGGCAAGTGGGTGACATTCATTTCGAATATCTATCACCAGCTGATACCCAGTATGAAGGGAATAATGATTCGCTTGTGTTATGGATGCGATATGGGCACTTTAAAATGCTCTTAACAGGTGATCTTGAGGAACCTGGGGAATTGCAGCTGATAAAAAATAAAAGCCGGTTGATCGATCATGTTAGTCTATTAAAAGCAGGACATCATGGGAGCAAGACGTCAAGTGCGGAACCATTCCTGAAAGTCACAAGACCAGCTTTGTCGATATTTTCAACGGGGCTAAATAATCGATACAAACATCCTAGTAAAGAAGTGGTGGAGCGATTTCAGCGTCTTGGCTTACCAACTATGAATACAGCTGAGGTTGGATCAATCGAGGTACGAGTATCAAAAAAAAATTGGGAGATTATGACGACATCCCAACTAATAGAAATGAAAAAAGCTTTGTCCAAGTGACAAAGCTTCTTTGAGTTAGACGCTTATAGATTTACATAGTCAATTACAGTTGCAATAATGAACATAAATGCGAAGAATACGAATGATACTATAAAACCTACGCCTGAATCTATAGCGTCATTTCTTTTACTTTGTACATCTTTTTCAAATGGATTCATTTATATCCCTCCTGATTCGTATTAATTATACGGTAACGCATTCAAAAAAGCTATATTGAATGCAGAAATTACGTTATTCAGCGTACTTTGACACAATTTGTACATACTCGCAGTTAAGAAAAAATGAATGTATACTAAGAATAGTATTGTGCTAGGAGGAAGAGTATGTTCTCAAAATTGTGGAATGATATTCAAAAAGGAAAAATAGCACCTGTTTATCTATTAGCAGGGCTTGAATCCTATTTTATAGAGGAAACGATTCATCGTATGAAAGCAAAGCTTGAAGAAAAAGGAGAAATCGAGACAACTACGATTGATCTTGATGAAAAGCCCGTTGATATGGTTATTGATGAATCGGATACAATCCCTTTTTTCTCGAATAAAAAATTAATCATCGCTAAAAATGCGTCTTTTCTAAAAGCTACAGATAAAACGAAAGAGAAAATAAATCATGATTTGAAAAGATTTGCGAAATGGCTTGAGTTTCCTTCAGATACCTCTGTCACTGTTTTTATCGCACCATATGAAAAACTCGATGAACGTAAAAAAGTGACAAAGCAATTGAAAGAACACGCTGTTTATTTGCTTGCAGAAACACCAAAAGAACATGATTTAGCAGTTTGGGTGCAAAATGAGGTTTCTTCATTAGGAAAAACGATTGATGATGAAGCAATTTCTAAACTCATTGAGATGGTTGGTTTGGATATGGTGCATTTACAATCTGAAATCGAAAAAATTTGCTTATATCTTGGTGAGGATAAGAAGATCACGGTTTCGGTAGTAGAAAAATTGGTGGCTAAAACATTAGAACAAGATGCTTTTAAGATGCTCAATGCCTATATGCAGCATGATGTTTCGGGGGCATTGTCCATTTATCATGATTTGATCCGACAAAAGCAAGAACCAATTATGCTCGTTGCTTTGTTAGCTTCTCAAATTCGTTTAATGTCTAATGTGTATTATTTGTTGTCAAAAGGATATCATCCACAACAAATCGCCAAACAGCTAAAAGTGAATCCCTATCGTGTAAAAAGAATCGTAGAGGATAGACGGAAAGTATCTGATCAATCTTTGTTGAAGGCTTTGTATGGATTAAGTGAAGTAGACCTCCAATTAAAATCGATGGGCGGAAGAAGAGAAAGATTTTTGGAATTATTTTTGATGAAACCGTTATAAGGATGACATGATTAGAAGAGTTAGTATGAACTAGTATTTTTTGAATCAATATACCTGATAGAAACTGATAAAAAGGCGTGAGACCATACACACTTAGTCTCACGCTTTTTATTCTCTGTTTTATTTATCCAAGTTATTTTTTTCTAAAATTTGTTTACCCTTTTCGCTTATTTTGTATTGATTATTTTCTTCAATGATAAGCTCAGCATTTAACATTTCACGTAGATTACTACGTACTTTAAAAATTGGTAACCCTGAATTCTTTGAAATATCTTGAGTAGTTAAAGATTCAACTGCAAGTGATCCTAATAGTTTTTTTCCTGCAGGACTTAATTGACCTTTTTCATTCACACAAGCCATTGTAATTGCTCCTTTATAATTTTTTTGTACAATAGTACCAATCGATACATTCAATACTATCATCATTCATTCTTTCATTTGCAAGTTCATCTGTTGTTGCAGGTGGAACAAGAACTTTGTCACCTTCTTGCCAATTTGCCGGAGTAGCAATGTTGTGCTCATCAGTTGCTTGTAGTGCTTTTACTAGACGTAGGATTTCTTGCATATTTCGTCCTGTTGAAAGTGGATAATAAATGATAGCACGCACAATTTGTTTATCATCAATGACAAATACAGCACGTGATGTTTCTGTTGAGCTTTCTTCAGGCATAATCATACCGTATTTTTGAGCGACTTCTTTATTTAAATCTGCGATAATCGGAAATTCAAGTGTAACACCGAATTTTTCTTGAACGTTACGAATCCAAGCAACGTGTGAGCTGACACTATCAACGCTTAATCCAAGTAATTCAGTATTCATCTCACGAAGTTGAGGGTAAATTTCTTGAAAACCAATAAATTCACTCGTACAGACAGGTGTAAAATCTGCAGGATGAGAGAATAATACTAACCAACTTCCTTTATAATCGGATAATCGAAGTGTTCCTTGAGATGTGGCAGCTTCAAATTCAGGTGCAACTGATCCAATCCGTGGTAAAGATTTTACTTCATTTGTAACATTGTTCTCAATCATTGAGAATCCCTCCTATTTAGTAATGATTATAATTTAAATCTTATTACAATTTGTATTGTATACGTATGGGGGTATAAAATCAATTCATTTGCACTATGTATATGTTACAAGTATGTGTCCAAAGATGAATGGATTACAATCAAGGAAACAAGCATAAATGAAGGAAATTGAAACCTATCAAAATCGTATTAATAAGCTACGTGCGATTGATGAAAACGAATCTTTTCACACTCTATGCTCGGTATAAAAGTTTCTCAAAGCATGGATAAGGTGAGATTTCACATAATAAATAAAGTGCGTCTCTTTCAAATAGAAACGCACTTACTAAATATATAATCTATTCGTCTTTCATAACTATAAACACACCACTAAAAATTAAAATGGTACCTAACCAAAAGGAAGCGCCTATAGTTTCTTGTAATAATAACCAGCCCAAGAAAGCCCCAACAATTGGTTGGAAGAAGAAGAACAATCCGCCACTAGAGGCATTCATTAGTTGTAAACCTTTGTTCCATAATAAAAACCCACCAGCCGTTGAAACAATGCCTAAATACAATAAACCGCCAGAAATGGTCGGATCAACAATCCTAGTATAGTCTAAATCGTTTAATTTCGGTAGAACAAAAGGCGTCAATAAAATGACAGCGATCATAGACGAATAGGTTGTCACAACAATTTGTGAATAATGACTAGGGATTTTTTTCACTAATACAGACATAATTGCCCATGTTACTGCGGCTATCAATAATGATAATCCACCTAATTTTTGTGTCACATCAATTCGTCCACTTCCAACAATGACGACAACTCCGATTGTTGCTAGCAAAATAGAAAGACATTTTTTTATCGTTATTTTTTCTTTTAAAATAAAACGTGCAAATATGACCATAAATGCAGGGGTTGTTGCTGTGATGATCGCTCCCATTTGAGCAGTGGATAACATCGTACCTGTTTCTTGTGTGACAATCGATATGGTATTACCAATTAGACCAACAAGGAAAATCAACAACCAATCCCTTTTAGCTATTTTCCATGATTGCTTCATGCAAATACCAATAATAGCAAGTGTAATGACAGCAATCACATAACGAATCCACACAAGTTCCAAAGGTGGAACAACATCCACTACTACTTTTACGACAACATACATGGCGCCCCAAATACTTGCAGCAAGTGATAAAAATAGGGCACCTATTACTTTATTTCTCATGTTTTTTCCTCCGTTTTTCATAGATATCTATGTCCTTAACGGAGAAAGATTCTTCAACCGTTAAGGAAGAAGGATTGCAGGTACATCTTGTTCAAATAACGGAGAAAACATCATATGAATCACTCCTTTCTATGGTCATTTTCATTTAGTATAAATCAAATTTAATCATTTAAATAGAGGGGCTAATAACAAAAGATTAGATATCTAAAATTTACAATTATTGTATATGAGAGATAAACCGCACAAACAAAAAAAGACTAGAGAAATTCTCTAGTCCCTTTGAATCCATATGAGGATGGATTAAGCTTTTTTCAATAAACGTGCTTTTTGACGAGAAGCTGCGTTTTTGTGGATTAAGCCTTTAGAAGCTGCTTTATCTAGTGATTTAATAGCAGCATTTACTAATTCTTTTGCGTTTTCATCTTCAGCAACTAATGCAGCATCAGCTTTTTTGATAGCAGTACGCATAGCAGATTTTACTTGTGCATTTTGTGCGTTTGCTTCAGAAGCAGTTTTTACGCGTTTAATTGCAGATTTAATATTTGGCATTAATGGTTCACCTCCTAAAAAGGATCGAGATGAGTAGATTCTCAACTGTTCATTTGTCTATACAACAAGCCCCATTATAGCAAAATCCTAATAGAAAAATCAAGAGAGAAAAGCAAAGAATATTTACTTGACACAATGTACAGACTAGAACAGAGGTGAGATTTATGGAAAATTTTCAATGGTCAACAACAGACCTAGTAGATGAGACCGAAGCATATATTAATCATAAGACAGAAGAAGAAAGAACAAAACTAAGAGAATCAAACGGAATCGACATTCAAGAAAATTGGGAGGAAATTGTAAAGGTTACACAGGTAACAGTTTCCAAACAAGGCGAAGAACATATTGGCAAAAAAGAAGGAACTTATATTACATTATCAGTACCAACATTAGAAGCAAATGATCAAGAGGGACTTCAAATTTTTGAAGAATCGATTGTTAAAGCGCTTCAAAAAATCCACTCCAAAGAAAAGCTAGAGAAAATTCTTATAATTGGTTTAGGCAATCGAACCATTACACCAGATGCAATTGGACCGTTGACGATTGATCATTTGCATAACCAGGATGAAGTGATTCAGGATAATTGTATTATATATGCGCCTGGTGTAACGGCACAAACAGGCTATGAAACGAGTGAATTCGTCAAAGCACTTGCGGATAATATTCAACCATCTTTAGTCGTTATTATTGATGCTCTTGCGACAAATTCTAGTGAAAGGCTTTGTAAAACCGTGCAAATTACTAATACAGGTATTCAACCGGGTGCGGGTGTGGGAAATTCGAGAAAGGAAATTTCTGAGGATACTATGGGATGTCCAGTCATTGCAATTGGATTACCAACAGTCGTTGATGGTCCAGTGCTGATTACAGATGCGGTTGAAACATTATTTAGATATATTTCAGCAAAAATATCAGAGAAGGACAGACCTTCATCCGCATTATCTGTCTCCTCCTTTACGGTCGATGAAAATACAGAAATTTTGACAGAAACGTTGTTGCCGATTTTTGGAGAGTGGGTAAAATGGGATAAACAAGAGAGGCTCCAGCTTTTTCAAGAAGTATTAACAGGCCAACAGCGTTTATTTGTAACGCCTAAAAATATTGATGATTGGGTTTCAGCCTATGTCGCCATGCTTGCCAGCGTGTGTACAAGATGGTTGAGTGTCGCTTAGTTGTTCTAAATTATATCCTTTCTCCATAAAGTAATTGGAGGAGGGATATTGGATGCAAAGACGGCAACGAGGACGATGGAAAATCATTGTATTATTCTTAGCAATCTTTTTTTCACTACCTATTATTGCAGCGAAAGTTCCGCTTTTGGCTGAAGAGCAACCGGTTATTGAATCACCAAAACAAGACACCAAAATCGCTTACGCAGCAAACAAAGACAAAGCGCTTGCAACAAAAGTTTCTGAGAAAAAACAGACAAAATCTTTTAATACGTTAATTTATTTCACACACTCCCATGAGGCATACTATCCTATACTGAAAAAACAGCAACAGACGATCACGGTTTACAATGATTCAACGAATGTACAATCTTTAGGTGATTTATTTGTTAAACATTTTAAACAGAATCATATAGACACTGATGTTTTAGGTGTTGATACCATGAAGGTTATGAAACAACAACAAATGGCATTTTACCAAGCGTATGATGCAGTCCGTCCCTATGTAAAAAAACAGATCGACAAAAAAGATTATGATTTAATCATGGATATTCATAGAGATTCTGCGGGAAGAAAAGTAACGACTACCACTTATAAAGGGACTCCATATGCTAGGATGGTCCTTGTTATTGGCGGAAAAAATAAACAATTTCAAGCAAATGAAGCTTATGCAGAACAATTATCTAAAAAGTTAAATCGTCTAGTTCCTGGAATTTCTAGAGGTGTGATGAGAAAGACAGGTACAGGTGTCAATGGCATATATAATCAAGATTTATCTAAGCAGATTATTTTAATTGAACTTGGTGGAGTGGAAAATAATGAGGAAGAGTTGAATCGTTCAATCGCTATTTTAGCGCGAGCGATTGAAGAAGCGTTTGTGGAACCAGCATCATCCTAACATTGCAATATAAGGCGAATCACTGCTATAATTCTAGTAGTTTAAATAGGAGTGGAACGCATGAATCGAGAAGAACTGATCAAACGACAAGAACATATACGAAATTTCTCTATTATTGCTCATATTGACCACGGTAAATCAACATTAGCAGATCGTATTTTAGAGAAAACACATGCATTAACTGCGCGTGAGATGAAAGAACAACTTCTAGATTCTATGGATCTTGAAAGAGAACGTGGAATTACGATTAAATTAAATGCAGTACAATTACACTACACTGCTAAAGATGGAGAAACGTATATTTTTCACCTAATCGATACGCCAGGACATGTCGATTTCACATATGAAGTTTCAAGAAGCTTAGCTGCTTGTGAGGGTGCCATTTTGGTTGTTGATGCGGCGCAAGGGATTGAGGCACAGACCTTAGCAAATGTTTACCTTGCTTTAGATAATAACCTCGAAATATTGCCAGTCATTAACAAAATCGATCTTCCCTCAGCCGATCCCGAACGTGTTCGTAAGGAAATTGAGGATGTTATTGGGTTGGATGCATCAGAGGCTGTCTTAGCCTCAGCAAAAGCAGGTATAGGAATTGAAGAAATACTAGAGCAAATTGTTGAAAAGGTACCAGCACCAACGGGTGATCCCGAAGCGCCTTTACAAGCACTTATTTTTGACTCTGTTTATGATGCTTATCGTGGCGTCATTACATCCATTCGAATTGTTGAGGGGACTGTAAAACCAGGGGATAAGATTCGTATGATGGCAACAGGCGCTGAATTTGAAGTGATCGAAGTGGGTGTACATACACCGAAAATTACACCTACAGAATTTTTAACTGTTGGAGATGTTGGGTATTTAACGGCTTCTATCAAAAATGTCAGTGATACACGTGTAGGGGACACGATTACATTTGCTGATCATCCAGCATCAGAAGCATTATCAGGTTATCGTAAATTGAATCCCATGGTTTATTGCGGTTTATATCCAATCGATACAGCAAAATACAATGATCTTCGCGATGCACTAGAGAAACTAGAGCTTAATGATTCAGCCTTACAATATGAACCGGAGACATCACAAGCGCTTGGTTTTGGCTTCCGCTGTGGGTTCTTAGGATTGCTCCACATGGAAATCATTCAGGAGCGTATCGAACGTGAATTTAATATTGATTTAATCACAACGGCTCCAAGTGTTATTTACCATGTACACATGACAGACGGAGAAGAGGTAAAAGTGGACAACCCTTCTATGATGCCGGAACCGCAAAAAATTGAGCGTATCGAAGAACCCTATGTAAAGGCAAATATCATGGTGCCAAACGATTATGTCGGTGCTGTCATGGAAATTTGTCAGCGTAAACGTGGTAATTTCTTAACAATGGATTATATTGATACGACACGTGTCAATATTTTCTATGAAATTCCGCTATCTGAAATTGTCTATGATTTCTTTGATCAACTAAAATCTAGTACAAAGGGATATGCTTCTTTTGACTATGAATTAATCGGCTATAAACCATCTAAACTAGTGAAAATGGACATCTTATTAAACGCAGAGCAAGTCGATGCATTAAGCTTTATTGTCCACAAAGATTTTGCTTATGAACGTGGTAAAGTGATTGTCGAAAAACTGAAAGAATTAATCCCACGCCAACAATTCGAAGTACCTGTACAAGCTGCGATCGGTCAAAAAATTGTAGCTCGCTCAACGATTAAAGCGATGCGTAAAAATGTCCTAGCAAAATGTTATGGCGGAGATATTTCTCGTAAACGAAAACTTCTTGAAAAACAAAAAGAAGGTAAAAAACGAATGAAACAAGTAGGTTCCGTGGAAGTTCCGCAGGAAGCTTTTATGGCGGTATTGAAGATGGATAATGACCAATCGAAAAAATAATGATAATTAGATGGATGGAGGAGCTGTCTACGCTATGAAGATGGCTCCTCTTTTAATTTGGCTATGACTTAATCTATCAATTCTATGTGTAAGCAAAAGACGATAAATCGACTCTAACAATCATAATAAGGGAAGTACCTATCTGTAACAATAATTTAAAACCAACAGAATTATTGGTTTCTCTAAATAAATCATAAAATCCTTATACATGAATCAATTTCATAAATCATTTTCTTCTTAAAAAATACGAACATTTAAGAATAACTAATTTTGATAGTTGTGGAGCGGAAGACGGCGACTCCTACGGGAAAAGCTTGAGCTGAAAGCCCCGCAGGAACGTAGTGACGAGGAGATTGAAGCCAAGCCCGTGGAAAGCGCCGTCTGGAGCGGAACAAAAATTTCTGAATATTAATGTTCATGTTGATTTAAAATGTTCGTGTTTTTTATCTGAATTTTGTATTATGAAATTGATTCACATAAAATATTTTAAAAGTAAAATTGTATGATTACATCCTAAAAATAGTCCTAATGTAATACTTTTCTGTTTTAAAAAATGAGTATTTTCTCTATTTTTACAATGTAAAATTCTGTATAATAGATGAATGCAAAGTTGTTGTTCACTATTTTGAATTTTAAAACTTTGTAAATGAATCCATTCCATGAGTCTTTCTCTTTTTTTGAAAGATCCTACATATAATAGGAAACTGCATGATGGAATTGATTTAAATATGAATATTCAATGGGAGTGATACGATCATGTTTAAAGAGGATGTAGATTGCTTGGAGCGATTGTTAAAAAAGATTGAAACGAAACTTGCAGCATTTGAAATCCATATCACTCATATGCAAGCTAAATTAGATGAGGTAAAAGAGCAGGATCAAATATATTATGTTCGTAAATTTTAATTGTATTTATTGGTTTAATGAAAAATATGCTTTTTACGTAGAAACGATGTGGTTGATATTTCATTCTAGATAGCTGTTTTGTCGTGGGAATAGACGAGCCTTCTTCGTGTTCATATCCGCTGAAAATATTTTCGTAATTCGACACTTTTTCATTGGTTATTTCTACTATAGATATGAAATAATAGAGTCGGAGGCGATTAGCATGAAAAATCTCGAAAAAATTAAAGACACACATCAATGTTTTAATTGTGGTCATGAATTTGAATGGAAGGCCGTATATTTTAATCCGCCAATTACAACAGCAACTGTAAATGCTGCACGTGAAATGTCAGGCAACGTTGCAAAAGTTACTTTTATTGATAAAGGATCAATAGAAATAGAAGTTGCGTGTGATGAATGTTATAATTTAAATCGTTTTACATATTCGAAATAGTTTAAACAAAGCCGTATGTATAATCTATGCATACGGTTTTGTTTTGAAAAATAATCTGTGCTGGAAGCAAGTGGTCATGAATATTCATCTTGCATGAACGACTGATGACTCTTATACCAAGACTTAAGTAAAAGAAGGGAATAAATGTGGGATCCAACTACCTATCAAAAGCTGACTTATTCAACTAACATACAATCGAGGACGAAGGAAACTTCTATTGTAAGAAGTTACACTGCATAGTGATTTGGGGATAGGGGAAGTTGATATGTTTCTCCCAATTTTGCAGTATGCTGTATATTTGTTGTACTAGACATTTTGAGAATAGTGTAAAATACATTAAACTATATTTAATGTCGATTAAAATGTTGACTCCATATGAACAGGCAGTAAGATTAGATTTCCATATTAAGACACAAGTAAGTGGAGGAATCGGCTGCCTGTAAAGTCCGATTGGTTTGGGCCAACAAGATGTTGGTCCCTCAGGTGTTGCCACAGGACGTGGCGCTTTTCACTTCCGTTCCTCTAGTTCAGTGGGGGATGAAGAAAACCCCCACGGATGGAAGTTTCACTTTATTTGAAAGAGGGTTTTAGGTTGGTTAGAGGTATTTATATTCATATTCCATTTTGCCATCAGATTTGCAATTACTGCGATTTCAACAAAGTTTTTTTCAAAAACCAGCCAGTTGATGAGTACATAGAGACATTGGGCGAAGAAATGCGCCTGTGGACAGCGAATCATGATTTTCATAATATAGAAACGATTTTTTTAGGTGGTGGTACGCCAACATCATTATCACCTAAACAATTGAATAAACTACTATCATTCATCCAAATGTATATACCATTGGAACATGTCACAGAATTTACATCAGAAGCAAATCCAGATGAACTAACGAAAGAAAAACTAGAAGTGCTTTATCAAGGCGGTGTCAATCGTCTAAGTCTGGGAGTACAAGCCTTTCAAGAAGATCTATTGAAAAAATTAGGAAGAACGCATTCAAATGATCATGTTTTTCACACAATCGATGAAGCTAGGCGTATTGGATTCGATAATATTAGTATAGATTTAATGTACGGATTACCTGGTCAAACGATGCAGCAATGGAAAGAAACCTTGAATATTGCTTTTTCACTTCAACTACCGCATTACTCAGCTTATTCCTTAATTGTCGAGCCAAAGACTATTTTTTATAACTTAATGGCTAAAAGAAAATTACGATTAACAAGCGAAGATTTAGAAGCTGATATGTATGATGTGTTGATGCAACAAATGGAGCAACATGATTTGCACCAATATGAAATTAGCAATTTTAGTAGAAGAGGATATTCTTCTATCCATAATCAAATTTATTGGGATAATGATGAGTATGTTGGAATGGGTGCAGGTGCTCATGGGTATATTAATGGTATCCGTTATTCCAATCATGGTCCACTCAAAAAATATATGAAATCTATTGCTGACGGTGAAAAGTCGATTTATGAAACACATATCGAAACAAAGCAAGAACGAATAGAAGAGGAGCTTTTTTTAGGTTTACGAAAAACAATGGGCGTAAGCAAAAAACATTTTTATGAAAAATTCAACTGTACAATAGAAAGTATTTATGAAAAACAATTACAAGCACTTCTCCAAAAAGAGCTGATTGTTACCGAGGGAGATTATATAAAACTTACTCGAAATGGTCGTTTTGTTGGAAATGAAGTATTTGAAGAATTTTTGCTGTAAACCTATGCATTTTCGTTGACATCATTATATAGAGGTGATAAATTAATAATTGTATTAGCACTCCTCTATAGTGAGTGCTAACAACGAGAGGTGATGATCATGCTAACAAATCGACAGTTGCAAATTTTGCAAGTGATCGTAGATGACTTCATAGCGACGGCACAGCCTGTAGGATCTCGCCAAATTGCGAAGAAGGAAGGAATACCTTTTAGTGCAGCTACTATTCGAAATGAAATGGCTGATTTAGAGGATTTAGGATTTTTGGAAAAAACGCATACTTCTTCTGGACGAGTACCTTCGGAAAAAGGTTATAGATTTTATGTGGATCATTTGTTAAAGCCTCAAGTTATTACTACTCAAGATATCAAAGCCATCCAATCCTTATTTCAAGATCGGGTGATAGAAACGGAACAGGTCATTCGTAAATCTGCAAGTATTTTATCAGATTTGACGACATACACTTCCATTATTTTGGGTCCAGATGTTCAGCTTCATAAAGTAAAACAATTTGCGATTGTTTCTTTAACAGCTGACTCAGCCGTGGCCATTATCGTTACGGATAATGGGCATGTTGAAAACCGCCTGATTTCAATACCGAAGAATTATTCGCCCTCGGATATTGAAAAAGTCGTAAACATTCTAAATGATCGACTTGTCGGTGTTCCGCTTGAGCAGCTTCAAAATAAGCTTGAGCAAGAGGCAGCGACAGTGATTAAACAGCATTTAGGCGCATACGAAGGCTTGCTATCGTCAATCTTTGATATTCATAAATATCAAGGTGAGGGTAAAATATACTATGGTGGAAAGACGAATATGCTTAACCAGCCGGAATTCCATGACTTAAATAAAGTCCGAATGCTAATGGAACTAATGGAGAGAACGAGCCAAATTCAATCGATCTTCCCATTAGATGAAACAGGTATTCATATCCGAATAGGCTCTGAAAACAGTCATTTAGCAATGGAAGATTGCAGTGTGATTACCGCATCTTATTCAGTTGGCTCAGAGCAAAAAGGATCTATTGCTATCATCGGTCCTACTCGAATGGATTACAAACGAGTAGTTTCTATACTAGATTTCATGACAAATGAATTTACAAAACGAATCTGGTAAGATCGACATTAGAGGAGGATGACAATTGTCTCAAGCAAAAGAAGAAAAAGATCAACTAGTTAATAACGAAGAAGCTACGACTGAGGAAACCATTATTGAAGAAACTACTGGAGAAACATCAGTAGAAGAAACTGTAGCTGAGGATAAAGAAACTGCTAAAGAAGATGAATCAGACGAACTAGCGCTGCTAAAAGAAAAGCTAGAAAAAGAAGAAGAACGCTATTTACGACTGCTCGCTGATTTCGATAATTTAAAACGTCGTAATCAGATCGACCGTGTAGCTCAAGAAAAGTATCGTGCACAAAATTTACTAACAGATTTATTACCTGTATTAGATAATTTTGAACGTGCACTACAAGTTGAAGCAACAACGGAAGATGCCAAATCGATGAAACAAGGAATCGAAATGGTATACCGTTCATTAGTAGAAGCTACAACAAAAGAAGGCTTAGAACCAATTGCAACAGAAAATGTAGCATTTGATCCCAACATCCATCATGCGGTGATGCAAGAAAAGGATGACACAAAAGAATCAGGGATTGTTCTACAAGAATTGCAAAAAGGTTATATGCTGAAAGATCGCGTATTACGACCAGCAATGGTCAAAGTTAATGAATAGAAAACATCATAATTTGATGAATTGAATTATAGGAGGAAATTGAAATGAGCAAAATTATTGGTATTGACTTAGGTACAACTAACTCTTGCGTATCTGTATTAGAAGGCGGTGAACCCGTAGTTATCGCAAACAAAGAAGGCGCTCGTACAACTCCATCAGTTGTAGCATTCAAAAACGGTGAACGCCAAGTTGGTGAGGTAGCAAAACGTCAATCAATCACTAACCCAAATACGATTATCTCTATTAAACGTCATATGGGTACTGACTATAAAGTGAAAATTGAAGATAAAGAATATACGCCACAAGAAGTTTCAGCCATGATTCTTACGCACTTAAAAGAATATGCTGAAGATTACCTTGGTGAAAAAGTAACAAAAGCAGTTATCACGGTTCCTGCATACTTCAATGATGCTCAACGTCAAGCAACTAAAGATGCTGGTAAGATCGCAGGTCTTGAAGTTGAACGTATTATTAACGAACCTACAGCTGCTGCTCTTGCATACGGCTTAGATAAAACAGAAGAAGACCAAAAAATATTGGTATTTGACCTTGGCGGTGGTACATTCGACGTATCTATCCTTGAATTAGGTGATGGTGTATTTGAAGTATTAGCAACTGCTGGTGATAACCATCTTGGTGGCGACGACTTCGACCAAAAAATTATTGATTATTTAGTGGCAGAATTCAAAAAAGAAAATGGTATTGATCTATCTAAAGATAAAATGGCATTACAACGTTTAAAAGATGCTGCTGAAAAAGCGAAAAAAGAATTATCAGGGGTTTCAACAACTCAAATTTCTTTACCATTTATCACTGCTGGAGAAAATGGTCCATTACATTTAGAAGTAACATTATCACGTGCTAAATTTAATGAGTTAACAGCAGATTTAGTTGAACGTACAATGGTTCCAACTCGTCAAGCATTATCTGATGCAGGTTTATCAGCTTCTGATATCCATGAAGTAATCCTTGTTGGTGGTTCAACTCGTATTCCAGCAGTACAAGAAGCAGTTAAAAAGGCTACTGGTAAAGAACCTCATAAAGGTGTAAACCCTGATGAAGTTGTAGCAATGGGTGCTGCTATTCAAGGTGGCGTTATCACAGGTGATGTAAAAGACGTTGTATTACTTGACGTAACTCCACTTTCACTTGGTATTGAAACAATGGGCGGTGTATTTACAAAATTAATCGATCGTAATACAACGATTCCGACTTCAAAATCACAAGTATTCTCAACAGCTGCAGATAACCAACCTGCTGTAGACATTCATGTATTACAAGGTGAACGTTCAATGGCTGCAGATAACAAAACGTTAGGTCGCTTCCAATTAACGGATATTCCACCAGCTCCACGTGGTGTTCCACAAATCGAAGTAACATTCGATATTGATAAAAACGGTATTGTGAATGTAAAAGCAAAAGACCTTGGTACTCAAAAAGAACAAAATATCACTATCCAATCTGATTCAGGTTTATCTGAAGAAGATATCGATCGTATGGTAAAAGAAGCAGAGGCAAATGCTGAAGCAGATAAGAAACGTAAAGAAGAAGTTGATCTTAAAAACGAAGCAGATCAATTAATCTTCCAAGTCGATAAAACAATCACTGATCTAGGTGATCAAATCACTGAAGATGAAAAGAAATCAGTAACTGATGCAAAAGAAGAATTACAAAAAGCACTTGAAGCTGGTGAAATCGAAGGCATCAAATCAGCTAAAGAAAAATTAGAAGGTGTTCTTCAACCATTAGTGATGAAAGTTTATCAAAAAGCTGCAGAAGCACAACAAGCTCAAGCAGGTGCAGATGGCAACGCAACAGATAAAAAAGATGATGGTGTAGTTGATGCCGATTTTACAGAAGTAAACGATAAATAATCATAAAGAACCGCGCCTATTACAGTAGATAGAAATAAGAGCGCGACATTGGAATCGTAACAGCTATCTGTCATCCAAGTCAGATATCCATCGTTATTGAGAAATATTAAAAAGCCAAAGACCGCTCTCGGGCTTTGGCTTTTTATATTAAAACTTTGTTATAGGATTGTTCGCTCTTGCAATAACAGATAGAATTTCTCTCTACAAGGCTTTAGTCAAGAGGGAATCGACAATTATCTATATAAATAGCATTGGATGACAAACACGCCTGAAAATCTATATTCTAAGGAAAAATAGTTGTTAGGCTGTGAAGACTACTTGAAGTCTCTTTTAGTTTTCAACTAGGGAACTATTTTAACGAAGGATAGCTGCAAGCAAGATCAAATGACAACAAAATGATGACTTGTAAATTATTGCTTTTGTCATCTTATCGATACATGATACAATATTAACTATGTGAAAAGAGCGGAGTGTGGAAGATGGAAAAACGCGATTACTATGAAATCTTAGGTCTTGAAAAAACTGCATCTAAAGACGAAATTAAAAAAGCATATCGTAAACTCTCAAAAAAATACCACCCTGATTTAAACAAAGAACCAGGGGCAGAGGAAAAATTTAAAGAAATCGCTGAAGCATATGAAGTGCTAAGTGACGATCAAAAACGTGCTCGTTACGATCAGTTCGGTCATCAAGATCCGAACCAAGGTTTTGGAGGCTTTAGCGGATTTGGTAGTACTGAAGGTTTTGGAGGATTTGAAGATATCTTTAGTTCATTCTTTGGCGGTGGAAGCAGAACTCGTCGTGATCCCAATGCGCCACGTAAGGGTGATGATCTTCAATACCGAATGACGATTAGTTTTGAAGAAGCCGTATTCGGTAAAGAAAAAGAAATCGAAATCCCACGTGAAGAAACTTGTGATACTTGTCATGGTACAGGGGCTAAACCAGGAACATCAAAAGAAACATGTTCGTACTGTAACGGTACTGGCCAAATATCAGAAACTGTTAATACACCATTTGGTCAAATCGTAAATCGTCGTACATGTAGTCATTGTCAAGGTACTGGCCAAATGATCAAAGAAAAATGTTCAACATGCCATGGTACAGGTACTGTTAAAAAACGTAAGAAAATCAAAGTCAATATTCCAGCAGGTGTAGATGACGGACAACAATTACGAGTAAGTGGTCAAGGTGAAGCAGGTGTAAACGGAGGCCCAGCAGGTGATTTATACATCGTGTTCCATGTTCGTGCTAGCGACAAGTTTGAACGTGATGGAGATGATATTTATTTAGAATTACCAATCACATTCGCTCAAGCTGCACTGGGTGATGAAATAGAAGTACCAACCATCTATGGTAAAGTAAAAATGAAAATCCCAGCAGGTACGCAATCAGGCGACCGTTTCCGCTTAAAAGATAAAGGGGTTAAAAACGTCCATGGTTATGGTAATGGTGATCAACATGTCATTGTTAAAATAAAAACGCCTAAAAAGCTTACAGAAAAACAAAAGGAATTACTTCGTGAATTTGCAAGTATTTCAGGCGATATTCCTGATGAGCAGAGTAGCTCATTAATCGATAAATTAAAGAAAAAATTTAAAGGTGAATAATTAGAGGAGTGATTGCAAGTGAAATGGTCGGAGTTATCCATCCATACAACAAATGAAGCTGTAGAACCTATCTCAAATATATTGCATGAGGCAGGTGCAAGTGGTGTCGTTATTGAAGATTCAGAAGATCTGAGCAAGGTTCGTGAAAATGAATTTGGCGAAATATATGAATTAGATCCTTCAGATTTCCCAGTAGATGGAGTGATCATCAAAGCTTATTTACCTGTCACAAGTTTTTTAGGGGAAACAGTGGAAGAAATTAAACTTGCAATCACTAATCTAGTCAATTTTGATATTAATATTGGTGCCAATGAGGTGTCCATTAGCGAAGTGAACGAAGAAGAATGGGCAACAGCCTGGAAAAAATACTATCATCCAGTGAAAATTTCAAATCGCTTTACGATCGTTCCAACATGGGAAATCTACAAGCCTGTTGACAGCGATGAACTGATTATCGAATTAGATCCTGGTATGGCCTTTGGTACAGGAACACATCCTACAACGGTGATGAGTTTACAAGCACTTGAAAAGTATATGACAGAAGATTCTACAGTAATTGATGTTGGTACGGGTTCAGGTGTATTAGCGATTGGGGCGGCGATGCTAGGTGCACAACATGTCCATGCGCTAGATCTCGATGAAGTAGCTGTCCGATCTGCTAAATTAAATGTCAAGCTAAACAAAGTTCAAGATCATGTTGAAGTAGTGCAAGGAAATTTATTGGATACGGTAAAAGAGCCCGCTGAAATAGTTGTCGCCAATATATTAGCAGAGATCATTATGACCTTTATAGATGATGCACATCGTCTTGTCCGACCAAATGGATATTTTATCGCTTCAGGGATTATTGAAACGAAAAAAGAAGAAGTGAAAACAGCGCTTGAAAAAGCAGGGTTTGTGATTGAAGAAGTGATGATGATGGAAGATTGGGTCACCATTATTTCTCGTAAAGCCAAAGATTAATGGAGTGTATTTATGCAACGATATTTTATAAATGAATCATTTAATCATGAACTAGCGATTATCAGTGGTGATGATGCACACCATATTATGAAGGTCATGCGAATGCGTGCTGGCGATGAAATAATCGTTGTACATAATGGGGAAGCTACGATTTGTGAAATTGCAAAACTAACGGAAGAAGGCGTGCATGTACAAAAAACAATGCGCACACTTCCATCTCCAGAGCTTCCGATTCATGTCACAATCGCCTGCGGCTTACCTAAAGGTGATAAGTTAGATTTAATGGTTCAAAAATCAACAGAGCTGGGAATGTATTCTTTCATCCCTTTTGAAGCAGAACGTTCCGTCGTCAAATGGGATTCTAAAAAAGGAAAAAAGAAACAAGAACGATTGCAAAAAATCGCTAAAGAAGCGGCAGAACAATCACATCGTACACATATCCCAATGATTCAAGAACCTATTAGTTTCAAAAGATTATTACAAGAAGTGGAAAACTATGATGTTGTTTTTCTAGCAGATGAAGAAGATGCTAAACAAGAAGTGCGCACGAGATTCGCCGAACAGCTAAAAAAGGTTTACGATGATCAATCAATGCTTGTCATTTTTGGACCAGAAGGTGGAATTGATCGCGGAGAAGCGCAAGCACTGCGACAATTAGGATGTCAGCCTATAGCGCTAGGCCCTAGAATATTACGAGCAGAAACCGCCCCCTTCTATGTACTTTCTGCTATTTCTTATGAATTTGAATAAAAAAGCGAACAGATTTGTCTGGGCTTTTCACACGCTCGGATGTGTAACTATGATTGAGTATAAAGTTAATAGTGATAAGGCTTCAAGCGCCTTGCAAAAAACTAATTAAAACCGTTATTTTTAAGTGGTTTTTTTGTTTAAGTGATACTTGATGCCAATAGAATTTGCCACATTTCATAACTAAATTTCTCCCCATGCTTATGCAATAAATGACAAAGCTTCTACGTTTTATGTTAGTCAATTTTTCAATATTTGTTCTTGAAGTACACTCATTTTCTTTTCAATATTTAATTGCCATTCTTCGTATGCTTTACAAAGTGATTTTTTGACGAATTATTGCCTTTATGTTCTATAAGCGATTGTAGATGAATTAGATTAGTAATGTAATTTAAAATAACAGTGCGATTACCATGTCATTATCAAGTTTTATGACAGGTGTGATTGAAAAAACACGCTATGCCAAAAGCATTAAAAAGTAGATGAATAAATTCCAGCAACGTGTTAAAGTAAAAGTAGATAAGCGTTCAACACGTAAATCAAGTTTATTGAAGTAAGAGTTAGCTAAATATAAATCATGCCGAGGTGTTTAACTATGAATGAGCAAACTGTTCGTGAACAATCAACATGGGAGCACTACAAATCCATCGAAGCTGAAAACTATCACTTGAAACGACAATTAGCTAATAAAAGCAAAGAAAATAAGCGACTGAAACGTGTTATTAGCGCTTTAAAAGAAAATAGAAAAAAAGATAAACAACGTTTTCGTAATAATGGAAAAGCTGGAAAGTAATTTGAATCATAATAGATAATAAGTTAAAAATATACCGAATTAATACGCTTATCGGAACAATTGGAGACACTGAATTTACGCATTTATCGCGCTTATTTGGTGTTTTTTTATTGAATAAAGAATATTGGTTTGAGAATGTACAGGATAAAAGTCATTCGAGTATAAAAATTTAAAATTGGATATGGATTATAAACACAAAGAAATAATTATCACAAAAACATTAACATTTTGCTTGAAAACTGAATGAAGAAAGGCATCCCAGTGGAATATATGATTACCTCAGCAGAGGATGCATTAAGGAAGTACTCCCACGAAGAAATTGATTGCGCAAAAATACTGGATTGCCTAACGCTGCTCGATGGCACTTTATCAGGGCAAGAGTGAAAGGACTTTGTCTCTGGAAATAGGGGTTCCACCGATGACGATCCAGATTGTAAGTGCATACTTGAAAAACGAAGAAAGCTTATGTCACAATAGTGGTTCATATTGAATTCCTTAGAAAAGCTCGAGGAATCTATTGCTTAAAGCCCTCGCTATTGGCGAAAGTGATATTTATCTCGCTTTAACGGGCAGTAAGACACCATCTCAAGATTTTAGAGAGAAACGAGAAAGATAGATGAGAGAACAACTGCCCGTAAAAGTCTGATTGGTTCAGGCCAACAAGATGTTGGTCACTCAGGTGTTGCCACAGGACGTGGCTCCTTTAACCTGAGTTCCTCTACTTCAGTGGGGGATGAAGAAAACCCCCACTGATGGAGTTTCACCTTATATTTGTGTGTTAAAGCCTATCGGTATCGTGATGTTCAGAAAATCTTAAGATTTTAATAAGTAAAAAGCTATAAAATGGATTTTTGCTTCGCGGTATAACAATCATGGGGATATATATTTAAAAGAAAGAGGATGACACTTTTGGCTGCAAATATTTTAATCGTTGATGATGAACAAGCTATTGCCGATTTGGTTGAAGTTTATTTAAAAAATGAGAATTATTCTGTCTTTAAATTTTATAAAGGCAATGATGCTCTTAACTGCATTGAAAAAGAAAGATTGGATCTCGCCATTTTGGACGTCATGCTTCCTGATGTAGACGGTTTTTCAATATGTCAGCAAATCCGGGAAAAGCATAATTTCCCGGTTATTATGCTGACAGCCAAAGAAGAAGAAATTGATAAGATCACTGGGCTAACATTAGGTGCGGACGACTATATCACGAAACCGTTCCGTCCTTTGGAACTTATTGCCCGTGTAAAGGCACAGCTTCGGAGATTTACCAAATATAATTCGGCGGAGCTAAACCAGAAAGAACACTTGGTTGCCTTTTCCGGCTTGGTATTGGACAAGGATACTCATGAATGTACGCTGAATGAAAAAAAGCTTTCTCTCACTCCTACAGAATTCTCCATCCTTTGGGTTCTTTGTTCCAATCGCGGACGGGTGGTTAGTTCGGAAGAATTGTTCCATGAGGTATGGGGAGATAAGTATTTCACTAACAGTAATAATACAGTAATGGTACATATCCGTCATTTAAGGGAAAAAATGCACGACAGCGCGGAACATCCTAAATATATCAAAACGGTATGGGGGGTTGGCTATAAAATTGAAAAGTAAGAGAAAAAATGATTATTCGAAATTAAAAAGGAAAGTATTTTTTCGAATGCTCCTTATTATGTTTACCGCGGTTGCAGCTGTTATCTTCCTGCGCTTTATCATCCAAAAAAGCTTTAGTTTAGGAGACAACATCGTTAGTTTTCTAATGAATACATTTTATTTGCGTGACAGGGAAGCTCTGATGATTTATCAATATGCATTTCTTAACAATATTGAATTCATTACACTTATTGTGATTCTTATATTCTTGGTTATATCACTTAGATTAACAATTTCTTGGTTTACCAAATATTTCGATGAAGTCAGTGCTGGAATGGATAAACTTGTTGGAAAATCCGATGATGAAATTACATTATCACCGGAGTTGGATTTTATGGAAAATAAGCTTAATCAAATAAAAAATAACTTAGAAAAACAAAAGAAGGCTGTACTTGATGCTGAGCAGCGCAAAAATGATTTGGTAGTTTACCTGGCTCATGATATAAAGACACCTCTGACCTCCGTTATAGGATATTTAAGTCTTCTAGATGAAGCTTCAGATATGCCTCCGAAACAGAAGGCAAAATATGTCGGTATTACATTAGAAAAAGCTTATCGATTAGAGCAACTTATCAATGAATTTTTTGAGATCACAAGATTTAATCTTCAAACAATTGTTTTGAATAAAGTAAAAATCAATTTACTATTCATGCTCCAGCAGATGGCTGATGAATTCTATCCAATGCTGACTCCACAGGAAAAGCGGGTGTCCGTCAATGTACCTGACGGCCTCACTCTATGGGGGGATGCGGACAAACTGGCTCGTGTATTCAATAACATTCTGAAAAATGCGATAGCCTATAGCTATGAAAACAGCGTCATTGACATTTCTGCTCAGCAGCAAGATGAAAATATTATGATTACTTTTACGAATCAAGGTCATCCAATCCCACGAGAAAAACTGGAAACGATATTTGAGAAATTTTTTCGGTTGGACACATCCCGTTCTACCCATACAGGTGGCGCCGGGCTTGGACTGGCTATTGCCAAAGAAATTATAAATGCGCATGGAGGCAATATTTTCGTGCAAAGTCATACAGAAAAGACCGTCTTTACCGTCGTGCTTCCACAAAAGCAAGAAAAGGATAAGTTATCTGCTTGAGATAAGAAAATCTTAAGAAATTCATAAGCTGAAATTCCAACATAGCTTCCTATTCTGTGGTTAAATAATATCATCACAGAACAAGGAGCTCTTTTATATGGTACGAAAAGTAAAAAGGAAAAAGCCGAGGATCAACATATTTGTCACTTTTTTATTGATGGTCGCCATTGCTGTTTTGGCTTACAAATCGATCATTTCTCTCGGAAATCATCCTATATTTAAGAAAGAATATGATGATAGAACAGCGCTGGTTTCTTCGTCAAAGATAGAACCCGGTCCCTCTGTTTCCATATCTCCCGATAAGCTGAACAGTTCCAATGCGATTCTGGTCCGATTAAAAGATCATACCATCCTAATGCAAAAAAACAGCGAAGAAAAAATTTATCCGGCTTCTTTGACTAAGATGATGACAGCCATTGTTGCGATAGAAAATTTACCTGATCTGAAGGAAGAAATCAAACTTACCAATTCGACGTTTCAGGGGCTGTACGAAGCAAATGCATCAATGGCTGGTTTTCAGCTAGGTGAGCAGGTGCAAGCAATCGATCTGTTATACGGAGCAATGCTACCGAGTGGTGCGGAATGCTCTTTGGGATTAGCTAACCAGATTGCGGGATCAGAGCGGGATTTTGTAAAATTAATGAATCAAAAGGCGGCAGATATTGGAATGGAAAATACTCATTTTGAAAATGCAACTGGACTTCACAATGGTAACCACTACACAACAGTCAAAGATATGGCTGTTCTTCTAAGCTATGCTCTGCAAAATGATACTTTCCGGGAGATTTTTACTTCATCCCGTCATTCCACACAACCTACAAATATGCATCCTGATGGGCTGACCTTTAACAGCACCCTGTTTGAAAAACTCAACCATCAAAACATTACGGGCGGGAAAATTTTAGGAGGGAAAACTGGATATACTGATGAAGCCGGTCTATGTCTCGCGAGTCTCGCTAAAGTAGGTAACCAAGAGTATATTTTGATTTCGGTTGGTGCGAAAGGGGATCACCATTCGGAACAGTATAATATTACCGATGCATTAGCTGTATATAACAGTATAGAAAAATAATAAGTTTTTCTATTTTTGATCTACTTAAAAAAAGAATTAGAGGAGATTATATGGGGAAAATATTATCTAGAGGATTGCTAGCTTTATATTTAGTGATACTAATCTGGTTAGTGTTATTCAAATTCTCATTCAATATTTCATCAGTACTTAATTATCAACATAGAAGTCTAAACTTGATTCCATTTGCTGCTCCCTCAATCGTAAATGGAGAAATTAATTTTAGAGAGAGCATCTATAATTGTATAGTCTTTATTCCTTTTGGTTTGCTTTTGAATGTCAATTTTAAAAAAACTGGATTTTACCCTAAGTTCGCTTTTATACTGTTTTTTAGCCTCACTGCTGAGTTCCTTCAATTTGTCTTTGCTATTGGAGCGACAGACATAACCGATTTAATAACAAATACTGCTGGAGGTTTTCTTGGACTGAAATTATATGAGTTAAGCAATAAGTATATGAATAATGAAAAATTAGACAGAGTTATTATTTCTGTTGGTATACTTTTGTTCGTATTATTTATCTCAATGGATGCCATTCATTTTCGTCGAAGGTTCTGAGGTAAATTGAGGGGAGTTCTTTTTTTAATAAGAATTAACGAACACATCGCGTAACCATCAGTGGAGGATGAAGAAAACCCCCACTGATGGAGTTTCACTTTATCAAATTTTATGATTTGTGCTATTATTAATAGATGCGATAATTTGAAGTGTAAGCGTGAAAGGATGTAATAAATCATGATTGAAAAGCTACCGAAAACCGTGAGCTTTTATACATTAGGTTGTAAGGTGAATCACTATGAAACCGAAGCGATTTGGCAGCTATTTAAGGATAATGGATATGAACGTACGGAATTTGATCATCAATCCGATGTTTATGTCATTAATACATGTACAGTGACCAATACAGGTGATAAAAAAAGCCGTCAAGTCATTCGTCGTGCCATTCGGCAAAATCCAGATGCTGTTATTTGTGTAACAGGATGCTATGCGCAAACATCTCCTGCTGAAATCATGGCAATTCCGGGTGTCGATATTGTCGTAGGTACGCAGGATCGTGTGAAAATGCTGGACTATATCGAGCAATATAGAGAGCAGCGCCAACCCATCAATGCGGTTAAAAATATTATGAAAAATCGCGTGTACGAAGAATTAGATGTTCCATACTTTACAGATCGCACGCGTGCCTCTTTGAAAATACAAGAAGGCTGTAATAACTTCTGTACATTTTGCATCATCCCTTGGGCTCGTGGCTTAATGCGTTCGCGTGATCCAAAAGAAGTGGTTCGACAAGCACAGCAACTGGTGGATGCTGGGTATCTTGAAATTGTCTTAACAGGTATCCATACAGGTGGTTATGGACAAGATTTAAAAGATTATAATTTAGCACAGCTTTTACGTGACATTGAAGCAAATGTGAAAGGATTAAAACGTCTTCGAATTAGTTCTATTGAAGCGAGTCAACTAACAGATGAAGTAATAGAAGTGTTACGCGATTCTAAGATTGTTGTCAATCATTTACACATTCCAATTCAATCCGGTTCTGATACAGTATTGAAACGTATGCGCCGAAAATATACAATGGCGTTCTTTGGTGAACGTTTAGAGCGTTTGCGTGAAGCGTTACCGGATTTAGCTGTTACTTCAGACGTCATAGTTGGTTTCCCAGGTGAGACAGAGGAAGAATTTATGGAAACATATCATTTTATTGCAAAACATAAATTTGCGGAACTTCATGTATTTCCATTCTCAAAACGTACAGGTACTCCTGCTGCTCGTATGGAAGATCAAATCGATGAAGAAATTAAAGATGAACGTGTGCATCGTTTATTAACATTGAACGATCAGCTAGCCAAAGAATATGCTTCAAGATTTGAAGGAGAAGTTTTGGAAGTTATCCCAGAGGAAATCATCCAAGAAGGTGAAGAAGCGGGATTGCTTACAGGCTATACTGGAAACTATATGAAAATTGTATTTGAAGGTACAGAAGATATGATCGGTAAACTAGTAAAAGTCAAAATTGACAAATCAGGATATCCTCATTCACATGCACAATTTGTTCGAGTGTTGGACACTGTTGAAGCATAATTTTGAGAATATGTCCAAAAGCCTAGCGACCAAAGCTGGGCTTTTTTGTTATAGTTATATATATATCAAATGGAGGATAACGAATTGAGGCGATGCAGATGAAAAAATTGGCACTAACATTAATCATAATGACGCTCGTTGTCTCAAGCGCTATTTTGATCGTCAACCATCAAACACATCAAGGACTATTGAATAATAGTGATAGCAATCATATGAATTCCATGGATGCTGCACACAAAAAAGAAAACACCAGCAATAAAATGAAAAAAGAAACTGCGACAACCACTTCAAAGAAAAAAGAAAAGAAGCCCTTACAACAAAAAAAGGATACGAAGCAAGTCGTCATTACCATTGATCCTGGTCATCAAAAGCATGCCAATACGGAACAAGAGCCGATTGCACCGGGATCAGAGGTAAGAAAATACAAGGCTACTGTCGGTTCGATGGGAATCATTACTAGAAGACCTGAATATGCCATTACGCTAGATGCCTCTAAAATGCTCCAAAAGAAATTGACCAAAAGAGGCTATAAGGTGATTTTAACCCGTAATACAAATGATGTAGATCTATCCAATCAAGATCGTGCTAAAATAGCAAACAAGCATCACTCAACTTTATTTATAAGAGTTCATGCAGATGGAGCAGAGAGCCCCGATGCACATGGCTTTTCGATTATTGCACCATCTAAGAATAATCCATACACCAAAAAAGTATTTAAAGAAAGCCAAAAAGCATCAAAATCAATTGTTCAATATGTAAAGCAAGACTTTACACTCTATCAAAGTGGGATAAGCTATCGCAGTGACTTATCAGGATTTAATTGGTCAAAAGTACCTGTTATCCTTGTAGAATTAGGTTATATAACAAATCCACAGGAAGATCGCAACCTTACAAATCCTAAATTTTTAGAAAAATTAACAACTTCTATTGCACAAGGTGTCGATCATTATTTAGATGAAAACAAATAAAAGTGGTCAAAAATTTCTTGGGAAATAGAGTGGCAGCTTCATCATGTGAAAAGAGCACAAAATGCTGTTTAATCAGCACGTGTGTTCTTTTTTAGTATATTCTTTTCTTGAACAGCTTTGATCTGTCTATAAATGGCTCTATGAAAGGCTAGGCTAGAGCCATTTTCAAGTAAAGCATATTCTAATGTTTTAGTGAAAAAAACAATTGTACGGATAGTTTGTGTTACTTTTTGTGGAAAAGATATCATGTATCGTGATAGACTTTAGATGTACGTACATCTTATGGCTAAAGGAGTTTGACAATATGACGAAAAGCTATGCCTCATACATTGATCACACATTATTGAAACCAGAGGCAACAAAAGAACAAATCCAAAGAATTTGTGCTGAGGCAAAAGAATATGGATTTGCTTCTGTTTGTGTAAATCCTACTTGGGTAAGTTTAGCTGCCGCAGAGTTAAAAGAGGTAGCATCGAAAGTTTGCACAGTAATCGGTTTTCCATTGGGAGCATCAACAAGTGCTACAAAAGCTTTTGAAACAAAAGATGCCATTGCAAATGGCGCGGATGAAATCGATATGGTGATCAATATTGGTGCTTTAAAAAGCAAACAGTATAAAGCAGTGGAAAAAGATATTCGAGCTGTTGTAGAAGCAGCAAATGGCACTTTGGTAAAAGTCATCATCGAAACATGTCTCCTTTCAAAAGAAGAAAAGATGAAAGCCTGTGAATTAGCTGTCTCAGCTGGTGCCGATTTCGTGAAAACTTCTACTGGTTTTTCAACAGGAGGAGCTACAGTAGAAGATGTAGCGTTGATGCGCCAAACAGTCGGTCCTAAAATCGGTGTAAAAGCATCTGGCGGCGTTAGAAGTTTAGAAGATTTAGAATCGATGGTGAAAGCAGGTGCCACACGTATAGGCGCAAGCTCCGGTGTTAAAATCATAAAAGGTCAAAGTATAAAAACAGACTATTAATTCAACCAATGGTATTGACCAAAACCTAGTAATAAGTTATAATTTTTAATACACGACGTTATAACGTCATAAATAATGTTGTGTGTTGACGTGTGTTCGGAGGGAGGGAAAAAGAGATGACAAAAACTGTCGTTAGAAAAAACGAATCGCTTGAAGATGCTCTTCGTCGCTTCAAACGTACTGTTTCTAAAAGTGGTACTATTCAAGAGGTAAGAAAACGCGAATTTTATGAAAAACCTAGCGTAAGACGCAAAAAGAAATCAGAAGCTGCTCGTAAACGTAAGTGGTAATTTCCGTTCCTAGACAATCCCTACGTTCTAAACACGCACTATCATGATTTATTAAACTCGCAATCATTGTAAGCCGAGAAATCTTAATGGATTTCTCGGCTTATTTACATTTTGAGAAGAAAATGTACTGGCTTTGATCTAAAAATGGGTCTTCATCAGATTTTTACATAAAAATGGATCGATCATATAGTAGGCTCTGACAAGCTTTACCAAGTTTTTTATGGTTTAATATACATAACCGAAATAATTTTGCGAAGGTGATTCCATGCATTATCTATGGACAGCTTTAGAACTAATTGTAATAGGGATCTTGATCTATTTCGTTAGTGGACGACTTATAGGGACAAAGCTTAATTTTATGAAAAAGATATTATCAGCTGTGCTAAGCGTTGTCTTTACGACATTTGTATACTGGTACTCATATTTAAGACACACAGACTTTCCTAAAGAGGATATGCTTCAAGAAGTCACGAATATAAGTACACTCGTATGGATTGGGAGCATGCTTTTAATTGCGATGTTGTTTTATTTGATATTAGAATTATTTGATCCAATCCAACTAGGTGAACGAGGAGAAAGATTAACAGGAAATCGCAATATTATATCTAGGGCTCTTAGTAGCTGGAGAAGACAAAGACGCCTTGCACAAGTGTTTAGAATTGCGTTTCAACAAGGGATCGGACGTACACTAAGATATAAAAGAACCTATGAAAATGATCGTTTTTTAGCTAGTATTTTGCGAAAGACATTAGAAGAATGTGGCGGTATCTTTATAAAATTTGGACAGGTGCTGTCGACCAGAAAGGATATATTACCGCCTGTCTTTATCGATGAATTATCGAAGTTGCAGCAATATGTTAAATCGATGACGACTGAGCAAGTATATGAGCAGTTATCTGAAAATCTTCAGCATCCCATAGAGGAAGTTTTCAAATATTTTGATGACAAGCCTCTTGCAGCTGGCTCCATCGGACAAGTCCACAAGGCAGTCTTAAAAGAAAATGGCGATGAGGTAATTGTCAAAATACTGCGCCCCGATGTTGTATCTGTGATGAATCAGGATTTAGATATTCTTCTTCACTTCGCCAACTGGCTTGCTGAGGAATCTTCATGGGCTGAAAATTTAGGATTATATCAATTAGCAACCGGATTCGCGGACAATCTCCGTGAAGAGATCAATTTTGAAATTGAAGCAAGAAACATGGAGCAAGTGACAAATGCATTGGGGAATAACCAAAAAAATATTAAGATTCCAAAGGTTTATAAAAAATATAGTAATCGCATGATTTTAGTGGTTGAGTTTTTACATGGTGTCAGTATAAAAGATAGCACATTATTATTAAAGCAGCACGGGATAGAGGAAAATGAATTGTTGCGTACAATTTTCTATTCATTCTTACAGCAATTGCTTGTGGCAGGTGTATTTCATGCAGATCCTCATCCAGGAAATATTTATGTGCTAGAGGAAACAGGACAGGCTTGTTTCCTCGATTTTGGGGCAGTAGGAAGAATTGGACCTATTCAACAACAAGGATTCCGCACATTGTTTATCGGCATTGAACGAAACGATCCAAAGGTTGTACTAGAGGGTTTAAAGCATTTAATCCAAGATGAAGAAATACGGCATGAAGAAAATCTTCTGCAAGCAATCAGCCAACTACTTATTCAACTATCTTATTTGGATCGGATATCAGCAGAAGAATTGGTTCAATCATTATTTACAATTATCCAAAAATATGAATTGCGACTTTATCCGATGGTCAGTGTAGCATTGCGTGCACTTATCACATTAGAAGGCACTTTAAATATTTTGGATACAGACTATGACTTATTTTCTGAAGTTAAGCGGTTTACATCCAAGAACAAGAAAGAGTTTTTAGCCGTTTCAAGTTTTAAAGATGCAAAAGACCTTATAGAACAAGAGCTTGTCATGATGCTGCCGACTTTACAAGATTTACCTCGTCGTTTTGAAAATATGGCCGAAACCATTGAAAAAGGTAAAGTAACAGTGAGATTAGATATTTTTTCAGAAAAAGCAAGCAGTACATTTGTGAACCAATGGCTATCTCATTTTATGCTCTTGTTAGTTGGTATTACGATCGGTATTATTTCAGTTTCTTTGCTAGCTATCTCTCAATTTATAAACTCTGTTTCAGCCATCTATCTAAACACGGCTTCTTTTTTGGGGCTCTTTTTAAGTGCCATTATTCTTGTCCGTCTATCTATTCATGCGATTAGAAGTTCCAAGAGAGTATAAGTGAAAATAAATCAGGATCAGGTGTGTTGATTAGGAAAAAATCAGGCTGAATATTTGGTGCAATTCTAAAAAATATTGTATTTTTAACTCCATTTATATAGATTGTAGCTGCGGTTTGCTCGACTCCAGCGGGAAAAGCGAGACAGCTGAGACCCTGCACGAGCGCAGCGAAGGAAGCGGCTCAGCGTTCGCCCGCAGGAAAGCGAGCAAGCCGTAGCGGAAATCAGCAAATATTCTATATTTCAGTGGATAGAATTGGATAATAAATACGCCTGAAAATAAATGAAACTTATACCGTATTGGATCGTATGTTATAACGAATCGTTTTTTAGTGAGAGGAGAGGTAGATGGTATTAAAAAATGCAAAAAATAATTTTATTCATGATGTTCATATTCTTGGCATTGAGCATTGTTAGTCCAAGTTATGCTATTTCTTTAGATGATGCCTCGTCAACTCAGGCAACAGATGGGTGGCTATGGTGGATGACAAACCCATTTGTTGTGACAATTATACTTTGTATAGCAAGCAGCGGCATGGTATTGCAGTTATTTCAGCCACATTTTAGTTTTGGTGGTATGATCAGCATTTTTGCACTATTTATATTTTACGTGACTCATATGATTGCTGGATATGCAACTTGGCAAAGTATATTTATATTAGTCTTAGGGATTCTTTTATTACTATTAGAGTTGATATTGCCCGGTGGTATTGTAGGTATCTTAGGCTTTGCAGCAATTATCATAAGCTTGTTAAGCTCTGGAACCGATACAATACATATGGCATATGCAATTTTGATCGCCTTAATCATGGCGGTCTTAGGAATGGTGATTCTGATGAAGTTTTTTGGCAAAAAGTTAAATATGTTTAACAAAATGGTGTTAAATGATTCAACGGATACCGAAAAAGGTTATGTATCCAATAAGAATCGTACGGAATTGTTGGGATTAGAAGCGATAACGACAACTCCGCTCCGTCCTTCTGGCACTGCTATGTTGGGAAATGAGCGGATTGATGTTGTCACAGAGGGTGGCTATATAGAAGCTCATAAAAAAGTTACGATTATTAAAGTAGAAGGCGTTCGTATAGTCGTGCGAGAGTCTCATCAAGAATAGGAGGAAACAAAATGGCACTTTTAAGTGGTAGTCTTTTGATGACAATTATCGGAATTGTAGTAGTGTTTTTAGCTTTAGTCATCTTATTTACCTTTGTACCAGTAGCACTTTGGATTTCAGCGTTAGCTGCGGGTGTTAAAGTCAGTATTTTTACATTAGTCGGAATGCGTTTGCGCCGTGTTATTCCTGCACGTATCGTGAATCCTTTGATCAAAGCACATAAGGCAGGTCTTCCTGTAACGATCAATCAGCTAGAAAGTCACTATTTAGCTGGTGGGAATGTTGATCGTGTCGTCAATGCATTGATAGCGGCTCATCGTGCCAATATTTCATTGACCTTTGAACGTTGTGCTGCCATTGATCTAGCAGGTCGTGACGTATTAGAAGCTGTACAAATGTCTGTTAATCCAAAAGTCATTGAAACACCTTTTATCGCAGGGGTTGCGATGAACGGTATCGAAGTAAAGGCAAAAGCACGTATAACAGTTCGTGCCAATATTGATCGTTTAGTCGGCGGTGCTGGTGAAGAAACGATTGTTGCTCGTGTAGGGGAAGGGATTGTCAGCACGATCGGTAGTTCTCAAAGCCATACAGATGTTCTTGAAAACCCTGACTCTATTTCACAAACGGTATTATCAAAAGGATTAGATTCAGGTACTGCATTTGAAATTTTATCCATCGATATCGCAGACGTTGATGTTGGCAAAAATATTGGAGCAGAACTTCAAATTGAGCAAGCCCAAGCTGATAAAAATATTGCCCAAGCAAAAGCAGAAGAACGTCGTGCAATGGCGGTTGCATCTGAACAAGAAATGATTGCAAAAGTTCAAGAGATGAAAGCAAAAGTCGTTGAAGCAGAGGCAGAAGTTCCAATGGCGATGGCAGAAGCTTTACGCAATGGTAATATTGGCTTTATGGATTATATGAATTATAAAAACATTCAAGCGGATACAGGAATGCGTGATTCCATTGGAAAGATGAATCAAAGTGGTCATGATGGAAACAAGGCTGGTCAATAATAGAAATATGAATCAATAGAGAAAGGCGGGCGTCATATGGAAGCGATTATATTATTAATCATTTCTTCACTTATTGGTTATTTCTTAAAAAATAAAGAAGAGACGTCAAACGTACCACCGCCACTTGATCGCAGAGTCCAACGTTCTGAATCAAAGAAGATCGGACCATCGATGCGCCAAAAGCTCGACGAAGTTTCAAAAGAGGTATTACAGGATTTAGAGAAAAAAATACCTGAGCCAGATGAGTTACAAAAACAGACGGGGCGAATGATGAGGCAGATGGAACCACCTTTTGAGAAGAGGATATTTGAGCATACTGAACGCTTGAAGCCATCTCAAAATTCAAATGCCCCTTCTACGATGATGCTAGGGGCAACGCAACAGCCAATGCCTAAACAAGAAACGGCTGATGCCAACGGTTTTAAATTTCCAAGTTCCTCAAATGAATTAGCGCAAGCAATGATCATGGCTGAAATTTTAGGCCCACCTAAATCGAAAAGATAACATGCCCTCCTCTCTTTAAGCATATGCTACAAAGAGAGGAGGTTTTTTATGTCGAAAAGGCTATTACAAGTCATGCCTCTGATCGAAATCGAAAACTTCCGGCAAATCAGGATCAGAGGAGATTTACTGCTTGAAACGATTGCAGACCACCATATGGTTTTTTTACATGAAGATTATCGCATCAAAATCGAAGCCGATTCCTTTCATGTAAGACTTCTTCGCGATGAATTGTTGGCACTTGACATGAAAAACTTAAAAAAAATTGAGCTTACCAGAATAGAGGAATAGGAAGTATGAAAAAAAGTCGTGAATATCGCATTGTTCGTATTCGTATCAAACGAACGAAAAGACTCCCAGCTTTTTTAACAGCCTTGACCAAAAATAAAATCGCATTGCATCATCTTACAACCACTGACAATGAAGTGTCATTCCATACGATTCGAAAACATCTACCAACTATAAGAAAATTACGCTATCAATATGGCATTTCATTTCGCATTGAGTCATTGGATGATGATCAAGTACTACGAAAAGAATGGATTGTTTACGTAGGATTGCTGATTTTGTTTGCCATTCCTTTTTTCTTTTCTCAATGGATATGGCAGGTTTCAGTTGAAAATGCCACACCAGAACAATCAGAAGAATTATCGGAAACCCTTCATGAGATGCATTTGGCAGGTCCATTTATGAAAAGGAATAAACCAGATGATTCACTTATACGTCAATATATTTTATCTAAACATCGAGATTTATCTTGGGTGCATATACATCGAAGAGGCAGTAAGATTATTTTTGAACCCTTAGAAGCACCAGTTATCGAAAATGAAGTTAACAATGATTCAGTAAAGGGCAATTTAATCGCAAATAAAAGTGGTGTTATTACACATTTTAATTTACTAAAGGGAGAAAGAGTTGTAGAAGAAAATGATGCTGTGAAAAATGGTCAATTATTAGTGTCTGGTGTTATAAAAAGTGGCGAAGATAGTATTGTTTATGGTGCGGAGGGAGAAGTATATGCAGATTATTGGATAGAATCGGCGTTTTCATTGCCAAAGAAAATTACCTATCAAACGATGGGAGAAAAAACTTACCATTTTCGCTGGGCAAATGAAAAAAAGAGTGGGAATGAATGGAAAATTGTAAAGCTTCCTAAATGGTTTTCCATGATTGGCGAGGTATACTTACAACAGGAATTAATCGAAAAACAAGTGACATTGGATGAAAAATCGATCGAGGATATCGTGATCCCTCTATTGCACCAAAGATATATAAAAGACTTACCGCCTAAAACAGTCGTTAAACGTGAAAAACTTTTGAATGTTACATTTGATAATGATACAGTTAAAGGGAAAGTATTGTTTTTGGTAAATGAAAATATTGCGATTAAACAAGCGATTAACCAAGGAGATTGAGCATGGCAGAACAACAACCTATTCAATTACAAGTGCAGGATCCAAACGAAGCAGTCATGCTTCTAGGCATATCTGATGCCAATTTAAAATTAATCGAAGAAGCTTTCAAAATTCAGATGATTACGCGCGGTGATTCGATTGTTATTGTCGGAGAAGAAGAAAATAAGCAACAAGCTAGCCTTTTAATAGAACAATTATTGAAAGTGATTCGGAAAGGCATTAATATCAACCAACGTGATGTTGTGTCAGCATTGGAAATGTCTAAAAATGGAACGATTGAATATTTTGCAGAGCTGTATGATGAAGTTATTGCAAGAAATACAAAAGGAAAAGCTATCCGTGCAAAAACAATTGGACAAAGACAGTATATTCAAGCAATCCGTCACAAAGATTTGGTATTTTGCATTGGACCTGCTGGAACAGGGAAAACCTATTTGGCCGTTGTTATGGCGATCCAAGCCTTGAAAAATGGTCAAGTCAAACGAATCATCTTAACAAGGCCAGCAGTAGAAGCCGGTGAAAGCTTAGGCTTTTTGCCAGGTGATCTAAAAGAAAAGGTAGATCCTTATTTAAGACCGTTATATGATGCTTTACATGATATCTTGGGCTCGGAGCAAACAACTCGTATGATTGAGCGAGGTACAATCGAAATTGCTCCCCTTGCCTATATGCGTGGTCGAACACTAGATGATGCTTTTGTCATTCTTGATGAAGCACAGAATACAACAGAGGCACAGATGAAAATGTTTTTAACTCGTTTAGGATTTGGGTCTAAAATGGTGATTACAGGTGATGAAACACAAATTGATTTACCTAATGGAGCAAAATCCGGTCTCATCAGTGCTGAAAAAACATTGCGATATGTCAAAGGTATTGAGTTCCGATTTTTAGAACAAGGGGACGTTGTACGACATCCACTCGTTGCGAAAATTATTCAAGCATATGAACAACAAAAATAATGGAAATTTAGTTTTGTAAATAATGCTTTAACTAATTTATAAAAATCTGCCTAATCTCCTGTGTAAAGATTAGCAGATTTTTTTATTTATCCCGCTTTAACGGGCAGTAAGACTCCCATCTCAAGATATAGAGAGAAACGAGAAAGATAGGTGGGGAGTCAACTGCCCGTAAAAGTCCGATTGGTTCAGCTAACCATCAGTGGGGGATGAAGAAACCCCCCACTGATGGAAGCTTCACTTTATCCCGCTTTAACGGGCAGTAAGACTCCCATCTCAAGATATAGAGAGAAACGAGAAAGATAGATGGTGGAACAATTGCCCGTAAAAGTCCGATTGGTTCAGCTAACCATCAGTGGGGGATGAAGAAACCCCCCACTGATGGAAGCTTCACTTTCTTGTAGGAGCAGGCAGAGGACGTCTAAAAAGTTTTATGACAAAAAATAAAATGAACATACCGCACTAAAAAAGACGACTGACATCAAAGAAAGATGAAATGGTATAAACGTATGTAATGCCAGCCTCTAGCCTGCATACGAAGAACTATTTTTAACCTTTATACTTTAGGATAAAGATAAAATTATGAGTTAACGATAAAATAATGATGGAAAATCCTTTGTCAATTGGTATGATAGGAGAAGGGAGGTGGCGTGATGATTCATTTCATAAAAACACTTAACCGATATGTACGTTTTCCTTTATTGTTAGCTAGTTTGTTAATAATAGCGGGAATCATACAATTTTTTCTGATGGTAAGAGATATTGAGGGTGAACATTATGATATCAAATTGTTTCAATTATCACCTGAAACCATTCGCTCTGCCAAGACTGTAGAGGATACTGAAAAAACCGAGGAAGATAAAGAAAAAGTGGCAAACGAGGTAAACCCTGTTTATACTTTTTCACCGGATATCGGGAAAAACCAAGCAGCTATTATTAAATCTACATTTGACTACATAATTGAAGCGCAAAAGACCATTAGCGAGGAAAAAAAGAAATCTAAAAAAGAAAGTTTAAGGCAAGAGCAGATTAAAAATCTTCGAGAGAAACTAGATGAAATTGACACAGAGGGACAAACTATTCGATTAACAGATCAAGAAATTTCAACATTACTCGCACAAAACAATGAAGATCTGATCAATGCAAGAGATGTATTAACATCGATTATTTTGAAAAAATTATCTGAATCGATTCGACAAGAACAAGTAGTGGATGCTAAAGCCAGTGTAGAGCAATCTGTACGTGAGAATTTTACGATTCCAGAAAGTATTCGCTCTATTGCCATTGCATTAGCAAGGACATCTATCGTAGAAACAGAAAAGAAGGACAACAAGTTAACGAAGGAAAGGATTGAAGAGGCAAAGGCAAGTGTTGATCCCACAAGGATTCTACAAGGACAAATTATTGTACAGGAAGGTCAGCTTATCGATCGAGATGTATACCATCAGTTAGAAATAACGGGCATGTTGTCCAACAAACAATCGACCAAGCCCATTATTGGTTTAGGCCTTTTTATCTTTTTGCAAATGGCTTTCTTTTATGCGGCGTTTTATAATTGGAAGGCTGATTCAAAATTAAAAACACGTAATTTGATCATCACGATGATTATATATCTTTCATCTATTATTGTTATGAAATTATTAAACTTAGTAACAAGTGAATTTGATGTGAATATTGGTTTTCTATTTCCGGCAGCTGTGATACCCATGCTTATATTAGTTTTGGTCAATGAACGAATTGCATTGCTTACAACAACTATGACTGCAGCGGTTGGCGGAATTGTTTTCCAAGAGGGCTATTCGTCTGTTCTTCAGATGGAGGTGTCTTTATATATCATATTCAGTGGTTTTGCTAGTATCTATTTCATGAGGAATGCTAAAAAAAGATCGAGTGTTATGAAGACTAGCTTATATGTAGCGGCTGTTAATATCGCTTTCATTTCCTTTTATCTACTTTTATCACAATCTAACTATGGAGCAAAGGAATTAGCCTATTATATTATCGCGGCAATTTCCTCAGCTATTTTATCAGGGGCATTAATGCTTGGGTTATTGCCATTTATCGAATCAGCGTTTGGTATGCTGACAACCTACCGTTTAATCGAATTAGCCAATCCTAATCATCCACTATTAAAGAAAATATTAGTGGAAACTCCTGGCACGTATCATCATAGTATAATGGTAGCTAATCTAGCGGATGCTGCCTGTGAAGCCATTGGAGCGGATGGATTACTGGCGCGGGTAGGCTGTTATTATCACGATATTGGAAAAACGAGGCGTCCAGGGTTTTTTGTAGAAAATCAGATGTCAGGCATTAATCCACATGATCAACTGCCAACTACTACTAGTAAAGATATCATTATTGCACATGTTGAAGATGGTGCTAAAATATTAGAGCAACATAAGATGCCTAAAGAAATCGTTGATGTAGCGAGACAGCATCATGGTACGAGCCTAGTGAAGTACTTTTTCTTTAAAGAAAAGGAAAATAATCCTGATGTAGAAGAATCCGAATTTCGTTATGCAGGACCGAAGCCACAAACAAAAGAAATTGCTATAATAAGTGTAGCAGATAGTGTGGAGGCAGCTGTTCGTTCGATGAAAACCCCGACATCAGAAGGCATTAAACAGCTTGTTCATAATATCGTACAAGATAAACTGCAGGATGGACAGTTTGATGAATGTGATCTTTCTATTCGTGAACTGAAAACGGTGGAATACGTTTTTTGTGCTACATTAAATGGAATTTTCCATTCACGTATCGAATATCCGAAGCCAAAATAAGCCTAGGAGGCAAATAATGAGTTTAAATATTGATTTTTTAGATGAAACAGGAAAAGTAAAGGAATCTGATATAGCATTGGTCGAAAATCTATTGCAACATGCAGCCAAAATCGAAAATGTTGAAGATGGCACTGAATTGTCGATTACTTTTGTGACCAATGAAGAAATCCATAAGATTAACCGTGAGTACCGTCATAAAGATGCACCAACAGACGTCATTTCTTTTGCTCTTGAAGAAGTTGGCGAAGGTGAAACACCGATTATTGCGGAAGGGATGCCACGTGTTTTAGGGGATGTCATTATTTCGATTGATCGGACAACAGAGCAAGCTGAGGAGTATGGACATTCATTTGAAAGAGAACTTGGTTTTCTTGCCGTTCATGGTTTCCTTCACGTTCTTGGCTATGACCATATGGTACCAGAAGATGAAAAAGTGATGTTTGGAAAACAAGATGAGATTTTAGAATCTTACGGATTATCACGTGAAAACAATGGACATGCGTAAGTTTTTTCGTTCTTTTAAATATGCCATTGAAGGAATACAACAAGCCATGGCCGAACAAAACTTTCGCTTTGATCTAATGTTTGCATTTATCGTTATTATAGCAGGAGTATTTACAGACATTTCAAAGACGGAGTGGATTATTCTCATCATTGTTATAGCGCTAACATTATCGTTGGAGATGATAAATACGGCTATTGAGAGAGTAGTTGATCTTGCATCTCCTGATCAGCATCCATTAGCAAAAGCGGCAAAGGATATCGCAGCAGGGGCTGTGCTTGTGTTTGCATGTGCAAGTGTTATAATCGGGTTACTTATTTTTTTACCGAAATGGATCAATCTATGGATTTGAGGTGTATGAAATGGACATAGAGCAGTTGATGAGCCTTGCAAAAAAGGCACGTGAAAAGGCGTATGTTCCTTATTCAAAATTTAAAGTAGGGGCAGCATTATTGACGGCTGATGGCAAAATATATAAAGGCTGTAATATTGAAAACTCGGGTTATTCCCTGACAAATTGTGCTGAAAGAACGGCAATGTTCAAGGCTGTTTCTGAAGGTGAACGGCATTTTGCTGCAATCGCCATTGTGGCTGATACGGAGGGACCTTGCTCGCCATGTGGAGCTTGTCGACAAGTGATTTCAGAGTTTTGTGCACCTAATATGCCAGTTTATTTAACAAATATGAAGGGCGATGTACAAGAAACAACTGTTGCGGAGTTGTTACCTGGCGCCTTTTCACCGGAGGATTTATGGAATGCAGGAAAATAAAAATTTTAAATCAGGATTTGTCACAATTGTTGGCCGACCAAATGTAGGAAAATCTACATTCTTAAATAATGTTATTGGACAGAAAATCGCCATCATGAGTGATAAACCTCAAACAACGAGAAACAAAGTTCAAGGTGTATATACAACAGATGATTCGCAAATGATTTTCATCGACACACCGGGAATTCATAAACCTAAACATAAATTAGGTGAATTCATGTTAAAAGTATCTAAAAATGCTTTACGTGAAGTAGAAGTCATTATGTTCATGATTAATGCTACTCAAAAGCTTGGTGCTGGTGACAAATACATTATGGAAATGCTAAAAGACACGAAAACACCTGTCTTTTTAGTGGTGAATAAAATCGATGCCGTACACCCAGATGAATTATTAGAAATAATTGACGCTTATAAAGGGGAATTCGATTTTACTGAAATCATTCCCATCTCTGCATTGCAGGGCAATAATGTCCAACAATTATTGGATACATTAAAAAAATATCTACCAGAAGGCCCTCAGTACTATCCAGCCGATCAAGTAACAGATCACCCAGAACGATTTATTATTGCGGAGTTAATACGAGAAAAGGTACTGCACTTAACGCGTGATGAAGTACCACATTCAGTCGCGGTGGAAATTGAGAAAATCGCTAAAGATGATAACAAAGATTTAGTGCGTATCAATGCCTCTATCATTGTTGAACGCGATTCGCAAAAAGGGATTGTTATTGGTAAGCGTGGCGCTTTGCTAAAAGAAATTGGTACACGTGCTCGCAAAGATATTGAGACATTGCTAGGGAGCAAAGTGTATTTGGAACTGTGGGTAAAAGTACAAAAGGATTGGCGCGATCGTGCATCACAGCTCCGTGATTACGGATATCGTGATGATGAATACTAAAACAGTAGGAAGTGAAGACAGTTGCTACATAAATGGGAAGGCATTGTCTTAAAAACGCGGCCATATGGTGAGACCAATAAGGTCGTTACCCTTATGACAAAGGAGGTCGGCAAAGTTGCAGCAATGGCTAGAGGGGCAAAAAAGCCTTCTAGTCGTTTAGCAGCGATCAGCCAGCCCTTTGTACATGGGATTTTTATGATCCAACAAGGTCGCGGTATGGGGACATTGCAGCAGGGTGAGCCTTTGGAATCCATGCGTCATATTCAAGAAGATATTGTAGCAACTGCATATGCTAGTTATGTGGTCGAGATAGTGGATCGCCTAGTAGAATCAGAGAAACCCGAGCCTTATGCCTTTGATCTATTATCACAAGCACTTCATGCTATAGAAGAGGGATATGACCCTGAAGCGATTGCCATGTTTGTAGAATGGAAGATGCTCCCTTATACAGGGGTTCAACCGATTCTCCATGCCTGTTCGAGTTGTGGAGCAGTGGAAGGGGAATTCGCGTTTTCTTTTACGCAGGGCGGCTTCTTATGTCACCGTTGTTTTCATCAAGACCCTTATCTTATCCGATTAACGCCAACACAAGTGAAGCTGATCCGGATGTTCTATAATGTGCCAATAGATCAAATTGGCAAGCTAACATTAAAAAAAGAGACGAAGAAATTTATCCGTAAAATTGTGACGACCATTTATGAAGAACAAACGGGGATGCGCTTTAAAAGTCGTTCCTTTATTGACCAATTAGAGCGAACTCCCTTATTATTTGATGCGCATTTTGAAAAGCAACGTGAAGAGCCAGATGAAAAAAATTAAAAAGTTACGAGATTGGGATAAAAGCTAATCTTGTAGCTTTTTCTTTATTTTAGAAAAAAAGGCTTTCTACTAAGGGGTGGATACAATAGATAGATTCACGCCATATAGCTTAAAATCGCATACAAGTGAAGAGGAAATGTTCCCATACTATCACTTTTTCGGTACAAATTAAGATTTGTCTAAAAAACGGCTTCCAAGATCCAATAAAGAGCTTTCACGAATAAGGAAAATCGGTGGTGGTCAGCGAAAAGAAATGTATTTATGCGTTTTTTGTTTTATTCCAATATAGATGAATCAATTTCATAATGTAAAATTCAGATAAAAAACACGAACATTTTAAATCAACATGAATATTAACATTCAGAAATTTTTTTCCGCTCCAGACGGCGCTTTCCACGGGCTTGGCTTCAATCTCCTCGTCACTACGTTCCTGCGGGGCTTTCCGCTCAAGCTTTTCCCGTAGGAGTCGCCGTCTTCCGCTCCACAACTATAAAATTAGCTATTATTAAATGTTCGTATTTTTTAAGAAGAAAATGATTTATGAAATTGATTCAGATACAGAACTAAAATAAATTGTCGCTAATGAAAAAAGGAATTTTTTAAAATAAAACGAATGTGTTAAATAGATCAATGAACGAAGTAGTTGGAATAGGGAGGAGATTATTAGTGAAAAAAATAGTTAGGTTGAAGGCGCTGATTATTCTACTCTTTGTTTTACTTTTGTTCGCGTGCAGCCAAAATGAAAATAATAAAAGTGATGTTGGTGGCTATGAATCTGCAGAAGCTATTGAAAGGGGAGATGTTGTTATTACTTCCGACGGTTTAAGTAATTTTGATCGATTTGAGGACTTTTTAGATCATATTTCAAAGAAAAAAGAAGATTACATTCGAATCACAAGTTATACGATCGAAGGAGATCCTATATTTCAAGATTTGCATTATGATGGAAAAGTGATTCAATATAAGCATGATCATACACATGATGAATATGGAGAAAAAAGGTTGATACAGATGACTGTAAAAAGATTCTAAAAAAAATCAATGACGGTGGAAAAACAGAATATTACGCTACAAGCTGTGAAAAAGATGGTCCAATACTATTGCTGGAAAAATAAAATGAAATCTATTCAAAATTCGAATAAAAGTACGAACAGCTAAGAGGCTAAGATGTGATCAACTGCCTGTAAAAGCTGGATTGATTCAGTGAATATCCAGTGGGAATGAAAACTCTCACTAGGTAAAGTGTCATTTTATATTAGATTGACATTTTTAGTTGTTCGTACATATAATATGTATATATGAATAGATACGCATATACTCAAATAATCAGAAATAGGATGGAAAGGAGCTATGCTTGTGAATGAGGAACATACGACATCTGAAAATGAAGATTTGGATGAAGAAATATTATTTTTAGTATCTCAAACTTTTAAAGCCATCAGTGATCCAACTCGTATTCGTATTTTAAATTTATTGAGTAAAAAAGAGCATTCTGTCAATGAACTTGGGGAAAAATTAAATTTAAAGCAGTCTACTGTATCCCATCAATTAAGTTTTTTAAAAAATCTAAGATTAGTGAAATTTCGTCGTGAGGGAACAACGCTTTATTATTCACAAGATGATGAGCATGTCATGGCCATTCTGCAACAAACCATTGATCATGCAAAACATAATTAGGAGTGATAGACAATGGAACATTCACATACTGAGCATGGCCATAGTCATGACCATACACACGGGGCAAATAAAAAGACGTTAATGATTGCTTTAGCTATTATCGCGGTTTATATGATTATTGAAGTTGTAGGAGGGTTTATCACCAATAGTCTGGCATTGTTATCTGATGCTGGCCATATGTTAAGTGATGCTATTTCACTTGGAGTAGGTGTACTCGCATTTACGTTTAGTGAAAAGGTTTCAAATTATCGAAATACTTATGGCTATAAGCGATTTGAAATTTTAGCGGCTGTTTTCAATGGTGTCACATTAATCTTAATAGCAATTTTTATCTCTGTTGAAGCTATACAACGCTTTAAAAATCCTCCAGAGGTCGCTTCAAGTGGAATGTTAGTGATTGCAGTTATAGGACTTCTCGTCAATATTTTAGTTGCATGGATATTGATGCATGGTGGTGATACGCATGAAAACTTAAATATGCGAGCAGCATTTTTACACGTAATCGGTGATTTGTTTGGCTCGGTTGGTGCGATCATAGCAGCTATTTTAATCATGCTGTTTGGTTGGGAATGGACCGATCCAGCAGCCAGTATCATTGTAGCAGTGCTAGTACTAACAAGCGGCTGGCGTGTTACGAAAGATTCTATGCATGTGCTGATGGAGGGGACACCTTCGAATGTCAAGACTGATGATATCATTCGTACTTTTAAGGAAACGGAAGGTGTGAAAGCAATTCATGATTTACACATTTGGAGTATTACGAGTGGACAAAACGCCCTTTCATGCCATATTGTCGTAGATGGATCACTTACAGTAAAGGAAAGCCAAAGTATACTTCAAAATTTAGAGCATAAATTGCTGCATCTTGGGATTGGACATATGACGGTACAACTTGAAAATGATGCTCATAAGCATGATAATTCTATTTTGTGCAATTATCATGCAAACCATGAAGATCATGAACACTAGATGTAGATCCAACAATTATCCATACTCTCTAATAAGCATTTAGATAAAAAGCATTCAGAGCAGCCTCATTCTGAATGCTTTTGTACTTTGATAACGCATCTGCTGAAACGTCAGAAAGAGCGTCACTTATCTACAAGCCAGCTACCTTTCTCTTTGGAAAAAAAGATAGAAAGTCTTTACATTTTGCCTTTTATTGATTACTATTTTAAATGATAACTATTTTCAATTAGAAGGTGTTCAGGATTTATGGAAACTTCATTAAATGAAATTATTGACTATTATGCAAAATCTTCTTTTTCATTTGCGAATATTTTTGCGGCGAACTTAGAGCCTGGAAAAAAAGATAGCGGACGTAGGACAGCACCAGGTATGTGTGGACTGATTATTCCATTGCAGGGAGGTGCCGTTTTTAAACTGAACAATGAATCTTATGATATGAAACTTGGCACAATTGTCCATGCAGGACCACAGATGAATATTAAGGTCGAAGCGACAGAAAAAGAATCATGGCGATATGCTGTTTTACATTACGAGGTTCCTGCAAAAGAGCAGGATCGTTTTCCATTGTATCACCAACATTTTTCTTTAAAGGTGGACAACCAAGCTAGGATCAATCGGTATGTAGATCAATTGTTAAAGGCCTATTCGATTCCTGGGAGTTTGTCTGCCATCACAGCTAAAACACTATTCCTCCAAATTGTAGAAGAACTTGTACTTGGGGCAAAAAGGTATACCAAATCGGATAAAGATAAAATTATTGAACAGGCAGTTGATTATATACACAATCACTATACGGAGAAAATATCCGTCACTGAAATAGCGGAGCACTTCAATTTGGATAGACGCCGCTTTTCAGAAATATTTGAGCGACATACAGGGCTCAATCCTTCGAATTATATGATCGAGTTAAAGATTAAAGAAGCAAAAGAGATGCTTCGTCTAAGTAAATTATCTATAGCAACTGTTGCTTTTCAATTAGGTTATGATGATCCATTCTACTTTAGCAGAATTTTCAAAAAATATGCAGGTGTATCACCATCAACATTTCGAAGAAACATGCAATTTTAAGGAACAGTCGGCAAAAGTCCATAAAAATATAATTTTTGTCCATTGTCATTGTAGTATTTTTTTGGTAGATTAGTAATCGACAATGATAATTATTATCAATTGGAAAAGAAATTCATTTTAGGAGGATTATAATGAAAAAATATTGGAAATTAGGTGCGATTGCTATGCTTTCTTTAGCAATTGTCACAGGCTGTAATTCAAACAGTGACTCTTCAAAATCGAGTGACACAAAAACAACTGATAGTAGCTCTTCAGGATCAGAAAAAGAAGCTACTACACAAAAGATTACATATCTTGGAAAGGAATATACAGTACCATCAAAAATTGATAATATTGTTACAGCAAGTTTAGAAGCAATGGAAGATGCTGCTGCATTAGGTGTGAAACCAACTGGTGTTGTTTCAATTGCTGGAAATGAAATCCCTGAATATCTTGCAGATGATTTAAAGGGAGCTACTGTTGTTGGAACAAAATTTGAACCAAGTGCTGAAGCAATGTTAAAACTAAAACCAGATGTTATCTTAGGTACAGATAAATGGGATGCTAAGAATCTAGCAAAATACAACAAAGTAGCACCAACTTTCCCATATACATTTATTTCAGAAAAATGGCGTGAAAACTTACGCTTGTTTGGCGAACTAACAAACAAACAAGATGAAGCTGAAAAAATTATCAGTGATTATGAAGCAAAAGCAGCAGAATTAAAAGAAAAAGCTGCAAAAGATCTTAAAGGTCAAAAAGTATTAGTCATTCGTATTCGTGGAACTATGGCAGCTTATGGTCCATCTCTTTATCTAAACCCTATTTTATATGATGATCTAGGTCTTGAAGTACCAAAAGAAATTGCAGATGCAAAAACACAAATTGAATTATCTTATGAAACACTTGCTAAGATCAATCCAGATGTTATTTTTCTTCAATTTGACAAAGCTGAAAACGCCAAAACACCAAAAGCATTGGATGAAGTATTAAATAATAGTATCTTCAAAAGTGTAAACGCTGCTAAAAATGACAAAGTATTTGTCAACTCTATTTCTCCTTCTGCACAAGGTGGAACAGCTTGGTCTAAAACAAGATTTTTAGATGTAGTTGCTGAAAAACTTTTAAAATAATGATGTTAAAAGATTCTGTTAGATGATCTGATATAGGGACGACGCTGAATGAAGCATGTTGGCTTCAGCTGGAGCAAAGCTAAATTCTATACGAAATGTAGTGGAAAAAAGCGACTCGCAGATTGCTCCAGAAAGCGTTTACCTGTAGCGAAAAATCAGTATTTTTCTTCGACAGAACTTTTTAAAAAAGAAGATATTCTAAATGTTTTTTTGTCATCCCATAGATCAAATTTATCACCAGAATATATATTTTCTTCTGAATTTGATCTGTTTTACTCAAAAAAGCAGTTGGAAGAGGAGCCATCTCTCTCATCCATCTGCTCTTTTTCTCATTATAGAATATCTCATCATCTTTTTTTCAATAATTGCATACATTCTATGAATGAGGTGTCTCAATGAATAAACAACATTGGAATGTTGTCGTCATATCTGTTGTAGCTCCGGTTCTAATTGTGGCTATTATGATCATTTCAATTATCTTAGGAACAAAGGATATTCCTTTTGCAACTGTATGGCAGGCTTTCATTCACTATGATGCGACAAATGTGGATCATCAAATTATTTGGACAAATAGACTTCCAAGAGCAGTTGCCGTTATGATGGTAGGTGCATTTTTGGCTGTAGCTGGAGCTATTATGCAAGGGATTACACGTAACTATTTAGCTTCTCCATCATTAATGGGTGTCAATGATGGTTCTGCTTTTGTTATTACACTTGCTATGATTTTTTTACCCGGGATTGCCAATTATCAGCTAATCTTATTATCAATGCTTGGATCTGCATTAGGAGCAGGTCTTGTTTTTGGATTTGGATCTCTCATTCGAGATGGTTTATCTCCGGTCAGACTGGCCATTATCGGTACAGTAATAGGAACCTTTTTAAGTAGTGTAGCCACAGCCATTGCCATGTATTTCCAAGTTTCTCAATCTATTAGTGCGTGGTATAACACCAAAATTCAGATGGTGGATCCGAAATTACTATTAATCTCTATTCCTTTTGGTTTGATTGGTTTGGTTCTTGCTCTTTCTTGTTCAAAATCTATTGCAGTCACTGCATTAGGAGAAGACATCGCTACTGGGCTTGGACAAAACACCAAATGGGTAAAAATAATTAGTATGTTTGCCGTTGTTTGTTTAACGGGAACAGCAGTTGCACTTGTTGGGAAAATTGCTTTTATCGGTTTAGTTGTGCCACATATCACCCGCTTTTTAGTAGGAGCAGATTATCGTATCATTATTCCTTTTTCGGCATTGCTTGGTGCTTTGTTTTTATCTCTCTGCGACTTAGTAAGCCGGTATATTAATTTTCCATTCGAAACACCAATTGGCGTGGTAACGGCCATTATCGGTGTACCGTTCTTCTTATATTTAATTCGTACGCATGGAGGTGGGAAACATGCGTCATAAAAAGTTTAAAACAACCATTACGGTATTCGTATTGTTAGGCTGTATTCTATTTGCTAGTTACATACATATGACAAATGGCGTATTTGATATAAGTGTGAAAGATATTTTCAAAACAATTTTAGGTATAGAAGAAAACGAACAATTTAAACTTGTTATTTTTGAATTTCGTTTGCCTCGTATCATTATTGCGGCCGTTGTCGGTGTAGGACTAGCGTTAGCTGGTGTTGTATTGCAAGGGATGACTCGTAATCCACTCGCTGATCCAGGAATCCTTGGTATTAACGCAGGGGCGGGAGCAGCTATTGTCTTGTTTATGTTTTTCTTTCAAGTACAAGTAACGCAAGCAGATATACAGGATTGGCTAGCTATTCTGTTGATGCCTATTTTTGGCTTTGTTGGAGGAGGACTAGCTGCTTTCATTATCTTTTCATTTGCTTACAAACAAAAGAGACTGGATATGCAAAGACTTATTTTGACGGGTATTGCGATCAATAGCGGTTTTAGTGCTTTGTCTATGTATTTTTCGTTAAAGATGAATGCATCTGATTTTGAAGCGGCTGCTGTTTGGATGAATGGTTCGATTTATAATGCAGATTGGCTTTTTGTTTGGACAATCCTTCCATGGGTAGTGATTTTGTCTATCTATCTTTTTTGGAAAGCACATCTTTTAGATTATTTCCAACTGGGTGAAGAGAATATGGTCAGCCTAGGAATCGAAACGGAAGTTGAAAAAAGAAAGTTGATGATGGCAAGTGTGGGTTTAGTGAGTGCTTGCGTATCCGTTTCAGGAAGCATTGGCTTTATCGGTTTAATAGCACCACATATAGCAAAACAGCTTGTTGGGAATCATCATCGATCTGTTATTGTTATCAGTGCGTTAATGGGAGCATTTTTACTTATTTTTGCAGATTTTATCGGCAAAACCGTATTTGCGCCATCTGAATTATCTGTGGGCATTGTTGTGTCCATTATTGGAATTCCATATTTTCTTTACTTATTGGTTAAGACAAAGTCCTAGGAGGAGTATAAATGGTTTCAAAGATAGAAACTTTCAATTTAAATTCTGTATATACAGATTACACATATACCATTCGTATATTTATACCTGAATATATAGAAAAAGCGGATCAGCTGCCGATTTATTATATTTTAGATGGTAGTTCATATTTTCCATTCGCCAGTCAAATTATTAATCTCCAATCTTCAAATGCACCTAAAACCAAAGTTTCTCCCGCAATAGTAGTTAGTATTGAACATGGGGAAGACAGACGTGACCGGAGATTTTATGATTTTACTGCACCCGCAAAAACTTATGTATATCCAGAACGTTTTCAAAACCGGGATGTGCGCAAAAACGGAGGAGCCAAAAAATTTACAGAATTTCTTATGAAGGAATTAAAACCGATTGTACATCAAAAATTCCCTTCCCATGGTGCTGAGATCATATTTGGTCACTCACTTGGCGGTTATTATGCGCTTTGGTTATTATTTATGAATGCAGCCTATTTTGATCGGTATATCGCATTTAGTCCTTCTATATGGTGGAATCAATATGAGCTTGAAAAGTTGGTATTGCCATTTATAAAGGCGAAAGACTTTTCACCATCTCCTTTATTTATAGCTGTTGGTGGAAAAGAAGGTTTTATGGTAGAAGATTCCGATAAAATGTATCAATTACTTCAACCATCATTTCAAAATAACATCGCATTTTATAAAGCTGAAGATGAAAATCATGCCTCTGTTGTTCCAACTGCCATGAGTAGGGCAATCCGCTTTATATCAAGCTTCTAATATGCATATTTCTGTTGGTAATAGCTAATTTCTCTTAAAAAAGCAACTGGATGAAAAAATGTTTCTCATCTAGCTGCTTTTTTGATGGCGTGGTCATGCTGTTTCCATGTATCTACTGATCGGTTTTTTAGACGTATAAGTTTCCGTACACTCTAGGATTTATCACATATTATAACAATATCTAAATTTAGAGGAGGATCTTATGATGAATCAGTATTTAGATTTACTTGCCCACTTCGGTATTGGTGGTGCACATCCAGGAGGAATGGCACTTACACACTCGATTTTTGCAAAAGAGAAAATCAAACCGCAAGATCATGTACTAGATATTGGCTGTGGTACAGGAAAAACGGCGTCCTTTCTAGCAAAAAATTTTAACTGCACAGTATCAGCCATCGATTTACATCCAACGATGATCGAAAAAGCCAAAAAAAGATTTGCAACGGAAGGCCTTACTATAAAAGCGATTTTAGGCGATGTGCAAAACATGGAATTTGCAGATCATTCGTTTAACTACGTCCTGTCGGAATCCGTCATTTCTTTTACGGATATTTCAAAGACTTTAAGTGAGATTGCTAGAGTATTAAAAGAAAATGGTTGTTTGTTAATGATCGAGATGACGGCTGAGCAAGATTTATCAGATGATGTGAAAGAAAAAGTGGTAGAGATTTATGGAATTGATGAAGTATTAACAGAAAAAGAATGGATTTCTCGTTTGCAGCAAGTGGGATTTGCCGATATAGAAAAAATTCCTACATCTGGTTTGCTTATTCCGAGTGAAATTGCTGATATGGATCTATCTGATCATATTTCTATGGCACTCCACGATGTCTGGGAAGCACACAATCAATTTATAGAACAAAATGGGCATCTTATCAATTACCGTGTATTTAAATGTTATTTGCGATAAAAAATATCATAAACTTATTAACAGTAGGCGGCATTCAGTCATTTATTGTGCAGCAACAAAAAAACGAAGTTGGGGGACCGACTACCTGTAAAAGTTTTTTTGATTTAATGAATATCCAGAAGTACCAACCTCACTTGAAGATGCTTTACTTTATTGGGAATTTTGAACCGGCTATTAATGTATCAGCAGATTTTTGGTATAATTCGTTCTTTTTAAAGGGACCATGCTGTTCTTGATACGTATCAATAATTTGATAGCCTATATAATAACCAATCCATTTTGGCAATGGGCTTCCTTTTTGACCATATAAAAAAGCATGGTGATTCGTTAAACCTTTGATAGATAAGGATGGCAAAAAGTGTTTTTTCCAAATTTGGAGTGCCTGATCAAAGGGATAAAGATTCGTCCATGGTGCTAGAAGTTTTTCCCCATATAAATCTTTTACTGCGTATTCACCCAGCCCTTCAATAATAAGTGACTCTTTTAGAGGTGTTTTTTCAGGTGATAAGTTTATGAAATGTAATCGACATGCATGATTATATTCATGAGCCAGCATTGCCTTTATTTCCTCTTTACTGAGATCCGTTGATAAAAATAAAAAAATAGCTTCTTTATAGGCAACACCATTTTTACGATGCATATCTTTTCTAAATCCTAGTAATCCTCTTTTAATAGGAAAAATATAAATGGGCACATTTGGACCGTTCCATATTTTTTTTAAAGATTGAAATTCTTTTTCGATGATTTTCCAAACGTTTTGTTTTTCCATTTCTTCTACAACTGTTTCGATTTTAAACCATTCAAAAGGATCAAATAACCCATGATTTAGTAACTCCTGCTGCATTGCCTGTGAATGTACTTTTGGAAATGCTTTTTTTAAAGGGTTACAAATCGTCTCACACTGTACACTAGCATAATCTACAATCGATTTTTCTTTACACTCTTTGACAAATTCATAGAGCCATTTTTGAGTTTGAATAACTGACAAATACCCCATCCTTTATAAGCTTTTATTGTTATCATATGTATCCTTGGTGGTATTGTTTTTTAAAATTATACGCCCCTTCATATTGCTGGTGAGATCTTACTTTCTTTCTAGAAATAACTGTATTTCACTTTTCAAGTGTCACTAGCTGAAAAGATCAACAATATATTATAACAACACCTTTGATCAACATGAATATTATTTTTCATACGTGTTGATTTACAAAAATTAGGAGTGCCTGTTTGACGTAATTTTTGAAAAACTCTGTATCTTCAGGACCATTTATATAGATTGGAGCGGAGGCTTGCTCGAGTCCTCGAAAATGCATGCGCATTTCCTTCGTGCGGTGTGGATTCAGGAAGTCCATTCAATGTCCCGCGGGAAAAGCGAATAGATGAGACCCCACAGCGTAGCGATTAAGGAACGGAGTTGTAGTGCGCCACGTCCTGTGGCAACGACTCCGTGACCAACATCCTGTTGCCCCCAGCATTCGCCCGCAGGAAAGCGAGCAAGTCGAAGCGGAAATCAACGAATCCCTCTATTTTTATGGATTATATTGGATAATCAACACGCCTGATTATTTTTATATTGTTAGACCTTTGGCCATTCAGCACTATCTCTCACGCCATATAATACAAGGCATACTTTTATGCAAAAATAATTTGGGGAGGAGGGATAAGATGAATCAAAATGATGCTTATCAATTATGTTGTCGATATCATGGTCAAAATGTAAGAATTAAATGTAATGATGGTACTGTGCATGTAGGAGAGATTACAAGAGTTACTCGCAATATGGTCTGGGTTCGCCCACAAGGTGGCGGATTAGGAGGAGGATATGGTCTAGGCTTTTGGGGATATGGCCCAGGTTTTGGCTATAGACCAGGACTTGGTGTTGGAATAGCACTTGGGGCAATCTTAGGAATTGGCTTAGCTTCAGCCTTTTTCTGGTAATCAGCAAGATGTAAGTAATGTTTTTGTCGATTATTCTTTTAGGAATGCATATGTAAAATAAACAGTGTCTCAATGATAATAGAGGTGTCCTAAAGGCATTCTTTATAAGCCTTTTAGGACACCTTTTTTTACATGAAATCCATTTAACTACTTTTAAAACTTATTGGAAAACGGCATGAAGCGGTTAACTCCTACAATTATTTGCCTTGCAGAAACAGACAGGTAATCCGCAGAAATACATCAAGGCCCAAGAAAAAGAAGAGACTTGATGGAGGACAACTGCCTGTAAGAAGGCCCCCCCAATTGGTTTCATTAAAACACCTAATGGGAAATGAAGAAGACCCTCCCTTGGCGAGATTTCATTTTGATAAATAAGTGGTTAATGGTTATTATGTTTTAATTTCATAGCTGCAGGACTACAACATTCGCAATTACTTTTTAATTCGCAAGACCCGCATTTTCCTTTCTTACTTTTTTGAACATGACGATAAATAGTCCAACTTGCATACCCAAAAATAAGTAATCCAATTACAATATTTGCAATCATTTGAATCGCTTCCTTCCTTTAGAATCCTAAGAGCCTTCCACATTGATAAAGGATAAACGAAACAATATAGGCCAATATCAGTGCGTAAATAACTGCAAAAAAAGTCCATTTTGCTGAACCCGTTTCTTTTTTGATTGTACCAACAGTAGCTAAGCAAGGGACATACAATAAAATGAAAACGATAAAAGAAAAGGCTGATAAAGGAGTATAGGCTTGTGTCAATAATCCTTGTAGGCTGTCAGTATTTGGTGCGTGATAAATAATATTCATACTTGAAACGACCACTTCTTTTGCCAAAAATCCAGTTAGAAGTGAGGCACCAGCTTGCCATGTGCCAAATCCGAGTGGTGTAAGTATGGGTGCAAGTACACCGCCAATTGCTGCAAGGAAACTTTTATCCATATCAACATTCAAACCTCCGGGACCTGCATAGGACAATAGCCAGATGGCAACAGATCCACCGAAGATAAATGTACCGGCTTTACGGAGAAAGCCTTTTCCTTTATCCCAAGTGCTTCTTAACAAAGTTTTTGCTTGTGGAATGCGATAGGGAGGCAGTTCCACAACAAAGATAGATGTTTCACTCTTTAGCAATGTTTTTGAAAAGATTTTAGCCATCAGTAATGCTAGCGCAATACCCAAAACATAGAGTGAAAAGACAATAATAGTTTGATGACCAGCAAAAAAAGCACCAACAAATAGCGCATAAACTGGTAATCGAGCTGAACAGGACATTAATGGCGTTAACAGAATGGTGATTAAACGTTCCCTCGGCTGTTCAATTGTTCTTGCTGCCATAACACCAGGTACATTACAGCCGAAGCCAATGATCATTGGAATAAAAGCTTTTCCATTAAGACCGACAGCTTCCATTAGTTTGTCCATTACAAGGGCAGCACGTGCCATATAGCCCGAATCTTCAAGGAATGAAATAAAGAAAAATAAGATGAAAATTTGTGGCACAAAGACAAGCACTCCGCCGACACCAGCAACAATCCCATCTAAAACTAAGGATTGAATAAAATTAGATGTACCAAGATCTTCTAGTAATATCTTCAACCATCCTGTCAACGAACCAGATATAAATTGATCTAGTAAATCTGAAAGTGGTGTCCCGAGCCAGTCAAATGTTAGTTTAAACATTAAAAACATGCATAACAAAAAGATCGGCATTCCTAAAAATCGATTGGTCACAATGGCATCAATTCGATCTGTTAGATTAGCTCGATGAGTTTGTTCTTTTTTAACAGATTGCTCTAAAATAGCTAAAATATAATTCTTTCTTACTTGATAAATCCATTGAGAAAGCCCTTTCACACGATGATTGCTCTTTACTTGTTTTTCTACTTCTTGATAGAGCTCGTTCAATTGTCTTTTTGGAACAAGTGTTTCTAAATAATTTTCAATAATCTTATTTCCTTCAAAAAATTGCAGCGCTAGCCACCTAGGGGAAAGGTGTTGAATCGTTTCTATTGGCAGTATAGATAATAATCGATCAATCCCGTTTTCAATGTCTAGACCGTAATCTAGTCTCAGCCGCTCCGCTGGCTTTGTCCCGATAGATGAAATAGAGCGCATCAAATCATTACAGCCTTTCCCAGTTCGTGCAATAATTGAAACGACGGGTGTATGTAACGCTTCTGAAAGTTTTTCTTCGTCTAATAAAATGCCCCGCTGTTTTGCTACGTCTGACATATTTAAACCAATGACGATGGGCTTTCCATATTCTAAAAGCTGAATGGTTAAGATTAAGTTACGTTCTAACTGAGATGCGTCAACGATATTCACAATGCCGCTAAAATCTTCTGAAATAAAATAACTTGAAACAACGCTTTCATCTTTAGATAAAGGACTTAATGAATAAATTCCTGGCAGATCAATTAGATGATCTCGCTTATTTTTTAATGTCCCAACCTTCTTTTCAACGGTAACTCCGCTCCAGTTGCCGATATATTCATAAGAACCTGTTAGGTAGTTAAACAAAGATGTTTTCCCAGTATTGGGGTTCCCAACTAATGCAATATTCATCATGATGTTTTTATCTCGATTTGCAAAGCTTCTCTATAGCGGATTCCTAAAATTTGTCCATTATGTTCAATCATGAAAGGACCGTGAAATGGCATACGATTTTTTAGCAAAACTTCTTCACCCTCTAAAATTCCTAAATCTAACAATCTTCTTTTAATGTATCTATTTAATGATGATAAATTGACGATGGTTGCTTTCTCGCCAAGGTGCAATTCATTTAAAGACATTTAACCACTCCAATGAATTTAATCTCTTCGCATTCATGATAACACCTCTCAATTGGGCAGTCGATACTATCTAGTAAAAATTCTTTTTATTGACTAATATCATAAATATGTGCATGCATTTTCGAGGAGGTGCCGTTCTCTGCTCCAATCTATCTAAATGGAGTTAAAACTCACTATTCAGCACTATTTTTTACCAATAAATCTGTCTATTCATCCCGCATTTATAAGAAAATAAAAAAATCTGCTCATTTTGAAAAATAGAATGAGCAGATTCTTTTTCATTAGTTCATGAATTTTTGGTGATATTAAAAGCTTTAAAATACAAGATGTTTTTCAATATAAGCTTTCACATCAGCGATCGGCATACGTACTTGTTCCATGGAATCACGATGACGAACGGTTACTTGACCATCTTCAACTGAATCAAAATCATAAGTAATACAGAATGGTGTGCCGATTTCATCTTGTCGACGGTAGCGTTTACCTATAGATTGGGATTCATCATAATCTACTGGGAAAGATTTGCGTAATTCAGCCCACACATCATTTGCTTGTTCAGATAATTTTTTAGACAGTGGTAATACGGCTGCTTTGAATGGTGCAAGAGCAGGGTGTAAGTGAAGAACCGTTCGAGAATCTCCGCCTTCTAATGCTTCTTCGTCATATGCATCGCATAAAAATGCTAGGGTTACGCGATCGGCACCAAGTGAAGGTTCGATACAATAGGGTACATAACGTTCGTTTGAGATTGGATCGATGTAGGTGAAATCTTCACCGGAATATTCCATATGTCGTTTTAAGTCGAAATCTGTACGGGATGCAACGCCCCATAACTCTCCCCAGCCAAATGGGAATTTAAATTCGATATCTGTTGTAGCATTTGAGTAGTGGGAAAGTTCCTCTTGCTCATGATCACGGAGACGTATAGAATCCTCTTTTACATCTAAATTCAATAGGAAGTTTTTACAAAATTTCTTCCAGTATGCATGCCATTCCAACTCCGTACCTGGTTTACAAAAGAATTCAAGTTCCATTTGTTCGAATTCACGCGTACGGAACGTAAAGTTACCAGGTGTGATTTCGTTACGGAATGATTTCCCGATTTGTGCAATACCAAATGGTGTACGTTTGCGCATAGAACGCTGTACATTTTTAAAGTTAACGAAGATACCTTGTGCTGTTTCAGGGCGTAGGAAGAGTTCATTTGTAGAATCTTCAGTCACACCTTGGAATGTTTTAAACATAAGGTTGAATTGACGAATTTCAGTGAAATCTTGTGCACCACAGTCTGGACAGTGAACGTCGTATGTTTTCATCACTTCAGCCATTTTGTCAAAAGGCATACCATCGACGATGATTTCTTCCCCTTTTGCAAGTGCTGCTTCTTCGATTAGTTTGTCAGCGCGATGACGAGCCTTACATTGTTTACAGTCAATCATTGGATCATTAAAGTTACCAACATGACCAGAAGCTACCCAAGTTTTTGGGTTCATCAAAATAGCCGCGTCAAGTCCAACATTATAGGGTGATTCTTGCACAAATTTTTTCCACCATGCTTTTTTGACATTATTCTTCAATTCGACACCGAGTGGACCATAGTCCCAAGTATTGGCTAAACCTCCATAGATTTCAGAACCAGGAAAAACAAAGCCACGATGTTTAGCCAAGCTTACGATACTTTCCATTGTTTTTGCCATTAGATATCCCTCCAAATATTAAAGCACCCGTCTCCGGGCACAAATTGTACCCGGGGACGAGTGCGTATAGACCCGCGGTTCCACCCCGATTGGCTACTCAAAAAGTAACCCTCTTTCAAAAGTTTAGCTCCCGGCTGCCTTTTTCTGATTTCTTGTAGACTTTCACCATCTCTACTCGCTTTAGTAAGATGAAATCATACTTATAGACCGTTCATTGCTTATTCCCCCGTACTAACGGGTAATATAGTCCCCAACTTTAAGACTTACATGTGGGGGATTGCTGCTCATGAAAACCTGATGGTTCGACTAACCATACAGTGGGAGATGAAGAAAATCCTACTGTGTGAAGTTTCACTCTACAATCGAACACAATTGTAACATGTGATTCTTTTCTTCGCAATATAATCGGAAATAGTATATAATAATTAGGCATTGAGTATAACATTTTTTGAGGCGGTGAGTCCAATAGAACTCAACAAACGTCAGGAAGAGATCTTAGAAATTGTTAAGGAAAATGGCCCTATTACTGGGGAACAGATAGCTGAGCGTCTTTCACTGACTAGAGCGACACTTAGACCAGATTTAGCCATTTTAACAATGGCAGGTTTTTTGGATGCTAGACCGCGTGTTGGTTATTTTTACTCTGGTAAAAAAACAAACCAAGCTGTTGTCGATAGCATGACGAATATGAAGGTGAAAGACTTTCAATCGATTCCGGTAGTAGTTTCTGAGAATGTTTCTGTATATGATGCCATTTGTCAAATGTTTTTAGAAGACGTGGGTACATTATTTGTTGTAGACCATAGTTCTTATTTGACTGGTGTGCTTTCAAGAAAAGATTTACTTCGAACAAGTATAGGTAGTCAAGACTTAAATCATATTCCCGTACATATAATCATGACGAGGATGCCGAATATTGCGTATTGTTTTAAATCAGATGGTTTAATTCAGGCAGCACATAAGCTTATCGAAAGGCAAATAGATGCATTACCTGTCGTAATCGAACATCCAGATGGCTTAGAGGTCATAGGTCGTTTGACAAAAACAAATATTACACGAGCGTTTTTGTCGCTTGCTGAAAATCATGATTTGTGAGGTGATGCTTTCATGAATAACTTAACTGTTTTTATCATTTCAGATTCTGTGGGAGAAACCGGTGATTTGGTAACAAAAGCAGCTATTAGTCAATTTAGACCTGGTATGCAGGATACAAAGATTCAGCGCTTTCCCCATATAGAAAGTAAAGAACAATTGACCGAGATTGTCCATCTTGCATTAGAGCAGGATGCGATCATTGTTTTTACTTTAGTAAAAGAAGTAATGAGAGACTTTTTGCGACATATATGCCTTGAAAATAATATTCCAAATGTTGATTTGATGGGGCCAATCATGACAATTTTAGGAAACACTCTACAGGTTGAACCTTTGGAAGCACCTGGGTTGGTTCGCAAATTAGATGATGATTATTTCAAAAAAATAGAGGCGATTGAATTTGCAGTAAAATACGATGATGGTCGTGATCCAAGAGGTTTACTAAAAGCCGATATCGTATTAATAGGAGTTTCCCGTACTTCTAAAACGCCATTATCGCAATTTTTAGCCCATAAACGTTATAAAGTAGCGAATGTACCACTCGTTCCTGAAGTAGAGCCACCTGAAGAATTATTTTTAGTGGATCCAGCAAAATGCTTTGGACTTATTATATCTCCTGAAAAACTAAATAGCATACGCAAAGAACGTCTACTTGCTTTAGGTCTAAATGATGGTGCAAATTATGCAAAACTTGAGCGGATTAACGAGGAAATTACGCATTTTCAAAATGTAGTCAATCGAATAGGGTGCCAAGTGATTGATGTGACAAACAAAGCTGTTGAAGAAACCGCTAATGATATTATTCATCGTATTCAACTAGCCAATCATGATTGACTATGTATCCTCCTTCTTGGGGAGGTTTTTTTCTGTGTGGAAACTTTTTCATCTATAGGTGGAAAGTAATCGTTCAAAGTTTATTTTGATTAAAAATGTTAAAAAAGTAATAGAATTTTTAGACGTAATGTTTTATAATAAAAAATTGTGGTAAAAATAATTACAAGTGTTTAGTCCATACTAACTTCAATTAAATTTTTTTGTCGAAAAATGAAGGACTTTTTGATAATTATCTCGAATTCAGTTATGAGCAAAAAAGATGGTGATGGAATAGTGCAAAAAATACCTGAAGAGATCATCGAACAAATACGTTCCCAGACAGATATTGTGGATATTGTTGGTGAATATGTTCAGTTGACAAAAAGAGGAAGAAACTATTTCGGCTTGTGCCCATTTCATGGTGAACAAACCCCTTCTTTTTCTGTATCCACAGACAAACAAATATTCCATTGCTTTGGTTGTGGTGCTGGAGGCAGTGCTATCACATTTTTAATGGACATTGAGAATATCTCTTTCCAAGAGGCAACAGCCAAGCTTGGTGAACGCGTCGGTATTCATGTCGATGTGTCATCAACACCTAATCAGCATACGCATCTTATTTCTCCAGAAGAAGGGCGTATGAAAGATGCCCATACATTCGCTGCTGAATATTTTCAGCATTTACTTTTAAATACTGAAGAAGGCGAAAAAGGGCTTGAGTATTTGCAACAAAGAGGTTTTACAAAAGAAGAAATCGAAATAAATGGGATAGGCTATTCTTTACCCCATTGGGATTCTTTAACTCAGCTTTTAACACGAAAGGGCTTTCGTTTAGATGAAATGGAACAGAGCGGATTAATTATAAAACGAGAGGACGGTTCTGGCTATTTTGACCGTTTCAGGGGCCGCGTCATGTTTCCAATTCGTGATGAGCAAAGCAATATTATTGCGTTCTCTGGTCGTATTCTTGACAGTGGTGGAGAAGATGCTAAGTATTTAAATAGTCCAGAATCCCCCATTTTCCATAAAGGACAAGTCTTATATAACTTGGATCAAGCAAGACCTATTATACGAAAAGAACGTAAAGTTGTTCTATTTGAAGGTTTTATGGATGTGCTCTCTGCAAAAAGGGCAGATGTGTTTAATGGTGTTGCATCGATGGGGACAGCGTTGACTATGCAACACATGACCAAGTTAAAACGTCTAACCAATCATATAATTGTTTGCTATGATGGCGATAAAGCGGGTTGGGAAGCTGCAAAAAAGGCTGCGGAAATGTTACACGCAGAAGGATTAAATGTTGAAGTTGCAGTGCTTCCTACAGGTTTAGACCCAGATGAATATATACAGCAATTTGGTCCAGAAGCTTTTAAAGAAAAAGTAATCAGTGAACCTCAAAGTTATGTTGCATTTATGTTGATGTATGCAAGACGCAATAAAAATTTTCAGTATCAAAACGACATATTGCAATATGTGGATGAAGCTTTGAGTTTTTTAGTTAAAGGAATTTCTCCTATTGAAAAAGAATTATATCTCAAACAGATTTCAATGGATACAAACATTTCCGAAGAAACATTACAGATTCAGTTACGTCAAAAGGATGCACAGGTTGTAAAAGATTCTAAACGATTTGAGCAACAAGCGCAACCAATAACTGAACAATTACCTCTTCCAAAAGAAAAAATCACAGCGACTGATCGTGCTGAAAGACTGCTCTTAGCACATATGTTACATAACATTGACGTTGTAGATAGGATTCGCCAAGAAGAGGATGAAAATCCCTTTGTGAGGGATAATTATATAGCAATCTATATTCACCTAATTGGTTTTTATGAAGAACATCAAAAAGCGGATTACCAGCGTTTTGCTGAAGTCATCGGTGATAGAGAGCTACGCAAAATCATAATGGAAGCTGCTCTTGTGGAGCGGGATCCTGATCATACGGAAGAGGAGATCTCTGACTGTTTAAAACAAATAAAGAAATTCAGGATTAAACAACTTATACAAGATAAAAATCATGCAATTAAAGAAGCAGAAAAAATGCACGATTTAAGAAGTGCTTTGCAGCTTTCAAAGGAAGTCATTGATTTAAGGAATTCACTATCAAAAGTGTAGTGTGATAGTGAAGGTTAGAAGGAGGAAACACCTGTGGCGGACAAGTCTAAACGTTTAACTAATGAAAAAAAAGTAAAAGAAACAGAACATGAGCATACTTTAGAAGAAACAAAAAAATTCTTACTAGATTTGGGTAAGAAAAATGGCGAATTAACATATGCAGAAATTGCAGACAAGTTACAAACTTATGAAATGGAAGCTGATCAAGTAGAAGAATTCATCGAAAAACTTGAATCTAAAGGTATAGAATTAGGTGGTAAAGATGGCGATGAAGAAAATTTAGATCGACTTCTCAAAGGCAAGGACCATGAAGAAACGTTTGACTTGAATGATTTAAGTGTTCCACCAGGCGTTAAGATAAATGACCCAGTTCGTATGTATCTGAAAGAAATTGGCCGTGTCGATTTGCTGAGTGCGGAGCAAGAAATTGCACTTGCTGAACGCATAGAACAAGGAGACGATGAAGCACGCAAACGGCTAGCAGAAGCGAATTTACGACTTGTTGTCAGTATTGCAAAACGATATGTTGGCCGTGGTATGCTATTTCTTGACCTTATTCAAGAAGGAAATATGGGATTGATCAAAGCAGTTGAAAAATTCGATTACCGAAAAGGTTTCAAATTCTCAACATATGCTACTTGGTGGATTCGTCAAGCCATTACGCGTGCGATAGCTGACCAGGCGCGTACGATTCGTATTCCAGTGCACATGGTAGAAACGATCAACAAGCTGATTCGGGTTCAACGTCAATTACTTCAAGACTTAGGTCGTGAACCGACACCGGAAGAAATTGGTGAAGAAATGGATTTAACGCCAGAAAAAGTTCGTGAAATTTTAAAGATTGCCCAAGAACCAGTATCATTAGAAACCCCAATTGGGGAAGAAGACGATTCACATTTAGGGGACTTTATCGAAGATTCTGAAGCTCAATCACCTTCTGAACATGCAGCATATGAGCTTTTAAAAGAACAATTAGAAGATGTTTTAGATACGTTGACGGATCGGGAAGAGAATGTTTTACGCTTACGTTTTGGCTTAGATGATGGCCGTACTCGGACACTTGAAGAAGTAGGGAAGGTCTTTGGTGTAACAAGAGAGCGTATTCGGCAAATAGAAGCAAAAGCACTAAGAAAATTGCGCCATCCATCAAGAAGTAAACGTCTAAAGGATTTTCTAGAATAGTAAAAAGGGCACTCTAAAAAAGGGTGCCTTTTTTTAATTGAATAAGGTAAAATTATGGATGAAATGGTTTCTAGAGCTGGGGGCATTTACGTGAACAGTCAAAAGAAAGAAGTAATCCTTAACGAAATCGCATTTTGGAAGAAAAATAAATTATTACCGGAACAATATTGTGATTTTTTAACGACATTATATTCAGAGGGACAAGAAGTAAAGGATTCCTCTCAAATCGAAGTAAATGCTAAAAGGTCTTTATTAGCAGAAAATTCGAGGAAAAATCATTGGAAGATAGTTTTGGGCTTAGTTGGAACTATTTCCTTATTGATCGCACTGTTTTGGTTAAAAGCACCTTTTGTTTTTATCCCAATTGTTTTGAGTATTAGTATTATTATTGCGCTCATATTATTCCTTTTTAAATTTAAGCCCAATAAAACAGTAATGACAACTTTTACTTATGCGACAATCGCGTTACTCATTTTTGGTGTCTCCATTAAAATAGTGAATCTCTTTTTAGGCGGACATCCTTTCATGCTGTATAGTGTGCTGATTGGTAATTGTATTTTATGGTTGGTGGCGGGTCAATTATTACATCTTATTTATTTTAAAATTTCAGGAATTGTTGGATTGATTATCGTTATTTTTTACACGATATTTAAATAAATTTCGTAAATTCGATGAGAAAGTCATGAAGTCGAAACTGATTGGATCGATGAACAGAAATATGACAGAAAATGATAAGAATATTCGGGAGAAAAGTTGTTACACTAGAAATAAGAAAAAGATCATATAAAACAATTTTTAGAAGAAATTTTAACACAATTAAGCGAATTGGGAATAATGAGCCGCCCTTTGAAGAAACTTAAGATATGACAAGTTTTGATATGTTCGTTTTGTCATTATAACGAAAAATTGAGTAAAACAGCTGCGTCTTAGACAACTTGAAATCAAACGTTATCAAAGAGATGTGAAGCTGTTAGAAATTGGTGAAGGTACTTCTGAAATAGGCAGAATGGTATAGTAAAGCCAATGGTGTGTTAATGTGTCGATTGTGTCAAATTTGTCACAAACGAACGAAAACTTATACAGAAAGCCTTTTCGTTTCAGCAGTTATGAAGTACAATATAAAGTGTTGACTGATTCTATTTATAGAAATAGATTGAACTTATGAGGAGGGTAATTAATGAAAAAAAATCCTATCATTCCGTATCTTTTAATCATGGCTTTCGGTTTAGGTTTAATCTTCTTCATGTCTATTGAAGGAGCAGATAATAAGGCCGATATTGCTAAAAGCGGAGACAAAGCGAAAACTGAACAAAAAGCTGAAGGTGGCGCTGCATCAGGGGATGTTGATCCAAAAGCTATTGCTCAAGCAAAATGTTCATCTTGTCACGGTGGAGACCTTAAAGGTCAAGTAGGTCCAAGCTTGCATGGAACGGGTTTATCTGAAGCTAAAGTTAAAGATATTCTTACTAAAGGTCAAGACAAACCAAATGTAGATGGTCAAATGCCTGCTGGTTTAGTTTCAGGTGCAGAACTTGATGCAATGGCTAAATATATCTCTGAATTAAAATAATTAATTCTAATATATTTCTCCAAACCCTTATCTCAAAAGGATAAGGGTTTTTTATGTGAAAACAGATGCGCGTTATCCAAGCTCGATCTATCACTTTTCTATACAAAAAGTGATTATTTTCGATACAATACAACAAGAAAGGAGAAGCCGAATATGAATGCTCAAAAATTATCTAAACGCCTTGAAAAAGTGGCTTCATTTGTACCTGAAAATACAATAGTAGCTGATATAGGTAGTGATCATGCCTATTTACCATGTTATTTAGTTTTAAATCATATTGCTACAAAGGTGATTGCAGGCGAAGTTGTAAAAGGTCCATATGAATCAGCATGCCACGAAGTAAAACAAGAAGGCTTACAAAACCAAATTACAGTACGTCTAGCAGATGGACTACAAGCCATCGAGCAAGAAGACCACATAACTGTTATTACAATTGCAGGAATGGGTGGACCTTTAATAGCATCTATTTTAGAAAAAGATGTGAAGCGATTGACGGGCGTAAAGCGGTTAATCCTTCAGCCTAATATACATGCAATTGCTATTCGGGAATGGGCCGTTCAACGTAATTGGAAGATTATCGATGAATCCATTTTAAAAGAAGACGGGAAAATTTATGAAATATTAGTACTTGAACCTGGGGGACAGCTCTTATCAGCTGAAGCATTGCTATTGGGCCCAGTATTGATGCAACAACAAAATGATGTGTTTAAAGAAAAATGGAACCATGAAATCGAGCAATGGCAAACTGTTTTAAAAGCACTTGAAAAAGCCGGCCGATCAGAAGAAATCATTGAGAAACAGAAATCATTAGAACAGCGTATTAAAATGGTGAAGGAGATTTTACAATGATGAAGAAAACAAATGGACAAGAAATTATACAAATTTTTGAATCATGGTCTCCCAAAAAAATTGCAGCAATGGATGGTGATCCTATTGGCTTAGCAATCGGAACTCTAAACAAGCCTGTTTCAAAAGTATTGGTGACATTGGATGTCAACGAAGAGGTAGTTAATGAAGCCATCGACAACAATTGTCAACTGATCATTGCTCATCATCCACCTATTTTCCGAAAACTAGCCAACCTACGTACAGATAATCCAAAAGGCCAATTATTTGAAAAATGTATTAAAAATGATGTTGCGGTATATGCAGCACATACAAATTTAGATGTTGCTGATGGGGGAGTAAATGATCTTTTGGCAGAAGCACTACAATTGAAAAATTGCAAAGTGCTAGTACCTACATTTACAGAAAAAATGTATAAGCTAGCTGTTTATGTTCCTGAAAATTATGCTGAACAATTACGTCAAGCAATGGCGGGGGCTGGTGCGGGAAAAATAGGGGATTATGATTCATGTAGTTATACCGTTTCAGGAGAGGGAAGATTTAGAGCGTTAAATGGAGCACAACCCTTTGTAGGTGAAATTGGGAAATTACATACAGAAGCAGAAACTAAAATAGAAGTTGTCGTCGCAGAAACAAACAAAAATAAAGTCTTACGCGCCATGTTAAACCATCATCCTTATGAAGAACCTGCATACGATTTATTTGCCTTGGAGACCCCTGCAAAAGAAATGGGATTAGGCAGAATCGGCACCATCGATCCTATGACTTTACAAGAATTTGCTGAACATGTAAAAAAATCATTGAATGTACCAACAGTTCGTGTTGTTGGTGATTTATCAACGCAAGTCAGTAAAATAGCTGTTCTAGGTGGTGATGGCAATAAATATATCTATGCTGCGAAACGTGTGGGGGCTGATGTATTTGTAACTGGAGATATGTATTTTCATATTGCACAAGATGCAGAGAGTATAGGATTACACATTGTCGATCCAGGTCATCATGTAGAAAGTGTGATGAAAATAGGCGTAGCCGAAAAAATGACACTACTTTGCGCTGAATATGGACTTGATTGTACGTTTATTCCTTCTAAAATTTCAACGGAGCCCTTCCAATTTATATAATTTTTTAAACTACATGAGCCTAAGAAAAAATGGAACTTTTTATAAAAAGAAAGAGCGCCTAATCACTCTAAAAATGATGCTAGGCGCTCTTTTCCTATGGCTTTTCATATAGAGTAATGCTTGAAAAAGATTACAAAATACGAACACACAGTAATCACTACGAAACGCCAGTAAAAAGCAGAGAACGAGTAGGGAACGAAGAAAATCCCGTAGTGTGAAGTTTTGCTTTATTTTTCAGTTAGATTATAAGGCATGATTTTTTCAACTGGCGTAGGCTGTTTAATTTTAGGCAAAATTTTATTCAGTGTAACGGTTCTCGTTAAATCATGTGTTGCAGGGTCATTAGGATCATATTGTTCTAAAAATTTAATCACTTCTTTAACAATTGGTGTTGGTGTAGAAGCGCCTGCAGTAACTCCTACCTTTTCGACTCCATCCAACCATTCAAGTTTGAGTTCTGATAAATCCGCAATCCGATAAGAGTGTGTATGAGCAATCTCTTCAGAAACTTGCGTTAAACGATTTGAATTGTTACTCCTAGGATCTCCAACGACCAGTAATAGGTCAGCCTCACCTGCTTGTTTCGCGACAGCTTCTTGTCGAACCTGAGTCGCTAAACAGATTTCTTTATGAATCTCAATATATGGGTATTTTTCTTTTAAACGTTCCATTAAATCCGCCACATCCCATTGACTCATCGTCGTTTGGTTTGTCACGAGGATCTTATTTGTTTGTAGGTTTAATTGTTCAACATCCTTTAAATTTTGCACTAAATGCACATGACCTGGAGCGACACCGATAGCACCTTCTGGCTCAGGGTGTCCTTTCTTACCAATATAAATAATTTCATAACCTTGAGCGGATTTTTCTTTGATCAATTCATGCGTAACGGTGACATCTGGGCATGTTGCATCAATAGCGATTAATCCTTTTTTACGTGCTAATTCACGAACTTCTGGCGACACGCCATGTGCCGTAAAAATAACAGTTCCTTGTTCAACTTGTTCTAAAATCGCAAGTCGGTTTGGTCCATCTAAAGTAATAATTCCATCTTGTTCGAATGCATCCGTAACGTGTTTATTATGAACAATCATTCCGAGTATATATATCGGTCTTGGTAATGTTTTATCAAGAGCTGCATTGCGTGCAATGACCATGGCATCAACCACGCCATAACAATATCCCCTTGGTGTAATTTTAATGACTTGCATGATTCGAACTCCTTTCAATGCTCGCTACGTCTATTATAACGGACTCATGATTTGAATACAAAGTTAGAGTTTAAGCATCAAATGGAGGTTGGAATATACGCGGTGTGGATGGACGTGTTCTTGGTGTAAATGTTTGTGCTTGCGTTTCTGGTTGTGGAGTTGGAGGTGGAGCTCCATTTCCACCAAACCTAAACCTCATTGGTCTTCTTTGTTGTGTATCGCCATTTTGTGCAGGGCCGGCCGCATTTGTTGGACCATTAGCGTTAGGAATAGATCGGAAACCTTTGTAAAGTCTATAGAGGGCAGGAAGATTCTGGAACATAGGCGAGATTTGTTTGACCATAGGCGTAAATTTCTGAGCAGTATTGAATAATTGATCAGCTGTATTTAAGTATTGTTCTATTTTGGCAAAGCCCCCCAGCGCACCGGCTCCTCCAACCGCAGCTGCAGCTCCAGTTGCTTCGGCAGCCCCAGCAAAATTCCCCGCTGAATCAGCAGCCCTTGCGGCTCCGCCGGCAAAGTTCCCAGCAGCTCTCGCCATACTTGCAAAATTCCCACCACCTCCGCCACCTCTTGCAAAATTTTGAGCAGCATTATTGATAGCTCTAGGTATAGCTTGTGGTGGTCCGCCAAAATTTCCAACGGCTCTAGTAGGTGGAACGGGCATAGGTCGCATCATTTGTTGCATTCCATACGGATTAAAACCTCTTTGAAATGAGGAGTTACCATATGGGAAAAAAGATGGGTAAACCATAAGATTCTCCTTTCATGTTTTCAAGATAAAATCAAATTTACACAAGGCAAAGAACGATCTAACTTGTTTGACATATTGGTTAAGTCAATCTGAGTTATCCTCTGTTATTTCATATGAGAGAAGTGAAAAAGAGGTTTTAAATACTCATTAAAGTGATGACAAAAGAGTACATAGGAAAAATCACCAAAGGAATTGACGAATGCCTTATTAATAGATATGATATGCAAATGGTCTAATGAATGCGAATCGTGTTACAATGATTGAAGGAAGTTAGGAGGGACAATTGATGTCCAAATATACAGATTATAATTTTCAGCCTTTTTTACGAGAGGCTATTCAAAAGTTAGGCTTTACAGAGCCAACACCCATTCAAAAAGAAATGATCCCACTTATTTTAAAAGGAAAAAGTGCGATCGGACAAGCACACACTGGTACAGGAAAGACGCATAGTTTTTTAATCCCGATTGTAGAACGTATTCGTCAAGACAAACAGGAAGTGCAAGCTGTAATTGCAGCTCCAACACGTGAATTAGCTATGCAAATTAATGTGGAATTGCACAAGTTAATAGAAGAAACCGATATTCAAGCAAAACTATTTATTGGAGGTACTGACAAACAGCGTTCAATTGATAAGCTAAAAACACAGCCGCAAATTGTCGTTGGTACACCAGGACGAATTCGTGATTTAGTGAACGAAAAGGCGTTGCTTGTTCATACAGCATCTATTCTTGTCATTGATGAAGCGGATCTTGCCTTTGACATGGGCTTTATAGAGGATATTGATCAATTTGCATCACAAATGCCAGAAACTCTTGAAATGTTTGTTTTCTCTGCAACAGTACCTGAAAGCTTACAACCATTTTTGAAAAAATATATGGAATCACCTGTTCACATTCAGATGGATGATAAAAAGCCTGTAGCGGAAAACTTAGATTTCTATCTTATTCCGACTCGTAGTAAATCAAGAAACCAAAAATTATTAGAGATAATGGAAGCCATAAATCCCTATTTGGCCATTATTTTTACGAATACCCGTAAACAAGCGGAATATGTTGCTGATTTTCTTACGACGAATGGTTATCGTGTGGGTCGTGTTCATGGAGATCTTACGCCCCGTGACCGCAAAAAAATGATGAAACAAATACGTGATCTCGAATTCCAATATATTGTTGCGACAGATTTAGCTGCTCGTGGTATCGATATTCCTGGCGTCAGCCATGTCATAAATTATGAATTACCAACAGATTTAGAGTTTTTCATCCATCGCGTAGGTCGAACAGCACGTGCTGGCAATAAGGGACTAGCCATAACTATTTTCGAACCATCTGATGAAGATGCCATTGCACGCGTTGAAAATATGGGAATTCCATTCCAAGCAAAAGACATTAAAAATGAAGAAATTGTGGATATGAAAGACCGCCATCAACGTCAAAAACGTGAAAGAAAAGAAGACGAAATCGACAAAATCGCAAAAGCACGCGTTCGTAAACCAAAAAAAGTAAAACCGGGCTATAAACGAAATATGCGATGGGAAATGGAAAAAATCAAGAAAAAAGAAAGACGTAAACGTAGTCGCAATCGTTAACATTAGAAAGGAGATCTTAGAACATGCTTATTGGTTCTCATGTATCAATGAGTGGCAAAAAAATGCTTCTCGCATCAAGTGAAGAAGCTGCTTCTTATGGAGCAACTACTTTCATGATTTATACAGGTGCACCACAAAACACGCGTAGAAAACCTATTGAAGAATTGAATATTGAAGCAGGTTTAGCACATATGAAAGAACATGGTTTATCGAATATCGTTGTGCATGCGCCATATATTATTAATATCGCTAACACAACGAAGCCAGAGGTCTTTGCACTTGGTGTAGATTTTTTGCAAAAAGAAATTGAACGTACAGCTGCAATCGGTGCAACACAAATTGTATTGCATCCAGGTGCTCATGTTGGTGCAGGTGCCGATGTAGGAATTGCAAAAATCATCGAAGGCTTAAATGAGGTCTTATCAACTGATTATCCGGTTCAAATTGCGTTAGAAACAATGGCTGGCAAGGGATCTGAATGTGGTCGGACATTTGAAGAATTAGCCAAAATTATAGATGGTGTCACCAATAATGAACGCTTATCTATATGTTATGATACATGCCATACACATGATGCAGGATATGATATCATAAATGATTTTGACGGCGTTTTAGATCATTTTGACAAAGTCATTGGCGTTGATCGCATCAAAGTTCTACATATCAATGATAGTAAAAATGTTTGTGGCGCTGCAAAGGACCGCCACGAAAACATTGGCTTCGGATATATCGGCTTTGAAGCATTGAATCGTATCGCACATCATGAGGCATTTACAGAAATCCCTAAAATCCTTGAAACACCATGGGTTGGCACAGATGCTAAACACAAAAAAGCCCCATATGCTTATGAAATCGAAATGCTCCAATCCCAAAAGTTTATGCCTGAAAAAATTGACGCATTACGTGGAGAATAAAAATTAAAAAAGCCATTCCATTTGTTATAATAATTGCAAATGGAATGGCTTTTAATACTTTAGTATAGGGTTTAAATACATGCAGGTCGCATTATTAATGATATACATAATATTGAGTCAAATATACTCGATTTTCAATGCAAATTCCAAATGGAGTAGAGTTAAAATTTTATTACTATGAATATATTAACAATCATTTTTAAATTTCATTATGTTCTTTTCAAAAACAGTGAAAGTACAAAATTAATAAGAGCTAAAACCAAACTAATCGTGAAAACAAATGAAGAACCTGTTGCTACCGCGTTTGGTAAATCGTTTGCTACAGTAGCTAGATAGCTATTTTTTTGTGCAGAGAAAAGTGAAACCATCACAGCAATTCCAATGGCTCCAGATACTTGTTGAGCTGTTTGTGTAATAGCGATACCATCCGGATAGAATTGCTTTGGTAATGCATTTAATGTATTGGTTTGTACAGAAGCAAGTACCATACCGATACCAAGCATCATCACAATATGTGTGATCACCATCATCCATAAAGCAGTTTCTGTCCCATACATTGCATATAAACTATAGCCAATGACAACAAGGACTGTTCCAGGAGTGATGACAGCACGAGGACCATATTGATCAAATAGTCGTCCTATAGTTGGAGCTAGAATACAGTTCAATAAACTACCAGGTAACATGATTAAACCTGTTACAAATGCTGAGACTAAGAGTGCCATTTGCATATACATAGGTAATACGACAAGCATTGATAACATATTTAAAAATGTAATGATATTCATGAGAACTCCTAATACAAACATCGGATATTTAAATGCTATTAAATTCAACATTGGATGATCCATTTTTGTTTGACGAATAGCGAAAAGAATGAGCGCAATTAGACCAATAATGGTAGTTGCAAATACGGTTGCACTTGCCCATCCAATATCTCCGCCAATACTGACTCCATATACGACTCCTCCAAAACCGATCGTTGATAATACTACAGAAATAATATCAATGGATACTTTTTGGACATCATTGACATTTGGGACATAGTAATACCCGAAGATTATGGAGAATAATAAGAATGGGACTGTAAACCAGAAAATCCAGTGCCAAGATAACGTATCTAAAATGATCCCAGCTAAGGTAGGACCAAACGCTGGTCCGGCTAAAATAACTAAACCCATGATCCCCATAGCACCACCACGTTTCGTTGGCGGGAAAATCGTAAAAATAACATTTTGTGTTAATGGTAAAATAATAGCAAGTCCAGCTGCTTGAATAACGCGCGCTGTTAACAATAGACTGAAAACGGGTGCTAAAGCTGCAAGAACAGTTCCAACAATAGAGAAGATTAATGACACCATAAACATTTGGCGAGTGGTGAACTTTTGCATTAAAATTCCAGTTACAGGCACTAAAATACCAAGGGTTAAAAAATAGCCTGTTGCTAACCATTGGATAGTTGTAGTGTCTGCATGGAATATCTTACTTAGATCTCCCAATGCTATATTTAAAGCTGTTTCACTAAATAATCCAACAAATCCAGCTACTAAAAGTGCAGCCATTATTGGGCCAGTTTTAATTTTTTTATTCACTCATAAGGCTCCTTCAATAATTTTGGTAGTTAATTTGAAATTCCTTTTAAGGGTTCAGCAGCAGCTTTTTTTGTTAAGCAAAGCAATACATAATGATTGATCATTCTTCTTTACCATTCGAAAAATGATAATAAAGTGAACCTTGGGTAATATTGCATTCTTTTATGATTTCATTAAAATCAACACCTTTATATCCTTTTAGCTGAAAAAGTTTTTTCGCGATGTTGATTATCAGCGATTTTGTTTCCATTTAGTTAGTACACCCCCATCATACCAACTGGTCTATTTTTCACTATAGCAAAAAATTTTTCTTTGATGTAAGTGTTTTTTTCTCGTATATATGTGATTTCACAATTTGGACAAAAAATTTGGATGAAAAAAGCCTTCGCTCCAATCCATATAGATGAGAATTAATAATAGGGAGTTTTTTTACCAGGCGTGTTGATTATCCAATTTAATCCATGAAAATAGGGGGATTTGTTGATTGCAGCGAAGGCTTGCTCGCTTTCCCGCGGGCGAATGCTGGGGGCAACAGGATGTTGGTCACGGAGTCGTTGCCACAGGACGTGGCGCACTACAACTCTGTTCCTTAATCGCTACGCTGCGGGGTCTCATCTATTCGCTTTTCCCGCGGGACATTGAATTGGCTTCATCGAATCAACACCGCACGAAGGAAATGCGCATGCATTTTCGAGGACTCGAGCAAGCCGCAGCGAAGATCTATATAAATGTTCTTAAAAATACAGAGTTTTTCAAAAGCTATGCCAAACAGACACCCCTAATTTTGTCAAATCAACACGCGTGTTTTTTTACGTTTATACTCACATCACATGTGTTGATTTTATAAAATTTTGATAGGTGAGAAAAATGTAAAAACATTAGGATGTCTTTCATGCACATTATTCGAATACTCGCTATCTTAGACCTAAACATTTTGCAAAACACTTGTCCTTTTAAATAAAAGAACAGGTGTTTTTACGGGCAGTTGATTCCCCCAACCTATCCTTCTCGTTTTTCCCTAAACCTTGAGATGGGGGTCTTACTGCCCGTTAACGCGGGATGAAAAATTACAAATGCACCAAAACATGAAAATGGATAGGATAATTTACATATGCAAAATGTTTTAGATAGGAATATTATAATTAGCAAAATAAAGTCTAAAGTTCTGTTATTTGGAAAACTATTGATTTATGAAGTGTAAATGTTGGAAAATAATACATATGGCGATTTTGAAGGTAGGTGTGAATTTGGATAAAGCGGAACTAATTAGCAGAAGATCTGCTTTGCAAGGACAAATAGCTCAAAAAAGGCAACAAATTACTATTTTAAATGGTAAAATTGAGCGTCTTAAATCAGCAAAAGCACAACTAATTGATGTCATAAATGAAAGTAGCCATTATGAAAGGAAAATTCAAAGTTTAGACATAGATACAACACTTTGGAAGGGTATTACGAAAAATAAATATGAAAATGTAAAGCATAATATCGGACAATCCTTAGGAGATTATAATCAAAGTTTGCAAAGTATAGAAGATAGCATGGAAGAGGAAATTGTGAGATTGTCCAATCAGCTACAACTTTGTTATGAAGATATTTTTTCTTTACAATCTAGTATTTCAAGTCTCAGTCATTCTATTGAAATATCGGCGAAAGAAGGATGAATAATCTATGGGAGAAATCTCGATCAATAAATTAGTATTTGATTCAACGGTTAAGGAGATTAAAAATGCTAAATCTGTTTTAGAAGGTGTTAAAATACCAAGGCATCAATTCAAAATGACAGATGTAAGCAGCATAGAAGAACAACTAAAGGTCATAGAGGATTTAAAAAATGTATTAAGCTTATATGACCAATTTTTGGGAACAGATCTGACCAAGTTACAAACTATAGGAGATTCTATGATACAGCACGATGAGCATCTAGCAAACCAAATAAAAAAATAATGAAGATGCTAGGAGTTGAAATGCATGAAGATAGCGATGGAAGAATTGCTAGATCTTCAATTCGATTTAAAGAGTAGTGTGGAGAATATCACTGCCAAATTAGATACAGTTAAACAAAAAACAAATAACATAAGCAAAATGCATTCGTTTCAAGGAGTAACTGCAGATACAACGAAACAATATTTTCAGAATGTTCACGGACAAATAATAATGGATTTACAAGAAACTACGCGACATGTATTGGAAAATTATTCAAAAATGATTTATGCATTTCAGCAAATGGTGGATGTGGATTCTAATGCTATTCTAACAAAAGAATATTTAATCGATTTAAATAAAGAAGTAAAAACATTAGAAAATAGCATGAAGGATATACATCATGAAGGACAACAAATCATAACAAGCGTGTCAGATATCATCAGCTTACAGCCACCAGTCATTTCAATGTTTATCGACAATATGGGCAACTCAGAGAAGTATATACAAGATGTTAAGGAAAGATATCATCATTTTAATCAAAAGGGATTACAGATCGTTAACGATTCCAAACAAGATGTAGAAAAAGTGATGCAGAAAATTAGACAGCTTACTACAAATAGCATAGCATCGTCCAATAATTTTCCTAAACTCAATTCAAAAGATATTGAAAACATACAAATCGAATGGGCAACCATGACTGTGGGAATGTTGGCTGGCATGAAGAGCTTTGAAAAGGTATTAAAAAATATTAATAAGGCAAACACACTAATGACTGCCGCAGCACAGTTATATATTTATTTTAACCTAGATGAAGCATCTCGAAGAAAGTTGAAAAATTTGGGTAGCCATGCTTTAACAAAAGAACAATATCGAAATCTTAATAATTTACTTTTAAATACCACTTTATATAAATTCAAAGTAAAGGAATTTATGCATCATTTAGGGGAATTTAAAACAAAGGCATTCACAAAGGATAATTATAAAATATTAAGAAATAGCTTGGAGGTATATGGAAAAGAACGTGGTAAGCTTGCGATGCTGCGAGAATATGATAAATTATTTGGATTAGAAAAATATAGAAAGTTTATAAAGCTCTCCGCTTCGAAAAAAGTTATAAGAATGGCTACAACATTTGGGGATGAATTTGCAGGAAAAAAATATAAAGCAACCAAAAAGACGATCAAATCGTTACCAAACTGGAAAAATCCTAAAATTGCTTATAAAAATGCAACAGAAAGTTTTAAAGAAGGTACTAAGGGTATGAATTTACTGGGGAAAAGTATGAAAGGTGTAGGAAAAGGATTAGGACCCCTAGGCGTAGGAATTGTTGCTGCGGACAATTATAAAACTTACAAAGGAGATACCCAAAAAGTTGTTGTGGGTACAGTTGTTGATACAGCGTTTAGCTCAGGGGCTGCAGCTGCAGGAGCAACTGTGGGTTCAATGTTATTTCCTCCAATAGGAACAGTTGTTGGAGCTGTAACAGGAGTATTGGTTAGTTCAACTGTAAATGGAAAGTATGGAAAACCTCCAAAAAGTATAACGGATCACACTAAAGATCTAGTTAATAAAGGAGTGAATTCTTTTGAAAATTTTGGAAAGTCTGTTGTTAAATTTTTTAAATAAAAGGAGTGGAAAAATGGGACGTTTAGCAGAAAATAATAAGCAGGTTGTGTTAAAAAATGATCGATTTTCAATATCAATCATGAAACATAATATTTTTGTATTATTACTAGTATCGGGCTTTTTTGTTGGATTGGCTTTAATAGTGGCAAATGCAAATACTGTAGGATGGGAAAACCTTTCTAGTATATGGCATTCGGTTTTCTATGTCGAAGCATTATTATTTGCATTACAAATAATAATTCTATTTGTTTGTCGTAGAGAGAACATATTTAACCAAAAAGTATTAATTCTTGGAATGGTATTATTTCTTTACAAGTTTTCAATTGACCCGTTTATCACTATTTCAATGTTCTTGATGGATGATGGGATTTTTGAACAGTATGTTATTTATTTATGGGGGATTATTTTGGTAGGGATAATGTTTCAAATTATGATCTTAATTAGAATGAAGAATAATATATCTGAGAAATCTGATAAAAAACCTTCCAAAAAAGTTTTTTGGTTCCCAGTGCTATTTTTATTGGTATCTCTAACTGGAATGGTAGTAAAAAACGGTATGGGGGAATTTGAGAATCATTTTTTTATTTTCATAGGGACAGTTATATACATAGGTGTATTAATTGGAGTTTGTGAGTATATTGAAGTTGCTAAAACTATATTTCGTAAGCAAAAGCCAATAACTAGAACTGGCAAAAAAGCTAAAAAATAATTTACTGCATCTAATAGGAGGATTTAAAATTGTGTAATATATTTTTAAAATAAAAAATTAGAGGTGTCTATATGTCACAATTGACTGAAAACGACTGTATAGATATTAAATATGAACTTCAAAAGGGACGACTTACTATACCAGGAATGAGAGTATATCTTTTAGGGGTACTTTTATATTCTGGGTGTACAGTTGGTATTTCTTTATTTGTTGCGACTGCCAACACTGTAGGATGGGAATCACTCTCTAATATTTGGCATACCATTTACTATATTGAAACTATTTTATTTGCTGTTAATATATTACTACCTCTACTTTGTTGGAAAATTAATAATGTTAATCAAAATGTATTAGCTATAGCTGTTGTTCTATTTACATATAAAACAATGTTGGATCAATATATTGCAATTTTAATGTTTTCAAAGGATAGAGGTTTATATCATTTATATGCTCCATTGGTATTGATAATAATTGCAATAGGATTCATTATTCAAATAATTGTGTTAAGAAATTGGATAAAGGGAATTAAGAATAAAAATAAATTAAATAATAAAAGAAAAAGAGTAAAAAAGAAATTATTATTTCTGATCATATTTTTATTTGCCATCATAGTGGGAACAATGTTTACTAATGATTTATTCGTAGATAAGGAAATTATGTTTATTTTTGTAGTTATGTCAGTGGTTCATATTGCAATGTTAATAGGAAATTGTGAATTCATAATAGCCGCTTATTGTGTTTTCCGCTTTCCATCTTTTGCAGTTAATCCGCCACCGCAAAAGAAATCACCATATGTAAATCCTAAGAATCACAGAAAAAAGAAAAAGAAGAACAAAAGATAAATAGTTATTCCATATTTTAAATTCTGAATCTATTATATAAAAAGGAGATTGAACATGATCGTACGTGAAGAATCACTTGTCATTCGCAATGTTATTTGTGTAGAGGAGATTATTCCACATGAGGAATGGTATTTGCCTGCTTTAAGTTTACGTAGAAATTTAGTGAATAAAGATATTTACTATACAAGTCCTGTCGTTTTTAAAGCAGAGGAGATGAAAAACGAGCCTGCCTTTGGAAAATATTCCTATTATATTGGGTTAAATACAGAAGTTGAAATAGATGATGATGCAGAATTTAAACAATTAGAGTATTTGGAAATTTCTCCAGCCATTTATGTGAGATGTGCAGAAATTGACGAATTAGAAGAGGCTTATGCACTTTTAAGAAATTACGCGCAAGAAAATGATTTTATGATAGAAGAACCTTTTTATCATGTATGTTTTGATGCATTTGATCGTGTGATTATGAATATTTATGCTCGAGTGAAAGAAGGGTGAGGAATGGTTGTAGATTTTGAAACAATGATGTATAAGAATGTGGTCTGGCATACATATGAACTCCATTTTAGCCAATTTGAGCTTGCAATGGAGGATTTTAATGACAAATTGGTGGACGCAAATTTAACAGTAGCAGGTCCCCTCTTTTATGCATTACATAACATTCCTTTTGACGAAAAAATACTGATCGATATTTATATTCCAATAGAACAATCTTATGTTCCGAAAGAGTCGGATTTATTCTTTCAAAGTTATTTCTGTATAGATGAGATGTTAATGACGAGAGTAAGAGATCATTTTGAAGCGAGGACCGAAATAGCCTACGATGAATTATTTCAATATGCGATTCGGCATGATTATCAGATCAATTCACCAATCTTCCATATTTTAAGAGGTGACGATGAAGGGGAATGGGCAGAATTGAAAGTACGAGTTTACAAGGAAAATGATTTATAAAGTGAAGCTTCCATCAGTGGGGGTTTTCTTCATCCCCCACTGATGGTTAGCTGAACCAATCGGGCTTTTACGGGCAGTTGTATCTTTCTCGTTTCTCTCTAAACCTTGAGGTTGGGGGTCTTACTGCCCGTTAAAGCGGGATAAAATAAAATTTATAATGAACATAAATAACAGGCGTGTTGATTGGAGAAAAATGAATAAATAGCACGTCTGGATAAAGATTGTATCTGTTGAGGTGACGTGCTATTTATATTGCTTACTTCTACCTATATATATTTGCTGTATTTTCCTAGTAATTCTTTTGCTTTCTTTTTGCCAAGTACCGTTTCGATTTCTTTCGTCACATGATCAGGGATACCTGTTAGTAGCCATGAGATCGAAAACGATGAAAGAAGTGGGCGGAGTTTTTGTATTTCTTTTTTCGAAAGTGGAATCTGATAAGTTTTGGCATATTCAGCAAGCTCCTTATCTGATTTACGATTAATTTCACTTAATAATGCAAGATAATCCATATACTCATCCTTTCAAGAGATTGTTCTTTACAAAGCTCCCTCTATCTATTATACTTTGATTCTGTAAATCGTAATGATTATGGATTGGAAAGAAGCGAAGCATATGGCGCAACAGTTGTTAATTGAATTACAAGATGTTTCATTTCAATATGAATTTACGCAAGTGTTAACAGATATATCTTTAACTGTTAGAGAAGGTGATTTTTTAGCGTTACTCGGTCCAAATGGTTCTGGAAAATCTACTTTGTTGAAAATTATTTTAGGTCTATTAAAGCCTACAAAGGGTACTGTCAAGTTATTTGGAGAACCAAGTTCAACTTTTAAGCATAGAGAGTGGATTGGCTATGTTTCACAAAAATCCAATTCATTTAATGCTGGATTCCCTGCAACTGTAAAAGAGGTTGTAACGAGTGGGCTTACTAAAAAAATTGGTCTATTCAAAAGACATTTACCTAATCAGCAAGAGCTTGTGATAAACTCTTTGAAAGCTGTTGGTATGGAACAATTTGCAAATCGAAACATTGGTGAACTTTCTGGTGGTCAGCAACAACGTGTCTTTATAGCAAGAGCACTAGTTGCAGAGCCAAAACTACTTATTTTAGATGAACCAACTGTCGGAATTGACCACGAAAATGTGCAGTCATTTTATGATATGCTGACGAATTTAAATGAGCAACATCATATGACCATGATTTTAGTGACACATGATGTTGATACCGTAGCGAGTTCGATCAGCCACGTTGCTTGTTTGAATCAAACGATCCACTTTCATGGCTATAAAGACGACTATGATTCTTTATCCGAGGATCAATTGAATGCATGGTATGGTCATGCCGTTCGCAAAATTCATCATGACAATAAGGTGAAACAAAAATGATTGAATCAATATTACATTATGACTTTCTGCAAAATGCTTTTTTATCAGGAATTATTATCGGCATCATTGCCCCATTATTAGGTGTTTTTATTGTTGTGCGCCGCTTATCTCTTATTGCAGATGCATTAAGCCATGTTACGTTGGCGGGGATTGCTGGCAGTTTGTACATTAGCCAAAGTTTCGCAGCACTTGCCACCTTGAATCCAATTTATTTGGGCATTATTTCTGCTGTAGGGGGATCTGTTTTCATTGAACGCCTGCGCAGATTATATAAGCATTTTGAAGAACTAGCGATCCCTATTATTATGTCAGCAGGCCTTGGGATGAGTGCTATTTTCATTTCCTTGGCACAAGGCTTTAGTACGGATTTATTTAGCTATTTATTTGGTTCTGTTTCGGCAGTCAGTAGGCAGGATTTATGGATCGTTCTGGGTATTGCTCTATTGGTATTAGTGTTTATCTCTATGTTTTATAAAGAATTATTTGTTCTTTCTTTTGATGAAGAATATGCAAAAGCAAGTGGTCTACCTGCTAAAACTATTCATCTGTTCTTTATGATAGTAACAGCACTTGTCATTGCAGCAAGCATGCGGATCGTGGGGATTTTGCTTGTATCATCTTTGATCACATTACCTGTTGCAGCAAGTATTCGAATTGCAAAAGGATTCAAGCAAACGATTTTCTTTGCTATTCTATTTGGCGAGTTAGCGGTAGTCGTTGGATTAGTCACTGCATTCTATTTAAATTTGGCACCTGGTGGTACAATTGTAGTAACTTCTATTTTAATTTTACTATTCGTCATTATTGGAAAGAAAATGGTAATGACTATTCGGGCAAAGAATTGAAAGGAGTAGGAGGGCTATGAATTTAACAAAAGCATGGGAAATTTTAAAGAAAAGCGGCTTTAAAAAAACAGATAAGCGTGAGCAAATTCTAGAAATGTTCGAAGCGACTGAAAAATATTTAACAGCCCGCGACCTGCTTGTTGTGATGAAAAAGGATTATCCAGGTATGAGCTATGATACCATCTATCGCAATCTAGCTACATTTGTAAAACTTGGCATATTAGAGGAAACTGAGCTGTCAGGTGAACGCCATTTTCGTATGCAATGTGAAACCGAGCATCATCACCATCACTTTATCTGTATGGAATGTGGAAAGATCAAAGAAATCCATCTCTGTCCAATGGATATGCTACAAGAACAATTACCAGAGTATGAAATAGATGACCACAAATTTGAAATTTATGGAAAATGTCCTGAATGTATCGCAAAAGCCTGTCATAGTTAATGGATGACAGGTTTTTGCTTTTTTTATGACCCGAAAATCGAGTTTATTAACTTTCTGAGGTCGAGTATTTTTAAGGATTTTAGAAGATTTCCAAAATCATACATTGATTGTTTTTTATTATTTTACTTAATTTTTTTTATTCTAAACCGATAAAGTAGAGAGAAATAGATTGGAAAGAGGCAAGAGCGTTGGAGCATAAAGAATTAATTGCCATAATAAATAAATTGGTTGATGAATTAGATTTTATTTCTGCAAGAAAACTGATCGAGGAAAATATGGAGTGGGTCAATCAATATAGGGTTCATCTCAACAGCAATGCTAGAGAGATCCTTGCATTTCTCAAACATAAACTAGATTCTGGTGAAAAGCCATTGACGAAATCTGATATTGCCACAATAAATGCTATCAATATGTATGCTTCTAAATTTGATTTAAGAGGCTTAAAGCTGACTATAAAAGGAAAAGAACAATTACTATTAAGAAAAGAAACATTAAATTTCTTAAATACTGATGCCAAGACGTTGCTAGAAAGCATGGGGACAATTAAAAAAGAGAGCCAAGAATAGTAAGCATTTGACTCTTTGAATGGGCAAAAGGAAACTCGTCATTAACAGTATTTTTATGAGGAAAATCAGTGAAGATTGATGAATGGTTATCAATTGCTTGAAAGAAATCACAAAATAATTATTCATAATAGGAAATGAAGATGGGACATAAGTTAAAAATGAATAGATTTTAATAAAAATCTTGAAAATAAAACCGTATGAAAATCAGCTTTATCAATCTGATTTCATACGGTTTATTCATTTAATAAGGTTTTGGGTTGGTCTCTTGGATCTTATTCTTCAAAAGGAAATTCAATCACATATCCCAATCGAATATCACATTGTTCAAGAACAGGTATAGATAATGTGATCATGGTTGAGATAATCAGGCAATTGATGAGTATTTTGGATAATAGATCTTTGTTTTTCGATTTAAATGTACTGATAATGTATTGAATGAAAAAGAGGAAAATAAAACAATTTACGAAGACATTCAAAAAATATTGCCAGTCCATTATTCTACACCACTTTTCTCGATTCTTATATGTTTTTCATGCGGATTAATTAGAAAAAAATAGGGCAAAAATGATAATAGATCATCAATACGCCTAACATCTCTTTCTTTATTAATTATTATACAAAAAGATTGTTAAAGATAATAGTTTTATGGATTTTAAATATCGAAGATTTATGATAAGGTTTGCCAATCTTGTTACAAGTTCATCTATAGTGAATTTTATAATATTTTACAATGTATAATATGAGTTGGGGAAAGTTATAGTAGGGAAAAGGAGAGTTCTGCCATGAGATTATTAAAAGCCTCTTTATTAGTAATTGTTTTAATCATTGGATTAGTCGGCTGTGGAAAAGGTGATTCTAAAGCAAATACAAGAGAAATTATTATTCCTAAAACTGAATTTTATCAATATCTATATATTCAAAGTGTAAATGATAAAGGTGTTTCAACAAAAGAGACAAACAAACTAATTCAAGATCCTGCCGTCGTACAAGATTATATACGAACTGTTAATCGATCTGTTGTAATGGTTCCTAAATCTGAAAAGCAGGCAGAAGTTGTAAAACAATTAGATAAAAAAGGAAGTTATATAGTAGCGCTTGGTGATACAAAAGAAATGAATAAACTAACTTATAAGATCTACATGCTTAAGGATGGTACGATTTTCTTCCAAGATACAATGAAAAAAGAAATGATGTATATGACAGTCAAAAAAGAGCCTAAGAAACTAGAAAAAGCTAAAGAAATCTTGAATATCAATTTTTGATGGACATTGAGTAAGTTTTTTGATAAGGAATATATGGCATAGGCACAATAGTAGAAGTGTTGGTTCACAACACAAATAGAATACTTCAATGCATTAGTTTTGTATCTCTTGCTTTATTTTCTATGCAAAAACTTTGTATCTTTTCTCTGCTTAGAAAGATTCCGCAACAAATCTAGAGTTTTATTTACGCTGACAGAAAATACGTGTTTACTCGAAAGAAAAAGAGTGCAATTCAGATCGATGCTGAATTGCACTCTTGCTTTTTAGAGAGCCTTTCTTTGGAAGATGAAGCTCTTGAATGAATGGATTACCTAGCTTCCAATACTTCTTTCTCACAATCTATTAAATTCCAAATTCCTTTTTCACCCAATGTTCGGCATCAAGCCAAGTATTGACACGAATAACCCCCTTTGGAATGGGATCACGATTATACGGAGCATCGAACAACAAAACAGGAACATCTAATTCTTCATGAATATGAATCGCATTATCATGTTTATCTTCCATAAACAATTCAACCCCATGTCTACGTCCAGCAAGTACTTTGTCAGTTGAACCAACAATATCAATCGTATCATATGGTAATTGCTTTGTTTTAAACCACTGATCGGTCACTTCACGGGAGTTTTCTTCACGAGCTGTAATATAGTTTAATGCGACATTGGGATACCAGTCAGATAAAATACGCTGTGCATTTAATTGAACTGGTGGATTTTTGTAAATGTTAAGTTCTTCTTTTTTATACCATTTAAAGAATTCCTCTTTAGCAACAGTAAGTGATTCAGTCAGATCATAGGTTTTAAGGTCGTCTAATATAATATTCGTGCGAAATGCTTTATTGATATAAGGTAAAAGAAAATCGGGTGTTGTTACTGTACCATCAATATCAATGCCAAAACTATATTTTTTCATCATAGAAAATCCTCCTAGATGCTAATGTTGCGTGTTTACAGTTTTTTCTTCTTCTTGTTTTTTATAATACTCTTCTGCAAGAATATCAATTTCTTTTTTCAATTCTTCGACCATTGTTTCTTCTGGTACTTTACGAACTGTTTTACCATGACGGAAAAGTAATCCTTCACCACGTGCACCTGCGATACCGATATCTGCTTCACGTGCTTCACCAGGACCGTTTACTGCACAACCAAGAACAGAAACCTTGATCGGTGCTTTGATGGTTTGCAGATATTCTTCTACTTCGTTAGCGATTGAAATTAAATCGATTTCAATACGTCCACAAGTAGGACATGAGATCAATGTTGGCATATTAGAAGCTAAACCGAAAGATTTTAACAATTCTTTGGCTACTTTGACTTCTTCCACAGGATCAGCGCTTAAAGAAACGCGTAATGTGTTGCCGATACCTTTTGAAAGGATAGAACCCAAACCAGCAGCAGATTTAATCGTACCAGAGAACAGTGTCCCCGATTCTGTGATGCCTAAATGTAGTGGATAATCAAATGCACGAGCAGCTTTTTCATAGGCTTCAATAGCCAGATTAATATCAGATGCTTTCATCGATACAATGATATCGTGAAAATCAAGATCTTCTAAAATTTTAATATGGTGTAATGCGCTTTCTACCATACCATCAGCTGTTGGATAACCATATTTGTCAAGAATTTTACGTTCAAGTGATCCGGCATTGACACCTATACGGATCGGTACACCTTTTGCCTTTGCTGCATTGACAACAGCTTCTACTTTTTCTTTACGACCGATATTACCTGGATTGATCCGGATTTTATCCACACCAGCATCAATGGCTTTTAATGCAAGTTTATAGTCAAAGTGAATATCCGCAACGAGTGGGATATGAATACGTTTTTTTATGTCAGCTAAAGCATTAGCAGCTCGTTCATCAGGACAAGCAACGCGAACGATTTGGCAACCTGCATCTTCTAAACGAAGAATTTCAGCGACTGTTGCTTCAACATCATGTGTTTTTGTAGTTGTCATACTTTGGATGATTACTTCATTGCTTCCGCCGATTGTTAAATCACCTACACGAACTTTACGTGTTTTCGAACGGTGCGTGATTTCATTCATGAATTACTCTCTCCTTCGTGGCTTTAAAAGCCTTCACTACAACCTATTTTAGCAGTGTTTCAAAGAAAATGACAAGAAAGAAACATAAACCGTTTAATTTGCACATGAATTAGCGTTTTTTGTCCGAAATGGCAACACAACCTGTTCACCAGGTTTAAAACTTTGCTTTAACAAGTGGGGATTGAATTTATATACAAGTTCAAGACGATCAGCAAAGGTTAAATTTTCTGCTGGGTATAAAGAAAATAATGATTCCCACGTATCTCCTGGTGCAGTTGTAACAGTGATCGTTTGAATTTTATCCGTTTCCTCGCATTTTTGTTTTGGGGTGTAAAAATCCGCTTTTGATATGGTTCCTTCCATTAAATCTACTTTTATAAAATATGCACAAATTAAAATAATAAGTGCAGAAACTAGTACTCTCACAAAAAATCCCTCCCTTTTCCATCAATATATGAAAAAGAAAGAGATTCAGACCTATTTTTTCGGTTGAATAGGATATTTTGAACAAGCAATGATCAAGAAAATAGCTGTAATAACAATACTAATGCTGGATACTAAGCGATTATTCGTCGTGATAAAGACAGAAAGTGTCGTGAAAATCGTTGCTAATGTTACAGCAAATGCAGCAGTACGCCAAATATGTCGGAATTCCCCACGTCTATTTTGAAGCTTCAAAATGCCCAGCCCGACAAAAGCGTAAATACTAATTTGAACAAAAAGCGTAAACGAATTAATGATAAATAATAGTACAAAAGCAAATGGATATATCAGCCATTCAATGTCGTCGACAAATTGTTTCAATCCTTTCATTTGGCTTGTTTCAAATCCTACCCCAGTTATAAATTGAATAAAAGAAACAATGGTAACGAATAGCACCAGTAGCAAGACGTATTGAATAACTTTTCCAATTGGAAGCAGTCGATATGCAGCAAGCTTTTTAGGATGAATGAGGCTGTCAGTGAATAACTGCCAATGTTTGATCTTCATATATATAACCTCCAATAGTATAGTAACATGGAAATCACCAGGATATGCACACACAACGCATAAATGATTTCAAAAATGTTTGAGATCAAGTTTTGCTAGATACAGATACAGACACAGATACAGATATAGATATTGATTTTGAAGATTGCTAGGAAAAATTGAGAATCTATAAATTGGCATTTTTCATGTCTTAATGAGAAAATATATAAAGTGAATTTAATTATTGGGGGATGGATAGCTTTTTATTAATGTGGATTTTTCGGACATCTCCTTCATTCATTTTATGGATAAAATCGAATAATAGAAAACATCTACTTAACTATATTGAGGTATTATAGAAAGGAGAAAGTGAATGGATATTCTCTCATGGATTCTTGTTATTACTAGTTTTATCATTGCATTTGTTGGACTGATCTATCCGATTATTCCTTCTGTTTTATTTATCTTTTTAGGTTTCATCATCCATGGACTTTTTCATGGATTTAGTGAATTTCCGTGGTGGTTCTGGGTTAGTGAAGTACTTTTTACTATATTGCTGTTTGGTGCCGATACATTGGCAAACGCATTTGGTGTGAAGAAATTTGGAGGGTCTGAGGCTGGTATTTGGGGAAGTACCATTGGGTTATTGGTGGGTCCTTTTGTGATTCCTTTTGCGGGGATTTTAATCGGACCGTTTATCGGAGCCGTCATTGCAGAATTACTATTTTCAAAGAGTTCTCTGAAACTGGCCTTAAAAACAGGGGTTGGATCGCTTGTTGGCTTTTTGACTTCCGTCGTGACAAAGGGAATTGTGCAAATCGTGATGATCGTTCTATTCGCGTTAGCTGTATAAAATGAGTAGTATTTCAGACTAAAGACTGAAATTGCAAAATATAGTTAATAATATTTGAAGGCAAATCTAAATTTTGTTAACCTATTGAATGTAGTAAATAACTATTAAATTTTGAGGAGGAATTTTATTATGGCATTTGAATTACCAAACTTACCATACGCATTTGATGCATTAGAACCACATATTGATGCTAAAACAATGGAAATCCATCACGACAAACATCATGCTACATACGTAGCGGGCTTAAACGCTGCTTTAGAAGGCAAAGCAGAATTCGAAGGAAAATCAGTTGAAGAAATTATCGCTAACTTAGCTGCTGTTCCTGAAGCAATTCGTACAGCTGTTCGTAACAATGGCGGCGGTCACGCTAACCACTCATTATTCTGGGAATCATTATCTCCAAATGGTGGCGGTCAACCAACTGGCGAATTAGCAAAAGCAATCGATGAAAAATTCGGTTCATTTGATGCATTTAAAGAAAAATTCGCTACAGCAGCTAAAACTCGTTTTGGGTCAGGCTGGGCTTGGCTATCATTAGCTAACGGCGAACTAGAAATTTCTTCTACTCCAAACCAAGATTCTCCACTAAGTGAAGGTAAAACACCATTACTAGGTCTTGATGTTTGGGAACATGCTTACTACTTAAATTATCAAAACCGTCGTCCTGACTATATTGCAGCATTTTGGAATGTTGTAGATTGGGATAAAGTTGCAGAACGTTACGCTGCTGCAAAATAATATTGGTTTTATTGGAACTAAGCACGTATCTTACACGTCAGTAAGATGCGTGCTTATTTTTTTGCCAAGTGAAACTGGATCTTGTTTTTTTCTGTATATAAAAATTGATCCATTAGCTAAAATAAAATCTTCAAAATCTTTGTGGATTTTGAAGAATTACCTACATATAAATTTTCAAAACAATGTACCCTAGAAAAATAGATCGCGATACCGCAGAATTATTTTGAGGATAGAAGAAGCTTTCAAATATTACTAAGCCTTCCTTTATAGCGGATCGTTTCACCAAACTTTTCGGTATAGATTGAAACAAATACATAGATATAGGTAGGGAATGCTAACTCTCTATGTTTTGGAAAAGCATGCAATTCTTCATTTTTTACGAAATCGTTTTATGTTTCTGGTTAAAAAATGATATACTACTAATTGTAAATTGAGCGGAAAGGGGCTAAAAGCATGCGCCAAAAAAACAAAAATATAAAGAAACGTGCTTCAAATGTCAAAGCAAAACAGCGTGCAAATCTTTCTTTTCGAATGAACATTCTTTTCTTCTCGATTTTCTTGTTATTTTCAATCCTTATTTTACGTTTAGGTTATATGCAAATCGTAAAAGGGGAAGATTATGTTAGGGAATTAGAACAAACAGAAGAAGTCACAGTTAATACTAGTGTTCCAAGAGGGAGAATATATGACCGTCAAGGACGAGTATTAGTTGATAATAAACCGAAGAATGCTATTACGTATACGAAGTTACAATCAACTACAAGTAAGGAAATGCTTAAAACCGCTAAAAAATTGGCACAACTTATTAAAATGGATACGAAAAAAATCGCGTTGCGTGATAAACAAGATTATTGGATCACGATTCATAAAACAGAGGCCTATGCAAAGGTAACCAAACAAGAAAAATCTGCTATTGAAAAAGATGAAAAATTATCAGCATCAGATAAACAAGCAGAGATTGATAAATTAGTACGTAAACGTATTACAAAAGCCGAACTAAACAGTTTTACCAAAAAAGATTTACAGGTTTTAGCCATTTATAGCAAAATGTTAGCCGGCTATAATTTATCCCCTCAAATTATCAAAAGTGATAAAGTCACAGATAAAGAGTTTGCCATTGTATCCGAACATTTAAATGAATTGCCAAATGTCAATACAACAACAGACTGGGAGCGCAAAAAGAATTCCGATTTAAGTATCTTAGGGTCCACCACGACACCGTCGGAAGGAATTCCAAAAGACAAGCTAGATTATTATTTGGCACGTGGTTATTCTAGAAATGATCGTGTGGGAAAAAGTTATATCGAAGCCCAATACGAAGATCTATTACAAGGTCAAAAAGCTGTCGTAAAAAATGAAACCAATGGGAAGGGACAAGTAGTCGAAACAAAAACAACTTTCCCAGGTTCTCCAGGAAAAGACTTAGTTCTAACCATTGATAGTCAGTTGCAAAAGAAATTAGAAAAGATTGTGGAACAACATTTGCTCTCAGCAAAGGCAACGGGTGCTTCCAGTTTGCTAGACCGAGCATTCCTTGTCATGATGAATCCGAATACGGGTGAAATCTTATCAATGGTCGGGAAAAAAATTGATACGGATGAAAACGGTCGCTCCGTCGTCAATGATTATGCAATCGGTACATTCACATCTGCTTATGAAGTAGGATCAGTGATTAAACCTGCGACACTATTAACGGGATATTCCTATCATGCTGTAAGTCCGAATGAAGTATTAACCGATAAACCTATTAAAATTGCTAGTACAGCACCTAAATCATCTATCTTTAATCGAAATGGTGCGATTCCAATGTCCGATTTGGACGCTCTTGAGCAATCATCGAACTCGTATATGTTCCAAGTTGCAATGAAAATTGCTGGTGTTCACTATGTGTATAATGGTGGGCTTGCTGTAAAACCGTCTGATTTTACGAAAATGCGGAACTCTTATGCACAATTTGGGTTAGGATCTGATACAGGCATTGACTTACCAGGGGAGTTTGCAGGTTTTAAAGGGCAAGAACTATTGCCTGGTAAATTACTTGACTTAGCCATCGGACAATTTGATACATTTACACCACTTCAATTAGCGCAATATGTTTCAACAGTGGCCAATGGCGGGAAAAGAGTTCAACCACGTCTTGCAAAAGAGATTCGCGAGCCTTCAGAAGATGGGAAGACACTTGGCCCCATTATTGAAGAGTTTAGTCCTAACGTATTAAATACGATCAATAATTCTCAATATGAGATTGATCATGTTAAAGAAGGAATGCATCGCGTGTATTTTGGTAGTAAAGGTACGGCAGCCAAATATTTTCAAGATGCGAAATTTGATGCCGCTGGTAAAACAGGTACAGCAGAAGTTGTCTATTACGGTCCGAAAAAAGCTGCATACGGTTTACGGACATTGACGATTACACATATTGGTTTTGCACCGTATAAGAATCCAGAAATCGCTTATGCAGTAGTTGTCCCATGGGTAACGACGAATGATAATTATGAAGCAATCAATAATGAAATTGCGAGAGAAGCGGTTGACACTTATTTTTCTTTAAAAAAGAAAGAGTTAAAAAAAGATGAGGAAACTGTAGGACAAAAAATTATCAGATCCACATCTAAAAATACTTCTGATAACACAGAAGAATAACGTTTTTATATGACAATATAGCTGTCTTATAAATTGAGATAAAACGCAAAGTACGAATGTTGGGTGCGAAACAACATTCGTACTTTTTGTATTTTCCATACGATTTGAAATCATCTCTTGTGGGAACATTTTTATATCTAAAGCTGCCAATCAACGAATGCCTAATATTTTTATGGATATAATTGGATAATCAACACGTCTGTTTTATGATAGAAAAAATTTTTAAATAGATTCCACACAAAATGCAGTATGTCTTTATAAGAAGCGACCACGACTTTTGGTAAAAAACTAACTGGATATCAACAAGCTTAATAAATGTATTTATTTACAATCTATTTACAAAAACATAATAATATATAACATTCCATTTATATTCCCTCAACAAACCTTCTATATAGTATGTATTGTAATAAACAAAACATGGGCTTTGAAAAATTCATTAACGGCGAAACTGATTTTTTAAATGCATCTCATGAAGAAGCTGGAGAAGTTGACCAGTTGAAAAAACAGGAATTAACTATACGAAATTTAAAATTGCACATGATGGTTTATCTATTGTTATAAATAAAGGTAATAATTAGATTGAATAGTTCATTTAAAACATGGCAACTTATATTGTGCAGGTATCAAACGGTAATGTAGTTATGAAACGACTATTTATATTATTCGTATTTCAAATTATTTTAATCTCGATGGCTTATTTTTATCCGAAAAACGTTATCAATAGGGGGATATTAGATGTTGAAAATTCAAGCAAAGGAAACGACTGTTGAAAGTTCGGTTGAAGATATAAAAGTGCTTCATACAAAAGAGAAAAAAAAAGTTTATCAAACCGAAAGTTTAAATCTTTGGTATGGTGACCAACAAGCTTTAAAGGATATTAATCTTGATATTGCTGAAAACGAAGTAACGGCTATTATTGGACCTTCTGGTTGTGGTAAATCGACCTACATTAAAACATTGAATCGTATGATAGAACTGATCCCGTCTGTTCATACAACAGGTGAAATTATTTATCGCGACCGTAATATTTTGGATAAAAATTATAGTGTAGAGGAATTAAGAACAAAAGTAGGAATGGTTTTCCAAAAACCAAATCCGTTTCCAAAATCTATTTATGATAATATCGCGTACGGACCAAGAATTCACGGTATCAAAAATAAGAAAGTATTAGATGAAATTGTAGAAAAAAGTTTGCGCGGAGCAGCTGTTTGGGATGATGTAAAGGACCGTTTAAATCAAAATGCATACGGCTTATCGGGTGGACAACAGCAACGTATTTGTATCGCACGTTGTTTAGCTATTGAACCAGATGTTATTTTAATGGATGAGCCAACTTCAGCTCTTGATCCAATTTCAACATTAAAAGTGGAAGAACTTGTTCAAGAACTAAAACAAAATTATTCTATTATTATCGTGACGCACAATATGCAACAAGCTGCTCGTATTTCTGATAAAACAGCGTTCTTCCTAAATGGTGAAGTGATTGAGTTTGACGATACCAATAAATTATTCTCAACACCAGCAGATCGAAGAACAGAAGATTATATTTCTGGAAGATTCGGTTAAGAAAGGTGAAAAGTCTATGACACCCAGAGAAAAATTTGATAACGATTTACAGCACGTACAAAGTTTATTAGTTGAATTATGTGAACGTTCAATCCATGCTTTTGAAAAATCATTAAATGTATTCTTTTCAAAAAATATGGATGGTGCCATTATTATTATTGAACAGGATCGTTTTATCAATCGATTGGAAGAGCATTTACTTGACGAAGTGATTCTTTTGATCATCAAGCAACAGCCTGTTGCAACAGACTTGCGGAGATTAGTTGCTCTTATTAGAGCAGCACAAGACATGGAAAGAATAGGGGATTATGCAGTCAATATTGGAAAAGAAACCATTCGCATCGGAACAAATCTTAACCCTTATCCGGAAGAACAGCTTCGTGAAATGGGCAAATTGACGATCGACATGTTGAAAGAGATGTTAGATGCTTTTGTTCAAGAAGATGTGGAAAAAGCAAAAGAAATTGCTTTACGTGATGATCAAATTGATCGTTATTATGGTGAAACAATGGCGGCAATTGAAAACATGGTGTCAACTGAAAATACGAATAATCAAGCCATTCAATTAGCATTAATATGTAAATATATTGAAAGAGCGGCGGATCATGCGACCAATCTAGCAGAGGCATTGTTCTTTATTGTACAGGGAAAAAGATTCGCACTGAATTCTTAAAATGAGTTTCCAAAAGATACTTTTGGGAGCTCTTTTTTCTGCATCATCAAATATTTTCTAGCAGTAAAATGAGTATAGTTGCCAAATAAATTCCAAAGAAAAACGCTCCAACAGTAATTTTTTCACTGTTGGAGCGTTTTTTAATCCCGTATGCCGTATTGATCAGGCAATAAAATCGTCATTTTTAAATGATAAGTGGGGAAATCTACTATAAAACTCAATAGGTAATTCAAATCTAGTGGAAGATGAAGAAAACTTCCACTGAAGGAAACTTCACTTTATTTACCAGAAGTTATTATTTTTAAGATTTCTTCATTAGACATATCGGATGTTAATGGATAGTCACCGATCTGAATATATTTTGCCTTATCCTCATTAATGATGTATCTTTCAAATTCTGCAGCATCCTTAATAATGCCGCCTTCCTTCAGAGCCTCGCTAACTTCTGTAGTACCCATTCCTTTTTTGATAGCTAGTTTGTAAGAAGTTACTTTGTTTTTCTCATTGCTTTTAGAAGATTGTTCCTTTTTTAAGTTTTGATAATCCGTTTGAATTTTAGCAAGCTGTTCTTTTGCATCAGCAGCTTCCTCTTTTAAAGTATTAAGTTCTGCTTTTTTGATAACAACTGTTCCTTTTTGATCGGTTGCTGAAGATTTTGATGAAGAAATAGATGCTGTTGTTTTCTCTGGATTAAACTGATTATTAATCGCCATGATACTGCCGGCTAGGAAAAAACCAATACCAAGTGAACGAATCGTTGATTTCATCATAAACGGTTGCCTCCAGCAGCAATAATAGCTTGTACTTGCTCAAGGGAGAGGGAAGACCGTTTGCTGATTTCTTCAAAGTTATAACCTTGTTTATGTAAAGTTAGCACTTGACTAATGAGAATTTGATGAATGCCATTGATACTAACTTTTGCATTTTGCTTTGGACTTCCTTTTTGGGGCTTCGCAAAGGCTTGAGGCTCCATAAGCAATTCTTCTTCGACTGCTTTTAATCTGCGTTTTAAATGCTGTGTTTCTTGATAAAAATTAAGCGATAATTCTTCAACATCGTGTTCTAATTGTTTCGATTGGTTGCCAACAAAAAAGGATGCGATGAAGATAAGCATTCCAACAATGATTAGTATGAGTGATAAGTCCATTCCATTCACCTCATGTAGTTATTTAGTTGTGTATTTAATTGTAACATAACAAAATCTAATTAGAAATGACAGTAGATTTTTTTGCAATATATGATATAATAAGCTAGTCGTATAAATCATGCTCACTAAGACATTTTATTCTGTATATAGAGTGGGAGGGATAGCAATGCGCGTTAACATTACATTAGCTTGTACTGAATGTGGCGAACGTAACTACATTTCAAAGAAAAATAAACGTAACAATCCAGAACGTCTTGAGTTGAAAAAATACTGTTCTCGTGATCACAAAATGACACTTCACCGTGAAACAAAATAATGCTCATTGCCAAAACCCTCGTGGTTTTGGCTTTTTCCATTTTTAAAGAATTTGAGGTGAAAAATATATGCATAAAAAAGAACTTCGTATAATAATAATGAATCATTTAAAAAAACTTACTGAAACAACCTATAAAGAAAAATCCGTACTTATACATAAAAAACTTCTTCAAGAACAAGGCATAAAGAATGCTCAAGTAATTGGGATCACCCTTTCTGTGTTTCCGGAAGTTGAAACTTGGGATCTGATTAAACTATTTTGGTCACAAGGCAAAAGGGTAGTTGTGCCTAAGTGTGAACCAAAATCGCGTATGATGACATTTTATGAAATTACGTCATTTAACCAAATTGAAAACGTATACATGAATCTTTCGGAACCTATCCCACATATGACGACAAAAGTATCAAAAGAAGAAATTGACTATTTAATTGTGCCAGGACTTGCATATGATCGCCAAGGCTTCAGACTTGGTTTTGGCGGCGGATATTATGATCGATTTTTGACAGATTTTAAAAAGCCAACTATTTCTTTAGCATTTCACATGCAGATAGTTGAAAAAATTCCAACAGATGATTATGATGTACCTATTGAAAAAATAATGACAGAAAATGAAACCATTCAATGTAAATGATTGAAAGGGGGCGGAAGTACCCTTGGAAACAGTATATGATGTAATGCAATTTTTGAAACGCTTTGGAACGTTTATTTATACAAAAAATCGGGTGGGTGATCTGCAATTAATGGAGATCGACTTAATGGAATTGTATAAAGGTGGTTTGATTGAAGCTCGAGAATTCCAATCAGCTCGCCATATTTTAAGAACAGAAGAAATAAGATTAGAAAATGAAATAGCAAAAAAAGATCAATAACATCATTTTGGGTGAAACTTTTTTAGAATTTATTCGTTTATATATGAGTACAAACTTAATTATTGGAAAAAACAAGGAAAAAGTTACTGATACTTTACTAAAGATGTAGGGAGTGGAGGAGCATTTGTCCTGAGGAAAAAGCAGATCTACATGAAGCGATGGAAGAAACAAAGTTGTAGTGCATCATATCCCGTGGCAACTGCTCCTCGTGACCAATATTCTACTGTCTAGAAGTGGCACAAACACCTATTTGAGGAAAGCAAGGAAAGAGATCAATCACAGAAATCAGTTGACGATATCTATTTTAATGGGTAAAATTGGTTAATAATATAAGTGATAGGAGTAACAAAAATAATAATATTTAACGGACAGTGAAGATGTAATAAATATGTTGCGTTTTTGTAAAAAAAGTATTAATATATATTTTGTTTCTTTCATATGTAGAATTAAATCTGTAACGAACGAAAGAAAGTAGGAGGATGTTAGGAATGAAACTCAATAAGCTACCTAAACATTCAATATTGGTGATCGCAATTGTCACCACTTGGATTAAGACATATATTACTTATCAAACAAGCTTTGATATGAAAATTGAAAATACAATGCAACAACTTATATTATTGATTAATCCACTTGCATTTTTATTGTTTATATATGGGATTTCGTTATTCTTTAAAACAGCAAAAGTACGTAATCGATATATGATTACTGTAAGTGCCATTTTGTCAGTTGTTTTATATGGTAATGTTGCGTTTTACAGATTCTTTAATGACTTTATTACACTACCTGTATTATTCCAAACAAGTAACTTCGGAGATTTAGGAAATTCAGCTGCATCATCTATTTATTGGTATGATATTTTCTATTTCACAGATGTAGTGTTATTGATTTTAGCTGTTAAATTCTTACCTGTCGCAAAAGAAGCAGCAATTATAAAACCAAATATGCGTCGCACATATTTTGTGTTGTCTTTTGCTATGCTATTCCTAAATTTAGGTTTGGCAGAAACAGAAAGACCTCAACTATTAACTCGTAGTTTTGACCGCGAATTATTAGTTAAGAATATTGGTACGTATAACTATCATTTATATGATATTTTCATTCAATCCAAATCACACGCTCAACGCGCTTTGGCTGATGGCAGTGAGTTAACGGATGTAACAAACTATGTGAAGTCAAACCAAGGTGAAAATAACAAGAAGACATTTGGCATTGCCAAAAAACGTAACGTTATTATTATTTCGCTCGAATCTACCCAAAACTTTGTTATTAACAATAAAGTGAATGGTCAAGAAATTACGCCATTCCTTAACAGCTTAACAAAAGATAAAGATACGTTCTATTTCGATAATTTTTATCATCAAACAGGTTTAGGCAAAACATCTGATGCAGAATTTATCGTTGAAAACTCTTTATATGGTACAGGACGAGGAGCCGTATTCTTTACAAACAGTGGAAACACTTTCAACTCAATGTCAGAGAGATTAAATGATAATGGCTATTATACTTCTGTATTGCATGCGAATAACAAGAGTTTCTGGAATCGTGATATGATGTACCAAGCGTTGAATATTAAACATTTCTATGACGTAGAATCATATGATGTAACGGATGAAAACTCCGCAAACTGGGGCTTGAAGGATATTCCTTATATGGATCAATCAGTGAAAATAATGAAAACATTGCCACAACCATTCTATACACGTTTGATTACATTATCTAATCACTATCCGTTTACATCAGATCCTGAAGATCAATTGATCAAACCTTATACTTCAGATGATAATACTGTAAATCGTTATTTCCAAACGGTGCGATATACAGATGAAGCTATAAAAGAATTGTTCAAAGACCTAAAAGAATCTGGCTTATATGATAACTCAGTGATTGTGATGTATGGTGACCATTATGGTATTTCTGAAAATCATAACAAGGCAATGGCCCAATATTTAGGCAAAGATTCAATTACACCATTTGATTCTGCTCAACTTCAAAAAGTGCCATTCTTTATCCATGTTCCACATTCAGGTATTGGTAAAGAAATGCATGAAATTGCTGGGCAAATGGATATACGTCCAACCGTTTTACATCTACTTGGTATTGATACGAAAAATGACTTGCAAATGGGAACGGATCTATTCTCTAAAGATCATAAAGATTTTATCACATTCCGCGATGGACGCTTTGTAACAGATAAATTAGTTTATGCTGGTGAAGTATGTTACGATAAATCAACCGGAGAAAAAACAGATTCATCTAAATGTGATCCTTATATTGATCAAGCAAACAAAAAATTAGATTACTCTGATAAGATTATCAATGGGGATTTACTTCGCTTTTACAATAACAAAACAGGTGAAGCAAAATAAGAATAGATGACATTTTTGGACCACATAGCTAATTGTGCTATGTGGTTTTTATCTTGATTCAATAAGAAGAATGCCATTATAGAAAAAGTAGTAAAAGCTCGATTGTTTATAATAAAGGAAAAAAATCTAGGTTATGTGAAATTTCACTTTATAAACCTCTCGTTTTTTATCGTTTAATCGTATAATAGAATAATTAGAAAGGGTGTGATAAGAGTGAAGAAGGTGATTTATCTAGTAACGATTACAGTATTTTTTCTTGTGGCATGCCAGCAGCACTCCCATTCAAAGGAAAATTCAAAAACAAATACAAAGAAAACCATTGCGACTATCGACTCATCATTAAATATTGTTCCATATCATTTAATGGAAGATCATTTCTATAGAGTTGTTGGATTTTCATCTGAAGTCGAAGTTCTATTAATTGAACAGCAGCCAGAAGGGGAGCAATTAGTTCAATATAATTTATTGACAGGAAAGAAGAAGACCCTTTATTTTTCCAAAGATGATATTATACAAGCTTTTATCCATCCGAGTATGAAACAAATCCTTTTACAAACGGCAACGAATGAAAAAAGAGCGACAGTTATGATACTATCGAATACTGGTGAACTTTTACATAAGTTTCAGGTGAAATCCTCAGAAATCTCCATTGTATGGAATCCAAGCAATGCAAATCTTTTGGCATTGGCAGCTTTTAGCGATGATTTTTCATATAAAAGTTATATTTATGAAAGTAACAAAGAAAAGCTTCATAGATTTCAATCTGCAAACCCTTTTTGGACATGGCTTACGGATGATTCATTATGGATGAATAGAATGAGTAATAACCCTTTGAATGGTGGTACATTATCAATAATAGATTGGAAAAAGAATCAAGAAATACCGCAGTCTGAACACAAAGTGATCTATATGAGTAGCTTTAAACAATCAAAGATTATTGTCACAATGGATTTTAAACATGAAGAATTTCAATATGTATTACAAAAAGGAAAGCAAAAGAAAGTGTGGAAAACACCAGCCGTTTCGAGCTTTTCCCAATGGTTTGTGCCGGAAATTCAGTGGCTTGAAGATCAATCTATGATGACATTACTTCCGATGAAAAATGGTATAGTAGATGATGGAGAACATCCATTTCAGCTTGTTCATGTAACTTTAAAAGGTGTTCAAAACATAGGACAATTCAAAAATTATGAGCCCATTACTTGTTCGTCTAAGGGAATCGTATGTCTATCGGGAAATAATTATGAAACCTTAATCAGTACCAAATCATATGAAATGAAAAAATGGCTATTGTTGAAGAAATAATATACCTGCATAATGTCTAAAAATTTATCCGTAAACAGGCAGTAATATCCTTATTTCAAGCTAAGCTGTAAACAAGTAGAGAAGTGAGGGATAACTGCCAGTAAATTTGATTGGTTTAACTCTACCCAGTCGAACCAACACGAGGTAAAGCTTGTAAACGAATACAAAAAGGATACCCCAAAATTGGGATATCCTTTTTGTATCAATTTTTAATTAGTGTAGGCTTGGTGGGAAACCTTGATGAAGAATCGTCATAACAACGAACCATCCAAACACGGCGAATGCCGCAAGGTTAAAGATGACACCAAGAATAGCTTTTTCTTTAAGCGCTTGCACAGTTCCTACTAGGCCTAGAATTGCAACTAGACCAAAGATAACCATTAATAAGTTCAATATAGACACTCCTTTCGACATCAGAAAATGAATGTCGCAAAACAATATTCCTTCTTTATTGTAAAGCTATTTGTGAAGTTTGTCGAGAACTTAATGTGACGTATATTTGAACGTATTTTAAAATAGTTGTTTTTTTGTGAAAAAAGATTGTTCATTTTTGAACCAATCATTTAACAAGCAAAAAGCAACAATTCCTTCGACAAATTGAAGAAATTCAACCTTTGCATGCAAAAGTTTGGAGAAGTTTTAGTTTCATCACAAAAGTTTTTCCCTCTATTTATCAATAGTATTATGAATTAGAGATAAAATTATAACTGAATCAATTTCATAAATCATTTTCTTCTTAAAAAATACGAACATTTAATAATAGCTAATTTTATAGTTGTGGAGCGGAAGATGGCGACTCCTACGGGAAAAGCTTGAGCTGAAAGCCCCGCAGGAACGAAGTGACGAGGAGATTGAAGCCAAGCCCGTGGAAAGCGCCGTCTGGAGCGGAACAAAAATTTCTGAATATTAATGTTCATGTTGATTTAAAATGTTCGTGTTTTTTATCTGAATTTTACATTATGAAATTGATTCAACTATGTATTAATTAAAAATAACTCAAGGTGATTTCACATATAATGATTTATAAATAGTACCAATAATTTATCACAAAATACTTTCATCTTGAGTGCTGATTCACTTTTTCTGTATAATGGGAGTGAGGTGAAGAAATGTTAAATATTCGTACATATCCATTAGGACCAATTCAGGCAAATTGTTATGTTGTTAGCAACTCGGAGAAGGAATGTCTTATAGTAGATCCAGGTGGAGAAGGAAATACATTAGTCAGACAGTTGAGAGCCTTCAATTTAAAACCCGTTGCGATTTTGTTAACTCACGCCCATTTTGATCATATCGGAGCGGTAGATGCAGTTAGAGAAGCCTATAAGATACCAGTATATTTGCATAAAAAAGAATCTAGCTGGCTTCAAGATCCTATGAAAAATGGCTCAGGACGATACTCAGAAATTCCAAATGTCTTAGTTTCTCCTGCTGATCACTTAATCGAAAATGAGCAAATATTGGTGATTCATCATTTCAAATTTGAAATATTGCATACACCTGGGCATTCACCAGGAAGCGTTAGCTTTTTCTTCAAGGATGATGGATTTGCTATAGTGGGGGATACGTTGTTTGAAGGTAGTATTGGTCGTACAGATTTAGAAGGTGGGAATCATAAACAATTATTGTTATCTATTCATCAAAAGCTATTAACATTAGATGAGGAAACCATCATTTATCCTGGTCATGGAGGACCAACACGAATTGATATTGAAATGGAACAAAACCCATTTTTAAATGGATTTTAAAGTTCGAGCATCTAAACTTAGTTTGGGTGCTATTTTTATACAAATGAACCGATTTTTAATTTCAAGTTGCACTACTCTATCCATTGTTTAGATTGTGAGATCAGCCATTCATACAGGCAACTATTCTTTGCGAGTCTGGTTTAGTTTCTTTTATATTTATTTCATAGTGGTGCGTATGAAGTGGATTCAAGTATAAAGTGAAGCCTCCATAAGTGGGGGTTTAAAGCAGGATAAAAAATAAAAAAGAGGCACTGAGGCCTCTTAGTTCGAAGAGATTATCTTCATTTAGGGGATGTTTTCTCTCCATATATAAAAGGGAGGGATAAAGTTAAGCTACGAATATATCATATAGCATCTTTTCTAATATGTCAATAGTGTAAACTGATAATTACAATAAAAAAAAGACAGCCAATGACTGCCTCTTTCTTTTTAATGCTCTAAACCTGGTACGTGAATGAATGTAGCGTAATATGTGAATCCAGCAAAGAATACTGTTAAGTAAGCACCGAAAATATACATATACATACGTTCTGTAAGGTTTAAGAAGCCTAATAGAAGGAAAAATCCTGTGTTAGCTACGAATAATAGCGAAACCTCTTTCATACCACCTAAATAAAACATAACTGCGAAAATACCTGTCCAAAAGCCAAGCACTTTATACATATTATCCATGTACGGTTCCCTCCTTTTCGACGACACAATAATCTCATATCCATTATAAATGATTTTATTGATACATGTAAACTGCAAGTTAATAAGAGTTTGTGACAATACAGTGTAAAAAATTCACAAAGCTTAAAAAAATATAAATATTAATGGAATCAGTAGCAAAAAAATATTTACTTGTCGGTATTTTATATGTTTAGTTTAAATTGATTGAACATGTTTGCTAAAAAGCGTACAATCGATTGAAGATTTGTACTAGCACAGATTTAATAATTGAGTGAAGAAAATAATATCCTATGAAAGCGGTTTATCTATAATCTATTATATATTTACGCGATAAGTACAGTAATCACAATTATTCGTCATGCTTTCAATTTGCACAAAATCTTTAACGTCAAACAGCGCATCAAATTGTCCCTTTAAATAGGATTCGTGTAAATCACATATGATGGATGCATGCTGACCAATTTTATCATGATAAGGGCAATTATAAACAGCAAATGATATTGTTTTGCCATCTGGCGTATTTTTGATGAGAGGAACATAACCGATAAGAGATGCAGCTTCTGTCATAAATTCTACTTTTTCTTCAAATGTTAATTGAAGTTTGTCTTTTCCATGACTTAAAATAAGCTGGTCCATATCTTTTATGCCTTTTTTATAGCTAATTTTTTTACCAATTTGATTTGCTTGTTCTCCAATTTCATTGATAATTTCGAGAGTCCATTCCAGCAACTCTTCATAATTTCTTTTTGGAAATGATATAGTGATACCATTTTCATTTGCTTTATATCTTCTTCCAGGACGTCCGCCTTTACCTGTTTTTTCATATTCTGAATTCACTACTTCAATTTCTGTGAGTTTTGTTAAATGTAGTCTGGCTACGTTAGGATGAATTTGAAACTTTTCAGCAATTTCTTGAACAGAAAAGGATTTCTTTTCTTGTAATATAAATTGATATATGGAAAACCTAGTTTCGTCTGATAAAGTGCTTGTAACTTTTAATGGATTTAACATGATTCATTCACCTCCGATTGTCACTTACTATTATATAACAATAATTCAATTGTAACAGTAGAAAACAACTATTCTTCAAGAAAATGTGATTTTTTTGAGAAGTTTTAAAGAATTTTATTGAAAGCTTTATAAATTCAGCAAGATTGTACGAATAGTAAATAAAATTTTTTAGAGATATTAAAAATTCACGCTGCTGTAGTTTTCTTCATTCCTCATTGTATGTTGGGCAATCGATCAAGCATTTGCTCTTATAGTCGATCTTCTTGATCTCTTTGTTTGACTTGCGTTTTGAAGTTGAGGGGGATACTGTCTGTTCATACGAGATAAAAATATTTTCGATAAATTCTTCCAATTTTATAATAGACTATGTATAATACTGTTAACAAGTATTGAGCGGTCGTTACTTGTATGGTTAAAAGGAGGTAAAATGTCTTTTACTGAAACGATTATTGAACAAAAATCGATGCAGTTATTACAAAAGGCGATAGAGTTTGGCGCATCAGATTTACATTTAATGCCGTCAACAGATCAGTACAGCGTTTATTTTAGAAAATATGGACAACTTATACCGGTTGGACAACTTCCCCAAGATATAGGAGATCGGATGATTTCTTATTTAAAATTTTTATCCTCATTAGACATAAGTGAAAAACGTAAACCTCAAAGTGGCTCATTCGAGCAAACATTCAGTAAACAGCTTATTTCTTTTCGTGTTTCTACCTTACCGTCCGTCTATTTAAAAGAGAGCTTAGTCGTTCGATTAATGCTTCAAAATCGTGCACGCCCGATTTCAGAACTTAGCTTATTTATACATTCTGCGAACCAATTAGTTCAACTTGTAGAACGATCTCAAGGAATCTTGTTTACAACTGGCCCAACAGGATGTGGGAAATCAACAACTTTATATTCACTAATACATCACCTTGCAACAAAATATCAAAAACATATTATTTCTTTAGAAGACCCTGTTGAAAATAACCAATCAGATTTATTACAAATACAGGTAAATGAAAGAGCGGGTGTCACCTATGCTGTAGGCTTAAAAGCTATATTAAGACACTCACCTGATGTGATTATGATCGGTGAAATAAGGGACCGAGAAACTGCGCAAATCGCTATCGAGGCAGCATTAAGTGGCCATTTAGTGGTGACAACAATTCATAGCAAAGACACTGTCGGCTGTCTATTCCGTTTATTAGACTTAGGAATCTCACTGGAAGAACTAAAACAAACAGTTGTAGGTGTCGTAGCCCAGCGACTTGTTCATCTTATGTCAACTCAAAAGATGACTGCCGTTTTTGAAATATTATCAGGCTGTTATTTGGCTGAAGCCTTTCGATCCATAGAATATGGTCATTCATATGAACTCCCAATGGAAATTACACTAGAAGGTCAAATCGCAAAGGGGGTAAAGATGGGTGCAATTACCCTTCATCCACAAGAAAAATTGGATTGATAAATTGTCCTTTAAAAAGCCAAAGCAAATAAAAGAACCAGCACAATTATTGAAAAAGTTGAGTGTGTTGCTAGAAGAAGGTTATACATTTTCTGATTCATTGTTCATGCTGATGCCCCACCATTTAAAACATAAACCAGAGATGGAAGAAAAGGTTAAAAAACAATTACGTAATGGAGCATCAATGACTGAAGTTCTAAGTCTGTTAGGTTACCCTAAGATTTACCTTATGACGATTTTAGTTGCAGAACAATATGGAAAAACCATTCGAGTTTTGAAAACAGTGGCAAATCAAATGAAAAAGAAAGAAGAAAATAAACAGCGATTTGTAAAATTGATGACCTATCCAATCATTCTTTTCTTCTTTCTTATTGTGCTTTTTTTAGCTTTTAGATCGTACTTTTTACCTAATATGTCCTTAATGATGAATAATCAAACAACAGAAGATCGTTTTGATTTAAAATTGTCTACGTTTTTTTTACATTTACCAGATTTGTTTATGATATTAGCGGCTTTACTAATGATTTTATTATGGATAAGCGTCTATTGGCTAAGTAGAAAAACAATTGACGACCAAATTCAATTCATATTGAAAATTCCAATTGTAAATCGTCAATTCAAATTACACATGACAAGGCAAATCTCATATGAATTAGGTGGTTTGATCGAAAGTGGAATGTCGATGCAAGATGGTCTCCATATATTGCAAAAACAATCATTACAGCCTTATTTATCCGAGGTCGCTGAAAAAATCAAGAAACGAATCATCTACGGTGATTCGTTATCGACAGCTATTAACAAAGAAAATTTTTTTTATAAAGGATTCGCAGAGCATGTACTTCATGGTGAGCAGGGTGGAAACTTAGGACGTGAATTACAAATTTATAGTGAATTTCTGACCAACCGAACTGAAACCAATATCCAAAGAGTACTTGCACTCGTACAGCCAATACTCTTTGTCATTGTAGCACTCTGTATTTTGGGCGCTTACCTTGCCATATTGTTGCCCATGTATAAAATGATGGATCTTGTGTAAAAGGAGGAGAAAAAAATTTTGAAACAGCATATGCAAAAAGGCTTTACACTGATCGAAATGTTAATTGTTCTATTTATTATATCTGTTCTCATCTTGATCTCCATTCCAAATGTAACACGGCATTTTGCAACCGTCGATGAGAAGGGATGCAATGCTTATAGCAAAATGGTGCAAGGACAGGTCGAAGCATTTAGGATCGATCAAGGACAATATCCGACAACAATAACGGAATTAGAAAGCGAAGATTACTTAAAAACAAGTGATTCTAAAGCATGTAAAGGAAAAACAATTACGATAACTGATGGTAAAGTGGAAGTTTCAAGTTAAGCAATTCCAGATTAATCAAAAGGGTTTTACATTAATCGAAATGTTACTTGTTTTAACCATTACAATGATCACTTGTACAATGGGTATTACTGTCGGAAAGAAATATATGGATCAGCAACTAGAAAATCGTTTTATGGAGCAATTAAAAGCTGATATTGAAATGACACAAGCATTGTCGTTTCAATATCAATCACCTGCAAGCTTATATATTTATCAAAGCCTAAGGGAAATCCATATTTATTCAACGGGCTATAGTATGGAAAAACCACTATTAATACGAAAATATCCTGCAAATATAGTGTTTCAATCAGGGAATATGGATCATGTCATATTTACAGAGAACCAAACAGTTAATAGAGCAGGAACAATTGGCTTTAAAGTGAATGGGAAAAGAAAAAACCTAATCGTATATCTAGGTGAGGGAAGGGTGAAAATTGATCAATGAAGAAGGGCACTCGCTGCCAGAAACCTTATTAACATTAGTCATTATTATCCTGATATTTGGTACGTTATTGCCGTTTTTTTATCGCCTAGAGACGTCACTTTATGAAAAAAAATTGAGTTTACATGCTGCAGAAGCGGCATTATATGCTGCGGGAAATATTAAAAAATTTAAAAAATACGAAGGACAGATAACAATTGATCAAGTTACGTACTCGTGGGAGGGAGACGATCAGACCATTTGTATCCGATATTTGGGTATTCAAGAAGAAGAGTTATGTGTAAACAAAGATTGAAGCATCCTCAACAGGAGTGTGGCTTTACATTATTAGATTCGTTATTACAGCTCATCGTTTTGGTGCTTTTCGCCCAGTTTTTTCTTTTGTTCTATTCATGGTACAGTCAAAAGGATAACGGTATGTTCAATAACAATGAGTTGCAATGGGAGATATTTGCCTTTCAGCTGCAAAAAGAATTGACGCATACAAAACAATTTACCCGTAATACGATACAAAATATTTCTTATTCGTCAGATCGGGGAACATTAAGTGTAGCAATCGGGCCAGGAGAGTTAAAAAGGGAAAAAGGATACCAGCCACTATTATTTGGGATAACAACTGTTAAATTTGAATATTCAGACTATACATTAGATGCAACGATTAATTTTGAAAACGGAAAGGGAAGGAGTCGAAAGTTTATTGTTCCGAATAATACGAGATGAGAAAGGCTTTTTACTACTTACGGCTATGATTTTCTTGTTTTTTATTACTCATATGATGATAGCAGCAAGTGCAGCCTATGACTCACATTATCGTGCGTATGACGCATTAAAGATTGCGGCAGTCGATCAAACGAAAATGGTGTTGAACTCCATAGAAGAGGATCGTGAAGATGTGAATATGGAGGATTTAGAAAATAACCATTGAATGATCCGCATGAACAGACAATAAGACCCTCAATTCAACATCAGGAAGCGGATAGGCTTATAGAGAACAACTACTTGTAATAGTTATTTGGTTCAACTAATGGAGCGGGGAAAGAGGAAATCTACTACTGTGTACTTTGTTTACTATGCCTGATGAAATAAGGAAACATATGGTCATATGAATTGACATCGTTTTCTGATTAGCCTATATTTTTTCTCATCATTGAATGAATGATTGGAATCGACAAGTGTTCATGCTACTATTATAAAAAGTGATAATTAGTTGTAAGGCAGTCGAAAGTCTAAGAAGGTGAGAAGATGAGAAAAGTTTATCTAGTTGGCTATATGGGCAGTGGAAAAAGTGCAATCGGTAGAAGACTTAGCTATTTTTTAAGAATGCCTTACTATGATATGGACAAAGAGATCGTGAGACGGGAAAAAATGACGATCCCTGAGATTTTTGAAAAAAAAGGAGAAGCGTATTTTCGCAAAATCGAAACAGAATTTTTAAGAAATTTCCGTGATGAATTTTGCATTATCTCGACGGGCGGAGGTGTAGCGGTTAATGCAGAAAATCGGAAAATCATGCGACAAACAGGTTTAGTATTGTTTTTAGATGCAACATTTCCTGACATATGGAAGAGAATCCATAAAGACAAAAATCGCCCCATTGTCCAACGTTCAACGAAAAAAGAATTAGAAGATTTATTTTATCAGCGTAGAAGATGTTATAAAAGTGCGGCACATATCAATATTCGTACGGAGGGGCGCTCTTTAAGACAGATTGTCGAATATGCTGCATATCAAATAACCAGATTAAAAGGCGAATAATAATTTTTGATTTATGACACATTATTCGTTTTTAAAACATTTTTCATAAAAATATTGCAAGGCGTCTTATTCAATGTTAGGATATAGTCAGCGATCCTGTTATAGCACATTTAAATGAGAATAGTACCAAGATAATTCTTGGGCGGATGATTGTACGGGGAGAGAACGCAAATTTGCGTCGCCGAAGGAGCAAGTAGTGAATACTATGAATCTCTCAGGCAAAAAGACTCGTACGGGACGCAACTCTGGAGAGCGCTATTTCACTAGCCACCAAAGAGGCCAGCCGTAATGGTTAAACTTTCAGGTGCATGGACAGAGAAATCCTTTTAGGGGGTTTCTCTGTCTTTTTTTTGAATTTAACAAATAGGGGGAAGAAGGATATGGCGACTGACTTAAAACACACACCATTATTTGATTCATATGCAAAATATGGTGGTAAAACAATTGATTTTGGTGGATGGGATTTACCCGTGCAGTTTTCTTCTATCAAAGCTGAACATGAAGCAGTTCGCACAAAAGCGGGATTATTTGATGTTTCGCATATGGGGGAAATTTTCGTTGAAGGTTCAGAAAGTTTAGCTTATTTGCAAAAACTTGTGACCAACGATGTCTCAAAAGTAGCAATCAATCAAACCCAATATACAGCAATGTGTTACGAGAATGGAGGGGTTGTAGACGATTTAATTATTTACAGACTCGATGAAAATCGATATTTATTGGTCGTGAATGCTGCGAACATTGAAAAAGACTTTGAATGGATGCTCAGTCAATTATTTGGAGATGTAGCTATTACAAACCATTCACATGAATTTGGCCAATTAGCACTACAAGGACCGCTCGCTGAAGAAGTACTACAACAACTGACAAAAGTAGATTTACATGACATTAAGCCTTTCCGTTTGAAGCAACATGTAGTGATAAATGGTTTTGATACACTGGTATCTCGTACAGGATATACAGGTGAAGATGGCTTTGAGATTTATGCTTCAAATGAGGCGACAGTAGCGTTATGGGATGAAATTTTAACAACTGGTGAAGCAAAGGGAGTTGTTCCCTGTGGCTTAGGTGCCCGTGATACTTTACGCTTTGAAGCATGTCTTCCTTTATATGGTCAAGAATTGTCAAGTTCCATTTCTCCTCTTGAGGCAGGGATCAATTTTGTTGTGAAGTTGAACAAAGAAGATTTCAATGGTAAAGCGGCCTTAGTTGCTCAAAAAGAAAATGGGCTGCCACGTAAAAGTATTGGCATTGAAATGATTGACAAAGGGATTCCTCGTCATGGTTATAAAATATTTAAAGAAAACGAGGAAATTGGTGAAGTGACAACAGGTACACAATCACCTTTGACAAAACGCAATATCGGATTGGCACTGATAAAAAGTGAATTCGCAGTGGTTGGTCAAGAATTAGAAATTGAAATTCGTAATCGCCGCTTACAAGTAAAAACAGTTGAAACACCTTTTTATAAACGTCAAAAATAACCAAAAGAAGAGAGGGCTTATTGGCATGAAACATCGTTATTTACCAATGACTGAGCAAGATCAGCAAGAAATGTTAAAGGTGATTGGCGTTTCATCAGTTGATGAATTATTCGCAGACATCCCAGAAAAAGTTCGATTTAAGGGTGAATATCATATCAAACCTGCTAAATCGGAATCAGCTTTATTGAAAGAACTAACACAACTAGCAAAACAAAACGCAAATAGTGACGAGTATATTTCTTTTTTAGGCGCAGGTGTTTATGATCACTACAAACCAGTAATAGTAGACCACGTTATTTCTCGTTCAGAATTTTATACGGCGTATACGCCATATCAACCTGAAATTTCTCAGGGTGAATTACAAGCAATCTTTGAATTCCAAACAATGATTGCTGAGCTAACAGGAATGGATTTAGCAAACTCTTCTATGTATGATGGTGGCACAGCACTTGCTGAAGCAGGGATGCTTGCGGCAGGGCAAACTAGACGCAAGAAAATATTAGTTTCAGAAGCTATACACCCAATTTCACAAGATGTTGTGAAAACATATGCATATGGTCAATCTATCGACATCGTAAACGTTCCGTTAAAAGATGGTGTGACAGACTTAGAAGCACTAAATACGCTAATCGATAAAGAAACAGCAGCAGTAATGGTGCAATATCCTAATTTCTATGGTCAAATTGAAAACGTTCAAGCTGTTTCTGATGCAATCCATGCAGTGAAAGGCCTTTCCATTGTATCGGCCAATCCTCTAGCATTAGCTATTTTGACACCACCAGGAAAAATGGGGGCAGATATTACGGTAGGAGATGCCCAACCTTTTGGTATTCCTGAAAGTTTTGGCGGTCCTCATTGCGGCTATTTTGCAACAACTTCAAAATTAATGCGTAAAGTGCCAGGTCGACTAGTTGGTGAAACGGTGGACGAAGAAGGACGTCGTGGATATGTCCTTACTTTGCAAGCACGTGAACAACATATTCGTCGTGAAAAGGCGACTTCGAATATTTGTTCAAACCAAGCTTTAAATGCTTTAGCGGCTTCTGTAGCAATGACAGCACTCGGTAAAAAAGGCGTTCAAGAAATGGCAAAACAAAATATTTTAAAGACACATTATGCAAAAACAGCTTTTGAAAAGGCAGGTTTTAAAGTACCTTTCCAAGGGGCTCATTTCAACGAGATTGTTGTGAAAGTAGATGGATCGGTTGAAGCTGTAAACAATACATTATTTGAAAAAGGAATTATTGGTGGCTTTGATCTAGGAAAAGTAAGTCCTGAACTTCAAGGGCATATTTTGATTGCAGTGACTGAACAACGTACAAAAGAAGAAATCGACGCACTCGTGCAAGAAATGGGGGCTCTACAACATGCATAAAGAAAACCAACCGCTTGTTTTTGAATTATCAAAAGAAGGTCGTGTGGGCTATAGTTTATCAGAACTAGATGTACCTGAAGTAGAATTATCAAGTATTTTACCAACTGAATTTATTCGACAAGAAGAAGCTGAGCTTCCAGAGCTTTCAGAATTGGATATTATGCGCCATTATACAGCCCTATCTCGTCGTAACCATGGTGTAGACTCTGGATTTTATCCACTTGGTTCTTGTACGATGAAATATAATCCCAAAATCAATGAATCTGTTGCCCGTTTCCCTGGATTCGCGAATATTCATCCATTACAAGATGAAAAAACGGTTCAAGGTGCTCTTGCATTAATGTATGATTTGCAACAACAATTGGTTGAAATCACGGGTATGGATGAAGTAACTTTACAACCTGCAGCTGGAGCTCATGGTGAATGGACAGCGCTTAGGATGATTCGTGCATTCCATGAAGCAAATGGTGATTATCAACGCACAAAAGTAATCGTTCCGGACTCAGCGCATGGTACAAATCCAGCCTCTGCTTCTGTTGCAGGATTTAATATTGTAACGGTGAAATCTGATGAAAATGGATTAGTTGATTTAGAGGATTTACGCAAAGTGGTAGGATCTGATACGGCTGCCTTGATGTTAACAAATCCAAATACTTTAGGCTTATTTGAAGAACATATTCTTGAAATTGCCGAAATCATCCATGGGGTCGGGGGAAAAGTTTACTATGATGGTGCAAATCTAAACGCTGTCATGTCGAAAGTAAGACCCGGAGATATGGGCTTTGACTGTGTGCATTTAAACTTGCATAAAACTTTTACTGGTCCTCATGGCGGTGGCGGTCCAGGTTCAGGTCCTGTCGGAGTAAAAACAGATATGATTCCATTCCTTCCTAAACCAGTGCTTGTTAAAACAGCAGATGGCTATCATTTTGATGGCGACCGTCCACAATCAATTGGTCGTGTAAAACCTTACTACGGCAACTTTGGTATCAATGTGCGTGCATACACTTATATTCGCTCTATGGGACCAGATGGTTTGAAAGCTGTTACAGAAAATGCTGTTATCAACGCAAACTATATGATGCGCCGCTTACAACCATATTACGAGCTGCCATATGATCGTCATTGCAAGCATGAATTTGTTTTAAGTGGTAGCCGTCAGAAGAAACTAGGTGTTCGTACACTTGATATTGCCAAAAGACTGCTAGATTTTGGCTATCATCCACCAACCACTTACTTCCCATTAAATGTAGAGGAAGGATTAATGATCGAACCAACAGAAACGGAATCAAAAGAAACACTAGATGCCTTCTGCGATGCGATGATTCAAATTGCGAAAGAAGCGGAAGAAACACCTGAAATTGTGCAAGAAGCACCACATACAACAGTTATTAAACGTTTAGATGAAACGCGTGCTGCACGTCATCCCGTTTTGAGATATGTAAAACCAACTGAAACTGCAGAAATATAGTTAAGTGGTCAAGAAAAATAAATAGTATTTTTATTTTAGATAAGTTATCGGACGATTCATCTCCTACTGATTGGTATGGATGAATCGTCTTTTTTTGCTTGAATAAGAACAAATGTTCCTGTATAATCTTTTTAAGAAAGCATATGTTTTCATTTATTCTGCATGAACAGTCAATGAGTTTCTCCACAACAAGCAGAGGATAGAAGGGGGGCAACTGCCTGTAAAAGTTCGATTGGTTCAGCTAGAATCCAGTAGAAGAGTGAAAAAACTTTCACTGAATGAAATTTCACTTTGTATAGATCTAAAAAATCACATGAATCATTTGGAGTTTCTTCCTATTATATTGTCCAGGAAATGAACCGGGAAATAAAATATCAATATTTGGTGCCGGATGATTTATATTTGATTCAATCCACTCAATCATTTTAGACAATCTTATCTTCAAAAAGAGAAAGATATGACTTTCTATCTAAAAATCTTTTTAAGAATAACTAGATATGAAGTGAAGCGATACGCTTTCTATGAAAAAACATATAAAAGAGATTTCAGGATAAGCAGCTGGTGAAGAAGTTTTTATTGTTTATTCATTTACTTGAATCAATTTCATAAATCATTTTCTTCTTAAAAAATACGAACATTTGATAATAACTAATTTTGATAGTTGTGGAGAGGAGGACGGCGACTCCTCGAAAATGCATGCGCATTTCCTTCGTGCGATGTGAGTTCAGGGAGGCTTATTTTCAAAGTCCTACGGGAAAAGCTTGAGCTGAAAGCCCCGCAGGAACAATTTAAGGGACAAAGCCTAAGTTCGCCACGTCCTGTGGCAACGGCTTCGGGGGCAACATCGTGTCGACCCGAGGAGATTGAAGCCAAGCCCGTGGAAAGCGCCGTCTGTAGCGGAACAAAAATTTCTGAATATTAATTTTCATGTTGATTTGAAATGTTCGTGTTTTTTATCTGAATTTTATATTATGAAATTGATTCACTTAGAAGAAAACGATGAATCATTTAGGAGCTATTTGTGACAATTTCTAAAAATAGTATATAAAAAAGAAGACCATTCCAAACTAGAAATGACCTTCCTATTTAGAAGAAAACTATTTAACTTTAATCTTACCATGCCAATTTTTATAGCCGCCTTCTAATTGATACAATTGATTGTATCCCTTTTTCTTTAGAAATAGTGCAGCACGTGCACTACGACCAGCATTTTGACAGTAAAGGTAAACAGGTTTATCTGGGCGAAGTTCGTGGTAACGATTGCGAAGTTGGGTTGTAGGTAGGTTACGAGCACCTAAAATATGTCCGCCCTCAAATTCTTTTAATTCGCGAACATCGATTAATTGTGCTTTTCGATATCCCTTTTTAAATTCTTCTTCATTTAAAGTAGTTACTGCTTTTTTTAAGCGAAATGCGTTTATAAGTGCGTAAATAATAATTACGCCAAGGATGATTAGTATTGTATATAACCAACTCAAGATGACTTACCCCTTTCTATCTATAAATAATATTATAAAAGAAGAACTAGCGATAGTCCAATGACTTTGATAAAATAGAAAAGCTGATATAAAAGGGAGACGATAGAATGACAAAAAAATGGTATTTTATTAATTCAGGACCATGTAGTCCCGCTTATAATATGGCCTTAGATGAAGCGCTATTGCATTGGCATAGTAAGAGCTTAATTCCCCCAGTAATTCGATTTTACGAATGGAATCCGGCAACACTATCAATTGGATATTTCCAACGAGCAAAAAAAGATATTGATTTTGATCAATTACATAAATTAAATTTAGGATTTGTGAGACGACCAACAGGTGGACGAGCAGTTTTGCATGAGCATGAACTAACATACAGTGTAATCGTTTCAGAAGAATATCCTAATATGCCTACAACGGTTACAGAAGCTTATAGAGTCATTAGTGAAGGACTGCTATTCGGCTTTCGTCATTTAGGTTTAGACGCCTATTTCTCTGTTCCTGACACAGAAGAAAAAAGGGAACTTTTGAAGAAACCAAAAAGCGCAGTTTGCTTTGATGCACCTAGTTGGTATGAACTTGTCGTAGAAGGAAAAAAAGTTGCAGGTAGTGCACAAACTAGACAAGAGGGTGTAATTTTACAGCACGGTGCCATATTAATTGATCTGGATGATGAAAAATTGATCTCTCTTTTCAAATTTCCATCAGAGGCATCAAAAGAACGCATGCGCAAACATTTACCACAAAAAGCAGTTGCAATTAATCAATTAGCGAATCATAAAATAGACATTGAAGCATGTGTAAAAGCATTCCACAAAGGATTTGAGGATGCGCTTGATATCGAATTAGTACCTTATGAATTGACACAAGAACAACAAGATTTTGTTGAGAATCTTGCAAAGACAAAGTATGAAACAGATGAATGGAATTTCAGAAAATAATAGGTTTTTTGGCTTATTTTTTGTGATGAAAAAACGAAGATACCTATGAATCGCGATATAACAACATTTTTCAGAAAAAGCACTATTTGCTTTTCTAATCAATATATAGTATTGTATTTAATTGTATAAATACTATATATTGTGTTTTTCTATATAAATAGGGGAGGCGGATGGTATGGTACTTGCATCACAGCATCATAATCAGACAATCAACATTGAACAATTAAACAAAGATATTCAACAATTTCCTCAAGTTCATCCAATCACAGAGGACATGCATTTAACACATAAAGGCGTTTCTCGACTTGTGATGATCGACCGTTATTCTTTTAAAGATACTAAAAAGAAAACGTTAAAAGTAGGGGATTTTGTTGTTTTAACAGTGAAAGCAGATCCTAAGTTCCCTGCTCGTGGGCTTGGCTATATCGTTTCAATTGATGACACTAATAAAAGAGCCAAAATATTAATAGAAGATGATTATCGCAGTGCAATTGATGATCCGCAAGAACAATCAACGGGAATTGTCACTCGCCCACTAGACGTTATTGAAAAGCCTCTTGAAGTTTTTTACGAACAAATAGCAAAACGTAATGCAAAGGGCTTAGCATCTGTCGAAAAGACGGAAGAAAAACGTAAAGAATGGTATCAAAAATTTTACCGTCAGCTTGTCAATCTAAACTTCATCCCAGCTGGACGTGTCATATATGGAGCAGGATCAGGTACAGATGTTACATATTTTAACTGCTATGTCATGCCATTTGTAGCTGATTCTCGTGAGGGAATAAGTGACCACCGTAAACAAGTCATGGAGATCATGAGTCGTGGAGGTGGCGTTGGTACAAACGGTTCAACATTAAGACCACGTAACACATTGGCAAGAGGTGTAAATGGTAAATCTTCTGGTTCCGTATCATGGCTGGATGATATAGCGAAATTGACACATCTTGTTGAACAAGGTGGATCACGTCGCGGAGCACAAATGATTATGCTCTCTTGTACTCATCCTGATATTTTTGAATTTATCATTTCTAAAATGCAAAATCCACGGATTTTACGATTTTTAATCGAAAATACAAAGGATGAAGAAATCAGTCGATTAGCAAAAGAAAAACTGAAATTTACACCTTTAACAGAACAAGAAAAAGCAATGTATCAAGGGATCATCAATTATAAAACTATCCCTGGTTTCGGCGGATTCAATGAAGCGATTTTCAAGGACGCAGAAACAAAGTTACGAGATGGTGGTACGTATACAGTCAACAATCCAGAATTCTTAACGGGTGCTAACATTTCTGTCACATTAACAAATGAATTCATGGAAGCTGTTGAAAAGGACGAGGAATTCGATTTGCGTTTCCCAGCCGTCGAATCCTACAATGAGCAAGAAATGGCCATCTATAATGAAGAATGGCATAAATGTGGTGATGTTCGCGAATGGGAAGCAATGGGGCATGCTGTTCGTGTTTATCGTACGATAAAAGCACGGGAACTTTGGAACTTGATCAATATTTGTGCAACATACTCAGCAGAACCGGGTATTTTCTTTATCGATAATGCCAACGAAATGACGAATGCGAAAAGCTATGGTCAAAAAGTAGTTGCAACAAATCCTTGTGGGGAACAACCATTGGCACCGTACTCAGTATGTAATTTAGCTGCAGTGAACCTAGCACAATTTGCACAAAAAGATACAAAAACAGTTGATTTTGATGCATTAAAAGAAACAGTACGTGTAGGCGTCCGTATGCAGGATAATGTAATTGATGCAACACCTTACTTCCTTGAAGAAAATCGTGTACAAGCATTGGGCGAACGTCGTGTAGGACTTGGGGTAATGGGACTTGCAGATTTACTCATCTACTGTGAAAAAGAATATGGCTCTAAAGAAGGCAATATTTTAGTAGATGAAATCTTTAAGACAATCGCGATCACAGCTTACGAAACTTCTATAGAATTAGCGAAGGAACGGGGAAGTTTCCCATTTTTAGTAGGGAAAACAGATGAAGAAACAAAGGCACTTCGTGAACGTTTCACAGAAACAGGCTATATGAAGAAAATGCCAGAACATGTTCGTCAAGCAGTGCTCGAAAGTGGTATTCGCAATTCTCATTTATTGACAGTTGCACCTACTGGTTCTACAGGGACAATGGTAGGCGTATCAACAGGTCTAGAACCATACTTTTCTTTCACTTACTATCGTAGTGGTCGTTTAGGTAAATTTATCGAAGTAAAAGCAGATATAGTGCAGGAGTATTTAGAAACGCATCCAGAAGCAGATGAAAATAACCTACCAAAATGGTTCGTCACTGCGATGGAATTAGCTCCTGAAGCACATGCAGATGTGCAATGCATTATTCAACGCTGGGTTGATAGCTCCATATCTAAAACGGTCAACGCACCACGCGGCTATAGTGTAGAACAAGTTCAAAAAGTATATGAACGTCTTTATAATGGTGGCGCAAAAGGCGGTACGGTTTACGTTGATGGTAGTCGTGATTCTCAAGTTTTAACTTTAAAAGCAGAAGAAAATCATATGGATGAAATATTGCAAGAAGAAAAGGTGATTGAACCGCGACCAGTTGTTCTTGTAGATACCATCCAAGATTTACGCTCTACAGATGTAACAATTGGGTCAGAAGTAGGGAATACATGCCCTGTATGTCGTAAAGGAACAGTAGAAGAATTAGGTGGCTGTAACACTTGCACAAATTGCGGTGCCCAATTAAAATGTGGTTTATAAAATAGAAAAAATCCAAGTATGTGCAACATGCTTGGATTTTTTTTAATGGGAGATCGTTCAATGAACATATTATGGGACTTTGATGGCACAATTTGTAATTCATATCCGGCTTATGCAAAGCTTTTTTATGAAACAACTAAAAAAGGAGAAAGTGGTCATGAGGTATTACAACATTTAAAAATATCATTTTCGCATGCATTTGAATATTTTCAACTAACAAAGCAAGAAATCAATGCTTTTATGGAGAAAAATCATGAGCTTGATATGGCGCAATTACCACCATTTTCATATATCGAAGAGGTGTTAAAACAAGCAGATCACAATGTGGTGATGACACATAAAGATAGAGCAACAGTTGAAAGAGTGTTAGAAAACTATGATCTTGCTCAATACTTTACTGAAATTGTGACACCTGAGGATGGCTTTCCAAGAAAACCGGATTCAGCCTCTTATCAATATCTGCATCAAAAATATCATTTAACACTAGCGATTGGAGATCGCGAATTAGACCTAATTCCCGCAAAAAAGATTGGCGTAGCCACATGTATGTTTCAAGGGCAATGCTCATCGGCAGATTTCAGCATTCAATCGTATGCCCAATTCCATAATGCGTGGAACCGATTTATCCGGCTTTAACGGGCAGTAAGACCCCCATCTCAAGATTTAGAGAGAAACGAGAAAGATAGATGGGGGGATCAACTGCCCGTAAAAGTCCGATTGGTTCGGGCCAACAAGATGTTGGTCCCTCAGGTGTTGCCACAGGACGTGGCGTTTTTCACTTCCGTTCCTCTTGTTCAGTGGGGGATGAAGAAACCCCTACTGATGGAAGCTTCACTTTATAAAAGCACAAAATTCTCTCTATTAATACTTCTTGAAATTCTTTTCATGTTAAAATAAAAAGAACTACAAGGAGTTGAATAACGTGTACAATAAAATTGCTGGTTTGATATTTCCAGCTTTTACAATGTTAACATTATCTGTATTAGCAATGTTTGGTCTTTTCGGTGAAGGTGATGTCAATAAATCTTTCTTTATATTGGGACTCATCATTATTTTTCCGTTAACCTTCTTAGTACAAGGGATATCATGTGCTATGAATCATATGAATCCTTTTATCGCACTACTTGTATCGTATATTGCTTTTGCGATAGTGGTTATAACATTTTTAAATAGTTCGGCATGGGTATATTCTATCTATTATTTAGTATTTTGGATTGTCGGATTTTTTGGAGCAAAAGCTATTCGCAAGTGGAGAAATCGTCAAAAATAGAGAAATGCAAGGCACTGATTAGGCGCCTTGCATTTCTTTTTGTACAGGGATTTTAGAGGGATCTTTTTCAATTTCTAATAATTTATTGAATGAGGCGATTGCAACCTCTACTTGATCGTCTTTCGGCTCTTTTGTTGTTAATAATTGTAGCCATAATCCTGGATATCCTAAAAATCGTAAAATGGGGATATTGCGGCATGCATTTGTTGCCTGTAAGACTTCAAAAGCAGCACCAAGCACAACAGGGATTAACAAAATACGATCCACAATTCGTAGCCAAAATGGATCTGTTGGTACTAGGAAATAGATGAACATTCCAACAATGACAGTGAATAATATAAAGCTACTGCCACAGCGGTAATGCAATCGAGATTGTGCTTGCACATTTTCGACAGTCAATGGAAGCCCATTTTCAAAACAGTTAATCACCTTATGCTCAGAACCGTGATATTGGAATACACGTTTAATAAGTGGTGTTAATGATACAAAATAAATATAGCCTAGTAAAAGAAGCAGCTTAAAACCACTTTCTATTAAAATTTGTGCCGTTTTGCCGGGAAACCAAGTGTGAAAAAGCTGTGCTAAAAAGACAGGTATTAGCGTGAAAATAAATTTACCAAAAATAAAGGATAACACACCAATCGCAGCAACACCGAGCCACATTTCTAATTTTGAACCTTCTTCTTTTTTTTCTGTATTTTCTTCGCCAGGATTGACACCATACCTCTCACTAGCAAATTGTAAATGCTGGGAGCCGTTCGCTGCCGACTCTATTAGTGCAATAATCCCTCGCACAAAGGGAATTTTTTTTAGCTTTCGAAGTTTAGGATTTTTTTTCCTTGCTACGTAAAAGTATTCGATTGAATGGTCATTTCGACGAATGGCTGATATTGTATGTTCCTTGCTCCCCATCATGACACCTTCAACCAAAGCTTGTCCTCCATATACAGGAAGATTAGGTTGGTTTTTCACGATCGACACCGCTCTCTTTAAATATAATAAAATGAAACTTCACACAGTGGGATTTTTCTTTATACTCATTGTGTGTTAGTTGAACCATCAGGCTTTTACAGGCGGCTACCCCTCCATTTATCCTCTGCTTGTTTCTTGCGTTGGTGGGAAGGATTGTTACTGCCAGTTAATGCAGAGTAAAACTGTTTTAATTGTACTAAAAAATCATAGAAAGCTCTAGGAAAAGCATATTATTATTGGAATTTGTCTATCCTTTTGACGAAGGAGGGGGACGATTTGAGATTACAAGTGTATTTTTGGACAGTTTTGTGTAGTTCTATAACATTTCTGATTTCATTAAAACTTCTAAAAGTGTTTTCATTTATAAAATATTCGCCAATAGGGTGGACAAAAAAGATGCATGTATTTCAGGATTCTGAGCCACTTGTCAAATGGTTTATGCTTTGGATCGCGGTGATTGTAATCCTTACCTTATTATTTGCTTTAGGAGAATGGCTAAAAAAAATTCGAATAGATTTTGTAGCTGTTTTCTTAAGTGTTGCTATTGTGTGGCTGATTGAATGGTCTATACAAAAAACACCCTATATCCACAAATTTTCTATACCTTTAGCGGTTATTATTGCTATTCATCTTCTTTGGATATTAGAAACAGCTGTCTATCATGCAAAAGTTAGAAGCTTAGATGCTCGAAATAAGTTGCCCAATTCTATTTAGGAATGTGCTAAAATAAGAATATTATGGAATGGAAGATGAGGGGATTTATTGGATGAAGTATTTAATCTTAAACGGACCTAATTTGAATCGCCTAGGTAAAAGAGAACCGACTATTTATGGTTCTGAGACATTACAGGATATCGAATCACAGCTAGAAAAACTTGCAGCTCAATTTGATGCTGAGATTGAATGCAAGCAATCGAACTATGAAGGCCAGCTCATTGATTGGATTTATGAAGCTGAGGATATAGGTGTGAATGGAATTGTCTTTAATCCAGGCGCATTCACTCACACCAGTGTAGCACTAAGAGATGCAATTGCAGGTGTTGAAGTGCCAGTAGTTGAAATCCATATCTCTAATGTACATAAGCGCGAGGAATTTAGACATCATTCTTATCTTGCACCCGTTTGTGTAGGACAGATAACAGGACTTGGTACATTCGGCTATCAAGCTGCGTTACGAATGTTTTTAGAAACAAAGAGAGGGGAATAGATCACTATGGGAAAATTAGAAAAATTACGCGAAGCACTTCAAACGCAAAATCTAGATGCTTTATTGATCACCAATGGCTATAATCGTTGTTACATGACAGGATTTACTGGAACGACAGGTGTAGCGATTGTTTCACAAAATGATGCTGTGTTTATCACAGATTTTCGCTATACAGAACAAGCCGGACAGCAAGTGAAGGATTATCGGATTGTTGAAAACAAAAGGACTATTATGGAGGAAATCGCAAATCAAGTTAAATTGATGGGCATAAAAACACTAGGTTTTGAGAAAGATACAGTAAGCTATAGTATGTTTGAAATTTATTCTAAACTAATTTCCGCAGAGCTAGTGGGTGTTTCTGGCATCATTGAAAATATTCGCTTGATAAAGACTCCAGAAGAGATTAAAATTATTAAGGTCGCATGTGACATTGTGGATGCCACTTTTGAACATATTATTCAGTTTATCCAACCAGGAAAAACGGAACTTGAAGTTTCCAATGAGATGGAATTCTTCATGAGAAAACTTGGTGCAACTTCTTCTTCCTTTGACACCATTGTTGCTTCAGGTCTGCGCTCAGCATTGCCACATGGCGTTGCAACTGATAAAATAATTGAAAAAGGTGATTTAGTCACTTTAGACTATGGTGCTTTATACAATGGCTATATCTCTGATACAACCCGTACAGTTGCTGTCGGTGAACCTACTGCTAAACTAAAAGAGATTTATCAAATTGTTTTAGATGCGCAATTACTAGGACTTGAAAAATTAAAACCTGGTATGACGGGCATTGAAGCAGATGCAGTTGCACGTGATTATATTAAGAAACATGGCTACGGAGATGCATTTGGTCATTCAACAGGTCATGGGATTGGTTTAGAAGTACATGAAGGTCCTGCATTATCAATGCGCTCAAGTGTAGTATTAGAACCGGGAATGGTCGTAACTTGTGAACCGGGAATCTATCTACCAGGTATTGGTGGCGTACGTATTGAAGATGATACGCTTATTACAGCGACTGGCAATGAAAAATTAACTCATGCCCCAAAAGAATTAATGATCTTATAATTTAATATTGGAGGATATTTAGAAATGATTTCAGTAAACGATTTTAAAACAGGTTTAACAATCCTTGTTGACGGTAACTTATTTCGTGTTATCGAGTTCCAACATGTAAAGCCAGGTAAAGGTGCTGCTTTCGTACGTTCAAAATTACGTAATTTACGTAATGGCAACGTAACAGAAAAAACTTTCCGTGCTGGTGAAAAAGTTGAAAAAGCACAAATCGATACTCGTAAAATGCAATATCTATATGCATCAGGTGATCAATATGCATTCATGGATATGGAAACTTATGAACAAATTGAACTTTCTAAAGAACAATTAGAATATGAGCTACAATTCTTATTGGAAAACATGGAAGTATTCATCATGATGTATGAAGGTGAAATCTTAGGTATTGATCTTCCAAATACAGTTGAATTAGAAGTGGCTGAAACAGAACCAGGTATTAAAGGTGATACGGCTACTGGTGGCTCTAAACCAGCGACTCTTGAAACAGGTTTAGTTGTCAACGTACCATTCTTCGTTAACCAAGGTGACAAATTAGTGATCAACACATCTGATGGTTCATACGTTTCACGTGCATAATGAAATCTATTTATTGCTTATGAATAGGTAGGGAGTAAGATCTCCATCCCAATATCCCACTACCAAGCAGAGGATAATTGAAGATCAACTGCCTATAAAAGCTAGATTAGTTCAGTGAATACACATATTGATATACATCAAAAACCTGCCATTCAACGTCAAATTGAATGGCAGGTTTTTTACTTTTTCTTTTATAAATTTTGCATGATGAAATTCCCTCCATCATATGAATAAAAAATCTCCAAATCATCCCTTCTGGAAAGTACAAATCTATTTCAAGCATTATAAATTTACTTCGTTAATATCTATAATTCCATCTCTTTCTTTTTTGCATATTTTTTAATACTGTACATAGATTGAAGTGAGAGGAGGGGCGGCTTCGGAACTTCAAGATTTGCTACGTATCGCAGGAATCGGACTTGTTTTAGGATTATTGCATATTTTCTTTGAACAAACAGGGAAAAAGGAATTTTCTTTTTTCTTAAATTTCGTTGCTTATCTCTATATAACCATAGAATTATTAAGATTTATGCGTCTCTTCTTTGATGAGATTATATCTTTTTTCCAATGGCTGATGACGTCATAGATGGTGTTTCTATTTTTTATATTGCTATCACTTTTGCTTTTGGTAGGAATACAAATGGTATCTCCAGCATTACATCGATTATTAGCCATTGTATTTTTTTTCATATTATGCAGCTATTTGATGATGCAAGTTGTCATCCCTTTTTTTCAGAGGCTTAGGACCTTCTATTTATTTGATCTACCTTATTTACCCTTAATTCTAGGAAGTTCTTTGCTTTATTTATGTTCCATTATTGTTTCACAGGTACTAGAAGATAATGATTATGGAAGTATTGCTTTAATAAGCCATCTGGCGATCAAAATATGGATCATTACACTTTGGTTGGACAAGCTAGGAGAACTTTTAAAACAATGGGAAAAGCTATTAGTACCATAGGAGGTTGTGAAAATCGAACAACTGACTACATTTTTTTGGGAACCATTTAAAGAACAAATTTTTGCATTACGTTCTTTTTTTCTATATGGGTTTTTATTTCTTTGTATCAATTGGTTGATACCATCCATGAAAGAGTGGACAAGGTTCTTCTTTTTGATCGTCGTCATCATGGTTACTATTCGTCCAGTATTCGCTGCATTTGAGAAGATGCAAAGTATAACAGATCAGCTGATGCATATTTATGTAGTATTATCGCCACTATTAACTTCATCGCTGCTTCTTGGTTCGGGACTATTTTCTGTTTTAGCGATTAGTCCCGTTTTTTTGTTGTTTTTGCAAACGATTTTAGTAGTGGTTTCAAAATTCCTGATTCCCATGTTAATCGCTACACTAGTATTCGATTTTATCACGAGAATGATCCCCGAGTTGTCTTTTGCCAAAATGTCCGATTTTTTACGGATGTCTGTTTTAAGTATTGTTTCTGCCTCTGTTGTTGTGTATGCCATGTTGCTAGCTGCAAACGGGGTGATCGTCGGTTCTTATAGCAATGATTTATCTGAACCGATAAAGAGGCTTATCCAACAGAACATTCCGATTATCGGCTCGTTGGTCACTGAGTCATTGAATACATTTAAAACGTATTCTTCGACGGCTATTGTTACAACAAGTACGGGGTTATTGATAAGTGTTTGGGGAGTAACCATCTTACCAACATTAAATATTTTAATCTTAGGTTTTAGCTATCGATTTATGTCTGCTGTGCTAGAGCCCTTTACAGATAGTAAGGTGAATGGCCTTATTGAGGATATTAGTAAAACACTTTTTATATTATGTGCTGTTTCATTTTTGATCGCTTTCGCTTACTTCTTCACCATTATGATGGTGTTACTTATGATCCAAATGCAGATTGGGAGGGGAGGAGCGTAGTGAGAGATTTCTTATTTGGTTTGTTGGTCTACAGTGTGATTGTGAAAATATTACTTTTAATCATTCCGCAAGATTATGAAGAAGAATCTACTACTCTCTTTAAAATGTTCGTGGCACTCTATTGTATTAACTATTTCTTTTTATAACTAATTTTGCATATTGGGTTTGATACATTCATAAGATGAACTAGTTGTTAATGTATTGAAGGAGGAGATGTCCTTGGAAAAGCACCAAATATCAAAAAAACACAATTTCTCATTGCCGGCATCATTATCGTATTACTTGTAGTTAGCGGTTTTTGGAGTCTTTCAAAAGGAGCGAAAGATGATGTCAATACTTCTACGAACGATCTCGAGCAGTATCAGCAACTAACATCAACTCTTAGTTCAATTGAAGGCGTTGGAAAGGTCATGATTTATTTTTATTATGATCAGCCAACAACGGAAACTAAAACGGATGATTCGTCACTAAGTCAATATTTTAGTTGGCAACAAAACGATAAAAGCAAACAGAAGGTGACGGGCGTTTTAGTCGTAGCAGAAGGAGCTGATTCCATAACGGTAAAAAATGATCTCGTTACCGTATTATCAAGTGTGCTGGAAATACCCACCCATCGTATTATTGTGCGACCAATGGAAAAAAAGGAGGATTCAACATGAAAGTAAAAAAGAAAGCGGTATGGTTTTTGACATTACTAAGTTTAGCTGCGGTTATTTCGGTATATTATCTATCTAATCCTGTGACACCGTTCAACGGACTAGCCATTTTTAGTGATAATGCACTAAAAGATACGAAAATTAGTGATCTTGCAAGCAAAACTGGAAAAACGACACCTGTAACATCAGAGAGCCATCTGTTTGAAGAAATGCGTATGGAACTGCAAAACGAACGTAGTCAATTAAAAGAAACACTAACACAGAAGATTGCATCAGCTCAATATACAGCAGAAGAAAAAAATGAGGCTTTCAATCAAATTGATGCTATTACAAAAAATGAATCAAATGAAGCTATGCTAGAAATGTTAATCGAAACTTTAGGTTATCCAGATGCGTTTGTAAAAGCTGATGACGATCAAATACGTGTTACAGTACAGGCAAATGAATTATCAAAAACAAAAGCAAATGAGATCATTTATATGGTAAAGAAAGAAATAAGTGGTTCTGGAAAAGTTGTAGTAGATTTTCAATCTGAAACAATTAACTAATATTTGTGCGAATTTTCTTGAATAATGTTTATTTTTAAATAAGTGTTTAAAAATTGTAATAAACGCGATAAAATAAAAAATGTATTATATTACACAAAAGTTAGGGGAGCAATATATGTTGAAAATTCAAGAAATTCGCGAAATTATCAAACTAGTAGATTCTTCTTCAATCGATGAATTCGTTTTTGAAGCAGATGATACAAAAGTGAAACTTAAAAAAAATGGTGCTACTACAGTCGTTACTGATGCACCAGCGCAAGTTATTAAAGCGGTTACACCAGCACCAGCAGCACCAGTTGTTGAAGCTCCAAAAGCACCAGCAGCACCAGTTGCAGAAAAACCAGCAGCACCAAAAGCTGAAGTTGCAAATGATGCATCACTACACAAAATCGTTTCACCAATGGTTGGTACTTTCTACAAAGCGCCAAATCCTGAATCTCCAGCATTCGTTCAAACAGGCGATAAAGTGGGCGAAGAAACAGTCGTTTGTATCGTTGAAGCCATGAAATTATTCAATGAAATCGAAGCAGAAGTAAAAGGTGAAATCGTTGAAATTCTTGTAAATGACGGCGAATTAGTGGAATACGGTCAACCTCTATTCCTAGTAAAAGAAGACTAAGGGGGAGGCTTTCCACATGAAAAAAGTATTAATCGCAAATCGTGGTGAAATCGCGGTACGTATTATTCGCGCATGTAAAGAATTGGATATTCAATCTGTAGCTGTATATTCAGAAGCAGATAGTGATGCACTTCATGTTCAACTTGCAGATGAAGCCTATTGTATCGGTTCTAAGTTTTCTAGTGATAGCTACTTGAAAATTGATCGAATCCTTACAGTAGCTGAAAAAACAGGCTGTGATGGTATTCATCCAGGATATGGTTTCCTTGCAGAAAACGCTAGTTTCGCAGAAGCTTGTGAGGATGCAGGTATTACATTTATCGGACCAACTTCAGACGCGATTAAAATCATGGGTATCAAAGATATCGCAAAAGAAACGATGATTGCAGCGGATGTTCCAACTGTTCCGGGTTCAAAAGGTCTAGTAGCAGATGAACATGAAGCTGTTGAAGTAGCGAAAGAAATCGGTTATCCAGTTATTATCAAAGCTACTGCTGGAGGCGGCGGTAAAGGAATCCGTGTTGCACGTGATGAAGAAGATTTGATCAAAGGTGTTCAAATTACTCAAAAAGAAGCAGCTGCAGCCTTCGGAAACCCAGGGGTATATTTAGAGAAATTTATTGAAGATTTCCGTCACTGTGAAATTCAAGTGTTAGCAGATAGCTATGGCAATACCATTCACTTAGGTGAACGTGACTGTACAGTTCAACGTCGTATGCAAAAATTAGTAGAAGAAGCTCCATCTCCAGCACTATCTGAAGAACGACGTGCAGAAATGGGTGAGGCAGCCGTAAAAGCAGCAAAAGCTTGTCACTATCGTGGTGCAGGTACTGTTGAATTTATCTATGACTATAAAGAAGATAAATTCTACTTCATGGAAATGAATACACGTATCCAAGTAGAACACCCAGTAACTGAAGCAATTACAGGTATTGATTTAGTTCGTGAACAGTTGAAGATTGCATCCGGTGAGAAATTAGAGTATAAACAAGAAGATGTGAAAGTGAATGGTTGGGCGATCGAATGTCGTATCAACGCAGAAAATCCATCTAAAAACTTCATGCCATCACCAGGGAAGGTTGAAAACTACTTAGCTCCTGGCGGCAATGGTGTACGTATTGATTCAGCAATGTATCCAGGCTATGCAATTCCACCATACTATGATTCAATGGTCGCAAAACTAATTGTACATGCTGATACTCGCGCAGAAGCAATTGCTAAAATGAAACGTGCCTTAGGTGAATTTATTGTTGAAGGACCAGGAATCCATACAACAATTCCTTTCCACGAAAAACTAATGGATAATGAGGTCTTTAAATCAGGAAAATTCAATACAAAATTCCTTGAAGAAAATGACGTTATGAATTCATAGTAGGAGAAAGGGGCGAACTCTATGGCTGATAAAGTCGTACAATCTCTACCGCAAAACACACCTACTGGCAAGGATGAATTGGGTAAGATTGAGGTTGCACCTGAAGTCATTGAAGTTATTGCGGGAATTGCCACGACAGAAGTGGAAGGTGTCTCTAAAACAAGAGGTAATTTTGCCACTGGTGTCGTAGAAAAATTCGGTAAAAAAGTTCATGGTAAAGGGATCAAAACGGAGTGGACAGAAGAAGGCTTGATTGTGGATGTCTATTGCTTTGTGCAATATGGAGTATCTGTAGCGAAAGTAGCAAAACAAGTTCAAATTCAAATCCGAGAAGCGATCGCTAATATGACATCACACGCAACAAAAGAAGTGAATGTACATATTACGGGTATTCAATTTGACCAATTGAACGACGCAAAAGCTGAATAATGATTGAAAAAGATGTCTTAAAAGTGGGTAAAATAGCTTTTAAGGCATTTTTTTGTTTGTTGATTTTGTGTTGCTGAGAAATGGTTTTATCCCGTGTTAACGGGCAGTAAGACATCCATCTCAAGGTTTAGAGAGAGGCAAGAAAGATAGGGGGATCAACTGTCGCATGCGCCCGATTGGTTCAGCTAACCATCAGTGGGGGATGAAGAAAACCCCCACTGATGGAAGCAATGTTGTGGATAGAAACTATTAAGACATCATACAGCATAAGAAGTGTTGCTGGATGGCTTTGTATGTTAGGAATGTCAAGTTATTAGAGAATATTTTTTCTGACTTTTCAAAACTTATAACAATTCATGCGGTCCGGGCTATTTTGTGTTAGAATAAAAATACTTGTGAACAATTGAAACACTTCGCATATTGGACCTTTTGTGATGATTTTTGCTATTTTTCAACATTTAGCATTTCGCGATGTCCCAATGTAGTAGAATAAAGGAGAACAAATTAAGATGAAGCGACGAGAAGCGCGTGAGAAAGCATTACAAACACTTTTTCAACTAGAAAATACAGAGTTAACCATTCAAGAAGCAATGGAACACGTGATGGAAGAACAAACGGATGAATTTTATGAAAAACTGGTATCTGGTACGGTTCAACATCAATCAGAAATCGATGCTGCATTAGCAGAAAAATTAGAAAATTGGTCATTCGACCGTATAGCGAAAATTGAACGTACAATTTTGCGCTTAGCGGCTTATGAATTGATGTATACACTTGAAACACCAAAAAGTGTTGTTCTTAACGAAGCCATTGAACTAAGTAAAACATTTGGTGATGACAAATCAAGTAAATTTGTCAATGGTGTATTATCAAAATTTGCATAACAATCGAAAAAAGCTGAATTTGGGAGTGTTAACAAGATGTTAGGAAAACTGATTAACGGTAAAGAAATTGGCAATACAATTCGACAATCCATTCAACAAGAAGTGAATGCTTTAAAAGAACAAGGTATTACTCCAGGTCTAGCAGTTATTTTAGTAGGTGACGATCCTGCTTCACGTACGTATGTTTCCAACAAACAGAAATCGTGTGAAAAAATGGGGATCTATTCAGAGCTCATTAAGCTTTCCGCAGATGTTACAGAAGAAACATTGTTACAACAAATTGAGCAACTAAACGCAAACCCGGCAATCGATGGCATCTTAGTTCAATTGCCACTTCCAAAACATATCGATGAACAAAAAGTGATTGCTACGATTTCTCCAGAAAAAGATGTCGATGGCTTCCATCCTATCAGTGTGGGTAAAATGTTATTAGGACAACCTACGTTTTTACCTTGTACACCATTTGGCGTTATGAAACTGTTAGAATATACGAATGTTGATATTGCAGGTAAACATGCTGTCGTAGTGGGCCGTAGTCATATCGTCGGCGTTCCTATGGGACAACTTTTACTACAAAAAGATGCAACAGTTACATATTGCCATTCTAAAACTCCTGATTTAAAAGCGATTACAAAACAAGCTGATATTCTAGTGGTAGCTACAGGTCGTGCAAAAATGATTGGTGCTGATCATGTGAAAGATGGAGCAGTTGTTATTGATGTCGGTATGGACAGAGACGAAAATGGTAAACTATGTGGAGATGTAGACTTCGATGCAGTCATCGATAAAGTATCAGCCATCACCCCTGTTCCTGGCGGTGTAGGTCCAATGACTATTACCATGTTGTTATTTAATACATTGCAATCTGCTAAAAACAAGCTATCATAAGACAAATGGTTACAAAGCAGGTAAAATAGTAACGTCAAGGGCTGTTTTTCTAGCGAAAGACAGCCTTATTAAATGATATAGTGGCTCGATTGGAAGCTGAATAGTAGTAAACATGGATAAGTTTTGTCCAGGCGCATAGTAACCGCTATATATCAAACGCTAAAAGGCGTATAGATAAGGAGTCTGAGATTTTGACAAGCACACCTTATTTAACCGTTCAAGCATTGACAAAATATATTAAAAAGAAATTTGATGTAGATCCCTACTTAAGAAATGTATATGTAAAAGGGGAACTTTCAAATGTAAAACATCATATAGGCTCAGGTCATATTTATTTCACCTTGAAAGACGAGAAAACACAGATAAAAGCTGTTATGTTTGCATCATATGCTAGGCAACTCAAATTCAAACCTGAAAGTGGAATGAAGGTACTGATCAAAGGTGATGTCAATGTTTATGAGGGTGGAGGGCAATATCAACTGTATGCACAGGTAATGGAACCAGATGGACTCGGTAGCTTATATTTAGCGTTCGAACAGTTAAAAGAAAAACTTCAAAAAGAAGGTCTTTTTTCGGATCAGTATAAGAAACCAATTCCAGCATTTCCTAGAAAGGTTGCAGTGGTGACTGCTACAACAGGTGCAGCTATACGAGATATTTGCACCACGATCAAACAAAATTATAAACTAACAGATATCATTATTTTTCCTGCTCTTGTCCAGGGGGAGCATGCGGCAAAAAGTATTGTAAAAGCGATCGAACAGGCAAATCGTACGCCTGAAATCGATACACTAATCGTCGCGCGTGGTGGTGGCTCTATTGAAGATTTATGGGCATTTAATGAGGAGATTGTAGCGAGAGCTATATTTAATAGCGTAGTTCCTGTTATAAGCGGGGTAGGTCATGAAACGGATACAACCATTTCTGACTTAGTAGCTGATGTAAGAGCGGCTACACCAACAGCAGCAGCTAAACGTGCTGTGCCAAGTAGCGAAGAGTTAGCCAAGTACTTGCTCACTAGAAAAGCTCAATTATTCCAATTGGTACAAGCCCGGATCAAACAGGAAAAAGCAAAATTAGAGCGCTTACAAAAATCCTATCCACTCGCTTATCCCGATCGACTATATCGACCTTTTATAGAAAAAATATCGAGAATGGATGAACGATTACATCAAAGTATTTTAGATTATCTAAAGCATCAAAAACTTTTGATGACTCAAATGGATCATCGTTTGCAGCTTCGTTCTCCATTGCAACAACTTCGCTATGAAAAAACAAGAGTAGAAAATAACGAAAAATCCTTAAAAAAAGCAGTGCTGCAACAACTCAATCGAAGAAACGATGAATTTCGTTCTGTTATTCGAACATTGGAAGCACTGAATCCTTTAGCCATTATGACACGAGGCTATAGCCTTACTTACCATAATGGGAAAGTTATCAAATCGATTCAAGAAGTGAAGGAACATGATGAAGTGGAATTTCATCTTCAAGATGGGAAAGCAACAGCAACCGTTACATCGATTACTGTGGAAGATAAAATGAAACTTTAATCAGTGGGGTTTTTCATCCTCTGCTGAAATAGAGGAATTTAAGTGAAAAGAGCCAAGTCCTGTGGCAATACTTGAGTGACTAACATCTTGTTGGCTCGAACTAATCGGGCGCATGTGGTAGTTGATCTCCCTCCTAACTTCTTTACTTTCGCTGAATTTTGAGGTGGGAATAATACTGCCCGTTAATGAGGGATATAAGGGGGAGTAATAGATGACGACTAAAAAGCAAACTTTTGCAACATCGATCAATGATCTTGAAGAAATTGTGCAACAGCTTGAACAAGGCGATGTACCATTAGAAGATGCCATTGAATTATACAAAAAAGGAATGAAATTATCTCAGTTTTGTCATGAACAATTGACAAAAGCTGAAGAACAACTTGTTTCCGTTATGGATGAAAACGGAAATGAACAACCGTTTGAACCAACAGGAGAAGAGGGAAAAGGGAAATGACGCAACCATTAAAGTCTTTCATGAATGCCAATATTCCAGTTATTGAAAAACGTATCAATGATCTTGTTAAAGAAATTACAGCACCAGAAATATTAAAAGAAGCAATGCTTTACTCATTAAATGCAGGTGGTAAACGAGTTCGTCCATTATTTGTATTAGCTGTTATGGACCATTTCAATGTCAAAGATGATGCAGCTTATACTGTAGGTGCTGTCATTGAAATGATTCATACCTATTCATTGATTCATGATGATCTACCAAGTATGGACAATGACGACTATCGCCGTGGCAAACTAACCAATCATAAAGTGTATGGGGATGCTTTTGCCACACTAGCAGGAGATGCGTTAAATACGATTGCGTTTGGTATTTTAGCGCGTATGGAACAAGTTGATGCTGAAAAACGTTTAGAACTTATAGATAAGCTTAGTGTAGCAGCAGGTGCTGAAGGAATGGTAGGAGGACAGATTCTCGATATCGAAGGCGAAACGAAAAAGCTGACATTAGAAGAATTAGAAGAAGTACATGTCCATAAAACAGGGGCGATACTTCGATTCAGTATTGAATCTGGCGCTATTTTGGCTGGTGCTTCTGATGAAGAAAAGGCTATTTTAGTCGAATACGCACATCATATTGGTCTATGCTTCCAAATCCAAGATGATATTTTGGATATAGTTGGTACTACAGAGCAATTAGGAAAAACAGCGGGTAAAGATGTTGCAAGTGATAAAAGTACTTACCCAGCACTCCTTACACTAGATGGAGCCAAAGAAAAACTTCATGTACACTATGAATTAGCTATTAAAGCATTAGAAAAATTGCCATCTGAAAGTAAGTTATTAAAAGAATTTGCCGAATATATTGTTCTTCGCAACAAATAGCAACTCTTTTAATTTTGTGCAATTGTTTATCACTGCTATAATGATAAAAACAATGCGCGATGAATCTATAATGAAAAGGTGTGTGATGGCGATGGATTTGAATAATATATCTAGTCCATCCTTCTTAAAAGAATTAAATACAAAACAACTTCGTGATTTGAGCTATGATATTCGCAAATTTTTAATCGAAAAATGCTCAAACACGGGTGGCCATATTGGACCTAATCTAGGAGTTGTTGAGCTGACAATCGCACTGCATCGTGCTTTTAATAGTCCAAAAGATAAGCTTTTATTTGACGTGGGGCATCAAGCCTACGTTCATAAAATTTTAACAGGTCGTGCATCTGAGTTTGATACACTCCGCCAATACAAGGGATTGTCCGGTTTTCCAAAACGTATTGAAAGCGAACATGATGTTTGGGAAACAGGACACAGTTCAACATCCCTTTCTGCGGCTATGGGAATGGCAGCAGCGCGTGATGTAAAAGGTGAACATCATTATATCGTTCCAATCATCGGTGATGGTGCTTTAACAGGTGGTATGGCTCTTGAAGCACTGAATCATATTGGACACGAAAAAACGAATATGATCGTGATTTTAAATGATAACGAAATGTCCATCGCGCCAAATGTTGGGGCTGTCCATAATATTTTAGGTCGTCTTCGTACTGCAAGTCCATATAACAGAGTAAAAGACGATTTAGAAATGTTACTCAAGAAAATACCAGCAGTAGGTGGTAAATTGGCTGCTACAGCTGAACGTGTTAAGGATAGCCTAAAATATTTACTCGTATCCGGTATCTTCTTTGAAGAATTGGGTTTCACTTATCTCGGTCCGATTGACGGTCATAATTTTGAGATGCTGGAGGAAACTTTACAAAACGCTAAAAAAATTCAAGGGCCTGTTATCATCCATGTTGTAACGAAAAAAGGGAAGGGCTACTTGCCAGCTGAAAACGATACCATTGGTACATGGCATGGAACAGGTCCGTATAAAATTGAAACTGGCGACTTTGTGAAATCAACAACATCAGCACCTGGATGGTCTAAATTGATTGCAGATACGGTTACTCGAATCGCGCGTGAAGATGATCGTGTTGTGGCCATCACACCAGCAATGCCTGTAGGTTCCAAATTGGAGGGATTTGCAAAAGAATTCCCCAATCGTTTTTATGATGTTGGGATTGCAGAACAACATGCGGCAACAATGGCTGCAGGAATGGCTGCTTCAGGGATCAAGCCTTTTTTAGCGATTTATTCTACATTTTTACAGCGTGCCTATGATCAAATGTTGCATGATATTTGTCGACAAAATTTAAATGTATTCATCGGTATTGATCGTGCCGGACTTGTCGGTGCGGATGGTGAAACACATCAAGGGGTATTTGATATTGCTTTTTTACGTCATATGCCGAATATCGTCATTATGATGCCAAAAGATGAAAATGAAGGCCAACATATGGTCAAAACAGCATTAGATTATGAGGATGGTCCGATCGCACTGCGTTATCCCCGTGGAAATGGCTTAGGTGTACCGATGGATAAGGAACTACATGATATTCCAATCGGCACATGGGAAGTGCTGCAAGAGGGAGTCGATGCGGCGATTGTTACATTTGGAACAACCATTCCTTTAGCAAAAAATGCTGCCAATATTTTATCAGCAAAAGGCATCCAAACAGAGATTATCAATGCACGTTTTATCAAACCTATGGATGAAAAAATGCTACATCGACTAATGCAAAGTGGAAAGCCAATCTTAACCATTGAAGAAGCAATGCTTGAAGGTGGATTTGGGAGTGCTGTGTTAGAATTCGCAAATGACCATGGCTATTCAACCGATAGGATTGCTCGAATGGGCATTCCAGATATATTTGTGGAACATGGCAGTGTGGACTTATTGCTTCGTGATTTGCATATTACGGATGAAGAAGCCGTCAATCGTGTCGAAAGATTAATCGCCAAAAAATCTAAAAAACAAGCAGGTTTAAAAGCATAATGACAACAAAAATTCCAAAAGAACGCGTGGATGTATTACTTGTTCAGCGTGGCTTATGTGAGACGAGAGAAAAAGCGAAGCGTACGATTATGGCGGGGCAAGTATTCTCAAAGGAAGTCCGTATTGATAAGGCAGGGGAGAAAATTCCTGTTGATAGTGAATTGACCATTAAAGGACATCAGTTACCCTATGTAAGCCGCGGTGGTTTAAAACTAGAAAAAGCGTTGAAAGTATTCGATGTAGATGTCACAGGAAAGCTAATGCTAGATATCGGTTCTTCAACGGGTGGTTTTACGGATTGTGCATTGCAAAATGGTGCAAAACATTGTTATGCACTTGATGTCGGCTCCAATCAGTTAGCTTGGAAAATACGTTCTGATGAGCGAGTAACTGTGATGGAGAAGACTAATTTTCGATATGTGACAGCACCCGATTTAGTAGAAGGATTACCTGATTTTGCGACGATCGATGTATCCTTCATATCTTTAGAATTAATATTACCTGTTCTAAAAACTCTTCTTTTACCTGGCGGAGATGTGGTGGCATTAGTGAAGCCACAGTTTGAAGCGGGAAAAGAAAAAGTAGGGAAAAAAGGAGTAGTTCGCGAGGCAAAAACTCACTTAGAAGTATTGGAAAAAATTGCGACATTCTCTGAATCCATCGGTTTTATCGTTAAAGATGCATCGTATTCACCTATTACAGGTGGCGAAGGGAATATTGAGTTTTTATTTCACCTTTATAACCCAAGAGCAGGAGAAGAAATCCAGTCTTACACAGATTTCGCTTCATTAGTAAAGGAAGCACATCAACAGTTGAAATAACACGATCCGTGCTTTGTCGGATCGTGTTTTTTCTTGTTAAAATAAAGAAAAAATGATACGTTATAAACAAATGGGCATAAATATACAAAGAGGTGAAAGCAATTGAATAAAAGCCAACGACATATTAGAATCCGCGATATGATTGCTAATAATGAGATCGAAACACAAGATGACTTGGTCGATATGTTAAAAGATGCAGGTTATCACGTTACACAAGCAACGATTTCCCGTGATATAAAAGAGCTGCATCTTATTAAAGTGCCACTCCAAGATGGAAGATATAAATATAGCTTACCAGCAGATCAACGTTTTAATCCCATCCAAAAATTACATCGTGCATTAGCTGACGCCTTTGTATCCATAGATGGGACTAGCCATATGCTTGTGATGAAAACATTGCCAGGAAACGCACATGCTATTGGATCATTATTAGATCATTTGGATTGGGAAGAAATTCTTGGAACCATTTGTGGCGATGACACGATTCTAATCATTTGCCGAGAAGAATCAGAGCGTGAAAAGATTAAAAATCGTTTACTTGAAATGCTATAATGAGAGCTTAAGCGAGGTGAGCTAGTTATGTTAAAAGAGCTATCCATTAAAAATTTCGCGATTATAGAAGATCTAACCGTAGCTTTCCAAGATGGATTAACCGTCTTAACTGGAGAAACAGGTGCAGGTAAATCCATTATTATTGATGCTGTTCAGCTTTTAGCTGGTGGACGTGGTTCCCAAGAGTTTGTTCGACATGGTGCAAAGAAAGCGGAATTAGAGGGCCTTTTTACATTGACCTCTGAAAATCATCCGGCATATGAAAAGTGCGAAGACGCCGGAATTGAAATCGAGGAAGATCTAATTATCTTGCGCCGTGATCTAAATGACAATGGTAAAAGTGTATGTCGTGTAAATGGGAAACTGGTACCATTGTCTCTATTACGCGAAATCGGTGCGACATTGATCGATATACATGGACAACATGAAACCCAAGAATTGATGGATGATCGGCAACACATTCATTTATTAGACCAATTTGCAGGAGAACAAATAGAAGCCGTTCAAGAAAAGTATTTCAAGCAATTCAACGATTATAATACGCTAAAAAAAGAATTGGCTGCTATTTCTGTGAATGAACAGCAAGTGGCTCAAAAAATAGATCTTTATCAATTTCAGATGAAAGAAATTGATGCATGCCAATTCCGGGAAAATGAAGAAGAGGATTTGACAGAAGAACGTCGTCGGCTCATGAATTTCAACAAAATATTTGAATGCTCGAATACGGCACATGAAGCGATTTTAGGCGAGTCGAAAGGGCTTGACTGGATTGGACGTGCAATGTCTGAGTTAGAGGATGTAGCAACCATCGATATGACCTTTAAAGAATATTCAGAAGCCGTTTCAAATGCTTTTTACAATCTTCAAGAGGCAGCCTTTGGGATAAAGAATATTTTGGACGATTTAGAATTTGATCCAGAACGTTTGAACGAAGTAGAGCATCGTTTGGCCCTTATTCAATCGATGAAAAGAAAATATGGATCCACTTTAAAAGAAATTTTAGCGTATCGTGCAAAAATCGGCGAAGAATTGGAATCCTTATTTAATAGAGATGAAAATATTCAAAAAAATGAACAACAGCTCATTGAACTTCGAAAAAAACTTCAGTCAACAGCTTCAAAATTGACAGCTGTTCGCAAAAAAGTTGGCAATCAATTGTCTAATGCTATTATGCAACAGTTACGGGAATTATATATGGAAAAAGCGAAATTTAGTGTTCATTTTGAAACATTGCCTGAAGGTCAATTCGATCATGATGGAGTAGATAAGATTATCTTTTATATTGCAACGAATGTTGGGGAACCACCTAAACCTCTCACAAAAATTGCTTCGGGTGGGGAACTCTCTAGAATTATGCTGGCACTAAAAACCATTTTCTCTACGACGAATGGCATTACTTCTATTATTTTTGATGAGGTGGATACAGGTGTTAGTGGCAGAGTGGCACAGGCAATTGCTGATAAGATCGCAGCCATTTCTGTTCATTCACAAGTATTATGTATTTCTCATTTACCTCAAGTTGCAGCAATGGCGGATCATCATTATCATATTCAAAAACAAGAGGATACCAATCGAACCTTTACTTCATTAACGGAAATTTTTGGCGATGATCGAATTGATGAGATCAGTCGCATCATGTCAGGAGCAGAAGTCACAGAATTGACATTCAGACATGCAAAAGAATTGATTGAAATTGCTGAACAACGAAAAAAATGTTTAGTTTAAGTATGTATCACTTGTTTGAAATTTTTGGTGGAAAATAAAAACATCTTGCAAATTTTGTGAGATGTTTTTTTATACATTCAAACGGTAGACAAATATTTACCTTTCATAACAATTCGATTTGAAGCCATCATAAATGAAAAGGAGGTGACATATGCGAAATGCGAAGCGCTCTTTTTTGAGCTTATTTATTTTACTTGTCGTTTTTGGATCATGGACGACAATTGCAAGTGCAGCCAAGAAAGTAATCCCAATGGGTGACTCAATAGGTGTTGAATTGCAATTGTCAGATATTACGGTTTCAAATGATGTGTTACTACAAGATGGAAATTGGCTCAAAAGAGGAGATATTGTTGAAAAAGTCAATAATACTTCAGTGGAAAAATTGGAAAACATTCACCAAATTATAAAAACATCCTCAAAGGAATCCCTGATTTTAACAATAGGCAGAGATGCTGAAGACAAAAAGGTCAACGTGAAAAAAGAAGAAATGACATCTGTTATGAATTTTCTTCGCGATGAGACAGATGGAATCGGTACGCTAACCTTTTTAGATCCTGATACGAAACAATATGGTGCGTTAGGTCATCAAATCGTCGATCAAATATTACAAAAGCCACCACAATTCAATCAGGGTTCCATTTTCTATGCAAAAATCGAACATATTAAGAAGAGTACTCCTGGAGAACCAGGGTATAAAATCTCTGCGGTTGAAAATGATAAAGGTCAAATCGGCAGTATCGTTTCCAATAGTGTGTATGGGATATTTGGCAAATGGCAAAAATCTATACAACCATCATTGCCAAAAGCGATAGAAGTTATGCAACCTTCTGATATAAAAAAGGGACCTGCCAAATTATTAACAACGATTTCAGGTAAAAAAGTGGAGTCGTTCGATGTGAACATAACAAAGGTGAATGATAAAAGCTTCCAAATTGAAATAACAGACCCTGTATTAAAAGAAAAAACTGGCGGTATTTTACAAGGAATGAGTGGAAGCCCCATCATCCAAGGCGGGCACTTCGCAGGTGCTGTAACACATATGTATATTGAAAGTCCAGAAAAAGGAGCAGCACTACCTATTACAGAAATGCTCAAAAATCAACCTGCTTAAAATAAATATAAGACGGTTAAAAATTAGCCGTTTAAAAAATAAGCAACCACACTCCCAAAAAGCAAAATCCACCCATCTCGGGTGGATTTTTTAGATCTGTACCAATCTTTGTTTGCTTATAGAGGATTTCATTTCATTTTCAAAAAGCGATAGAATTTCACCCTCAAGACTCGAGTAAAGGGTATATGTGACGATCAATTGCTCGATAGGTTTAAAACTAACATCTAGTGAGGGGAGGGACGAAGAAAATCTTCATTAGGTGAAATTGTACTTTAAAGTTCGATATTTGTAGGGTTTTAAAATAGTTATTCAACTGTTTTCTTCTAGCATTCTTTTTCTTTGGATTATTTGTTACAATTAACATGTAAATAATATATACATTTTTGTCGAATTTGAAGAAATTTCTATTACAACATACTCATTTTTTTAAATTTGGAAGGGCTTGACTTAAAGTTGTCGAATAATCCCATTTGTATCAAAAGTGTGTCTACATTTAGAGTAAACTCAGGTTTTGATCTCAATTTAGGAAGTGCATGATAAAGGAGGAAGTCGAATGGAGAAAGTCAAAGTTGCAATTGTGGATGATAATAGTGAATTGGTAAAAATGATGGAAGAATATTTATCAAATCATGGAGAGATTGAGGTAATTAGTACAGCAACAAATGGTAAACAATGTTTGAAAATGTTAGAAGAGCATGTACCAGATGTTCTGTTATTAGATATTATTATGCCACATCTTGATGGATTAGCAGTTCTTGAAACGATGCATGAAAATCCCCAATTTAGTAATGTCCAAGTCATTATGCTAACCGCTTTTGGCCAAGAAGATGTCATGAAACAAGCAGTTGAACTAGGTGCTTCTTACTTTATGTTAAAACCATTTGAATTTGACCGTTTAGCTTTGAAAATTTTACAATGTGCTGGTAAAAAAGTTGAAAAACAAAAACGTGTCAGTATCTTACAAGGTTCCAAACCACAAAAATTGGATCAACGTCAGCTAGATGCGACCATCACAGCCATTATCAAAGAAATTGGTGTACCTGCTCACATTAAGGGATATGCGTATCTCCGTGAAGCCATCCAAATGGTCTATCTTGACGTAGAATTACTGGGTTCTATCACAAAGGTTCTATATCCGGACATCGCCAAAAAATTCGATACCACACCTTCAAGAGTAGAGCGTGCCATTCGCCATGCCATCGAAGTCGCATGGAATCGTGGAAACTACGAATCTATCTCGAAAATGTTCGGCTACACTGTCCATCATCTAAAATCAAAACCGACTAATTCAGAATTCATCGCCATGATCGCGGATAAGATTCGGATTGAGATGGTTGCGGTTTAATGCTGATATGACGCAGTTTCTCACGTAAGCTTCACGGAATTATACCCGATAAACTTATTATATATAACGATAAACTCGCGCTAGTTAAGAGCGCCTGCTTTTACGATTTATTCGATCGTAGGAGGAGGCGCTTTTTTGTTGTGAAAATAACGGGATTTGAACTAGATATTGACCGTTATATGCTCGATTGTTCTGCGAAAGGCTTATCTGCAAAAACGTTAAAATCGTATGAACAAACGTTAAGATTATTTGCTCGCTACTTAGAAGAAAAATTCGAAATTACGGATTCGAAGAAAGTAGGCGCTGAGCATTTGCGGTCATATATATGCGATTTAGAAGAACGTGGAAAGTACGAAATATCTGCGAGTGGTAATCCGAAGAACTATCCGGAACGTCGACAAGACTACGGTAAGCAAATTTCAAAGACTACTATCGCCAATTATGTACGTAATATAAAGGCTTACTACAGTTATATGTACCAAGAACGCTATATTCGTAAAAATCCGATGAAGGAAGTTAAAGCGATTAAGCCGCAGCGAAAGGTTAAGCATTTGCTCGAAGATAAAGAGATAAAACAGTTCTTTCGCGCTTTTGAAGTAACGAAGTTCGACCAATATCGAGACTGGATAATGGCGCAACTGATATTCGATTGCGGTGCACGTATTAACGAATTATCTGCGACAGTAGATGCGGATTACGACCTACGAAATAATGCGCTACTTTTACGTGAGACAAAGAATGGTAAAGAGCGTTTCGTTTACTTTAGCGACATTATGCGGCGACTATTAAAGTCGTGGTTTAACTACAAGGATCGCTATACGAATTCTGAATATACATTTCCAACTTTGCGAGGAAATCGCGTAAGAATCGAAGGCGTCGAGCGTTCATTCAGATTAAGAGCGCGTGACGTTGGCTTACAAGTAACTCCGCATTTGCTTAGAAATAACTTTGCCAAGCGCTATCTGATAAATGGCGGAGATTTAGCTACGTTATCTCGGTTGCTCGGACATTCAAGCGTTGAGGTCACAGCCAGTATTTATTTAGATTTTGCAGAAAAAGAATTAATGCAGAAATACCGTCAACACTCGCCGTTACAGCATTTAGACAAATAAAAAAAGGACAAGCGTTAGCTCCGCCAGTCCTTAGCTACTCAATTAGCTTATACACCAATAAAAACTAAATATGAGTATCTTATATGCCTTCATTTTAATTTAAAAAAATTAGAATGTCAAAGGTCTAGTTTGCTATTGTCTTTTTTAAGAGACTCCGTCTTGGTTGCCCAATAACAGGACGTAAAATGAAAATGGTCAGGTTATGACGTTTCCACTGCAAATAAACGTCTAAGCTACATATAAACGTTTCCTATCACGTTTGTAGCTGAATGGCGCTAACGGCCATAACGGTTAGGAGTGGAAGGACTGGACGCTTACGGGCGTCGTAGGACGTACCATAGAGGTGTTTTTGTAGAGCTCCGCATTTGTCGGATATACATTAATCATATAAAGCATGATCGCAATATATGAAAACATGAAACTCACGGGGGCAGTAGTAGTGTAGTAGGTACGTTGGATTGAAAAATCCGCAACTGATAGGAGCATACGATACTCACCGCACACTGTGATGGTTTGTGAAATAGCGTTGTCTGTCTTGTTTGTAGTAGATTAATATTTTCTACCGCGAACTTAGGCAGACAACTTTGCGCCGAGCCTAGCCGCTCCTATTCCGGTTTGTGCCAAAATTCAAAAGAAAAAGCAAGCTGATAATCCCTAGCAATACTATAACTAAAAATGGTACTATACTATTATAATTATTTAGTAGGGGTGAAAGTAATGCAAGAAAAAGATAATCATAGATTTTTATTTACAACAGATTCTGCATATATTATCGGATATATTACAATAGTTGGTTATACTATGGCATATTATTTTCAAAAAGGATATTTCGAGCATTATAGAGTCCCCGAAGAATTTATGCCTGATACAACAATTAATACTATTCTATTGATAATAACGGTATTTGGACCGATATTTTTATTTTTAACGCAGATTATAGGCTTATATAGTAATTCATTCACTAAACATATTAAACAAGAACACAAATTACTAAAAGATAAACCTATTTTATTCTATACAATGATAATATTCAGTATATATTTATTAGGGCAAATTAGTTATTTTGTAGGATTGGGTAAAGCGAATATTGAAAATACATATACTATTGCAACTAATAATGATAAAGAATATATCGTAATACTACGTGAAGATGATAATTCATTGGTTGCACCTTTTAATCGTAAGAAGAAGATATTAGTACCTAGATATATACTATTAGATAATAAAGATTTAACTTTTACTAAAGAAATTATTAATAATATAAAACTAGATGAAAATTTTTCTAAAAGTAAATAATCTATAAAAGCCTACCATTTATTTGGGAGGCTTTTCTAATACAAGTAAATCACTTATCTCGACGTCAAGCGCTTCGCACAAAGCTCCGATTGAATCACGCTGATACTGCTTAGTTTCATCGTTATATAGTCGTCTTACAGTCTCAACAGGTAAATCAGCCATTCGAGCACACTCCCGAATAGAAATACCTCTACGATCTAAAATGTTTTTCAAATTTGATTTAACACGCATAAGAAAGCCCCCTAATGTTTTCCTAAATTATATAATAAAAATTTTAAAAAAACTACGGAATGTAGTTGACAACGGAACGTAGTCGGTGTATTATAAGTATATAGAACACGTCGATAATTTATACCCAGGTGACTACGGAACGTGTTCGATAATAAGGAGGAAATAATATGCAAATCAAATACGTAAAAACAATCGTAGGATGGTACAACATTTATAACGTTCAAACTGGTGAAGTAATCAACGTAACTCCGGAACAATTCGCAGAACTTTGCCCGGGAGTATCACGCAAATCTCGCTTAGGTTGCTTGAAGATTGACGTATCAAATAAAAAACGTCTCTTTGCAGCATAGTAATAAATTTTTGCGGATATACACGGCGTATCCTACGAGTAAATAACTATAGTCAACGTGTGCTTATTTATGAACGAGCGCTACTAGACGGATTCTAGTGGAGCAAACGGATGGCATAACGCTAGTCGTGCGGAGGGTTACGGGAATAATCTAAAGCAAAGTAGGTAGTCAGTCGCGATGGCAAAGCGACTTAAGCGATTAGCCTCGGCAAAGGCTTATCAAACGCAATTCAGTAGGCGCCAAACTACTGAGCCTATAATAACACGGCTTGAGGCACGAAAGAGGCTTAAAGCTTTAAATAACGAGAATACAAAAAGAAAAAGCGAAGGTTAGCTACCAACGCTTTTTTTTATTTTTTTTTAACTTTTTGGCCAAAAACCTGCCCACTTTCCAATGTAATTTGTATAAGAAGTAATAAGTAGATAAAAAGATTGCAGAAAAGTGTGCGAAAGAAAAAGTTTTTACGTACTAAAAAGTGTAAGACGATTAAAAAAATAAATTTTAGTGGGCAATTTGGTTCCTTTTACTGTGTGTATAAGATAGGAAGATAAAAAAATACGAAAAAGTGGTCCATTTTTAATGGTTTTAGTGCGGATATATATTGGAAGCAAAAAAAAGTTTTAGATAGTTTTAGATTTATGGTCCATTTTTTATCACTTTAGTGTCTATACAAGGTGTAAGGTGTTAACTAGCGTATCGACTAAACAAAATAATAGGAGGTCATTCAAATGAATCAACAACCACATCTAATTGGAAATATCGAAAGTTTACCCGAACATGAGCGATACATCTTTTCGCATTAGTAATCGCGCAGTTAGGTGGACATAAATGCAGCCGTGAGCTTACGGAAGCATTGAGTAACTGGCGTAAAAAATTAAGAAAATAATCGGAAGGATGATGAAGATGACGAAAATTAAAATCAGCGAAATTATTACAAACCCAAATCAGCCGCGAGAGTATTTCGATGACAAAGCACTTGCGGAGTTAGCTGAATCAATTAAAAATGACGGATTAATGACACCGATAATGGTTCGGCCACTGGGAGATAAATATGAAATAGTGCAAGGTGAACGACGATATAGGGCATCTAAAATGGCAGGATTGAGCGAAGTACCTGTTAATATACGTGAAATGAACGATGTAGATGCTTTTCATTTAGCTGTAATTGAAAATATTCAACGTGAGCAACTTTCACCAATTGAAGAAGCGCAGGCATTTATGAAATACGTAGAAATGGGCTTCACACATGAACAAATCGCTCAAAAGGTTAGTAAGGGACGTACATATATAACGACAAAGTTGCGTCTACTAAATTTATCACCGGAAATTCAAGATTGGATAGCGGAAGGGCGTCTTGCGGAAGGTCATGCAAAGAAAATTTTAACTGCTAAAAACGATATTTGCAGATTAATGGAAGTTTGTCGGTTTCTACATGGTACGGAGGATTCATTTGAGTATATTCAAAGACTATTGATGTTCTATTTCAAAGATAAAGAAAAAATAAGCGTTAAGGACATAGAAAATTATTTATCGAAATTTAAGTACCTGCTAATTAGGAGTGAACTATATTGGTTATCGTTTTTAGCATTTCCAGAAGAAATTAAACAAAGAGAAAGTATTCAACAGTCTGCTTTTATTGCAGTGAGCATTGCGTTGGAGATGGGTGCAAACTACTCTGAAATATCAGTAGATGACGTAAGATTTATGTTTGATTACGCACTAAAAAACAAGAATGGAGATACAAAGGCTTGGAAAATATATAAAGCGCTGGAAGAGTGGGAGGGTTTCATTCGGTTTAATAGATTTAAGGAGATGGAACAAGAAGAAATAGTAGACGAATTAAGGAAATGTGACTTAACGAAGGAATTGTTTCTGTATTAATGTGTCGCGTGACACATTGAAATAAAACGAAAAGGATGATGACGATGATGATGAATGAAACGAAACAGGTTAATAAAGCTTTACCATTTAAAAATGTACTGGGCTTTACGGCGATGCCTAACGAAGTTTTAAAAATTTATACCGGACATCCTAAGTTTGACGGCAAATGTGAGCGCGTTTATCTGCATCTACTAGATAAATATAACGATAGTTTTAAATACGCCTTTCCTACGCAAGATTTAATAGCAGATGAAACGTTTTTAAGTCGCCAAAGTGTCATTCGTGCATTAGCGATCTTAGAGGAACTCGAATTGATTCAGGCGATTTATAACACTGACTACGGTAATAACATTTATGTCTTTAAAAAGCCGATCGCTAATCGCGAGGAGTTTGAACAACGATTCCCGGAGGCAGTAGAATATCGGTTAAAATTCGAGGAATCCCGTGCTAAAGACAAAGTTAAACGCCATGAAAGACTAGCGGATTACCGTGCAAGAGTACAAGAGATATTTGAGAGTGCCAATAGTTAGTATAGCGCGGTTACTAGTTGTTACCGTATTAAGATTTACTACCGAGATTTACGTACTAAGATTTACAAAAGATAGCGTCCATTAGCTAAAGCTAATAAACGCAGATAGCGATAAGCGTTATTTATATTATCTATTGCTGCAAAAGAAAGTAACAAAGTGAAAAGAAATACATTTGTGGTATCAAATATTAACCACATAAAATTGGAGGGTATTAGATGACGACGATGACGATTGAGAACGCAAAGACTAAAGTAGTATTTAAAAAAGGTGATGTATTAAGAACAGCTTTAACAGAAGAGCCGGGTGCAGGTGCGGTAAAGTTTGCGAAGATGATTTTAGAGGAATATAACTTCCTAGTAAGTAAAGAGAATTATCGCATTAAATTGACCACTGGAGATTATTACGAAATTGCGGATATGTTTAGAGCAAATGGCGGAATTAATAACATAGGTTCACGCATGGAATACAACGGTATAGCGATAGAGGTTGCTGGGGATATAATTTACGGTGATTTCGAGGAGTTTAAACGTATCAAACGTTGCCATTTCTGCGGTTACTTTTATTGGGATATTACGAAAAATAACAGTAGTCATGTATGCTCGTCTGAATGCAAACAAGGTAAAGATATTGTGCTTAAACATTATCGCAGACAAATCCGCAATGCAGGCAAGCAAAAACGCCCGACATACAAAGATTTATACTATCTTGACGGTGAATATCCGTGCTGGACTAATGAATACCGCATGTTTGAATACGATCGTAAGCGTGGGTGTTATTCTTATGGGGATGATTTAGAGGTCGCTATTGCCCGTCACCAATTAAACGTGAAAATGGGCGGAAAAAAGAAGAAAACGCAAGCTATCAATTATAATGGAACGGAAAAAGTAACGAAAATTGCAGTGCGTTTGAATAATCACAGTGAGAAAGTTAAGAGTAAGACAACTGTTATAAGGAAATCACGCGAAGAAATTGAAAAGCATTTACTTGAAACCTATGGAGCGACTAAGCTTGCAGAGGAACGTATTCGAGCAGAAAAAGCAGGTCGTGGATTCTTTTATGTTGAGACTATTTAGGTGCGACCATCTCGGCTATATATAGATACGGCGATACCAATTCGCCTTTTTTTATTTAGGCTGTATGTAAAATTAATTGAAGAAAGGTTGTGAAAGTATATGTTAAATAACACGATTAAAGCGCTACGCCTCTACAATGGTATGACACAAGAACAATTCGCATCAGAAATTGGGTATAGTATCACTGCGCTTAGCATGGCTGAGACGGGAGCTCGAACCATTTCTCCACGTTTTCAGTCTGCTATCGCAAGGCGTTTTTCGCTAGACGATGGCTTTCTTCTTTTTTTACGTAAATATGAGAAAGTGAATAGTCTTATCCAAGATACAACTTTATCACAAATTTAGCCGAATTTCAAGGGGGAAGATTATATAAAAATGGCTAGAAACGCCGTAGCACGTTACATCGAAAAGAATTGCGCCAATTACGACGCAAACGGTCAATGTTTATTGCAGACTTTTGAGAGTGGTAGCCACATATGCCCGCTCTTTTTTAGTTTGAATTCACGTTGTAATTACGCAGAAACTTCCGTACTCCCAGGCGATGAGCACATCCAAGCGCTGTATATGCAAGGTAAACAAGGCGCTGAGATCATCCTAAATACTTGCGAACGCTGCAAAAAGCCATATAAACGCAAAAGCAATCGCCAAAAATATTGTCCAGTATGCCAAGCGGATCAAGCACGTAAAAGGTCGCGTGAAGGTATGGCAAAGTCGAGAGCAAATGTTAATGGTTAGGGATTCTAAAACGTTGATTTTACCGGCTTTGTGGCGTCTGTTTTAAGGCGCAAATATGAGGAGAGTAGTATTTATCCTTATTGTCTTTTTGAGTGTCCTAAACATTAACAAAAGGGGGTGAGTCTCATGCCGATGAAGGGCTACAAAAGGGTAATATTGCCCAAACCAAAAGCAAAGGAAGATACCCAAAAGAATAAAAATAAGCACGATAGCAGAACAGAATTTTTAAAATTCGCTGCCCAAAAATGCCGATAAGGAGAGATGAAAATGGATGAACAAAAACCAACCGAAGAAAAAACATTCACGCAATCTGATATAGATAAGGCAATCGGACGGGAAGTAGCAAATGTTAAACGGGAATATGCGGATTACGAGGAATTAAAGGCAAAAGTTGCGGAGTATGAAGCTATGGAATCAGAAGCAAGCGACGCAAAAGATCCGGTCGCTGAAGTTACCGCAAAGCATGAGGCTGAGATGCAGTCAATGCGTGAGGAAATAGAGGCATTAAAGACACAGCAAGAAGAAAAGCCAAAGCCTCAACCAAAGCCTATTGGCGAGCCCACAAATGGCTATACACCACCGGACAGGTCAGCCGAGCGATTGCTAAAAGATGCTGCAGATAAAGCTAAAAAAACGGGTTCACAGGCAGACATCGTAGCGTATGGAAAGTTAAAAAAGCAATTAAAACGGTAGATGAGTCGAGCGAAATCGTTCGGCTTTTTTTATATGCAATAAAAACACTATATAGCGCCATGAGCGCGGGAAATGGGGAAATTTAATGTCAGCAACTACTACTTCTTACAATCTACAAGGTAAAAAAGAATCGGTAACAGACGAAATTTTATTGTTAAATCCAAATCAAACGCCACTTTTAAACCTGGTAGGCTTCGCGCCGCCAGCAACTAATACAACGCATGTTTGGTACGAAGATGAGATGTTCGCGACTTCAACAACGCTAACTGCAGCGCTGACAGACGTTGCTACAACGGCAAAAGTCGCTAGCATAGAGCCTTTCGTGCTTAACGCAGTAGCTCAAATCGACGAGGAGTTAGTTAAAGTTACGGCGATTGACGAATCAACTAAAACATTAACCATTATGCGTGGCTACGCTGGGTCTACTCCACAAGCTGCAGATAACGGTGCGGAAATAGAATTCCAATTCGTTGAAGGAGAAGAAGGTCAGGACGCTCAGAAAGCTCGTTACAAAGCACGCCAACGTAAAGAAAACTATACGCAAATCTTTATGGATAGCATTGAGGTATCCGGATCAGCTCTATCCGTTGACCAATACGGAGTAAGCGACCTATACGCTTATGAAAAAGCTAAAAAACAACTTGAATTAGCGCTACAGCTTGAAAAAGCGCTCATCACAGGCCACAAATACGATAACGGTAAAGTACGACAAATGGCAGGCTTACGCCAATTTATCAGCACAAACGTAGTATCAGGTGCAGGACAAGCAGTTTCAATTAATATGCTGAGAGACGTTACTAAGAGCATTTTCGAGAAAGGCGGCTTTGCGAATGGCGGTAATTATGCATTCCTAGTGCCAGCGAAGCAAAAAGTTGCTATCTCAGACTTACAAAACGATAAGCTACGAATTACACAAGGCGAGACATCGCGCGGTCAAAAGGTTGATATGCTTGTTACCGACTTCGGCCAATTCCCAATCATCCTTAACAACAACCTGAAAAACGATGAGGTTGTATTCGTAGATACAGACCGTATTAAAATCCGACCTCTTAACGACCGAGGCTTTACGCACGTTGAGCAAGGAATCGTGGGAGATAAGCAAGCAGGATTTATCGTAGGTGAATACACACTAGAACTGCAACAAGAACAAGCTCACGCACGCATTAAAGGCTTAGTATAAGACATTTGAGCGGGCTGACCTTAGCGGGTTGGCTCGCTTTATTTTTTTTTATAACGAAACGGGAGGTTAACAAATGAACAGAACCACCAAAAGTAGGTTGAGCAAGATTACACACGTTAGAAAGCTTTACGGCCAAGTTTTAGAGCGGAACGGTAAAGTTAGCAAAACTAAGCTCTCAAGGCTCAACGCAAAGGCATCGGAGTTATATACGTTCACTGACGATCCACTTTTAGGCAAACTCGCATCATTGATAGCAGGTATTGCAATAGGCGCTGTACACTGGGCAGAGAGTAAAGATGATCGCGAACTAGAGTTTATATTTCAAAAAATAAAAGCTGCAGGCGTAGAGTGCGAGCGGATTACAGAGGAAGGAGAACGAAATAATGGCGATTAATTTGCAAGCTATACTGACTTTACAAGACCGTGCCACTAAGCCTCTAATGCAGGTTAATAGGACGATAGAGCGGGTTGACAGAGCGACCAATAATTATAGTCGGTCAATGGATAAAGCAAGTAATTCCGGAGTGAGTGGATTCGGTCGGGCAGTAACGGCGGTAGGAGGATTAGCAACGGCAATCGGCGGTGCAATCGGAGTTTCCAAAATTCTCGAGGCTACACTCTCTGGTGCAATGCAGATGGAAACTGATAAACTAACGCTTAAAGCTTTAGTGAATGACGCTGGAAAAGCTAACAAGCTATTCGATATGCTGCAGAAAAAGGGAATGGCTTCGGTATTCTCCGACGCTGACTTTATGAACGCAGGTAAAGCCTTCCTTCCAATTACGAAAGACCTCGGAGAAATTAATAAGCTATTAGGCGTAACAGAGCGACTAGGCAGCTCTAATAAACTTGAAGGGATGCAGGGGGCGAGCATCGCAATTCGAGAAGCTCTAAGCTCAGATTATGTATCATTACAAGAACGTTTCAATATTCCAAAATCTATGATTAAAAACGCTTTTGCTGGTGCAGACACCGCAACGGAGAAGATCGCGGCGCTTGATAGTGTGCTCAATAAAATGGGCTACACGCAGAAATTCGTTAACGACGTAAATAAATCGTCAGCAGCACAGTGGGATATGTTGAAATCTAATGTAACAACCGCAATGGCACAAATGGGAATTGCAGCACTGGACAAGCTGAAAAAGCCTTTATCTGCGCTTAATGCTTGGATGTCTAGCGGTGGCTTAGCATGGCTCAAAGAAAAAGGTTCAGACTTTCTTTCGGATGCGGCGACTAAGGTCGTAAAGTTCGGAAATTATATCAAAACAAATTGGCCAACAATCCAGCAGAATTTCTCAAAATTTGTGTCAATTACGAAGTCACTCAAAGAGCCGTTAATCGCAGCAGGTGTAGCCGTGGTCGCATTTAAAGGAATCATGACGGGCTTAACGATTATCAGCACGATTAATACGTTAGTTAAAGCGTACCGTGCGGGGACTTTACTCGCTACTATTGCACAGTGGAATTTGAATGCGGCACTTCTCGCGAATCCAATTGCGTGGGTTGTGGCCGGTATAGCTGGGTTAATCGCAGTTGGAGTGCTTTTATACCGTAACTGGGAAAAAGTAGAAGCAGTATGGTCAAGCGTTTGGAAATCCATTAAACAAAACGCAGCAGACTCAGTAAATAGCGTAATCGGAAAAATCAATGCGCTTATTGGCACAATTAACAAGATTCCTGGCGTCAATATCCCGATTATACCTAAAGTAAATTGGGGTGCAACGGAAGTAGCGCCAGCTAAAAAGCTATCGAAAAGCAATCCGCAACTAGGCTCAATGGTCAATTATGCGCCGAAGAATTACGGGGGTCTTAACTTAACTGGCCATAGTCACAAAGGCGGTCTTGACCGAGTTCCGTATGACAATTATTTTGCGAGACTCCACGCTGACGAGAAAGTTCTTACAGCTACTGAAGCTAAAGAATATAGAAACGGAAATGGTGGTAAAGGTAGCGTTGGTGCTATCGCAATCACGGGTAACACGTTTAATGTACGACAAGAAAGCGATATTGAAGCGATTGCAAACGCATTAGCTACTGAAATCTATGCTATGAGAGGTGCTTAATGACAGAGGTTTCTCTATATTGCTCGGTTGGCTCGGAGCTTCACAAGCTAGATGGCTTATGGTCGTCGATTACGTGGAGTGGCGATACAAAGATGGCTTACCGCTCAGTAGAATTTACGCTAGCCAACACAGAAAACGGAAAAACTCGTAAGATAAAGCCGTCACCGGGCTCATTAGTCCGATTAAAACGGACAAGCGATAAGAAAGAGTTATTCCGTGGATATGTGTTTAGGACTGACATTAGCACTGACGGTACACAATCGTTTACCGCCTATGACCCTAACATCTACCTTTCGAAATCCACCGGCTCACATATGTTCAAAAATAAGACTGCATCGCAGATCTTGAAGGTTCTCGCGATAAAGTATGGCATTCCAACAGATTCAATCGCTGATACAAAAATCGTTTTACCTAAATTGGTATTCCGAGATAAGTCACCTTCGGATATTATTACGATAGCGCTCACTGAAACGCGGAAACGTGGTGGTGAGCGTTTTGTCGTGGGTAATAATAAAGGGAAATTGACGCTATCAAAGGTATCTACGGCTAATCTTAAATACAAAGCTACGACAACTACGAATATTATTAGCGGATCATACTCGGAATCCATCGAGGACAGAAAAACAAAGGTTGCTATGACTGGCGGAGACGAAGCGAAAGTCAGCGCTAGTGTTACCTCTAAGTCAGCGAGTTCTATTAAAAAATATGGAATAATGCAAGAATACGAGAATAAGCCGGATATTAAGGATAAGGCGAAGCTACAAAAGCTAGCAGACGCACTCTTAAAGCAATTAAACGTAAGCACGCAAGATTTTAGCATTGAGGTTATCGGAAATACCGGATTTACGGCTGGAAGAAGGTTATATGTAGAGGAGCCTATGTCTTCGAGAAAAGGATATTTCTACATTGTCGCTGACTCTCATACGTTCAATGCCGATGGTACACATACGGCCAGCTTGACGCTTAAACGTAAAATCGAATTACCTACGGAGTCCTACGAAGCGCCTAGCGAAAATAAAACGTCTGATAAATGGGTTTCTTCAACTGGCAAGTATGCTGCCGTTCATTATCAGACTGGATGGAAGGCTACCGCATATGCCTACCAACTTGGCGGTATTAACGGTTCAAAAGCCGGAATCACGGCATCTGGAACGAAGGTTAAGGAAGGTAGAACGATTGCAGTCGACCCTAGCGTTATTCCTCTAGGTTCAATCGTGGCGGTTTATGTGCCTTCTGCTAAGCAATATTCCGGTATTTATTTAGCTGAGGATACTGGCGGTGCTATTAAAGGGCATAAAATCGACATAGCACATAATCCGAAAGGCGTTTACGACTTCGGAATTAAAAACATTCAAGTGTCGATATTAAAACAAGGCACAGGGCGTTCGGATGCAAGGGCTAAAGCGTCTAATTGGTCAAGTGAACGGTCGAAAGTGCTTGCGAAATTAAAATCTAGTGCAAGCAGTAGCGTATCGAAAGCATCGTATAGCAAGGCGGATCAAGTAGTCGCTATAGGGCGCTCCTTTAAAGGCAAGCTACGTTATATCTTTGGAGGCAAAAACATTGCTAGCGGTGGTGGCGATTGCTCCGGATTCACTTATTATTGCTTTAAGAAAATCGGCGTAAATATTGGACACGGCACATCTACGCAACTTACGAAAGGTAAGCCAGTCAGCAAACTCAGCGCTCAACCTGGCGACCTAGTATTCTTTAAGAACACATATAGAGCAGGCGTTTCGCACGTTGGTATCGTGACAACACCGGGAAAATTCGTAAACTTACAATCTAGCGGTTGTAAAGAAGAATCGTATATGACCGGCTACTGGGCGAAGCATTATCTAGCGATTAGACGAGTTTTATAAGAATAGGAGACGATGGTATGACGAAACAACTTAATGAAAAACAAATTGCGGCCATTACGTATTTAGCAACGCCTAAACGTGGTGGCTTTACTTACGAGCAAATAGCAGATCAAGTAGGCGTAGATGTACGCACATTGCACAGATGGCGAAGGAATGAAGCCTTTAATAAAGAGCTTAAGCGTGTAATAGTCGCTAATACAATTGACCGTCTGCCGGAGGTTATGGAGGCTATACCGGATATTATCATTCGAGACGGTAACGCTGCTATGCTACGAACTTTCTTGCAGGCACACGGCTTACTTGCGGATAAGGTCGAAGTGGAAAGCAAGTCGGACACAAGCGGAATAGACATCGAGGCTATTCGTGAACGATTGAAACAACGGTAATAATACACACGGGTGTAGTCGCTATTTCAGCAATTACACCCGATTTTTTTTACTATAGAGAAGCAATTTAATTAAGACTTAAAGAATTGTTGCTTTGATTCGATTGTCCAACATTTTATAAAGGTCTTTTTCATCATTCCAAAGAATGTGACTATATTGTCTGGTGTCGAAATGTAGGTTTTTCAAATCATTTTCGCGACATGTCCAGATAACAGGGATGTCTCTCCCCATTGCATAACCAGCCTCAAAATAAACACCGCCACGATGACCCGTAAAATCAGCAATAACAAACTTACTCTTTTTAATATTCGCTATAATCTCATCATCAATTTTATTATTATGTTCTACTCTATCAATACGAATAGGAGTAAAACCGTTATCTTTAATTGCTTTTTCTATTGCATTTTCATAAATAGAATCAACTTCTGGATTGAACCACATTGCAACAAAAACTTGGTTATTATTAGTGGTTGTTCTCTCTAGTTCAGCTATCTTATTCCACCCTTTTGCAGTAATTACTATATTTGTAGGGAAGCCTACATTACCTTCTATTAATTTTTCAGAAATTAATTGGTCCATTAAATAAAAAGCTTCCATAGTATTTTCTGTTTCAGTGAAAAATAGATGAATATCCTCTCGGAGAAATGGTATAGCATGTCCTGGAAAATCACTTAACTTTGATAAATTAACTAGAATTCTATCTAATCTCTCAGAAACCTGAGTAGGAAAATTATTTAGGAGTTTTTCCAATGAAACTATAGGAGTTTTTATAAGAGGAAGTTCTGTTTCCTGTTCTTCTAACAAAATAGTAATAGGTTGATGTTCCTTTAAGTTCCTTTCTCGTAGAATAGCTCGAAGTTTGATTTTATTTTTACGAGTTATATACGTTAATAAATTATCGCTTACTGCAAATTTACCACACTTCTGGCAATTAATTTCTATCCCATCAAAAGTTGCAGAGTTAATGGAAGCTGTACTATTACAAATAGGGCAATTATTCATTAAAACACCATCTTTCTAAATACTTAAATACTTACATATTATACTATATTTTATGGACTTTTTACTTGTAATAATGTGACAGCGAAGTTATGCCGGGATATATAATAGTAGAAAGTCATAACGTAGGGTGTCCGAAAGTGTCACGAAATATGGCGATTCACCTACTCGATGTCTTTTATGCGCGTGCCCTTAAAACACTTTGGATTCATTACATAGCCCTTATTCAGCGCAATATATAGAAGAAACTCGAAAAGGTAGCGTAAGATTACGTAACATAAGACGCGATACTTGACGCTAAACACCGACTCGACGCAACTGGCGGATGGACGGCTTCAAAACTCAGGGGGTTATAATTACCGATAGAGTACACTTATACGGTAACGAAAATGCAAGCTTGCAAATGTTGATATTACGCTATTCTTAAATTACCGTTTGATTGTTACCGTTTGAATTGTTATACTTACGGTAACAATAACGAAGGGCGGTAATTAAATGGCGGTAATCGGATATGCGCGGGTAAGTAGCAAAGAGCAAAATGAAGCGCGGCAACTTAAATCGTTAAAGGACGCAGGCTGTGAGCGTATCTATACAGAGAAGATAAGCGGAGCAACAACAGATAGACCGGAGTTACAGAGGATGCTCGATGAGCTACAACCTGGTGATATTATCGTTATACATGAGCTGAGCCGTTTATCGCGTTCAACGAAAGACCTTATAGAATTAGTAGAAGTTATCCAATCAAAAGGCGTAGGACTACGCTCAATTACGGATAAGTGGCTAGACCTATCCGATGATAATCCGATGAGTGAGCTAATCTTTACGATATTTAGCGGGCTAGCACAGTACGAACGCCGTATGATAAAGCAGCGTCAGTCCGAAGGCGTTGCAATAGCTAAAGCAAAAGGTAAATACAAAGGTAGACAAACGAAGCTAACAAAAGGCGGAGAAGAAGAAGTAAGAATGAAGGCGATCATTGACGCATACAAAGACGGCGTTTCAATCGCTGATATTCGTAAGACGTACAAAGTTGGAACTGGAACGATTTACAGATTGTTAGAACGCGAAGGAATTAAGAGATAACGAAGGCAAGCGGATCATAGCGCTTGTCTTTTTTTATTTGCACTGACTCCATGCCCTATACCTCGATTTTTCTTTTTCAGGCACATTCACAATACACGCAATTTTTAAACATCGGGGTGTTAGACCGGCTTGCTGTACGTATAAAAAATAAAGATCGGCTCCTGGTACGGATAATTTTCGCAAATTTAACCGTTCTATGATCCGGTAATACGGTCTGCAGTACGGACAAGGAAATATACTTTACCGTAAAATTTCCGTATTATTACCGGAAACAACAAGTAATATCAGATTGATTACGGAAAATTACCGTAAAATTATACGGACAAGGTGGATAGCTTTACCGTAAAAATATTGTAAAAGCCCTTTTTCATCATCCATTCGTCAATGCTTCGTCACGTTTGCGTCTTACTCCCGCAAGGGTTTTGACGATTTTTGATGTTGTGAATTCCCTCTATATACGGTATATTTAATTCACCGGTATAAAGAATGTCAACATGTTCGACGTGAGAGGAAAAATAATGATTAAAGAAAAACTTTGGGAAGAATTTGGGTTAAGTCAACGCCAATTTCAAAGATATGTAGAAACAATTAGAGAAAGGTTTCCTGCGTTTGCGATGATTAATGGCGCAGAAGAATTTCTTGAACACGATGTAAAGTTTTTGCGTATTATTTGTTCCGCTGTAAAAAATGAAAAAATGTCAATTGAAAGTGTTGTAGAAAATATTTACACAATAAAAACGCTATATTCAAAAGATAATAAAAATTAATAACTTGATATACTCGACTTCTTACTGTAAAATATGCGGTAAATAACAGAACGAATAAAACGTAAAGGCTTCGCGCTACTTAAGCGGCAAACTTGCGCGAAACTATCGAATATAATAAGAAAAAGTATATCGGGGAAATTCCGCCTAATTACAAATTCAGAATTCATCGCCATGATCGCGGATAAGATTCGGATTGAGATGGTTGCGGTTTAGAGCCTTGAGATATAAGGGTTGAAAGTGATTAATCATAAATTTGCATACTGAACTCATAACCAATAAATCACTTTTTGAGCCTACAATTAACGAAAAAAGAATGTGTTACTTTAAGCACATTTCCATTTATTGAGTTTGCAAAAAAATTCAACAAGTGGAGGTGTGCTTTTTTGCGTCCTATCGAAAATAATACGACAGAAATTGAATTACAATTCTGTTGGAATATGCTATGAAATTGAAAAGCAATCGATCATATTTGCAGGAGAATAATGAAAAATGGCATGGTATTATGATACACATTAGTTAAATCAAATGGGAGGATGCAGACAGAAAGAACAATATCTAACTCTAGCCAATTATTAGGCTGTTTTATCCCGCTTTAACGGGCAGTAAGATCCCCATCTGAAACGACAAAGATAGATGGGGAATCAACTGCCGCATGCGTCCGATTGGTTCGGGCGGACAAACTGTTGGTCACTCAGGTGTTGCCATAAGACGTGGCGCTTTTCACTTTCGTTCTTCTATTTCAGTGGAGGATGAAGAAAATCCCCTCTGATGGAAGCTTCACTTTATCTATACTACATTCAGACTATAAAGTAATTTTATGTTAAAATTAAATTGGTAAGGAGGTATAGAAATGAACATAAATATGGGTGATATCTTAGTAACTTTCGTTTTCTTTATTATTTTCATATTAATCATTTCTTTGACTATAATATTTTTTAAAAAAATTGGTGATACAAAAAACAAAGGCAAATTATTAATCAAAAATTAGATAAGATTTTAGAAAAATTAGAGGAGAAAAATAAGTAATATATATGTTGGAAATTTTGATGAATAATGAGAGATTTAGCTATAAAAATTCTATCTTATTAATTAAAAAGAAGGAATATTCAAAGTAATCACCTATTTTTATTCATAGCGATATATGTAATTAAAAGTATAATATAGTTGTGAGTACATAAGTAATTTTAAAACATAGAAGCAATTGTTCTTAGACATTAAAATTATCTAATAATCATTCGGAAAATCTTTAAAATAAAGGATCAATAACTGTAAGGAGGCGTTTTTATTAGATATTTAGTAATTATAGGAATTATTTGTATGGTCATTTCAGGATTAAGCATTGGAGCATGGACTTCAGGACCTGGGCAAAGAGCAAATTTTTTCTCTGAAACAAAAGAATACAGAAAGAGTAGAGAAAAGGTAGGCTTTTACTTTGGGGCCATAGGTGTTATTTTGCTTATTATTACAGCTTTAATATGGTATTTATAATAGTTTCTAACTCCTATAAAATCTTCCGAATAAAGGATAAACTAAAATTTATTTTCTATTTATTTCCTTGTAATATATTGTTATAATAATCTAAATAACTATGAAATGAGGAATAATATGAAGAAATTAGTAACATTTGCACTTATATTTTTATTATTTATTTCAACTTTATCATTTGGTGGAAATAGTGCCTATGCAAAAAGTATTAAATCACCAAGTAAATTTACAACTTCATCAAGAGCTTATTCAACAACGTTAAAATGGAATAAAGTAACAGGGGTAAGTGGCTATGTAGTGTATCATAGGACTGCAAATAGTAAATATAAGAAGATCAAAACGACTACTGCAACTTCTTATATACATTACAACTTAAAAGCTAACGCCAAACACTATTATCGTGTTAAAAGTTATGAGAAGAAAAAAGGTAAAACTACTTATAGTAAATATTCGAAAACTGTCATTATTAAAACTAAAGTTGCGACAAAACCAAAAGTATATACTTTTATGACTGATAAAAAAGATGATAGTGCAGCCATTGTAGTTTTAGCGATTAAGAATAAAAGTAATAAAAGCATCTATATTCAAAAATACGGAGACTTAATTGATAATGATTACGCTGACTATGATAGAAGTTTGACTTTAGTGAAATTTACAAGCAATGATCGATTATATTATCCAAAATCAATTACAATAAAACCAAATTCAGAAACCTATATTGCTTATGTAGTTAATGGCTCTCCAACGTGGTATGATGAAAATACGATGATAAGATTTTATTTCTATTATGAGGGGCAATTGTGGCATCAATATGCGACTATAGATGATAATTATAATTATATTGAAGTGGATTTTAAACCATAGCATATAAGTAATCATCTGAGCTAATTCATAATATGGATTTAATCATTATGGTGGGCAAAAATAATAATTTTCATTATAATGTCTAAAAGAAGGTAAATTTATCCCGCGTTAACGGGCAGTAAGACCCCCACCTCAAGGTTTAGAGAAAAACGAGAAGATAGGTGAGGGATGAAGAAAACCCCCACTGATGGAAGCTTTACTTTATTTATCAATGAATTTACTGATGCAAACCTATAAATGTTTAGAGTTGATTTAACGCGGTTTTTCACAAATACTTCACGGACTTATACCCGATAAACTTATTATATATAACGGATAAACTCTTGCTAGTTAAAAGCGCCTGTTTTTACGATTTATTCGATCGTAGGAGGAGGTGTTTTTTTGTTGTGAAAATAACGGAATTTGAACTAAAGATTGATCGTTATATGCTTGATTGCTTTGCTAAAGAGTTACCGGTAAAGATGTTAAAATCGTAGGAACAAACGCTAAGATTATTCACTTGATATTGGAAAAAATTTTAAATTATGGACTCAAAGAAAGTGGAGCAGAGCATTCGCGGTCATATATGCAATTTAGAAAAACGAGGAAAATAAGAAATATCTGCAATTTGCAAGTGTCCATCTCGGAATGTCGACAAGGCTACGGTAAGCAAATTTCAAAGACTACTATCGCTAATTATGTACGCAATATTAACACTTACTACAGCGTTACATGTATCAAGACGTAAAAACCCAATGAAGGTATTAGAACGATTAAACTTCTGTGAAAGAAAGGTTAAACATTTACTTGAAGATAAGGAGATAAACCGATTTTTCATGCTTTGGATGTAACAAATTCTGATCAATACCGCGACTGGGTAATGGCTCAACTTATATTCGGTTGTGGTACACATATTAATGAATAACATTAAACGAAAGGAGTTGATTTAGATGCGAACGAATATTTTACTAATAATTATTACTATGGTTGAAAAAACAACGAAGCAGGAAAAGATTTTTTTGATTGAGCTTGGAAAAAATTCGTTAAAAATTTTATCCTTTTTGAGTGCCTTAAAAATCAGAAGGCTTAACATAGTAAATATAAGATAAAATACACAAAAAGCAAATAAATCTTTGTTGTAGTCAATTAAAAATTTAAAAAATGAAGTTGAATCATAAATATCATTTTTTTTAACTATCATTTCAAAAATGTTTGATAGTACAAAAATCACTAATGAAGCAAGTATTGTTTTAGAAATTTCTGCTGCTTTCTTTCTTTTGCTCGTTCTTTTCGTATGTCTTTTTATTGACTCGGATAATTCCATAAGTAAAATCCCCTTAAAATAGATATGTAGATAGTATAACGTAGGATTAGTTTTTTGAAGAGGGTTAATATTGCTCTTTTTCTATGATAACAACAATCTCAAGAGAGAAAACAGCTTCCTAAAAGAAAAGATTTATGTCGTCGTGAAATTTGTCGTTTTAAGTGTATATGGTAGAGCAGGCGAAACATATGTTAGCTAAATGATGTTAAATTAATAATGAAGATATAAACCGAATTATAGAATGCCCAAAAGAGGATGCACCATGACCAATAGATGGAGATGATAACTATCAATATAAATGCTATGATTGAAAAATTTGGAGAAAAAACGATATACTATTATTAATAGATACATATAAAGGAGAAAAGATAATGGATAACAAGTCAGCGGTTAAGTCAGGAATTGGATTTGGTTCGGCCTTAGCCATTACGATTTCGTGGAGCGTACATCATTCAGTATTGTGGGCTATTTTTCATGGTATTTTTGGTTGGTTGTATGTAATTTATTATGTCATAACGAGATAGATTATATTTATATTTATGATCCGGATTCTACATTAATCGATTCAAGTAATAAAACAAAACCATTAAACTCAAAATATCTAATGCTTCAATTGTATAATAACCTATATTTTCTAAATTCATAATCCATTACTCTTAAAAAGTAATTTCATGTTAAAATGAAATTATTAAGTGTGGTGATTAATTGAAGTTATGGAATTTAAATTTAAAGAAAATTATATTTGGAAGTTTTCAGGGCACATTTGGTTTCTAATTTCATTAGTGTACTTAGGATTGGCGATTTTTTTACTTCCACTTTTCGAATTCAGATTTAATGGGATGTTATTTTTAATTGTATCGTATGTTCCATTAGGTTTTGGAGTAGGGATATACTATTTTAAACTTAATACGATTGATTATATTCGTTTGAGTGATAGTGAACTTTCCATTTATAGGAATCTAATTTTACCAAGAATGAAAATCAGTATCTCAGAAATTGAACGAGGTAAAATATTAGGAGAAAAACTTATTTTAATTTTAAAGAATGGCAAAGAAGCAGAGGTAAGTTTTAAAGTATTAACAATTGAATCAATTTCATAAATCATTTTCTTCTTAAAAAATACGAACATTTAATAATAACTAATTTTGATAATTGTGGAGCGGAAGACGGCGACTCCTACGGGAAAAGCTTGAACTGAAAGCCCCGCAGGAACGTAGTGACGAGGAGATTGAAGCTAAGCCCGTGGAAAGCGCCGTCTGGAGTGGAACAAAAACTTCTGAATATTAATGTTCATGTTGATTAGAAATGTTCATGTTTTTCATCTGGATTTTGCATTATGAAATTGATTCAATTAAAGACTCTGAAAAATTATTAGTCAAATTGAAAGAATTTTTTTTAATCGAACAAGCCTTTGTTGAGTAAATATTATTAAGGCAAATTTATTGCTGCTTTTTTACTGTAAGAGAAAATGGATTTATGAGATTACTATAAATTTATTCTCAATCCAACAAGGTAATTCGGTAAAGGTATATTAATACTAAGGGGGGGAGATTAGTTGAAAAAGCTCTGGATTATTGCTCCAATTTTAATCATCATTATTGCTATCATTTATTCTTTTGTTAAATTGAATCCTCCCTTGGAGATTGGTACACTTGCTTCAGGCAAAGATCAAAAATCAGTTGTTGTTGGAATTGGTAATAACGGCTTTCGTAAATTAAAAATTTTAAATGTTTTTGTAAATAACGATGAAAAACCATTAAAAGCAAAAGTACAGGTTAGTGATAATCTGAAAGGTTTCATCATAACAGATGACTATAATAATGAAGAGTCGAAAAAATATGTATTTAAAAATATTGAGAGCGTACCCATCAAAGCGGGTATAAGTTTAGATAAAAAAGGTGAAATTTATGGTGTTAGTATTATTCACAACAAAGCGATACACAAGGTTCATATAAAGTATAGCTATCTCGGTATTTCATTTGCGAAAACAGTGCCTTTTGACAAATAGGCAGGGCTTTCAATTAGAAAGTCAACTTTCAAGATGGCTTAGAAAGAGTTTGGGATATAGCTTTACACAGAATTTATAATCGATAAGCTTAATATGGTGTTGGTTAATAGCGTCTGCTTTTGCAATTTGGATGATTGTTGGAGGAGACGCTTTTTGTATAAAATGATCAATTTGAACTTGTGAGTTCTAGCACATACTTCTTTCTAACAGTCTTTAACTTGTTGGAATAGTAGTGTTAAAAGAGAAAATAAGAATATTTTAAGTTTGTTGATTGGTGAAATTAAGGAAAATATACAGTGTGATCGGGAAAAAAACTGTATTTTTCATTCCGTTTTGATAGATTGGGGGTATTAACCCAGAGAAGTTCATTTAAAGTCACGTAGAAGAGCGAGCAAGCCATAGGGGAAATCAGTTCATTATTTAAATCTTAAAATTGGATAGTGGGCATGTTTGACTATAGAAATATCATACAATAGGCCTCAAGTAATGATCCATTATTCAAGAAAAGTAAATTAGGTAAATAGGATTAATAACGGTGGCCTATTTTCATGGAAAATAAATCATAAAAAATTTCAGGCTTTTTAGTGTGGTTCAAAATGCATACATATATTTGAAATTTACTATATTATCATAATTATAATAGTGAAATCTTCATAAAATCATTTCTCTCCTATATGTAAATAAATATTAAATTTTTAGCAATTATTTAGTAAAATGTTTTACATTTATCGATTTTTAGATAGAATGATTATATAGAATATCGTTGATTAATGTTTATAAGACAATGTTTAATCGATGTTTGCTCAGAATGGATATCATTTTTTTATAATATTAGCTAAAATTACCTAAAAATATTACGATAATATAATTATACATAACTACACAGAAAATGATTGGAAGGATGAATGATTGTGCAAATCTTTGAAAATGATCACATACAGTTAATAGAAGACCAATCGATTGTGTATATCGAACTGAAAAAGGAAGGTTTCACTCTTAAGGATTTTGATCGAATCTTGAAAAAAAATCCACGTATTAAGTTAACGAGCTTTGCTAGTCTACGTAAAGCATTAAATGGAGAACTGGGAGAACGAGTAGAAATAGGTTCTTGGTTACCTCCAATAGAAATTGTTGTTTCAAGAGATCGAATGTTGGCTACTATGTACATTAATGATGATCCTGCAAAGATTTTCAGTGATGAGGAAATGATGAACAAGCAGATTAGAGAATTAGCAGAAAATGTTGGAGTAAAGTTTGGCATCCATACTTTAACCTTGGATGATGTAAAATCAGGCAAACCCGTGACTGTAGCATCTGGTCTGCCCCCCCAAAGTGGTCAAGATGCCAAAGTAAACTATTTAGAAATACCAGATAGAAAGCCTCAAATTTTGTCGGATGGTCGTGCAGACTATTTTGATATGAATTTTATCTTTGAAATCGAACAAGATGCATGGTTAGGAGAAAAAATCCCAGCACAACCCGGTACGCCAGGAAAAAATGTTTTAGGTGAGGTTATTCTGGCAACAGATGGAAAAGATGTCGCGCTCAATTATGATTCCGCTTCCATTTATGAACAAGAAGAAGACGGTAAGCTTGTGATAAAAGCTAAGAACGGTGGGGTATTAGAGAATAAAAATGGTAAATTATCTATTCATAAGCATATTCAAGTGAAAAATGATGTAGGAGTAGAAACAGGAAATCTAACTTTTGATGGATCAATCACCATTAGCGGTACAGTCGTTGCAGGATATTCTATTGTGGCTTCCGGAGATATCTCAATTGAAGACGTTGAAGGGGTAACTGGAGCCAAACTTATCGAATCTAAGTTTGGCGATGTCTATATTCGTGGTGGAATTTTTGGCAATAGCGAAACAGTTGTCCGAGCTGGTGGCAATATTTACGTAAAACATACGAATGATAGTACGCTTCATGCATTAAAAGATATTTTTATAGATTCCTATTCATTAGGCTCCAATCTGAAAGCACAAAATGTTTACGTTAACGAACAAAATGGCAAAATTATCGGAGGGTATGTGGAAGCTACACATTCTATCCATACTGCGATATCAGGTAATCGCTTAGAAAGAAAGACTGCACTTGTCATCACATTGCCAGATCGTAAAGACAGTGCGAAAGTGATTATAGATAAACAAGATAAGATCATTCATCTTGAAAAGGAAATTGCAGATTTGGATGCGAAGGTATTTCCTGTCAAACCATTTTTAGAAAAGTTGAACGAAATTCAACGTCAAACGTATGATGATACTGTTGAAAAGATTCATCAAAAAGAAACTGAGTTAAAACAGTTGGAGAGGGAAGTCGATGAAATTGTTCAACAAATAAGAAATATGGGGGATGAAAAGATCAGTATTACGAAAGAAGCGTTTCCTGGGACTTACATTCAGATTGGAAAAAAATCTACAACATTGACGAAAGTAACTTGCGGAGACTTTCTATTGGAGAATGGTGAACTGAATGTTTAGACCACTTGTTTTTGCACATCGAGGGGCATCCGCTTATGCGCTTGAAAATTCGATTGATGCATTTAATTTAGCACTCGAATTACAGGCAGATGGCATAGAACTTGATATACAAACAACAAAAGATCATATTCCAATAGTTGTTCATGATTATAATTTGAGAAGACTAACTGGAAGAAATGCACTTGTTTCTAATTTGACATTAGAAGAGATTGAAATGTTAAAGGTTGGAAAAATATTCATCCGAAAGTTTAGAGGACCTAGAATTTTAACATTCGATGAATTTCTATCATGGTATAGCAAGCATAAAATACCACTAAATGTTGAGCTAAAAGAATCCTTTTTAAAAGATGATGAAGCATTAAAATTTACAGTAGAAAAATGCAAAGATATTGCTGGATTGCATTTTTCTTCATTTCATTCGGAATTACTGGAAAAAGTAAAGAAATTAGCATCTAATATTGAAACGGCATTGATCGCGACTAAATTTCTGAATTGGGATAGGTTAGATCAATTGCCTTTTATTGATACAATCCATGCCAATAAATCTCGTTATTATAAAGAAAGATATTTAGATGCATGTTTATCTCAAAGAAAAAAATGCCGCTTTTATAATATAAATGGAAATGAATCGTATATTGCATCACCGCATAAGGCTGTAGTTGGATGGATTACAGATTATCCGGAAATTGTACGATCCGTGCAGGAGAGAGCATCTTCTGAATACTAATTTATCCTGTATGAATAGGCAGTAAGCATTGGGTATTGAAGTATATATGTGAGAAAAGGTTTGCATTTTTATCTAAATCTTGCATGATGGAATGGATTCAATTATATAAACAGTAAAAAACGCAAGGGTTGTGAATCCTTGCGTTTTTTTACACCATCATTATTCTTTTTTCTTAGAGTACTTTGGGGCAATTCTTCCATTTTTACGATCTCGATTTAATAAGTATCCAGCGAAAAATCCAAATCCTAATAGAAATAACACGATCCCAATCACAAATTGCATCCATAAATAAGGGATGGGATCAACTAATTTGGCAAAAAACGTATCGCGTATTAATTTGATCCCAATAGCAGCCATAATAGCAGGTATGGCTAATATGATAAAAGCTATAAAACGACCCATTTCGTTCAACTCCTCTAATCTTCTTTATTCTCATGTCTAATGCATAGATTGTCAAGAGTAGAAACATTCGTTACTATAATAATCAATATATGAAAATACTTGCACATAATAGTGAGGAAGTGAAAAGATTTGCATAGAATTATGATAGTAGGAGCAGGTGTTGGAGGGACAGCGATATTACAATTATTGGCTCATTCAACCAAGTGGCAAACGGTCGCTGTTGTTGATGTGAGAGAAGATGCCCCGGGAATGGTCATAGCGCGGAAATCCGGAATTGAAACAGGAAATGATTGGCATGCGTTTTTACACCATACATTAGATATGGTCATTGATGTAACGGGAGATCCGAGCGTTTTTAAAGAATTACTTGCTATATTGCCAAAAGAAACTGTTTTAATACCGGGGGAAATGGCTGAGATTCTTGTGCAGCTATTACAAGAAAAAGATTATTACATCCAAAAGCTTCAATCCTTGTCACGACGTCAACAAATTATTTTTAATTCGATCGAAGAAGGTATGATCAGTATAAATCTAGAGGGTGTTGTGACATTTTTCAATCAAAGTGCGGCTAGAATTACGGATGTTTCAATAGAAGATGCGATAGGACAGCATATCGATCAAATTATGCGCGATAGCAGCTTAACTAAAGTGATTGAAACAGGTATTACCGAAACCGATCAAGAGCTTCTGTTAGATACAGGTAAAAAAATTGTCGCATCCTGTATACCGATGTTGGATGAAAGTCTTCAGCAGATCGGTGCCTTAGCCATTTTTAAAGATGTTTCAGAAGTAACGGCGTTGGCAGAAGAAATTACAGATTTGAAAGAAATCAAAACGATGTTAGAAGCAATCATTCAGTCAAGTGATGATGCGATTTCAGTTGCCGATGAACAGGGGAGAGGCATTGTTGTCAATCCGGCCTATACAAGAATTACAGGACTTACACCTGAAGAAATCATAGGAAAGCCTGCGACTGCTGATATCTCTGAAGGAGAAAGTATGCATTTAAAGGTTATCGACACAAAAAAGCCGATCCGAGGCGTAAATATGCGGTTAGGACCAAATAAGCGAGAAGTGATTGTCAATGTTGCACCGATCATTGTTAAAAATGAGTTAAAAGGAAGCGTTGGGGTGATTCATGATGTTACAGAGATGAGAAAGCTAGCACATGAGCTCAAGCAGGCAAAAACAATTATTCGCTCGTTGGAATCTAAATATGTATTTGATGATATTATTGGGACTTCAGATGAAATGACATTAGCGATTGAACAAGCAAAATTGGCAGCAAAAACGCCTGTAACTGTGTTTTTAAGAGGTGAGTCTGGAACGGGGAAAGAACTCTTTGCACACGCTATTCATAGTGAAAGTAATCGTCATTACGAAAAGTTTATACGTGTCAATTGTGCGGCCATTGCAGAAAGTCTATTAGAAAGTGAACTATTTGGGTATGAAGATGGCGCATTTACGGGTGCTAAAAAAGGAGGTAAACGTGGTCTTTTCGAGGAAGCTAATGGTGGAAGTATTTTTTTAGACGAAATTGGAGAATTATCGCTTAGTACGCAAGCAAAATTATTACGTGTTTTGCAAGAAAAAGAAATCGTTCGAGTAGGTGGTATAAAACCTATTTCAATTGATGTTCGGATTATTGCAGCGACGAATGTAAACATGGAAAAAGCTTTGCATGATCACACATTTCGTGAAGATCTTTACTATCGTTTAAATCGGATGCCAATTTATGTTCCAGCATTACGAAATCGCATACAAGATATTCCACAACTTGTAGATCGATTACTTATAAAATTGAATCGTGAATATGGGAGAAATGTTACATCAGTATCACTAGCCGTTTTTCAAAAATTGCAGTCCTACAATTGGCCAGGTAATGTCCGAGAATTAGAAAACGTGATTGGACGTGCCATGATCTTTATGCCCGTTAATGAGACCGAACTGCACGAACGTTATCTACATATTCCAGCCCATAATGAGGGGGCATCCAAAAATTCGAAGGAAACTTTGAATACTCATGGTACATTAGAAGAAAAAATGAACGACTTTGAAAAACAAATCATCGAACAAGCATTAGAAAGTTGCCAACATAATAAAACGAAAGCAGCAAAAATGCTTCATATCTCGATTCGAAATTTATATTATAAATTAGAAAAATACGGTATTGAATAAAATAGCATGCTAAATCATGCAGATCCTGCAAAATATTGCATGCTTTTTGAAAAAAATATGCCAAAAGAAAACAGTATGTCAGGAGTCATCCTGGCATGCTGTTTTTTATCTAGATTCTACAAAAGACGCTTTCTTCAATAGGTTTGAATATTCGTATTTAAAAAATAAAGATTTATCTGATAAGCCGAATTGACTTTTTCATTTCATAAGGTGGATTAGAAAAGGAGTTTCATCCAGTTCGTACATGATGTACTGAATCTTGATGTTAAGAAAGGACATGAGGTTGTTAGCAGGATTTTTATATCCTTTTTTTACTTTTGGCACGCTTCTTGCATTTAATAAAAGTGACTGGAAATTTTGGCAGCCAGAAAATGTGATTCAGTTCACTAAGGGGGATATGTAAATGGAAATTTTCAAGTATATGGAAAAGTATGATTATGAACAAATTGTCATCTGTCAGGATGGAACTTCGGGCTTAAAGGCGATCATTGCTATCCATGATACAACACTGGGGCCAGCGCTTGGGGGTACGAGAATGTGGACATATGCATCTGAAGAGGATGCAATGGAAGATGCATTACGTTTAGCGCGTGGGATGACTTATAAAAATGCCGCAGCAGGTTTAAATCTAGGTGGTGGAAAAACAGTTATTATCGGAGATCCCTTCAAAGACAAAAATGAGGAAATGTTTCGGTCACTTGGACGGTTCATCCAAGGCTTGAATGGTCGCTATATTACAGCAGAGGATGTTGGTACTACAGTTGCCGATATGGATTTGATTCATGAGGAAACAGATTATGTTACAGGTATTTCTCCAGCATTCGGGTCATCGGGCAATCCTTCTCCTGTCACAGCATATGGTGTATATGTAGGGATGAAGGCTGCTGCAAAAGAAGCGTTTGGTAGTGATAGCTTGAAAGGGAAAAAAGTAGCTGTCCAAGGTCTTGGAAACGTTGCCTATACATTATGTCGCTATTTATATAAAGAAGGGGCAAAATTGGTTGTCACAGACATAAATAAGGAAGCGGTCAAAAGAGTGGTAGACGAATTCAGTGCAGTAGCAGTTGATCCCAATGATATTTATAAACAAGAGGTTGATATTTTTTCACCATGTGCATTAGGGGCTATTATCAACGACCAAACCATTTCACAACTGAAAGCAAAGGTGATTGCAGGGTCTGCCAACAATCAGCTTCAGCATTCTAAACATGGTCAAATGATACATGAAGCCGGATTCATTTACGCGCCCGACTATGTCATTAATGCTGGTGGTGTGATAAATGTAGCAGATGAACTTTCTGGCTACAATCGTGAGCGTGCGATGAAAAGAGTAGAAGGAATTTATGATAGCATCACAAAAATATTTGAAATCTCGAAAGACGAAGGCATTCCAACCTATTTGGCTGCCAATCGATTAGCAGAAAATAGGATCAATCGAATTTCAAAATCACGAAGTACATTTTTGCGAAATGATAAGAATATTCTATCAAATCGCTAAAAGAAAAGTAGATTCAAGTGAAATGACTTTTTCAATATTTGTGATATAATTTAGTACCAGGTAATAAAAAATAAAACTGTCATATTCAATAAAATTTTATTTTTAGAATATGACAGTTATCACATTTTATAAATTATATTTAATGGTATAAATAATATAGACTTTAAAAATAGGAGAGTGTTCTTATGGCTAAGAATTATGACCTTGTCATAGTAGGTGGAGGCCCAGGAGGCTATGTTGCTGCAATTCGTGCTGCACAACTTGGTCTTTCGACTGCCATTGTGGAACAAAGTAAACTAGGGGGCACATGTTTACATAAGGGTTGTATTCCGAGTAAAGCTTTGCTACGCAGTGCAGAAGTTTATCGGACAACAAAAGAGCAAGCTCATACATTTGGTGTGGAAGTTCAAAATGTTACATTTAATTTTGAACAGGCTCAAAAACGAAAAAATGACATTATCGATCAATTGCATAAGGGTATTCAAGGGTTGATGAAAAAAGGGAAAATCGATGTATTTGAAGGGTATGGAAGAATTTTAGGCCCATCCATTTTTTCACCAATGTCTGGTACGATTTCTGTTGAATTTGATGATGATCGTGATAATGAAATGCTGATTCCTAAAAATGTCATTATTGCAACAGGATCAAGACCAAGAACTTTAAAAGGACTGATACCTGATGGTAGTCGGCTACTATCTTCAGATGATTTAATGACACTACAACAATTGCCAAAATCATTGCTGATTGTAGGGGGCGGTGTGATTGGGGTCGAATGGGCGTCTATGCTGCATGATTTTGGAGTAGAAGTGACCATTGTTGAATATTCCAATGCGATTTTGCCAACAGAGGATCAAGATATTCAAAAGGCCATGACGGCATCATTTAAAAAGCGAGGCATTCGAATTATTACGAATGCTCATATACTTCCAGAAACACTTCAAGATAAGCAAGGCTATATTGAAATATCTGCTGAGGTGGAGGGGAGACAGCAACAATTTTTTGCGGAGAAAATATTATTATCGGTCGGTAGACAGGCTAATATTGAGAACATAGGCCTTGAAAACACAGATATCGAGATCAATAGAGGTTTTATCGAAGTCAATCCTCATTATCAAACAAAGGAATCTCATATATACGCTATCGGGGATGTGATTGGAGGCTTGCAACTTGCTCATGTCGCTTCTCATGAAGGGATACATGCAGTAGAACATATTGCAGGGCTCAATCCGGAGACCATCGAATCTCATAAAATAGCTCGTTGTATTTATGGAAATCCAGAAGTTGCTAGTATCGGATTAACAGAAAAACAAGCGAGAGAACAAGAAATCGAAATAGCCGTTGGAAAATTTCCATTTGCAGCCATTGGAAAAGCCCTTGTATTTGGTGAAAAAGAAGGCTTTGTGAAAATCATTGCCGATAACAAAACGGATGATATTGTGGGTGTGCATATCATGGGGGCTCATGCAACGGAACTTATTTCTGAAGCGAGTCTTGCAATGTTGGTAGATGCGACACCATGGGAAATGTCGGCACATATTCACCCACATCCATCATTATCAGAAGCTATAGGAGAAGCAGCTTTAGCTGTTGAAGGAAAAGCGATTCATCAGTAAAGGAGAGATGAGAAAATGACTGAAAACAGACATGCTGTATCGGGATTATCCGATGAAGACGTACTTAATATGTATCGAACAATGCTTTTAGCTCGTCGAATAGATGAAAGAATGTGGCTTTTAAATCGTGCAGGTAAAATTCCTTTTGTTATTTCCTGCCAAGGTCAAGAAGCAACGCAAGTGGGGGCAGCCTTTGCATTGGATCAAAAAAAAGATTATATTGCACCTTATTATCGAGATTTGGCTGTTGTTTTACATTTCGGCATGACCACAAAAGAACTAATGCTATCTGCTTTTGCGAAAGCAGAAGATCCAAACTCCGGCGGTAAACAAATGCCAGGACATTTTGGTCAAAAGAAAAATCGAATTATAACGGGCTCTTCACCCGTTACAACACAAGTACCTCATGCAGTGGGCGTTGCACTTGCCGGCAAAATGCAAAAGAAGGATTTTGTGACATTTGTGACCCTTGGCGAAGGATCCTCCAATCAAGGTGATTTCCATGAAGGCGCAAATTTTGCAGGTGTCCATAAATTGCCGGTTATTATCATGATTGAAAATAACCGCTATGCCATTTCTGTACCACTAAAAAAGCAATTTGCTTGTGAAAAATTATCAGACCGTGCTGCTGGCTATGGAATGCCTGGTGTAACAGTAAATGGCGATGACCCAATTGAAGTATACAAGGCGGTAAAAGAGGCAGCAGATCGTGCTAGAGAAGGAAAAGGACCAAGCTTGATCGAAACGGTTTGCTATCGTCTTACTGCCCACTCTTCTGATGATGATCAACGTCAATATCGCTCAGAAGAAGATTTGGCTGAAGGTAGAGCACATGACCCGGTAAAGAGCTTTGCCAATTATCTAAAGGAACTAAATATTTTAACTCCTGAGATTGAAGAAAAATTTCAAAATGATATCATGGCTGAAATTGATGAGGCGACTGAATATGCAGAACAAGCTCCATATGCAGCACCTGAACATGCATTGAAATATGTTTATGCAGAACAGGAGGAGTTATAACATGACCGTTTTATCTTATATGGATGCAATAACACTTGCGATGAAAGAAGAAATGGAAAGAGATGAACGCGTCTTTATACTAGGTGAAGATGTAGGGGTAAAAGGTGGTGTGTTTAAGGCCACACAAGGTTTATATGAACAATTTGGAGAAGAAAGAGTGATCGATACACCTTTAGCAGAATCCGCTATAGTAGGTGTAGGGGTTGGCGCAGCGATGTATGGTTTACGCCCAATTGCGGAAATGCAATTTGCCGATTTTATCATGCCGGCTGTCAATCAAATTATCTCTGAAGCATCCAAGATCCGCTATCGATCCGATAATGATTGGAGTTGTCCAATGGTTATTCGAGCACCATTTGGTGGTGGCGTCCATGGTGCGCTTTATCACTCTCAATCGGTAGAGGCAGTGTTTGCAAACCAACCAGGTTTAAAAATTGTTATCCCATCTACTCCATATGATGCAAAAGGTCTGCTAAAAGCAGCCATCCGAGATGATGATCCTGTCCTATTTTTTGAACATAAAAGAGCCTATCGCTTGATCAAAGATGACGTTCCAGATGATGATTATACAATTGAAATCGGTAAAGCGGATGTGAAGCGTGAAGGTGAAGATGTTACCGTTATCACTTATGGCTTATGCGTTCATTTTGCATTACAAGCAGCTGAAAGACTTGAAAAAGATGGCATTGATGTGCATATTTTAGATTTACGAACCATATATCCACTTGACCAAGAAGCCATTATCAAAGCAGCCAAGAAAACAGGAAAAGTCTTACTGATCACAGAAGATACAAAAGAAGGTAGTGTCATGAGTGAAGTGGCTGCAATTATTGCTGAATATGCGCTATTTGATCTTGATGCACCGATTAAACGCCTAGCAGGTCCTGATGTGCCAGCAATGCCATATGCACCGACAATGGAAAAGTTCTTTATGATGAATCCAGAAAAAGTAGAGCAGGCCATACGCGAATTAGCCGAATTTTAGGCTGAAATAATTCATCTAGATCCGAAATTGATCAAAATTTCGTATATGCGGTGATCTGAGGATTTAGCAGATGAAGTCGATAAAGGTAGAGGAGGTATACTTAGATGGCTATTCAAAATATCGTAATGCCACAGCTTGGGGAAAGTGTAACAGAAGGTACCATTGAAAAATGGTTAATCAAACCAGGTGACCAAGTAAAAAAATATGATGCTTTAGCTGAAGTACAAACAGATAAAGTAACAGCTGAATTACCTTCATCATTTACGGGAACAATTGGAGAAATTATCGCACAAGAAGGCGATACCATCGCAGTTGGAGAAATCGTTTGTACCATCCAGATTGAGGAAGCAGTTGTGAGTGAAAAAACAGATACAAATGTTCCAAAAACAATAGAACATGTCACAGCTATATCAAGTGAAAAGTCAATGAAAACAAGATATTCTCCGGCCGTTGGACGATTAGCTACAGAATATCAAATCGATCTTTCTCAAGTAGAGGGCAGTGGTGCTTCAGGAAGAATCACACGAAAAGATATTCAAAAAATAATCGATATGGGTGCTATCCCACGATCAGCGCTCCAAACAACAGAGCAGTCAACAAGAGTCGCTTCACAACAGGCCATTGACGAAGTGAATTTAAAGGCGGATTCTTTGGTGCAATCGTTCAGCACTGGAGATGTTGAAATTCCAGTTTCAGGTGTCCGTCGTTCCATTGCCAAAAATATGGTGACCAGTACACAAGAAATACCGCATGCGTGGATGATGATGGAAGTGGATGTTACGGATTTAGTCAGCTATCGCGATTCAATAAAAGAGGACTTTAAAAAGAAAGAGGGCTATAATCTTACGTATTTTGCTTTCTTTGTTAAAGCCGTTTCACAAGCATTGAAAGAATTCCCTATGATGAATTCACAATGGCATGGGGACAAAATTATTCAGAAAAAAGATATAAACCTTTCTATTGCAGTTGCAACGGAGGATGCTTTATTTGTACCAGTCATTCACCATGCAGATGATAAATCGATCAAAGGCATTGCCAAGGAAATTCATGAGCTTGCCCAAAAAGTTCGCAATGGAAAGTTGAAGCCTGAAGATATGCAAGGCGGAACATTCACTGTCAATAACACGGGATCATTCGGCTCTGTCCAATCGATGGGTATTATCAACTATCCACAGGCAGCTATTTTACAAATCGAATCCATTGTGAAGAGACCTGTTATAATGAACGGAGGAATGTTCGCCGCAAGGGATATGGTCAATATTTGTTTATCCATTGATCATAGAATTTTAGATGGCCTGATAAGTGGGAAATTTCTCGCTCGTATAAAGGAAATTCTCGAAAACACATCAAAAGAGAGCACTTCCATATATTGATAAGAGTCTGTGAACCGTATTATTACGGTTTTCAGACTTTTTTTTCTTTTATGAAGTCACATTGTTGTGTAAAATAGATAGTAGAATCACTGAAGGGGGGAAGCGTCATCGCGTCCGTATGACAAACATGAAAGAAGTAGAATTTAAAAAGCCTTCTTACGATGAATGGAAAGAAGCATCGATTAAGGCACTAAAAGGGAAACCATTTGAATCACTATTTACAAAAACAATCGAGGGGATTACTCTTGAACCTTTATACACTGCTGAAAGCCTAATGGCAAAGGTTGATGGCAAATTAGAGGAACAAGTATCTACGATTCGAGCAATGCAAGATGAAGATGTATTCAGCGTAGCTCAAGCTGCTTTTGGGGATTCCATTGAGGAATTTGTAGCACAAACAGAAGATTCCTTAGAACGTGGCAACCAATACGTTACAATTGGTAAAGTCAATTTTGAATGGAATAAGCATGCATTACAACAATTAGCAACATTACTTGAAAAAAATCCATTTGTTATAAATGTAGTGGATCCAGCTGTCTTAAATGTATTTGATTATATTGAAAATAAAGAAGTAACAGGATTTATCCTTTCAAATGAAACACAGGCCATTCCTGATTTTCCGAATGTTCGAAAGTTAAACGCTTACATTCAAGATGCACACTATCAAGGAGCGAATGCCGTTCAAGAATTAGCAATCGCACTTGCAAAAGCAAGTGAATTAGCAGAAAACAAGGATTTTGCAGAATTTGAAAAGCAATTCTTTGTATCGTTTGCAGTTGATACAAAATTCTTTATGGAAATTGCAAAACTTCGTGCTTTTAGAGTATTGTGGAAAGCGTTTGCTTTAGCCTATGGTGTGGAAAAACCTCAACCTGTAAAAATCTTTGCAGAAACGTCTTTGCGTAGTTTTTCAAAATTAGATGTGTATGTAAATCTTTTACGTGCCGGAAATGAAGCATTTTCAGCTGTATTAGGTGGCGCGGATGTGGTGACTGTTTATCCTCATGATATAGTAACGAAACCAACAAATCAATCTATTCGTATCGCGCGAAATGTTTTATTAGTGATTAAAGAAGAATCACATGCAACAAGAGTACTAGATCCAGCTGGTGGTTCGTATTACATAGAATCATTAACGCATGATTTAGTCAAAAAGGCTTGGGCGAAATTTGTCGAAATCGAAGAGGCAGGTGGCTACAGCGCATATGTAGCATCAGGCAATCTTCAAAAAGAATTGGCAGAAATAATGGAACAACGCATCCAAGATGTAGAACGTCGTAAAACGATTTTAGTTGGAACAAATAATTTTGCGAATGCAAAAGAGGAAGTATCTACAGAAACTTTCTACGAAGTCAATCGAATTACGAAACCTTTCGAAGATCTTCGACAAGAATTCAAAAAATCACCGATAAATGTTGCTATTCTAACATATGGTGAGTTCAAAAAGATTAAACCACGTACAGATTTTGTAAAGGGTATATTCGCTACTGCGGGCATTATTGCAGAAGCAACAGAACCATTCACAGATGTAGAAAAAGCAAAAGAATGGTTAAAGAATACAACAGCAGATTATGTCGTATTTAGTGCAATAGATGAAGACGTGAAAGAAGTCATCCCAGCATTATTAGCTGCAAAACCTGCATCCGTACTACTAGATGTTGCAGGTAAATTCGATGAAGATTGGGAAAGCCAAGGACTGAACGGTTATGTCTTTGCTGGTCAAAATATAATTGAGAAATTACAAGGCATCCAAGATACCTTGAAGGAGGTTCAACGATGAGCAAGCCAAACTTTGCAGAGATTTCGATAGAAGATGTTTTACAAAAAGAGCAAGTTGCAGTTTCAGATAAAACATTTCATACAAATGAAAATATTGAAGTGAAAAATGTTTATACGAAAGACGATTACAAAGGACTGAAGCATCTCAATGATGTAGCTGGTATTGCGCCAAATACACGTGGACCTTATCCGACAATGTATGTAGGACGTCCTTGGACGATTCGTCAATATGCGGGTTTTTCTACTGCTGAAGAATCCAATGCATTTTACCGTCGTAACTTAGCAATGGGACAAAAAGGTTTATCTGTTGCATTTGACCTTGCAACGCACCGCGGCTATGACTCCGACCATCCTCGTGTAACAGGTGATGTTGGGAAAGCGGGGGTGGCCATCGATTCCGTTGAAGATACAAAAATTCTATTTGATGGGATCCCACTTGATCAAATGTCTGTATCAATGACGATGAATGGTGCAGTTCTACCTGTCCTTGCATTTTATATTGTTACAGCAGAAGAGCAAGGCGTAACACCTGAGAAATTATCGGGTACAATTCAAAATGATATTTTGAAAGAATATATGGTCCGTAACACCTATATTTATCCACCAGAAATGTCGATGAAGATTATTGCAGATATTTTTGAATATACATCAAAATTCATGCCTAAATTCAACTCGATTTCAATTTCTGGCTATCATATCCAAGAAGCAGGGGCAACAAATGATATTGAACTTGCTTATACATTGGCAGATGGACTTGAATATGTTCGTACTGGGCTAAAAGCAGGTATCGATATCGATAAATTCGCACCGCGTTTATCGTTCTTCTGGGCTATCGGTATGAACTACTATATGGAAATTGCGAAAATGCGTGCAGCTCGTCGAATTTGGGCACAAATGATGTCTACATTCCATCCAAAAAATCCAAAAGCATTAGCATTACGTACGCACTCACAAACGTCCGGCTGGTCTTTGACTGAACAAGATCCATTTAATAACGTGACACGTACATTAATCGAAGCAAATGCTGCTACAATGGGACATACGCAATCCCTTCATACCAATGCATTGGATGAAGCGATCGCACTTCCTACAGACTTCTCTGCACGTATTGCACGTAATACGCAATTGTTCTTACAAAATGAAACAGGTATGACCAAAACAATCGATCCATGGGGTGGTTCATACTACGTTGAAAAGCTAACAGATGAACTAACGGAAGCTGCTTGGAAATTGATCGAAGAAATCGAGGATCTTGGTGGTATGGCAAAAGCCATCGAAACAGGTCTTCCAAAGATGAAAGTCGAAGAGGCATCAGCAAAACGCCAAGCAAAAATCGACTCCAAAGCCGAAACAATTATCGGTGTGAACAAATATCGTTTGACAAAAGAAGAACCAATCGAAATTTTAGATATTGATAATACATTAGTACGACAATCTCAAATTGATCGTATTAATAAGATGAAAGAGGAACGAGACGACGCAGAAGTAAAACGTCACTTAGTACGTCTTACAAAAGCCGCTGAAACAGGTGAAGAAAACTTACTTGCTGTTGCAGTGGATGCTGCTCGTGCACGTGCAACGCTCGGTGAAATTTCAGATGCGATCGAAGAAGTATCTGGTCGCCATAAGGCAGTTATCCGTTCAATTAGTGGGGTGTACGCTACGAACTATTCAGATGAAGATGCGATTAAAGAAATTAAGCAAATGACAGATGAATTTTTGGAAAATGAAGGTCGTCGTCCACGTATTTTAGTTGCTAAAATGGGTCAAGATGGGCATGACCGTGGGGCAAAAGTGGTAGCGACTGCATACGCTGACTTTGGTTTTGACGTCGATATTTCGCCATTGTTTATGACACCGGAAGAAACTGCACAAATGGCAGTAGAAAACGATGTTCATGTTGTTGGGGTATCGTCACTTGCTGCAGGTCATAAAACATTAGTTCCTGAGCTGGTAGCAGAATTGAAAAAATTAGGTCGTGAAGATATTATCGTGATTGTTGGTGGAGTAATTCCAGCGCAAGATTATGAATTCTTATATGAACATGGTGCAGCTGCAATCTTTGGACCTGGTACTGTATTGCCGATTGCATCACAAAAAATCATCGAAATTATTTATAAACAACTTGGCTACGAGGAAGCTTGATGAACGATAAAGAATCAGCGCTTTTTGTACAACCAGGTGTTAAAGCGATTCACGATGGTATGGAGCCAACAAAGCGAAAAAAATTTGTGAAGAAAAAGAGAGAAAAACAAGATTTAGATGCGCTTGCAAAGAAGGTGCGAGAAGGTTCTCGCTTACATCTAGCCAAAGCCATCACACTTCTTGAAAGTTCCAATGTTGATGATAAAGTAGAAGGGCAAGAACTATTAAAAAAACTTCTTCCCTATACAGGCAACTCGATTCGAGTAGGTATTACAGGTGTGCCGGGTGCGGGGAAAAGTACGTTCATCGAAACATTCGGGAAAATGCTTTGCAGTCAAGGTCATAAAGTCGCTGTATTAGCTATTGACCCAAGTTCATCTGTTACTGGGGGCAGTATTTTAGGTGATAAAACGAGGATGGAAGAACTATCTCGTGAAAAAAACGCCTTTATTCGTCCATCCCCCTCTGCAGGTACACTTGGTGGTGTACACAAGAAAACGCGTGAAACGATGCTCGTTTGTGAAGCAGCTGGCTATGACATCATTTTGATCGAAACAGTTGGTGTCGGACAAAGTGAAACGATCGTGCGTGGCATGGTTGACTTCTTCTTATTGCTCGTTTTAACGGGTGCAGGGGATGAGTTACAAGGTATGAAAAAAGGCATTATGGAGCTTGCAGATACAATCCTAGTTCATAAAGCTGATGGAGATAATATACTGAATGCTAAAAAAACGGTTGCTGAATACAAACAATTTCTACATTTTTTACAACCAGCAACACCAGGGTGGACAACTCGTTCCATGCCTGCATCATCTTATGAAAATAAAGGCTTAGACAAAGTGCTTGAGACCATTTTGGAATTTCAAAAACAATGTAAAGAGAATGGCATATGGGATAGTCGTCGAAGCCAACAGACAACAGACTGGTTCCAATCGATGATTCAAGATCATCTAATCGATTCTTTCTATGGAAATCCAGAAAGAAAGAATCTAGTAAAAATGTTAGAACAACAAATACTTCATGGACAAATAACTGTCACGCAAGGTGTAGAGCAGTTGTTTCCAAAAAAGGCTGAGTGATTTTCACTCAGCTTTTTTAGTGCTTGAAAATTTGGTACACGATAGTAGATATTTGAAACTTTCATCGTATTGACAATATATTGGTGGATCAATGATAGGAATGCAGTAGAAAGCTTGTTCAAAATAATACTAGATTGAACTCATCATTAAGGCTAAAATATAATTGATAATAGTTATCATTTTCATTTGTTTATAGAAAGAATACGTATTTTGATTACATAGTGATTCATACGAGCAATTTCTTCTCGGTCATATTCGAGAAAGTTATTTTCCGAACAGAATGAATTAGGAAAGACGACAGCCAAATCGTAAATGTAATACTTAACAGTTCAAAAGCTTTGCGTCTTGTCTTGTACGCTTGTAACCAAGTATGGATGTAGCAAAATTCTTTATAAGGAAGGTCGAATTATATGACAACGAATAGACAGCTTTGTATTGGATTGTCCTTGTCAGCAACTTGGATGAACGGAAACGGTTGGAGACATCAGGACAGTGGAGTAGAAAACTTATTCGCAAGTGACTTTTATGTTGATCTCGCAAAGATGGCAGAGAAAGCGAAACTGGATTTTGTCTTCAAACCGGATTCCTTGTTTCTTAACTGTGATTTACTTGATAAATCTCCCGGTTTTAGTAGCCTTGATCCTATACTTCTCTTAACCTCAGTTGCTCGAGAAACAGAACGAATTGGATTGGTAGCGACGGCATCCACTACTTTCAATCCTCCATATGTTGTAGCAAGACAGCTTCAATCTTTGCATTGGATCAGCAACGGACGTGCTGGATGGAATATTGTAACTTCCATCGATGGTAGTGAAAACTTTGATCATTCACCGATGCCATCATCAGAAGAAAGATATACGAAAGCGTTTGAATTCACGGATGTAGTCCAAAATCTTTGGAGAAGTTATCCAAACGAGGCACTAATCATGAATCGGGCATCAGGGAAATTTGTAGATAAGGAAATGGTTTCTCCCATCAATCATTCTGGAAAGTATTTTAGTGTGAAAGGTCCGATCAATGTACCAGCCCATGGATCAGGAGACATTCCTCTATTTCAAGCAGGTGCTTCGACTTGGGGAAGAAACTTTGCCGCTTCGGTTGCTAATGCGATTTTCGCAGCGACACCAGATATTGCTTCTGGCATTGAATTGCGTGATGATTTAAGAAAAAGGGCAAAGGATCATCATCGCTATCCAGATGATATCCGAGTTTTGCCCGGTATGTATTTTTTCTTAGGGAAAACGCGTAGCGAAGCATATGATTTGTATAAAGAAGCGCATGCGCATTTGAGCATGAGTCATAGATATAAAGCGGTTCAATCGATTCTAGGTATGGATATCAGTAACCTACCACTAGATCAGCCAATAACAGCTGATTTACTTCCTGATACCGATATGCCCGTTCGGAGTCGAACACATGCCGATTTATTACGTCGGTTGATTGTACAGCAAAAGCCTACTGTAGAAGAATTGTTATCTAGACCAGAAGTTGTCGGTTCCGCTCATTGGGTGGTTGTCGGCACGGCTGAGGATGCGTTGAAAGAAATCGTAGAGTGGTTTGAGGCAGGTGCTATGGATGGCTTAATAGCTTTACCAGGAGGCTCGTTCCAATCATTACAGTTATTCTTCGATGAATTGATGCCAATGTTGGTTGAAAAAGGTTTATTTAGAGATGAATATAAAGGCCGCACTCTACGAGAACATTTAGGGATCAACTCCAGCTTAAGCAAATAGAATACGGCTATGCTTTACTCAAATGATCTATTTTATAGAATAAACAAAAGCTCTCATATGGTTGTTTCATATTTTCTCAAATGAGAGCTTTTTTCGTGTGAAAAACTTTTTCATGGATGGTTGAGAACAAACGTTTATGAAAGCAGACGTGTTGATTATCCCATTTAATCCATAAAAATAAGCTCAATGATCCATTTGTTATTGTTTGGGAAGGGTGATCTTAATAATCTTTGTATCCTGCGTTGGTGTGATGGTCTTAGAAGCTAACGGATTGTCTTTCTGTGGTTCCGCTTCAGAACTACCAGACTTTGGTTGACTAAAATATTCATCCATTGATTTTTTATCAGTTTTATAAACTCCTATTGTATATGGAATATTAGTATACAAGCTGGTTGTAATTTCCTTCTTATCATTGGTGATCAATGACATGTTTTGTGGCAAGACAGCTGTCTTATCTGTTTCTTTTCCATCTGTCATGATGTGAATCAAATATCTTTGTTCTGCATTTGTAGTATCCTCAATTTGAATAGTAACCTCCATCTTTTTCAAAGTATCCACCGTATCACTCCTTCCGCAAGCCATTAATGTGATAGAGAGTATGAAACCAATAATCATTATGTGCGATCGATGACGATTCATGATAAAACTCCTTCCTTAATTAGTAAAATATAACTATTTCAAAATATTCCGAAAACTTATATAATCTATTATAATCAAAATATACAAGAAAATGTATATTTTGAAAATGAAAAGGAGGAGATATAGGTGAAGAAGAAATTTTTCTTAGTCGTATTATTACTAACATTTTTCTTAGGGTTTTTGACGAATGGTAATGCTACTAACGCTTTTGCTGCTCAAAGTAACAAAGAAAGTGTAGAAAAAGGTAAAGTATATGATGATATTTCCCTTCCTCAGATTAGCAAAAAACAAGTCGAAAAAATTAAAGAATCCATTAAGGAAGAAAATCTGAAGCCTGTTCAGCAACCAGAAATCACAAAAAAAGATTTAGAAACTTATTCTTCTATTAGTTCTCAAGGAGAGTATATCAAAAATGAGAAAACAAATGTATCAAATGGCCTTTCTGAAAATTCAAATTTTAATAATTCTGCAGCTACAGAATCAACCATTTCTGCAACTGATAATAGAGTTAAAGTGACAGATACAACCGTCAGTCCATACAATTCTATTGCTCAAATTGACTTTTATGACCAAGCCACAGGAAATGGGTATTCATGTTCTGGAACATTTATTGATTCCTCTACAGTTTTAACTGCTGCTCATTGTGTTTATGATTCTTATCATAATAGATATTATACTGGCTGGTATGTATACCCAGGAGAAAATGGGACTAGCCTACCTTATGGTGGATTTGCATCGACGAATGCATATGCTTCCACAGAGTGGATTGCCACAACACCACCAGATGAAGGTTCCATCTATTTAACAGATGTATTATATGATTTTGCAGTTATCAAATTGTCCAACTCTTCCCATCCTTATAGCCAATCCGTAAGCACATCCGTGTCTACTGGAGATTCGATAACAACCATTGGGTATCCGGGAGATAAATCAATTGTCTACAACGGTTATAATTATTACTACATGTACAGATCAGCAGGTAGTATATCTTCCTTCAATAGCGGAGCCATTGTACACACAGGCTACGTGACGAGTGGAATGAGTGGTGGTCCGATTAGAAAAGGATCATCCGTTATTTCGGTGAATAGTACAAGCTCATGGGCACCTAGATTTACAAGCTATCATACAAATCTAATTAATACTTGGAAAGCACAATAGGAATTTCCAAAAGCTTTTTAATCAGGTGTGTTAAAATCGATTATTTTTAAAACAAGGGAGTTCAATTCAAATGGATGTTGAATTGAACTCTTTTTAAATTGGATATCTATTTTACCGTTTAAACATTGATATAGATTCAAATTACTAAATTGGTTTCAAGGTGAATATAGTAATGCAATACCGATAAAACTAAATATGTAAAAGTTTTAATCGTTTTACCAATGCAAAAGACTGCATAAGGAAATTTAGTGTTTCAAATGTCCACGAAGTAACGGACTGAATGTTATGAGGAAAATAAAAATACTATTTTTAGACTATCACTTGAACAAGGAGCCGAAGAATGTTAAAAAAGTTCACTTCACTGCTCGCTACTTGTATGATTATTTTCAGCTTGTCAGGCGTACAAATGCCTGTTGAAGCAACGGCTTCACCACAAATTGAAAAATTAGATCAATCCATTCAGAGAATTGTCAAAGATGAGATCGAAAATGCTGATGTGAGTATTGCGATCCGCGATGAAGAAGGTCGAATCATTTATGATTTAAATGGAAATAGAAAGCAAAAGCCAGCTTCTAATATGAAATTATTAACCAGTGCCGCAGCTTTAGAGGAACTAGGAGAGGATTATCGCTTTCAAACGAATATCTATACGACGGGAAACGTGAAAAAAGGCATTTTATACGGGGATCTTTATCTACAAGGCACAGGTGATCCTACGTTAACCATAAAAGATTTTGATCAGTTTGCTCATTTTTTGGCACAGTCAGGATTGAAAAAAATAAAGGGTCGCATTGTGGCAGATGATTATTGGTTTGATCAAGATTTGTTGACGCCTGATATTCAAAAAGATGATGAATCCTATTATTATGCCGCACCTGTTACTGCCTTAACTATGTCTCCGGACAATGATTATGATGCGGGTTCAATTATTGTAGAGGCAATAGGCAAAAAAGTGGGGGAAAAACCATATATGAAAATAACGCCTGAATTGGGCGAATTGATTATTGAAAATAAGGCAAAAACAGTTGGCTCAGATGAATATCGTACGATAAAAATCGAAAGAGAATATCGTACAAATAAAATAGTGGTTAGTGGAAATTTGCCGCTTGGGCAAAATTGGAGAGAATGGATTACGGTTCAAAATCCAACTAAACATACGATGGCTTTATGGAAGTATTCACTAAAGAAAAACAATATTCAATATGTGAAAGATCAATTTTATCGTGAAAAAACACCAAAAGATGCGAGGCTAATGATACAGAAACAATCGATCCCACTTGCTGAACTAATGATTCCATATATGAAATTAAGTAATAATAGTATTGCAAATATTTTGGTCAAAACAATGGGCAAATTAAGAATGGGACAGGGGAGTACAAAGGCAGGATTGAGTGTGTTAAAGCAATATGCTTTTTCTAGGCAGTTGGATATAGATCATTGGTTGTTTGAAGATGGTTCAGGTATGTCTCATCATAATCGTGTTTCTAGTGTTCTTTTGACACAACTTTTATATAGCATTCAGGCTGAAGAGCAATGGTATGGTACCTTTTTTAATAGTTTGCCAGTTGCTGGATATTCAGATCGAATGATTGGCGGTTCACTTAAAAACCGTTTAAAAACATCTATTACAAAGGGAAAAGTTTTCGCCAAAACAGGGGCGATAGACGGTGTCAATACATTAAGCGGCTATCTAATAGGGAATAGTGGAAAAATGTATATCTTCAGCGTTCTAGTTCAAAATCAAAAAAATACCATTCCAACTATTGATGAAATAGTAGAAGTGATGGTAGAAAAATTATAATATTTGATCGTGGAAGAAATTATTAGACTGTCCAATAAGTAACTTTCATAAGCGATTGCCTACAAACTATTCATGAAAAAGTTTTTGACACAGAAAAAAACAATCCGTTCAACTCATACACAGTGAGGATGAAAAATCTCCACTGTGTAAAGTTTCACTTGAACGGATGGTTTCTTCATCAATAAGCTTTCTTGGTAGTGAAAATTCGTGAATAAGAATCAATAATTGCTATGCGAGTAGGCTTATAATCCGATTAAGTAGATGTGTTTTTAAACAGCAACTTTGAAAACATTCGTTACACCTGTTATAGTAATAATTGAAATTGAAAGGAGCGATTTACTATGAATATGGATTATGATTTATTTATGCAAGATATGCTGCGTCAAGCACGAAGCGAAATGACTGAAAATGGTTATGAAGAACTTAAGACAGCAGAAGAAGTAGAGGAAGCGTTCAAACGTGAAGGAACTACTTTCGTAATGGTTAACTCTGTATGTGGGTGTGCAGGTGGCATTGCTCGTCCAGCCGCCGTTCATGCGTTAAGTTATGATAAGCGTCCAGATCATTTAGTAACTGTATTTGCAGGTCAAGATAAAGAGGCTACTGCTCAAGCACGTATGCACTTTGGTGAAGATCATATTCCTTCATCTCCATCATTTGTATTATTAAAAGATGGTCAACCTATTGCAGAAATCGGTCGTCATGAAATCGAAGGACATGATCCAATGTCTGTTATTACGAATATTCAAGGTTACTTTGAAGAATTTTGTGAAGAAGTATAATTGGTGAATTAGAAGAGTACTATATAAAATTATAGTGCTCTTTTTTAGGAGGATATATTTGAAAAAGTTTCACATTGGCTATCGAATTTTAAAGACAGCTCTTGGTGCTGGTTTATCAATCGGTATTGCACAATATTTTCATTTAGATTTTTTCTCATCGGCAGGTATTCTAACCATACTTTGTATCCAGCCTACAAAGCGAAAATCTATTCATGCAGTATATACAAGGGTAATGGCAACATTAATAGGTATTGTCATGTCCGTGACTTTTTTTGAATTACTGGGCTATCATCCATGGATTTTAGGAATAATGGTTTTATTCTTTTTACCAATACTTGTAATGATTAAAGTGACACCTGGTTTTGTATCTTCTGTCGTTATCATTTTACATATTTTTTCTACGGCTCATTTTACTTGGGGTTTATTGATCAATGAATTATTGCTGATGCTTATTGGTTTTGGTACAGCTTTAGTAGTAAATATCTATATGCCGGATATTCAAAAAAAATTAGATGAGTATCGCTCGAAAATTGAAGCACTTTACAGTTCCATTTTTAAGGAAATTACAAAATATCTGCGTAATGGGGATACAAGTTGGGATGGTAAAGAACTGGTTGAGGCAAACATAGTGATCAACAAAGCAAAGGCTCTTGCCTATCAAGATGTAGAAAACCATCTTACTCGTCATGAAAATTTGTACTATCAATATTTTGATATTCGAGAACGACAATTAGAAATCATTGAAAGAGTATTACCTAAAATCACAAATCTGCCTGTAATTGTTGAACAAGCTGAACTTATAGCGGATTTTATGGAAGAACTTTCCGAAAACGTGCATTCTGGAAATACAACCCATAAATATCGTAGCAAATTAGAAGATGTAAAAGTAGAATTTGCAAAATTGCCTTTGCCAACAACACATGAAAAATTTTTAGCGATGGCTTCGTTATATTTGTTCATCGAAGAAATGGACAGATACCTTGTGATTAAACAGGATTTTAAGGGAATAGGCCCGTCAAATAGGCGTTTGGTAAAAAAATCTAAACAAGAAAAACAGGCTAGTCCCCCAGAAAGTCCCCCAAATTAAATCCAAAATCGAACTTAAAAATAAAGGGATTTATAATAGAAAAACAAAAAGAGACAAAACTAGGATAAGTCACTAGTTTTGTCCAAGCTTTTTTCTATTCATGCCTAAGAAGTTTTCTCTTTTAAAGGTTTTGTTCGTTTTCTTGTTGTTTTTTTCTTTGTCTTATTTAAGGATGCTTGGAGTGCGCTCATTAGATCTGTCACATTATCTGGAAGCTCTTTTTCCACATTATTGGCGGTAACCGTATTCTCGGCTTTTTTCTCTTCAATCAAATCCAAAAGCGCTGTTCTGTAATCATCTGTATATTTATCTGGATCAAATGTTGTTGTTAATTGATCTACTAACATTAATGCAGTTTCAAGCTCTTTTTCGATAACTGTTTGTTCGGAAGGAATATTGGGGACATCGCTAATACTTCGCACTTCATCTGGATAATGGATCGTTTCCATCACCAATGTGTCTTTATAAACACGTACGACGGCTAATTGTTCTTTAGATCGAATAATGATCTTGGCTACTCCGATTTTTCCTGAATCTTCTAGTGTCTTACGAAGAAGTATATAGGCTTTCGAACCTGTCGTATCTGGAGAGATATAGTAGCTTTTTTCAAAATAGATGGGGTCGATTTCATCTAGTTTTACAAAATCGATAATTTCGACAGCTTTATCTTCATTTTCTTTCTTTAAATTTTCTAGATCCTCTGCATCCAATACAACGAATTTGTTTTTTGTATATTCATATGCTTTTACAATATCCGTATCTTCTACTTCTTTGTTGCAATTTTCACAGAACTTTTTATAACTAATGGGTGTATTGCATTCTTTATGCAGTTGACGTAGCTTTACATCTTTGTTCTCAGTAGCAGCATGTAATTTGATCGGAATGTTGACTAAACCAAAGCTGATACTTCCTTTCCAAACAGTGTGCATATTTTCCACTCACTTTCTTTTTTCCTTATTATCGAAGACATTGATCGTTTTTATGTATGAGATATTTGAATTGATCAAAAACTATTGAAAAAGCACAAGGGTTGGATAAATATTGAAACCAATGTTACTAACACAAGCAGAAGAAATACCAAAAGGAAATGACTGGATATACGAAACAAAATATGATGGATTTCGTTGCCTATTAGAATGGGTGGATGAACCCGCATTGATCAGTCGAGATGGAAAAAATCTCAATCAACAATTTCCGGAAATTATAGACTTTTTGCAAGGAATAAAAGATAAAATAAGGGCTTATTTGCCATTGCAATTAGATGGCGAATTAGTTTTTTTGACTAATAATTTCAAAAGTGAATTTTCAGTCATTCAACTTCGTGGAAGGATGCGCAGTCAAAGCTCCATAAAAAAACATGCGGTTGAATTTCCATGTCATTTTGTCGCTTTTGATGTTTTACAACTAAAAGGGGAGAATTTGGCGAATTTAGAACTAATCAAAAGAAAGGAGTTATTACAGAAATTTGGTAAAAAAGCTGAACTTCCAACTTCTATCCATTATGAAAATCAAGTTCGATTACAAATCATTGATGTGTTTCTGAACGCCGGTGAACTGTGGGAAAAAATAAAGATTCACAATGGAGAGGGGCTTATATCCAAAAAGAAGAAAAGTAATTGGGTGAGCGGCATTCGAACTACCAATTGGTTAAAAATAAAAAATTGGCTCTATGTGACAGTTATTTTAACCAAATTTGATAAGAAGAATAGTTATTTTAATGGGGCAGTGTATCGAGATGATACATTAGTTGATGTTGTTGTATTTCATCATGGTTTAAAAGAAGCAGAGTTCAAAACGTTGATGAAATTATTTGAAGAAAATGGAGCAAAATTAAAAAATGATGTCTGGGAGCTGCAGCCATCTATTTGTGTGGAAATCGCTTGCATTGGTTTGTTTGGCGGTATGCTGAGGGAACCTAGATTCCATTCATTTAAGTTTAGCGTGGAACCGGAAGAGTGCGATTGGGAAGAAATGCTTCACCAACTTATACCGATACCAGAGTCCGTTCAAATTACTCATCCTAATAAACCCGTATTCCACTCAATTGGCATAAGCAAACAAGATTATATCTATTATTTGCAAAATGTAGCTCCATTCATATTACCTTTTCTTCGCAGCAGACCATTAACGCTTATTCGTTATCCACATGGTGTACCAGGTGAGAGCTTTTACCAAAAGAGTAGCCCAGAAATAGTACCAGATTTTGTTTCAACCACATGGGTTGATGATATACATTTTATACTTTGCAATAACGTTGAAACACTTTTATGGTTAGGAAATCAATTAGCGATCGAGTTTCATATCCCGTTTCAACCGATTCAGACAGTCCATCCTACTGAAATTGTGTTTGATCTAGATCCGCCTTCAGTCAACGAATTTCCTTTAGCGATTGAAGCCGCTCTTCAAATGAAGGCTATCTTTGATCAGTTTGAGTTGACTGCATTCATCAAAACATCAGGTGGAAAGGGCATGCAAATATATATTCCATTACCGATAGATGCATTTTCATATAAACAAACAGGATTATTTACCAAATTTATATGTAACTTTTTAGTCGAACAAAATCCAAAATGGTTTACAATGGAGCGTTTAAAGAAGAATCGTCATAACAAACTCTATTTAGATTATGTTCAACACCATGAAGGGAAAACAATTGTAGCTCCCTATTCACCGAGGGCAAATGATGAAGGATTGATCGCAACACCTTTACATTGGGATGAGGTTCATCATTCGCTAAAACCTCAATTGTTTACGATCCGAAATGTTGAAGCACGCATTAAAGAGCAAGGGAATCCATTTCTTACATTTCGAGATGTAGCAATCGATAATGAACAGCCATTGAGTAAAGTCCTCCATCAATTAAAACATAGTTGAAACAAAAAGAAAGGAGCAATCCATTGCATGGAAGGCTCCTTCTTTATAATTTATAAGTGAATCAACAAGAAATTAGATGAACTTAGCGATTTTATCTAATGATAAACGGGATGAACCATAGGCAGGAACTGCTGCTTTCCCAATCGCAATAAGTAAGATCGGTGTTAAATGAGCAGGCAATTCGAATCGTTGAGCAAATGCTTTTTTATCAAATCCACCCATTGGTACTGTATCGTAACCCATTTCTTTTGCTAGAAGCATAATTTGCATAGAGATTAAACCTGCATCAAATGTCGCAATATTTGTCAACACTTCTTTTGGAAGGTTTCCGTATAGTTTTAATGAGTTTTCAATCATCATATTTTTAGTTGCTTCATTCATATAACCTAATTCAAAATTCTTATTATAAATTTCATCTACATTTTTGTACATTTCGATATCGCCTAATACAGCAATAATGGCTGAAGAAGTTTCTACTTGTTCTTGGTTATTGGAGATTTTGCGTAATTCTTTTTTTATTTGATCGTCTTGAATGACTAGAAAGCGCCAAGGTTGCAGATTACTAGATGATGGTGCTGAAGTAGCCTCTGCTATCAATTCTTCTAATTGCGATTGAGGGATTTTATATTGAGGATCATATTTTCGAACAGATTTTCGTTCATGCATAATTTTACTTAAAGAACTTTGTGCTAATGTCATAGTGAACTCTCCTTATTTATAGTACTGAGATTCTACTATACGATAAAATATTTTTAATTCCAAGTAAATTGCTCATTCTAATATATTTATAGAGTTGAATCGATTTTATCAATTTTTTTAATTAAAATCCACATTATGGGACTTATTAGGGTAGAAAAAATAATAGTAGCTGTGCAATATTTTCATAAGTTTAGCGCATAAATTGTCTAGTCATTAAATAATCTAGTAGTAGATATAAATTTATCCCATATAAGCAGTAAGGTCCTACTTTAAAACACAAGGAATGGGCAAAGGATAAAGATAAAGTGTGGGACCAAACTTGCTCGCAAAAAAACGGTTGATTCAGCTAACACACAATGATGGTAGAACCCCCCTATGTGCATCGCCCATAATAACAAGTAATCAGACACGACTTTAACACAATGAGTAACAAGCAGTGGAAAATCAAGAAAACCCATTGTGTGAAATTTCACTTTATAGTAGGAGGCGAGTAAATGGTAGATGTAAACAAGGTAACAAAGGACTCAGCAAATTTGTTAGTCGAAGAGATTGAAACAACCATTCAGAACTATACTGAGGAATCTATTCGATCACTAGATAAACAAAGATATTTAGCACAAAAAAAGCAATTATTAGTTAGTGCTTTTGGAAAAACTAGTGGCGGCATGACTCAACTGATTATAAAAGATTTGATTACAGATATCGATCAGGAACTTGCTCACTTTGATGAACTTGCACGTTATTGTAATCAATACAGGGAGTACTATACAGGGATTTTAAAGGTAGTGAAAGAAGCGATAGAAGAATTAAAAATACTCCAATAAGCATGAAACGGGCGGTAACTCTACAGCAAGGGACAGGTAAACTTCGGGAGGATAAATAGGGGAAAACTAATGGCTCAGCGAATACAGAGTAGGAGATAAAGAGCTCCTTACTGTGAGACAAGGTTCAAAACACGTCTATGAAAAGTGTGCTTAAAACGGAATCAACCATTAAAAAGTCCAATGATGATTTTGTCATTGGACGTTTACTTTTGAAGCAACCTATTTTTGAAAAGGATCATTATAACTATAATTGCAAAATTTGAATGGATCATATTTTCAAAATTCGTAACTATTATGATATGACATAAATTTTAGTAGTCGAGAAAAACTCAGATTCATCTCTATCACTTACTTGGGGGGACTTAAACTCTGTCAGTGTGCGTCCGATGAGCCGATTCTGGGAAACAGGATGTTGGTTATGTAGTCGATGCCACAGGACGTGGTCTAAACCCTCCGTTCCTTAAACTTCTCCCTCTAGGGTCTCATCTGGACGTTATTTCCTAGGAGTCACACTGGCTTCGCTCCAGCCCATTTACACTACATGATCAAATATCACCACGGTTTTTGGTGAAGAACCAATCATCAAAGCGATCTTCTGTATTATAAAAGAAAAATAGCAAAATAGTCGATATGACGATCCGGTAGCATAGTAGGGTTATACTGCTATTATTAATTAATCATTGCTAGACCAAAAGTGAGTATTGATAGAACCATAATGACGGCCATTAATATAACAACAAATTTCTGTATTTTTTTATTGCTCATCTCGTTCTCTCCTTTTTTTCATTAAAATAATTTTATCAAATATAATTTATTTAACAAGTACTAGAGTTTTCTGAAAAATTTATGTACAATTGTGTTATACAACATAGAAGGAGTTGGGGGACTAATGGAGAATATCGATCATATTGGTATAGCAGTCAAAGATTTAGATGAACGCGTTATCTATTATTCAAATGTGTTGGGTATGAAAGTGATCAATGTAGAAGAAGTAGCATCTGAAGAGGTAAAAGTGGCATTTATCGATGCAGGAAACACACATATTGAATTGTTAGAACCGCTTACAAAAGAAAGCGCTATCTATAAATTCTTGGAAAAACGTGGTGAAGGCATTCATCACATCGCGCTAGCTGTTACTGATATAGAACAAGAAATGGAGAGAATGCGTGCAGAAGGTGCTCGCCTTTTATCTGACAAACCCAAAATTGGCGCAGGTGGAGCAAAAGTAGTTTTCATACATCCGAAGTCATCATACGGTGTACTTTACGAATTAGTAGACAGAAGTCAAACAAAGGAGTAATTAGGGAATATGGATATGTACGATAAAATCAATGAATTATATGACAGAAAATATGAAATCGAGCTTGGTGGGGGAGACGCTCGAATTGAAAAACAACATCAAAAAGGTAAATTGACCGCTCGTGAACGGATCGATTTATTATTGGATGAAGGAACGTTTGTAGAAATTAATCCTTTCGTAAAACACCGTACAGTAGATTTTGGTATGGATAAAAAAGAAGGCCCTGGAGATGGTGTTGTAACTGGTTACGGAAAAGTAAACGGACGACCAGTTTATTTATTTTCTCAAGACTTCACAGTATTTGGTGGAGCTTTAGGGGAAATGCATGCGATGAAAATCGCGAATGTAATGGATTTAGCTGCTAAAAATGGTGCTCCATTTATTGGTATCAACGATTCAGGTGGTGCGCGTATTCAAGAAGGTGTGCTTTCACTGGATGGTTATGGCCACATATTCTATAGAAATTCCATTTATTCCGGAGTTATTCCGCAAATTTCTGTTATTATGGGACCTTGTGCTGGAGGAGCTGTGTATTCTCCTGCAATCACTGATTTCATCTTAATGGTTGATAAAACATCTCAAATGTTCATCACAGGACCAAAAGTTATTGAAACCGTAACAGGTGAAAAAATCACTGCTGAAGGACTAGGCGGAGCAAAAGTCCATAACTCTGTAAGTGGTAATGCTCATTTCCGTGCAGCAGATGAAGAAACAGCCATTGAACAAATTAAACAATTACTTAGCTACTTACCACAAAATAATACAGAAAAAGCACCAATTATTGAAATAGAAAATGATTCAGAAGAAGATGATGATTATCGTTCTGAACTACTTGATCTTGTTCCAGTTGATCAAACAAAAGCATATGATGTGCGCAAAGTAATCGAACATGTCGTTGATGCGGATTCTTTCATGGAAGTTCAAAAAGACTTTGCCAAAAATATTGTAGTTGGTTTTGCTCGTATCAATGGTGAATCAGTGGGTCTTGTTTGTAACCAACCAAAAGTTCTTGCGGGCGGCTTAGATATCAATTCTTCCGATAAACTAGCTCGTTTTGTACGTACTTGTGACTCATTTAATATTCCAATCATTACATTCGAAGACGTTTCTGGTTTCTTCCCAGGTGTAAAACAAGAACATGGTGGAATTATCCGCCACGGTGCGAAAATTCTTTTTGCCTATTCGGAAGCAACTGTTCCAAAAATCACAGTAATCCTTCGTAAGGCTTATGGTGGTGCATATGTTGCATTAAACTCCAAATCAATCGGTGCAGATATGGTCTATGCTTGGCCAAATGCTGAAATCGCTGTTATGGGTGCTTCTGGTGCTGCAAACATCATCCACGCCGGTGAAATCGCAAAATCAGCAGATCCAGAGGCAACTCGTGCACAAAAGATCGAAGAATATAAAGAAAAATTCGCAAATCCGTATATTGCTGCAGCTCATGGCTTAGTTGATGATGTTATTGACCCACGTGAAACACGGATCAAACTAATGCAAGCGCTTGAAATGCTTCGTACGAAAAAAGAAACAAGACCATTCAAAAAACATGGTAACATTCCATTGTAATTGATGGAGAATCTCCATTTATTTCAAAAATATTGAAAATTGATAAAGACTATTTCTACTGTGATTCAGCTAGAAATAGTCTTTTTGATATTAAAGTATTTCAGTGTTCATTTATAGTTGTTCAATACCTGTTTTTCCTTATATTTCGATGAACAGTGAAGAAGCCAATGGAAAGGTCAATTCATTCAATTTGTGATAAACTTGTGAAGGAATAAAGTAGCATAGAACTACTATAGATAAAGGAGTCTTATAATATGCCAAGTCGAATTGTAGAAGAGTTTTTAGAATTAGTTCAAATTGATTCAGAAACTTTCCATGAAGAAAAAATTTCACCTATATTGAAAAGTAAGTTAGAAGCATTAGGCTTCGATGTTTATGAAGATGATGCTGCGAGTCGTAATGGTCATGCATCAGGCAACTTAATCGCAACGTTAAAAGGTACATTAACTGATGTGCAACCAATTTACTTTACATCACATATGGATACTGTTGTGCCAGGTGTTGGGATTAAACCAATTATTAAAGAAGATGGTTATATTTACTCAGATGGTACAACAATTCTAGGATCAGACGATAAAGCGGGTCTTGCCGGTTTACTAGAGTTAGCAAAGCGTATAAAAGATGAAAATATCGAACATGGTGATATTCAATACGTGATTACTGCTGGTGAAGAAGCAGGTCTTGAAGGCGCAAAAGAATTAGAACATGAAAAAGTATATGCGAAATATGGTTTTGCTGTTGATTCAGATGGTAAAGTGGGAGAAATCGTAACAGCTGCACCTTTCCAAACTAAAATTTTGGCAACATTAAAAGGGAAAACAGCTCATGCTGGTGTAGAGCCTGAAAAAGGAATTTCTGCTATTACAATTGCTGCCAAAGCCGTAGCACGCATGAAATTAGGTCGTATCGACTCAGAAACAACAGCAAATATTGGTCGTTTTGAGGGTGGTAAAGCAACAAATATCGTCTGTGATGAAGCTTCCGTTTTAGCTGAATGCCGTTCATTGGATGAAGCGAAACTTGTAGAACAACAAAAACATATGAAAGAAGCTTTCGAATCAGCAGCCAAAGAAATGGGCGGTGAAGCTGAAGTTGAAGTAAAACGTATGTATCCAGGCTTCCACTTTGGTCCAGAAGATTTAGTTGTAAAAGTAGCACAACAAGCAGTAAAAAATATTGGTCGTGAACCAAAACTAATGCAATCAGGTGGCGGAAGTGATGCAAATGTAATCGCTGGGTATGGGATTCCAACTGTCAACTTGGCTGTAGGATATGAAAAAATTCATACAACTAAAGAACGTATTCCAGTTGAAGAATTAGAAAAATTAGCCGATCTATTAGTAGAAATAGTTAAAAGTGCAGCAAAGGTAAAAGAATAATTTTATGAAGAGAGTGTGAAGCTATGCCAAATATAAAAGTCGTTGTATTTAAATGTGGACATGAGGAATATGCCCTTCCTGTTGATAAAGTAGTATCCATTGAAAAGTTTGAAAAGGTTAACCGAATCCCACATTTACCTGATTATGTATTAGGTCTTACCAGAATTCGTGATGAGTTACTGCCGGTTTTAGACTTTGAACAAATCTTATACGGGAACAGAGCCAATTCATCAGAAGCTAAAATAATTGTCCTTCAAGCGGACGAATTTGTCTTTGGACTTTTAGTGTTGGAAGCCAAAGAAATTCTAGATATTGAAGAAGATCAATTGAAGCAAGTTGGACTTGTCAATTATACAAAAACACAATATTTCAGCGCTGTTGCAAATCTAACGGATCGTATGATCACTTTAGTATCACCAGATGTATTAGTCAACACATTGGATGGTATTAAGGAACTGAAAGAATATATGAAATCACTTACGGAAGAAGAAAAGCAATCGATAATGTAAAGGAAAGAAGAGATTGTGACAAAACTCCATTAAAACGAATAAACCGTATGAAATCAAATTTATAAAACTTGTTTTCATACGGTTTTATTTTTAAGATTTATACGAAGATCATTTAGTATTTAACTTAGGTGTTAGCCTCATATAAACGGAGCAAACAATATACCGAGATCTATAACAGCACCTTGGCATATAAATATTGTTGTGAATAGAGGTAGAACAGAAAGAGCAATTACAATGCCAGTTCTACTAACAACACAAACCCAGAGCATTTGCCAACAACGCTAGACTGAAATCGAATGATATACTAAGAAGTTAATCCAAGATTAATTCACCTGTAGTTTCATTGATTAAACATAAAAAAACCAAATAATGAAAATTATCAATAGCACCAATGCTGATTATCGAAATTACAGCCTGAAAACGGATGTACACTGAATTGCTTCTGATTGCTTTATCTTTTACACGGATTGCTACAAAAGGTATTGTTTTACGAAAACAAGAACAGTATCGAAATTAGACACTCTCTTTTGTAACTTTTAAATCAGCAACAAACTCTACTTGATCATAATCGAAAAATTCTTTTAGGATTGTTTTCTGATCATCTTTAAACAACTCATCAGCAATCCCCTTTACGAGTTTAGGAACAGCAAATCGTAATCCGGACAATGCGGCAGCTGATATTCCATTACTGATCAGTGCAGAATAATTAAATGCGAATAAGCCATATAAAGAAACTTCTCCTTCCGGACAATTCGCAACAAAAGAAAATTCAGGTGTTAAGTACGGATGAAGATCAATGAGTGGGTTGGCGATTTCTGGATGTGCGTTATATACATCACCCCATCGAGTGATAAAGGGTTCAACATTTTTAAGTTCAGGGCGTAATGCTGGGTCTGTTACTAGCCCAGTGCTAATAATCAAATAATCAAACGTAAAAACTTGGTGAGGTGTTTTTACCATTACTCCATCTTTTGAATCTTTTACTTCAAGCCATGGTGAGTCTAAATGTAAATGAAAACCGTCCCATGCACATGCTCGTGAAAATGTATCATTTGTAGGTGGTTGATTGAATTTAAAGAAATGGGACATGACGGCATATTTGTCATGATCGGATAGTGTGTGGAAACGACTAATGATTCCTGAGCTCTCTAGTTTACGCATAGGATTAATTCTAGGAAGTTTTTGGCGTCGAACAAAGACATGAGCCTCACTTACACTAGAAGATAAGGCAAAATTTGCATTATCAAATGCAGAGGCACCACCGCCTAAGATAGCAATTTTCTTCCCTTTTAGAGATGGAAAATCAATAGCTTCAGAAGTGTGCGCATAACGTGTTTTTGGCAAGTTATCTTTGATAAACGGGGGAATATGCCATTCGCCACCTCCTTGGATTCCAGTTGCAAGTACCACTTTTCTAGCTAGAATAGAAGAATATGTACCAGATTTTTCAACTGAAATTTTTTTAAGTTCTTTATCTATTGGTTCAATTAAAGTGACACGTACTTCATTTTGAACTGGTAATGAAAGAACTTCACGATACCATTTTAAGTAATTCATCCAGTCAGCACGTGGTATTTTATCCATTTTTTCAAAACCTTCTACTCCATATTGGGCAATCCACCATGATTGGAAGGAAAGTGAAGGAATACCAAGTTCAATGGAGGGAAGTTCTTTTGCTGTACGCAGTGTTTTCATTCGCGCATAAGTAATCCACGGACCTTCGTACCCCATCTCATTTTCATCTAAAATAACAATGTTTGTAATATGTTCCTTCAAAAGACCAAAAGCTGTGCTCAATCCACTTTGACCGCCCCCAATTATGACAACATCAAATATATGTTCCTCCCTATAAGAGCGTGGTTTTACCCAAGATGGCTGATTATATCCAATGTAAGAAAGATCTACTAATACTTGTTCATTTAAAGCTTCTAGGCTCATCTAAACCAATCCTTTCGATATTAATTAAGAATTATTATTTCGTATTAACGGACAGTGAGATCCCTTACCTCAGGATTGAGAGAGAAGTGAAAAAGATAGGGTGTGGGATAACTGCCCGTAAAAGCCGAATTTGCTCAACTAACCATCAAGCTGATCAGTGGGGGATGAAGAAAACCTCATTGATGGAAGGTTCACCTTATAGCTTAACTTCCTCTATATACTTGATAGCTCCATGGCGTGACAAGTAACGGTATATGATAATGACCGTCATCTTGAATAGAAAAGCGTACAGGAATTGTTGTTAAAAAAGGACAAGCTGAAAGCGGAACTCCTTTAGAGTGAAAATAGGCATCAAGATGAAAAACCAATTCATAGGTACCCTTTTCAAATAGTTTGTTAGGTTGAGTAGGAGTACATCGCCCGGATTCGTCTGTTTCCATTGTGAATAGAAATTGTTGATTAAAATAAATATCTATTTGCACATTTCTAGCTGGCGTACCATGATACAAATCTAGGACATGCGTTGAAAGTGAGGTCATTTGGTTTCTCCTTATTCAGTAATTTCAATTGATTTCATTTTTTCAATTAATTGGGCAAATCGCAGCTCAGCGATCCGATTGATCTCTTTTAAAGCAATCTGAAATTCTTCTTCATAACTGTTTGTTAATCGTGATTGCATCATTTGTAATATTTCTGATTTTGTATAATCCGCAACTGCAATGATAAATGGAAAATGAAATTTTTCTTTATAAATACGATTACAAGTTAGAAACTGATTATACTCATCTTCAGTAAGCATATTTAATCCTGCTTTTTGTTGTTCTAGAGTGGAGGTGAGGCTCATTCTTATTTTTTTCCCAAGTTCTGGATGTGCCCGAATCAATTCTAGTTTTTTTTCAGTTGGTGCATCTTCTAAAACTTGTTGCATCGTTTTGAAAATGTCATTTATATGGTTAAAAGGTTTACTTCCAACTGCTTGTTGAGGAATCCATGTTGAAGATTCAAAAATATCTTGAAAAAATTCGATAAATGCATCTGTTGTTGAATGATTGATTTTCACTAAGAGGTAATTCATTTAATGTCCCCCTTGTGATGCCAGTGATATATCTTTTGCTGTTTCAACCGGCTTTCCTTTCTGAGATATCAGGAGATTTAATAGTATAGCTGCTAAGCTGCCGGTAATAATTCCGTCGCCGAAGAGAGTTTTGATAAATGATGGTAAGCTTGAGAATAATTCAGGAACTACTGTTGTTCCTAATCCTAATGAGATGGAAATAGCAATGATTAATAGATTGCTTTGGTTTGTAAAGTCAACTGTTGTTAACATTTTAATACCCGAAGATACAATCATTCCGAACATAACAACTGTAGCTCCTCCTAAAACAGCGGTAGGGATTAATGTAGCAAGCGCAGCAATTTTGGGCACAAGTCCGAGAAATACCAATATAAAGCCTGCTGCAATCGTTATTCTACGATTCTTAACACCAGACATTTGAACAAGACCGACATTTTGAGCAAATGTGCTATAAGGGAAAGCGTTGAAAATTCCGCCAAGTAAAAAAGCAAGACCTTCTGCGCGATAACCTCTTTCAAAATCTTTTGATGTTAGTCTTTGCTTTGTGATGTCACCAAGAGCTAAAAAAGCACCTGTAGATTCGATCATAATGACAATACCAACGATCAGCATTGTTAAGATTGGAACAATTTCAAATTGAGGAACACCAAAGTAAAAAGGCATTGGAAGATGAACCCAAGAAGCATCTTTTACTGTTGTGAAATTTAAAGGATTCATAAAGCTAGAGAGAACAGTACCGGCGAAAATTCCAATAAGCACAGCTATTGAGCGTATAAATCCTTTGCCGAAGTAGTGGATGACTAAAATGATACTCAAAGTAGCTAACGATAAAAAAAGATTTTGAGCTGAACCAAAATGAGGGTTACTAGTCCCACCAGCCATATTTTTAACACCTGTTGGAATTAGTGAAAGCCCAATAATCATTACAACCGTTCCAGTGACAACTGGGGGAAACAGTTTTAAAATATGGCTGAAATATTTTGCGAAAAGTATTATGAATAGACCAGTTACAATAATAGCACCGTAAATAGCTGTGAGGCCATATTCTTTACCAAGTGTAATCATCGGTGTAACTGCGACAAAAGAAGTACCTAAAACAACAGGTAGGCCTATTCCAAAATATTTATTTCGCCACATTTGGAATAGTGTGGCCAAACCGCAAGTAGATAAGTCAATTGCAATGAGATAAGCGAGTTGTGTGGAAGATAAACCAAGTGCCCCTCCTACAATAATAGGCACAAGCATAGCACCTGCGTACATAGCTAATACATGTTGCAAACCTAGTGACAAAGCTTTTGGATTACTGATTTGTGTTTTCATGAAGGTCCCTCCATTTCATATGTGATATTCGCTAACTAGTAGCGTTATGTTTCTTTACATGATAAAAATAAAAGGACTAAATGTCATTGGATATAATAGCTAAATTTTTATGGTTAATTTAGCTATAGTGACTGAATGTAAAATACTAACACGCGTGTTGATTTTACAAAAATTAGGGGTGTCCGTTTGGCGTAATTTTTGAAAAAACCTGTATTTTTAGGACCATTTATATAGATTGGAGCGGAGGCTTGCTCGACTCCCGCGGGAAAAGCGAATAGATGAGACCCCACAGCGTAGCGAGGAGGCTCAGCATTCGCCCCGCAGGAAAGCGAGCAAGTCGGAGCGGAAATCAACGAATTACCCTATTTTTATGGATTAAATTGGATAATCAACACGCCTGAAATACTAATTGAGTATGTGCAATTTTAAATCTCTTCTTATTCGTAAAGCGAGCCTTAATTGAATAGTTACTTCAGGGTCTTTTAAATCTTTTTGTAGTAATTGACTGCATTTGTCTAATCGATAAATGACTGTGTTTCGATGAACGAATAGTTTTTTGGCCGTTTCGGATATTTGGCAATGACATTCTAAATACTCATAAAGTGTTTCGATTAGGAGTTTTTGTTCATCGGATTCAAGATTGAGCAATGGTTCAAGTAGTGTCTGGTAGTAGTCGATTAAATCATTTTGCGAAATACTTTGTAATAACTCGTTAATTCCTTTTTTTCTATAAAAGTGAACGCATGTTTTGCTTTGATGATTTGAAGAAACGGCACTAAATGCTTCCTTGTATGCTCGCTGTACATCCATAAAGGATCTTGCTGGATAACTTACACCAAAATTCATATGGAAATCTAGAAAATAAGCAATATATAATGCTAATTCTTCTAAGAATTTAGTTAAAAATAATGTAGAATTATGGGATTGATCCTGTATTTCAAAGAGTAACACTAAATGATTATTAATCATAAATGGATATATAGGTAATTGAACTTTCTTTATACTTTCTTCACAAAACTGTTGCGTTAGTTTTGATAGGGTCAAAGAATTAAACGGAGTAGTTGTGTGTTTTGAAAGTCCGACAATGCAGAAATAAGGTTTATCACTACGTAAAGATAATTCTTCAGAACAAATCTTGGCAAATGAAGGTGTTTGGATGTTGCTACCTATAAATTCTTGAAATGTTTGATTGCGAATCGTACGCGTCTGTTGTTCCAAAGTTTGTTCTTGCATGATCGCAAATGATAGGACGTTGATAGCTTGTTTAATAAATAAATGCTTCTGAAATTGTTCTTCCTTAATACAACCTTCGATAATCAAAAAACAGTTTTTGGTTAAATTCGTATGTACTGGGTAAAGGGTATAGGTACAATGATCTTCTAGTAATGATATACTCCATGGTTGTTCCAGTAAGGTTGGGTAATGCCCTCCTTTTTTAATTGTTTCATGTAAGGATGGAGGAATATGTAAATTACGCTGTGACATGTGCATTGGATGAAAGAAATAATTGATTAAGCTTACCTTTTGGTCGATAATGGTGGATAATTTTTGAAGTAATTGTTGAATTCCGTGACCGCTTAAAATTAAATCAGTAAACTGATGATGAATGGTCATTGCTTTGTTTAGTAAGGAAGCTTCATTTTGTAAAATTTTTTCTGTTATTAGAAAGTTGATTTCTCCAAGCGATAAATGTTCAGGCAATTGAATGAAAGGTAAGTTCAACTGGTCTGCGAGTTCTAGAATATCTTGTGGAATGATATGAAGAAAGCGATTTTTTTTAATGGCGATGCCGGCGCATCCAGCTTGATGCATACTTTCTAATAAGCTATGAAAATGCTCCTCATTGTTTTTTAAGTGATAAGCGGTGGTAATAATAAGTTGGTTGGGAAGTAAGTAGTGCATAATATCGGGTGCGTCCATCATTGTGACAGATTTCACAGGATGATTTGTACCATTTTCTCCGGCAATAATTGTAATTGGTGATAATTCTTTTACATTTAATAATTGTAGTATATCCATACCAAATTCCCCCTTTTAATCTAATATATGATATGTTATAAAAACTAACATAATTATGTAGATAATTCAAACGTTGTTGGTCAATTTATCTAAAAGTTTACATATCTTTCTACAATTACTCCAATGAACTATGTACTTTCTTTTTTTAAAATAGAGTTGTAGCAGGAAAAGGTGGAGAAGAGCATAAGTCTTTATTCAGTCAGGCGTGTTGATTAGGAAAAAATAGGTGACAAATTTAGCATAATTCTATAAAAACATGTATTTTATCTCCATCTATGTAGATCTTCGCTGCGGCTTGCTCGAGTCCTCGAAAATGCATGCGCATTTCCTTCGTGCGGTGTGGATTCAGGAAGCCAATTCAATGTCCCGCGGGAAAAGCGAATAGATGAGACCCCGCAGCGAAGCGATTAAGGAACGGAGTCTAAGGGCGCCACGTCCTGTGGCAACGACTCCGTGACCAACATCCTGTTGCCCCCAGCGTTCGCCCGCAGGAAAGCGAGCAAGCCGTAGCGGAAATCAGCGAATACACTATATTTTGTGGGGAAAATTGGATAATCAACACGCTTGTTATTCAGTAGAAAAATTTGGAGCGAAACAGATATATCTGAATGTTAATTTTATATTGATAAAAAATGTTCGTATTTTTTATCTGAATTTGACATTATGAAAACTTAGTCATAAAAAAATGGCTATTCATTAGTTCGAGATTTAGAAATCAGCTGTTAAAAGACGTGTCTTATAAATTAGCCTATGAAGGAGTGGAATGATATGAATTACCATCAATTACAAACACCTAACCGTACAATTATGACCCCTGGTCCAGTGGAAGTAGATCCTAGAGTTCTGCAAGCAATGTCAGCACCAATTCTAGGACAATTTGATCCAGCCTTTACAGAGATTATGAATGAAGTAATGGAAATGTTACGTCTGGTATTCCAAACTAATAATAAATGGGCATTTCCTATAGATGGCACTTCACGAGCTGGGACAGAAGCATTGTTATGTAGTGTGATAGAACCTGGAGATCGAGTTCTTGTACCAATTTTTGGACGCTTTGGTCATTTGCTTGTTGAAATCTGTGAACGATGTGGCGCCGATGTTTATACGATGGAAACGACTTGGGGGACAGTATTTGAAGAAAAAGATATTATTGAAAAGATAAACCAAATTCAACCTAAAATTGTGGCGATCGTTCATGGTGAAACGAGTACTGGATGTATGCAGCCTTTAATAGAAATTGGTAAAATGTGTCGACAACAAAACCGGTTATTGATCGTTGATGCAGTGGCTTCTTTAGGGGGCGTTAACATTCCAGTTGATGACTGGAACATTGATGGGATTATCGCTGGCACACAAAAGTGTTTATCTATTCCTCCAGGTATGTCATTGATCACATACAATGAAAGAATAGAAGAAATTATTCAACACAGAAAAAAGGTGGAATATGGAATTGCGACTGATGAAGATTGTAAGCAAAATGATTCTAAGACAATTCAGAGTAACTATTTAGACTTGGCAATGCTTCAAGATTATTGGAGTCCACGTCGATTAAATCATCATACTGAAGCTACCTCTATGATTTATGCATTACGAGAAGGGTTACGGCTGGTTTTAGAAGAAGGAATATATGAGCGATTCGGACGACATCAATATCATGAAAAAGCATTAATTGAAGGAATTAAAGGTATGGGTCTAGAACTTTATGGGGATTTAACATGTAAACTTCCTACAGTAACTTGTGTAACGATTCCTGAAGGGATAGATGGAGAGTCGGTTCGTCATTTTATGTTAGAACAATTTGGTGTGGAAATTGCATCATCATTTGGACCACTTAAAGGAAAAATATGGAGAATAGGAACGATGGGTTTTAGTTGTCGTAAAGAAAATGTTATAAAAGTACTACAGGCACTTGAAGCAGCATTAATTCGTCATGGATACGAACCAAATCGTGGGCAAGCGGTAGAAGCATCACTTGATTTTTATGAGGCCCCCAGATATTCAAAGAAATCAGGTGTTGTGCAATGATTATACTATGAAGGAGCACATGTAATAATTTTTTGTTTAACTATATATTGACAGATAATTTTGAATTTTGCTAATATAAGGAAAACTTAATCTTCCATTAACAGACAGTAAGCCAACACTTCTAGACTAAAGTAAAACACTAGAAGATAAGTTGTGGAACAACTGCTACACGTGCCTAATATTGGTTCTGACCAATAGGGTGTGTCGATCAATCTGATGTTGCCACGGGGTATGACAAATCTAACGTAAGTTTCATTTTCTTCATAGTCATGCAGGAAACCCACACTATGTTAAATCTTACTTTATCTTGATTCAGCGGGAAACAAACACTCGCTGAATCAAGAATAAAGCCGGATGGCACAGATTCTAAAAATCCATACACAATTCCGCTGGAGCATAATTGATAAGGCTACTGAAAAACTTGCTGTTTATCATGCCTTTGGAGATAAAATCGCTTTTTTCAGTGGCCTTCTAATTGATAGGAGAGGAGTGATTGGTTAGTGTCTAGATTGCATGAATTTCAAGATCTTTTTTCCCAAATACAAATCGCCTGGGAAAAAAATGAACAAACCGTCTTAGTAATCTTAACTGATGTAAAAGGATCGGCTTATCGTTTACCAGGTACAAAAATGTTGATGACATCGGGTGGTACTATGGTAGGTACAATTAGTGGAGGCTGTTTAGAAACAGATCTCTATGAACGGGCAACAAAAGTATTTGAAAATAATAAACCAATAACTTTAAAGTATGATTTAAGTGATACTGAAGTTTGGAGTTTAGGTATTGGTTGCAAAGGAGATCTAGATCTTTTATTTCTCCCCATCCTTCCTTTTCATGAAATTTGGAAGAAAGTCGATAATTTACTTGTTCTAGAAAAATCATTTGCTTTGATCATAAATATAGACAGTGGTGAAACTGAGATATTAGAAGAAAAGTGCGACAAGTTACTAAAAGATACAAATATTCCAATAGAAATCATTGAATATGCAGAGAATGTATTTACTAAGCAAACACGAGCAGAAATCATCAACCTTCAAAATAAACGTTATTATATTGATATTGTAAAAACAAGCGAGAGATTAATTGTTGCTGGAGCGGGAAAAGATGCTATCCCTGTAGTAGATTTAGGAAATAAAGCTGGATTCTCCGTCACTGTTTTAGATACACGTTCCAATTTAAATAATGTTCAAAATTTCCCACATGCAAAACATATTACCACGCCTATAGAAAGTTTAACAGCATCACAATTAGATAATTCTTGGTGGCTTATTATGAATCATCATATGGAAAAAGATGAGGCAAGTTTAAAATATGCGATTGAAAGTCATCCTCTTTATATTGGTGTTCTAGGGCCGATTTATCGAACAAATGAAATGCTCAATCACATTGGTTATCATCTGGATAGTGCTCCAATCCATTCGCCTGTCGGACTAGATATTGGTGCAGAATCTATGGAAGAAGTAGCAATTAGTATTATTTCTGAGTTAATGAGTTTAAGAGTTGGTCGTACCCCACAATATCTTCATGGAAAAGGAAAAATTCATGTATAAAATTGGCGCAATTATTTTAGCGGCAGGGCAATCAAAGCGAATGGGAAAACCAAAACTATTCCTTCCTTATCAAGGTATTCCAATAATCCATTACCCTGTTAAAATGGCCGTACAAAATCATCTCACACCTATCGTGGTTGTGGGTGGAAAGAATTATGATCAACTCAAGAAAGAATTAGAAATTTATCATCAGAAGATTTCAATTATCTATAATGAACGATATGAAATAGGTATGTCAACCTCCTTAATCGTAGGAGTAAATTCATTGAATGGTGAACTAGATGCAGTCCTCATATTTCTAGGAGATCAGCCTCTTGTAGCAGATGAAGTTATTAAAAATCTGATTAATACCTATCAAAAGAATAAGAAAAATGGTGTGTACATTGTTCGGCCTCGCTACAAACAAAGTCCAGGTCATCCGATATTATTTGATAAAAGTTTGTTAAAACAGTTTCAGCATATAAAAGGTGATGAGGGTGGTAAAAGTATTATTAAAACAAACGAAGAACATTTACGATATGTGGACTTTAAGCAATCAGATTGGAATTTAGATATTGATACGAAAGAAGACTATGATCAGTTAATCAACAACATATTAAATAAAGGGGTGTGAATAGAAATGCAAATAAGAGATGCTTTCGATAGACCACTCCGAGATCTTAGAATTTCAGTGATGGATCAATGTAATTTACGTTGTATATATTGCATGCCAAAAGAGGTTTTTGGTGCAAATTTTCCTTTTTTACCACCTGATAAACTGTTAACCTTTAATGAAATCGAAAGGCTTGTTAAAATTTTCGCATCTATAGGTATTGAGAAGATTCGCTTAACAGGTGGTGAGCCTTTATTAAGAAAGGATATAACTAGTTTAATAAAGAAGATTGCAAAGATAGAAGGAATTCGTGATATTTCGCTTACAACGAATGGAATTTTACTAGGACATTATGCAGAACAGTTGAAGAATGCTGGTTTAAAGCGAGTTAATGTCAGTTTAGACAGTTTAAATCAAGCATACTATGGAAAAATGAATGGGAAAAATTTTCCAGTGAAGCGAGTACTACATTCTATTGAACAAGCCGCACAGGTTGGTTTGCAAATAAAAATTAATATGGTGGTTCAGAAAGGAGTGAATGAGGAAGATATCGCGTCACTAGCGAAATATTGTTTTGAAAAGCACTATATATTAAGATTTATTGAATTTATGGATGTAGGAAATACAAATGGATGGAAGATGGATCAAGTGTTGCCGAGTCGAGAAATTTTAAACACTTTACGCAATATCATGCCATTAGAACCAGTTAATCCAAATTACAGTGGGGAAGTAGCCAAACGCTATCGGTATGTAGGTACGGATAAAGAAATTGGTTTTATTTCTTCTATAACGGAAGCATTTTGTTCTACGTGTAATCGTGCAAGGCTCTCTGCAGATGGGAAATTATTTACTTGCTTATTTGCTACAAAAGGTACTGATTTGAAAAAAAGGCTTAGAAATCAAAAAAAATCTGACGAAGATATTAAAGCGTTTCTGAATAATATTTGGAATAATCGAAGTGATCGCTATTCGGAACAAAGAAGAGAATTAAGAAAACAACCAACAAGAAATAAAATTGAAATGTCTTATATTGGCGGATAATTCTAAATAATCTAATAACTAATCAAACTGAAAAGGATGTATTATATGAAGAAAAAGCTTCTACTCTTTGTAAGCATCATTTTTTTGTTGATGATGGTTGGATGTGGAAATTCAAATACAAAATCAAATTTGAGCACAAATTCAGCTAAGACAAAGGAACCAATAGAATTGACCATTTCAGCTGCGGCAAGCTTACAAGATGTACTAGAAGATTTAACAAATAAATTCAATGAGGAATATCCACAAATTAAGATTAAATATAACTTTGGTGCTTCGGGTTCTTTAGCAAAACAAATTACGCAAGGAGCTCCAGTAGATATGTTTTTATCTGCATCTGTTGAAAATTATAAAGAGTTAGAAGACAAAAACTTAATCTCCAAAGGTGCAAATTTAGTAAGCAACAAACTTGTTTTAATTACTTCAAGTAATTCAGATCTTCCTATAAAGAATTTTAGCGATTTAAAGAAGCAGGAAATAGAGAAGATTTCAATTGGTACACCTACAGTTGTCCCAGCAGGAACTTATGCAACACAGGCACTTGAATACGATCAAGTATGGGATGATGTTAAAAAGAAAATTGTGTATGCAAAGGATGTTAGACAAGTACTAACATATGTAGAAACTGGAAATGTTCAAGCGGGAATTGTATACAAAACAGACGCTCTTATTTCAGATAAAGTGAAAATTGTTGCAACAGCTGATACTCAAAGTCATGATAAGATTATTTACCCAGTTGGAATTATAGAAAATACAAACTATCCAGCTGAAACGGCACTATTTTTTAATTACTTACAAAGTGATGCAGCGAAAAAACTTTGGATAAAGTATGGTTTTGCTAAAGAATAGAGGAACATTATGTGGAAAGAGTATTGGGAACCGATTCAATTATCCATCACGGTTACGATTGCAGCTAGTATTGTTGTTATTATAGCTGGCACATTTTTAGGATATATTTTTGCTAGAAGAGTATTTAAACTGAAACTTATTCTTGAAACAGTTTTTATGCTGCCATTAGTATTGCCACCTTCTGTCATTGGTTTTTTGTTAATCATTATTTTTGGTAATCAGAGTTTTATAGGCATTTTTATCAAAAATTTATTTGGGCACTCAATCATCTTTACTTGGTATGCTGCTGTGATTTCGGCAGCAGTTGTTGCATTTCCTTTAATGTTTCAATCGGCAAAAGCTGGCTTTCTTCATGTGCATCGAAGAATGGAAGAAGCTGCTGTTGATTTGGGAGCAAAACCAAATCAAGTTTTTTTTCGTATTTCGATCCCACTTGCCAAGAAAGCTATAATTGCAGGATGTATCTTAAGTGGAGCAAGAGCATTAGGCGAGTTTGGGGCGACATTAATGTTCGCTGGAAATATCCCTGGAGTCACGCAGACAGTTCCAACGGCAATTTATATGGCCATTGACATGGGGAATATGATGCTTGCTTGGACATGGGTGATTACCATTGTGATTTTATCATTTCTTTTACTGTTTTTTGTTCGTTCAAAAGATGTTTGAAAGGAGCGTTTGATGGACAAGAGATATGAAAAACAAGAAAAATGTTCCTTCATAGGTACTCAAGGTCAAAAAAGTATTCAGCAAAAACATGTTTTAATAGTAGGCATGGGTGCATTGGGAAGTTCGAGTGCGGAAATGCTTGTCCGGGCAGGGGTTGGAACATTATCGATTGTTGACCGAGATTACGTTGAAAGGAGCAATTTACATAGACAACAATTATATAGTGAAGCAGATTGTCGTGAGTCGATTCCAAAAGTAGTTGCTGCAAAAAGAAGACTAAGTGCGATTAATAGTGAAGTGCAGATTAATGCTTATGTCATAGATGCGGACCCCATTAATCTTCTGCCAATCCTACAAAATGTTGACGTCATAATGGATGCAACAGACAATTTTGGTATTCGTTTTATTTTAAACGACTTATCTCAAAAATATAATATTCCATTAGTGTTCGGTTCCTGTGTAGGCAGCTATGGAAACACTTATACTTTTCTTCCTGGAAAAACTCCATGTTTACACTGTTTACTAGAGAAAATCCCTCTTAGTGGTGCGACTTGTGATACAGTGGGAGTCATTAATCCGATTGTACAAATGATTGCATCTTATCAAGTGACTGATTGTTTGAAACTACTTGTTGGAGACATAACATCTATTAGATCTACATTATTATCGATTGATATGTGGAAAAATCAGCATTATTCTATCCGAGTCGATAAAGCAAAACGCCATGATTGTTTATCGTGTGGGGATGAAGCAATCTATCCCTATTTACAGTATGATGCACAAACGAAAACAACTGTATTATGCGGGCGTAATACAGTTCAAATTCGACCTACACAACAAACAGAGATGAATTTTGACCTTTTAGAAAATCATTTAAACAAGCTTGGAATGACTAAAAGAAATCCATATTTGCTTACTTTTGAATATGAAAATTATCGACTTGTTTTTTTTCAAGATGGTCGAGTATTTATACATGGTACGAGTGATGAACAGAAAGCCAAAAAAATATATTACAATTTAATGGGATAATGGAGTGATGTGCATGCTGACACAACGAAATGCCATTTCTATTGGAGAAGCCGTTCAAAGAGTGATGAGTAATATTGAAAAAGGAATTTCAGAAAAGGTACCTTTAATTGAAGCAAGTGGACGGTATTTGGCTGAGGATATTGTTGCAAATCAGGATGTTCCCGCATTTGATCGCTCGCTTTATGATGGCTATGCGATTCGATCTGAAGATACTGTAAATGCAACCGCGGCAACCCCTGTTGAATTAGAAGTGATTGGTCATATTGGTGCTGGCACAGTATTTCATAATGAGTTAAAACCATTTCAAGCAGTTCGAATAATGACTGGAGCAGAGATGCCTGAAGGTTGTAATGCAGTCGTAATGCTTGAATATGTTCAAGAGTTAACTAAGAGTGATAAAAACTGTATCTTCGTTGATCGATATATCCGAGAAAATGAACATGTATTTAAAAAAGGGCAAGAGATTCCAGAAGGTACTTATTTGGTTGAAAGCGGGACACGTATAACACCTGGGATTATTGGGCTTCTTGCAACTTTTGGGTATAGTGAATTACTTGTTGGGAAGAAACCAGTTGTAGGGGTACTTGCTACGGGAAGTGAGTTGCTAGAAATAGATGAACCATTGGTACCTGGGAAAATTCGCAACAGCAATTCATATATGCTAATGTCTCAAATTGAAAGAGTAGGGGCACAGCCAAAACATCTAGGAAAACTTGAAGATAATCTGGAAAAAAGCTTTGAGGTTATTCAACATGAGTTACAAGACGTAGATATTCTCATTACAACAGGTGGTGTTTCGGTTGGTGATTATGATTATTTACCAGAAATATATGAACGTTTAGGTGCAACCGTATTATTTAATAAAATTGCTATGCGACCAGGAAGTGTGACAACAGTGGCAAAGTTGGAAAATCAATTTTTATTTGGTTTATCCGGAAATCCATCTGCTAGTTTTATAGGTTTTGAATTATTTGTACGTCCTGTCATTCGAACGATGTTGGAAAACAAAAAACCATATCTAACATCACAAAAGGCTATCTTGGCAGATTGCTATCCTGTACCGAATGCATTCGCCCAGCTAATTAGAACAAAAATAGAAAATCGTGATTCGAACATATATGTAACGTCAAATGGACTAAATATGTCCAGTTCCATTACATCATTAGTAGGGGCAGATGCTTTAGTTGTTTTACCTCCAACTGAAACAGGCTATGAGAAAGGTGAAATTGTAGACATTTTATTGTTATCTGATGAGGGGCAAGAAATCTTTTTCGTTATCTAAAGAAGGAGGTAGGTTTTGTGAATACTGAACTTTTTTCAATTGTTGATGTTCCAATCATTACGGATGATGTCATTCAAAAGGTGAAATCTGTAAATGTCGGCGCGATTACAGTTTTTATCGGAACTGTTCGTGAGCTGACAAATGGCAAAAAAACATTGTCCCTAGAATATCAGGCCTATGAATCAATGGCTGTCAAAAAATTAGCTAAGATTGGTGAGGAGATTATTGAGAAATGGCCAAACACAAAAGTAGCCATTACGCATCGAGTGGGAAAATTAAATATTTCAGATGTAGCTGTTGTTATTGCAGTATCGTCTCCACATCGAGAAGCAGCATATGAAGCAAATGCATTTGCTATTGAGCGTATCAAACAAATTGTTCCCATTTGGAAAAAAGAATATTGGGAAGATGGCACAAAATGGATTGGTGATCAGCTTGAAAAGCAATCATTTGAGTCTAAGTAAGAAAGGGTGACTTCATAATGATAAAAATTTTGCTTTTTGCGTATTTACAAGAAGAAATAGGAAAAGATAGTTTGTCGATGGAAACTGATGGCTGTTCGGTTCAACAAGTTAAAAATTATATTCATACACATTATCCAACTATAAATTTAGATCAAGTAATGGCAGCAGTAAACGAAGAGTTTTCCTTTGATGAAGATGTTGTGAAGGATGGAGACGTGATTGCTTTCCTTCCACCAGTGAGTGGGGGATGAATGGGGGGCTACTGTATTTATGAGCTTATTGGAACATAAACAAAATTCGATAGAAAATATAAATATGATGGTGCTCACCATCAGTGATACTCGAGATGAACAAACGGATAAAAGTGGGCAATTGATGATGAAGTTGATAAAATCCCACAGCTTCAATGTTAAAGAGTATAAAATGGTCAAAGATGAGCGTGAAAAAATCTTGTCTGAAGTAATGAATGGGATTAAGCGAACAGAAATTGATGTGATTTTAACGAATGGAGGAACGGGATTATCAAATCGAGATGTTACGTTTGATGTAATAGAACAGGTAATTGAAAGACCTATTCCTGGATTTGGTGAGCTATTTCGAATGCTCAGTTATGAAGAAATTGGTTCTGCTGCGATTCTTTCGAGGGCAATGGGAGGAATTGCAAAAGGAACAGTCATATTTTCAACGCCAGGTTCAACAGGTGCTGTAAAACTGGCGATGGAAAAACTGATATTACCAGAGCTAAGCCATATTATCAAAGAAATTAGGAAAGATTAAATTAGATTTAGACCAAAACACGTTGTGACAATTAGCCATTGGCAAAACGTGTTTTGGTTATTGATATTAAATTTATTCCTTAATTGAATCATTTCTTTTTTGTGAGGATCGAATATAATCTCCACTTTTTCCGCCTGATTTTTTCAACAACATGGTTGGACCGATAATCATGTTTTTATCTGCTGCTTTGCACATATCATAAATCGTTAATGCAGTGACAGATGCTGCGGTTAATGCCTCCATTTCAACACCGGTAGAGCCCTTCGTTTTTACTTCTGTTTCAATATTAATTTCATAATGATTCTTCTCTTCATCGATAAGCCAATCAAATGTAATATTGACACTTTTTAGAGCAATAGGATGACACATTGGGATAATTTGAGAAGTTTGTTTCGCGGTCATAATTCCAGCTACTTGTGCAACTGCAAAGACATCTCCTTTCTTATTAGTACCATTTGCAATTTCTTCATAGATCACTTTGCTTACAATGATAGAAGAATGAGCAATGGCAATTCTAATCGTTTCCTCTTTCTGCGAAATATCAACCATTTTGGCTCTCCCTTGTTCATTAAAATGCGTAAACTTTGTCATGACGAATCCCCCATTTTTCAAAAGAGTATTTCAATTTTTTTATTTATTGAATCTAAAATATTCATGTTATTTTTTCTAACAACTTATATTAATAAATCTAACATTTGGTTAATTTCACTAAAAATATTCTGAATATTAGATAAAATAAATAGTGACAAGAAAAAAACACCTTGATATGATGTTATGTAATATAACATGAAATTTTGTTTTTTTACATATCAATATAATACCTCAATAATTTCAAACAATGAACCTCTTATCAAAATCAAATCTTATCACATACATTTTGAGATTTTACTAAATTAGCGCACCAAGACAAAATACTTACATCTTAAAGGGGGATTTTGTATGGTAAATCAGATTGAACCTTCAATCACTAGTTCTCCAATAATTTGGGTTCCTTCTACTATTGAAGAAGCTATTGAACTAAAGAGAAAGTTTGGTTCAAAAGCAGAGTTTGTTTCAGGATCGACACTTTTGCAATTGCAATGGATGAATGGACGAAAAATTCCAGAAAATATAATTAGCCTCGAGCAGATTTCAAAATTAAAAGAAGTTCAAATAGATGAAGACAAAAAAACTCTGTCAATAGGAGCATCATCACAACTTAGTAGTTATAAAACGGATCGACTATTAAAAAATTTTCCAATAATTTGTGAAGCTTTAAAATCGATTGCTGCACCTGCTGTACGAAATCGTGGAACAATTGGTGGAAATATCATGGGAGGGGTAGGTGACTTGATCCCACTTTTTCTAGCACTAAAGGCAAAGCTTCTAGTGCATGATGAAAAGGAATCGGAACTAGTGGATTTTTGGGAGTGGCTACAGCATTCACAAAGGAAAAACCAGACTTTATTATCAACCATTCACCTACCGATCATTAAGGAATGTGCTAACTCGTATTCATTTTATAAAAAAATAGGTAGAAGAGAAACGTTTACAGCAGCTATCCTGACCGTTTCTGGAAGTATAAGATGGGATGATCATGGTGTTATAGAGGAAGCCAAGCTCGCCTTAGGTGGGGGTGATAATAAACCGTTTCTTTTAGAAAATACGGAACACAAGATGATTGGAAAAAAAGGTGAAGAAATTGATTGGAAATCTGTCTTCGAATCGATTACATCCGAAATTGCACCTGCCGATGATGCTTTTGTTTCGGTTGACTATCGAAAAAAAGTAGCTGCGAACCTGATGATTGCCGCTTTACAAAGCAAATTTACTGTTATTAGCAATGGAAAGGAGGAGTCTTCTTATGAAGTCTAAACTAATAGAAAAGGAGGATCGAATACGTCCAGACGGCTTATCAAAAGTAACCGGTTCTTTGCAATACTTAACTGACTTGACCTTTCCCGACATGTTATATGGAAAAGTATTAAGAAGCAAATACCCCCATGCAAAAATTCTTTCTATTAATACTGAAAAGGCCGAAGCGATACCAGGTGTTGAAGCAGTACTCACATATAAGGATGTTCCAGGGATGAATCGATTCGGTATCATTATTCCTGATCAGCCAGTCTTTTGTGAAGATCGAGTTCGCTATATTGGTGATGCTATCGCGGCTGTTGCAGCACAATCATTTGAGATAGCTGAAGAGGCTTTAAAACATATAGAAGTTGTTTATGAAGAACTGCAAATCCTAGATTCACCTGATAAATCGCTCCGCCCAAATGCCATCAGACTTCATCCGGCAGGTAATATTTGTCACCGCTCTTCTTATCAAAACGGGGATGTTCAACAAGCATTTGAAGAATGTGTGGCTATCGTTGAAGAAACTTATGAATTACCTCGCCAATTACATGCATACATGGAGACGGAGGGCGGAGTAGTTGTTCCTGAAGAGAATGGGGGCATTACAGTTTATGCCGCAACTCAACATGGCTTTAAAGACCGTTTTCAAATATCAAGGATTTTAGGGATACCTGAAAGTATGATTCGAATTGTTTCGAATCCAATTGGTGGTTCTTTTGGAGGAAAGGATGAACAAAATATACAACCATATGCTTCACTTTTAGCCTTAGCAACAAAAAGGCCAGTGAAAATTCACAATACCAGACAAGAATCCATTCGAGCAAGTATTAAAAGACATCCTATGAAAATTACAGTAAAAACAGGGACAGATTCTACTGGGAAAATACTCGCTCATCAAGTGAAGATCATTGCGGATAAAGGTGCATATACCACGCTAGGGCCAGCAGTTCTTGACTTTTCAGTGGAACATGCAGCAGGACCTTATATAATTCCAAACATTGAAACAGAAGGTATTTCGGTTTATACGAATAATGGTGTATCAGGTGAATTTAGAGGGTTTGGCGGAAATCAAATTACTTTCGCTTTAGAAGGACAAATGGACCGATTAGCAGAGGTATTAAAAATAGATCCAATTGAAATTCGAAGAAAAAATTTGCGAACTACTACTGACTTAGGTCCTTTAGGGCATCGTATTGCGCCAACAGATGGTGCATCGCTAGTTTTAGAAAAAGTTCAAAAACTATCAAAGCAACTCAAAAAGGACTATAAGGATTCACTATGGAAACGTTATGGAACAGGAATTGCAATCACTATGCATGGTGGGGGTCTTGGATTCGGTCGATTAGATAGTGCTGGTGGTCGCATCTCTTTAAACAAACAAGGTGAAATTGAAATTTCCTTTGGATTTGAAGAATGTGGTCAAGGACTTCTATCCGTTATTGAAAATCTGGTCATCGAAGAAATTGGTTGTAGTCAACAAGATGTAAAAATTGTCATTGGTGATACTTCAGTAGTACCAATTTCCGGCTCTTCCACAGCATCTCGAGGAACAAGTATTGTTTGGCAATCCCTACAAAAGATGAAAGGACCGTTTAAGGAAAAATTATGTAAATATGTATCAGATGCAACATCGATTTGTAAAGAAGAATTATATCTTGGTCCATATGGGATTTGGAAAGTTGGAAAAGAAGATGGGCCTTTCATGACTTACAAGGAATGTGCAGAAGGGATTGTTGATCAAACCGTTTTAACAAGTTTTCATTTCCCAGTGACACCTGATGCCGTAAACGGAGGTCACTTCTTATATACTTTTGGAGGAGTAAAAGTAGATGTAGAAGTGGATCTTTTATCTGGAAAAGTGAAGGTCCTGTCAATTGATCATGTCATATCTGCCGGGCCTATTGTAAGTCCAAAAGGATATATTGGTCAAATTGAAGGTGGCGGTGTTATGTCGTTAGGTTATACCTTGCTAGAAGATATGAAAATGATCAATGGTCAATATGCTACAACTAATTTTGACTCCTATCTTATTCCTAATATTGTAGATGTTCCTTTTGATACGAATGTTTTTGCGATTGAAGATTTAGTAGAAGGTGATTCATATGGTCCAAGAGGAGTTGGAGAAATTGGAACAATTGCCATCATACCTGCTGTTGTAAAAGCGGTTCATGATGCAATTGGTTGTTGGGTGTCAAAACTCCCAATATCTTCAGAAGAAATCCTCGAAAACATTGAATCGAAGGGGATGCTCACATGGATATAAACAATACAGTTTTACATAATGGTTTAACAATAAAAGATAAACAAACGATCAATTTAAATCTGATGATCAATGGAGAAAAATATATATTAAAAACATCTCCAACCGAAAAACTAGTCAATATATTAAGAGACCAATTGCAATTGGTCGGAACTAAAATTTCATGTGGAATTGGACGCTGTGGTGCATGTAGCGTTTTGCTAGATGGGGATCTAGTCAACGCCTGTCTTGTTATGGCTTATCAAGTGAATGGAAAATCTATCACGACAATTGAAGGAATTGGCGGAGTATCAATTGATGAAGTCCAAGAAGCATTTTTACTTGAGGGTGGCTTTCAGTGCGGATATTGCACCTCTGGCATGATCGTTGCTGTTAAATACTTATTATCTATGTGCCCCAATCCTACTGAAGCAGATATAAAAGAAGCACTTTCAGGAAATTTATGTAGATGTACCGGATACGGCGGAATTATTCGTGCAGTACAACGATTGGCAAATGCAAATAATTATTCAAAAGATATCGATTGAGAGAGGAGGCTAGTTCTTTGAATAAGCCATCAATTGTGATTGAAATGAAAGATATTGTAAAGAAATTTGGTGATGTGATAGCCAATGATCACGTCAACTTTCAAGTGGAAAAAGGAGAGATTCATGCTTTACTAGGCGAAAACGGTGCTGGTAAAAGTACCATTATGAGTATGTTGTCTGGGATTTATCGACCTGATAGTGGAAGTATATTAATCAACGGACGTCATGTAATGATTAGATCCCCAAAGGAATCTATGGCACTTGGTGTAGGAATGGTTCACCAAAATTTTAGATTAGTAGACACGTTAACAGCAATCGAAAATATAATTTTAGGTGAAACGAATGATAAATGGCGCGGAACTTCTTGGAGAAAGAAAAAGCAAAAGGAAATTGAAGAAATAGCCGAAAAATATGGTCTGAATTTTCCATTATCAGTTCCTATTTGGCAATTATCTGTTGGGGAACAACAACGAGTGGAGATTGTGAAGACATTATATCGTGGTGCAGACATTATTATTTTCGATGAACCGACATCTGTATTGACTCCAGGAGAAGTAGAACAGTTATTTTTGACGATGCAAGAGCTAAGAAGAAATGGAAAAACGATGATTATTACAACGCATAAATTAAAAGAAGTAATGGAGATTGCAGATCGGATTTCCGTTATGAGAAAAGGGAAAATGATTGCTCAAATGTTAAAAGAGGAGACGACCATTCAAGAGTTAGCAAATTTAATGGTTGGACAAGAGATGGCAGAAGGCATTTTGATTCAACCAGTTGAAATTGGTGCTCCGATAATTGAAGTTAAAAACTTAGTTGTACGTACAGATCAGGGGATTCATGCAATAAATGGTATAGATTTTGCTATACACGAACATGAAATTGTTGGTATTGCAGGTGTAGCTGGAAATGGTCAAAAAGAACTTGCAGAAGCTTTGACGGGACTAATCCCTTGGAAATCTGGGGAAATTATTTTTAATCATAAAAAGTTAGTAAATCCTTCAGTAAGTGAGCTAATTGATAAAGGTATTGCACACATTCCAGAAAACAGGATGAAAAGTGGCCTTGCAGGTAACTTAGGAGTAGTAGAAAACTTATTGATGAAATCATATCGCAAAGAACATCGTGCAAAATTTGGATTGCTTAATAAAAAAGCAAACACCGAATGGGCAAGGAATTTGATCCAACAGTTTGATGTTCGAACACCAGATTTACTTAGTCCAGTTGGGCAGCTATCTGGAGGAAACCAACAAAAGTTACTCTTTGCTAGAGAAATCGATCTAAAACCTAAACTAATGATTGCGGTACACCCTACTCAAGGACTTGACGTAGGCGCAACCAGGTCAGTACATGAGATGCTAGTACATTTGAGAGAGACGGGAAGTGGCGTACTATTGATTTCAGAAGACTTAGATGAAGTCATGCACTTATCAGATAGAATTCTTGTTTTATATAATGGAAAAATTAATGGCAATTTGAAACGTGGACAAGCAGAAAAAGAAATGATTGGTCAATTAATGGCAGGAGTAACGAATCAGAAAGGAGCATTCGATGAGTCAAAAGTCGTCATATGAACATATATCTGTCGATTTAAAGGTAGACAATCGGAAACCAAGAATGGTTCCTTATAAATTTGAATATAACCCTCATAAAAAAGGTGGATGGTGGGTGCCTTTACTATCAATTTTCGTTGCACTGATCATTTGTGCCGTATTTATCTTATTGAATGGTATGAATCCAATTACTATATATACTAAGATGTTCCAAGGTGCTTTTGGATCCAGTTTTGGTATAAGTGAAACAATTGTTAAAGCTATTCCATTGCTTTTATGTGGACTCGGTGTAGCGATTGCATATCGAATCGCTATTTGGAATATTGGAGCAGAAGGACAATTTTTACTTGGAGCAATTGGTGCAACAGCAGTTACGATTTTTTTACCCGATTTACCAGGAGCACTATATATTCCTTTAATGCTGATTATGGGTATTGCAGCTGGAGCAATTTGGGGATTATTTACGGCACTTCCTAGAACTTATTTTCAAGTAAATGAGCTAATTACATCACTTATGCTGAACTACGTAGCGTTATTATTACTAAATTATTTAGTATATGAAGCCTGGAGAGATCCAGCAGGATTTAACTTTCCTGGTACTCCAGAATTTACACCTTATCAAATGCTCGCAAATATTGGAGGTACAAGATTGCATATTGGACTTGTTTTTGCATTATTTGCAGTTGCCGTACTTGCATTTATGTTAACGAAAACTCGTTGGGGTTATGAATTAAAATTACTAGGGGCTAATTCGATTGCTGCAAAAAATGCAGGGATAAAAATGAATAAACATATTTTAATCGTTATGATGATCAGTGGAGGGTTAGCGGGCTTTGCTGGTGCTATTGAGGTTTCCGGTGTAGCTGGAAGATTGATGTATGGTATCTCGCCTGGTTACGGTTATACAGCCATTATTGTCGCTTGGTTAGCAAAATTAAATCCTTGGGCAATGATCATGACTTCCTTATTTATTGGTGGCTTAATTGTTGGTGGATATAGTGTTCAATCAATGGGCTTACCTCTATCCTTTTCAAGTATGTTGCAAGGTGCAATTCTATTTTGTCTGATCAGTGGAGAGATGATTAGTGGATATCGATTAAAGAAAATAAATTAAATTTTAAATTATTTGAATTTTAAGAAAGGATGAGAGCTCATGGATATGGTTCAATTAATCCTAGCTGCTGCCATTTCCGGAGGCACATCACTGCTTTTTGCTGTTTTGGGTGGAATATTAAATGAAAAAGCGGGTGTGATCAATTTAGGAACGGAAGGGATCATGTTAATTGGAGCAGTTATATCGGCAATTTTTTACCTTCAAACAGAGAATCTATTTGTTACATTTTTAGTAATGCTAGTCGCTTCTGGACTTTTAGGGTTATTACATGCCTTTCTTTGTATTACAATCCGTGCGAACCAAATTGTTAGTGGTTTAGCAGTCACTTTATTTGGTACAGGCTTAAGTGCATATTTGGGAAAATCGGTAGCAGGTGTACCGATCCCTGTATCTATTCCTAAGATTGAACTTAGTTTGCTAGACTCAATACCATTTTTAAGCATTTTTTCAGAATTAGATATTTTTATTTGGATGAGCATTGCACTATCAATCATTCTTTACCTGTATATGTACAAAACTTCCTGGGGACTTCACTTAAAAGCAGTCGGTGATAATCCTTCAACATCAGATGCAATGGGAATTTCCGTTACAGCTTTTAGATATTTTCATGTAGTAGTGGGCGCCATGTTAATGGGAGTTGCCGGTTTTTATCTCATTATGGTGTACTCGCCAAACTGGATTGAAGGAATGACTTCAGGTAGAGGATGGATTGCGATAGCTTTAATCATTTTTGCAAGATGGAATCCAATTTATGCTCTTTTTGGTGCCTATTTCTTCGGGGGATTAGATTCTCTTGGCTTCAGGATGCAAATCTATAACTTTGACATTCCTTCTTACTTTCTAAAAATGATTCCGTATTTAGCCACAATTCTAGTATTAATGTTCTCCGGATGGAAGAATCGCCATAAACCATCAATTGAACCAAAATCATTAGGAAATCCATATTTCCGTGAACAAAGATTTTAAAAATGTCTATTGAGCAATGAAATAGTGGAATCCTTTTTTCTTAAATTAAAGGAGGGTGATGAGCTGATCAAGTTATGTCATGACTTAAAAATCTAAAAGTTCAATGAGGAGGAAGAGGGAATGAAGAAATTACTAATAACAGTGTTATGCATGGCACTTATTTTTGTGCTAGGAGCTTGTTCACAGGCGACAGAAAAAGAAACGACAAAATCAGAGGGTAATAAAGGAAGCGAAACAACAGAAAAAAAAGTACCAAGAGTTGCATTTGTTTATATTGGAGTGCCAACTGATGGCGGTTGGACAAAGACTCATGATGAAGGTAGAGAATTAGTTGATAAAACATTCGGTATTAAATCGACAACTGTAGAAAGTGTTCCAGAAGGTCCAGATGCTGAACGTGTTATTGAAGAACTTGCACAGGACCATGATATCATTTTTACTACAAGCTTTGGTTATATGGATCCAACTATTAGCGTTGCTAAAAAACATCCAGATGTTTTATTCATGCATGCTACAGGATACAAGACAGCAGAAAATGTTGGTACATATCAAACAAAAGGATATGAATCAGGTTATTTATCTGGATTAGCTGCTGGGGCAATAACAAAAAATAAGAAAATCGGTTATGTTGGTGCATTCCCAATTCCTGAAGTAATTTATACGATTAATGCATTTACTTTAGCCGCTCAAAGTGTGAACCCTGATACTAAAGTAAATGTTGTTTGGAGTAATACTTGGTTTGATCCAACAGCTGAGCGGCAGGCTGCGATTAGTTTACTCGATAAGGGTGTTGATGTATTAGCGAACTATCAAGATTCTCCTGCTGGCATCCAAGCAGCTGCTAAACGAGGCGTTTGGGGCATGGGGAATGATGCGGATATGAGTGAATATGCACCTGAAACGTATATTACCAACCCGGTCATTCATTGGGGACCATACTATGTAGAAGTAGTTCAAAGTTGGATTGATGGTACATGGAAATCTGAATCTTACCTAGGTGGCATTAAAGAAGGAATGGCTGATATTGCGCCATTCGGTAAAAATGTACCGAAAAAGGTTCAAGATCTAGTTAACGAGAAAAAGCAAGAAATGGCTGATGGTAAATTTGAAGTATTCAAAGGCCCTATTTACGACAACAAGGGTAAATTGCGTGTAGCTGAAGGAGAAACAATGTCAGTTGAAGACATTTTAGCAATGGATTGGTTAGTGAAAGGAGTGAATGGTACGATTCCTAAATAATCTATTCAATTAAATAAAGCTTTGAAAACTACTCTATCTTTTTCGGGATTAGGGTAGTTTTTTTATCATATATCTTTTTAAAATGGAGTGAATATTTAATAAAAAAAGTAAAATATTTAAATTTTATCCTTGCCTGCCTCTTCCTTATAAATAGACCCAATAGAAAACTGGAAAATGGGAAGGTAAATCATCATAAGATGCAGAGATTCAAATGTGCATCACATATTGGAAGAAAATTAATTTGTACCAATTAAGCGAAGTGTACTCATTTGGTGAGATAAACGTTTGAAAGTGAATATTTGAACAAAATGTTCAAAAAATTACTTTTAAATAATTTGTATAGCGTTACTCGTACATATTATTTTGAAAACTACCTATACTTACATTGTAAAGGAGGGATTTATATGCCAATATTAGACAACTGGCAACAATGGACATCATTTTTAGGTCAAAATGTAGATAAAGCTGAAGAATCTGGGATGCCTAATCATGTAATCCAACAAGCAGCGGTACAAATCGGAGAGTACTTAGCTAATAATGTTGATCCAAAAAATGAACAACAACGTGTACTGTCTGATTTGTGGGGAGTCGCTTCAGAAAGCGAAAAGGAATCCTTAGCAAATTGTGTTATTAAGTTAGTACAAAATAGTAAATTGCAATAAAAAAGTAAACAAAGCCTCGGATCGGTCCTCAGAAGATGAACGGTCTGAGGCTTTTCATATAATGTTTATATAGGATTTCAATTATCTGTTTTTCATTTCTATTCGCAAAAATAAATAGGCAGTAAGCTCTCACATCAGGCTTCCAGTAGTAAGCAAGAAAATAAGCGTGGGAACGACTCCCAGGCAAAGCCACACAGTATGAAGAAAATTCATATGACCTACTTATTAAATAGCCATGAAGCAAATTCCACTGTGACAGGCTTCACTTTTGTTGTTCTTCATTTATAAGTTGAGTTTGAGCTATTCACGTCTCCACTCATCAGCTAGTATGCTATAAACAACATGATCTACAAAATGATCATAAAGCCATTCATTACTACGTAGTATGCCTTCTTCTGTGTATCCTAAACGTTGTGGGATACTTCTACTTTTTTGATTGCCTACAGCAGCTCGAATTTCAACTTTATTCATATGTAATTCAACGAAAGCGTAATCAGTCAATGCTTTAGCTGCCTGAGTCATGATGCCATTTCCTTGATAGGCACTACTTAACCAGTAACCAATATAAGTGATTCGATTATTTCGGTCAATTTCATTAAATCCAGAAATTCCAACTATTTTGCCCTTCCAAATAATCACAAAATTCAACAGTGTACCAGCCTTTTCACCCTTTTGACTAGATATAATATAGTTTTTTGAATCTTCCACTGTTTTTGTAGTATCTACCCACGGTAACCATTCCCTTAAATATAGCCGGTCTTTGTCTGTTAAAGTAAATAGAATATTTGCGTCTTCTATCGTAACAGGTCGTAACAAAAGTTCATCGGAAATTTTTATCATCTGATCCCCACCTTTGAAGTATTCCTATCATTGTAATACAAAATTCTATTTTTTGACAATACATAATTGGAATTTTTATCCCGCTTTAACGGGCAGTAAGACCCCCATCTCAAGATTTAGAGAGAAACAAGAAAGATAGATGGAGGATCAATTCCCCGTTAAAATCCGATTGATTCGGGTCAACAAGATGTTGTCACAAGATGTGGCGCTTTTAACCTGAGTTCCTCTACTTCAGTGGGAAATGAAAAAAACCCCCACTGATGGAAGCTTCACTTTATCCCACATCTAACCATATTAAGACTCTCACTGTGTGAAGCATCATCTTATATTTGTAAATAATGTTGTATCATCTTTGTTTTTGTTATACTAGAGGGAGAACGTTTGGTCGATTATGGAGGAGATATATGGCTACTCAAGGGAGAATACTATTTCATATTGATATGAACTGCTTTTATGCTTCCGTTGAACAAGCGCATAATTCTGAATTAAAAGGGAAAGCATTAGCTATTGCGGGCAATCCAAAAGAACGAAGAGGTATTTTAGTGACTTGTTCTTATGAAGCAAGAGCAAAAGGTGTTTATACAACAATGTCTGTTTGGGAAGCAAAACGTAAATGTCCAGAACTTATCCTAATGGCTCCTAATTTTGAACGATATCGACAAGCATCACAAGCAATGTTTTCTATACTTCAGTCATACACACCATTAGTTGAACCGGTGTCCATCGATGAAGGCTATATAGATGTTACGAATATCGTGCATGGACAAAATGCTATGGAGCTTGCTGAATCTATTCAAATGCGAATTTTACATGAACTTGATTTACCGTGTTCAATTGGGATTGCACCAAACAAGTTCTTAGCCAAAACGGCTTCGGATATGAAAAAACCAATGGGTATTACCGTTCTAAGAAAACGTGATGTTTCCAAAATGTTATGGCATTTGCCTGTTATTGAGATGCATGGAGTAGGAGAAAGTACAGCTCAAAAGCTGAAGGGATTAGGAATTCTCACAATAGGAGATCTTGCTAATATAGAGGATTATGTGATGAAATCGAACTTTGGAAAAAACGGACTCCGACTGAAAAATCGTGCCAACGGGGTTGATCAGCGAGAGGTAGATCCAAACTCTATTTATGATACAAAATCAATTGGTAATTCGATGACCTTTCCAACTGACTTGGTCGAACTATCAGAGCTTATTGTAGCTATAAAGAAATTGTGTGGAAAAGTAGCAAAACGATTGGATGCCAAAAATTTAGTAGGATATACGGTTTCAGTGATGATTCGTGATACAGATTGGCAGAATAGCAGTCGTAGCAAAACAGTATCCAACGCTATTTATAAACAAACAGATATCGAATCTATTGCTATTGCGCTAACGAAAAAACATTGGAATGGTTCACCCGTTCGGCTACTAGGTGTAACTGTTAGTAATGTTATGGATAAAAAAGAAACGGTCGAACAGCTTTCTATATTCACGTTTGAAAAATATGTAAAGGAAGAACCCATATTGAAAATTGTGGAGGAATTACAGCATAAATATGGAAAAGATATTATTACCAAAGGCATTAAAAATGTGAAAAAAACAACTTATGATTCTCAAACAAGTTTTAGCAAAGACTTTTTAGATGATCATAAACGGTAGGAGGAAAATCATTGCATATTCAATTTTTAGGTACAGGTGCAGGAATGCCTTCTAAATCACGCAATGTAAGTTCTTTAGCTTTAAAATTATTAGAGGAAAGAGGGACCATCTGGTTATTTGATTGTGGAGAAGCGACTCAACATCAAATATTACATACAACGATCAAACCCCGTAAGATAGAAAAAGTGTTTATCACTCATTTACATGGTGATCACATTTATGGATTACCTGGCTTGCTGGGATCACGTTCATTTTTAGGAGGAGATCAGCCATTAACCCTTTATGGACCTAAAGGATTAAAAGAGTGGGTTCAACTGACATTCCAAACATCTCAAACACATTTAAATTATACGATTGAGTTTGTAGAAGTGGAAGAAGGGGTAGTTTTTGAAGACGAAGATTTTATCGTGACTGCCATGCCATTACAACACGTTATACCATGCTTTGGCTATCGAGTCGTGCAAAAGCCGTTGCAAGGTGCATTGCAATTTGAAAAGGCACAAGCTCTAGGGGTTCCCAAGGGTCCTTTGTTAGGACAACTCAAAAATGGCTATGATATTAGGTTAGAAGATGGGACGATGATTCGAAGCAAAGATGTCACAAATCCTCCTCAAAAAGGATTTACAGTCGCGATCTTAGGTGATACGCGTTACTGTGAAAATGCGGTTAAACTTAGTCAAGATGCAGATATCATTATCCATGAAGCGACTTTTGATCATTCTACTAGGGAATTGGCTTCCAATTATGGTCATTCGACGAATATGGATGCAGCAAATATTGCGCTTAAAGCAGGTGTCCAAAATTTATTGTTAAATCACTTAAGTGCCCGTTTTTTTCCACAAGACATTGAAAGAATGCTAAAAGAAGTGAAAAGTGTAATCCCCCATTCATTTATTGCAAACGATTTGGAAGAGTTTTGTTGGTCGCATGGGAATTTAGAAATCGCAAAAAAATAGAAAAATGTGTAAAAAATCTCTATCAAAAATTATTTGCTCTTTGTTCTTTTTGAAAATTTCAGACTGCTAACAAGCGTTATACAGACAAAGTGGAAAAAGGAAAACGCAAGTTATCAGTCTGAAAATAAATAGGAGGCTTCAACCTCAAGCTACTAACTGCTTTGATGGCACCGAGGATCATCGCTGTTATAGCTTGGATTGTATTATACGCTTGTAAGTAATCGAAAGTTTGTGCAAATGCCTTAGTTTTTATTAAATAAAATCAGGTGTGTTCACAGACTTGGCCTCAACTCCAGAGTCACTATGTTCCTGTAATGCTTTTTCGTAGGACTTTAAATAAATCCCCCTGAACTAATAATCATGAAAGAAATGTGTATACATTTTCGAGGAGTCACCGTCCTCCATTCACTCCAAAACTATCAAAATTAGTCAGCGTTAACTATTCGTTCTCAAGAAGAGAAGATTTTATGAAATTGATTCATTTATATATCATTTTCCTTTGAATCCACTGAAATTTATGTTATAGAAACTAACATAAAAAGTTAATAATTCGAACGTGATTTAGCTAAATTATCTAAAAAAAGGTATTACTTTCTACAAAAGCTCTAATGAACTCCGTCTGTTCTTTTTTTAAAATATAGATACAGCAAACAGAAGGGCGGGACATCAATGCTAAGGCTTTATTCATCTGAAAAATATAGAAGTGTTAAGCATTTTATAGATTGGTTAGCAACTTTTGGAGAAACAGAAGATGGTGGGGTGACAAGACTTCTTTATACGAAAGAATGGAAAAATGCTCAAAATGCACTTAAGCAAGAGATGAGCGGAATAGGGATGGAAACATATTTTGATACAGTTGGAAATCTATTTGGTCGTATTGAAGGAATAAAAGATAAACAACATGTTATTTTAACCGGATCACATATCGATACGGTAGTAGATGGTGGCAAATATGATGGTACCTATGGCGTTATCGCTAGTCTTTTAGCCACCAAAATGTTGCTTGATCAATATGGACGTCCGCAAAAAACAATCGAAGTAGTTTCGCTATGTGAAGAAGAGGGAAGCCGATTTCCACTTACGTATTGGGGATCTAAGAATATTACTGGAGAATATTCCTTGGAAAATATTAGATACTTAAGGGATTTAAATGATATCTCATTCCAACATGCAATGGGGGAGGCCGGATTTCCAATCTCATCTTATCAAAACAAAAAGCGAAATGATATTAAGCGTTTTATAGAAGTGCATATCGAACAAGGATCTATTTTAGAAAAAAATAAGGCAGATATTGGATTAGTTACTCACATAGTTGGTCAATGCCGTTTTACAGTACAACTGATAGGTGAAAGTAATCACGCAGGAACTACACCAATGGCTGAGCGAAAAGATCCAATGGTTTGTGCTGCAAATTGCATTGTTACATTAACTAAAAAAGCAGAGGCATCTTATTACCAAGGTTTAAGAGTAACAGTTGGCAGTATAAATGCAGAACCTAACGTTTCGAATGTCATTGCTAAAAGTGTTTCTTTTACTTTAGATGTTCGGCATCACGAAAAAGATATTTTACAAGAATATTGTGAAGATATGATTCAAATGATTAAAGAAAAGGCTATGAAAAGCGGTATTCAAATTAGTATAAAAAAATGGGCAGATAGTGAACCAGTAGCTTTAGATACTTCACTACATAGCCTGATGAGAAAAATTGTTAAAAATAAAGGCTTACGAGATATGGAGATGGTTAGTGGAGCGGGACATGATTCACAAATTTTAGGCATTCATTATCCAACGACTTTATTTTTTGTCCCAAGCCATAAGGGTATCAGCCATTCGCCATTAGAATTTACATCACTTCAAGACCTAGAGAATGGTGTATCAGTATTAAAAGAAGTTCTTTATAAATTAGCCTATGAAGGAGTGGAATTATAATGAAGTATCATCTCTTACAATCACCAAACCGTACAATTTTGGCGCCTAGATCGGTAGAAGTTGTTTCAAGGGTGCTTCAATCCATGAAACCATCAGAGCAAAATCGATTATTTATCGTTAATGCGGTACAATCTGTACGAATTCGTTATGGATACGAACCAAAACGTGTGCAAGCAGTAGCGGCAGCATTTGACTTTTATGGAGTCCCAAGTTATTCAATTGAATCAGGTGTTTACAAATGATGATATTATCAGGAGCATTGGTAGTTGAGCCTCATCAAGTGACACATTCAGACATTGCTATTCAAAATGGAAAGATTTTTGCGATAGGACCTAATTTGAGAAAAACGAATGCACAACAAGTAGATGTGACTGGAAAGATTATTATGCCAGGGGTTATAGATACACATGTTCATATCAATGAACCTGGAAACGAAGAGTGGGAGGGCTTTGAAACAGGAACATACATGCTAGCTGCAGGGGGTGTTACTACTTTTTTTGATATGCCATTGAACAGTAATCCACCTACCATTAATCTTCCTGCTTTCCAGCTTAAAAAACAATTAGCAAAGAAAAAATCATGTATCGATTTTCGACTTTGGGGAGGATTGGTACCTTCGAATTTATCACAGTTACATACATTAGCTGAAAATGGGGCTATAGGATTTAAGGCTTTTCTTTCTGATTCCGGGTTCCTACCTTTTTCATCCGTTAGTGACAGGATCCTGCTGCAAGGAATGTTTGAAATAGCGAAGATAGGAAAAATTCTAGCACTTCATGCAGAAAGTGATACGATCACATCTTTGCTTGCACAACAAAAGATAAAAAATGGAGCTTGTACTGCCCAAGATTATAACGAATCTCGTCCAGTTGTCGCAGAGGTAGAAGCAGTGCAACGTGCATTAGCTTATGCAAAAGTGACAGGATGTGCTCTACATTTTGTCCATATAAGCACACCACAATCAGTAGAAATTATCCACCACGCTAAACAATGCGGACAAGATGTAACGCTAGAAACTTGCCCGCATTATTTACTTTTTAATGATACAGCATACGATGCACATCATGTTTATGCTAAATGTGCACCACCCTTACGTTCTGAGTCTTTGCGTAGAGAGTTGATTCAACAATTGGTTGAAGGTAAAATTGACTATGTCGCATCTGATCATTCCCCTTGTCCCGCTTATATGAAAGAAGTAGGTAGAAATAATTATTTTGATGTTTGGGGCGGTGTTAGTGGAGGACAATTTACACTTCTTTCTATTTTACAAATTGCTGAACAATATGGTTTAACGTTAACAGAAGTAGCTCGATTAACTTCACAAGCACCTGCTGAAAGATTTGGTTTAAAGACAAAGGGGAAATTAGCGGTGGGAATGGATGCGGATTTTGTCATTGTTGAGAAAAAAGCATTTACAGTAGATAAAGATCAAATCTTTGCAAAGCATAAAGGGAATATCTATCAAGATCATACATTTGCGCATCGAATTGTTAGCACTTATTTAAATGGAAAGTTGGTATTCCAAGCTGATGAATAAATTTTTATAGCATGTTTTCTTTGCCAGAAGCAATATCATTGAATTTATTTATCACGTGTGTTGATTTTACAAAAATTAGGGATTCTTATTTGGTGTAATTTTTGAAAAACCTTGTATTTTTAGGACCATTTATAAAGATCTTCGCTGCGGCTTGCTCGAGTCCTCGAAAATGCAAGCATTTCCTTCGTGCGGTGTGATTCGAGGAAGAAAATTCAACGTCCCGCGAGAAAAGCGAATAGATGAGACTCCGCAGCGTAGCGATTAAGGAACGGGGGCTAAGGGCGCCACGTCCTGTGGCAACGACTCCGTGACCAACATCCTGTTGCCCCCAGCATTCGCCCGCAGGAAAGCGAGCAAGCCTTCGCTGCAATCAACGAATTCCTCTATTTTTATGGATTAAATTGGATAATCAACACGTCTGTTTATTTATATAAAAATCAATTTTATCCCGCGTTAACGGGCAGTATGACCCCCACCACAAGGTTTAGAGAGAAGCGAGAAAGATAGGTGGGGATCAACTGTAAAAGCCCGATTGGTTCAGCTAACCATCAGTGGGGGATGAAGAAAACCCCACTGATGGAAGCTTCACTTTACCAATCATTTTCTTCTTAAAAAATACGCTAATATACAATTTTGATAGTTGTGGAGCGAACGGCTACGACTTTTTGAAAAATGAAATATATGCCTTTTTTGTATGCAGAAAGTTGGACATTTGCAGATAAGAAATCACAATGGATTGTTAGAGATATATGTAATGTGGAGTGAATTAAATTTAAAAAAATATTGACAGTTTCTAAAAAGTATCATATATTATTTTTACAAGAATAGTAGGAATTGAAAAGATCGCTTACTAGAAAACTAGAGGCTCTTATTTTTTATTATTATATACGATGTATCTAGTATCATTGCTATATAAATATAAAATAATAGGAGTTTTTTTGCTTTTTAAAGGATTTTTTCGCGATAAAAGGGGATTAAATATATGGGGAAAGTATATATTGTGGGAGCAGGTCCAGGAGATATAGATTTAATAACAGTCAAAGGCTTGCATTGTATTCAAGAAGCAGATGTTATTATGTATGATCGCTTGGTCAATAAAGGATTATTAAAATATGCAAAATCAGGTGCCCAACTAATCTTCTGTGGTAAATTACCAAATCGCCATGCAATGATACAAGAATATATCAATCAATCATTAGTAGATTATGCACAGGAAGGAAAGATCGTCACACGCTTAAAGGGTGGAGATCCTTTCGTTTTTGGTCGTGGTGCAGAGGAAGCTGAATTTTTGTCAGATCATCATATTGTCTTTGAAATTGTTCCAGGTATTACTTCTGGTATCGCGGCTCCAGCATATGCGGGTATCCCGGTCACACATCGTGATATAAGTTCAAGTTTTGCTATTGTCACGGGTCATATGGGAGATGGGAAAGCTGATTCGATAAAATGGGAAAGCTTAGCGAAGGGAGTTGATACACTGGCAATTTATATGGGTGTATATAATCTTCCATATATAGTTTCACAGTTGCTACGTTGTGGAAGGAATCCAAAAACACCAGTTGCGCTAGTCCATTGGGGTACATATGAAAGGCAGAAGACTGTTACAGGGACGTTAGAAACAATTGTACAAACTGTCAAACAACATGCGCTCGAAAATCCAAGCATGATTATCGTAGGAGAGGTCGTCAATTTGCGACAAAAAATTCAATGGTTTGAAAATCACAAAGAGGAACTTCAACAAATTCCTATTTAATGAGGTGTAGTTGATGAAAGCGGTACTATATGTGGCCCACGGCAGTCGAGTGGAAGAAGGGAATCAACAAGCTATCTCATTTCTGAAAGAGGTTCAAAAGGAAATACAAGTACCCATACAGGAAATTTGTTTTTTAGAATTGGTTGAACCTACAGTGGAGCAAGGAATGACAAATTGTATTTTAAAAGGTGCTACAGAGATAGCAATCGTACCTATTTTACTATTAACTGCCAAGCATGCTAAAAAAGATATTCCTTTAAAAATCGAGAGGGGAAAACAACAATATCCAAAGGTCAAGTTTTCGTATGGTCGTCCACTGGGCATTGATCATCGATTAATCCAAACGATTTATAAAAGGATTGTTGAAAGTAATATCCCTATAACCAATAAGTCTGAAGTGCTTTTAATTGGTCGTGGCAGTAGTGATCCTGCCACATGGAGAGATTTCTTAGAAATTGCCACACAGCTTAAGCTCAAATTTGGTATTCGTAAGGTAGAGATTGCCTTTCTTTACGGTAAGGGTCCGCAGTTTGATACTTATTTACAAATATTAAAAGAAAGGCAATCAGAGCAACTATTTATCGTTCCTTATTTGTTATTCCAAGGAAAGCTGAGACAAGGAATCGATCGTAAATTGAATGAAACTAAAATCCCTCAAAATGTAATTATTTGTAATAGTTTGGGATATGACGAATGTGTAAAGGAAGTAGTTGTTGACCGTGTACGGGAAGTTTTAAACCCATTTCAACTAAAAGAGGTGGTGATATGATGGAGACTGATACTAAACCAACAAACGAGTATTTACGCAAAACATTAAGTGAAATCATTAGCAAAATCCAATATGGTTCTGTTCGAATTATTATTCAAGATAGCTATATTATCCAAATTGAAAAGCAAGAAAAAAAGCGTTATAAAATAAAACTGCAATAAAATCAATTTCACACAGTGTGAGTCAAATAGCTCATTAGTGTGAGATAAAAATTTTTCGACGCCTTTTATTTAATATCACGTGGGAAGAGCGAATAAAGTCTCGGAAAGAGCAAAAACCCATCCGAGAGAGCGAATAACCCCTTGGATAGAGCAAATAAAGTCCCTGAGAGAGCAAATAACTTCTCTGAAAGAGCAAATAAACCTTCCGAGAGAGCGAATAACCCCACGAAAAGAGCGAATAAATCACGGGAAAAGTGAACGTTGAGACCCAGCATGAGTAATTAAGGAGCGGAGTTGTGGTGCGCCATGTCCTGTGGCAACGACTCCATGACCAATGTCTTGTTGCCCCAAGGAGGTTCAAACCGTCCCAGTAGGAAAGCGAGCAAGTCATAGCCGAAATCGGCAAACATACTATATTTTGTGGGGAAAGTTGGATAATCAACACGCTTGAAAGTAAACATTACCATTAACCAATCTGAGGTGAATCAATTTGACATTAAAAGTTATCAACAGTCCATTTAGCGAAAAACAGGTAAAGCTACTAAATGAACTGTTACCACATTTAACACACGAACAAAAAATATGGTTAAATGGTTATTTGAGTGCACCAAACGCTGCTGTTGAAGTGACAGTAGATGAAAAGGAACAGAAAAAACCGTTAGAAAGTAAAACAATTACAGCTACTGTTTTGTATGGTTCACAAACTGGGAATAGCCAATCTCTAGCAGAAAAATTTTCACAACAACTGAAAGAAAATCAAGTAGATGTAACAATATCATCTTTGGCTGATTTTCCGACAAAGAATTTAAAAAAAATCGATCATTTAATTATCATTACAAGTACACACGGGGATGGAGAACCGCCAGATAATGCTATTCCATTTTATGATTTTTTGCATAGTAAACGTGCGCCCAAATTAGACCATCTTCAATATGCAGTTCTTGCTTTAGGAGATAGTTCCTATGAATATTTTTGTAAAGCTGGTGCAGACATCGATGAACAGCTAAAAAAATTAGGAGCTAGTCCTTTGATTGAAAGAGCAGACTGTGATTTAGATTTTCATGACGATGCACAAAATTGGTTTACACAATTACAACAAGAATTATTGAAATCTTCTGTTAAAATGGATTCTATACAAAATGTGAGTACCAAAACGCAACCGTCTTCTGCGTATGATCGTCAAAATCCCTTCCAAGCCAAAGTATTAGAGAAGATTAATCTTAATATGAATGGCTCAGACAAAGAAACCTATCATCTAGAGTTATCGATAGAGGGTTCTGGATTAGCATTTGAGCCGGGAGATAGTCTAGGGATTTATCCGAAAAACAATTTAGCACTCGTCACTCAGCTATTAAATGCTTTAAATTTTGAAAAAGATACACAGGTAAAGTTTGATGGTAAAACAGAAAGTCTATTATCAACTTTGTGGAATCGTGCTGAGATGACTGTTTTATCGAAACCTTTATTGCAAAAGATCACTAACTTTACTGAAAGTGAAAGATTAGCAGAACTTCTTGCGAATGATGGATGGAAGGATTATGTAATTGGTAGAGATTTATTAGATGTAGTAGAGGATTTTGCACCATTTACTTGGACAGCACAACAGTTTGTGGAACTTTTAAGAAAAATCCCCCCTCGTTTATATTCTATTGCAAGCAGTTATGAGGCCAATCCTGATGAGGTTCATTTAACAATCGGGAGAGTTCAATATGACTCTTATGATCGGACACGCTTTGGCGTATGCTCCAATAGCATTGCTGAAGAAATAGAAATTGGTGATACTTTACCTGTTTTTGTTCAGCATAACCCGAACTTTAAGTTACCTGAAGATCCACAGACACCAATAATACTGATTGGTGCGGGAACTGGGGTTGCACCATTCCGCTCATTTATAGAGCAACGGGAAGAGATAGAAGCTAAAGGTGATGCTTGGTTATTCTTTGGAGATCAGCATTTTGTAACAGACTTTCTTTATCAAATTGAATGGCAACGTTGGTTAAAAGAAGGTTATTTAACCAAAATGAATGTTGCTTTCTCTCGTGATACAGAACAGAAAGTTTATGTTCAACATCGCTTAAAAGAAAATGCGGCTGAAGTTTATAAATGGATTGAAAAAGGCGCTGTTATTTATGTATGTGGCGATGAAAAAACCATGGCACACGATGTTGATGTAACCTTACAAGAGATTTTAGCAGAGCAGGGCGGTCACTCAGCGGAAGAAGCAGCGAAAGCACTGAAAACACTACAACAACAGAAGCGGTATCAACGAGATGTTTATTAACAAGGAGGCGCAAGTTGATGACACAAAAAGCGACAGTACAACCCCCCCAAGGTACTCCTAGTGAAAATGAGAGGATCAAGCAAGCAAGTAATTATTTACGGGGGACATTAAAGGAATCCTTAGCCAATTCGTTAACAGGAGCAATTGCGGAAGACGATCAAGCACTTATTAAATTCCATGGAACCTATATGCAGGATAACCGGGATGAACGAGCAGAACGTCAAAAGAAAAAGCTAGAGCCATCTTATCAGTTCATGATTCGTGTAAGAATTCCAGGAGGTGCTGTAACACCGGAACAATGGCTGACTTTGGACCAATTAACCAATACATATGGTAGTGGTACATTAAGAGCAACGACTCGTCAAACATTACAGATCCACGGTATTTTGAAATGGAATTTGACCAAAACGATACAACAAATGAATACAGTATTACTAGATTCTATTGCAGCATGTGGTGATGTCAATAGGAATGTAATGTGTAATGTTATTCCAACGCAATCCCAAGTCCACCAGGAAATTTATGATTGGTCTGTGAAAATTAGCGAAAATCTATTGCCTCGAACCAATGCATACCATGAAATCTGGCTTGATGGTGAGAAAGTAGTAGATACACGACCACAAGAAGAAATAGAACCGATTTATAAAGCTTTATATTTGCCTCGTAAATTTAAGATCGGTATCGCGCTTCCTCCAAGCAATGATATAGACGTGTTTTCACAAGATGTAGGGCTAATTGCTATTGTCGAAGATGGAGTACTTGCAGGTTTTAATGTTTCTGTAGGTGGAGGAATGGGGATGACACATGGTGAAGAAACAACATATCCTCAGCTAGGAAAACTAATTGGCTTTATCAAACCGGAACAAGTACTATTGACTACAGAAACAATTCTGACGATTCAACGAGATTTTGGTAATCGCTCCAATCGTAAAAATGCTCGTTTTAAATATACGATCGATCGCTTTGGATTGGATTGGCTGAAAGAAGAATTAGAAGACAGGCTTGGCTTCAAACTTGAACCAGTGAGAGAGTATCATTTTGATCGCTCAGGGGATGAATTTGGCTGGAAAAAAGGCGAAGATGGTAAATGGCATTTTACCTTGTTTGTACAAAATGGCCGAATCAAAGATTTTGAAGACTATCCATTAATGACAGGGTTACGAGAAATCGCCAAGGTGCATAAAGGAAAATTCTATATGACTCCTAATCAGAATGTTATGATCAGCGATGTGGCGCCTTCACAAAAAAGTAGAATCAGCAGGCTTATCAAAAAATATAAGCTGACGGATGGGGCACATTATTCAGCGTTACGTCGTAATTCGATTTCATGTGTTTCTTTACCAACATGTAGTTTAGCAATGGCTGAAGCGGAGCGCTACCTACCATCATTAATTACTAAAATTGATGAAATAGTGGAGGAAGAAGGTCTTCAGGAAACAGAAATTACGATCCGTATGTCAGGATGTCCAAACGGTTGTTCACGTGCCGCGATTGCTGAGATCGGTTTTTTAGGAAAAGGACCAGGAAAGTATAATATGTATTTAGGTGCTGCTTTCAACGGAGAGCGATTAAATAAAATATATCGCGAAAATGTAGGAGAAGAGGAAATTCTAAAAGAGTTACGCCCAATCTTGCACCATTATGCAAAAGAGCGTCTTGAGGGCGAACATTTTGGCGATTTCGTCATTCGAGCTGGCTATGTAAAAGCAACAACGGATGGTACAAACTTTCATTCTAAATAGCATTATTTATATAAAAATACGATAATTTTAATAGAATAAAAAGTTCCATTCTATAAAATAATTTTTCTATAGTGAGAAATCTAACGCTATTTGTGTGAAACCTTAAAACACAGATCAACTAATGGAAAAGCAAAGGAGTTCAATTCAGATTGATGCTGAATTGAGCTCCTTTTTCTTGTAGAATTGAAAACCCCTTGCTATGCGAGGGGTTCTAAAAAGCTTTTAGCTATGGACAATAAAAAAACCCCGGTCGTACAATGGAGTGAGGTCTAGCCAACCGACTCTGTACGAAAGGGGATCCAAATGGATAATAAAAGTTTAGCACATACAACATGGAATTGTAAGTATCACATTGTTTTTGCACCAAAATATAGAAGACAAATTATATATGGAAAGATAAGAGCAGATGTAGGGAAAATATTACGCCAATTATGTGACAGAAAAGGCGTTGAAATAATAGAAGCAGAGGCTTGTCCTGACCATATTCATATGTTGGTAAGTATTCCACCAAAATTAAGTGTTTCATCCTTTATGGGATATTTAAAAGGAAAAAGTAGTTTAATGATTTTTGACCGACACGCAAACTTAAAATATAAGTATGGCAATCGGAAGTTTTGGTGTCGAGGATTCTATGTAGATACAGTAGGCCGGAATAGGAAAGTGATTCAAGAGTATATAAAAAATCAATTACAGGAAGATATTTTGGAGGATCAAATGACGATGAAAGAATTCATTGATCCTTTCACAGGTGAGGAAATAAAACCTAAAAAGAGGAAATAATAGAACCACTTTAGTGGTAGTGTGAGAACGGAGTGCGGTTGGCGGATCTTTCAGTATGTCTTTAGACATGGGCCAGTACCCCAGCGTTTCACGCGCAGAGCAAACCACCAGTTATACTGGTGGTTTTGATTGTTTTTTAATAGTAGTCTATTTAGCGATTGCTAGGTAGCTATACTATTTCGTTTGTAGTTACACATTCATTAGTGCTGTTGAAAAAATTCTGCAATGAGTTCAGTCGTTTTTTTCGTATCTTCTTCAAAGAATTCCATTTTACTAAAATAGCTATGAATAAGCCCTGGCATCACGACATGTTTAGCTTCTATTCCTGCTTCACGAAGTCGAGTAACATAGGCAATCCCCTCATCCAATAAAACATCAAATTCTGCAGCAATCAAAATGGTCCGTGGAATTTTACTCAAGTCTTTTGCAATTAGCGGAGACACAGAAGGATTATATTTTAACTTTGAATCTTTGATATATTGATTGATAAACCAAACCATGCCTTTTTGATCCAAGCCATATCCCAAACCGAATTTTTCGTAAGAGGATGTATGAAAGTTAATATTAGTGACAGGATAAATAAGCGCCTGTCCAGCTATTTCTGGCCCGTTTTTATCGGCTGCCCATTGTGAGACCACAGCTGCAATATTACCACCAGCACTATCACCTGCTACATATAATTTCGATAAATCCACATGTAAAGATTTTGCATTTTTTGCAACCCAAAGAAGGGCATCATAACTATCTTGAATTGGGGTTGGAAATGGATATTCAGGTGCAAGTCGATAATCGACAGATACAACTACTGATTTTGAGGAAACTGTTAAGTAGCGACAACCACCATCTGCATAATCGGGGTTACCGAAAACCCATCCTCCACCGTGATAGTAAATAATGATTGGAAATGGACCAGTTCCAACAGGTGTATAAATTCGCACCAAGATTTGTGCGCTATCAGATACCGTGATTAGTCGATCTTCAATAGAGGCAATTCCTTCAACTGACACCTGGTGAATGGGTGCAGCAGCTCTTTCTGCTCTAGCTTCCTCAGGTGTTTGTTCATAATACTGTACACCTTTATGTGCTTCTATATATGCTAATGATCCTTTTGCTAAGGTCATGTGATCGCTTCCCTTCAAGTTAACTATAATCATATTATACCACAAATTGTATTAATCCTATTGAATAACTATGTTTTAGATGAAATTAATTTATAAAAAAGAAATTAATGTTGCTATAATAGAAAAATTAGGGAATTAGTATCCATAACTGAAAACCCACAAATTCACCACTAAGTAGATGCCGATTATGAAACTCTATGTATCCATTCACTAGACTCTGCTCTGCTATATCCTTGTTTGAGGTGAAATGAAATGCATGAACTTCATAGGAGAGTGTTGAACGAAAGAAAACAAATGATTTATGTATAGTTTAGAACAATTTGTAATTATAATACGATTCAACTGTATTGTCACGAAATATTTGCAATATTATTTGTGTAGTTTAATTTCTTAGATACATTTCGTATTTGATAATAAAAAATAGAAAATTGAAACTATTTCATGATGTTTTACGTATTCATGTTGATAAACTTATTTTGAGGAAGTGAATGAAGTGAGCTTACAATCAAAAGGATTTTTTGTTGGATTAGCAGCTTTCATTGTTACAACGGTTGCATTGGTTTTGATTGGTCAAAAATTTGCCATTTATTGGCTGACATTTAGCTATACGTATGATAATCAAGCAGAAGGATTATATTTTACAGTAGAGCCAGTCATGCCACTTATTCTCGGTTTAATGATGTCTATGATTACTGAATGGATATACATTAGAAATAGTTCTAAGAAAGATAGCATGCATCAATCTTAATATCCTTTCTCATAAAAATCTGTTTGCATTCAGGGTATTTTGAATACGTTTATTCATTTGAAGATGACCAATCATCAAGTTAGACAGACCCTTTAACTAAGAAACTATTATTTTATCCCGCTTTAACGGGCAGTAAGACCCCCCATCTCAAGATTTGGAAAGAAACGAGAAAGATAGATGGGGATGAACTGCCCGTAAAAGTCCGATTGGTTTGGGCGGGCAGGATGTTGGTCCCTCAGGTGTTGCCACAGGACGTGGCGCTTTTCACTTCCGTTCCTCTAGTTCAGAGGGGGATGAGGAAAACCCTCACTGATGGAAGCTTCACTTTATCCCGCATGAACAGGCAGTAATCCCCACTTCAAGTTCCAGTAAAAAGTGTGAGAAACTGCCGTAAAAGTCGGATTGATTGAACTAACATTCAGTTAGGGATGAAGGAAAACTTCACCATGAGAAGTTTCACTTTATTCCAAGTCCAGTTCAACTTCAGATAAATTTTCTATATCAGTTGAACCAAATACTAGCATAAACAGTAATACAGTCAAAATGACGGAGCCCGTAAAACCCTTACCATTGAAACCCTTACCATTTGAATTTTTTCGATCAAATTCGCTCATGAATTATCTCCTTTATCCATTTTTTGCTGAAAGGCTTCAAATATTTCATCAAACGTTAAATCACCGTTTTCTTCAAAGAAGTCAGCTAATGGGTCGGATTTTTTCTTTTTATTGGATTGAAATTTGCCTATTAAATTAACCGTAATGATCGTAGAGCCACGAAATAATCGTACAGAGTCCACTTTTAATTTTCCTGAAAGCAACAATGCAGCTGCAACCAAATCTATATGTTTTCCTTCCGTTAAATCTTCCAACGAAAAATCAGAGATGGATCGGTGTTTTTTGAATTTCCGTGAATTTGTATTTTGAGATTGTTGATTGGATTTGTTTCTATTATTGTTGCTATAGTGATGCTCCATTCAAGAAAACACCTCCTCAAACTATCTTATGTCTGCTAAAAAAACTTGTGAATAAGCAAAAAAGATCCATTTTAAAAACGTTTGAAGGACAGCAGCTTTATCCAACAGTGAAGAGCAGTAAGTTCCTCCCACTTCAAAACTCAAGTAAAAAGAAAGGATAAGTGGAGGTCTTGACCGCCTATAAAAATCAGATCGATTGTGAGAAGATTCGCTTTGTTTCATCCGAATTAATAGAGGTTTTTCAGATTTGCTTTTAAAAAAAGATTGCGATTACGGACAAATTGTAGAATCATTTCTGGTTCATAATCAAAGATATCAATATTGTCATTGATATATGGATCGAGGAGATAATAAGGTCTGATAAGATCATGAAGGGCTGCTACCTTGTCTTCCAAATAGTTGACTGTATACTTTGTCTCCAGGATTTCTTCTAGCTTCTCTTTATATATTTTACGGAAGTCAGGTATCTCTAATAATCGATCTTTTAGCATATTGCCGGGTTTTCCTTCAATAGGAACATATTTGTGATCCATAATGCCACCACTAATTTTACGCCCCCATGTCGCGTCATAATCCCAAGGCATAATTTCAAACAAGCCGTTATCACTATTACGATATAAAGAATAGTTATGGTTGAAACCGTCATTATTCATGGTACAAACTACTCCAACTAACCAATTAAAGTATTTTTCTATATTTATATAATTTTGGATGTGATAATGGAAATCTTTCCTATGCGTATTGTTAATAACTGTGATCAAATCAATAAGGTATTGGTCATCCGAAAGTAATCCATTTGCTCGTTGCATACCAGAAAGGAGAGATCTTTTTCGTCTGCCATCTCTTTCAAAAGAAAAATTTGCATCATTATTAGTGGCATAATAAATGGGACCAAGAGGAAGATTTCTTTTCTGTAAGAATAAGTCATCAACAGATTCTAATTGTAAATAAATGCCCCTAAATGTTTCATTTCGAAAAAAATTGATATGTTTGCAATCTGGTGCAAGGACGCCTAAATCCTGAAAAAAATCAAGAGAGAGCTTATTGCGCATAATGGAAGGATCTTTGTATTCTGCGTTAAGATGAATAGCATGTGCTCCTAAGATGTTATTGGCATTTTTAAAATGAACAATGTATGACCTTTTGCGGAATTTCCTTGTGTATGCCCCTCGATAACCGAGTCGAATTTTATAATCTATTTGATCAATCATCAATTTGGCAGGAGCGGCATAATCATTCAATAAATTTTCTCTCAATATATTTAACTCATCTTCGTCGATCGTTAATATATAAGAAGGTACAATTTCTGACATATCATCACCTACCTTGTTGCGGACTATCATAAAGGTAACAAAAGCCTTCCCCAATCACTTTGACTAAGGAAAGCTTTCATGAATAGAATTAGTGTCTTATGTTAAAGGAGAGTAGATTATATACTATGCTGTCATCGTTTATTTACTTAGTTTTTTGTCTTGTATACATACATAAAAATGTTCAAAATAATTCTTTTATTTATTTTTCATGAAATAAACATAGTTAAAGCTTTTTGGGACAAGTTAAATGAAAGAATAATAATTGAGGTGATGATCATGATGATTGAAAGATCGCCTGATTGGGAAGAAGGATTTGCCGAAAGATTAGAGCAACATAATTGGGACAGTTGGACATTATATAATATGTGTTACGAAATTGAAAAAGCAAATCTTATCACTGAATTTACAGGACTTCAATCTCCCAAATACTTACCTAACTTAACTCCTCTTCCTCATCAACTAGATGTTGCTCAGACTGTCATTGAAAAAATGAATGGAAAGGCGATATTGGCGGATGAAGTAGGACTTGGAAAAACCATTGAAGCAGGTTTGATCTTGAAAGAATATCTCATAAGAGGACTTGTGAAAAAAGCATTAATATTATCGCCGGCTTCACTGATTAATCAATGGGCTGAAGAATTGAACAACAAATTTTATATTCCAGCCACTCCGTATAAAAAGAGATGCTCATTAGAACATATCGATATTGTTATTATGAGTATGGATACCGCTAAAAAAAGTCCCCACAGAGAACTCATTTATGATCAGGATTACGACATGATTATTATTGATGAGGCCCACAAACTTAAAAATCACAAAACGAAAATTTATGAATTTGTGCAAAGTTTGAAGAAAAAATTTTGCTTGTTACTAACGGCTACGCCGATCCAAAATGATGTTTTTGAATTATTTTATCTTATTTCTTTACTGAAACCAGGGCATCTTGGAAATTTCGATGTATTTCAAAGAGCCTTTTCAGCGAGTAAGCACAATTTCGAAAACGATGAATTTTTGAAAGAATTGGTCAACCAAGTGATGGTGAGAAATCGAAGACAGGATACAGGCATAGAATGGACAAATCGTTGTGTTCAAAACATCCTCGTTCATTTTACAAAAGAAGAAAGAGAAGTGTATGAGATGTTTCCTCAATTGAGGGATGTGTCATCTGTCTTTTCAGAAACATTTTCCATGATTACTTTGCAAAAGGAAATGTGTAGTAGTAAGGAAGCTTGTAGTTTGACATTAGAAAATATGAGCCAAAACTGTAGTGATGAAGATAGTATCCAGTTTGTAAAAGAAATGATGGAGAAGTTAATGTCATTGGAGATTAACGCGAAGGCAGAAAAGGCATATGAGATTATTTCAAAAGCGAATGATAAGGTCATTATATTTACAGAATATCGTGCAAGTCAAATTTATCTCCAATGGTTTCTTCATACGAAAGGAATCAAAAGTGTCCTATTTAACGGGAAATTCAGTAAAAGTAAAAGAGATTATATGAAACGACTTTTTCAGGAGCAGGCACAAGTTTTGATCGCAACAGAAGCGGGCGGAGAAGGTATCAACCTTCAATTCTGCCATCATGTGATCAATTATGATCTACCATGGAATCCGATGAAATTAGAACAACGGATCGGGCGTGTTCATAGGCTTGGACAAGAACATGATGTGCAAATTTATAATCTTGTTATTGTTGATACCATTGAGCAGAATATTTTAGACTTACTTCAAACAAAAATTGATGTTTTTGAAAAAGCGGTAGGCGAACTAGATGAAATTTTAGCGCTTAAAAAGTCCATGTAAATAGGGTAAGAAACTTAGGAAGGAAGGAAAATATGTTTCCTAAACAAGTTCACAGATATTTAAAAGATTTTTTTCAAGAAACAGATTGTCAAGTTATAGAAGAAGGCGAGCAGTATTTAACTGTACAGTTAACCATTGATATGGATAAGAGGATCATGAATCGACCTTTTTACTGGAAATATATTGAAAGTACAAACGGAGTCCCATCCCCCTCTCAATTGACCCTGATATCAGATCAAAATAATCTGAAAGATGATGTAAAAGGTGAAGTGATTCACTTTGGTTCCTATCGTTTGAACCAGCTATTTGAAGTTACGAAGGAGCTGGGTGCATATGTACAGATGTTTGAACGACTAAGTATATATGACGATCCGTCCATCTTAACGCCCTATTTAGGTGTCAATTATAAAGTGTCTTACTTTAGCGATAAAACGAAAGAAACGCTTTACTCTTTAGGAATTAATTTGATGACAGGTAAGATTATTGAGGACTTTCATGATATCGTTACTCAAATCGATCTAGTTTCAGATGTTCCACAAAAGGCGATCCCTCTGCAATATATCATCAAGCCGGTACGAGCAATCAATCGCTTGGATGCAGTGATTCAACATACCATCCAATTAGACGATCATACATGGATAGAAGAAGCAAAAAAAAGATGGAAAAGAGATCAAAGAGTATTGGAATATTTTTATCAAGATACAGAAGAAAAGCCGGATTGCTACGAAATTGAAGCAAAAGCTTTAGAAGAAAGATATAACGCCAAGGTCAAAATGGAAATTATTAATGGTGGATTATTTTATTTGAAATAAGCTGAATAGGGGAAAATATATTTCTTTATGACATCAAGTCCAGTGCAATTCATTTGCATAGGACTTTTTTCAATTGATACATAATTTTTATGCTTTAAAGGAATTTGAATTTGTCATGACAATACGAGAATAACAAAAAGGGTATGCTCTAATCATCGGTTGTACCGGATTTTGAACTACCCCTGAAATCGCTATGTTGTTTTTTTGATCGTAAAGTTGGTGTTCAATAACGCCCAATTTTGAGGAAAAGGGAATCCTAATGCCCAATAGCTAACGCCTCTTAGATTGAATTTTTTGATCAGATCAAATTTTGCCTGTGCACTTCTAGCGTCTTCAAACCAAACTTCATGCTGTTGCCCATCTTCATCTGCATAGCGGTAGTATGGTGATTGCGCGGTTTCATCAAAATAAATAGTAGCCCCATATTTTGCTGCACGTTGAATCGCCTCTTGTGGACTAAAGGTTTCAGCCTCTTGCCCCGCAACATGAGGGATTTTCCAATCTCTCGCATAAATTTGGAAGCCTAAAAAAATCTTATTGGCTGGTATGACCGATAATGCATATTCAACGACTTTTTGGATCTCGTCAATTGGAGAAATGGCTTGCGGAGGTCCTAAACGATAACCCCATTCATATGTCATCAAAATAACGAAGTCTGCAATTCTGCCATGTGCAGGATAGTCATGAGCTTCATATAGTAGTCCTCCTTGATCAGCACTTGTTTTTGGAGCAAGTGCTGTTGAAACAAAATAACCTTTTGGATGAAGTCGATCAACAGCTAGTTGTAAAAAAGTATTATAATTTTCTCGATCAGCAGGTAAAACATTTTCGAAATCAATATTTAATCCTTTATAACCTTTGGCATCCATCACTTTTAAAACATTCTCAATGGTCTTTTCTCTTAGATCTTTATTGGATAAAATGATGTGTGCCACATTAGAGCCCGTTTCAGTAGCTGTAAAATTAGTAATCGACATGAGTGGCGTCACTTGCTTTGATTTGGCAGCATCCAGTATAGCATCATCATTAAAAGGTTCTAATGTGGCATCTTCTTTTACTTTATAAGCGAAGGGGCTCATATAGGTCAGTAGATCGCCAACTTCTTTAATCGATTGTGCGCCCTCTTCTGGAGATTGATACGTATAAGCATTGGATTCGATCGTTGTTTTCGTTCTAGGAATGATTAAAGGTGTTCCAGCATATAGAATAGCTCCAGCAGGGATTCGATTTGCATGGACAATGGCTTGCACAGTTGTACCATACTGATGGGCGATTTGCCATAAGGTTTCTCCATAACGAACAATATGTGTCCTTCCTGAGGTTGGAATAACCAAAGATTGCCCCACTACTAACTCATTTGGATTTTCTAATTGATTCACCTGAATAATAGATTGGATATCCACATGATATTGGGAAGCAATTTGCCAAAGTGTTTCTCCTCTACGCACAATATGTATCTCCAAGACATTCTCCTTCCATACAATATTTCAACATATGATATTCATGTATATGATATAAATAGTAATATATGCATAAAAATATGGCTTATAGAAAATAAATAACCTTGGAACTATCTGTATAAATAATTAGTATGTGAGGCGTACCGATTCGTCTTTTTTATACGACAACAATAGGTAGTAAACATTGTTTTAAGGTTTGCCCGCAGGAAAGCGAGCAAGCCTTCGTTGCAATCAACGAATCTCCCTATTTCTATAGATTAAATTGGATAATCAAGACGCCTGGTAAAATATTTGCATTTATAGGGATAATTTATGATATTATAGGCAAAAGTATATAGAATAGAAGTTTGGAAAATACTGTTGTGTATGAAATACGCTCATATAAATTTAGAAATTAGAGAAAATAAAAGGAGAATTATGATTTTGAAACTTATTTTAGACTTTCTATTTTTAATGATCATTGGATACTATACCTATATGTTTATCCAACTCTTATTCAAAATGAGGAAAAACATTATTTTTCCGACATCAAATGAAGAGTTTAGCGCAATCCGAAAGTATCCGCAAAAACCCATAAACCTTCCCACATATTCAAAGCAAAAGATGGAAATCATTATCTATTCATTTGTGTTGCTATTAACTATAACCATGTTTATCATTGGGGCATTTTACACACAATTTGATGGATCGTTTTATTTATTGTTATTACTTCCATTATCTAATGCACACAATTTGTTAAATCTATTTGCAATTGCAGAAGACGGATTGTTAACAGGTAGTCGCTATGTTGCTTGGCGAAAAATAAAATCATTTTATTTCGTTCCCATTGACAGGAACCACAAGTATTATGGATTTTCAAAAGAGGTCAACAAAGGTTATGAATTAATCATAAAAAAGAGGATTTTTTCAATTAGCTGTATTGTGACATCAGAGGAAGTCAAAGAAAAATTAACTGAGATTTTTGATGAACATGGCTTAAAAGAACAGGAAGAATCTTTATATAAGGTTTCTAGATACTGAATGTCATGATATAAAGTAATGCAGTTAGGATCAAAAAAGTCGGTTTACCACTTTGGGTAAATCGACTTTTTTTTATCCTAAACAAGCAAGAGCGAAAATAGTAAGCGACGGTTCATTCTTTGCTTGAGGAAAACATCATGAAATTTTGCCTTATAAGAATAAACGGGCAGTCAAACCTCCACTGATGGAAGTTTCACTTTATTTTTATTTTTATTTAAACATAGGCACCTTTTTTAACACAATACAAACAGGAATGGAGACGATTATTCCGATAACATTTTGGGCGATATTACCAGGCATAGAGGCTACTGGTGCAATCCAATTATGATATAGAATTCCTTCACATAGATAATAGACAGCTAACATGACTGGAGCAGAAAGGATGGCACCAAGTAAATTGAAAGCGACGCTGTTGCCTTTGCGACCTTTCGACCAAGCAATTTTTCCTGCAATATAGCCTTGTAGACCACGAGCTATAACTGTAAATGGTGCCCATAATGTCCAACCAGAGATTAAGTCAAATAACCCCATTCCGACAGCGCCAGCAATTGCTCCCTTTTTGGGTCCAAATAAAAAAGAGGAGATAAAAAGCATAGCTGTGCCAAGATGAACAAGCCCTCCATTAGAGGCAATAGGAAGTTTGATATTTAAAAAAACAGTAGCCACAAATACAAGAGCAATAAGCATTGCGGTTAAAATCACATTAAAAGTTTGTGAGTGCGAGTTTGAATAACTCTGTGTTTTTTGCATGGTTATAAACCTTCTTTACTTTTTAAATTTACTGATAACGTTAGCAAAAAACTGGCTTATTTAAAAGTATCACTTTAACATAAAATGATAAGGTCAGTTTTAGAATAAAGCGCACTCATACGATCTTTTATGGAGATCCGGGTTAAAGCTTTTCCTTTCTTTTTTCATGCCTCAGTTTTGATGGCAAGCATTTATTTCGCAGGAAATAAATTACGTATCAAGATGCAAGTAACAAGCGGCAAAAGAAATGTAGCAACAATTTCTACTAAAGCTCTATTGTTTTAATTAATCTACAATGTGGGATGAAGAAAACTCATTAGTGAAGTCTCATTTTATAAACAGTTGCTGTTGTTATGAAAAATAAACTGGATATTTTCTTATGGCAAAAAGGTTCAATTAAACAAAAATGAATGGTTTTCCAGAAGAAAAAAGGATCTTTTTATATAAAAACCTTGTTTTTAAGTTAAAATTGTGTAAATATATGTGTCAAGACATCTGTAAACACAGGAGGCGCACATCATGGAAGTATATGATGTTCTAATTATTGGAAGTGGAGTTGCAGCCTTACAATTGGCTACTTCACTTAGCCATGAGAAAAGCGTAAAAATAATCACAAAATCACAAATAAAGAACACAAATTCTTATATGGCACAGGGTGGAATTGCTGCTGCAATGGGAAGCCAAGATGATCCATCAAAACATATTGCTGATACGCTTGAGGCAGGAAGGTTTCATAATAACGAAGAAACTGTTTGTGAGATATTGAATGAAGCGCCGCCTCTCATTGATGAGTTTTCTAAACAAGCCCATATTTTTGATAAGGCGCAAGATGGTTCATTGCTTCTAGGATTAGAAGGAGCTCATAGTGAAAAGAGAATCGTCCATAGCGGTGGCGATGCAACAGGGAAAAATGTAATAGAGCATTTAATGAGCAGACTAACAGAGAATATCGAGGTAGAGGAAAATATTTTTGCTTATCAGTTGATCATTGATTCAAGGTCAAAAAAATGCGTTGGTGTAAAAGCAAAAGATCCAGATGGAACAATTCGCTTTTTTTATGGAGATGCTGTAGTGCTTGCCACTGGTGGTTGTGGTCAACTTTATCCTTTTGCTTCAGGTGCTCCAACTGTTACTGGTGATGGGATTGTGATGGCTTATTTAGCGGGTGCTGAAATTGCTGATATGGAGTTTATTCAATTTCATCCAACTTTATTGTATAAAGATGGAGAGACAAAAGGACTAATCTCAGAGGCGGTTCGAGGAGAAGGGGCTATTATCATCACAGAAGACGGGACTCCAATCATGCAGGGGGTCCATCCATTGAAAGACCTTGCGCCAAGACATATCGTTTCCCAAACTATTTTTAACGCCATTGAAAAAGGCCGTGATGTATTTTTGGATATAAAATCTATCCAAAATTTCCAGCAGCGATTTCCCTCCATCACGGCTATTTGTGAAGCAAATCATATCCAGATAGCGGATGGGAAAATTCCAGTCGTCCCAGGTTGTCATTTTTTGATGGGTGGTATCAAAACAGATGTAATAGGATGCACGTCCATCAATGGATTGTTTGCAATTGGAGAGGCTGCATGTACAGGTCTCCATGGTGCGAATCGTTTAGCTAGTAATTCAATTTTAGAGGGACTTTATCAAGGCAAAAAGTTAGCAAGATGGATCGATACCAGCTTGGATCAACATCCAAATCCTGAGTTTGCAGAAGACATTCCTGCTATTCAAGAAAAAGAAACATTGTTGCCAGATGTTCAAATCTTAAAAGAAATGATGATGAAGAAAGTAGGAATTGTTCGTACAAAAGAACTTTTAGAAGAACAAAAAAATTGGTTGAAACGGTTAAAGCTAAATGATTTTTCAGAGCTTGATGCCTATTCAGTTCCAGATATTACAGCCATTTTTATGTATATTACCGCCTATCTTATAACTGATTCGGCATTGAAGCGGACAGAAAGCCGTGGGGGACATTTTAGAAGTGATTTCCCATATGAAGATAACGACAATTGGTGTAAGAAAACGATTATACAGAAATGCGATCGGGGAAAGGATGTCTATCATGAACAAATTGAAACTGCGCTCGTTGATTGAGCGATTTTTGATCGAAGATATTGGTGAGCAAGATGTCACAACGGATATGATTTTTCCAGACAGTACAGCAGGAAAAATTGTTTTTCTAGCAAAAGAAAAAGGAATTTTTTGTGGGGAAGAGATCATGCGTACAGGTTTTCGAATTCTAAATGATCAAATTAGCATCGAACTCTTTGTTAAAGATGGGGAGCCGATTGATGTTGGACAGAAATTAGCCATTATTTCTGGAGATATTTCTTCACTTTTAAAAGGGGAAAGAGTCATTCTGAATCTTGTTCAACGAATGAGTGGCATTGCTACTTTAACACAAAAAGCTGTAAAAACACTTAATAGTTCCTATACGAGGATTTGCGATACTAGAAAAACAACGCCTGGACTTCGAATGATCGAAAAGTATGCAGTTCGTTGTGGAGGAGGGTATAATCATCGCTTTGGATTATATGATGGCGTCATGATTAAGGATAATCATATTTCATTTGCGGGTTCTATTCAGCGTGCGGTGACATTAGTGCGTGAAAATATTGGGCATATGGTCAAAATCGAGGTCGAAACAGAATCAGAGGAACAAGTTTTAGAGGCGGTTGAAGCAGGGGCAGATATTATTATGTTCGACAATCGTACGCCACAAGAAATCAAAAAAATGATTCAATTAGTTCCCAATCATATCATTACAGAAGCTTCAGGAGGCATTCAATTAAGTAATCTAGCAAGCTATCGAGACACGGGTGTTCACTATATTTCGCTTGGATTTCTAACGCATTCCTATAAAGCGCTCGATATCAGTGTCAAGGTAGAACTTCAAAATGATGAGCGTGAATTGGTTGCATCTATATAGTCGAAGAGGGAGCATGCCTTCTTACGTTATTGATCTCGAATGGGCAGTGGAATCTCCGCATCCAGCTACAAGAAAAAATTTTTCATGACAATTGCTCACAAATGTATACGGAAAAGCTTTTTTACAAAAATGAGATCAACTACAGGGTGTTTAAAAAGTACTGTTCTATAAAATTCATCGTAAAAAGCTCAAGGGAAATTTCGTTTTGTAGTAATCATAGAAAGGAACGTTAAAATGTCAGTTATTGAAATGCAAAGTCGTTTAGTTGAGGAAATTCAAGAATGGAAAGAAAAGCGCAATGCGATCATCCTTGCTCACAATTATGAACTTCCAGAAGTTCAGGATATAGCAGATGTGCTAGGTGATTCTCTGAGTCTTGCACGTGCCACTGTTAATACTTCAGCGGATGTTATCGTGTTTTGTGGAGTACATTTTATGGCAGAAACTGCTGCCATATTGAATCCAGAGAAAACTGTGCTCTTACCGGATCTTGAAGCAGGATGCTCATTAGCAGATTCCATTACAGTGGACCAACTTCGCGCATGGAAAGCACAGCATCCTTCTGCTGTCGTCGTTGCTTATGTCAATACAACTGCAGAAGTGAAGGCAGAAAGCGATTATTGCTGTACATCTTCTAACGCAGTGGATATTGTTCGATCTATTCCCGAAGATAAAGAAATTCTATTCTTACCAGATATGTTTCTTGGCTCTTTTGTCAAAAATGAAACAGGGCGTGACAATATGCACATATGGATGGGAGAATGCCATGTTCATGCAGGGATCGCTCCACATGATGTTGAAGATGTTTTGAAACAGCATCCTAAAGCTGAACTGCTAGTACATCCAGAATGCGGCTGTTCGACGTCTAGTATGTATTTAAAGTCAGAGGGAGTACTGCCAAAGGATAAAACATACATTCTCTCAACAGGAAATATGCTTAAGCATTCTAAAAATTCAATGACGGATGAATTTATCGTAGCAACTGAAGTAGGGATTATTCATCAAATGGAAAAACAAAATCCGGAAAAGCGATTTGTTCCCGCTAATCCAAAAGCTGTGTGCCCATATATGAAAATGATCACACTTGAAAAGGTGTTAGATGCATTGAAAGAAAATAAACATATTATCACAGTTCCATCCGAGACGGCTAAACAAGCTAGTCTTGCTATTGAACGTATGATTTCCATTGGTTAAATTCGTCATAATGGAATTTTGAAAAATGATAAGTACTGTCAAAAAAAGATCTTAGCCTCTTTCATAGCTTAAAATGTTATGGTATCAGGATAAAAAAGAGGCATAGATCTTTTTTTTGGCTTTATCTCGAATCAATAGGGTAAAGCTAATCATTTCAAGATTTCAGCAAAAAGCATGAAAATAAGTTGGGAACAACTGTCTGCATAAGACCAATTGGATATGGATGAAGAAAACCCCACTGATGGAGTTTCACTTTATTATTCATTTAAAAAATGATTGGATTTTTTCGCCTTTTGACTGAGCGTCACCATAATAACAGATGCTACAACAATGCCAGTGATCAAACAATGGTACATATCATTAAAGATAGTGCCAAATATTACTCCGAACAATACACCACTTCCAATAATTTCAATACGTTCTCTTTTTGTCATTTACTTTCTCTCCATTTTTTTTAATAGTTGGTTCACTTTATGAAGAGCAAAGTTTAAGTCGCGACATTCTTCTTCACTTAGCTTGCCAAGATTTTGATGAAATTTGTGATAAATATTTTGCCACTTTTCTTCTTGAGTTTTCTTACCAGTAGGTGTTAATGAAATTAATACTGCACGTTTGTCTTTATGATCTGGTTCTTTTGCCAAATAACCATCCATTACCAAATCACGAATGATGAATGTGAGCTGCTGCTTCGCCATATTTAATCCTGCACTAATTTCTTTCAAGTTTAATGCCTTTTGTTGCATATAAATATACTCAATGACATGGTTTTGCATATGCGTTAATTCGGCAGCATCTTTGTTTAGTTCACTGAAACTGTCAAAGAGAGTAGGGATCAAAGCTATATATTCCTCTGCAATTTCTTTCTCCAAAATAATTTCACCTCTTCTAACTAGTAAATATTTTATTACTAATTTGAAATTAAATCAATTATTTTTACAGGTGTGTTGATTATCCTATTTTATCCATTTTTGATATAGATAATTTGATAGTCGTGCTACAGCTTGCTCGCTTTCCTGCAGGAATGTGGCTTAAGCCGCTTCGGGACAACAGGAATGTTGGTCATGGAATCATTGCTGCAGGACATGGTGCACCATACCTCTTCTCATTCAAGGGCTACAACTCCTTCGTTTTTTCCGCGGTACATCGATTGAATGTGCTTTTTACCGAGTGGGGAGCCGTACGAAGGAGATGTGCATGCATTTTCGAGGACTCGAGCAAGCCTTCACTCCCACCAATATAAGAGTTACAATGATAGAGAATTTTTTGCGTTTACGTTCACAAATTATCCCGATCCCCCTCTGATCCCCTCTTTTATTTTTATCATAATTAATAAAATATTGTTTACTAAAAATTCACGGGAATTTTTCGACTTAAGTTCTAAAATTTCTCTATTTTTCTTACAGTGTAAAGAGTATAAAGCGGGAGGGATTGCTTTGCTAGTAGATGGGGTGTTTTCCGGTGGAGGGATAAAGGGATTCGCTTTAGTAGGGGCACTTCAAGTTTTAGAAGATAAAGAAATTTATTTTGACCGTGTTGCTGGAACGAGTGCAGGTGCGATTATGGCATGTTTTATTGCCGCTGGGTATACAGCAGATGAAATTGAAAAAGCGCTAGATGAATTAGATGTGGCTACTTTTCTAGATGAACCTAGAACATTGATCTCATTGCCTTTTATGAAATGGATCAATCTTTACTTCCGCATGGGTCTTTATCAAGGAAAAGCGTTGGAAAAATGGTTCTATGAAAAACTTGCAGATAAGGATGTATACACATTTGATGATTTGCCAGCAGGCGCACTAAAGTTGATTGCATCCGATTTAACAAACGGTAAAATGATCGTCTTACCAGATGACTTAGAAAATTATGGTATAAATCCAGAGAAATTTTTAATATCACGCGCTTTGAGGATGAGTTGCGGTGTTCCGTTTTTCTTTCAACCAGTCAAATTGAAAGTTTCTGGTGGGGAATCTATTGTTGTCGATGGCGGTGTCCTAAGCAATTTTCCAATTTGGCTGTTTGAAGATGAAGATAATCGTAAGGAACGTCCGATACTCGGTTTAAAATTAAGTAGTCCAAAAGATCATATAGATCCACATAAAATAAAAAACGGCCTGAATCTATTTGAGGCACTCTTTAGCACTATGAAGAATGCTCATGATGAGCGATATATTTCTAGGACGCATGAAAAGAGTATTATCTTTATCCCTGTTGAAAATTATAGTGCAACCCAATTTGACTTAGATGATGAAACGAAAGAGAATTTAATTGAAATAGGGAGAAATCGTACACTCCAATTTTTAGAAAGTTGGAAGTATAGCCCATTTTAATGGGGAAGCATAGAGGATTATGTATGATATCCGAAAAGTAACAAGAGTGCCATTCGTATCTATCTGAATGATTCTTTTTTTGGCTTTTCAATGGTATGTTTCCGTTTGGACGGGCGAGGCTTCAGCTTTGTGATCTGCACAATGTCGATCATGATCTTGAAGCAGCTTGCATCTGCTGTTTCACTTTCGATGCAGAAGGAATATGGATGTTTATCCTGAAAAGTGCCCGTCTATAGCGGAACAGTTTCGAATGTGAAAAAACTCTTGAGACTCATTCGAAGTCGGTCCTATTGCTTAAATGAGTTTTTTGCCCATGATCACTAAATCTCTTTTGATACCGTCCAATTCAGCCACTCCTGGTAAATAAGCCCATTGTTCGAAATGAAGACTGGAAAAAAGGTGCATGCTTGCATTATTATGTGCAAAGATGAATCCCAATAAATTTTGGATATGAAGAAGAGGACAAGCATTTATAGCATGCTGCAATACCATTTTCCCAATACCTTTTCCTCTAGATTTTTCATGAAGATAAATGCTTAACTCCGCTGTTGCATCATAAGCAGGTCTTCCATAAAAAGATTGAAAGCTAACCCATCCGCAAATTTCTCCTTGATATTCTACAACCCACAGAGGCCTTTTGGAAGAATTATGTGCATGAAACCATGGAATACGTTCTTCAATGGTTACAGGTTCCGTATCGGCGGTTACCTTTCTACTTGCAATGGTTGAGTTATAAATGGCAACGATTGTAGGTAAGTCCTCAATGTCTGCATCTCTAAATGTTATTTCTTCTATCATAAGAATTTCTCCTAACTAAAATAAGTTGTTCGCTAAGTCTTTATCCCGCTTTAACGGGCAGTAAGACCCCCATCTCAAGATTTGGAGAGAAACGAGAAGATAGATGGGGGATGAACTGCCCGTAAAAGTCCGATTGGTTTAGCTAACCATCAAAGGGGGATGAAGAAAACCCCCACTGATGGAAGCTTCACTTTATCCCGCGTTAACAGGCAGTAAGCTCCCTATCTCAAGGTTTATAGAGAAACGAGAAGATAGGTGGGAATCAGCTACCCATCAGTGGGGATGAAGAAAACCCCCACTAATGGCAGTTTCACTTTATAAACATAGCAGGTAAATCTAATATTAAAAATTTTAACACTTTCTTTTTAATATATAAATTTAATTTTGTATAATAGTATTAATTTGAAATAATAATCAAAATAATATACTACATACAAAATTTAATTTTGTTTGGACGATATTTCGAAGCGAGATTTTGAAGAATTGAAAGGGAGAGTTTTGATGGAGTCAATTGTCAGTAAAATATTAGATGATTTAGATTTACAAGTATTGGATATTTTACAAAAAGATGCACAAATCAGTAATGTAGAAATTGCTAAACGTGTGAATTTATCTCCTCCTGCTATTCATGCAAGGATCAAAAGATTAGAAAATGAAGGATATATTAATCGGCAGGTCGCTATTTTGAATCAAGAAAAATTAGGATTTGAATTATTATGTTTTATCTTTATCAGCACGAATGTTCATCAAGCAAAACAGTTGGAAGTTTTAGAGAATGAATTGGCTGCTATGCCAGAGATTTTAGAGTGCCATTGCTTAACAGGAGAATATGATTATTTGTTAAAGGTTGCGAATAAGGGGCGTAAGGAATTAGAGAATTTTATTAGAAAATTGAACAAATTAGGTATTACGCGTATTCAAACAAGCTTAGCTTTACGAGAAGTTAAACAGTCTACCATTCTGCCTATTTTAGAGGAAAAGGATAAAAAGTCATTGTGATTGGATAATAAGGATATGTTTTGCCCACTACAAAGAGCCAAGGAAAATGACCTCCTTGGCTTTTCAATCTCTGCTGATAACTATTTGTCCGCGTTAACCACGCACAAACCACCAATAAAAGCAGAGGAGAAGTGAGGGACGACTGCCAATAAAAGCCCACTCCGTTTAACTAACATTTTGTATTATGAAGAGAATTCCCACTGGCTGAGTATCACTTTATCCCGCTTTAACGGGCAGTAAGACCCCCACCTCAAGGTTTAGAGAGAAGCGAGAAAGATAGGTGGGAGAACAACTGCCCGTAAAAGTCCGATTGGTTCGGGCCAACAAGATGTTGGTCCCTCAGGTGTTGCCACAGGACGTGGTGTCTTTAACCTGAGTTCCTTTAGTTCAGTGGGGGATGAAGAAAACCCCCACTGATGGAAGCTTCACTTTATCTTCTTCTTTTACCGATTTCTTTTGAAAGAGATGGCCTTATTTTCTCTTTTTCAAAAGCGACTAGAACATGAAATTTATTTTCTGCTGTTGTAAGGATATCAACAACAGTTCCCTTGCGTCCTTTTATTTTTACAGGATCATTGATTGCAGGTAATGTTTCTCGGTATTGACTCAATACAATTGTCTTGTTTTCATAAAAATGAACAATATACATTTGCCATTATCTCCTTATTCATAAAATTTCATTTGTTCATTTTATGAATAGAGGAGAAATATAGAACAATTCCTTAACAGCTATAAGGAAAGGGATGATGGATTACTTCGTTTTCTACTTTGACACGATATTATCCATTACGTCATTGATGTTGACATGATTTTTTATAACACCTTTTTTAAATAACCAATTTTCGGTTTTTTCCCAGCTTTCTTTTTCTTGATAGCCGAATGGTAAACCATCGTCCTCCATACGTGGTAATAAAATCTCTAAACTTTTTGTTTCTACGTCTTTATCCAATGGAAAGCTATCATTTTCATGATCAAGTAGGATTTGTAAGCTTTCTTTTGGATTTTTTTTCACTTCTTCTTGTCCCTTGGCAACTGCTTTCCAAAATCTCTTAATAGCATCTCTTTTTTGATGGAATGTTTTTTGACCGGTCACGAGTATTAGCTCGTAATTATCGGGCACATCATAATCGCTATTTTGTATGCTTTTCATATCATAGCCTTCTTTGTTTAGTAGAACAAATTCATGATTGATGTATCCTCCAATAATGGCATCTACACGATCTGTTGCAACAGAAGGTATCAAGTCCCATCCTACATCTGTCATTTTTACCTTGCTAAAATCACCGCCATCCGCTTCTACCATCGTTTTAATGATAGCCTCACTCAATTCACTTGATGAGTATCCCACATTCTTTCCCTCTAGATCTTTTGGTGAATGGATACCAGATGATTTTTTCATCATTAATTCATCGAGTGAATGCCTTACAAGTGCAGCTACTGAAATAATTGGGATTCCTTCAGATTTGGATAAAATGGTTTGATTTTGATAGCTAATGGCTAAATCTACTTTTCCAGTAGCAGCAAGCTTCAATGGGTCATTTGTATCGGCAGGCATTTCAATTTTGACATTTAATCCTTCCTCTTTGAAATAGCCCTTTTCTTGAGCTACATAGAAAGCTGAGTGCACAGCATTAGGATACCAATCAAGCATAATACTGATATTATCTAGTTTCTTCCCATTCTCTTCCTTTGGTTGCGCTTTTCCATTACAGCCAGCAGCCACTATGATGAATGTCAATAGGATCACTATATTTAACCATTTTTTCATTTCTCGACAACTCCTATTTGTTAGTTAGAATTATTCCATTTATTAGTTGTTCTTTTTTCTATCCATGAAGCTAGTGCAAATAATAGAATTCCCACGATGGTTAGAATGGTAATGGCTGCAAAAACACCTTCTGCATTTAAATTGCCAGACATTCTTCGACTATAGTAGCCTAATCCCTTACTTGCTCCCAGCCATTCACCGATGGTTGCTCCAACGAGTGCAAAAACGATCGACATCTTAAAACCTGAAAAGAAGGAGGGAAGAGCCATTGGAATATGTAATTTTTGAAATATTTGAAACCTGTTTGCACCCATTGAGCGCAACAACTCAATATATTCCTGATCGCATGATTTCAATCCATCATAAGTTCCTACTACAATCGGGAAAAAGCAGATCAAGATCGTCACAGCGACCTTGCTCCAAATGGTATATCCAAACCACAGGACGAAGATAGGGGATAGTGCAATAATTGGGACCATTTGTGAGATGACAACTGCTGGATAAACCATTTTTTCGATTGTTTTTGAAAAAAACATACAAATAGCTAGAAGGACGCCACTTATAACAGCAAGCGAAAATCCAATGATAAATTCAAGCATTGTAGCACTTAAATGCTCGATCAACAAGGGACGCCAATTATGAATAATCATCTGTATAACACCAGTTGGAGTGGGAATGATAAAACTTGGTATAATGTCTGCACGTACAAGCCATTCTACGATTGCTAGTACGATGATAAAAAATAACAAAAACAAACGATAGGTTTGAAAAAATTTTTTAAGTGGTTTCATTGGCAATCTTCTTCTCCAACTTTTGACGTAATGTCACAGCTTCTTCGAAAAGAAGCATTTCCGGTTTACGTGGACGTGACAAGGGTACTGAAATTTCTTCTATACGGTGATCTGGATGTAATAACAAAATCCGATCACTCAAAAAAATGGCTTCTTCTAAATCATGAGTGATGAAGACAATTGTTTTGTTTAAATCTTGCCACATGGACAATAGCCATGATTGCATTTCTTTTTTCGTTAATGCATCCAGTGCTCCAAACGGTTCATCGAGTAATAGCACATCTTTCCCTGTCAATAAAGCACGTAAAAAAGCAGCACGTTGTCGCATTCCCCCAGATAGTTGTTTTGGTAGAACATGCTCATATCCACTAAGTCCTACACGTTGTAACCAGATGCTCGCTTCTTCTTTTGTCATATGTACATCTTGTTGAATTTCAGAAGCAATCATGATATTGTCAAGAATCGTGCGCCAGGGGAGCAGCAAATCTTTTTGTGGCATATATCCGACATCCCCTAGTGAAATGTCTTTTTGGTCGATTTGAATCTCACCTTCATCTGGTTGAAGGAGACCAGTCATTAATCGTAAAATGGTACTTTTCCCTGTGCCACTTCTACCAATAATAGAAATAAATTCGCCATTTTTAATTTCCATATTCAAGTGAGAAATAACTAGATTTTTTTGCCTTTTCTCATTGGTGTAGCTATAAGATACATTTTTTAAAACGACAGTCATTTTTTCTCCTTTCTAACTGCAAATTAAAAACTGCTTCCTTTTAAAGAAAACAGTTTCATAAAACATAAAATTCCATGTCTTGGAAACTACTTTCCTACGCTAGTATGAACTAGATCAGGTTCAAAGGGTACAATCTCAGCCAAAGGGCGCCCCTAGTAGATTTAAACGTATTTAATTGTTGATCTTGTTTCAGCAATGTTTTATGCAAAGTGGCAGGAGCATATGTTTTATGCGACGAAAACGCAACTGCAAGTACAGAGAAACCCACCTCAATAGGTGACGAGATGAATTTGCTTGAAAAGCCAATAAAAAAACCACTCAAAGGAAGAGTGGGTTGAACAACATACATGATTTGTCCTAACTCACTTCCCTACGCTAGCGTAAACTAGATCAGGTTCAAAGGGTTTAGAACGACCGTTCAGTCTCAGTCCTCAAATAGGGACACCCCTAGTGCTAATTCGTTTTCATATATAGCTTATCATGCAGACAAATTTATGCAAGACTTTTCTTTCGGCTGTTCCACATAGAGAGAAAAAGCTTTTTTATAAACAGAGTTAGAGCAATCGCTTATGAGTCATTTTTTATCTGGATTCTGCATTACGAAATTTATTCAAATCCTTTTTCTTTTGATTTGTATAAAATGTAAGATGCAAAGCAAACTAATAGCGTAATTCAATTAAAAGGGAGGAAATAGCATGCCTGATAAAATGACTCCAAGATCTCACGGTAGCTACGGACATGATGAAGAATTAGGAGAAGAATTTTCAGTTCCAGAAGAAAATAAAGCGAAATCTCCAAAAAAGAGCTCTAAAACGAAATTTGAGAAGATGAAAGAAAAGGCGATTGAAATAGCTCGACAAAATCTTGAATAAGGGCGTATAGGCGGCGAAAATCGTGTTTAACTATGCGAGTTTGCCGCTTTTACTTTAAATATCAGTAAGTCTATCAATTGTTTTACAAAATGCTTTGTTACTGGTAAGATGAAAAGAAATTTTGAAAATTACAAAGAGGTAATGGAATATGTGTTTAGTCAATTTTCATTTTCAAAATCATCCAAAATATAAATTAATAGTTGTTGCCAATCGTGATGAGTTTTATGAACGGCCTACAAAGCCAGCACATTACTGGGAAGATGAACCCAATATACTAGCTGGACGTGATTTACTACAAATGGGGACTTGGTTAGGTATATCTAAAAAAGGCAGATTTGCAGCAATAACAAATTATCGTGACCCCAGTTTACCAGAAACAGGTCGTTATTCGCGTGGCGAGATTATCCGTCATTTTTTGACAAATGGTACGGAACCGGACATTTTTATGGAAGAACTCATAAAAGAAAGAAAAAATTACGGTGGTTACAATGTTATACTTGGTGATCCTAATGGTTTGTACCACTACAATAATGTACTGGATGAGTCCAAAGATATAAATGCAGGCACACATAGTTTAAGCAATCATTCCCTAAATACACCGTGGCCAAAAGTTGTAAAGGGTAGAGCAAGATTAAATGAATATATTCAAACAAATCAAGAAGAAGTGAGTATCGATATGCTTTTTAACCTTGTAACCGATCGTTCAACAGCAGATGATGAAGAATTACCCCACACAGGTGTTGGGGTGGAAATGGAAAGATTGTTGTCACCTATGTTTATAAAAATTCCGAATTACGGTACTAGGTCATCTACTGTTTTATTAGTAGATAAAGAGGATCGTGTGACTTTTGTAGAAAGAACTTTCAAGGAAGGCGATTTTCAATTTGAAAAAAAATATGAGTTTAAAATCGAATAATGGATGATTCATCATGTAAAAAATGATCACAAAAATTTAAAAAATTTACTTTTTAGTCAATGAGAGAGGCTATTCATTTCTCATTGATTTTTTTGTGGATTTATTGATGGATCAACGATATTCAATCTATCTTCCTCATTCATTGATAGAAAATTTCTATCAATGAATTAATTTTTTCTATCAATTATTTATTTATAAAGGCATTGAACAATACGGGACAATATGATATTATTCAAAACAAATCTTATAAATCTAATAGGATATATAGGATTAGGGTGGTTTAATCATGTTAGAGGAGGGTTTTATTTGAGTAAAGTTAAACAAAGCAAAATGAAAACAAATGGTTGTAGAATTTGTGGAAATGACATCTTCATTAGAAGTTGTATGTCCTAGAAGCCAGTATTGATTAAAGGACTGTAATCATTGTTCTAAATAGAGGATTGGAAAACTATTTATTTATCGATTAATGAATCTGATCTTAATACTTGTTATCTAAAAACATAGTAAATTTATAAGAATAATAAAAATAAAAGTCCTAGTCTATTCCATTCTAATTTTTACCTAACATGGAAGTGATGCTTATTTGAATTTCAACGAGAAAAGAGGAGATGTAAATGAAGAAAAATTGGATAGCAATGATCCTGACATTGATCGTTTTAACTATAATATCTGCTTGTACTAATTCCGCTACAGATTCTACTAAAAAGGATGCAAATAATGGTTCAAAAGAAAAAATCACAACCTTAAAAGTAGGGGCATCCTCAGTACCTCATGCAGAGGTTTTGGAGTATTTAGCAGATGATCTTAAAAAAGATGGTGTCAAGTTAGATATTAAAACAGGCTTGGATGGTATCCAAATGAACCAAATGACAGCAGATGGTGAATTAGATTTTAATTATTTTCAACACACCCCCTATTTAGAAGAAATCAACAAACAAGCTAGGTTGAATTTGGTAAGTGTTGCTGGAATTCATATCGAACCTTTTGGTGTGTACTCTAAGAAAATTAAAGATATTAAAGATTTGCCGCAGGGTGCGAAAGTAGCAGTACCAAAAGATGTTGTTAATTTTTCTCGTTCCTTATTATTATTCGCCCAAAATGGAATTATTGAATTAGATTCTAAAAAAGAAGGCGACTACACGACCGAAGATATTACAAAAAATGATAAAAAAATTAAATTTATTGGTGTTGATGGCGCATTATTAAATCGTTCTCTTGAAGATGTTGATGCTGCAGCTATTAATACAAACTATGCATTAGAAGGCGGCTTAGATCCTGTTAAAGATGCACTTATTATTGAAGATGCCAAGTCACCATATGTGAATATCATTGCTGCATTACCTGAGCGAAAAGATGACCCTGCCATTCAAACCGTTGTGAAATGGCTCACAAGTGAAAAGGCTAGAAAGTTTTTTGAAACAAAATATAGTGGGGCTGTCGTACCTGCATTTTAGAAACTTGTGATAAAGTGAAGCTTCCAGCAGTGGGGTTTTCTTCATCTCCCACTGAAATTAGAGGAACTCAGGTTAAAAACGCCACGTCCTGTGGCAACACCTGAGGGACAAACATCCTGCCCGCCCAAACTAATCGGACGCATGCGACAGTTCATCCCCATCTATCTGTCTCGTTTCTCTTTAAATCTTGAGATGGGGATCTTACTGCCCGTTAAAGCGGGATAAAGAAAGTAGGTTGAAAGAATGATTGAGTTTATCGAAACAACAAAAGATTATCACATCCATAATCAAGTAATTCGTGCATTGGATCATGTCAATTTAAAAATAAATAAAGGCGATATTTTTGGCGTAATTGGTTTCAGTGGTGCAGGAAAAAGTACATTGATTCGTACGGTTAATTTACTAGAAGTACCAACTGAAGGAAAAGTGTTAGTAGACGGTAAAGACTTAACACAATTATCCAAAAAAGAATTGCGGAAAGAAAAGAAAAAAATCGGGATGATTTTCCAGCATTTTAATCTACTTCAATCGAAAACAGTTTTTGATAATGTAGCTATGCCGCTATCGCTAGCCGGTGTAAAGAAAGAAGAGATTAAGTCACGAGTCAATGAAGTTTTAGAATTTGTTGGTCTTGAAGAAAAAACAAATGTTTATATCAATCAATTATCTGGTGGACAAAAACAACGTGTTGGCATTGCACGGGCATTAATTACAAATCCTAAAATTTTGCTTTGTGACGAAGCAACATCTGCTTTAGACCCACAAACGACAAAGTCCATTTTAAATTTATTGAAACGAGTTAATATCGAATATGGTATTACCATTCTCATCATTACTCATGAAATGGGAGTCATACATGAAATCTGTAATCGTGTAGCTGTTATGGAGAAAGGTCGCATTGTCGAAACAGGCAGTGTATTGGATATTTTCTCTGATCCCAAAACTCAAACGACTAAAAACTTTGTTCAATCTGTTGTACGAGATGAAATTCCTGACTCTATATTTGAACAACTTGAACAAGCAAATCCAAACGAACGAATTTTCAAGTTGAAATTTATAGGCGTAGATGTTGGACAGCCAGTTGTTTCGGAGGTAGCGAAAAAATTCAATGTTGACATCAGTGTTTTATTTGGAAATATTACAGAACTTCAACAAGTACCGTTTGGAAATTTGATCATCGAAATGATTGGTGATTCAGCAGAGACAGATAAAGCTGTTCAATATATAAAGAACAGAAATGTACAAATAGAGGAGGTTATTGCAGATGGAAGTGAGTTCAGAGATCCTTCTAAACGCGATCTGGGAAACCTTATATATGGTTAGCATTGGATTGTTCTTTGGAGCAATTCTAGGATTTATTTTAGGGATTATTTTGGTTGTGACAAGAAAAGGACATATTCTAGAAAATAAATGGGTTTTTGGTATTGTCAATCCAATTGTGAATATATTCCGTTCCATTCCTTTTATCATTTTACTTGTAGCTATCATACCATTCACTCGTTTGCTCGTGGGTACGGCAATCGGTACTACGGCTGCTATCGTTCCATTGGTTTTACACATAGGTCCATATATTTCAAGATTAGTTGAAAATTCTTTACTTGAAGTGGATGGAGGGATCGTCGAAGCCGCAAAGGCAATGGGGGCTACTCCTTTTCAAGTGATTCGAAAGTTTTTAATTCCTGAAGCCTTTCCTTCACTTATTTTAAGTGTAACAACTGCAACGATTGGATTGATCGGCGCAACAGCAATGGCTGGTGCAGTTGGTGGCGGAGGCCTTGGAGATGTGGCGATCACATACGGATACCAACGATTCGATGATATGACTATTTTAGTAACCGTCATATTACTGGTCGTATTTGTCCAACTCATTCAAATGATTGGCAATAAATTAGAGAGACATTTTAGACATATATCTTAGAAAAGAGGAACTAACATGAAAAAATGGAGTTTATATTTTGTTGTTGCTGTACTATCGATCTTATTGGTTGCTTGCGGGAGCAACGATAAAAAAGCAAATAGTGGTGATAACAAGACAGTTAAGGTAGGAATACGTAGCTCAGAGATCAAAACTTGGGAATATATCAAAAAACAAGCTGCAAAAGAAGATATTAACCTTAAACTAGTTGTATTATCTGCACAAGTGGATCCCGATCAATCATTAGCGGACGGGGATATCGATATCAACGCTTTTCAACATATTGCCTATTTAGATTTATTTAATCAAAGTAACAAAACAAATATTGTACCAATTGGAACAACTATCATTGCTCCGCTCGGTATGTATTCCAATAAATATCATTCGTTGGATGAAGTAAAAGAGGGAGCTACGATCGCTGTACCAAACGATCCATCAAACTGGGGACGTGCTTTGCTTCTATTACAAGAAAATAATCTTCTAACAGTTTCAGACGATTTTGATGGAAATGGTGGGAAAGACCGTATTAAAGATAATCCAAAAAAATTAAAAATCGTGCCAGCTGATGCTGCAACATTACCACGTGTATTAGAAGATACTGATTTCGCCATTATTAATAATGGAGTCGCAGTAGAAGCAGGACTATTTTTAAAGGATGCCATCATTCATGAAAATGAAACAGCAAAACCATTTATCAATATCATCGCTGCTGATAAAAAAGATGCAGACAATAAAGTCTATCAAAAAATCGTTGAAATTTACCAAAGTAAAGAAACATCTGATTTTATCAAGAAAACGTATAATGGCAACTATATTCCTGTCAATTTAACATTAGATGAATTGTCTACTTGGAAAGATGCTTATTCACAAAAAAAATAATAGGATCAAATTTTAAGTGAAGGGAACGATGGAACGATGTCAGAAAAACGTCAAATTAAATTGTCGTTATATTTGATCGGTGCTGGGATGCATGTTGCTGCATGGAGACATCCACAAGGACAAGCAGATGCTAGCATTGACATTAAAGCACTTCAAAAAGCCGCACAAATCGCGGAAAAGGGAAAGTTTGATATTGCATTTGTCGCTGACAGTTTAGCCATTAATCATGAATCGCATCCTCATATTTTAAATCGCTTTGACCCAATTGTGCAGATTACGGCTTTAGCTAGCGCGACAGAGAAAATCGGTCTTGGTGCGACAGCTTCTACTACGTATAGTGAGCCTTATGTATTGGCTCGTCAATTATTGTCAGTAGATCATATCAGTAATGGTCGCGTTGCATGGAATTTAGTAACGACATCTGATGCAACAGGTCAAACGGCACTGAATTTTAGTCGTGAAAAACATGTTGAACATGATAAGCGTTATGAACGTGCAGAGGAATTTGCAGATGTAATACGCGCTTTATGGGATTCATGGGAAGATGACGCTTTTGTATACGATAAAGAAAACGGTGTTTTTTATGACCGTGAAAAAGTACATGAAGCGAACTATAAAGGTCAACATTTTTCAGTAAAAGGACCATTAAATATTGCCCGTTCCCCACAAGGTTATCCTGTGATTGTGGTTGCGGGCGCTTCAAAACCAGGACAAAAGCTTTCAACTCGCGTAGCGGATGCCGTATTCGTTCATTGGGATGATATAAAGACAGCAAAAGAACATTATAAAACATTAAAAAGCCAATTAGCACAACATGGTCGTTCCGAAGATGAGCTAGTTGTATTCCATGGTATTTCACCGGTTGTTGCCGATACGGAGGCAGAAGCTATTCAGCGACATAAGGAATTGCAAGATCTTCTAGATCCATATGAAGCCTTGAAATTCGTTTCCGGTTATATGGGGAATGTCGATTTTTCTAAGTATTCGCTTGATACGCCTGCGATTGAAGTGGATTATCCAGAAGTAAATAGCATTCAAAGTAATTTCAATGAATTGATCGATATTATTAAACGTGAAAATTTAAAAGTGGGCGATTTATATGCACGTCTATTTAATGTTGGGAAAAGAGATGCTTTCGTCGGATCTCCACAACAGGTAGCAGATGAAATGGAACGTTGGTTCAACGAAAAAGCATGTGATGGATTTATGCTACAATTCCCACTTCTACCACGTGATTTAGAAGCATTTGTCGAAAAAGTAGTGCCAATTCTACAAGAGAGAGGTATTTTCCGTAAAGATTATGAAGGCAATACTTTACGTGAACATTTAGGCGTAGTAAAACCAGTTAATCAGTATACAAGAACTAAGGTGACACCATGACAACAGATATTTTTATCCGCAATGATCGAGAGCAGAGATTAGTAGATTATGCAAAAGATTTAGCAACAAAAATTGAAAAAACAGCTGCTCAATATGATGAGGCTGGTGAATTTCCTTTCGAACATTTTAAAATACTGCAAGATGCTGGCTATTTTAAATTAACAGTTCCAAAGAAATATGGTGGAGATGAAATTTCTCTTTATGAAATGTTGCTTGTCCAAGAACAACTTGCGAAAGGTGATGCTTCTACCGCATTATCAGTTGGTTGGAATTTACTGACATTTTTAAATGTGAGAGAGTCTAAATCTTGGCCAGAGCCTGTGTTTGCAGAGTTAAGTCGTAAGGCTGTCGAAGAAGGCTCCTTATTAAATATCATTAATAGCGAACGTGGCAAAGGTAATATTTCTAGAGGTGCTGTTCCTGGAACAATTGCTCGGAAAGTTCCTGGAGGTTACCTTATTAAAGGAGAAAAAGCTTATGCCTCTTTAGCACCGATTTTACAGCAATTTATGATTATTGCTTATTTAGAAGATGAGGGGATTACGGGTGAATTTCTTATTACAAAAAACGAGCAAGTAGAAATCATTAACACTTGGGATGCATTAGGAATGCGTGCTACGGGGAGTCATGACATTCTATTAAAGGATGTTTTTGTACCCGATGAGGCACTCCTCTATCGTCAACGTCCAAATGAAACCAATCGTTTTTTAGCACATGGTCGTGTGTATTCTTTAGAAATTCCTGTAGTTTATTTGGGGATTGCTGGCGCTGCAAGAGACTATGCATTTGAATTTGCTAAAAAAACTTACTCTCACAGTCTTGGCGATACGATTAACCACGCTGCACATGTGCAACAAAAGGCAGGAGAGATCGAATTGCTCTATCACTCTTCCCGCCGCATTTTGTATAGTATCGCTGCGCAAGTAGAGCATGAGCCTGAAAAGAAGGATCAATTGGCAAACGAAGTCAGTATAGCAAAATCTTTGATTTGTAATAATACAGTAGAAATTGTCTCAAAAGCCATGAAAATTGTTGGTGGTAGAAGTTTATCAAAATCAAACAAACTAGAACGCTTATTTAGAGATGCGCAATGTGGCGCATACAATCCACCGTTAGATGATGTCGTCATTTCACAATTAGCGAAAAGTGTGTTATTCGAGCAAAAACAAAATGCTTTTGATTTGTAAAGATAGTTTTACTTATTATTCTATGAAAAAAATAATGCTTTTTACACGAGGAGAAAAAAATTGAAAAAGAATTGGGTTATTTTATTTAGTATTTTAATGATACTTTCGATTTTAAGCGGCTGTGGCAATTCATCCAAAAATGCTGACGCGCCTACGAATGATAAAAAAGATGATAAACAGTTGAAAATCGGTTTTAATCCAGGTCCTTATATCGATCAATTTAAATTAGGAATCGAACCGATCTTAAAAGAAAAAGGCTATAAAATCAAGTACGTGAATTTTACAGATGGGATACAGCCGAATTTAGCTGTTGCAGAAGGAACCATTGACGCAAATGTCTTTCAACATACATTATATATGGAATCAATCAATGATAAGGAAAATATTGATTTGACAGGTGCCGTTCAGGTCCCTACACCACCAATGGGTTTATATTCATCTAAGCATAAAAAGTTAGAAGCTAAAAAAGGAACAACTGTATCTATGCCAAGTGATCCTGTCAATATGACACGGGCAATGCGCATTTTAGAGGATATTGGTTGGATCACTTTAAAAAAAGATGTAGATCCTATTAAAATTTCTCAGGAAGATATTGCAGAAAATAAATATAATATTAAAATCATTCCAATGGAAGCAGCTCAAGGTCCACGCGCTCTTCAAGATGTAGACTATGTAGCTGTTCAAGGGAATTTTGCCGTATCTAGTGGCTTAAAATTAACTTCAGCACTACAACTTGAAAAAATGGAGTCACCTTATATCAATGTAGTGGCAGTGAAAAAAGAGAATGTAAAGAAACAATATGTAAAGGATATTATTGATGCTTATCATTCGAAAGAATTTAAAGCTGTCATCTCATCCACAAAAGAATTTGAAGGATATACATTACCAGATTATTTTAAATAATGTTAAGAGTGATTGAAGAATAGTGGTGCACAAAGAGTGTTGAAACAGCATTCTTTGTGCACTTTTTACGTACGTAGCGGGGGCTTCAATCCGATGAAGTAGGGAGGATAACTGAAGAGGAACTTTTTCGAGCAGGTCAAAAAATCTGGACCAGTTACATTTGTCTATTAAAATTCATATTAGTTGTAAAAAAACACACTTTTCGGAAAGAGAGAAAGGAAACATGTTTTGAATCCTAAAAGCAAATGCTTTCATAGATCATTATTCTTTCCTAACTTCAACAACCAAGAAAATCCACATAATAGCGAAATTGATCCTGCAAATAAACCGACAGATGATATCCCCAACTTTTCAAACAAAAAACCAAAAACAATATAAGATAATTGCATAAACCCCGAGTAAGTGGAATCATGAATGGAAAATACACGTGCTCTTATTGTGGATCTCGTATGTTTCTGTAAAATAAATGAGTCCAAGGGTATAATAATCCCAGAACTTATTCGCATGAATAAAATCATCATAATCCCTGTAAAAATTGAAGAGAATTGTGTAAGTAAAGTAAAGAATATAGCCTGTGTTACATAAGCAACACCATATGCAAGATTTACGCGTTTCCTATTTGTTCCTATAAACTTTTTAACGATTATTGCACCAAGTATAATTCCCAATCCATCAATTGAATAAAGCAATCCTATTCCTAACCCGCCCATTTGGTAAATGGATTTACCTAATAATGGGACAACAATATAATAAGCTCCTCCGGCAAATCCCCAGCTGATTCCGATTAATATGATTGAACGAACATAGTCATTTCTTTTTACTTCATGAAATCCAACTTTTAGTGCATCAGCATATGTTTCTTTTTTTTCATAGGTGATTCTTTCTTCTTCCCACTTTGTAAGATAGATAAAAAAAGCTGAAATCATATAGGAAAAAGAGTTGATTAAAAAACATACGATTGGGCTAACGATTGAAGATACAACGCCGCCGAATAGCGCACCTACTACACTGATAATCCCTGACATACTCGAATTCAATGCATAGGCGTTTGGTAAATCTTTATGAGCTACTAGTAGTGGAATAGAGGCTTGTTGCGCTGGATTGAACATCATTCCAGATAGCCCTAACAAAATCGCACCGATAAATAGCAAGGACACACTATTGGTTATGTAAGCAAAAGCAAAAAATAAGGCAAAAACAGCACGAAATAGATCACATGTATACATAATTATCCTTTTTGAATACTTATCCACTAAAGGACTTAATAAAGGACTAAGCAAAACTCCTGGAAGAGATCTACACAAAAGAACGAATCCCATCGATAAAGCCGAATTGGTCATAGACAATGTTATAAGACTTAGAGCTACTTGATTGAACCAATCTCCTAATTTGCTTGTACTCCCTGCAAGCCAAATCATTCGGTAATTTTTATTTTTAGCAAGTAAGCCATTCTGCACCTAAACTACCTCGCTATCTTTATCTATATTCATTTTGTAATCTTAATTGTTGTTCCAAAAGCAGCTAGAGATAAAAAAACTTCTGGTTATATTATATCTGCAAAAGGATTTAATCTATGGATTAATCATACATCATACAAATGATTTGTCTTTAGACCAATGAATGAGAAATAGTAAGAACTATGTATCTTTGATGTTTGTTAAAGGCGTTCCATCAAAAATAGTATGTTAGAATGGTCCCTAACATACTATTTTTCTTTTAGAATGGGCAAATCCTATTTATAGTTTTTATAAAAAATGGTTTATTTTAAGTGTTTTTAAAAAAGAGATGGTTCATAATTTGTCATTATTTCAGGCATTTGATTAGCCGATTTTGTTCACAAAATATCCTAATCAATATACATGCCATTATTTATCTACTTGATCATTTGATTGTTTGTTGATATTTTCAATCGCATTTTCTCTCCATTCAGCGGCAAATTCTGCTCGAAAATTATCGGGGATGTCCTGCGTATTGGTATCTTTTGGATTGCGGAATTTGCTATTGTGATTCTTTTTATTTTTAGCCTTATAACCATTTTGTTTTGGCATCGATTTTCACCTCCCGAAGTTAATGTGTTCAAATAATAGGATTTTATCCACTGCAACATGATGTATAAAATGGACAAAGTACATCAAACTAATCAGGTAATCTACAAGATGTAGGAGGAAACTGAATGTCACATCGACAAACACCAAAACCTGATGATCGATCTAATAATGTGGAACGTTTGCAACAAATGGTTGAAAATACAAGAGAAAATATTGAAGAAGCGGAAATAAGTAAAGAATTTGCAGATCCCGAACAAGCTCAACAGATCAAAGAAAAAAATAAACGTCGTAAACAATCTATTGATGCATTGATTGAAGAAGTGAAAGACGAAACGGCGGCACGAAAAAAGGGATATCGATAAAAATACAGAAAGCTGTGATGCCATTATACTTGCGATCACAGCCTTTGGTGCTGTATAAAGAAATGATTTACACACAAACTAATATTACAAATTGAAAATAATGAGAGGGGAGTACAAATGACGAAGCAACATCGCCCAGATTCAAATGATCGATCTACTAGTGGTTTAAGAATACAAAGTATGATTGAAAATACGAAAAACAATATACGTGAAGCAGAGATGGCTATGGAATATGCTGGTGAAGAAGAACTTGAACACCTTCAAGAGAAAAATCAACGACGCCAACATGAAATAGATATAAAGGAAAAAGAAAAGGCTGATAAAGCAGCACAAAAGGCTAGGGAAGATAGTTTCAAATAACAACAATAATTATTAAGATATAGCTTTGTGAGAAAAACGAGTATTAGGTTGAGCTCCGAGAGAACCCGCCAGGAGCATAGTTTTAAATAACGATTTTTTTGATTTAGCTGAGATATGGATCTCAGCTTCTTTTCATTTTGTCTCGAAACAATAAAAAGTGATAAATTCGCTCTTTCTTGGTGTTTACTCGCTCTTTACATAGGTTTATTTGCTATCTTGGGCGATTTATTCGCTCTTTTGACCTTTTTATTTGCTCTTTTGGAAATTGTATTCGCCCTTACATCTTTTTAAGTCCCTAATCTGGAACATATAGGCCTTGTTTTGAATCTACAAATGATTATATACATAAGAATATATCTTTATGCCATCATTCTAAAAAGAAATGTAGCGCAATGGATTGATCAGTCCTACTTTTTGTCCTTGCCAAGGTGTATCATGCATCTCAAAATGTAAATGGCTTCCAGTAGAACGACCTGTTGATCCCATATAACCGATTAGCTGACCTTTTTTCACGGATTGTCCAACATGAACTTTATAGCCACTTAAATGGGCATAGACAGTTGTATAAGTTTGACCATTAATAGAATGTGTAATCATAATAACATTGCCATAGGTTGATAAAGGACTTGCTCGGAAAACTACACCATCTGCTGCAGCTACTATAGGTGTACCTTCCGCATTTGCAATATCAAGTCCATAGTGAACTTCAGCACCTGCTCCAATATCACGTACACCTGAGTTGGAAGTTATGCGGCCAGTTGTGGGTCTTGTCCAAGTTCCACTGGATACAGATGGCGTACTTTGGGTAGTTGCACTTTCTGAAGTCGAAGGAGAAGAGCTAGTAGAATTGGTATTTGTCTTTTTAGCTTCCGCTTGTTGGCGGGCAATTTCTGTCAAGCGTGCTTGTTCTTTTTTGATATTATTTTGTACGTCTTTACTAATAGAGAGTGTTTCTGAATACTCCTTTTCTTTTAAATTTTTTTCAGAGATCAATTCTTTCTGTGTTTTTTCTAATTGGTCGATCAGCTTATTTTTTTCTAGTTTTTGCTGATCAAGTTCAGTTTTTAAACTTTTTAATTGATGATAATTTTCTTGTTGTTTTTTTAGTTTTTGTTTGAGTTTCTTTTGTTGAACTGCTAATTTCTTTTTATCATTGAACTGTGCCTGAATAATATTGTGGTCTGCCTCAACAAGTGTCGTTACAGCAGAAATACGATCTATAAAATCTGCAAAGTTATTTGCGCCTAAAAGTACATCTATGTAATTGATTGAATGCCCATTTTCTTGAATAGCTCGAGCCCTATCTTTAAGTAAATCTTCACGTTCTTGAATGCTCTTTTCTAATTGCTGAATAGAAGCGTTTAATTGACGAACTTCTTTTTTTGAGACTTCGATTTTTGATGATAGGACACTTATTTTTTCATCTGTTTTGATAATTTGCTGATCCAATTTTTTGATCTGATTCATAAACTGATCCTGTTGTAATTTGTTTTCCTGAATTTTATTGGATTTTAATTGAATATCCGAAATAAGATTTGATTTTTTCTGGTTGACTTGTTGTTGCTGCTTTTTCAGTGTATCTAATGACTCAGCATTGGCATTTATAGCTGGAACAGTAAGTGATGCTGTCAATGTAATGATCATTATTTTAGAAAAATGATGATATGACTTTTGCAAAATTAGTCCTCCCACTTATGTATTTATAAAAAATAGAGAAAATGCGAAGTTGAATAGTTTATTGGAATGATAGAGTAGGGACAAAACCACCGGCGAATGTCACGGATTTTGAAGAGGTGCTTCCCTGAGCAAACTTAAAAATCCGAACGTAGTTACAACGAGACGTAAGTGATCTCGCATTAAGATCCTCACATGGTGAGGCTTTACTTAATGAGTAACTGAAATGCTGGATGCTAATTTTTTGATATTTTTAATCGCATTTCCTCTAAAATGATTGTATCATTGTGAAATTTGGCTAACATTACAGTTTCATATCATCATAGTACGAACTTTCATCTAAATGTAGCATTCTTGTTATAGTCATTTTGAATTTAACATAATAGACAAATTTGTCATTTTTATTAGAAATAATGGTCTATCACATGCAATGCTAATCCAGAAAAATGACAACACAACAAGGTTTTTAGGGATATTTGTATAATAAGTATTGATAAGGTTCAATACCATAGCTTGTGATTGACGATTAGAATGGTATTTTAAATGAATCAATTTCATAAATCATTTTCTTCTTAAAAAATCCGAACATTTAATTTTGATAGTTGTGGAGCGGAAGACGGCGACTCCTCGAAAATGCATGCGCATTTCCTTCGTGCGGTGTGAGTTCAAGGAGGCTTATTCAAAGTCCTACGGGAAAAGCTTGAGCGGAAAGCCCCGCAGGAACGTTTTAAGGGACAAAGCCTAAGTTCGCCACGTCCTGTGGCAACGGCTTCGGGGTCAACATCGTGTCGACCCGAGGAGATTGAAGCCAAGCCCGTGGAAAGCGCCGTCTGGAGCGAAACAAAAATTTCTGAATATTAATGTTCATGTTGATTTAAAATGTTCGTGTTTTCTATCTAAATTTTGCATTGTGAAATTGATTCAAATAGAATAATTTCTTAAATCAGTTTGCACACAAACCAAATAAGATCAAGAACGGTAAAATAAAAGTACAATAGAGTGGCTAAATAGTAGGAGGCTCATACATGTGGTGGATTAAAAATGAGGGCTAGACCAACATTCGATTTTTTATTAAATCCATTTTATCTTATAGGTTTATAGATAAAATGAATCCATTAATAGAAACCAAATGAAAAGCTTAAAAACAAAAAATAGGATTGGAGATAAATGGACGATGAAGGGGAAAAAGTTAAAGATTAATCATGTAAGTTGCACCATGTTTGGAGCAGAAAACAGCAAAATTTGCTTCATATTATCAGGAACCGGCTATACATATGATAAACCAATTCTTTATTATGCCACACAACTCATGGTGGAAAAGGGATATGATGTGATACAAATCCATTATTCCTTCGAAAAAGATTTGTTTGCACAGTCAGATGAAATGATTTCACAAACAATATATGAACTGGTGAATCAAGTTGTCATTACTCAATTAAGAGAAGTGTCTTATAAAGAAATCGCATTCATCGGCAAATCTCTGGGGACCATTCCGATTGTCAATCACTATATGCAGCAAAATTTTCATGTGCCTGTTAAATTTATGAGCTTAACACCGGTATTGTCCATGAATAGACTGTATATGAATTTAAAGCAATCTAAATACCATAGCTTAGTAATCATAGGGAGTTCAGATCCTCATTATGATCCAGAGAAAATAACATCCTTAGCCAATCATCAAATCGTGGTGATACCAGATGCGAATCATTCACTGGAAGTAGAAAAGGATGTCATGAAATCCCTTCAAATTTTAAAGCAATCTATAGAAGCAATAGGCTTATTTGTTTCATGACTGATATCAGATGACTTTATATAAAAGGCATATGCTAGGTAACATAAACAAAAAAATATTTTCATAAAATATATCCATTGCGCTATCTTTATTGCATGATCAATTGATAAGGAAAATTTGAGGAAACGATTGATCAGGTGATTGTATAAAATAATAATATCCTGGTGATTCTCAACTATTTCCACTAGATTTATAACTAGCCAGTATAAGATTATATTTTTCACCATCTTTATCCGTTTCTTCAAAATTCTCTATTAGTTCTCTTATCTGTTGATTTAATGTCTTCCAATCTTTATAAGAAAGCTTCTTAGTGGCTAAATTTAATTCTGCAGTACATTCATGATGATTAGAATCCCGAGTATACTTCATCACATCATCTTTTAAATTGCTGATAGCTCTATTTACTTCAAATAGAGTTTGTTGAATGATTTCCTCATAATTTAAGGCCAGCATATCACCCTCAAATGACAAGTTCCCATTCATATATAAATGTTTACTAGAATAATAATATTCTAGTAAATTTTTTACCTTTTCTTCTTTAACAATTATTAATGCTTTGGCATCCATCATTTTTTTTACTGGATAATACAAACTTGATGGTGACTCATTTATTTTTTCGGCAATCTCTTTTATGGTTAAGCCTTGTTCTTTTGTGACTTCCAATATTTTCATTACCTTTTTATCAAATAATAGTTTACCGAAATTATTGATTTCATCCACTGATCTCACCTCTTTCATCACTATATAGCATTGACAATAATATTTCAAACGTACATAATCGTTGTAACGTTAAAAAAAATTTAAACGATTGGATGCGATTTGAACGTTGAAGAAAAATGAAAATTTTAGATTTCTGTTTTTGGGTCGCTTGATTACTAATTTTGGAGATAGTCTATATGCTATAGCAACAATGTATTTAATATATGAATTGACAAAAGATGCATTTTATACTGGCGTAGCAGGGGGAGTAATTATGATACCTAGTGCGTGTTCTTTTCTGGTAGGTCCCCTTGTAGATCGCTGGAGATTAAAGTCAATACTTGTATATACGCAAATAATAGAAGCATGCATAGTTTCTTTAATACCCATGTTATACATATTGGATCTATTAAATGTGTGGTTGATTATTATGATCATGTTTACTGCTAGTTGTATAGAGCAAATTGTTTATCCAGCACAACAGGCTGCTTTACCAAAGTTGGTCTCAAATGAACAATTATTATCAGGTAACGCATTGATGAACTTTGCATATCAAGGAACAGACTTTATTTTCATGGGTTTATCAGGTTATATTCTTACGAAATTTGGTGCCATTAATGTTTTTATTTTTGATGTAGCCACATTTTTAATTGCAGCGATTTTTTTTAGATTAATCATATTAGAAAATATAGCAGAACCAAATACGCAAAAGATGTCATTAAAACAAGCTGCATCAAATTATATAAAGGAGTTAAAAGAGGGACAATTTTATGTGCTAAAAACTATTATTCCAAAATTAATACCTCCTTTTATAACAGGTAATTTTATTTTTGGAATGGTAACAGCTATTCTTCCAAAGTTTGCGGATCATTTATCCTCGACTTCATACTACGGTTATCTATTATTAGCTAGTACAGCAGCTATATTATTAGGATCAATTATTGCGCCTAAATTAAGTAAATATCCAATTGGAAAAGTTAGTATTATTTTATATAGCCTTTCTAGTATCTTTTGGTTTATCTCAGTTTGTTCATCAATTCCTATTTTCACCATAATATTTTTTGGCTTATCGTTTATTCCAGTTGGTATAAACAATGTTCTAATGACGTCTTTAATACAAAATATGGTTTCTGAATCTATGTTAGGAAGAGTGTTTGCATGGTTCAGTAGTGCAGTGGTTTTATTTTATCCATTAGGCTCCTTTAGTGGTGGATTACTTTCAAAATATTTGTCGGTTACAACTGTTTACACATTAGGAGGTGTTGCCTTCTCGATAGTAGCATTATATTGGGCAATATATCCGATTCTAAGAAAATTACCATCTATTAGTGAAATGGAAAAATGATACTATTTACATGAACCAAACAATTATTCATTATTTTACTAAACTGGTTTTGAATCATAATGGATTTGATTATGCTTCAAAGTGCTATTTAAAAGAATTTGACATTGTTCGGCTTTAAAATCCATATCAAGAAAATTAAATATAGAAATCATTTTTTCAATACTTTGTATATTGCTTTTTATGTCTTTATTCTGATTATATTTATAAGGTTTGTAAAGTAAGTGACCATAGCTTGGAAATACATAATATCTTTATTTTGGTTTTTAAAATTCGATAGTTCTTCTAAATAGTTTTCTAAATAACGATAATCGGCACTAGAAATTTTTTTCTCTAGGATGTTAAACAACAAAACCGAAAATTCGTTACGATAACGAGGCAATCGATTATATTTTAAAAGATTGTTCTTTGCGTTTCTATAAACGATATCTATTAATTCATTAGAATAAAAACTTAGTGTGTTAATAAATAAAGTCAATTCGTAATATCCCCATGTCTCACATCTCATTAGATAATCTTGCAGGATTTCCTTTGCCTCTTTATGACAAAAATTTCCTTGAACTGTGTCAATTAATAGACTGACAATGGCACCATAGTGTAAATATTTTTGATTCTTAGATGATTTATACAATTGCTGAGTTGATTCAACGATCGCATTCAATGTAGTTATGTCCTTTTTATAAAAAGCTTGTGTATAACTAGAAGTAAAAGATAGATCTTGATTTTCCCCTTTTTTATAGATAGATGCGAATTCTTCTAAAGTAATGTTTAACCTATCGAGAATTATTAAAAATCTTTCAACTGTGGTATCACTTTCTCCTGCCTCGAACTTTACCGCAGAGGGTCTAGATAATGCCTCTTTATAAAGCACATTCGATTTAATGTTTTTATTTATTCGAATTTCTCGGATGATAGAACCAATTTGAACATTCATCCTGTACGCCCCCTTAATTGTTAAAAAAGTTAATAATTACTAACATTTTAGAGCAAAATTTCTAAATAATGCAATAATAATAAAGTGTAAGCTATACTGAAAATGATGGAGGGGTCTATTTGAAACAAGGAATCTTACAAATGCTTCCATTGGGCTGGAATATTATTTTCGGAACTTTAATTAGCCGAATATCAACCTCTATGAGTATTCCTTTTTTATCCATATATCTAATTCAGATCAAAGGAGTTTCTCCAACTTTAACAGGGCTAATTATAGCAATTAGTTCGCTAGTAGGAGTTATCTCAGCCTTCTTTGGAGGGTATATTTCAGATTTAATCGATAAAAGAAAAACGATGATTATAAGTTCTTTATTATGGTCAGTAGTTTTCGCGGGCTTTTTTGTAGCTGATTCAGTAATATCCTTTTTTATCTTAAATGCGTTAAATGGAATTTGCTATTCGATATTTGAGCCAGCCTCTAAAGCGTTATTATCCGATATAACGAAAGAAGAAAGTCGTTTACAAATATTTAATTTCCGCTATACTGCGATTAATCTAGGGGTAGTCATTGGTCCTGTTTTGGGATTATATCTTGGTTCAGGTAAGACCTCCTACCCTTTTTTAATCACTAGCATAGTTTATCTGTTGTATGGATTATCTTTATCTCTTCAACGTTCTCAAATATTGCCATCAAAATTTAAATTAGAAGATGAAAAAAACACCTTGAAGAATGTATTCAAAGTTATCCGAAAAGATCAACATTTCTTATTTATATTATTGGGCGTTATTTTTTCGATTTCGGGATATGCTCACTTAAACTCTACCTTTCCTCAATATTTAAGTATGAGAATGAAAGAAGGGGCAGGGTATTATTCTATCATTTTGTCTTTAAATGCGATAACAGCTTTAATTGTCCAATATCCTATGGTCAGTTTGATGAAAAAATTTCTCCAGTAAATTCCATTATTTTAGGTAACGTTTTAATTAGTGTTAGTTTAATTTTTATGGCTCTATCATCAAACTTATTTCAATTCATAGGAACAATCATTATTTTTACCATAGGAGAAGTTCTGATCTTTTCAATGCTAGATATTTTAACCGATGAATTAGCAAACCCTAAAATGAAAAGTACATATTTTGGTGCAATGGGATTAAGCAGGTTAGGAAACGTAATTGCTCCTTCTTTAGGAGGGTTATTACTATCTTTTTATGGTATTGAAAATTCCCTATCTACTTTCTGTACGCTTTCTTTTATCACAATACTAGGTGTTCCTATATTAATATTTGCGACAAAAATGCAAAAGCACAAAGCAACTTAGATGATAGTACGATTTTCACATAAGAAGTCTTGGAAAAAGGTAATTAGAGCATTCATCTTGAATAGAAGTCAAAGTAAGACAGTGCTGGTTATAAAAGTGGGGATCAACGTTAGCCTGTATTATTTTAGCTAATATTCAGTAGGGGATCAAGAAAACCTTTGCTTGATGAAGTCTAACTTTATTATAAATAATGAATACGATGAAATTTTGATTGTTTATTATAGAAGAAATACGATGACCTGAAACAGGTTTAACAAACTTATCAGAAGTGCTCAAATCTTTTGTTACATACTAAGAAGACAGAGAGGATAAGGTGCAAATAATATGGTTGAAAAGGATAAAAACGCTTTATTAAAATCGAATAAGGCATTTAGATTATTTTGGACAGGTCAAACTATTTCAATGTTTGGTTCACAAATTACTGTTATTGGACTGCCTTTAACGGCAATATATCTTTTAAATGCAAATTCAACTCAAATGGGTATTTTCCAAGCAGTAGCTACAATTCCGTTTTTTTTGTTTAGTTTATTTGCTGGTGTTTGGATAGATAGAAATAGGAAAAAAAACATATTAATTTTTTGTAATTTGATGACAGCGGCATCCTTAATTATTATTCCTTTAGGGTCAATATTTAATTTTTTAAACCTAACTTTATTTTATATAGTAGTTTTTATAGCGGGAACATTCTCTATGATTTTTGAATTAGCATACCTATCATTTTTGCCTTTAATTGTTTCAAAAAAACATTTGTCTGAAAGAAATAGTAAGTTAGAAATAAGTCGTTCAGTATTGGAAGTTTCTGGTCCTTCTATTAGTGGGTACCTTATTTCAATTGTTACTGCGCCTATAGCGATAATAATAGATATAATCTGCTACATCGTTTCTTCTCTATTTTTATATAAAATCAAAATTGCTGAACCTAAAACAAAGGCTGAAAAAAGAACAAGTGTTATCCTAGAAATCAAAGAAGGATTAAAAGTATTGCTGAAACATCCAATTTTAATCTCTTTATCAGGTTCTACTGCTACTCTAAATTTCTTTAGGACTGCATTTGATACACTTTTTTTATTATTTATTATTAAATATGTTGGATTAAGGACAGAACAGATTGGCATTATTATTGGGTTGGGGAGTATAGGTGGACTTTTAGGAGCAAGTATATCCACTAGACTTTCAAATAAAATGGGTATTGGTTCTACTATTATAACTTCTGTTGTAGCGGTTTTTTTAGGTGCAATGATTTGTTCACTTGCAGGAGGTCAAATAATTGTAGCCATAACTTGTCTAATACTAGGACAAATATTGATTGGATTTGGGAATACGGTTTACTTTATAAGTCAGGTTAGTTTAAGACAATATATTACTCCTATGAATTTGCTAGGTAGAGTCAATGCTAGTAATCGCTTCATAACTAGGGGAGCAATGCCGCTGGGTGGAATGTTTGGCGGTTTTTTAGGTAGCTTCATCAATTTTAAAATAGCCATTTTTTTGATTTCTTTAGGATATATGATTGGAGTAATTTGGTTATTGATTTCTCCCGTAAAGAGAATTAAAACACTATCTGATAGTGATAATTTCATTATTACATAGCATAGAAATAATACGGTTTAAATTAGGTTGGACGGATCGCTTCTTTCCTGAATTTACAAAGGTCTTTCAAGACTTTGGCAAGCTTATACAGCGTTTGAAAAAACGCTCTTAAAAGATCAAACGTCAGAAGAGTTAAGCTTTCTTTATCGGTAGGTGGGAGGAATGAATTTTAAAAGATGCAATAGAAAGGAGTTATGAACAAAATGAAGAGAACAAACTTATTAATGCTTGAATTGAATAAAGGACCAACTGGTATGAATAAACTATTGTTTTCTATACTTTTAATTACAATGCTTTCTCTTTTTGGATGCTCTAAATCGGATCACAGAGATGAGCTTGTAGATCAATCTGACCCTGTTCCAAGCAAGTCTAGTTTTGAAAAGGCTGATTCTCTTTATAATTCTATAACAGAATACAGTGATACTATTAATGGAAGCAATATAAAAACTGGTAAACTAAATATTACTAAAAAAAATAATTACATTTATCTTAACATGGATTTTACACTTTCGAGTAAGTTAGAAGAAGCATTGAAGTCTACTAAAAGTAATTTTTATTTTACTTTCTCTGGCATAGCTGGTCAGGATAAGATAAATGACAAAATCGCTGAAAGACCAAAATATATCGAAGGTAATTTAGATAAATTAAAGTCAAATGATCATTATCACTTATTTCAAAAGATGAAAATCAAGGATAGTTCTACACCAGAGGAAATAAAGACAATTTCATCTCCAGAAAATTACCAACTAATTATTTCAAATGAAAGAAAAGAGGCAGTTGCGATAATTATAGGTCTAGATTTGAATATGATTTATTCTAAGTAGATTATCTTTCATTGTTTAAACCTTTAAAATTGTTATATTATTTTTGCCTGTTTGTAAGAGACGGGGTAGTCCTTTTATTTCAGTCATTTATGCACAAAATAAAAGGGAAGTTAACAGACAATCACATTAAAGTATTAAAAGAACTAAAAGCAGAATCTATTCTTGATGAGAAGAATGAAATTAGATATACAGAAGTGATGAACACATTAAAAAAGATTTTAGATGTAGAAACAAGTGGATTAATTGAAGAAATGTTTGATTCAATGTTACGCCAGGGTGTTAAAACCAATATTGTCAACCACTTAAAAACGAATATGTTATTTGACCAATTGTAATCTGGGCAAACAAATATAATAAGATGACATTATAAAACAAAATTTATTTATTTAAAAATCGTCCCTTTTGTAGACGATTTTTTTATTTTGCAATAATTCAATATAATTTAAGCTAAAACAGTCTTTCGTTTGTCTAATAGATATAAGACATACAGAGAAAGGATGAATAACCATAATCCATTTAATAAAAAAAGCTCAAAAAGGGATGAACAATCGTTCCTAAAGCTTTTTCAACAATATCAAGAAGATATATACCGAATCGCTTTCACTTATGTGAAAAATCAAAATGATACTTTAGATGTGGTTCAAGAAGTAGCATATCGTTCATTTAAAAAAATAGATACATTGAAAAATCCTGAATATTTCAAGACGTGGTTAATCAAAATTACGATCAATTGTGCAATTGAATTAGTTAGAAAAAATAAAAAAGTAATTCCATTAAAGCCAGAGTATGAAGAGTTTATAGGTTCAGAAGATGAAGATGTTTCTCTTTCGATTACCCTTCAAGAATTACTCGAACAGTTAAGTGAAGATGAAAAAGGTATCATAATTTTAAAATTCTACCAAGATTATTCATTTAAAGAAATTGCAGATTTATTGAATATACCTTTAGGAACGGTAAAATCAGTGTTCTATCGTGCCTTACATAAACTTCGAAAAAAATTTAAGGAGGATCACGTCTATGAATAACATAAAACAGGAAATGGAAAAGATTGAGATTCCGAAAGAATTAAATAACAGAGTTGCTTTAGGGGTACAGCAAGCTAAAGAGGAAAAAAAGAGAGAGAAAAGATACCCTAGGTGGATGCTTGCTTCAATTGCTTCAGTAATGATTTTGATTGGTACTGGGTATGCCCTTGGTGGTTCAAATATTGTAGATGCTACTCAATCATTCATCAGTCAACTATTGGGTTCGAAGGAAAATTTCATGCAAGCTTTTCCTAATGAGAGCAAAGAAGAAATTAGTTACTTCGAACGACATTTGAAAATAGCAAAAGAGAATTTAACAGAAGAAGAGTTCAACAATTACAGTCAATTAATTAAAGAACAGACAGCGATATGGAGTAAGATACGACAAGAAAACAGAGAGCCTGATAGTAAAGAATCAAGGCGATTACATCAGATTAAAGAATTACAGCGTTCCTACACAGATAAATTTAAATTAATCGAAGTCCAGCAGTATGCTAGTTACCCCATTACAAAACCAACATATATACCAGAAGGTTATAAAAAAGTTGGCGAAAACTTTTCTATTTACCATAAAGGCGAGGAACCAGTCACTTCATTTGATTATAGCGATGGAGAGAATGTGTTTTGGACAGAACAGCTAAAAATAAATCAAACAACAGATTTAGAGTCTTCTTTTCATTTTGAAAAAAAGGATTCCTATTCTTTACGTGGACTTAAATTTGAATATGGAACCTCTGAAGAACTAAACAAAACGGGTATGAAAGTAATTGTGCCAGAAAAAGGATACAAAATCATAATGGCTGCAGATATATTGTCAAAAGAAGAAATGGAAAAAGTTTTGCAGTCTATGATTGAAAGGTAAATGGACTTATACACATGAGGGGATTCATAATTGCGAGATAAAAGTTGGTGCTTTTTATTTATTCAAGTAACGGGAGCAATTCTAGGGAAGCAATGCTAGTTTTCTTCACAAATCCATATCTTGATGAGTTGTTGCATTTATCCATAGCGCAATTCTATAGTGGTAATTTTGATCGTAAAAATACGTTGGAATAGATGTTTGGCAGTCGTCTAGTGATACCGAGTGTAAAAGATTGGTAGCTATTTCTAATTTGGAAGAGTAGTTGTTGACCGCAGTCTTCTATAAAATCGCTATTAAATCCTACAATTTTATTTTATTAAATCGGCACCAGGAAGAGATTTTAAAGCACCTGTTTCTTAAATATAGCTCGTGCAAAATGTGTACTTATTTTTCACTGCATAAAAATTTTTGTATTGGGGAAAGATTGTAGAAACAAATCTAACTGGAGAACAAACATTTATGATTATTCTTTCCCTTTTATTAATGGTAAGCGGATTATTAATAATTAATGCTATTTACGCTTACCATAATACACATATTGATCCAAATTTTTTGCCCACTTTATGGTACTATATTAAGGTTATCCCTTTTTTTCTATCTGCAAGTATGATGGTTGGATATGGGGTAAAGTTTTTAACAAAAATCGTAGATAGCCTAACCTTTTCGCTTATTGTATCTAAAGGAATGGAGATTTTAGTTAGTGTAGCAATCGGATACATATTTCTAAAAGAAATTCCCAGTTGGCGTACAGGGGTTGGTATCCTAATTATATTAACCGGTTTTTGGGTATTAAAAGAAAAATAAGGGGTTTCTGCCGCTACTTTTGTGGAATAAATCGCAATTATTTATATGTGCTTTAACAGGCGTGTTGATTAGGAAAAAAATAGGTGATAAATTGGACAAAATTCTAAAAAAAACATATATTTTTAGCTCCATTTATGTAGATTGGAGCGAAGGCTTGCTCGACTCCCACGGGAAAAGCGAACAGTTGAGACCCCGCAGCGAAGCGAGGAGGCTTAGCGTTCGCCCGTAGGAAAGCGAGCAAGCCGTAGCGGAAACCAGTGAATACCCTTATATTTTGTGGAGAAAATTGGATAATCAACACGTTTGATGCTTTAATTCTTATTCCATACTGTTCCGTCTATTGAGTAGACAGTAACTTTTTATCCCGCTTTAACGGGCAGTAAGACCCACATTTCAAGATATAGAGAGAAACGAGAAGATAGGACGGGGGATGAACTGCCCGTATAAGTCCGACTGGTGCAGCTAACCATCAGTGGAGGATGAAGAAAATCTTCACTGATGGAGTTTCACTTTATTTAGATCATCTATTTTTCTATCATCTCTGCATAATTTCAAAAACCATACCAGTGGATTTTCAACATTCTAAGTACCTATAGAAAAGTTTTAATATGCAGTAAAAGTATTTTTTGAAGTATACATTATTAAATAAAATTCAATATGGTTAAAATAAATGGGAAGTAATTAAAAAATGAAAGAGGGTGATCCAATGCCTAATACAAATAAACCCAATAGACTTATTGCTGAGACTTCGCCTTACCTATTGCAGCATGCCTACAACCCTGTAAACTGGTTTCCATGGGGTGAGGAAGCCTTTCAAAAAGCAAAGCAAGAAGACAAGCCTGTTCTTGTCAGCATTGGATATTCGACATGTCATTGGTGTCATGTAGGTAAAATCATTCGTATAAGTTCATAATAGGGAAAACTCCTGCTTTTTAACCCTTTTAAATATAATAAATTTTTTAGCCCATCGGTAGATAGTCAAATTTGATATTCTTAATAGCTCAATTACTTGCTTCGCTCATAAATATAGCGCAATCGACCTCATTTATGCTTATGTATACAAATTATAAGAATTGTTAATAGAGTAAATAACATGATAGCGAATAGATAAAATAAAAAGTATTTGATTAGACACAGGGAGAAAGCGTGGAAAGTCACTCTGCTGTATAGGTGTCGAATCTTATCAGTGGAGGTATGAAAGGGATGTTAGCGTCTGAAATTAATTGTTTCAAAACATTACGAAATGAAAAAGGTTTATCTATTAGCCAAATAGCGGATACCTTAGCAATAAATTGGAGAACCGCAAAGAAATATGGGGATGAAGATCAACTTCCTCAAGAGAAGAAGATATTAAAAAGGGAATGATGTATAAAGAACGATGTGGCCAAATTATTATCGACTGGTTGGAGGAAGATTCTAAAATAAAGAGAAAGCTACGTCGAACAAATAAACAAATGCGTGAGGCGTTAGTAACTATGGGTTTCACAGGTTCTTATCGAACAGTCTGCGACTTTATAGCGGATTGTAGAGCGGCAAGAGAAGATGAAAAATCAAAAGGATATGAACGGTTAGAGCATCCAAAAGGAGAAGCCCAAGTGGATTTTGGTGTAATGGAAGCCGTTCATGAAGGGGAAATTGTCGATATACATGCGTTAATCATGTCATTTCCAGCAGTGATGAGGGTTCTATAATATTTTTTTAACATTACACATAACACGTAATTAATTGGTCTAAGATATGTATGGTTAAAATAGAGTAGGAGGCTAATCAAACTAATGGTTAGCCTCCTACTCTAATATCAAGCGTAAGAGTATGTGTGTATTTGTATATTTATAGATTTCATCTAGGTATTTAAAACGCTTTGGTACAAATAGGTTTCTGATCTATTGTAAACAGATTATGGACTGAATTCATATAGTGTTGGTTTGAAAGCTCAGCTAACCCCAATCTAACCAATGTTTTAAAATTAGCAACTCCCATAACCAAAGATGATAAGTTAGAAATATCCATTTTAATTTCTACATCAAACTGTGATAAATTAATGTCACTGATCTCTCCTTTAACAAAAGAGACAATAATAGGTTTGCTGTTCTTAGGGTAAAAAGAATCTTGTATAGAAAATTTAATTACAAGCGTTTCATTATAAAATTGATGATTTTTGACTTTCAATTCTTCGAAAAAACTCTTGAGGTTAATAATTCTATACATAACACCAGTTCCAATATGAGCTATATGTTTATGTTCATTCAATGAAGGAAAGTTGATCATAAGAGGTTGATCACTTTCAGGTTGAGATACAAAATGAATTAGTTCATCGTCACTTGAGTTAATAATTATTCGATTAATCTGGTCAGATTGACTATGGAGAAAACTCGAAAACTCTTTAAGAACTTCTGATGACTCGTAAAAGTATTCATGAATATATAAGTTACGTTCTTCTATGGAAAATACTAAATAACCCTTTAGTTTTTTGGTTTCATCTAAAAATCCGATAATAGTACCGTAATTAAACGGACGTTCTAATTCGCTTGGATTCAGGATACGCTTTGTCATACCATGCGTCTGATAAAAAAACTTATTATAAAACTCTAGTAATTCATTACTATCCTTAACTGTTAGTTCTTTAAGATGTTGCTTCGTATGATAATCAGGAAAAGCTTGAGGTTTTAAGTAAAATTGATATACTTTAGTTCCTATACCAAATCCCATTTTCTTATAAAAAGAAAAATCAAATGGATATAGCATCGCGAGTGTAACGTTATTTTCATCTGCTGACTGTATAAAATATTGAATCAAGTGATAAGCATTCTTTTCTTTTTTATGAAGAATATCTACCGCTACCATTCCCAGACCATAAGCAAGTATCGAAGTTTTGTTATAGTTTAATTCAAACTTAAAAACTCTTATCCCGGCTACTAATTTTTTTGATTTGAATAGGCCATATGTGGTCTCGTGAATAGATTCTTCAATATGTTCTCTAAGCCATTTATCTGCATTCAACGCTGGCCAAGCTCGATTGACAATTTCTGCATAGGTATCAATTTCTTCACCAGTTAGTTTTTTAATTTCGATTTTTATTACCCCTTTTCATAAAAACATAAGAATAATTGTCAAAGTCAATTATTCAACAGTTATTAAAAATGCTTTTTTTTAAAGCAATTTTAAAAAGTCTCTTGTATTTTCGATATAATAATCTGGTTTGACAGTAAAGGTTTTAACTTGTGAATAAGTTAACCATTTAACGCCAACTGTTAACATGTTTGTTTTTTTACCAGCAAGAATATCTGCATCGCTATCTCCCACAAATATTGCCTCGTCCTCCGTAATGTTAAATTTATCAAGAACTTTCATTATCCCTTCATTATCCGGTTTTGGTTTAGTAACGTCATCTGCAGTAACAATATAATCAAATAAGTGATTAAGATTTAAATAATTAAGAGAGATTTCTAAACTTCTAAATGATTTACCGGTAACAATAGCAAGTAAATAATTTTGTTCTTTTAGGAAATTTAACAAATGTAAGATCTCTTTACTTTCTTTTAAATGTTCATTATGTGTATTTGTATAATGTTCATAATATTTTTCAACCGCTTCATCTTTTCTATCTGATTTTAAATTATTATGAATGATTCCAATTTCTGAGGGGCCAAACATTTTAACAATTTCTGCATCTGATAAATTAATCTTATCAAATTCATTGAAAACCTTATTAAATGAGTAAAAACATATAGGTAATGTATCTACGACTGTGCCATCAAAATCAAAAATAATTGCTCTAAGCATTATTTCACTCCTCGTTATATATTAATATTTTAATTATCTAAAAATTGCTAATTTTTATAATATCAGTATATCAATAATAATTCAATCCTAAAAATTTCAAAATTATTCTATTTTTTTAATGTATTCGCCATTATACCATTATATCTTCTATTTTTCTTATTTACTATTTTTAAAAATATTGACAACAAAAAGGTTTGTTTGGTAATATATTCATATGGTGTTTGAATTTTTAATTATTTCTAAATTATTTGAATACTCAGCGAATAGTGAATTGATTAATAGGGGGAGAGAGATTATATACAAATCTATTGTTTTTGATATTGATGGGACATTAATTGATACTGAGAAAGCGGTAATAGGATCGCTTCAGAAAATGCTAAAGGTTGATTACGGTCAAGAGTATAAGATAGAGGAATTGTCATTTGTACTCGGTATACCTGGTGCTAGAGCATTACCTTACTTTGGGATAGAAGATGTAGAAACTGCAGATATACTTTGGGGCAAGTACATGCAAGAATTTTTAGATACTGTCTCAGTATTCGACGGCATCTTAGATACTCTGAAGAGTTTAAGAGCGTTAAATATTCCAATGGGTCTAGTAACATCGAAAACCAAACGAGAGATTGATAATGATTTTTCTAAGTTCGGATTGAATGACTTTTTTCTTCATATTATTTGTGCAGATGATACTGTAAAACATAAACCTAATCCTGAACCTTTATTAAAATACTTAAAAGTTTCTCAAACAGAAGCTAAAGAAGCTATTTATATTGGAGACACTAATTACGATTTGGAGTGCGCAAGAGATGCTCGTATTGATTTCGCGCTAGCTTTGTGGGGATGCCAAAAACCGGAAGAAGTAAATGCATTCTTAAACTTAAGTCATCCAAAAGAAATAATTAAATTAATTGAAATATAAGGTGGTTAAATGAAATTATTAAACAGAGAAGCAAGGGTAAATAGTAAAAAGCAAATAATATTTACTGAGGCATATGAGAATAACTTCGAAGATCATTTAATATTAAAGACCAAATATGTAGGAATATGTACTTCAGATTGTAAAAATTATTTATATAATGACAGATCATATTTTGGCCATGAGCTTGTTGGAGAAGTATTAATAGATTTTGAAGACTTTCAAAAGGGTGATCATGTGGTTGTTTTTCATAAGCATGGTTGCATGAAATGTAGTAAATGTTCAACCGATAGTAACTTATGCAGCTCTCCTAATTCAGTTCCAGTAGGTGTTTTTTGCAAGCAAAAAGTGCAGAAAATTGCAGAGAAATTTACATAGGCTTGCAGCTTTTCTTTTACATTAAATCCCAGTATCCGTTTTTACGGAGGATAAGGCATTTTTCAACCGGTAGCTTTCCCCTGTGAACGCTATGACATGCGCGTGGTGAACTAGTCTGTCCACAAGGGCGGAAGTTAGACGGTTATCCCCAAAAACCCGATTCCACTGACCAAACTCCAAATTGGAGGTTACAATCACACTTTTATGCTCGTAACAGTCTGCAATAATGTGAAACAATAATTCCGATCCTTGCTTTTGAAAAGGAACGTATCCCAATTCATCCAGTATAAGCAAATCGCACTTCTCAATCTGTCGTTTTAATCTCTGCAAGGTGCCTTCTTTCATCGCTTCTTCTAATTGTCCCACCAAATCAGCCACCCTAAAGAAACGGACCTCAAATCCCAGTTCACATGCCTTCACACCTAAAGCCGTTCCTAGATGAGTTTTCCCAGTGCCTGGCGTTCCTAAAAGTAGAAGATTCTGTTTTTTCTTTATAAAACGGAGGTCACAGATTTCCTCTTTCGAGGTTGTTGCTGGTAAGTGCAGCTGGTCGGACCATTCATAATCCCTAAGCCATTTAAGCTCTCTAAATTTAGCCTTTTTTATCAGTCTAGCGATTTTGGTGGTTTGTCTGGAATTGACTTCAATCGATAGAATATCACGTAAAAACTGTTCTTTGCTTTCAAAAGGTATCTCCTCAAATTCCTCGATAATATGGGCAAGGTGGAGTGTTTTACAAATGGCCTTTAAATCGTTCATCAGGAAACACCTCCTTCCAAGGAAGGACAAAGTTTTTTATCATAAGTGTGCAAATCTGTTTCGTAGTTAAGCAAAATCTCAGGTGTGTGTACTTCGGTTAATTTTTCTGGATAAGCAGCCTCCTTAGCTTCTAGGATATATCCCAGTTCATGTGGAGCTCTTTCAAGCCGTTCTTCTGTTTCCAGAGAGGAGTGAATATCATCTAGTGTATGCTTCTCTAATAGTTTCTTTATACCTTTAACCCTTGCTCGGGTTTCTTCCGGGTGTATCGTCAGATACGCTTGAACCCTCTCAGGCAAATATTTAAAGAATCGTGAATACTTGACAGACCGAGGCTTCTTCTCCCAATCTATTAAAATATCATTCCATGGTATCGCTCTTGTTGTATTCATATAAGGGCGGTCTTCCTGGTAAACAATTTCTCCGCCATTCGTAAAACAGGTGAATCGATCCCATTCCATTTTGAGGACCAATCCTTGTTTCATTTTCGCTTTGTGGATAACAATTTTTTCACCGTCAACTTCAATTTCCCCATATTTATTAACCTTTGTGGATTTTACAGAATAAATCGGAAGATCCGTTAAAGGCAAGGCTTTCAAATGTTTTTTATCCTCTTTCCACAACTCATCAATCAACACATTTTTTTCATAGTGGAGGCGTTGCCGATCCTTTTCCATTCCCTCCTTCAACCAGTCCGCTAATTGTGGAAAACTCTTCATTATCGGTGCTGTTGTAAATAGATTATTCCTTGTATAACCAACCTTCTTTTCCACATTTCCTTTCTCATGCCCGCTTGACGGATTACATGGCTGCACTTCAAAACCATAATGGCACTTGAATCTCAAAAATGCGTCAGTGTAGGTCCGTTTGTCCCCTTTGCCAATTGAAATTACTGCCGCAGACAAGTTATCAATACGTAGATAGGTTGGGACCCCTCCAGCCTGGTGAAACAACTCCTTTAGCCCTTCAAGGAAACACTCCGTATTTTCGCTTGGAAGAGGGTAGCTAAATCCAGCATTACTATGTGGAAAACTCAAGATTAGGGCTTTGACATCTTTATACGCTCCGTCTTTTACCACAGTCATGTTTCCGAAGTCCACTTGTGCTTCACCCGGAGGGTGTTCTAAACGCTCATGTCTTTCAACCTTGGCTGCTTTGAGTTGGGGCTTTCGGTGTTGGATATATTCGCATACGGTCCGATACGAACCTTTAAAATCATGGTTGTTTCTAAGTTCTTCATGGATCTTCTTGCTAGTTCTTCGGTTTTTTCTCTTGAGTTTCATGTCCTCCTCAAGCCAACAGTCAACAATTTCTCCGAACCCCTCCTCATACATCATTCCTCTTTTAGTGAACTTGAGTGTTTCTTGAAAACTTTCTCCATCTGCGTATTTTTTAACAGTCCTCCAATTACAACCAGTTTTTCTTGCAATCTCGTTTATAGATAAATCTTCTTCTTCTCTTAAATGTTTGATATAATTTACTTCAGGCATCGCTAGCATCCTTTCATGTCCTCCTACTGTTGTGGTCTCTCAATCAATACAGTAGGGAATTATTATGGGGCTGGCAAGCCTTTTTTTATGCAGTTGAGTTCTGCACAAATTTCTCGCAAACCTCTGTACTTTTATTTTGCAATAAACACCAGTAGGATTTAAGCGTTATCTTCAAATACCTAAACAAAGTATTCCATATTCAGTTTATAAACTACCAAATCAAGTAGATTATAAGGAATTTGTATTTTTAGATTCGTTTAGCTGCGTATGGCACGGTCTAAAAAAGATAAATTTTAATCAAGTTCATTCAATTTTGATTACAGGAACAGGTTTTATGGCAATCCTTTTTGCCCTGGTATTATACGAAAAAAATATGTCAATAGATTTATTTGGTACAAATAGAAAAAAGAACGAATTAATTGAGAGAAATCTTCCTAACTTCAGCCTTTTAAAAAATGTGAATGAGTTTAAAGAATATGATCTGGTTATAGAAACCACTGGAAAAAAAGATGTATTAGAAAACGTGGTCAAGTTCATGAAACCCAAAAGTCAATTGTTGTGTTTTAGTAATTTTAAAGAGGACATAAACATAACTGCACTTAGGGAAGATGAGATCTCCATTCTTTTCTCTAAACATACAACTAAAGATGATATTTATGAAAGCATATACTGGGTGCAGAAAAATAATAAAGTAATAAATTCACTAATTACTACATTTTATAGTTTAGATTCCCTAGAAGAAATAATTAATCAAACACTTACCAATAAGATTATTAGAGGTGTTATAAAACTTGAATAACATTTTTCAAATGAAAAAGATTTTAGAAAATAGCCATAGTGGAGTAGGACATCTGCATAAAGTTAGAGTTTTTGACTCTAGTGATTTTGATACTAATTTAGATTTTATAGATTATGTTGAGATTCCGGAAGGAGTCACTATAGGGATACATAAACATACTGAAAATGAAGAAATTTATTTTATTTTTGAGGGAAATGGCATTATGACTGTAGAGAACAAAGAGGTAGGAGTTAAAAAAGGAGATATTATGGTTAATCCGGTATTTGGTACTCATGGATTAAGAAATAATACCTCCGCAATACTAAAGGTACTTATATTCCAAGTTAGTTTATAGGGAGTGGTCTATATGGTGAATGAAAATTTCGTTAAAGTTTATAACTCAACTATAGTAACAAAAAGTTCAAAAGATATTTTTTTTAATATTCATATGATTGAAAACTTATTCTCTTTGGAAAATAATCATTTATACGATACCTGTAGAGATAAAAAACTACTAGTGGTAATTTCTGAAACTGTTCATCAATTGTATTCTGAAAAGATTTATAAATATTTTAAATACAATTTCCCTGAGGATGCAGTGAGAATCATAACTATTAAAACTACCGAAGAGAACAAAAATATGGATAACGTATTATCAATATGCAAAGCCGGCAAAGAATTTGGGCTAGATAGAAGAGCTTTTATGATAGGAATAGGTGGGGGTATTTTACTTGATATGGTTGGCTTTGCTGCTTCCATGTATAAGAGAAAATTAAACTATATTCGTATTCCAACTACACTAGTAGGACAAATAGACGCCGGAATCGGTATTAAAACTTCGGTTAATTTTCGTCAATCTAAAAATTTCATAGGTTCTTACCATCCTCCGTTCGCTGTATTTAATGATATTAGCTTACTAAAAACTTTACATCCTGAAGAATTAAAATGTGGATTAGCTGAAATCATTAAGATGGGAATCATTGTTGATAAGGAACTTTTTGAAAGAATTGAATCCGACAAGAATACGCTAGCTGAACAGTGTGATGAGGTTAATAAGAATTCGTATCAAAAGATTAACCATATGGCAATAGTAGATATGCTGAATCAACTAGTTGTTAACTTTTATGAAGATGATCTTGAAAGATTAGTAGATTTTGGACACACCTTCAGCCCATTTATAGAAGAATTTACAAATTATGAAGTAAAACATGGGCTAGCAGTAGCGATGGACATTGCTATATCAACTGAAATCTCTTATCTCTTAGGGAAAATCGATCAAAGTAGTAAAGAACGTATATTAAATTTAATCTTAGATTTAGGAATGGACATTTATGATAGTTCAATTTATCATACGGATTTGATTTATAAATCACTCGACAATGTTGTTCTCCATAGAGGGAATAACTTAAATCTAGTAATACCTATCCAGATAGGAGAGGCAAGATTCATTAAAGATAAAGAAACTATTTCTAAGCAATTGTTAAAGCAAGCATGTGAAAACCTTGAGGTGTATCAGGATGAATTTAAAAGCAAAAGAATTTTATTTAGTATTTGATATTGGTGGGACTTCATTTAGAGTAGGAATATTTGACACACAATTTAATATGATTGAGAATAAAAAGTTTGACTCGATAAATTTTTTGAACTCACAAGAGTCGTCAATCTCAGCGATTCAAGAAAATACGGTAACTTCCATTATTAATGAATATACTCTCCATACTGATAAAGGATATCTTATTAAAGAAATTTGTATTGGTTTTCCAGGACCTATTAATAACAAGGGAGAAGTAATACAAGCACCTACACTTTGGGGTCCGTTTGATAATCCTTTTCCACTTTACAAGGAGTTAACAAATAGAATACCATCTACTTCTATTCATATAATAAATGATCTTACAGCTGCTGGATGGCGTTATATAAACACTAATAAAGGTAATTTCTGCTTAATAACAGTATCTTCAGGAGTAGGCAACAAAGTGTTTTGGAATAAAAGATCGTTGATTTCTAACATGGGAGACGGAGGGGAACTAGGCCATTATTATTTCGGTGGGGAATACAAAGATTTTTTATGTGATTGTGGGGAAAAAGGGCATGTTGGAGCAATTGCATCAGGTCGTGGAGTAGAAAAAATAGCTTATGATCTTATTCAAAAAGGGCATGAATTGCATAAAATCTCTATGTATAAAAATCAAGAGAAAATTAGTACTTATGAATTGAATGAGGGTTTAAGAAATTCTGATAAATTTTGTGAATTAATTTTGAAGAAGGGTACTTATCCTATTGCCAAAAGTATTAATTATTTACATTCCACAATTGGTATCAATCAATATGTAATTATCGGAGGTTTTGCATGTAGTGTTGGAGAAACCTATATCAACTATATAAAGGAACATCTTAAAAACATGGGTATTTTCGGAAAATCAGATACAGACATAGATAAAATGGTTTCTCTAGGGAAGGATGACGATTTAAATGGACTATACGGTATGGCTCAATATATAAAATATCTTAATAAAGAGGTGGTATTACTATGAAGATTAATGAAAAATATTCTAAATATCTAGCTAAAAATACCTGGCCAGATATAAATACACAACCAATTCAAAAAGGGGAAGGTATCTATTTTTGGGATATAGATAACAACAAATTTACTGATTTCTCAAGCCAAACTTTGAATTTGCTCTTAGGACAATGTCATCCAAGTATTGTAGAAGCAATTCAATCACAGGCCTCAACTTTGACTTATGCATCTAGCAGATTCTCTAGTTTACCTTACTTAAAAACTGCTGAAGCTTTGGTAAGTATTTCTCCAAAAGGATTTAATAAGGTAAATATTAAAATGTGTGATGGTTCTGATGCTAACGAAGCAGCTATTAAAACTGCTAAAAAGTATACAGGAAAATCAGGAATTATTTCATTTAATAAAGGCCACACTGGTCAGACGACCCAGACTATTCAGCTTAGGGGATATATGAGAGATCCTGAGATTTTTATAGGAAATGTAGAAGATGTTGTCTTTTCCGATTGGCCAAAATGTGAAACTTCGGAAGATTATATAGAGAGTTTAGACGATATCAAACTAAAAGTGAAAGAACATGGAAATATAGCAGCAATCTTAGTGGATCCAATGATGGTAAATGCCGGAGTTTTAGTTAATGAAGGAACTGGAGGTTTTCTAAAGGGAATCCAAGAAATTTGTAAAGAAAACGATTGTCTATTCATATTGGATGAAAATCAAAGTTTTGGTTGGGTACCTCAATTATTTGCTACTAATTATTATGGTATATCACCTGACATCATTACAATGGGTAAAGGCTTATCAGCTGGGCATCCGTTAGCAGGTATTTTAATTAAAGAAAAATATGACGGTTATCTAAAATACAACGATGCAGATTTTACTCATGGTGGACATGCATTGACTTGTGCTGCAGCATTGGCGTGTATAAATGAATTAAAAAACACAGACTTTCATATCGAAGAGAAAGAGAAGGTTATTAAACAAAGACTTAAAGCCCTTCAAGAGAAAACAGAGATTGATATAACATACCGAGGTATTGGTTTGATTCACGGAATTACCTTTGAGAATAATGATTTTGAAACAAGTGAGAATAGAGCAAAAATAGTATATTCCTATCTAATGGATAAAGGAATTTTTACACGACTATTTGAGAATAAAATTATATTAAAACCTTCAATTATTGTAACAGAAGCTCAAATTAATGAGGTATTTGATGTGCTTCAGGAGGCATTTACTGAATTAGAGGTTAAATCAGTATGAAGTTAGGCTTATTTACCCGGGTTTATCAAGACTTAGAAATTGAAGAGGCTTTTCCAAAGATTATGGAACACGGTATAGAATATATCGAAGTTGTTTCTAATAGAGGAAGTAAACATCTCGACTTAGATAAGGCTCTAACCAAAGATTACTTTAATAATTATACAAATGTTTTACAAAAAAATAGTTTGAAAATTTCTGCTTTAACTATTCATAGAGATTCTCAGCTTGTATTAGGGCCACATGGAGCGGCAACTCAACGATTTTACCCGGGGAGTGCTGAGGAACAAATTGAATATGGAATAAAGAGAGCAAAATTAGCTGCTGATGTTGCCAAAGAATATGGCGTCTCACAGGTTATCGGTTATTTAGGATGTCAAAATTTCTCAGACTATTATCCTTGGCCAAATAAAGACGGATGGGATAACCAATTAAAAATGGCTTATGAGAGGTGGATGCCAATTCTCGAATACTATGAGAAACAGGGAGTAGTTTTTGCTCACGAAGTAGGTCCTCAGCAAATAGCATATGATATTGAAACAACAATTAGGGTAACCGAATTACTTGATAGTAATTTATTAAAACTATGTTTGGATCCTTCAAATATGATTTTAATGGGTGTTAATCCTGAATTATTTATTGAACATTTAGGAGAAAAGATAGTAAATGTACATGGTAAGGACGCAGAAATCACTTATAAACATCCATTTTCAGGTTCATTACCGCATGGGGATCTGTCAAGGCCAGATAGAGGAATTAGATTCAGAATTCCTGGTTGGGGAGATGTTCAATGGAAAAAAGTATTATCTGCCCTTAAACTGATAGGCTACAATCAAATGATTAGCATTGAATTTGAAGATCCTATTGTTTCAGAAGAAGAAGGCGTGAAGAAGAGTATTGATTATCTGAAGCCTTTATTATTCGAATAAAATAGAAGTTAAAATTATGAGTAGTTGTGATCAATAATAGTGAATTGATTTTAATTACTCATAATTTATAACTGTCACATAAGGTAAAAGATTATATAACCTTTAAACAATACTTAGAGGTGATAAAAATTATCAATGTATATGCGTGTAAGTTACCCTTACAAACACTAGTATTAAAAAAAATTAATTGGAAACAAATTAGTGATATAGGTATTTGTGTTAGTAAATATAACCGAAAACAGTTACTTGATCAGTATAGATCTTATTATGCTTATCTATTGTTAGACAATGTATTAAACAGTATAGGTGAATTCAAGGGAAGTTACATAACAACCAATAAGTACGGCAGGCCTATTTTAACCAACCATAATATCAATTATAAAACTATAGATTTTAATATCTCTCATTCAGGGCATTGGATTGTTTTAGCGATTAGTGACAAAAAAATAGGAATAGATATTGAAGAAATTTTACCCATTAATTTAGATGATTTAGTTCCATTTATTTTTGACGATGATCAAGTTCGATATTTTTGGGAAAACGGGCAAGAACCCAGGGAACAATTAAAAGCATTTTATTCGAAATGGGTACAAATAGAATCCTATTTAAAAATGGTTGGAACTGGTCTTTATGGTCTTCAAAAGGGAGGACCCGTTATTTGGAAAAATAATAACGGTATATATCAAAAGGAATACAATATCGAAGAAGAATATAAAATGGCGATTTCTTCTGTTTCATTAGATTTACCGAACAATATTATTTTTAAGGACTACTTTGAGATATCTAATGAGTGAAAATTACTTTTTGGACAAGAAAGGTTTGGTATTGTGAAAAATGTTGATTTAGTAAAAACTGATTTGGATGAAAAAAAGAGGAAATTAAAAGAACTATTAAAAGACCATAAAAACGTTAAAAGACCGATTCCGTTAACAGACCAGCAAAAAAGTTTATGGTTTTTTTATGAGTTAGCTGAAAATAAAAAACTTTATAATATACCGTATTCTTTGTTAATAGAGGGTAGTTTTAAGGAAGGAGCTTTTATACAGAGTGTAAAAGAATTCATTAATAAGTATCCAATTACAAGAGTTCATTTTATAGAGATAGATAGCTTACCATATCAACAGCTGATACAGAATTTTAAATTTGAACTACCTATAGTTGATCTGAGTGAACTTAATTCGAATGAACTTAATAGGAAAGTAGAAGAGTATAAAAATCTCATTAAAAATTTTGTATTCGATTTAAGGAATGGCCCATTATTTAAATTTATACTCTTGAAATTAAATAATGATAATTTTCAATTTATATTTAATTTCCACCATATAATTTCAGATGGGGTATCAATAAAAATCTTTTTAGAAGAACTGCAAAAAAACTATATTAAGAACATAGGAGAGTTAACGGATGAAAATATCGAAAATAAAGTGAATCAAAACTTGGTTTTACCCCAAAATAAGTTAACGAATGAAGCATATGATTCTCAAATTACATATTGGAAAAATAAGTTAACTGGAGTGGAGCATGTTGTAGATTTACCGTATGACTTTAATAGAAAATTAAGTGCTACTTACGAAGGAAAAAATTATTGTATTCGGGTTCCTGATGCTATTAGAGAAAATATAAATAAAATCGCAAAAGAAAATAAAACAACAGTATTTACCTTGCTATTATCTGTATTCGGATTGTTGTTAAGTAGGTATTCTAAACAACAAGATATTCTTATTGGTACCCCAGTATCCTTAAGAAATACTAATGAATTAGAATCTACCTTCGGTTTTTATATTAATACCGCTGTTTTAAAACTCAATGTTGTTAAAGATCTTAACTTTTCCAAGTTCCTAAGTAATACACAAGCTGAGGTTTTGGATGTACTCAGTAATAAAGATATTCCGTTTGAAAATGTTGTTGAGGAACTAAATATTAAACGAGCAGCTAACCATAATCCAATATTTCAAGTGATGTTTTCTTATGAGCGAATAAAGAATATAATTAGATTTTCCAATTTAAAATTGAAACCGGAAATTTTGACTAATAATGTTGCAAAATTTGATTTAACTTTAAGTTCTTATGAATCAGAAGAAGGACTCTTTTTAGATTTTGAGTATAATACAGACCTTTTTAAAATTGACACGATAAAAGAATACGCGGAACATTATATCCGATTAATTAAAGAAGTGATTCAAAATTCGAACGAAAAGTTAATGGAATATAAATACTTGAATCAAACTGAAGAACAAGAACTATTAACGCTTGGTAACAACGGACTCAAAGAAACGGATAATCTTCCCTTACTTCATGATTTTATTAAAAAATGGGCTCAGATAAAACCAAATGATATTGCAATCTGGTCTAACGGGGAAACATTAACCTATAAAGACTTAAATGAAAGATCAACTCACTTATCTAAATATTTGTTGCAAATGGGAGTTAAGCCGGAAACACTAGTCGGTATATACATGGAGAAGTCGATAGAAACTTTTATTGCAATTATTTCGATTCATAAGGCGGGAGGAGCATTTGTCCCTTTAGAACCCTCGTATCCCGAAGATAGGATAAAATACATGATTGAAGACAGCGAGTTAAATTATATAATCACAAAAAGCGACTACAAAGAATTTCTAACAGAATTTAACATACATCTCTTTTCAATAGATAGTGATTGGCAAGCTCTAGGTAATAGAAAATATGTAGAACCCATCATTAACGAACATAATTTAGCTTATATTACATATACCTCAGGAACAACCGGCCAGCCAAAAGGAGTAATGATTGAGCATCGTTCATTATCTAGCATGACTAAATCTTATATTCAAGACTATAAGTTATATGAATTTAAAATAAACTTGTTGCAATTGGCCAATCAGTCATTTGATGTATTCATTGGTGACCTTGCTAAAGTTGCAATTACTGGAGGAACGCTTTTCATTTGTCCAGATGAAATAAAAATAGATTTCCCAAATTTATTTGATTTTATTAATGAACACAAAATAAGCTTTTTTGAATCTACACCAGCTTTAGTTTTACCTTTTTTAGATTATGTATCAGAGTCTGGTATGAATTTTAATTCATTAAAGAGAATACTTGTGGGAGCGGATGTATTAAAATTAAAGGACTATAAAAGATTGTTGGAGAATTTTGAAAAACAGGTAGATATTATTAACACATATGGTGTAACAGAAACAACAATTGATTCTACACTATTTAAAATGACAAGTTCTGTAATTAATGAACTAAATCTTGTAAATACTCCAATAGGTGTACCACTGTCTTATACAAAGGTATACATACTTGACGATAATTTACACCTTCAGCCAAAAAACTTGCCTGGAGAACTCTATATTGGAGGACCCAGTGTTGGTAGAGGCTATATTAACAATGAATCCTTGACTAATGAAAGATTCATCCAAAGTCCTTTTAATGAAAACGAAAAATTATATAAAACCGGGGATTTAGTTAAATGGAATAAAAAAGGTTTTATTGAAATTATAGGACGTAACGATCATCAAGTAAAAGTAAATGGATATAGGGTAGAAATAGGGGAGATTGAAGAAACAATTAAAAAGGTACCAAATATAGTGGATGCTGCAGTCATTATTAAAGAAAATAGTAAGATTGACGCATTTTTTGTTGGTAAAGGTGAAGTAGATACTATAACAATAAAAAAACAACTTAAAAACCAGCTAAGAAAAAATCTTCCTCACTTTATGATTCCGAATACTTTTAATAGAATTGAAGCGTTACCTCTTACTCCAAATGGAAAACTAGATAGAAAAGAACTTGAAAGTAGAAGTGTGATTGTAGAATCCATATTGGATAACCAAAAAAAGAATCGCTATGAAATATTGACAGAATCCTTACCAAGAACTCAACTTGAATATGAAATTCAAAAAATTTGGTTAGACATCTTAAATTTAAAAACAATCACCTTAAGAGAAAGTTTCTTTGAAATCGGTGGTAACTCAATAATGTTAGTGCAGCTTCTCTCAAAAATAAGGAAAAAGTATCAAGTCGAAATTCCACTGAATGTGTTTTATGAAGAGCCATCAATACAACATTTAGCGGACATAATAAAAAATGGTACCCAGATGAAAAAAGATAGTTTTATCACTTGTGTTCAAAAAGAAGGACAAGGTAGACCAGTGTATGTTTTTCACCAAACTGGTGGAAATTGGTTTAGATATCTGGAATTAACAAAACATTTAGGCTATGATAATCCTATTTATGCTTTAGGTATTTCAAATCCATATGGAGATTCAGATAATCTAAAAGAGATCGCAACAATTTATATTAAAGAAATTAAGAAAGTACAGCCAGTTGGACCTTACCAATTCATCGGGCATAGTTTTGGTGGAAATATTGCATTTGAAATGGCACTTCAGCTACAAGCAAATAATGAAGAAGTCAGTATGTTAGTATTGTTGGATTCGTTATTACCTCAATTTAGAACTCATTTAGACGATTTCGAGTTAATACTAGATTATATGGAAAGATACAAGTTAAACTCTAAAGAAATTGAACAATTTAGAGATAGTACTGAGAAAGAAAGATTAGAATTAATGTTACGATTAGGGATTGAAAAAGGGTATTTACCTCCTGGTATGGAATTGGAAGATATGGAAAAAACATTATCGGTAAATATAAAGCTTCACCGTGCTATGTATACTTACCCGAAGCCGACAACCCCATTTAGAGGAGAAATCGTTTTTTTCAGAGCAATTAAAGAAGAAATGGATTCACTTAAAGGGTGGCATGAATTTATAGAAGGAAATATAACTTTATATGATATAAACTCCACCCATGGAGTGATGCTGACAGAACCCTATGTAATTGAAATTGCCAAAGAAATCAAAAAAGCTATAAACATTTTAACTATTTGATATCTTCATGGAATGTTTATGATGTTTATGATACAAAAAATAGATTGTAGACATACCAATAGTCATAAATAGGATTAAAAAGTAAAAATAGTTTCTTAGGAGAGTAATATGTATATTAAGCAATTTAAAGATTTACATTTTAATGTAAAAGTTAGACTATTTGAACAATTCGCATCCAATATAGCCGGTAATATGATTTTCCCTTTTATAATAATTTACTTTTCACAAGTTTATGGAGCTGCAATGACGGGCGTAATTTTTGTGATAAACACAGTAATTAGTTTCCTCGTTGGATTATTGGGTGGTCACTTTGCAGATAAATATGGAAGGCAAAAAATACTTGCTTTTTCTGAAATAGTTCGTTGTCTATCTTTAATTATTATGGCCTTTAGTTTTTTGGGCAATGCTAATCTAATAGTATTTATATCTAATATTTTAGTTAATGCCTCAACGGGTTTTTCACGACCTGCAGGAGACGCAATGTTGGTGGATGCAAGTACAGAAGAGAACAGGAAATTTATCTATACGGCTGACTATATGATGTTCAATGGTTCTTTGCTCATAGGAGGATTAGTAGGGGGATTTTTATTTGCTACATATAAATTTGAATTGGTAATGAGCTTGGGCATCATTTCATTAATATCTTTAATTATGCTGTTATTTTTCATTAGGGACACTATAGAATTTTCACCTAGCAAAAATGTCCAAAAGAACATCTTTAAGGAGCTTGCTACAAATTATAAGGTAGTTGCTAAAGATAGTATATTTATAATTTTTGTAATTGCATGTGTTTTGGAATTGTCTGTTCAGCTACAAGCAATGAATTATACTGGAGTCCGGCTAGTTACAGATGTTAACACTATGACTATTAATATCTTTAATTATGAATTTGAACTAAACGGATATAACATGTTTGGGTTACTAAACTTTACCAATTGCCTTCTTGTAATAATTCTTGCTAATTCTATAGCTAGATTATCCAAAAGATTTAAAGATAAGAATGTTTTAATAGTTGGAATTATTCTTTACTCGATTGGGTTTGGTTTAATAAGTTATCTAGCATCTCCTTTACTCTTAATCTTATCAATGGTAATAGTGGTAGTCGGAGAATTGGCGTATGTTCCAATCAAACAAGCATTGTTAGCAAATATGGTCCCTGCAGAAAGCAGGGGAGCCTATATGGCAATTAACGGATTAACTACTAAGGGTGCTTCTATACTGGGTTCTTTAGCTATTACTGTGGGCGCATTTTTACCATCTATTGTGATGTCTTTTATATTTCTTATGCTGGGGATCTTGTCTACATTTCTATTTTATAAAGTATTTAATTATAGAGTAATTAAATAATAAAGACAGGAGCATCAGTTAATCTAAGTTCTATTACTACTAATTATGAGGGGTGCTAAAATGGATAATAGGATTACTAGAGATATGACCGCTTCTAATCCAAATATAGTTGATTTGTTTGAATTACAAGTAATAAAAACTCCTAAAGAAGTGGCAGTTAAATTTGAAGATAATATATTAACCTATAGTGAACTGGATGAAAAATCGGCACTTCTAGCAAGAATACTAAGTGAGAAGGTGGACAATAATAGTTATATAGGAATCTATATGGAACGTTCGTTAGAGATGGTTGTTGCCATTCTTGCTGTATTAAAAGCAGGATGTGCATATGTTCCGCTTGATCCAGAGTATCCAAAAGATAGAATAATATATATGATAAAGAATACTGATGTTAAAGTTGTATTAACAAAGAAGTTTTATTTATCTGAATTAAAGTCTATAAAAAGTGAAAAATTATTTGTTGATAATTTACAAGAGTTAAATGAGCCCTTTTATAGCAAACCGTTCCTACCTGCAAAACCTAGTGATCCAGCATATATTATTTATACATCAGGTTCTACAGGAAATCCGAAAGGGGTTATAATACCTCATCAAGCAATTGTAAATCACATGGTCTGGATGAAAAAGGAATTCCCGTTACAAGAGGGTGAAAGTGTTTTACAAAAAACACCATTTAGCTTTGATGCATCAGTTTGGGAATTTTATTTTCCTTTATTAACCGGGGGCATATTAGTAATGGCCCCTACAGGAGTACAGAAAAACTTAAGACAAATAATAGAGTGTATACAGGAAAATTCTATTTCTGTAATACAGTTAGTGCCACCAATGCTATATTTATTGATTGAGGATGAGGAATTTAAAAAATGTAAAACACTAAAATATGTTTTTTGTGGGGGAGAAGTTCTTCCATACACCTTAAAAAACAAATTTTATTCTATCATGGACGCTGATTTAATTAATTTATATGGTCCTTCCGAAGCGTGCATAGATACAACTTTTCATATATGTAAAAAGGATTTTGAAACTAAAACTATTCCAATAGGAAAGGCTATTGATAATGTAGTTTTATATGTTATGGACAAAAATGGTAGACCTGTTAAAGAAGGAAAACCGGGTGAACTTTGGATTGGAGGTATGGGATTAGCGGATGGATATATTAATAGTCCAGAATTAACAAGAGAAAAATTTGTGGAAAATCCTGATTCCAATTCTCCCTATAAAAAATTGTATAGAACTGGAGATTTGGTTAAGCAATTAAAAAACGGAGAAATTGAGTATATAGATCGTATTGATAATTATGTTAAAGTACGAGGTATTTTTATTGATATAGGAGAGATAGAAAATACAATATCAAAACATAAAGATATATTACAATCGATTGTGAAGGTTATTCTCATAGAGAATATTAAATTTGTCGTAGCTTATATTACTTTGAAAAAAGAACGAAATATAGGTTCTAATGAGCTTAGGACCTACCTAAAAAATGGCCTTCCAATAAATATGATTCCTAACTATTTTGTGTTTATGAAGGAATTCCCTTTAAGTCCAAGTGGAAAAATCGACAAAAGGGCTTTACCACTTCCAGACCTAACTAAGAGTGTTGGTACAAAACCTTCTAGTGAGTTAACTTCGATAGAAAAAAATATAAAGTCTATTTTCTTAGAAACATTCAATATTGAGGACATTGGAATAGAAGATGACTTTTTTGAGTTGGGAGGACACTCTTTATTAGCTATTAGAATATTGTCACGAATTAAAGAGTTATATAATAAGGATATTCCAATTGGACTTTTCTTTGAATCACCCAATATTAAAAGTCTGTCTTTAGAAGTCCAAAAATTAGAAGAATCTTCAGTAGGTGAAAATCTTTATAGTCAAAGTAGAGATAAAGAAATTATTGATATTGACAACCTCTCTGAGGAAGAAATAGATGCAATGCTAAACGTATATGGAAGAGAGAATTAGGCAGATTATTCAATAATGAATAAACCCACAACGAACTAAACTGTACAACTTTTATGTGGACTGTAGCTTGAATTCTATTGGGGTTAAGTAACCCAATGTTCTGTGAATTCGGTCTTGAAAACTTTAAACATCGCATCGGCTACAGCATTGTCATAAGGGCATCCTTTCATGCTAAGTGAAGGTTGTATACCAAACGTTTCTTAGGCTTCTGAAATTAGTTTATTATCAAATTCTTTACCACGGTCTGTATGGAACATTTTAATGTTGTTTAAGTTATTCTTAATGCTTGCCAATGCTCTATATACTAGTGCTGCATCTTTATTTGCTCCGGCACTATATCCAATAATTTCTCGGTCATAAAGGTCGACAAATAAACAGACGTAGTGCCATTTTCCATTGACACGGACGTATGTTAAATCACTGACAACTACTGCTAATTCCAGTTCCTGCTGGAAATGGCGTTGTAATTTATTTTGGATAGGTGCTTCGTTACAAGTTGAACGATGGGGTTTAAATTGAGCAACAGTGTAATTAGAAGCTAGCCCTAGCCTTTTCATAATACGGCCAATTTTACGAAGTGAAACAATTAGTCCTTGCTTTTTTAATTCCACTTTAATTTTACGTGTGCCATAGTTATTTCGACTTGCTTTAAAGATGCTTTCTATTGCTGTCATCAACACTTCTTCTTGCTTGTGTTGTACATCTTTTTCTCGTAAGCTCATTTGATAATAGTAAGTACTTCGAGGAATATTTAGGACGTCATACATTGCTGATACCGAATATTTGTGAGCATTATTGCGAATCACATCTATTTTCGTCACATGATCAGCGCGACTTGCTTTAAAATGTCATTCTCCATTCGTAATCGGTGTAATTCTTTTCGAAGTTCAATGAGTTCTTTTTCTTCTTCTGTACGATTGTCCTTGGCAGAAAATGAACCTGAATTCCCATGGCTTTTAATCCACTTATCTAACCAGCTGGTGTTATACTCTCTACAAATATCTGCACGGGATTTTCCATTCTCGAAGTGCCTGACCATTTGTAATTTAAAATCTGTTGTAAAAGTTCAACGTTGGCGAGGCATAGTAGCACGCTCCTTTTGTTTGTTAGAGTAATTGTATTAGCCCTCATTTTTTCTGTCCAACTTAGTGTAGCCTATCCAGCCTTTTCAAAGTTCGAATCTAACACATGTTCATGAAAAGTAACACAAGAAATCGCACTATGCTAAAGGTTACATGCTTATACTCCTTGTTAAAATGGACATGTAATACTATTACATAAATCTAAGTATTTTTTTGCTTAATTTGTTAATTGTTGCATTTTTTAAAATATTAGTTATAATAAAAATTGTAGCTAATATTTAAAAGATTAGGAGGAAACATTATATCTAATTCAAGAGTAGTAGCCGAAGAACAAAATAATAATAATGACCTTATCTGGTTAGACTGGGCTAAACAAATCCAAGCAATTGCTCAGTCAGGGTTGGCTTATTGTCATGATATTTATGATCAAGAACGGTATGAACAATTACGAGATTTAAGCGTGGAAATATTAAATAAATACACAACAGTAGATAGAAACATAATAAAATTAGACTTTGCCAACGATACTGGATATGCTACACCAAAAGTAGATGTTCGCGGGGTAATTTTTAATGAACAAAATCAACTATTATTGGTTAAGGAAAAAGAGGATGCAGAATGGGCATTACCTGGCGGATGGGGAGATATAGGTTATTCACCGTCTGAAGTTGCAGTAAAGGAGATAAAAGAAGAATCCGGCTTTGAAGTAGAACCATTACAATTGCTTGCTATTTTAGATAAAAGTAAGCATAATCATCCTCCAGAACCTCATTATGTTTATAAAATTTTCATTGAGTGTAAAGTAGTTTCTGGAAAATTAAAGACTGGGATAGAAACAAGCGATGCAGGTTTTTTCGATAGGAATAATTTACCCACCTTATCAACTAAGAGAAATACCAAGGAACAGATAGAATTAATGTTTGAATTTAACGCTAACCCCCAAAAAAGTGTAGTTTTTGATTAATTATCTTATTATAGGAATAAAATTAGTATTATAGTAGCTCTGTTGGGTATTAAAAATTTTTTTAATACAAACACAATAAACTACCAATGAAGTTTTAACTGTACCTTTTGTAAAGGACATTATTAAAAAGCCCTAGGCAACTTCAAGAAGATGCAGTCTGTATTTTGAGAGGCCACTGAAAAAGTCCATTCGTCTTCAAAATCATGATAAAAATCAACTTTTTTAGGTCATAAAACGAAAGAAAAGATAGATTTTTATCGATAGAAATGACAATTCTATAGTTTTTCAGTGCCCTCGTATTTTGAGGGTGGCATCTTTTTTAATTTCATAGACTCGATAATGAATTTAATAAATCATATAACTTTTTGATTTCAATCTTTATGTCTTCTAATGTTTCACAACTCTTCAAATCTAATTCATCTTAAAATGACCGTAGAAAGATAGCTTTGGCGCATTATTTCAACAGGTTCCACGACGTAAAATAGATTGTCCTAATTTCTTTGTTCGAACTGACTTGTATATTGCAAGAGAAAAATACACACATGCATAAAAAAGTATAGAATATTGCCAGCTGTAGTTAATATATAAATCACTCATCAAGCATGTAAAAACAGAATAATATATATTTAAAAATGAGTGCTAAAAATTTTAAGATTATCATGTTGCTATTTGTGATCGATATTTTTTCTCATAGTTTGTAAGGACTATCTAATTATGTTATAATAATATCAGATTTAGTCAATAATTAAATCTCAAAAAGGGAACACCCCAAATTTTCTACTATATGTTAATTGCATATAGTTAAATTTGGGGTGTTCTTTTTTGTTTCTAGTTTAGGAGAGTGTATTAAATACTTATTAAAAAAGATAGTTTAAGGGTTCCTGATCGGTGTTTGTCAATATAGTTGTCGCATTTAGCTACTTTAGTATTTTAAAAAATATCATCCATCTCCAGATGCTATTAAGGCTACCGCGCTGCGCTTGCTGGCCTGTTGATCTGAAACGAAAGGAAAAGCTTGCTTTCGTTTCAGATCAACAGGAAAATGGAGATATTATTCCTCAATGATTTATTTTTTTCTCATCACGCATTGGATTGAGTGCGACTTTTTCTTTTGGTGACCAATTTCTTATGCCTTGTGTCCAACGTTCTGGATGCTTTGCTTTTGCCATTTCATATACTTTTTTTCGCTTTTCCAGTATCGCTATATGTTCACCTGTATGACATTGTACCGGTGTTACAAAATTCAGCCCACTGTGCAGGTGAATCTCGTTATACCATTGGACAAATTGATGTGCCCATTGTCTTGCTTTTGTAAGTGATGCAAAACCTTTATACGGATAATCTGGGCGATATTTAAGTGTGCGAAACATGGCCTCTGAATAAGGATTATCGTTACTCACACGCGGTCTTGAAAAAGAACTTTGAATGCCTAATTTTTCTAGTAAACTTAAGAATGTTTCGGCTTTCATCGGACTCCCATTATCTGAATGTAGTACCAGCGGCGCTCCTTGAATTTTTTCATTGATAACGGCTTTTTTCACAAGCGATTCGGCATGTTTTGCTTCTTCTGTTTCCCAGACTTCCCATCCAACCACTTTTCTACTAAATAAATCGATCATTAAATAGAGGCGATCGTACAAACCTTTTACAGGTCCTCCAAGCCATGTAATATCCCAAGTCCATACTTGATTGGGAGCTGTTGCGAGATGACTTTCAGGAATCCTTCTTTCAGGCTTCTGGCTACGGCCACGATGGTGTTGCATTTTTTCTTCACGTAATACACGATAAAAGGTAGATTCTGAGGCGATGTATGTCCCATTGTCCGCAAGTTTAGGGACAATCTGTGTCGGTGGTAAATCGGCATATTCCCCTTGTTTGACAACTGTTAGTATTTCTTCTCTTTCTTCCGAAGATAACTTGTTTTTTGGCACAGGTCTTTTCACGAGTGGACGCTGATCAACCTTTATACCACCTTCTTTTATCCAGCGCCCATACGTTCGAACACTGATATCAAGTTCCTCACACGCCTTCGCTAATCGCGCACCATTTTGATGTGCCTCTTGGATAAGTTCAACAGCTAATGCGCGATTTGACGGGCTAATCATTCTTCCTCGTCGTCCTCCCAAATCGCTTGGGCCTTTTTTCGCAAAAGTAATAATGCCGCAGCCTCAGCTAGCGCTTTTTCTTTCTTTTGAAGCTCTTTTTCTAGTGGTTTAGCTCTCTTTTGTTCATCCTTTAAGGCATCATTCAGCTGTTTTGCTTGATCAAATGCTTGCCCGTTTGCTTGAAGACATACACTTTTCCAAGCTTCTATTTGTTCACGATATAATCCTTTTTTTCGACAATATTCTGCTAATTCCAATTCATTCATGGAGAATGTCTCCATCACAATTAAAAATTTATCTTGGCTACTCCACTTGTCGCTTGTTTGTCCATTTCCAGGTGTTGCCATACCCGCTGTACGAGCAGACTTTCTCCACTTGTACAACGTTACTTCGGATATGCCTTCTTCCTTCGCAATTTGAGCTACTGATTCATTATTCGGTGGCATCATGCGTTTAATAATCATTTCTTTCTGTTCCTGCGAATATCGTACCCTTTTTCTCTCCGTCATATCGATCAACCTCCGTGTTATTCACTAAACTATAACACTAAAATATCGTACGACAACTATCCTAACAGAGAGGGTGAGCTAGCTCCTTAAAGTATTCAAATCCATTACGGCAGATAATGAGCGTGAGTTTTCAGAGCTGGCAGAAAAATTCCAAGAGTCGATGGGGATTTACTTCACACATCCGTATTCATCCTGGGAACGAGGAACAAATGAAAACTATAATGGAATCATTCGTAGGTGGATACCAAAAGGGACAGCTATAGAGGATTACAGTCAATCTTGCATTCAATCTATAGAAGACAAAATGAATCATTTACCACGACGAATACATGGATTCAAAACGCCCCATGAAATGTTTGCGGAAGAAATGAAGAGATTAGTAGGAGATTCAGCATAAGAAAATGAGAAGATAGGAATCCTCCGACTCTTCTCCCTAGAGTTAGTGGAAGTTTATGGTCTATCGGTCTTTCTGCCAATCTAACAGGAACCTGACTCCACTTCAAGGGACAAGCCCTTTCCATTACGCCAGAACCCTATTTAACGAGTGGACAGACCGACAGACCATAAACATGAGGTAAAAAGGAACAAAAAATATACGGTCCTGGATGTATCAAAAATAAGTGTCTAACTTGATATTGAAATTTACGTGTGAAAAATATTATTAATCAAAAAATGAAATCCATTCAGCAGTACTGGTCATAGTATATTTATATATATAAAATTCAGCTAGATCATTATCTCCATCGCACCAACCAGAAATATTACGAAAAACCATTTCATATATACCTGATTCAGAAAAGTTAAAGTCTTTTACTGTAGAATTAAATACTGTATCTTGCTCTCTTAAAGAATATAGGTAAGGACCATATGAAGATTGTGATACTATTACCGTATAATCTCCGCCATGAGAGGGATAGATTCCCGATGTTTGTTTCACAAGCTCATCGCCAAGTCGATCCCATTCTCCTGCTCCCATTGGTACAATACCATTATTTGAATAATTGTACTTAGTGGATAAATTAGGTAGATTAATATTTGGTGAATCCGATAGCTTTCTAATAATAACATCATCAGTTATTAAAATATCATCTTTTTCTCCATTAAAATAAATAGTATTTTCTGCATCTGGTTGTTCTTGTCCCACTACCTGCTTACCAGAAATATCAATTACTTCTGAGGCGCTTGCAGGAGTTTCAAAAAATAAAAAGCTGCTCCCTATTAATAAAAAACTTAATAAAATATTCCTCATAATCTTGAACCTCCTAAAATTAAGTAAAAATATACCTATTTAGTATAATAATGGTTATTAAAAGTGAATATTTACGAAAGGAGCAATTTTGCTATGAAAAAAATATTTTTTTTAGTATTAATGCTGGTTACTGTTGCGGGGTGTAATTTAATATCTTCATCTGATTCCTTTGAACAACCACAGGGAAAAGTTATTGTTGATAATAAGGATTATACGATGACGATAGGTAGTTTTAAATGGAAAGAAGATGACTTTGAAGCACGTAAAATTAGTTCATCTGATATAAAAAGTTTAGCAAATGAATTTGAAACATTAGACGTAAAAGAGGGAGAAAAATTAAAAATTCAAATTGAACAAAATCCTTCTTCAATAACTGTTAATCAAAAAAATGAAGATGGCACAAGTAAGTCTGTTGGAATACAAGATAATCAAATAATCCTTCCATCAGAAAAAGGGTATTATATTTATGAAATTACAGCAAAATGGAATAAAGGTGAAATTAAGGGGAGGCTCAATTATATTTTTGACGTTAAAATAAATTAAGGGTAGTAAATGTAAACGCTAAACTATAATGGGCAGTTATCACTAGCAGTAAAAGTTTTTTAAGTATACATTATTAAATAAAATTGAATATGGTTAAAATAAATTAGGTAGTAATCAAAAAAATGAAAGAGGATGATCCAATGTCTAATACTTATAAGCCCAATAGACTTATACATGAGACTTCACCTTATCTGCTTCAGCATGCCTACAATCCTGTAAATTGGTTTCCATGGGGTGAGGAAGCCTTTCAAAGAGCAAAGCAAGAAGACAAGCCTGTTCTTGTGAGCATTGGATATTCGACATGTCACTGGTGTCATGTAATGGCGCATGAATCGTTTGAAGATGATGAGATCGCAGAGCTTTTAAATCAGCATTTTATTTGCATTAAAGTGGATCGTGAGGAACGTCCAGATATTGACTCGATTTATATGAATGTTTGCCAAATGTTGACGGGTTCTGGTGGATGGCCGCTCAATGTGTTTTTGACGCCAGATCAAAAGCCATATTATGCGGGTACTTATTTTGCTAAATATAATCAATATGGAAGACCGGGTATGAAGGATATGATTCCATATTTGGCGAAAATGTATCACCAAGAACGTGAAAGAGTCGTTCAAATAGGAGAGCAGCTGGTTGAAAGATTAAGAGAAATGAGCGATCAACAAAAAGAAACGATCTCCAATAAGGTAACTACTCGTGCTTTTCAAACGCTTCAGCAGAATTTTGATGCAATATATGGTGGCTTTGGGACAGCACCTAAATTTCCTACAGCCGGGCAAATTTTATATCTACTTCGGTATTATAAGGCAACAGGGACAGAGGATGCTTTGCAGATGGCAATCAAAACACTAGAACAAATCCATAAAGGCGGGATTTATGATCATATCGGTTTTGGATTTGCACGCTACTCGACTGATCAAATGTGGCTTGTTCCACATTTCGAGAAAATGCTTTATGATCAAGCATTATTATTACATTGCTATACGGAGGCTTATCAGATCACTCAAAAAGCTTCCTTTAAACAAGCTGTTTTTGAGACGGTCACATTTCTTAAGCGAGAAATGCAGCATCCTAAAGGTGGGTTTTATAGCGCCATTGATGCTGATAGTGAAGGGATTGAAGGTAAATATTATACTTGGACATACGATGAAATCATCGATATATTAGGAAAAGATAAAGGGACAAAGTATGCAGAGACTTATGGTATAAGTGAATACGGCAATTTTGAAGGAGAGAGTATTCCAAATCTTATTGAAACGGAAAAAGGCAGTTTATCACGAGATGAATTGGAATGGTGCCGGGAAAAATTATTGGATCATCGCGAAAAACGAGTTTATCCCCATATTGACGATAAAATATTAACGGCTTGGAATGCATTATTGATCAGCGCTTTTGCCAAAGCAGGCGCTGTTTTTGCCAATGAATCCTTTATAGATCTAGCTAAAAGAGTCGATACATTTTTGCAAACATATCTGATGAAAAATGGACATTTATATGTAAGTTATCGTGATGGGAAGGCAAAGCAGCTTGCCTTTATCGATGACTATGCCAATTATTTATGGGCATTAAACGAACTCTATTTGGCAACCGGCGTGGATGACTATATCGTACGAGCAGAAAAAATGGCAAAGGAAATGCTCACACAATTTCATGATCAGGAAAAAGGCGGCTTTTTTATCACTAGTCATGCAGCGGAAAGACTAATTATTCGAGAAAAGACGGCTTTTGATAATGCCTATCCAGCAGGAAACAGTACGCTGGCTATGCAATTTTGGAGACTCGGAAAAATCACTGAAAATGACCGCTATATAAAATGGGCTGATGAAATAGTAGAAGCTTTTTCAGCCGATATCGATCGTTATCCTTCTGCAACATTATGGTTATTACAATTGATGCTTGCCCATCAAGCAGAAAACAAGGAAATTCATTTAGTCAACCCTTCTGAAGATGTTCTTCAAGAGCTATTCATTCAATACCGACCATTTGATGTTTGGCATATTCAAAAACAAGGCAACTTTGAAATGCAAATATGTCAAGATTATAGTTGTCAACTAGCCATTACAGATTTAACGGAAGCTCTCCGAACATTACAATTTAAATAATTTTTCAGACGTATTGATTATTCAATTTTGCCCATTTAAATTTAGATAACTCACTGATTTCCCTACGGCTTGCACGACTCATGTGGGCGCTGAACCGCTTCAGGGCAACAGGATGTTGGTCACGGGGGTGTTGCCACAGGACATTGTGCTCTTAGACTCCCTTAATAGCTCGTGCAGGATCTAAAGCTTCTTCGCTTTTCCCACGGGTCATTGAATTAGCCTCATCGAATCGACACCGCACGAAGGAAATGCGCAAGCCTAATCGAGGACTCAAGCAAGCCGTAGCGAAGATCTATATAGATTGGAGTTTACAATAAGGGATTTTTCTCATTTATGCTCATATATTTACCTTATTTTTTTCCTAATCAACACGCCTGATAATTTTTTCATTTTTCTTGCATTATGTAGCTGTCCCAAAAGTAAACTTTCATAAGTGATTGCTCCCGATCTGTACAGGAAACAGTTTTTATCCCGCTTTAACGTGCAGTAAGATCCCATCTCAAGATTTAGAGAGAAACGAGAAAGATAGTTAGGTGATCAACTGCCCGTAAAAGTCCGATTGGTTCGGGCGGGCAGGATGTTGGTCACTCAGGTGTTGCCACAGGACGTGGCGCTTTTAACTTCCGTTCCTCTAGTTCAGTGGGGGGATGAAGAAAATCCCCACTGATGGAGTTTCACTTTATAAAATTATCTATATTTTGTCATGCGTGTTGATTTTACAAAAATTAGGGATGTTTGTTTGGTGTAATTTTGAAAAGCTCTGTATTTTAGCGTCATTTATAACGATTGGAGCGGAGGCTTGCTCGAGTCCTCGAAAATGCATCCGCATTTCCTTCGTGCGGTGTTGATTCAGGAAGTCCATTCAATGTCCCGCGGGAAAAGCGAATAGATGAGACCCCGCAGCGTAGCGATTAAGGAACGGAGTCTAAGGGCGCCACGTCCTGTGGCAACGACTCCGTGACCAACATCCTGTTGCCCCCAGCATTCGCCCGCAGGAAAGCGAGCAAGCTGTAGCGGAAATCAGCAAATACACTATATATTTATGGGGGAAATTGGATAATCAACACGCCTGCTTTTAAATAATGAAAAAATAGTGAAGGTTAAAAAGGAGAAGTATAACGATGAAATCCGATTTACATATGCGAGAGATTAAGCAAACAGAAATAAAACAATCTATCGAGTTACTTAACTATGTTTTTCAAGTCAATTTATCCATCAACAAAGACCGACCATTTGTGACCGCTAAATCAACGCAATTCGATGAAGGGAGCGCACTTGGTTGGTTTGATGGAGATCAATTAGTGGCGCAGATTTTAAATTTACCTTTTGAAGTAAATATTCATAATCGTGTTTATAAGATGGGCGGTATGACCGCGGTAGGAACCTATCCAGAATATTCGCGGCATGGCTTGATGCATAAACTGATTTATGCAAGCCTAGAACAGATGAAAAAAGATGGTTATTATATTTCGTATTTGTTTCCTTATTCCATTCCTTATTATCGTCAAAAAGGATTTGAAATAATGAGTGATATTGTCGAATATCAAATTCGAGATACTCAAATTCCATATTACGATGAAATTTCAGGACAGGTGCGGCGTTTATCCACTTCCCATGAAGATATAAAAGAAGTGTATCATCAATTTGCCATGCATACACACGGAGCTATGATTCGGAATGAGATCTCCTGGAATGAAAAATACCAAGAGGATTACTGGGAAGAGAAATTTATCGATAGCAATGCTAATTTACAAGCGGCCGTTTACTATGATGAAGATGGCAATGCTCTTGGCTATATGTTTTACCGCATCATGGAAGAAAATTTTTATATCGATGAGTTAATTACCTTAAAAGAAGTTGCTCGTAAGGCGCTTTGGAATTTTGTATATGCTCACCAATCGATGGTTTATAAAGTTTATGGCAAAACAACTGGAAATGAAGCCGTTGCCTTTTTAATGCAAGATAGTGAGATTAAGCAAAGTCTATCCCCATACTTTATGGCACGAATAGTAGATTTGAACGGATTTGTAAAGCAATTTCCTTTTTCAAAAGAATCATTTCATATGAAATGGGCTGTTAGTGATCCGTTAGTTGAATGGAATCATGGTACTTTTGATATATCTTCAGATGAAGAGGGTATACAAATCAAAAAAATAAGTGATGAGTTAAGTGACGAGGCAGTGCAGATGACTGTCCAAACCTTGATTACAATGATGCTGGGATATTTAAGACCAACCTATCTTTATCAAATAGAGAGAATTAAAGGTGATATCGAATCTATTTTGCTGTTAGAGCAAATCATTCCAACTGGTGTTCCAACATTTGTAGATTATTTTTGATAGTCAAAAAGAACTATTTTTAAATTTAATCGGTAATCACTTAGTAATTTTTTTGTGAAAATAAAAATTATACAACATTTGTTATATTTTCATGTATACTAATGATTAAGTAGTATAAAGGAGATTTAATGGATGGATAAAGACCTAATGACGGTTAATGACTTAAAAGAAGAATTACCAGTTGTCCGTTGGGAATATGAAAAACCTGCCGAATTTTTACAAAAATTTGTTGTGAAATTGAGGTATTTAAATAAATTACTTTCAAAGAATTCATATGTAAGAGAAACCACGAAAATTTTAAAATATATTATTCAAGATGCTACCAATAATACGATTGTTTTATTTGCAGGCATGACAGATAGTGGTAAAACAAGTTTAGTCAATGCATTATTGAAGAGACCCATTTTAAGCACGAATGTGGCGGTAGCAACAGAAGTCAACACGATAATCTGTTATGGGGAAAAGGAAAAAGTTTGCGCCCACTTTTTAGACGGACAAATTGCATCATTTGATATCCATCAAGTGGAGCTGTTTACTAGTTTAGAAACTTCAAGTGCTAAAATATTGAGAGATAGTCTTGATTTTATTGAAATATATGTGCAAAATGATTTATTAAAAATGGTCACGTTAATTGATACTACACCTCTTCAAATTTCAGGAAATGATACTGCATACATTAAAGAAAGCATCTTAAATCGAGCAGATGATATTTTTTGGATCTTTAAGTATGGCTTGCCCATTGTTCCAGAAGAGTTAAAATTACTTGAAAAAATAAAAGGAAAAAATATAATACCACTAGGGATTCTAAATGGCTTGGATTTGATCGATTTAAATCATAAAGATAGTATTTCATCCTATGAAGAACAGGTTTCTAGCTATGTAAGAGATTTGATTTGTATTTCTTCAAAAGAGGCACTAGAATCTGTATCGTTAAAAGATGATAATGATGAAAAATGGCGGCATAGCCAAATCGATCTTGTCATAAAAGAATTGGAAAAAACAGCTAATAACCAAGCCAAACGCTTGGCATATTTAACTGAGCGATTTATTCATTGGTTAAAAAGATTTCAGACGGAGATCGAAATTATTCCAGAAAGAGAACCATATCAGACATCTTTTTTAACTTTAAAGGAATATGTTGAGCATTTTGAGGAACGGCAGGCCATAGAAGCAGCACAAAACAGCTATACTTTGGAGTTATCTGTAAAGTATGAGAAACAAAGTACTATTTTTAAAAAAGTAGATACACTATTTCAGTTAATTCAAGTCATTGAATCCAAACCATTTTGTAATAACACTCAATTATTTACGTTCAATAATCAGGCGAAACAATATCTTTTGAGAGTAAGAGAATATCGGAAACTAAGGCAGGAATACACACATATATATGAATTGTTGGATAAAAAGCATCAAAAAGTAAATGGCTTAACATTATTAAAATTTATATTTGGCAAACGTCAAGAAAACGAGTATTTTGTGGATCAAATAGAAAAATTAAATGAGCGGCAACAGATTTTAGAGAAAAAGTATCATCTGCTTAAAATAGAGGAAAAAAATTTACTCAAATCATTTGAAAAGACGAAAGATTTATTAAACAAAGTCGTGCAAGAACAATTGGCAATGATTTTAAAAGATTTTTCAACGATTGAGTTTCAAAGAAATACTGAGAATGCAAAAATTCAAACAGCGATCAAAAAGTTAAAGGGATTTGATAGTATTGTTGAAGCACAAAGTTTTATTTTAAAATTTGTAAGTGATTATGTATTAAAAGAAGGCTATATTTTAACAAAAGAAGAAAAAACGAAACTGCAAGAGATGCTACAGGCGATTGAGAAAACTGTGTTTGATTACCCAGCATATATTGAACAGTATGAACAAATGGGACCAATCAATAATGTTGAAATCCAAAAGGTGATAATAGAAAAGAATCCGTTTTATTCATGCCACATAACTGAAGATCATATTCGTGTACAATTGGACGAACCACCTAAAATATTGAATTTAGATGAAGAATAAAGTGAAACGAATTGTCAAAAAAGAACGGTTTTATAAATACATCATTTTATTTTAAATCTGCCCGATCTTCTGCTTAAAAATGAGGTCGAGCAGATTTTTTAGTTGGGTAAGGAAGAGTCGGTGCCATCTGAAAGAATCTAATTGGTTTCAAAATACCTAATGATGGACAAAGAAAATCCCCACTGGATAAAAGTTTTATATTCCAGTGGGGACATTCAAAATCCTATCCAAAAAGCATAAGTTTTGATGAGTCTTACATCACATAATAAACAGCAAGTTCTCATTTCTAAGATATTTCAACTTTAGATGGATAAAATTTACGAAGGGAAAGTTTCACTTATTCGTAAAAGACTTTATCCGTATTATATTTTGCACGTAATATATTAATGGCATATGTTTCGTAGATGTCGCGTTCCATTGGATCATCCACAAGAAATACTTCAATTTTATGAACTTCATCACGATGATCTTTTAAAGGGGAAACATGATCCTCAAAATGTTTTTTAACACGTTGACGCAATTTGCGTGCTTTTCCTACAAGTAGTAACTCATTGTCTTTGTTAAAGAAAAGGATAAGACCGCCCTTATCTCTCGGGATTTTGTGGAAATCGATAAATCCATAAATAGAAGGGATGATCGCTTCGCCTTCTTTTGGGTTTTGTTCGCGTTGGCGGATGACAACATCTGGTTTTGGTAATTCGATTTTAATCAAAAAATTCACGTCCTCATTTTCATATAAAGTTCATGCTATCATAAAACGGTAGGAAAAGCCAGTATAGCTATACTACCAAACGTGTGGATTAGGATGATTATGAGTCGTAACAATGAAAAATTCTTCACTTTTAACTTCGTGTATACTGATTGGAACGGAGGAATAAACACCTCTAATTTTAAGAGGGGGCTGCCTTATAAGTCCATATTAATAAAAGATATCGGGCATGTTGATTATCCAATCTTGTTCACAAAAATATAGAGTATTTGTTGATTTCCGCTACGGCTTGCTCGCTTTCCTGCGGGCGAACGCTGGGGGCAACAGGATGTTGGTCACGGAGTCGTTGCCACAGGACGTGGCGCCCTTAGACTCCGTTCCTTAATCGCTTCGCTGCGGGGTCTCATCTGCTCGCTTTTCCCGCGGGAGTCGAGCAATCCTTCGCTTCAATCTATATAAATGGAGATAAGAATACAGCATTTTTTTTAATGAAACTAAATATTTACTCTGATTTTTTCCTAATCAACATGCCTGAAAAATGTAGTATTCCACTGATAAAAATCTGTCCTTCTTGATTATTGGAATGGAAGGCGGTGACTCTTCAAAAATGCATACTCATTTCCTTCGCTCAGTGCTAGTCTAGGGAGCTTATTCAAAGTCTTGCAAGAAGCGACCGCCTGCAACGAAAATCAACAGTTTAGAAATGACAAAATAGTCATTGGATTGAATGCAAAACGAATACTTAATACTTTTTGGAAGCTCCTTCTTTTAGTATTATTCTTTTGAAAGTTGGTGTTCAATTTCATAGCGAAGTTCATCTGCGTCCAATTCTCGTGGATATTGGAATTCTTTGTGGTTGATAAAGATCGTTGGAACCATTGTAATATGTCGTTCGATGGTTTCGCCAAGTATCTTCAAGCTGATTGAAGTATTTTCGGATCTTTCAATTAAATCATATTTTTTTTGCAACATTTTTTTGATTTCGTGATTTGTTAAGTGGTTCCATTCTTTTTGAGTGGCAAAGAGTTCTTTTATAATTTCGCGAGTTCGATTTTTTTCACTATAGTGTAGAAATGTATTAATCAACGCGCCATTTAATAACATGGCTCTTGGTTTATCAAAATGTTTGACCACAAATTCAACTTTTCCGTCATTTATGTATGGTGTTAAGACTTCCTCTGCGATGGCATAAAAAGTTGCACAATACGGACAGGCTAGATTTAAGAAAACCTCAACTTTTACAGGTGCTTCTTTACTTCCATAATTCAAATATGCATTTTTCACTGTCATTTTATCACTCTCCATCAAAAAATTATATCGCATTATAATTTATTGCTATTGATTTTATCAATATTTATCAATTGTTGTTATTGACCATATACCCTGTGACTTTTTCAATTTCATTGAATAATAAGCGTTCTGTATCAGTTTGCTCACCGATTACTTCTTCACCTTTGAAATTGGCCTTTTTTAAGCGTGTGATTTCCGTATTCAGATTTTCCATTTTTCTATCTAAGTGAGCAGCTGCTTCCGCGGCCTCTTTTAACTCATCTGTGAGATAGTTAGGTATTTTTTTGTTATAATTATAGTAGATTTTATGTTCTAAGCTTGCCCAGAAATCCATCGCAATTGTACGTATCTGCATTTCAACATAGACATGTTCTTCTCCATAGGTCATAAATACAGGTATTTTCATAATAATATGAAGGCTTTGATAGCCATTGGGTTTTGGAGCTTTAATATAATCTTTTATTTGGATCACTTCGATATCTTCTTGTGATTGAATCATTTTTGAAATACGATAAATATCTGAAACAAATGAACAAATAATTCGGATTCCAGCAATATCATAAATATTTTCTTGAATCGATTGAAGGGAAAGTGGAAGGTTCTTTTTATGAAGTTTTTTTAAAATACTTTCCGGTGATTTAACACGCGTATTAATATGTTCAATCGGATTATATTCATGAATCAATTGGAATTCTTCTTGTAAAATATTCACTTTTGTTGAGATCTCATCAAGGGCAAATTTATAAAGAAGCATCCTTCGTGTAACATCTACTCTGAAATCTTTAAGATTTGATTGATTGGTAATTTGCTTTTCGACCATTTTTGTCCCCCTACTTTAATATAATCCCCCTACACTTATTTTCTCAAATTTGATATGATTTAGCACGTGTATTGTATCAATAGTGGTGATATTATTAAAAAATGAATAAATCTTTCGAAATGATGCTTGACATATTTTTGTATTTAGCTATGTTTTAATAGAAAGGAAGATTAAATATGAATGTTAAAGTACTTTTTCTAAGAATTATTGCCATTATCGTTTTTGTGGCAGGTATCTATATGGTGCAAGTGAAAAATGGGGCAAGCTACTATTATTTGTTGTCACTTGCCGCTTTTGCAGCTTTCTTTTATATTGATGATTATGCAAAAAGGTCAAAGGGGAACAATAGCAAGAATGATTGATAAACGCGATTCAAAAAGCAATGGATGAAGATTGTTAGAAGATGACTATGGTATTTTAGAGGACATTTTCATTTCAAACTTTCACCAAAAGCCGTGGTTGATATTTTGAACATGTAGTGTCAGTGGACTGGAGCCAGTTTGACTCTTGGGGATAGTGTTCAGATGGGATGATATGGAGCGAATATGAAGTGGTCCCTTGAAAGGTGCTGGCAGAACGCAAGTCAACCTCAAGTTATGGCGATGAGTCAATTTTAAAGTATAATAGTTACAATCTTGAAATATATTTTTACAAAATGATAGAATGACAACATGAAATGAAAGGGTGAATCATTTGAAAAAAGAATGGAACTTTGTGATTGATGGTACAGAACATTTTAGGAAAACGATGGAGGAAGCATGTGCGGATTTACCCGTTGAAACTAGAGATGGAGAACAATATGTGACCGTCAAATATAAAGATTTTCAAAAACTAATGGAATTTTATATGAAAAAACATTCTTCGGACCTGCCGTTTTAATAGCAAGAAAAGTTTCTATTCTTCGCATCGTTTCCATTAAGCCGTGTTCTAAAACATTTTATGTGTAAGGGAGAGAGGCTTTGCACAATAGACAAAGAAATGGAGTTTTATCTCGCATTTGAGTGAAAAATTTATAATTTTGAGACTCAAGTAAAAAAGCAGCTAGGAGAAAAATTTCTTCTAGCTGCTTTTGTGTATTGCTCATGTTAAAAATATATAATTTAGTGAACAGCGTGAGATTGTTTTTCAATTTCGTGTTGTTCTTTTTTATTGATACAAATTTTTAATAGTGGTGGTGTCACGATCGTTGTAAAGACAATTGCAATAATCATTGGTGTGAAATATTGTTGGGAAAATAATCCTTTAGAAAAGCCAATATTAGAAGTAATCAATGCAACTTCTCCACGTGAAACCATGGCGGTACCGATCAAAGTGGAGGACAATAGATTAAATCCAGTAATTTTGGCACCAAATCCGCCACCGATTATTTTCGTTATGACAGCGACTATACATAAAACAATGATCAACCAAATATGATCCCCGATCCCTTCAAACGTAACGGATAAACCAATACTTGCAAAGAAAACAGGAATAAATAAAACGCTAACAGACGGTGAAAGCTTATCCTCAAATTGTTCACGGTGCTTGTCACCTGCAAGTGATAAACCTGCAAAAAATGCACCAATGATATTACTAATTCCCATATATTCAGCAAAATAAGCATAACCAAAACATAATACAACAGCAAAAATCATAGAAAGATCAGGAATTTTAAATTTGTCGATGGATTTTGAAATGATCGGTATGACCTTCCAATTGCATAAAATAATGACGGCAAAGAAGATCACTTGTTTGAACAGAACCATGGAAATAGATATGTTTCCACCGACTGTCAAACTCAAAACGATCGCTAACAGGATCAAGCCAATAATATCATCTGCAATGGCTGCTCCAAGTACAGTAGCACTTTCACGGGTATTCATTTGACCTAATTCACGGAACGTTTGCACAGAAATACTAACGGATGTGGCTGTTAGTACAATCCCTAAGAACAAAGAATGGGAAGGGTCCATACCGAAGCCTATTCCCACAAAATAACCTGCTAACAGTGGCAAAACGACACCAAAGGATGCGACGGATAAAGCAGCTTTTAAGTTGGAGGTCAAATCCTTCAAATTCGTTTCTAAACCCGCAAAGAACATAAGAAAGATGACCCCTAGTTCACTGAAAGTTTGCAGCATATCATTGTTTTCTACTAGTCCTAAAATAGCAGGACCGATTATTATCCCTACGATAATTTCCCCAAGAACACTGGGTTGTCCTAATTTTGTAGCTATAAATCCAGCAATTTTAGTTGCTAGGATGATTATAACTAATTGTATAAGTAACTCCATAAACAAGGCCTCCGATAAAAGTTTAAAGATTCGAACAATTCATCATTACGACAGAGGCTATAAACTCTGTAAAATATAAACCCCAAGCTTTCTTCAATAAATAACATGTTTCTATCATAACATATTTTTTCAGAGAATAAGAAAACTGCTAGCTATTTTTAGGATAAAGATTCTTATCTTGTAGGAACTGATCATAAGTCTACCGCAAGATTTTAAAAATTCAATAGAAGATAAGCAAGAGTTGAAGCACTCTGCTGATTATGGAAGATTCTATTATAACGGTTTCGGTTAACAATTTCACAAGAAAAAAGTAAATTTTTGCGGAAAAGTAAATAAATCAAGTTTCTTATAGAAATAGAGTCTTATCATTATAGATTCCCAAGGAAAAGCGCCATTTAAGCGATTTGAATGTGTCTATCAATAGTATATGAAACAGAACTTATCAAAAAAGAAGATTTTGGAAACCATTTGTAGAACGTTCTGCATACAATACATGAGAAGCAGCTTTAGATCATAATCGTAGTTATTCATCTGGAGGGATATAGATGAAATATGGAAATAAGAAACGAATTCAGCAGCTATACAGGGAGCAAATGCGCAACAAAAAAGAGAAAGAGATGAATTTCATAGAAACGATTTTTATGATTTTGATCGTCGCTGTTCTAATTTTTTTTACTCATTTCATAGGATGAATTTATCTTCATTCACAATTTTCTGAGACGAAAGCAAAGCGACAGAACCCCTTGTTTTTGTGGCAAAATCAAAATGTTAGCTGCAGAAGACACCTCCTTCAACAACTAGCTTGTTAATTGGAAATGTAGTGTACGAATCAGTGGATGACCAAACGTTCACTGAATGAAGATAAAACCTCCTCCAAACACAATTACGTCGAGGCGTAGTGGACATAAAGGGCTACACTAATAAGATGATACTTATAGTGTAGCCCTTCTTTTATTAAACGATTATACGAAAAAGCGAATGGCCGCCATTGAGATTACGCCTACAATGACTGTAGTCGATAAACTTTTTGTCCTAATAGCAACGATTACGGTAGGAATGAATGCAGCAAAAACTGGCCAATCTAATGTTACGAACGAGCCGTTTGTATCTAGCAAATTTTCTACAACCAATGCGCTTAAAATACAAATGGGAATAAATGAAAGCCATTTTAACACTACTTCAGGCAATTTTACATTACGAACAAAGATAAATGGAATAATTCTTGGTAACCATGTAACAAGTGCACACCCAACAATGATCCAAATAATAGAAGTTGTACTCACCGATCAATCACCACACCAACAGTAGCCACAACGATTGTCGAAATAAGAACCGCTAAGTGAGAGGGCATAAAATATGAGAAAACGTACATACATAGGGCAATTAAACCGATTAACAAAAGATTTTTTGCAAGTTTTGTTTTTCCAACGCTTGCAAGTTGTAAGATAAGCAATGCCACAAACATTGCCGTCAAAGCAAAGTCCAATCCCCATTTTTCAGGATGAGCAATCCATTGGCCTAAAAAAGCGCCTGCAATACATGAAGCAATCCAAACTAAATAGGCAGTTATATTTAAACCATCCATCCATTTACCGCTTATCTTTTTGGTCCGCATAATTTTAGTTATTGCAACGCCAAAAGTTTCATCAGTCAGTAATGTGCCAAATCCAATATTCCGTATGACCGAATAATTAGTGAAATTGGGAGCAAGTGTTAAACTCATTAAAAAGTGCCGTAAGTTTACGATGAATATAGTAAAAATAATGGCTGATGCGGGAGTACCTGAAAGAATTAGGGCACAAAAAATGAATTGTGCGGAACCAGCATATACTAGTATGGTCAGCAGAGCTATTTCAAATAATTTTAATCCAGAAGCAGATCCTACTACGCCAAAAGCTAATCCAATGCTTATGTATCCTAATAATGTTGGTATACAATCTTTAATACCTTGTAGGAAAGAATCCTCTTCATGAAAACCAACTTTATCCATGGTTTCTGTATGGCTATTCAAGAAAATCACCTCTTGCAATATCATAGTCTATAAAGAATACAACAAAAACAAACCAATTTCCAATACTTAAAAATATGAATCTATTTCATCATAAAAAATTGTCATCAATATGACAAACATTCGATCTTTTGATAAAATAGACACGATTTTTGCTTTTACTGTATTAATGAAGTGGAAGGTGGACATATGGCGTTTAAAAAAAGCATCATTCCTACAATAGCTATTGTCCTGTTGGTCATGGCCGTATTTTTTCTTTATATTGATTTTGGAAAACAACAAAAATATGAAGATACATTGGACTATTTAATGAATAATCAAGAGTATTATGAGAGTGATATGAAGAGTATTATTGTAAAATATTCTGTAACAGGTATTTGGCAATCGCATATAAATGAGTGGACGATACAAGTTGTATTTAATGATGAACCAAAAGCAAGATATTACTATCATGTAAATGGTGGAAAAATCATACAATCTAGTTATGCAGGAACAACAGAAAACGACTTTTTCATGCATTCTGAAAGGGAGGAATGTAACGATTAACACATATCTTAGCGATCTCAAAAGTAAAAATAGTATGTTAGGAGTATTCCTAGCACACTATTTTTACTTGATTACGGGTAAGGCTACATAAAATCTTCTTGCGGGAAAAAGATTCAGCAGGAGGTTAGCGAGTGACGCTACTTATCCTTGTCTATTCTAAACAACCACCCGTAGCAAAATCGGCTAGATTAGCAGTATGATTGGACTGATTGGGATTCTCCATTAAGAAAGGTTTTGCAGTCTTACATAGCGATATTTGTCTTTTATAAATTGCTTAAAATAACGGCCAGGCGATTCAGCTTCTATTAACCCGTTGTAAAGCGATTCTGGAACACCGTAGTATTCGAAGACACCATCTTTTATAAATTTAATCCTTAAAATCATTGCATTTGGTCGATAGCCGACAGAAGCTAATTTAGAAGAAGTCACTGCTTTCATTTCCATCATAAATCTCCTCCTTAAATAACTGGTCTATAAAATAAGATTAACAGATATTCGTTTGAAATGAAAACGTTTACTATTAATTATTTGTAAATATTTCAAAATCTCGTTTTTATTATTTAAAATTCAATATAATAATAGTAAGGAGGTTGTGATGTCGAAAATTAAACAGTTTATAACTTTTTTAATTATTTCAAATTTATTGACCTTGATTTTTATTGCTTATTCATTAATTCAGCATAATGTTTATCAAGATCGTTACCTTATAGATGAAATTCAAGTACCTCTTGTTCAATTACAAGCTACGATACAATATCAGGCGGAAAATAAGTGGAAAAATCCAGAGCTTATTTCATTTCAATCCACTAAAGTTCAAAATGCAATTGATCATGTTATGCGAGAATCCTATCCTTCAAACGGGAAGTTATCAAAAAGAGAAAAATCTAATTTATTTCAGATTGAGCGAGTGCTACGGAATTTGCCACAAAATAGTGATTATGCCGTTGCCAAATGGAAGAAAGCTGATAAGCAGAATGCAGTGGCTTTTGAAAAGACATTAAAAAATGTAGGGTTAACAAAAAATGCTGAAGTTTTAGATGATCGTAAGCGGTTTATGCGACAGTGTGAGACAGTTGCGAAGGAATCTGCAAGATATATGAAAGGACATCAGCAAGAATAAGAAGGGACTTACACTACAAAAATAGCATGCTGGGAAGATAACTCCTAGCATGCTATTTTATATACTTGCTGAGAAGTTATGCTTATGCAAGAGAGTGGTCTTTTTTTATGACAGCGTTGACGGCATCAAAAATGGTACTTTCAAATTGATCATTCTGCAGTGAAGTGACACCCTCAATTGTCGTTCCTCCAGGTGAGCAAACTTGATCGACAAGTTCCCATGGATGTTCATGGCTTTCCATCACCATTTTTGCACTCCCCAATACAGCGCTTGAAGCGATTTGAAGTGCTTGTTTCTTATCCATCCCTGCTCGTACGGCTGCTCTAGCTAATGTATCAATATACATATAGCTAAAGGCAGGAGATGCCCCGGCAATAGCGGAGAAGATGGTGAACTGTTCCTCCGGTAATTCAACGATCGAACCGATTGTTTGGAATAAGGTGATGACCATTTCTTTCGCTTCATTTGTTGCATTTTTTGAAGCACTAAAACATGTTGTAGAAGCACCAACAATCGCATTGATATTAGGCATTACACGAATAATGGTGGTAGCCTTAGAGAGATTAGCTTCCAAATAGTTGATGGATTTTCCGGCAGCAATAGAAATGACTGTTTGGTTAGGGAATAAGTGTTCATTTACTTTTGGAAGTAATTCAGCGAAAGATTGTGGTTGAACTGCAAGAATGATTACATCTGCTTTCATCACTTCTTCCAAAGTGGTGCACCCTGTAATTTGATAGGTATCCACTAAATTTTTTGTTTTATCGAATGATCGATTGAATCCTAAAATATCAGCAGCTGTAAAATGATTATTTTGAACCATTCCTTTAATAATGGCAGTGGCCATATTGCCAAGCCCAATAAAACCGTATTTCAATTTATAAAACACTCCTAATAGAATACTTTTGAACGAATATATTAAGTATAGAGAGAAAAAATACTTTTGGGTAATATTTTATCTTGATTCAGCAATGTTTTATGCGACGAGAGCAAAGCGACAGGTACAGAAAACTCCTACCTCTCTCTATAGATAGTGAGATGAATGCGATTTTATCCCGCGTTAACGGGCAGTAAGACTCCCGCCTCAAGGTTTAGAGAGAAGCGAGAAAGATAGGTGGGGGATCAACTGCCCGTAAAAGCCCGATTGGTTCGGGACAACAGGATGTTGGTCACTCAGGTGTTGCCACAGGACGTGGCGCTTTTAACCTGAGTTCTTCTATTTCAGTGGGGGATGCCCCCACTGATGGAAGCTTCACTTTATTTCCAATTCAACGGGTGTACAAACATATACTGAATCAGAGAAATTCAGGCTAAAAGGCCACATTCTATAGCATCGAGTGTTCTTGTATATCCCTAAATAAAGGAAAACGAGAAAATCATGTCATTATTGTGACATGATTATGTAATTATTTATATTCTACTTAAGATTTGATATGATCAAAGTATTGTTGTTGTTTTTGGCTACATGAATATTTGTGTTCAAGCGCTTTTGATAGGCTCTTCTCAAAAGTCGAGATTGATAGTTTATGTAGTGTAAATGGACTGAAGCGGAACCAATGCGACCCTAGAGGTTAGCGACCAGATGCGACCTTGAAGCGAGCAATTGAAAGAACGGAGTCTAAGACCGTGTCCTGTGGCAACGACTCTGTGACCAATGTCCTGTTGCCCTAAACTAAAGCGGCTCATATGACGCCCCCTAGAAAGTATATTGATAGAGCGCAATCAGCCCTAAGTTGCGTTGATGAGCCTTTTGATAAGGAAAAAATAGGATGGATATTGCCAAGCGATTTGATAGCACTTTGCTTTAAATAGATTCAACAATTGAAACATTAAATATGAAATTTTATCAATTAGTTGTTATAATATAGTGGCGCTCTTGCTATGAAAAGGAATGAAAAACGAAATAATGGGTAGTGACACAAAACGAGATCAAGCATCACAAGATACAGCTGTCACTGTATCGAAGCCATCAATGTCAAAAATAGTAGCGATGACAGTCAAGACAGGCATTATAAAATCAAATCTTATTCCGATGGTGGCCGGTTTAACGCTAGCACTTTATACGTATGAGTTAAATCCATTCGATCGATGGCTTGATATTATTTGTGCGATTATTGGTGCAGCATTTGTAATAGCTGCTGCAGGTGCTTTTAATAATTTATACGATAGAGATATTGATGCCATTATGCAGCGTACGAAAAAACGCCCGACTGTAACAGGGGATATCAAAATCATATATGTATGGATCATTGGAATCGGTTCTATGATAATTGGATTAATAGCTCTTTATATAGCATCGCCATTAGCATCGTTACTTGGATTTGCAGGTCTTTTCTTTTATGTCTTTCCATATACGATTTGGACTAAAAGACATACTGTGTATAATACAGAAGTCGGTAGTATTTCTGGTGCGATGCCACCGTTAATCGGCTGGGCCGCAATTCACCCGAATATTATGCATCCTGCGGTCTTGGGATTATTTGTCATTACGTTAATCTGGCAAATGCCTCATTTTTATGCGATCGCTATTAGAAAGCAAGACGATTATCGTGTAGCGAATGTTCCGATGTTACCAGTTGTAAAAGGGATGAAACGAACTTATATTACAACGAATATCTATTTGGTTCTATTAACTGCTAGTTGTTTTTTGCTAGGTACGTTGAGTAAAGGATTAATGTTAGTTGCCTTGTTGCTAAGTATTGCATGGCTTGTGATGAATATTTACGGTTATCATAAAAAGGAACCAAAGAAATGGGCAACATTACTTTTTGTCTATTCACTGTTTCATATGACGATTCTTTTTTCAACAGTTATTATTTATTCGATCGTTGGTCTATTTTTAAAATTACATTAAAAAACTCGGCATTTCCATTGCGAAGGAAATGCCGAGTTTTTTTCTCATATTAACAATGTGTAAGCCCTTACTTTAAGATGTATATAACAAGCGAATGGGGATTTGGGATCAACTGTTGTAAAGGTTTGCTTGGCTCAACGAATATATAATGATGGATGAAATTTCACTCTGTATGTTATATATTACCAATGGCTAAATAGGGAAAGAATCCTTCCAGAAAGCGTTCAGTTGCTGGCATAAAATAGGAGCCAAAATGATAATCAGGATCTAAAGTTGTAATGATCCAAGTTCCTTTTGTTGAAATACGATCTATATATAAGAATGCGCCACCATCCTCAGCAGTAATAATCTTTTCACATCCTTCAGGAGGCCAAAATACACCATGCTGATGCCAAGTTGCATTTTCAAGCGGGATATAGTTGAAAAATTCATGTTCAGGAAGATTCGCAATAAGTCCGCTTTTTGCATTTTTTTCAAGCCACCACCAAAAGTTTGTTGGTCGTTCCTCCCATTTTTGATTTGGTAGCCAATTCCATGGTTGTGGACCAAGGGCAACGACGATTTTCCCTTCGTTAGCAAATGCATGGATTTTAGGAGCAGCTTCTAATAATAATTGTTTATGCAATTGTGAAGGGACGACTAAAACATCCAGTTCATCTAAAGATGTATTTTGAAATTCAGGTAAATAGATTAACTTGTGGATATATTGATTGAATTTAGGTTCATGAAAAGTTTTATAGTGAACATCATTTCCACTATAGACAACGCCTATTTTACGCATGAGTTTGTACCTCTCTTTCTAACCATGTATAAAGTTGATCGGGAATTCTACCAGTTGTTTTATGATTCGAACTATAACCCAATAAATCTCTTCCCGCATGAACAAGGATTGTTCCGGCACTACTACTGCGATCAATATATGTTACAGGATGTCCACTTTTAAAACGCAATAATACCTCTACATCATGGGAAACTGGATGATAACCGCGAGCAAAAAATCCTGCAACCCCTTTGTTATAAGTCATATCTCCAGTTGTAACACCATCGAAAATACCAGAATCATTGTTAGTCGTAAAAACTTCATAATCGGAAAAAGTCTGAACTCTTTCAGGGATAAACGGTGAAACCCCTGGCAACCACATTCTAAAAAGATGCCCACAAAAAACAACAATTTTTTGATCAGCTAGAAAATTTTCAATGATGTTTTTCTGTTTTAATAAATATTCTTGATCGACAAAATTCGAGATAACAAGAACATCTATATTTGATAAATCTTGTTGATCCAAGTCATATTGATCAATTTCTTTCCAAGTTTTTTCTGAATGTCGACTGCTTTCTCCAAACGCATGCATAGGATCCAGTTTTAAAATCGTTAATTTTTTATTCATTTTATCCTCCTTGTAAATGATAATGATAATCATTTAAAACACATCCCCCATTATACAAGACATTATTTAATAATCAAACATTATTTTTGATACATAATTGATGGTTTGAAAGCGTTTTTACATCATTTTCGTGCTTTGTGTTTTATTTTTTGTCGAATTATGTCGAAAATTTATAAATGATAATCAATCTCATTGAATCGAAAATAATTATCAACTATAATGAGAATCGTTATCATTTAAAATAATTCAAGAAAGCAGGGGTCATTTGAAATCAATTGTGTATTCATATATCCATATATAAGTTTCCAAAACGGTGTTTTAGAGCGGGGTATTGCTCGATTGAATCTATATAATCTTCCATATAGATTTGCAAAATGGTATAGAGGTGAGAAAAAATGAAAAAATCGAGATTAACATTATTAGCAACTACAGCACTAATCGCTGCTTTAACAGCTGGCTGTGGTTCAAACGACGCAACAAACAATGCAACAGATTCTAAAGATAAAGCAACAACTCAAGAAGAAAAAGTTGTACAGGATCAGTTAGGACGTGATGTTAAAATCCCAACTAAAGTCGATCGCATTGTGACAGGAGGAATCTTACCATTCTATTCAACTTGGTATGTTGCAACAGATTCAACCAAAGAAATAGTAGGGATGCATCCAAATTCATATAGTGCTGCTAAAAATTCGATTTTAGCAAAAATTTCTCCAGATGTTTTAAAAGCTGATACATCGTTTGTCAAAAATGGTGAAGTTAATGTAGAAGAATTAATGAAAATAGATCCTCAAATATACTTTGAAGGCACAGCTGATGAAAAAACGATTAAAAAGGTTGAGACTACAGGAATTCCTGTTATGGGGATCAAGGCAATTGACGCAGTAAAAAATACGGAGCCAATGGGAACCTTTAATAGTTGGTTGAAAGTGATTAGTGATATTACTGGAACGACAGAACGCACGGACCGATTTTTAGATGAAGGTAAACAAGTTCAAAATGAGTTAAATGAAAAATTAAGTAAAGTAAAGGAATCTGAAAAACCACGCGCAATGGTATTGTTCAATCATTCAAAAGATTCCATTGTGGTAGCTGGAAATAATTTCTTTGGTAATCAGTGGTTAAACGCTACTGGGGCGAAAGATGTGGCACAAAAAGATATCGTGGGAACAAAAGAAGTGAATATGGAACAAATTTATAAATGGAATCCAGATGTCATCTACATTACCGATTTTACGGCTACACAACCAGAGGATTTATTAAAAAATAAAATTGCTGGGCAAGATTGGAGCCAAGTAAAAGCAGTTCAAGAGGGGAAAGTTTATAAAACGCCAGTCGGAATTTACCGTTGGTTCCCACCAAATGGGGATGCACCATTAATGTTGAAATGGATGGCACAAAAAAATTATCCTGATTTATTTACTTATGATATGAAAACAGAAATAAAGAATTATTATAAAGATTTTTATTCTTATGATGTATCAGATGACGAAGCTGAAAAAATTCTTCACCCATCCTCTGATTCAGCACTACAGTAATTGAATAGGGAATGACTATAAATGAAAAAATGGACAATCGCTTTATGTTGGATTCTTCCAATTGTTGTGGCACTTGTTTCCTTAGGAATTGGTCGATATACCATTGACTTGCCTGAGATTCTGAAAATTTTGTTTTCACATGTTTTTCCCCTTCCTAAAACTTGGTCAAATATGGAAGAAACCGTAGTGATGAATATTCGATTACCTCGAATTTTATTGGCTATTTTGATCGGTGGGGGATTATCCATTGCAGGTGCTAGTTTTCAAGGAATGTTCGCCAATCCATTGGTGTCGCCTGATATTTTAGGTGTTTCTGCAGGAGCTGGATTTGGTGCTTCCTTAGGAATATTATTGTTCAATACGGGTTTTATCGCACAATTTTTTGCATTAATATTTGGACTATGTGCTATTGGTTTTACATTCATGATTGCTGGATACAAAAAAGATTCTCCACTCTTTATGTATGTATTAGCTGGTGTAGTAACTTCAGCATTGTTTCAAGCATTGGTTTCACTGACAAAGTTTGTAGCAGATCCAGAAGACAAATTGCCAGCCATTACTTACTTTTTAATGGGGAGCTTAGGAACAGCATCTTATCATGATTTAATAATCGGTGGTCCAATTATTATCATTGGTATGATTATTTTATATATATTGCGCTGGCGCATTAATTTACTTACATTACCAGATGATGAAGCAAAATCACTGGGAATTCCCCTGACTCGGTTGAAGTGGACCGTTATTTTCGGCGCAACGTTGATTACGGCTGCATCTGTAGCAGTAGCAGGAATCGTTGGTTGGGTGGGGTTGATCATTCCACATGTTGCGCGTATGCTAGTTGGAAATAATAATCAGCATGTGTTACCAGTGTCTGTTTCAATTGGAGCGGTTTATTTATTGCTTATTGATACCGTTGCTCGTTCCATTACGGCTACCGAAATTCCTTTGTCTATACTGACAGCCATTATTGGAGCTCCTTTCTTCGCTATATTATTACGAAAAACAGGAGGCGGTTGGTCATGAAGATTGAAGTACAAGATGGCAACTATTATTATGACCATAAGAGAGAACAACGACCAAATCTATATGAAACAGATATAAACTTCACGTTAAATAATGGAGAAATAATGGCTATACTTGGACCGAATGGTGCGGGGAAGACAACGATGCTAAAGTGTATTACAGGGTTGTTGGAGTGGAAAAAAGGTCAAACTTTCATTGATGATAAACCATTAAAAAGCTATAGTCGAAAAGAGATTTGGAAAAGAATTGGCTATGTTCCTCAGGCACATAAAATGATATTTGGCTTCACGATCGAGGATTTAGTAGTAATGGGACGTGCACCCTATATCAGCATGTTGGCGAAACCAAGTAAAAAAGATTATGAAGCCGCCTATAAGTCATTAGAAGCTGTTGGTATTTTACATTTAGCGAAAAAATCATGCAATGAGGTAAGTGGTGGAGAATTACAATTGGCTTTGATTGCTCGGACACTAGTATCAGATCCGGAAGTATTAATTTTAGATGAACCAGAATCGCATTTAGATATCCAGAAACAAATCATTATTCTACAAACCATCAAAAAATTATCAACTGAACACGGAATCTCTTGTATCATTAATACGCATTATCCCAATCATGCCTTTTATCTAGCTAATCATGTATTGATGACAGCCAAGAAGAAGAAAGTGATTCATGGTAAAGTACGTGAGGTAATGACTGAGCCACAAATGAAAGAATACTTTGGCATTGAGTTGAAGAAAATAATATATGAAGAAGATAATTATTTATTAGAAACAATGGTACCAAAGGAGCTTGGACAAGAAAAAAATATAATCTTTTGATGATTTCTTTCTTATTCAAATAGATTGAGAGTACTTTTTGAATAGCTATCAATACTGTAGCTTTACACTATAGGAAACTTGGGAATTTTTTAGTTTTCTATAGTGTTTTTTTCATGAACGGCAGTAAGATCCCTTAGATGCAAGGAAAAAGTAAAGATCAACTACCCACAAAAGCCTGATTGGAAACTCCTATAAAGTAGAATTTAAAATGGTCTATAGAAATTAATCGTATAATAGGGAACATTATTGGCATCGAATGCTACACCAACGCCAACATGTGTTAGCTTTGGATTTAAGATGTTCTCCCTATGACCAAGGCTATTCATTAAACCTTCATGAGCATAGATACTGCTGTATTGACCGTAAGCAATATTTTCAGCATACATTTGCTCCTTATAACCTGCAGCTTGCATTCTAGTATAAGGTTGGCTGCCATCACTGCCGGTGTGTGAGAAGTAGTGATTGTCTATCATATCTTGGCTATGTTGTCGGGCTTGTCCTGTTAGACCTTTATCGTAAGTTAACGGTTTTAGCCCAAATTCAACACGACTTTCGTTGATAAGCTCAACCATCAACGTTTCATATGCAGCTCTTAACTCACGACTAGCTTGTCCATAATATCCTTTTTTCTGCATTTCAATATTTTTCTTTATATACTGAACGGAACGGAGTTTATAATGATTATGTTGGTCAAAAAAGAAGGTGACAAAATAACCATCTATATGATAGACCAATTGTTCTTGGTCTTGAGAAAGTTCATAAACTATGTTTCCTTTTTGGATTTGTGAAAGTGGTGTTCCCAGTTTTTGTTTTAATGTGTTGAAAGTTGTTTTACCTGTGGTGGCTCCAAATATTGTACGATTTTTTCCAGCGATATAACCTCCATCATTATTGGGGAGTAGTAAGGTAAAGTTTTGGTAATGATCTTCGTATACACGCCACTTTTTATGATATTCACTGGCCAACGTCATTTTGGCCTTGTCAGTCATCTTAGGTATTCCTAATTCATCCACTTTTATTTCTTTAGGCTGTTCTTCAGCGATTTCTTTTTGTTTCTGAAGTTTTTTGATGGTTTTAAGCGCTTCATCTTTTACATCTTGGCTGGCTGTCGTTATTTGCTCTACTAATTTTGGATTATCTTTTAACTCTTGACTAACTCTATATCCAACAAAAATGACGATTATTAATAGTAATATTTTGAATAGTTTGACCATATATTCTGCTCCTAATTTAACTCTTACTGGCATTATAAAGTATCTATTCGTCATTTGTCAGATATTATGATTGAGCAATTGTTATGTTTAAAATAAAGTGAAACTCCATCAGTGGGGGTTTTCTTCATCCCCCGCTGAAATAGAAGAACTCAGGTTAAAAGCGCCACGTCCTGTGGCATCACCTGAGGGACCAACATCCTGCCCGCCCGAACCAATCGGACTTTTACGGGCAGTTGATCCCCCTTCTATCTTTTTCGTTTCTCTCTATATCTTGAGATGGGGGTCTTACTGCCCGTTAAAGCGGGATAAAATGCAGAATTTGCTAGGATAAAATGCAAATTCTGCTTTTTAGCAGTAGTATTAAGAAAAAATTTGATCGATTAATGCGATTTCATCGGCTGTCAGTTGTACTTCCAATGTTTTTAGATTATTTAATACTTGATCAGCACGTTTTGCACCAGGTATAACTACATCAATAGCTGGTTGTGTTAAATACCAAGTCAATACGATATGTTGGACTTCAACACCTTTTGAATGAGCAATTTCACGAAGCTTTTCAACTTTTGCGAGATTTGCGATGAACGCTTCACCTTGTAGATGAGGCATTTTTGCGCGCAAATCGTTAAATTTAGTATCTTTTGTATATTTACCAGCAAGAATTCCTGCGGCTAATGGAAAGTATGGAACAAAAGACAGTTGGTTTTCAATCATGTATGGGAAATAGTTTTGTTCTGCACTACGATTAATCAAATTATATTCGCCCTGAAAAACATCTACATAGCCATCTTGATTGGCTTCTTTTAGTTGCTCAGGGGAGAAGTTTGAAACACCGATTGCTCGAATTTTGCCTTCATCTTTTAATTCTTTTAGAGCACCTACGGCTTCGTATTTTGGTGTTTTTTCATCTGGGAAATGGATATAAAAAAGATCTATATAATCGGTATTTAAACGACGCAAACTGCTCTCTACTGCATCTTGTAAAAAGGCGGGGGAATTATCAAAAGTAATGTGTCCATCATTGTTTACAACATGGGCTCCTTTTGTTGCTAAAATAATATCTTGACGTTTTCCGCTTTCTTTGATGACTTCGCCGACTAATTCTTCTGAACGGCCTACTCCGTAGATAAATGCAGTATCAATAAAGTTTACGCCATGTTCAATGCCTTCTGAAACTAGTTTTTTACCAGCCTCTTCATCTAAATTTGGATATAGATTATGTCCGCCGACAGCATTCGTACCCAGTCCGATTGGATTTACATATAAACCAGACTTTCCAAGTTGTACTTTTAGTTGATGATCAATTGCCATAAGAAATTTCCTCCTTCGCTTTCATAATAGTTCATGAGCGGAAAGCAGCAGAACCAGTATAGTGGTGATTTTTTCAGTGTTTAAAAATCTTATTTTTAGGGAACGGCATATTGTATGACTTTTTTCACTGCTATTTATACTGGTTCAATTTCTCATTTCCACCATCTTCATCTTAAAAGATTTCATCTATTAAATGCAAAACATTAGAATTCTATTATTTAAAATTTTGTCCGGAAGCTTGACGTCTTGTCTCTGACTTTCATTCTTTCTGTATGGAGGGGAGAAAACTTTATGGACGGAAGTTTCACTTAATGACTATATTGACTTATTATACATTTTTAAGCATAATAATACTGAAAATGAGAAGACAAGCTTTTGTTGAATATGGGAATGTTGAATATTTCATATATCATATTGAGAGAAAGATTGTTTGGCAAAGTAAAAGGAAAAGGGGATTTAGTTGGAAATTTATATTAAATATTTATTAGTTGGACTGGCAATTGCTTTACCTATCGGTGCAATTACAGTTGAAATGACAAAACAAGGCCTAAAAAACGGTTTTATCCACGGTTGGGCAGTTGGATTAGGAGGAATGACAATCGATCTTACTTTAATATTCGCTTTATATTTTGGGCTCGCCTCTGTATTGTCATTACCATATGTCCAGATGCCACTATGGATTATTGGTGCATGTTTTTTAGCTCTGCTAGGCTATGATTCGATCAAAAATGCAGATCATGACATAACATTAGCTGGTGAAAAACCAACAAAGTCTTTTTGGAGTACATATAAAAATGGAATACTAGTTGCAGTTTCTCCAGGAAATTTGGTATTCTGGGTATCTGTTTTTGGAGCCGTCCTTTCAGAATCATATAAGTCGACACATTCTGGAAGTTTTATCATTGCAGCAGTTGGTGTATTATCAGGTATTTTAGTGCATGATATTGGGTTACTTTCAATTGTTGCAACAACAAGAAAAGTAATGAGTAAAAATATGATCAAATGGAGTTCTATCGTTGCAGGAGGACTATTATTTATTTTTGCGGGTTATTTCATATATGAATTTTTGAACGATTTGATCAAATATATCCGTTAAAAAAAGAAGAGTGGATCAATTGTCTGCGACCATCAAATCCACCTTCTATATCCATAAAGAAAGGAATATCCCAAAGCTAAGCTTAAAGGATATTCCTTCAGGTGTATTCATTAGGAAAGAATAGGTGATAAATTTGGCGTAATTCTAAAAAGACAGGTATTTTTAGCTCCATTTATGTAGATCTTCGCTACGGCTTGCTTGAGTCCTTGAAAATGCATGCGCATTTCCTTCGTGTGGTGTGGATTCAGGAAGTCCATTCGATGTCCCGCGGGAGAAGGAACAGTTGAGACCTTGCAGCGCAGCAATTAAGGAACGGAGTCTAAGGGCGCCAACGTCCTGTGGCAATGACTCCGTGACCAACTCCTGTTGCCCTCAGCGTTCGCCCACAGGAAAGCGAGCAGGTCGTAGCGGAAATCAACGAACACAACTATATTTTGTGAGGGAAATTGGATAATCAACACTCTGGGTATTCCTTAAAAATGAAGCTACCTTATAATATTCTCCTAATATTGAAGAACTCTCTTAACAAGACCGCAAATTGTGTAAATGGTAATCCAAGATGCCAAGATCCGATGCCTCTTAATCGATGATCCGTAATAAGTTGGAGCTTTTGAGCAAGTCCTCTGGCATCTTCAAACCAAACTACGTGTCTTCTCCCCATATCATCCCAGTAAGTAAAGAATGGTTGTTGGTATTCAGCAGAATAAGAGATTGGCACATTATGGCTCATGGCAGTTTTGTATGCATCTGCAACGGAAATAGCTTTAGCACTTACAGATGTTCCATTAGACATTGTCCAATCATAGCCGTAGCGCGGTACACCAAGAATCACTTTGTTTGCTCCCATCGTCTGAATCGCATAGTTAACAGTTTTTCTTACTTCGTTGATCGGTGCTACAGGACCGGGCTGGCTACTTGCTTCGTGCCAATCGTATGCCATCAGGAAGACGAAATCGACAGCAGAACCGATGCCTCTATAATCATACCCTCTATTCCAAGAAGGGCTATCATCACTCGTTTTGAATGGCAAAGCTACTGAAATGGAGTATCCTGCTGGTTTTATGCGATTTCGTAATTCTCTTAAAAAAGTTGTAAAATGATCTCTTTCTTCAGCAGGAACCAGTTCAAAATCAATATTCACTCCAGCATAGTTTCTGCTCCTTAATAATTCGTCAATATTATCGATTAATCTTTGTCTTATCGTTGGAGATGATAAGACTTGTTGCACGATATAGGGGTTAAAACCAGTACTTGTGAGATTAGTGATAACAGCTATTGGTGCCACAAAGTTTTGTCTAGATAGATTCACGATTCTTTGATCGTCCAATGGGCTTAAATCTCCATTAACATTTACATGATGTTCAAAAATACCAAAGTAAGTATTCAGTGGTGCATACGTACTTGTAATCAATTGATCGTTTTCAGGGGTAGTAGGATATATATAGCCAAAGCTATACGCGTTGTATCTGCTTCTTGGAGGAAGATATAGTTGCATACCAATGGTCAGGGCATTTGACTGGAGACCATTATAAGCTTTGATCCGTTCAATAGGTACCATAGCCATTTGAGAAATAACGTATAGTGAATCGCCGGGCTGAACAATATATTGATCTGTTGGAATAAGTAAATCTTGACCAGGAACGATTTGATCGGATGATAAACCATTGGTAATTCTAATACTATCCATGGTTACACGATATTTGTTCGCAATGGAAAAGATGGAATCACCGCTTTGTACGACATAAATAAACAAAAAACCGCCACCTTCAAATTTAGTCGTCAATATTAGGATATGATACCACTAAAAAATGGAGATAACTTTTTACCATTTACGATTTATCCCGCATAAACAGGCAGTAAGAAACCCCTATATAAGGGTTTAACTAAAAAAGCAAAGTTAGGATTCAAGTAAAGGCGGATGAACTGCCTGTAAAAGCCTGATTGATTCAACTAACATCAGTAGGGAGAATAAAACCTCTATTATAAACTTTCACTTTATTTATCAAAAAAAATTTACTTTAGCGGTTATCTGAAACCGTTGTTGATTCAATTTGTGGGGGAGCTTATGTTATTTGACCAACACGGGCTATGGCTGAGGAACAATCACCTATTTCTACATATATTACCTTATGATGAAAGGAGGGATTTAATTGACTTCACCACAATCTGGACCAGGAGGGCAAAACTTCTGGAGGCCAACATTGCCACCAGGAGGAGTGCCAGGAGGGGGACTACCACCATTTGGGCCACCAGGAGGAGCACCAGGGGGACTACCACCATTTGGACCACCGGGAGGAGCACCAGGAGGGGGATTACCACCAGGGGGACCACCGCCAACAGGACAAATGCCTACGATTGCACCACCAAGATTTGCGCCATCAAGACCTTCTTGGCAACAAGGCTCTATCGGTATAAGTTCCTGTCTATTCTCCAATACGTATATATGGACAATTGAAGGTGGAAATTTCTGGTTTTATCCGATTGTAGTAACAAGAGATCAACTAATTGGCTATCGATGGAGCAACAGAAGAAATCGTTGGAGTTTTAGAACTGTAAGTAGAAGTAATATTTGGGCATATCAATGTTTTAGATAGAAATATATTCATTCTAGGCTATGTATTTATGATAAACATCATCATTCTCTATTTTATCCTACATTAATTGGTAATAGATCATTGCTAAAAAAATTTCTTTTTAATCGCTTCAACTAACAACACCCAATGGGGAACGAAGAAAATCTCCCATTGGGTGAAGCTTTATTTTAATTACTGATATGAAATAAGGATTTTTCTACAAAATTTGTATGAATCCACGATAATCCTCGGAACGTTTTAAGGTTCATCTATCCTCCGCAACTTCATATGACCAGCTTCTAGCATTGGTGACTGTTGCTTATGCAAATTAAATTTCATCAAATAAAAATGGTAAAAAAGCATTAAATACTATTTCAAATAGTAAATTTATGATACATGCGATTTAACTTGTATAGAGGACAGGTACCATGATCAAGGTAAAACACTATGATAACTTCAGGGTAATTATAGCTACTTTTATTTTTTTTTCTTTTTTTCATCTATAGTATCTAAGAATTTTGTAGTTATATCTACTATATATTTAATCTCATCTAATTCTCTTTCCCGTAAAACGGAATTATGTAAATACAAGAGGGTTTGTTTTTCTTTAATTTCAGTTTTACCAGCAAGCTTACTAATATTAAATAAATCATTAGGATGGATCTCTAATGCATCCATGATATTTTCAAGTGTTTCTAATTTCATATTGACTTTTCCACATTCAATATTTGAAATTCGTGGTCGACTTATACCAGTCATTCCAGATAATTGTTCTTGAGATAACCCTTTTGCTTCTCTATACAATCTTAATTTTTCCCCGATCAGGGTTAATAATTCTGACATCAATCTCACCTCTTAAATAAAAGGCTAGAGAATACCCCAATAAAAATATGTATACTTAAAATATACTTATTATAAATATGTATACTTTAGTGGTACAATTTTGGTAAAAACATTTTATTTTTTTACCAAGAGACGGAGTGTACATAGTAGTGATAAATTTCCAAGATAAAGAAAGTTTCATTTGGTCGATCGCAGAAATCTTGCGCGGTATTTACAAACCAAAAGATTATGGAAAGGTGATTTTGCCTTTAGCGGTTTTGCGTCGTTTCGACTGTGTATTAGAGGATACAAAAGATGAAGTATTATCTAAATACGAGGCCTTAAAAAATATCAGCGAAGATGCACGTGAACCCATCCTAAAGAATGTTGCAAAACAAAATTTCTATAATACAAGTAAGTATAACTTTAAAAATTTATTAAATGACGCTGATCATATGGCAGATAACTTACGGGACTATATTAATGGCTTTTCAGCAACTGCACGTGACATCATGGGTTATTTCGAATTTGATAAGCAAATTGACAAGATGGAAAACAATGATTTGCTATACATAACGATTAAACGTTTTGGCGAATTAGATTTACATCCAGATAAAGTGTCGAATGTAGAGATGGGTTATATATTTGAAGATTTGATCCGCCGTTTTTCTGAACATGCAGAGGCTGGGGATCACTATACACCTCGTGAAGTCATCCGTTTAATGGTGGCATTATTATTTATGCATAATGCTGATATTTTAACAAAACATGGCTTAACACAAACTCTGTACGACTGCGCAGCTGGAACAGGGGGGATGGGTTCAGTTGCACAAGAATATTTACAAGAGTTAAATCCTCATGTAAATCTTGAATTTTTTGCACAAGAGATTAATGGAGAATCCTACGCCATCTGTAAAGCAGATATCCTTATCAAAGGAGCAGATGCACATCATATACGTCTAGGAAATACATTATCAAACGATCAGTTTAAAAACAATAAGTTCAACTATCTGATTTCAAATCCACCGTATGGAGTAGACTGGAAATCATATCAAAAGCCCATTTTAAAGGAACATAAGGAACAAGGCTATAATGGTCGTTTTGGTCCTGGTACACCTCGTTCAAGTGATGGACAATTATTATTTTTACTTCATTTAATTTCAAAGATGAAACCAGTCACGACCGAAAATCCACAAGGTTCACGGTTAGCAATTATTATGAATGGTTCTCCATTATTTACAGGAGATGCAGGATCAGGGGAAAGCGAGATCCGTCGCTATGTACTGGAAAATGACTTAGTAGAAGGTATTGTTGCACTACCAAATGATTTATTTTACAACACGGGTATTTCAACATACATTTGGATTTTAACGAACAACAAATCAGCTAATCGTAAAGGAAAAATACAGTTGGTCAATGCAGTTCATTTCTCAAAAAAGATGAAAAAAAGTATTGGCAAAAAACAAAATGAAATTACACAACAACAAATCGAAAAAATCGTTCACATGTATAGTGAATTTAGAGAAGGCGAGTATGTAAAAATCTTTGATAATGAGGATTTTGGTTACTACAAAATCACGATAGAACGCCCATTACGTCTAAACTTTCAAATAAATGATGAACGAATTGAAAAAGTAGTAAAGGACAAGGTGTTTCAAAGTCTCGCGACATCAAAGAAAAAAGGCGAAAATGATTTAGCAGAAATAGAGGCAGGTAAAATCGTTCAAACTAGGATCATCAAAATCCTCCTTAATATGAAAAGTAAAACAATTTATAAAAACCGTGAGGAGTTTATAAAAATACTAAAAGCGGCATTTAAAAAAGCAGATATCTCAATAAGCACCCCCATATTAAAAGCCATTTTAACTGGGTTATCAGAAAAAGATGAAACAGCGGATATTTGTAGGGGAAAAAAAGATGAAGTCGAAGCAGATTCAGATTTACGGGATACGGAGTATGTACCTTTAAAAGAAAATATCCATGAATACTTTAAAAGAGAAGTAGCACCACATGTACCTGACGCATGGATTGATGAATCAAAAACGAGGATAGGCTATGAACTGCCATTTACTCGCCAGTTCTATAAATATACCAAGCTTCGCAGCTCAGAAGAAATTCTGGCTGAGATTAAAGAGTTAGAAGTAAGTATCAATGAGCAGTTGAAGAAGGTGATGGGGTCATGACAATCAATGTGTATCCTAATTATAAATATAGTGAAATTGAATGGATTGGAAAAATCCCTATAGATTGGGAAATAAAAAAGCTAAAATACCTTGGCGAAGTAATCACAGGTCTAACATATTCACCTGAAGATGTTGTCGATGAATCAGAAGGTTGTTTAGTTCTAAGATCCTCCAATATCAAAGATGGTGTCATTACTTATACAGATAATGTGTATGTAGACATGGACATACCAGAAAAGCTGCTTACCCGTAAAAAGGATATATTAATCTGCTCTCGTAATGGGAGTAGAAAACTTATAGGGAAAAGTGCCCTGATTGATCAAAAAAGTGCTGGTTTAACTTTCGGTGCTTTTACAACGGTATTTCGCTCAAGTCACTCAGAATTTTTAGCCTATGTTTTTCAATCACCTTTGTTCAAATTTCAAATTGGGTCTTGCTTAACTTCAACGATTAATCAATTGACGGTTGGAAATCTGAATAGCTTGCAAATTCCTTTTCCACCACATGATGTTCAGAAAAGTATCGTCGATTTTTTAAAGGAAAAAACAGACAAGATAGATCGTTTATTGATGTATAAAGAAAAATTAATAAAACTTCTAGAAGAAAAACGTCGAGTAATGATTACTGAAGCTGTAACAAAAGGGCTACAGTCAAATGTCAAGATGAAAGATTCAAATGTTGAATGGGTTGGGAAAATACCGAAACATTGGGAAATAAAAAAGATCAAATATATTTTGCAATCTACTAAAGGTTCGATTAAAACAGGTCCCTTTGGAAGTGAGTTAACGAATAGAGATATGGAAGCTTCAGATGTAAAAGTTTATAACCAAAGGACCGTGTTGGATCAAAACTTTGAAAAAGGCGAGTATTATATTTCAAATGAAAAATTTAACGAATTAAAAGCGTTTGAAGTCAAGCCTTTAGATTTGTTAATCACTACAAGAGGGACGATCGGTAAAGTAGCAATCGTTCCAAAAGATGTGGAAAAAGGTATCTTACATCCTTGTCTCATTAGAATGCAGGTCAACCAATCGATGGTCAATCTCTCATATTTAGAGTATATCTTTAACGACACAGATTTGATCAAAGAACAAATTTATTTATTGAGTAATGCAACGACTATTGAAGTGATTTACTCTGAAACATTAAAAAATATTAGTATTGCCATCCCCAATACTATTCAAGAGCAAAACCAAATTGTGGAGTATCTGAATCGGGAAACTTTTAAAATTGATCAAATAATCAACCAAGTAAAATTACAAGTCCCAAAACTAAAAGAATATCGCCAATCATTAATCTATGAAGCAGTTACAGGAAAAATTGATGTGCAGAATATAGAAATTGAAGCGTAACGGGGTGAAAAAATGGCTATTGATTTATCTGAAAAAGGGTTTGAAGCAAATATAGAGGCGTCATTGATCCGTATTGGTTACAAGAAACGTATACTGGAAGGCGAAGCAAGCAGGTTGTTTAAAAAGTATGCAATTGATGTGGAAAAGCTATTTGAATTTCTGGAAGCCACTCAAAAGAAAAAACTAGAAATGCTAGAGAAACTATATGGTGAAGACTACAAGATAAAGGTGCTTGAACAGATTTGTACAAGTATAAAAAGAAATGGTCTGGTCTATTGTTTACAGCATGGTGTGGAAGATCATGGTGTCATGCTACAGCTGATTTATAGCAAACCGCTGATTACGACGAACTCAATGATGAATGCTTTATATCATCAGAATATCTTCACAGAAAGCCGGCAAGTGTATTATAGTGATGAAACTGATCACAGCTTAGATATGGTTGTTTTCATCAATGGGCTGCCATTAGTTGTAATGGAGCTGAAAAATCCATTTACTGGTCAAACCATTGAGCATACGATCATGCAGTTTAAAAATGCCTTTGATCCAAAAGAACAGTTATTCCGATTCAATGAGCGAGTAGTTGTTTACTTTGCAGTTGACTTGGATGAAGTGTTTATGACTACCAAATTGGATAAATCTGAAACACAATTCTTACCTTTCAACAAGGGTGATAACTGCGGTAAAAGGGACTCGATCGTTTCCGATAATTATCGTACGCATTATTTATGGGATGAGATTCTACAACCAGATAGTTTGCTAGATATTTTATTGTACTTTGTTTTCGTGAAAAAAGATGAGCGTTTGAATTTGAAAGGCGACACAATCGATGAACTCCAAACGCTTATTTTCCCTCGTTTTCATCAATTGGAAGCGGTGCGTAAAATAGAAGCAGATGTACAGCAAAAAGGAGCAGGGCATCATTATCTAATCCAGCATAGTGCTGGAGGTGGGAAGACAATTTCTATGTCATGGCTAGCATATCGTTTATCAAAACTACGTGATCATCATAATGAGGTGATCTTTAACAGCGTTATCGTTATGACAGACTGTCAACGGCTAGATAAGCAATTGCAGGATATGGTGAACCAGTTCGAGCCTACAGCTGATACGGTTAAATGTTTCAACAAGGATTTTCAACAGCTAGATCAAGCGATAAATGATGAAACACGTATTATCATAGCTTCTTTGAAAAATCTCCCTTTTATAAAAGAAAAGGTTTCTGAATTAAAATACCAAAAATATGCACTGATCATCGATGAAGATTGTCTTTCTCAAGGTGAGAAGGCTCTCGCTGTATGGAAGAATGCTTTATCAGATAAGTCATCAGAAAATGCTGATGAGGAGGAGAATATAGAGGGTACTATTGAAAAGATGATCGAAACCATTATAAAAAATGGAAAACATGATCATACTTCAGTCTTTCTATTTTCTGCAACACCAAAGCCAGAGATATTTGAGCGATTTGGTACAATTGGTAAGGATGGCAAACTTCATGCGTTCCATGAATATTCCATGCAGCAAGCCATTGAGGAAGGTTTTATCTTGGATGTGTTAAATAATTATACGACCTATAAAACCTTTTACAAAATTGCAACACTTGATCCGCACGATATCGCACAAAAAACGGAGATTATCATCGAGCATTATCGTAATTTTATACGTCATAAGATCGGCGGTCGTGCCAAAGCAATCGTCACAACAGCAAGTCGCTTGCATGCAGTCCGCTTTAAACTTGCATTTGACGAGTATCTCAAAAAATTTGGCTATGATGATTTAAAAACAGTTGTTGCTTTCCCTGGCACAGTAAAAGATGGAGGAATCTCTTATACAGAATCAGCTATGAATGGCTTTCGTGAAAAAGAACTGCCAACCAAATTTAAGTTAGATGATTACCAAATATTAATTGTATATGAAAATCATCCAACAGATTTTAACGAACCTTTACTGCATACGATGTATGTTGATAAGCCATTGAGTGGTATGAAAGCTGTCCGAACATTGTCATGCTTAAATCGTACATACCCAGGTAAGAAAGATACATTTGTGCTTGATTTCGTCAATGATCCACAAGATATAAAAGATTCCTTTCAGCCGTATTACGAAACACCGATATTTGAAGAAGTAATAGACTTGAATATTTTATATGATCTATTAGCAGAATTAGAGTCTTACCAAGTGTATACAAAAGAAGAAGTAAAAGCAGTTCACGAATCAGAACTAAAAAGAGGTTTCAATCAATCGACTAAGCTACAAGCGGAATTGAATGCATGGATCGATAAAGGTGCAACGCGTTTTAAGCGTAATTTATCTGCTGAAGAAAAGGAAGCATTTCAGGCATCCGTAACGAAGTTTATACATACTTGTGATGTTGTATTTCAAATTGCCGCTTCTGCTTGTACGGATATCGAGCTATATAAGCAATACAATTACTTGAGCCACTTAGTTCATAAGTTGCCACCATATCAGTAGTGGTGACGTTTGACCCGCTTAAACGGGCAGTAAGTTCCCTTTCATTTCAAGAAGCAAATAGCAGTAGAAGGAAGAGAAAGGGGACAACTGCCTGTAAAAAGCCCGATTTTGTTCAACTAACAGTCAGTGGGAAATGAGAAATCCCACTTTATCCCGTACGAATAAGCAGAAAATCTCCATTAAGTGAAGTTTTACTTTATATGAAAATGAGAGCATAATAATATAATTGAAAACAGCAAGCTGTTGAAAGCCGTATTCATTATAGTCCACTAAAAATCTTAGTAATCATTGTATTACTAAGATTTTTAGTTTAGATATAAGAATAGGTATGAAAGAAATTGATTTGCATTTATAGGATAAGTATGCTTTAATTATAAAATATAAACCGTAATTATTACGATTTGAAAAAGGAGGAAAATTCATGGCAAAAAAATCAAAAGTAGTAAAACATCAAAAAATGTTGCTTGAAGTAGAAAAGTATCGTGAGCAACGCGAACAATTAAAAAAAGAAAAAAATTATGAGGCGCTAAGTAAGCTTCCGAAAAATGCATCGCCCGTACGCCTACACAATCGATGTGCATTAACAGGAAGACCTAGAGGCTATATGCGTAAATTTGGGATGTCCCGCATTCAATTCCGCGAACTTGCTTTAGAAGGGAAGATCCCAGGCGTAAAAAAAGCAAGCTGGTAAAAAATTTAATCTCAAAAACCAGTAATAGGGTGACAACGGCTTAGAACGCCCAAAAAGTAAGAAGATCCAGTTTCACATAATAAGAAAATGGTTGGATGGGGATCTCTTTCTATTTATAGCGAAGAGTTTGATGCTAGAAATAAAGAATTCCCCATCACTTCTATTTGTCATTGTTAAAAATTAAGGCCTTGCATTTTGCTGATTAGGCCTCTTATTAAGGCGCAAGTGAAAAGCAAAGATAAAAGAGGAAAATGCTAGGAAAGCGAGTAGGCTATAGCGGAAATCAACAGATTGCCCATATTTGAATGGATAAATTTTCACTAAAATATATAGAATTGACATTTTATCAGTTGACTAGTAAAGTGATAATAAGAAAAGGAAAAGGGGGACAAAAATGAAGAAAAACACACTTGAATCGCTTATATGGACGCGAATCACTCGTTTTGTGACAGAAAGCAATCATCTATCCAATGATTTTTTAAAACGCTTTGGTTTAACAACTGCACAATTTGATGTCTTAATCCAAATTCAAACTTATCAACCTATTACACAGTCTGAACTTGCGGAGAAAGTAACAGTTACGCAAGGAGGAATATCGAGAATGTTGGCTCGTCTTGAGAAAGATGGTCTTATCGAGCGGAAACAAGAGTGGAAGATTAAAAAGATCTCATTAACGAATAAAGGGGAAGAAATTTTAGAAGTTGCAACACCTGAACAAGTGGTATTTCAGTCCTCCTTCTTCAATGAAGCTTTAACAGAGGAAGAGCTTAAGAAATTGTACGAATTGACAACAAAATTACAGAAGTATGCACATGAAAAAAATTTAGAACAGCAGTAATTTTTTTTGAGTTATCACTTAACTAATCAAATGATAAAAGGAGAGAAACAAAATGAAGGGACATCATCATATTTCAATGCTGACGAAAAACGGAAAGCAAAACAATCATTTTTATCAAAATATTTTAGGATTAAAACGTGTGAAAAAATCGGTCAATCAAGATGACCCATCTATGTATCATTTATTTTATGGGGATGAAGTTGGTAGCCCAGGACTTGATCTGACATTTTTTGAAATTCCGATTGCTGGAAAAACAAAAAGGGGAACGAATGCGATTACACAAATTGGTTTACTCGTTCGTGATTATGACAGTCTGCTTTATTGGCAAAAGCGGTTTGAAAATTTAAATGTGAAACATAGTGAAATAACAAATTATATGGGACAACATGCTCTATTTTTTGAGGACCATGAGGGATTACGAATGGTACTTTTAAATAGTGAAGTTGCGGAAGTTCCTGCTTGGCAGCCTGTTTCTACATCTGAAGTTCCTAAAGAGCATCAGATTTTTGCAATGGGAACAGTTGAAATAACGGTGCGTTATTTGAATCATACAGTCAATTTATTGAAAGATCTGTTTGGTTTTGCAGTTGTAGAACAAGGAAGTGACTTTGTACGATTACAACATATGGAAGGATTGCGTACGGGCGAAATTGTTGTAAAAGAGTTAGAAGCACCTAAAGAAAAACCAGGAAGAGGAAGCATTCATCATTTAGCATTACGTGTAAATGATCAAGATGAACTTATGGTATGGAATGAAAAACTAATCAATTATGGTTTAACAACTTCTGGTATAGTGGATCGTTTTTATTTTCAAAGCATATATGCGCGTGATAAAAATGGGATTTTATTTGAATTGGCAACGGATGGACCTGGCTTTACAGTAGATTCTACCGTGGAAGAGCTAGGGCAAAAATTAGATTTACCACCATTTTTGGAAGGGCAACGTGAAACGATTGAAGCCAATCTTGAACCGCTTGACTAAGAGGAGACGATCATATGAAAAGTTATCGAATCGATCCATCAAAAGGGATGGAATTTGGACTATATTCTTTAGGCGATCACGTCATGAATCCATTCAATGGAGAGCATATCAGTGCGGAGCAACGTATCCAAGAAATAATAGAGGCAAGTAAATTAGCAGATGAAGCAGGAATTGATGTTTTTGCAGTAGGGGAAAGTCATCAGAGATATTTTGCATCTCAAGGCCATACGGTCATTTTGGGAGCAATCGCACAAGCAACAAAAAACATAAAAATTGCAAGCTCTGCCACCGTTTTAAGTGTTGCAGATCCTGTTCGCGTCTATGAGGACTTTTCAACCATTGATTTAATCTCACATGGTCGAGCTGAAATTGTGGCTGGTCGTGGTTCTCGAGTGGGGGCATATGATCTATTTGGATACGATTTAAAAGATTATGAAGAGTTGTTTGTAGAAAAGCTGGATATGTTGATGCAGTTGAATCGAGATCGCTCTATTACATGGCAAGGAAAATTCCGCTCATCATTAAAAAACGCAGAGATTCTACCACAACCCCAATCAGGCTCTCTACCAATTTGGAGAGCAGTAGGGGGTCCTCCTGAAAGTGCTATTAAAGCGGGAGGTGCTGGTATTCCGATGATGTTAACGACTTTAGGCGGTCCCGCCAAAACATTTAAAATTTCAGTAGATGCTTATCGTGAAGCAGCTGAACGTAGTGGCTATGATCCAGCTGAATTACCTTTAGCAACGGCATCATTATTCTATACAGCTGAAAATTCACAGGATGCAGTAGAAGAAATGTATCCACATTTGAATGCTGGGATGCATTATATTCGTGGGACAGGTTATCCGAAAGGGCAAGTAGAAGATGGACCAGATCGTTATCAAGCGTTGATGGTAGGTAGTCCACAGCAAATTATTGAAAAAATGCTCTATCAGTATGAATTATATGGTCACCAACGATTTATGGCACAAATCGATTTCGGTGGAGTTCCGTTTGAAAAAATAATGAAAAATATCGAATTGATTGCCACTGAAATTATGCCAGCGGTTAAGAAATATACAAAAGCGTGAACATTAAAGCTTCGATCAATAGATAAAAAAGATAAGAAACAAGCGTGTTGATTATCCAATTTAATCCATGAAAATAGGGGGATGTGTTGATTGCAGCGAAGGCTTGCTCGCTTTCCTGCGGCGAATGCTGAGGGCAACAGGATGTTGGTCACGGAGTCGTTGCCACAGGCGCCCTTAGACTCCGTTCCTTAATCACTACGCTGCGGGGTCTCATCTATTCGCTTTTCCCGCGGGACATTGAATTGGCTTCATCGAATCAACACCGCACGAAGGAAATGCGCATGCATTTTCGAGGAGTCGAGCAAGCCGCAGCGAAGATCTATATAAATGGTCTTAAAAATACAGAGTTTTTCAAAAGCTATGCCAAACAGACACCCCTAATTTTTGTCAAATCAACACGCGTGGACAAGAAAGAAACCTGTCAACGAGTTGGAATGGTTGACAGGTTTTTTCATAAAGTTCCGTTTAAAATTGTTGATGTTTATTTCACTGTAACAAGCAATAAGTTCCTACAACTATCTTTGGATTGAATAAAGAAACCAAATAATGTATTTTATATGAAAGGAGGATATATATGAGTATAGTTATCGAAGAATCTAGTAATGCAGCACTTATCCATGACATTATGATCAAAGCTTTTTCTGAATACAACAGCCTTCCAGCTCCCTCGAGTGCATTAGATGAAACCGTCGAAATGATTTCAACTTCTTTATTAAAGGGGGAGAAGGCATTGATAGACTTTGTAGAGGCAGAGGCTATTGCAATGGTGCGTTTTCAATTAAAAGAAAATCATCTCTATTTTTCTCGGTTGTCAGTAGTACCTGAATTTCAAGGCAAAGGAGTTGCAAAATTATTGTTAAAAGGCTTAGAAGACTATGCACGATCAAAAGGGATTCCTGAAATTCAATGTAAAGTTCGAGTAAATGTACTCAGAAATATACACCTATATCATTCACTCTACTATGAAATTTTTGAGCAAGAGGTTGTTCGTAAGGAAAATGGAATCGAACTTCAAGTTGTTTCTATGAAAAAACGAGTCGATTAAAACTTTGAGGAATCGAAGGCATATATCTGTAAATAATTAATGGCGTTGCAGAGATGAATAGATTAAGAGATATGTAAATATGTTTTGAAGTGAATCAATTTCATAATGTAAAATTCAGATGAAAAACACGAACATTTTAAATCAACATGAACATTAATATTCAGAATTTTTGTTCCGCTCCAGACGGCGCTTTCCACGGGCTTGGCTTCAATCTCCTCGTCACTCCGTTCCTGCGGGGCTTTCAGCTCAAGCTTTTCCCGTAGGAGTCGCCGTCTTCCGCTCCACAACTATCAAAATTAGTTATTCTTAAATGTTCGTATTTATTAAGAAGAAAATGATTTATGAAATTGATTCAAGTATATAAAAAATGCAAATAAAATTTCCTCTATTTTTCAGATAAACATAGAAGGTGTCTTCGCATGATCAGTTCTAAAAAAATGTTTTCATACTGCGTTTCTAAATTTGCTGCGGCAGGTTTTTTATTCTTTCTCTTCTTTTTGATCGTATTCTTCAGTTCGGATATGAAAATGTATCAAACTGTTGAAGGGGTTTCGAACCATGTTCTATGGACTTTCATTTTTGGATATGGTATTTTGGCTTCCATTTTCATCGATTGGCTAATCAAGAAATATTCGGTCACTCAACTAAAAACAAAAATAGAATTGTATGTGGTTGCAGGTTTTGCTATCTTTCTTCTATTTGGTTTATCTATGTATACTGTTATAGCTGGAACTGTCGGAATTTTTTGCGCGCTGATTTTTTATCTAGGGACCGTTCTTTCAACTCACTCTAGAATTTTTAAATACATATTTGCAATTGTGGTACCAATCACATTATTCGTTTTAATTTCTAGAGATTATACGATTAAAAAAACTGGAAAGCTTTACAAAAAGACAATTCCTATGCGGCATCATTTGATTACTTCAATGGACGGCAAGAGATCTCGATTAAGGCAGTGAAAGGTCAAACAATGATTTTTACGCGACAATTTCACGCTGAAAATGGTGGGGGACATGGTTTTCATATAGTAGATGAAAAGGGGAGATATGTTGGAGTTCAATCCATAAGTGAAGACCGGATGAAAATGAACGTTAAAAAAGCTGGAATTTATAGAGCTATTGTAACAGGTGATGAAGTTGCTGGTAGTTTCTATATTAGCTGGAATAGTGAAAACAAATGAATGTAGGAAATTTTAAAAAGTAAAGGAGCACAATCTAGAACAGTACTCCTTTATCCCGCTTTAACGGTCAGTAAAACCCCCATCTCAATATATAGAGATGGGGGATCTCAACTGCCCGTAAAAATCCGATTGGTTTAGCTAACCATCAGTGGGGGATGAAGAAAACCCCCACTGATGGAGTTTCACTTTATCAAACGTTTTTAAATTTTTTCGTTGTAAAAATGGTGATTTTTAATTATGAAGGCTAAGCTTCTATGTCTTTTACGCCTTTATAGATTAATTCAAATAATTCTTCGATTCCTTCTTCTTCGATACAAGAGAAAGCTATGCGTAGATCAGTGTCACTTAGAGCGATTGTACCGACACCATATTCATCTAAAAGGTGAAGACGCAATTTGTCTGCATCGACCGTTTTTAGTTTTAAACACATGAAGTAACCTGAATTGAATGGATAGTAATCCCAAGCATCATTGAATTTACCACTATCTAGAACTGCTTTTACTTTGTTTGCACGACTTTTCATGATGTTGAATTTTTCTATTTTTTGTGCTTCAAATTCAGGGCTCTGTAACGCATGAAGCACGAAAGTTTGTGATGGGTGTGGTCCGCTTGAAATCGTTGCACGGATAATCCCTTTCGTTTTTTCTTCAAGAGCTGCTAAAATGGCTTCACTAGTATTGCCGTAAGTGATGAAACCAACACGGAATCCCCAAATGTATTCTTCTTTTGTCGCGCCATCGATTTTTATAGCTAATACACGTTCGTGAGCATTACTTAACGCACCGAATAATGATTCGTGTAAAGAGTCTTCGAAGAACAGTGAAAAGTATGCGTCATCAGTGAGTACGACAACGTTGATACCTGCATCGGCAGCATCTGTAATGGCTTTAACGATAGCAGCGCCTTCTTCAGCGTTAGGTGTATAGCCAGTTGGATTATTGGGAAAGTTTAATAAAACAATGGCTTTCCCTTTCTCTTTTTGACTAAGAATTGCTTTATGTAGCCCGTCCGCATTGAATTTATTTTCTTCATTGTAAAGTGGGTAAGTGACAGTGTGTGTATGGCGACGAATGCCAAATACCATTTCGTAGTTTTCCCAGTTTTTATCAGGAAGGATTAAAGCGTCTCCTTCATCTGCAAATAAATCAGCGACGATGCTTAAACCATGTGTTAATGCATTTGTCACGATTGGATTACCGAACGTTTTCCCTTTTAATGAAGGATTTTCAACAAGCATTTTTTTACGCCATTCTTTACGTAAAGCTGGTTTACCAGCTGGTGGAGCATATAAATAAAGATCTGATGGATCATATGCAGATAGAGTATCTTGTATCACCTTTAAATGCATAGGCTTTCCGTTTTCTAATGCAGTGCCAATTGTTGCATTATATTTTTTGGCTTTTTTCCCGGCTTCTGCTGATTGGCTTAGAATTCCTTCTTTTGGAAAATATATTTCTTTTGCTAATCCAGAAAGCATGTCATACACATAAGGGTTTTCTTTCTGTATAGTTTCGTTTAATTCTTTTGCTAAACTATGCATGTTGTTATCGCCTCATTTCGAAATACTACGATAATTATACATGATTATTCATAGAAATGAATCAATTCTGTCACAATTTTGGTGAGTTTTTTTAAAAGGAAAAAAATAGATCTATTTGAGTAACAAATAGGAAAAGAATCTTTGGCTAGAAATATCCAATTTCAGTCGTTTTGATTAGGAAAAAGCAGGCGATAAATCAGGCATAATTCTAAAAAACATGTATTTTTGCTCCATTTATGTAGCTCCTTATTTCAGCTAGCTCTTTCCCTTCGTGTAGTGCATACTCGATGAAGACAATCCAATGTCCTCGAAAAAACGAATAAGATCTCCGAAAGAGCGAATAAACCTTCCGAGGTAGCAAATAAATCCTCGTGAAAAGTGAACAAGCCGTAGTGGAAACCAGCAGATGCACTAGATTATGTGGAAAATTGGATAATCAACACATATGAAAACGATTCGTCTACAAGATAACCGCCAGTGAGCTTTCCTAATTGATGGATTTTTTATTAAAGATTTGTATAGTGATAAATTGTATGAATAGGATAGAACCGATAGCCATTATATAAATCCATTTGTAATCACGAACACTATAAAGCCCTTGAAGTATTTGATCCCCATTTGTTGCGAGTTTTAAAAGATTAAAATTATCCGTTTTCGGGAAAATGGAAACGACGAACCAAATACCCACAAATAAAGCTGTCCAAAGAAGATTGGCATAAATAGACTTAAACAACACATTTCCAAATAAAATAACGGCGATCAATAATAAGCCAAAAAGCCATAAATGACTGACAGCGACTGCTAAAAAGGGGACATGCTCATCTCTCCAATAATACCAAGTATAAAAGTACGCCACACTAAATGAAATCCAATACATAATGGTCCAAATAAGCATCGCAAACAATGATTTTGCTAGAACAACAGAACTTCAATGTAATCCCTTTGTCAGTAAAATAATCAATGTTCCTTCATTGCGCTCATGAATGATCATTCCCGCAAATAATAAGGCGATAACGAATAATCCGATTTGAGAAAAATTTTTGAAAAACTGAGCCCAAGAATCAAGGGCAGAAGGAGTAGGAAAACTTTCTGCAATTTCCTTTGGAAGAAATTGAGCCATAATATCTGGCATAAACTTAGCTGCCAATGGGCTTAAAATAGCCAATATTAAAAAAACAGCGAATAAAATGAGTAATTTATAAGTACGGTTGAACTCCATAGTTTCTTTTTTTAATAATGCAAGCAAAGTATTCATCTATCTACTCACCTCCAAGAAGATTTCATCTAGCGATGGTTGGACCACTTCTATGGAAGAAGGATAGAGATTAAGCGCATTACATAATGAGAATAATTGTTGCTGCGTATGTGTAAGATCTTTTGCTTCAATGATTAAACTATTTGATTTGTGAACGATTTGTTCGTTAAACGGAAGCTTTTCCAGAAACGTACATGCCTGATTTTCAGTATGAAACGTAACTTGTATCTGATGTTTACTATGTTTAGTCATAATTTCTGAAAGATTACCTGTGATAACAAACTTGCCATTATGCAGCAGAGCAATCTCATCACAGATTTGCTCAGCATCATGCAAAATATGAGTAGATAAAATAACCGTTGTTTCATGTTTAATCGATTGTAAAATATCTAAAATTTCTTTTCTTCCGATTGGATCAAGAGCAGAAGTAGGCTCATCACAAATTAGTAATTTTGGTTGGTTGATCAGTGCTTGTGCAATTCCAAGGCGTTGCTTCATACCTCGCGAAAATTGCTGTATCCTCTTTTTATTTTTAGCTAGTCCTACAAGATGTAAGTAATGTTCTACACGCTCTTTTCGTACATTTTTGGGCATGCCTGTGATTTCTCCACATAACATCAAATACTCGTAAGCAGTCATATAGGGATAATAGGAAGGGACATCTGGTAAATAACCGATATGACGATTCGTGGCAGTATATCCATAGCTGACTTCTTCATCTAATATGAAAATTTTTCCTTTTGTAGAGGGGAGTAGCCCTAATATTAACTTCATCAAGGTTGTTTTTCCAGAACCATTTTGTCCTATTAGACCAAAAATCCTTCCTTCTTCCAATGTGTAACTGATGTCGTCGATCACTTGGTGTGCTCCAAATGATTTTGTAAGGTGCTCCAAAGTTAATATACTCATATGTCTCTCCCTCTTCCGAATATAAAGTATACAACAGGCCCAATGATCTGGATGAAAAGAACGACAATGATCCACATGGGTTTGTTGCCAAACTGATAATGAGGATGCTTTAAAACATGTATCAATGCCACGATGGCAAGTGTCCATTCTAAAATAATAATGGGGATGATCAAGGGGAGTGCTTCTTGTAATGTCATATTAATCACATCCTAACGTATGCTTTAAATTTTCAATCATTGTTTTTACTTCAGGGCGTAGTATTAAAGGCTTTAATATTGGATTTTCTGTAATCCCAGAGATCAAGCTCATTTTAATGGTCTGTTCATCACGAGGAGCATTGGGCCCTAAATCGAGTTCACGCATTACCCATTCATCGATTAAATCAAAAAATGCATCCCCGTGTAAGGTGATTGGAAATACAATGGATTCTGAAGCTTTGATGTATTTCTTTAACATTTCAATCGCTTTTTTTTCATTTTTTTGCATCATATAGCCTTGGGCAGCCGTTAAATAAATGATCAAAGCATTATTAAAACTCAAGTTATAAATATCAAAAGTTTGCATCATTCCTTCCATACGAAGCACTACTTCATCGAATACCTCAGGTTGATCAACATACATCATCATATAATTGGGTGCGATTCCTAATACGCCAAGAATATTTTGATACATACTCACCTGTAATGTCTCCTTTGCTTTTTCAGGTTGTTGCAATTGTTGATAAGCATTGGCTACAATGATTTCATTCCCAGTATAGGGCTCTACACCATCCCCCAGTAACTCTAGCACACGTTTCGGATTTTGTAGGAACAGTTGACAATGTGCTTCTAATGAGCCAGCTTGATAGGCGAGACGTTGATCCTCTGAATTTTCTTCAATTCGCTGACAAAGCTCGATCGCCTTACGTATAATTTCTTGCTGTAAATCACCTGCCACATGCTGATAATTTAATAAAAGTACAGCCATTTGCATGAGTAATGGAAAGCAGGAATAGTATTCATCAATAATATTTTTGATGCGTGTATAAACTTCATCGAATGGCTTGACTGCAAAATCTTTTGATAATTCTGCGTATAATTTTTGAATATTCTCTTTTGTCATTTGAGGTTTATATCCAAGTAATTCATCAATCGATAAGTTAAAAAAGGTGGCGAGCTTTGGAAGTAACAATATATCAGGATAACTTAACCCCGTTTCCCATTTTGAAACGGCGGCCTTTGATACCCCTACAAAAGATGCAACTTCATCTTGTGTTAATCCTTTTTGCTTTCGTAAAGTAGCAATCGTATTGGCAAACTGTAAGTCTTTCATTCTTGTCATCTCCTTGATCTATGTTTAGTATAGCCAAGAAGTGCAGTAAAAACGATGGAATCATAGTGTAATTTAGTTGAAAAAATCAACCATTAGGAAACATTATGATGGGATCGTTTTAATCATAGATGCATAGTTCTTCTAAAATGTGATCCGTCAACGACTGTGCTATTATAGATATGAAAAGGTATATGTTGTAAGAAAGGTCGTAATAGTAATGGATTCATCAAATGTATCATTAGTTGTACAACAAGGAGAAAATATTCTTGCAAGCATGAAAGATTTAAAGAATGCAGCAAAGAAAAAGGGAAAAGCCCGCTTTGATTTGTACGAGAGATTTTCAGCAAATATACATTCATATTATGTTTATACTTTAACAGATTCTAAAATAGAAGAATCTCCTGAAGTTATTGCTTTTCTTGAAAAACTAGATCAATTTCAAGAGTATTATAAAAATGTCGGGATAGATTTTGATTGTACAGTTGATATAAGAAATGCAGCAATCGCTTATGATAATGTGCTTTCTGCATTTAATGAAATGGTGACGGCACTTGGTCTTCCTGATCGAAAAATAAATGCAAAAAAATTTTAAATGATTTTTCCTATCCACATACTTGCTATGTGGATTTTCTTTCATCTACAAACATACTCGATACGGCAAAAAGTAAAGGAGATGTGTGATTCGACATGCGTGATGCCATACAAAATATCTTATCCCCAGTTATCGATGAGTCTACATATGTATTAATTGTCGGTTCCATGCCAAGTAGACTTTCTCTTGAAAAACAACAGTATTATGGTAATCCGCGTAATCATTTTTGGGGGATTCTGAGTGAAATTTTACAAGTTGAGATGCCAGATAATTATCAGAAACGAATAGAATTATTAAAGGCACACCATATAGGGCTTTGGGATACGATCCGATCATGTGAGAGAAAAGGAAGCTCAGATGCTAGTATTCGAAATGTCATACCCAATAACTTTACAGAATTACTAAAAGCCTATCCTAATATTCGTGTAATCCTATTTAATGGAGGAAAGGCCTTTTCTATTTTTAAGAAATATATGGGTTTAGAGCTTCTACTGCCAATCGATTATGCCAAAATGCCATCAACGAGTCCAATGCCGGGGAAGAATATCAAATCGTTTGAAGGAAAAGTGGAGGAATGGCGGATCATGGAGAAATATTTGCGTTAAAGTATTTTAAAATTGCTGCTCTATAGATGATAAAGTAAAGCTTCCATCAGTGTGGGGGCTTATTGCCCGTTAACACGGGATAAATCTTGAGATAATCGAATCATATCTCTACATTGTATACCATTTTCAAAAATTTCTTCCTCGTAGCGTCTAATGAAAAAATCTATATCCACACCAGTTATCCGAAAACCACATTTTTGATAAAGTGCTAATGGTCCTATACTTGAATTGCCTGTTCCAACTTCGATCGTTTTGTATCCCGTTGACTTGGCTGTTTGGATGGCATTCATGATCAATTGTTTTCCGATTCCTTGATTTTGCATAGTTTCAATAACTGCAATATTGACTAATTCTACAGTTTCAGGTCTTGTTGGGAGCAATACATACACTCCAACGATTTGATGGTTCATGTCTGCTACAAAACAATCACCTCTTTGAATATATTCTTCAATAAGAGACTCTGAAGGATCTGCTAGCAACAGTAATTCTATTGGGGGCATTTCGTTTTTCTCTAATTTTCGAATTTTCATATTTTCTCCTCAAAACGATTATTTTTTTCGTTTACTACATGTAAGATGTGAAGGCGTTTAAGGAAGTACATGGATACGATGAACGCTATCAATGTACCAATTGTATTGGCGATCCAAAAGCTATTGAGATCAAATATCGGCAAAAGCAGAGCAGCCATAGCCACTCTTAAGATTAAATCTGACATATTCGAGATTAAAAATGATTTCATTTTCGCATAGCCACGCAATAAGCTTTCATTGATATTTTTCCAGCCATAGAATAACATCATCACACAGCTATATTTTAAAAAGGTCACACCGAATGCAATGGCTGCTGGATATTGTTTTTCATCTATAAAAATAGATACCATTGGCTTTGCAAGAAAGAAATCGAGAGCAACAATGGCGAGAACATAAAAAGAAACAAACTTCATACAAAAGCGATAGGCCTCTTGAATTCTCTCCGGTTTCTTTGCACCAATATTGACAGAAGCAAATACGGTAAGCGTTTGGCAAAATCCAACCGTGATCATCATCAAAAGCATGATCAATTTATTGGCAGCAATATAGCCACTGATGATTTGACTTCCAAAAGGATTAATCAGCGCCTGTAAAATCAGCATAGAACCTGTGATGACTCCCTGTTGGATCATTAGGGGATATGAGATCGTGAGTAATTTAAAAACTTCAGATTTTGGAAAAATAAATTTTTCTTTCGCAAAGGGCAAAGCTTTGAGGCGCTTTCTTAAAATCATGACTGTCACAAGCATGCCGAATAGTTGAGCTAATATCGTGGCGATCGCTACACCTTTGACCCCCATTTGTAATTCTAGTATAAAGAACAAAGTTAAAAAAACATTCAATATGGAAGTAAAGAGTACAACGAGAGAAGGTATTTTTGTGTCTCCCATAGCGATCAAAATGGCTCTTGAAATATCATAGAGGAAGATAAAAATAAATCCTATACTGTAAAAAGTCAGATAATCACTTGTTAAGCCATGTAGATCCGTTGGAATATTAATCAAATAAAAAAACGGTTTTTGCAAAAGAATGAGGATACTGCTTAAAATAATGGCAGTCACACTTGCAAATAGGAGAATGCCCAATGAGCTCCTGAAGATAGTTTGATATTGCTTTTCACCTATAAATCGTGCGATTAAAACTTCACATCCCATCTCAAGTCCACCAGAGATAATAAGAAAAACCCCAATAATACTTGCTGCATTGCCAACAGCCGCAAGCTCATCGACTCCTAAAAACTTCCCTACCAGGATCGTATCCACCACAAGATATAGCTGTTGGATCACGAAACTAAAAATAATCGGTATGGCGAATGTGATTAAACTTTTTTTGATCGGTGCCTCTGAAAGATCTAGCATATTGTATTCTCCTCATCAATTCATTATAATCACACCATAAAGTATCCAGTTAGTGGATAGTCAAGGGGAGAATTATGAAAAAAGATAAATATTCAACAGGGCAATTTGCTCAATTATGTCATGTCAATAAAAAAACATTGTTTTATTATGATCAGATCGATTTGTTCAAACCTGCCATTTTAGATGAAAACGGATATCGTTATTACACAATTGATCAATTGGATGATTTTAGTAGGATTAAAGCATTGCAATCAGTTGGGCTATCACTAACAGAAATCAAAGAACAATTATACAGCGATACACTTATAGAGGGAATGCAAACACTCTATTCACAAAGGCGTGCAGTAAAAAATAAAATAAAGCAGCTAAAACAATTAGAAAACCTATTGGATCAAAAATTGTCAGAATTGGAGCATTATATTCAAACGGGTGTTAACAAAGTATTTTTTGCAGAATATATAGATGAATATTTACTAGTGGACCAACAAACTGCACAGGACGGTTTTATGATGAATTACATGACAGAAGGACATCATGCTGGAGTCATGCTCCAATATGATCGTACCTCCAAAAAGCTGATCAATATCAGCAAATTTCAAGGGGTAAGAGAAGAAGATCCCTATAATTTCGTGAAAGAAAAAGGAAAATATGTAGGTATTTATTTTGAAGCGGAAGACGGCCATGTAATGGAAGGGGCACAGCAAGCTTATCAACAAATCTTAGCGGGCAACTATGCAATGGAAGACAACATTTTTTTACAGGATATAGCTGTAGATTTTATCAACTTTGCTAATCATTTACCCTTCAGATTAACGGTAAGACTAGCCGAAGAAAAATAACAAAGAATAAGCAATGGCTCACCAACCCTTTAACCAATTAACACCCATCCTCATTTTTCCATATCATGACACTTGATTTAATAAAATAAATTTTCTGAAAAATGATTGAATTTAAAAAATAAAAGTGCTATTGTTATATATATTAAAATGAAGTGAAAACTTCATTAATGATAAAAAATAAAGTTTCAACTTCATTTTGGAGGTAAAAAGCATGTATCAACAATTGATACAGGAGCATTTTCAGCAACTATCGAAAGGGCAAAAAAAGGTAGCTAATTATATTTTGGCGACTCCTCATGATGTAGCTTTAAAGTCTGCACAAGAAATTGGTCAGTCTGTTGGAGTAAGTGAAACAACCGTTATTCGTTTTTGCTATGCCATCGAATTATCAGGATATAGTGAATTGCAATCGATCATTCGAAGTTCGTTTATGCATGGCAAAAGTTCACTAGGCACTTATCTAGCATCAAAAAACAACATTGAGGAGGATGGTAGCTTTCATGAAACTGTTATGAAAAAGGATGCATTAAAAATTCAAAAAGTTTCTGAACAGCTAAACAAAGAAGATTTCCAGCATAGCTGCCAACACTTGCATAACGCCCCCAAAATATATGTACTTGGTTTACGATCTTCCTTTGCGGCTGCTCAATGGCTGGGTTTTACGTTAAATCTACTTCGATCAGATATTTATATGATCGAACCACAATCGCAAGATATTATTCAATTATTGAATCATATGCAAAAAGGAGAGGTATTGGTTGTTTTATCATTTCATCGTTACTATAAAGAAACGATTGAGTTGACACGTATGATAAAGAAAAAAGGGGTTATCATTATTGGGGTCTCTGATACAATCACGGCACCACTTTATCGATATTCTGATTATTATTTTCCTCTTGGAACTGCTGAAACATCGACAATCGATATGATGCCTGTAGTCATTTCATTTTTGAACACGTTGGTGTCAGGTATGACTAGACAGGAACCAAAACAATATGAGATGTATAAAGCACAATACGATAGTGTTGATAGCAGTTTTTTATTTTTAGATGGAGATGATTTTAAGTGAAACAATTAGTAGAAGAGATCACACCAAAATTAAAAGAGGTCTTTACATATTTGCATAATCATCCTGAAATAAGCTGGAAAGAAAATAACACAACATTATATGTGCAGCGGTTGCTGCAATCATATGGTTTTGAACCACATTTAGTAGAGGGTTCAACAGGATTATATGTTGAAATCGGGAACGGAAAACCTGTCATTGGTCTTCGAACGGATATGGATGCGCTCTGGCAAGAAGTCGATGGTATGTTTCAAGCCAATCATTCATGTGGACATGATGGACATATGACAATGGCAATCGGCACTTTATTGTTGTTACAAAAGTTGCACCATCCCGAAAACGGCACTATTCGTGTATTATTCCAGCCAGCAGAAGAAAAAGGGCAGGGAGCGCTATATTTTATCGAACAAGGCTTAGTAGACGATATCGATTATTTATTTGGCGTCCATGTCAGACCTATTCAAGAATTACAGGATGGTACATTTAGTCCTGCTATCTATCACGGCGCTGCTAGATTAATAACCGGTACTATAATAGGCAAAGAAGCTCATGGTGCACGTCCACATCTTGGAAAAAACGCAATTGAAATAGGAGCTTCATTCGTAAATGCATTAGAAAGTATCCATGTCGATCCGATGATTCCTTCATCGATCAAGCTCACAAAATTCCATGCTGGCAGTTCAGCGAATATCATCCCAGGAAAAGCAGAATTCTGTATCGACGCTCGTTCTCAGAAGAATGAAGGCATAAATGTGTTGATGAATGATTTTGAAAATGCTGTGGCAGGTGTTGAAAAGCAATATGGTATTCAAATAGAGTATAAGATCGACGCTAATATTGCTGCTGCTGAGGTGGATGAGGAAGCGATGCAGTTGATGCGTAAAGCTATTGTGGATACAGTAGGAGAGGAAAATACAAGACCTCCTGTCGTAACACCAGGTGGAGAGGATTTCCATTTTTATACGTTAAAACGTCCGAATATAAAAGCGACGATGCTTGGATTAGGCTGTGGTCTTCATCCTGGTTTGCACCATCCTCAAATGACATTTAATCGACAAGCATTGATCACGGGTGTTGAAATATTAACGCGAACAGTATTGAATGCAGTAGCATATGCAAAAGAAAGAAGTGATTCATAATGATTACGTATAAAGTGTTAAAAACAAATGAGGACATGAAAATGGTTCAACAATTGGAACACGAGGTTTGGGGAACATCGCCTATTCCAACCCATCAAACTTTGACTGCTGCAAAGCATGGAGGAACAGTGATTGGGGCATTTGATGGCGAGAAGATAGTGGGTTTTAGCTATGGGTTTGCAGGATTTGAAAATGGACAAGTCTCTCTATGCTCACATATGCTGGGGATTTTACCGGAATACAGAGAATTAGGGATTGGCGCAGAATTAAAACAACAACAAAAAAAATTAGCGATTGAAATCGGTTATGAAAAAATGACATGGACATACGATCCATTGCAAACACGTAACGCCTATTTGAATCTGAGCAAATTACATGGGGTATGCGACACATATATTGAAGATTGCTATGGTAAAATGGACGATGGTTTAAATGGCGGTTTGCCATCAGATCGTTTCCAAATAGATTGGTGGCTGACAAGCGATTATGTCAATCAATTTGAAAAAAGAGTAGAGGATGCACCCACTTTGATAGCGACATGGTCTTACAATGCTCAACATTTGCCGTATTGTGAAGATGAGAACTTCAAGAAAATGACGGAATGGAAAGAAACGGCTTATCTAGTACCAGTACCAGCAGATATTACGGAATTAAAAGAGCAAGATTTAGATTTAGCTATTGATTGGCGTATGAAAACACGTGCAATCTTTCAAACATTATTCCAAAATGGCTATACTGCGATTGAATTGGTAAAATCATCCGGTGAACCTGTCTATCATTATCTCGTTGTTCAAAAAAATACAGTGAATATTCCACAATAGAAAGGATTTTACAAGTGAAAATTCAAAATATCAAAATTCGTCAACTAAAAATGAAGATGAAAGCACCCTTTACCACAAGTTTTGGCACATTTGTTAATAAAGAGTTCCTTTTATTAGAAGTAACAGATGAACTAGGAAATATAGGCTGGGGAGAATCCGTTGCTTTTGATGCTCCTTGGTATAGTGAAGAAACTTATAAAACGAACTGGATTATACTAGAAGACTTTCTCATTCCACTAATCAAAGGGAAAGAAATTGGACATCCAGATGAAATAAATGAATTATTTGCACCTATCCGTAAAAATAATATGGCAAAATCGACCCTTGAAGGTGCTGTATGGGATTTATATGCAAAACGAACAAATCAAACGTTAGCCTCTGCACTTGGAGGAGATAAAAAACAGATTGAAGTCGGTATCAGCATAGGAATCCAAAAATCCGTCGATGAATTACTGGCTTTAATAGATGGTTATGTAAAAGAGGGATATAAACGCATCAAGGTAAAGATCAAACCAGGTTGGGACGTTGATGTGATCCGTGCAATTCGCGAGCGTTTCCCAGATGTCCCGCTCATGGCTGATGCTAATTCTGCCTATCGGTTGAAAGATATTGAATTATTAAAGCAACTGGATGAATTTCATTTAATGATGATTGAACAACCGCTTGCTTCAGATGATATCATCGATCATGCAACATTACAAAAACAGCTCAAAACACCTATTTGTTTAGATGAGAGTATCCATTCCTTAGAAGATGCACGGAAGGCAGTGGAACTTGGAAGCTGCGGCATTATTAATATTAAGATTGGGCGTGTTGGTGGTTTAACTGAAGCGAAAAAGATCCATGATTACTGTCAGTCAAAAGGAATCCCAGTGTGGTGTGGCGGCATGCTAGAGTCAGGTATCGGGCGAGCTCACAATGTGGCAATTACGACGCTTTCCAACTTTATATTGCCAGGGGATACTGCAGGGTCTGAACATTATTGGGATCGTGATATTATCAATCCAGAAGTAATCGTGAAGGACGGATATATCACAGTACCGGATCAACCAGGTATTGGCTATGAACCAAACCTTGAACGTATCGATCAATTGACGGTGAATAAAAAGGAATATAACTTAGCAGATGAAGAGGCGGTTCGATGAAGAAAAGTATCCAAATGGCAGGGGCATTCATCGGCGTCATTGTTGGCGCAGGCTTTGCTTCTGGTCAAGAAATCTTGCAATTTTTCACTAGCTTTGGCTGGTGGGGAGTTGCAGGAACAGCTCTTGCAACCGCACTATTTGCATTTCTAGGCATGAATTTAACAACATTAGGGAGTCGCTTGCATGCGACTTCTCATAAAGAAGTTGTCTATCAAATTTGTGGTAAATATATTGGAGCTGTTGTAGATTTTGTCATTACATTTTTCTTATTTGGTGTTGCAGTCGTTATGCTAGCAGGTGCAGGTTCCATTTTTGAAAGTCAGTTTGGTCTTCCAGCCGTGTATGGTAGTTTGTTTATGCTAATCATTACAGTATTAACGCTCATGTTTAATGTTCATAAAATTATTAGTGCGATTAGTGCGATTACACCTTTTCTTTTATTATTAGTAGTGATTATTGCGATATATTCTCTTTTTACCACAGATTTAAGTGCTGCTGACATGGATATGTTAGCGAAAAAACAAACTTCTGGTGCTGCCAATTGGTTCTTAGGAGGATTGCTATATGTATCTTATAATATTGCAGCAGGAGCATCAATGCTAGCCGTTATGGGAGGAGTAGAAAAAAGTGAAAAAATAGCAAAACATGGCGGGATTTTAGGTGGAGTCGGATTAGGTATTCTTATTTTGCTTATAAATGTCGCAATTTTCACAAAAATAGATCAAATTGGTGGGGCAGATATGCCAATGCTTCTTTTAGCGACTAAAATGTCACCTGCTATTGGTGTCATTATGGCCATTGCTTTACTTGGTATGATTTATAATACAGCTGTGGGGATGCTCTATGCATTTACTGCTCGAATCGTACCGTTAGAAAGCAAGCATTTTAAATGGATTGTGTGGGTAATTGGTTTAGCTGGATTCGCCTTAAGTTTTGTCGGCTTTATCCAACTTGTTAGTGCTGTTTACCCAGCAATGGGTTATTTAGGATTTGTGTTGATCATTTCAATCATTATTGCATGGATTAAAAATGTTAAATACTCAAAAGAAAAGATACTCATCCCAAAATAGTTTGCTAGTGATTATTCTAAAAACTATTTTTATCATATGCTTTTACAAGGGTGTTGATCATCCAGTTTTCTCCACAAAATATAGTGTATTCGCTGATTTCCGCTATGGCTTGCTCGCTTTCCTGCGGGCGCGGCTTGAGCCTCCTCGCTTCGCTGCGGGATCTCAACTGTTCGCTTTTCCCGCGGGACATTGAATGGACTTCCTGAATCCACACCGCACAAAGGAAATGTGCATACATTTTCGAGGACTCGAGCAAGCCACAGCGAAGATCTACATGAATGGAGTTAAAATACATGTTTTTTAGAATCATGCTAAATTTATTACTTATTTTTCCCTAATCAACACAACTGATACTATTATTCAATCTTCAACATCTATTAAATTTCAAGTAGGCTATTGAACGATTAAATCGGTAGTGCTATACTTTGACTTGTAATTTCATACAATAATTGCTAGGAGAGCTGGTGTTGCCAGCTGAGAGTAGAGCCGTAAGCTCATGATCCTTTTACCTGATCTAGATTATGCTAGCGTAGGGAAGCATTAGGATATCGCATATACACGTCCTTGTTTCCTGAACTTAGGAAGCAAGGACGTTTTTTATCTTCTATTCTATGAACAACTAAATATTGGATTGACCACTAGGGGTGCATGTATATGCTGAGAGAGAAAAACTCAACTCTTATGACCTGATCTAGATAATACTAGCGAAGGGAAGTGGCGCTACTTTTGTTATATCGTACAAAATTTTAGCCACTTCTTCGAGCTTGAGAGGTGGCTTTTTGTATGGGATTGCAACGAAAGGAAGTGAATAAATCGTTATTTTTATTTCAACGTCGGGTGATTCGATATGGAAGAATGGGATGATGAAAGAATTGGATAAAAAAATAGAGTTGCATATCATAACGGATGGTGAGCGTTCCTTAGAGGAAGTGATTCATTTTGCACCAAAATTAGAACCATATTTAAGCTATTTGCATATACGAGAGCCCAATCGTACAGCATCTGAGCTATATGATTGTATTCAAAACATACAACAACAAGGTTTTCCGTTAGAGAAGCTGGTTGTGAATGACCGTATTGATGTTGCGCTTGCTACAGGTATCAGTCATGTGCAACTCGGTTACCGCAGTATTCCCGTCGCTATTATTAGTGATAAATTTCCAGCTCTTCATATTGGTGCATCCATTCACTCCCTTGAAGAGGCCTCTGATACAAAAGCCGACTGGTTACTTTACGGGCATATTTTTGATACGACGAGTAAAAAAGGAAAACCTTGTCGTGGTACAAAATTATTGCAGCAGCTAACAAAGAAGGTTTTAAAGCCTGTGATCGCTATTGGTGGAATCACTCCACAAAATACGAAGGAAGTTTGTGCGGCAGGGGCTTCTGGAATCGCCATTATGTCGGGGATATGGCAGGCTATTGATCCAGTTGAGAAAGTAAAAGAATATGCATATAAACTCGAGGAGTGGGAAGATGAAAAGTTATGACAGTATCATTATTGGTGGCGGTGTCATCGGTAGTACAATCGCACATTGTCTTGCAGAGCAGGGGTTACATGTAGCCATTCTTGAAAAAAACGAGATTGCTTCTGGTGCTTCTCACGCAGCCGCAGGGCTTCTAGGCGTTCAAGCTGAATGGGACGAATATGATCCTTTATATGATATGGCTAGAAAAAGCAGAGCCTTATTCCCAAAAGTTGCTGAAAAAATCCGTGAAAAAACGGGAATTGATATTGGCTATGAAGCGAAGGGAATCTATCGGATTGCACATACGGAAGAAGAATGGCAAAGAATTAAAGAAATTCGTACTTGGCAAATAGCAGCGGGAGAGGAAGCCGTATTACTTTCCTCAGAAGAAGTAAGAAAGGTCGAGCCAAATGTTTCTTCAGAAATAGTAGGTGCAGTCTATTATCCAACAGACGGACATGTTTTAGCTCCAGCATTGACAAAAGGACAAGCACTTGCGGCCGCAGCTAGCAGTGCCGAAATCTTCGAATATACAACTGTCCTACAAATTGTTGTAAAGGATGAAAAAGTGACCGGTGTCCAAACAACAGAAGGCTTTTTCCCTTGCAAACAGGTTTGTATCACAACAGGGGCATGGAGTACGCCATTTCTAAAACAATTTAATAAAAATTATGGTACGTATCCAGTAAAAGGTGAAGTGATTTCCTTAAAAAGTAATCGTCCTTTACTAAAGGCTCCGCTATTTTTGAAACGATTTTACATCGCTCCAAAACGTTATGGCAAATATGTAATAGGCGCGACGATGGAGCCTCATTCTTTTCAAGAACAGGTGAAGGCATCTAGTGTAGCAGATATTTTACAACGCGCTTTTTCAATCCTTCCTGCTTTACAGGATGCGACTTGGGATCGTACTTGGGCAGGTTTACGACCAGAGTCGAATGAGGGGCGACCATATATGGAAGCACATCCTACGATTCAGGGACTATTTGTATCCACGGGGCATTATCGAAATGGCATTTTGTTGAGTCCATTTGTTGGTGAATACATGGCAAATAAAATGGTGGGGAATTATGTTTATTAATGGGACTACGATAGAAATACCGGAAACTGTAGGAACGATTCAGGAATTACTTATCTATTTAAAACTCCAAGATAAAATGGTGATTGTGGAACAAAATGGAGTTATTTTACAAAAAGAAGATTATTCACAGGTTGTAAAGTCAACCGATACAATCGAAATTGTGACATTTGTAGGAGGCGGTTAATATGTATCAAATTGGACCATATACATTTACATCTAGATTATTACTTGGAACAGGAAAGTTTTCAGATTTTGATATTCAAAGTCGTGCGATAGAAGTTTCAGAGGCTGAAATTTTAACATTTGCTGTACGTCGTATGAATATTTTTGAACCATCACAACCCAATTTGCTAGATAAGCTTGATCTATCAAACTATCGTTTACTTCCGAATACAGCGGGAGCTAAAACAGCTGAGGAAGCTGTACGCATTGCAAAACTCGCTAGGGCATCTGGTCTTTGTGATATGATCAAGGTTGAAGTAATTGGCTGTGATGATACGTTATTGCCAGATCCATTTGAAACGTATCGCGCATGTGAAATCCTTCTTTCGGAAGGATTTATTGTACTTCCGTATATTTCAGACGACGTAGTACTTGCTCACAAATTACAAGAACTTGGCGTGCATGCCATCATGCCTGGTGCTTCTCCTATTGGCTCAGGTCAAGGAATTTTGAATCCATACAATTTACAAATCATCATTGAACAAGCAACAGTACCTGTTATTGTAGATGCAGGAATCGGTACTCCTTCTGATGCAGCACTTGCCCTTGAGTTGGGAGCTGATGCTGTATTGCTCAATTCAGCCGTATCGGGTGCGAAAAATCCTGTCCAAATGGCAGAAGCGATGAAATTGGCAATCCGTGCAGGTAGGCTTGGTTTTGAAGCAGGTATGATTGAGAAAAAAACACGAGCACAAGCAAGCAGTCCAACACAAGGAATGAGCGTTATTGACTAGTCGCTATTCAAGACAAGAATTGTTTTCGCCAATTGGATATGAAGGACAGCAAAAAATTTGTCAAAAGCATGTACTGATTGTTGGAGCAGGAGCATTGGGAAGTGGAAATGCCGAGATGCTTGCTCGTGCAGGTGTTGGGAAGATATCGATTGTGGATCGTGATTATGTGGATTGGTCGAATTTACAGCGTCAGCAATTATATTGTGAGGAAGACGTGCGTGAGCATTTGCCAAAGGCTGTTGCGGCGAAGCGAAGATTAGAAGCGATCAATCAGGAAGTAAAAGTCGAAGCATTTGTGCAGGATCTAACACCATCAGGACTTTCAGCATTTCAACATGTAGATTTGATCATTGATGCCACTGATAATTTTGAAACACGCTTTTTACTGAATGATTTCGCCGTAAAGCATAACATCCCATGGATCTATGGAGCATGTGTGGGGAGCTATGGGATTACCTATACGATTTTGCCTCACCAAAAACCATGTTTGAACTGTTTGATGAAGACACTGCCTTTGGGAGGAGCAACATGTGATACATCGGGTATTATTGCACCAACTGTCGCACAAGTGGTATCTTATCAGGTGACAGAAGCATTAAAAATATTGGTAGAAGATTGGGACGCTCTTCGAAATGAATTAGTATCATTTGATTCATGGAAAAATGAGTTCAGTAAAATCAATGTGAATTTATTGAAACAGGATACATGTCAAACCTGTGGAGCAAACCCGACGTATCCCTATTTATCCAACTATTCGCTTTCAAAGGTAGCGGTCCTCTGCGGTCGCAATACGGTCCAAATTCGTCCAGCAAAGTATCAAGCTATTGACGTGAAACAATATGAGAAATATCTTGCTCCACATGTTCAAAATATTCATTGTAATCCGTATTTACTTCATTGCCAAATTGATCAATATAAACTTGTTCTCTTTGCGGATGGGCGTGTATTGATTCATGGTACAAATGATGTAGCGGAAGCGAAGAATATTTATTATCGATATTTTGCTTAAAAAACTATAATTTTCCGTTTTTTAGAGTTTTCAAAGAGGGGTTTGAGTTGCTCCTCTTTTTATGTATATTTTTATAATATAACAGGCGTGTTGATTAGGCAGAAATTAGGGAATATTTTTGATATAATTCTTAAAAAAACATGTATTTTTCGTTCCATTTATGTAGATCTTCGCTGCGGCTTGCTCGAGTCCTCGAAAATGCATGCGCATTTCCTTCGTGCGGTGTGGATTCAGGAAGTCCATTCAATGTCCCGCGGGAAAAGCGAGACAGTTGAGACCCTGCACGAGCGTAGCGAAGCAAGCCGTAGCGGAAATCAACGAATTCTCCCTATCTTCATGGAGAAAATTGGATAATCAACACGCCTGATAATATAATCTTGTTTCAATTGAATGTTTAGGTATTAATCATTGGTGAAAAATAAAATATTCTCTTTTAATCTATTTATATCTTTTAAATGACAAAAATAACTGGATATTGTAAAATGTATTTAATTCCATTTTACAAAGGGGTGTATAAGGGATGAATGTACCATTAGTATTAACCGATTTTTTAGACAGAGCAGTGGAATTATACGGGGATAAGGAAGCACTTTTTGATGAAAAGAGAGCGTTTACATACGCTCATATAAATAAACGTGTCAATCAGTTATCTCGTGGGCTACAATCCTTTGGGGTGAAAAAAGGGGATAAAGTAGCCTATTTAGCTTCCAATACAGTTGAGATGTATGAAGGTTTTTATGGTATTTATCAATTAGGTGCCATTATGGTGCCGTTAAATATTCGTTTAAAACCTGACGATTATTTATTTATATTAAATCATAGTGAATCTAAGATTTTACTTGTTGATCAAGATTTTTATCACTTGATTGTTCCGATTAAAGAAAAACTGGAAACGGTTCAACAAATTATTGTTCACTATAAAGATGAAGAAACTTCAGAACTAGGTTATGACGAATGGCTTGCTGTATTTGATGATGGTAAGTTTAATCGTGTAGAATTGGATGAAAATGATGTAGCCAGTTTACTTTATACAAGTGGTACAACAGGTGATCCAAAAGGTGTTATGTTAACACATCGAAACAACTATCTGCATGCACTTTCATCGATGCATCATTTACGGGTAACAGATGAAGATACACTTTTACATGTTTTACCGATGTTTCATGTAAACGGTTGGGGGTCGCCATTTTATTATACAGCAAATGGTTCATCTCAAGTCTTCTTACGAAAGGCAACACCAGAGGCAATTTTTCATGCGATGGCAAAGCACAATGTTTCAGTTGTTCATATGGCGCCAACGGTATTGAATTCGCTGATTCAATATTATGAAGAACATCATCCTACGTTATCAGATAAACTTCGCGTGGTCATCGCAGGATCTGCGCCTCCAGTTGCATTTGTTGAAAAGGTAGAAAAAGAGATTGGTTGGGAGTTTATACAAGTTTATGGTATGACAGAATCATCCCCACTAAGTACCGTCTCTCGTATTCTTCCACAATATAAAGATTTAACTGATCAAGAAAAATATCAACTAAAAGCAAAGGCTGGCACACCCATGATTGGAACAAAAGTGAAAGTGGTAGATGAATTTGGCGATGAAGTGCCACATGATGGGGCGACGGTTGGAGAAGTTATTGTGCGAGGTAATGGGGTGATGAAAGGGTATTGGAAAAATGAACAAGCGACTATCAACACCATAAAAGACGGTTGGTTGCACACAGGGGATGTAGGGCATATTGATGACAAAGGATACGTAGCCATAACGGATCGAAAGAAAGATATTATTATAAGCGGTGGGGAAAATATCTCCTCTATTGAAGTAGAAGGGGTACTTTATGATCATCCTGATATTCTTGAAGCAGCTGTCATTGCTATCCCACACGAAAAATGGGGAGAAACACCTCATGCCTACGTTGTATTGCGCGAAAATGCAACATTAACAGAGCAAGATATCATCGATTTTTCTCGCTCCAAGCTGGCTCATTTTAAAGCCATTACAGGTGTTACATTTATAAAAGAATTACCAAAAACAGCATCTGGAAAAATTCAAAAAGTGCATTTAAGAAAGAATTATGTGGAAAGTACAGGTGCTTAATATCTTCCAAAAGTCCAATGATGATCTTGTCATTGGACTTTTGGCGTGGCAAAAATAACACAGAATTTCAAGAACAACTATGAATAAATACGCCGCCATTCATCTTCTAAAATGCCCATTTCGATTAAATTCCAATAATTATCTCCGTTTTTTCGTGCATCTCTTAGCATCCCTTCCTTCACGAATCCCACCTTTTCATAACAATGAATAGCTGGAGTATTAAAATCAAATACGCCCAATGTCACTTTATGTAATTTTAGTTCTTCGAAGGCAATGGCTAGAACAGCTTTAACCATTTCAGTCCCGATTCCTTTTCCTCGAACTTCTGTAGAGCCAACTAATACTTTTCCAATCCTTGCCGATTGGTTGACTCTGTCGATCTTGCCCAAAGAAATATGTCCGATCACTTGGTTGGATTCTTGATCGATGGCTTTGTAAATGTATGTGTCAGAATCCATTCTATTTGCGTTTTTTAGATAATTTTCTAATTGCTGAATGGTTAATGGATACCGGAATGTAGGACCTGACCATTGTAATGTAAAATCTGCTGATGGAATCCAATTGATCAACTGTTCCATGTCTGATTGTTCAAAATACTTTAGCTCAATCATTTGCATCCTTCTTTCCTCTTAATAGAGTATTATAATAATAAAAATTCTAAAAAATAAATGATATAGAAAATTGTAGTATGTATTAGGATGGATTCAAGGATTAGTTGATTCTTTTTCTACTTTCGTTCGTCTATAGCTGTGAAAGGAGGATTTTCATGCGATATAAACTGTTCGAACAATTATATGAACAACATAGCGATACCATTTATCAATACATATTTTTTCTCGTTAACAATAAAGAATTGGCGGAAGATTTAACACAAGAAGTATTTTTTCGAGCATACAAACGACTTGATACATTTGCAGGTCAGTCCACCCTTTATACTTGGCTCAGAAAAATTGCAAGAAATTTAGTTTATGATCATTATCGTAGAAAAAGAATGATCCAATTTGTCCCATTCGTATCGAATGATGTGTGGCAAGATGATCAATTATTACCGAACGAAATCTTTGAAAAAGGGGAGGAACTCATTACCCTTTATAAAGCGATCACTCATTTAAAATTAGCATACAGAGAAGTGCTGATATTAAGAAAAATAGAAGGACTATCGATCAAGGAAACGGCCATGGTACTAGGTTGCACAGAAGCAAAAGTAAAAAATAATACGACACGTGCTATTCAATCATTAAAGAAAATAATGAAGGAAAAGGAGGATGAGTAAGCGATGAAGAAGGAATTAGATGCACTATTCCATGAGCTTTCATTGATCAAGCGTGATTCAAAACAAAAGAAAGAAAGTTTGCAATTACTTTTAAACAGAATAGAAGAAGATAAAAATTCTTTAAGAAGGACGAAACTATGGCGGCCAATGATTACAGTAGTCATGTTTGGTTTCGTGTGTTGTTTATTCTTTTTGATTTCACAATCTCCTACAACTACAGTTCAATTGAGTAGAGGGGAAGATATGATTTCTAGCCTTCAAGGAAATCATCGCTATATACAAACGATAAATGTTTCTAGCTCGCATTCATTAAATTATTTTCCTAGAGATGATGCAAATTTTTATTTTGGTATGGAAAAAAAAGTAGATCCATTTCAAGGTGTGAATACAGAGTTGAAGGATTTACTATTAACTGCTAAACCAATACAGAAACAGAACATACAACCACTTTTCACGATAATTAGAGATGTACAAGTAAATTACACTGATCACAAAAGTCATTTGAAAGGAACATTATTTTTAAAAATAATATTTATAGATACAAACAAGAAGCTACTCTATATAAAAGATATGAAAAATGATAAATGGTATAAAATTGAAGGTGCTGCTACAGAGAAATTACAAACGATTAAAGCCGCCTCTAGTTTTCCAAATTCTCTATTTGGTTTATTGAATTTTTATGCACCTATTTTCCTTATTTCTTTTCTAGTAGGGCTTATTATCAAAGATAAATTTCCGATTATTAAAAGGACACCTAAATACGTAGATAAAAAGCATCAATGGATAGACCGTAGCATAGTTGGAGGAGGCATAGTCATTTTAACGGGGTCCATCTATTACTTGGGGGTTATTCATGTCTTATTTGTTTTTCTCATACCAATCATTATTCTGATATATCGTTTTTATAGGGAGTTCAATTTTAGAGCTGAAAATAAGAGACAATATTTGATCATCAATGAATTCATTGTTTTTGTTTTATTTATGATCGGATATTTCATGGGTGTGTAATATATAGTGAAATAATTAAAAAATACCGTCAATATCTAACATTGCTATGGAAATTAGTTGTTCAATTTCAGATAAAATTATTTTGGTAAAAGTTGGACGTTTGTGGTATAACATTAAAAAGTATATGGAGGGGACAACGGAATGAATGATAAAATTGAAAGAACACAAGAAAGAATTTTAAGTTCTCAACAGAAGAGGAAAGCCGACTTCATTTTGCGTAATGCACAAGTTGCAGATGTTTTTAATCTTCAATGGAAAAAAGCGGATATTGTTGTAACAGACGGAATAATTGTAGCCATAGATGATGAAGGGATTTTTGAAGCGACATATGAGGAAGATGCAAATGGAGGTTATGTCATTCCTGGTTTAATAGATGGGCATATTCATATCGAATCTTCTATGCTGCCACCCTCTGAATTTAGTAAAATCTTATTGCCACATGGGATTACGACAGTTATTACAGATCCACATGAGATTGCTAATGTGGCAGGGGCAGCAGGTATTCAATATATGTTGGAAGATGCACAAAGTGCGGAAATGGATATTTATGTGATGCTACCATCCAGTGTACCTGCCACTTCTTTTGAAAATGCAGGAGCAACATTGAACGCACAGGACTTAAAACCATTTTTATCACATCCAAATGTTCTGGGATTAGCAGAGGTTATGGATTTTCCAGCAGTCTTGAACGGTCAAAAAGATATGTTGCAAAAAATCATTCAAACAGAAACGACAAGAAATATCGTAGATGGTCATGGAGCCGGTTTAGACGCTTCTCAAATTCGTGGATATCGTGTTGCTGGCATTCAAACAGATCATGAATGCGTTACTGCGGAAGAAGCGGCTACAAGGATTCAACAGGGAATGTATGTGCTGATTCGCGAAGGCTCTGCTGCTAAGAACTTGCGGGATGTTTTGCCGGCAGTCAATTCTTCAAATGCGAGACGTTTTTTATTCTGTACAGATGATAAACATTTGGACGAGCTAATAGACGAAGGCAGTATTAATCACTCTATATCTTTAGCAATTGAAGAGGGAATGGAACCGCTTCAAGCGATTCAACTAGCAACATTAAATGCAGCAGAATGTTATCGATTGTATCAAAAAGGGGCTCTTGCTGAAGGCTATGTTGCCGACTTTCTCTTGCTAGCGGATTTAACCACATGTAAACCGCAAGCTGTTTGGAAAAATGGTAAAAAGGTTGCTGAGAATGGGGAAATATGTACAACTCGTAACGATTCTATCAAAGTCCCATCATTGATTTTAGAATCCGTCCATATTCCAAAACTATCCTTGCAAGATTTAGCCATCCCTTTTCAGAATGGGAACCTTGCCAACATTATTGAAATTGAGCCAAATCAGCTCATTACTCATAAAAAAGTGGCGAAGGTTGAAGTTGAAAATGGTGTATTTGTTCCTTCTGTAGAAGATGACTATTTAAAGCTTGCTGTCATTGAACGCCATCATCATTTAGGGAATATAGGACTTGGTATTGTACATGGATTTGGTTTAAAAAAGGGAGCAGTTGCGACAACGGTTGCACATGATTCCCATAATGCACTTGTGTGCGGAACAAATGATGCCGATATCTTGTTGGCGCTTGCTGAACTTCAAAAAATGCAAGGGGGTTATGTTATAGTAGCTGATGGTAAAGTACTAAGCGCTTTACCTCTTCCGATTGCAGGTCTAATGACAGATTTAAAAGCTGAAATAGCAGCAGAAAAGTTACATGACTTACATAAAGCTCTATTACGATTAAATCCGGAACTGAAATTCCACCTATTTTTAACCTTGTCATTTATTGCATTACCAGTTATACCTAGTATTAAATTAACGGATACAGGTTTATTTGATGTGACAAGCTTTAAGCATATTCCAATTGAAGTTATTTCAGAATAAAGATTTTTTAAATACAAAAAAGACAAATTCCAAAAGATAGGGAATTTGTCTTTTTAATTATTCTTCATCAATATACTTGGTAAATAGGTTAAGGTTTTACGAAAGCAAAATGTTTATAAATACAACTTATTTTTTGACAATTTCTTTGATATTTTCTTTTTCCTCTTTCACTTCTTTTTTCACTTGATCGATTTCATCTACTGTATCATCTGTCAGCTCTTTTGCCGATTTTTTAAACTCATTTAATGTTTGACCAACTGCTCTACCAATTTCAGGGAGCTTCTTAGGGCCAAATATAATTAAAGCTAGTACGAGAATAATAATTAATCCAGGTATCCCTATATTTGAAAACATATTAAAAACCTCCTAAAGTTATAATTTTATCCCGCATGAACAGGCAGTAGGAGAGATCCCCATATCTAGATCCAAGTAATAGTAGGAGGATAAGTAAAGAGATATACTGTCTGTAAAAGCCCGATTGGTTCAGCTAACACTCAGCGGGAGATGAAGAAAATCCCCATTGAGCGAAAGTTCGCTTTATGATACATCTTCAGTTGATGCTGCTTTCTTTTGCTTGCGCTTATAGACGATTTTAGATAATGAAATACTAATTTCATATAAAAGTAACAAAGGAATGGATACAACAAAATCAGACATAAATTCTGGTGGTGTAATGACAACCGCAATAACGATCAAAACAAAATAAGCATACTTTCGAACTTTAGCCATCACATAAGGGTTTATAATTCCTAATGACGTTAGGAACATCATAACAATTGGCAGTTCGAAAAGTACTCCAAAAGGCAAAGAAATATTAATGATAAATTTAAAATACCGATCTGCCGTAAAGGAAATATCCATTACCCCTTCTCCAAGATTCACCAAAAATCTCATCACAAGTGGAAAAATCACAAAATATCCAAATGCTAAACCTCCTATGAATAAAAGGAACAAAGCTGGAATATAGGATAAAGCTATTTTTTGTTCGTGTTTCTTTAACGCTGGCTTCACAAATAACCAAATTTCTAATGCTAAAACAGGAATGGTTAAAGCAATCGCGACAATGCAGGCAATCGTGAAATAAATCCAAATAATATCGCTTGGCCCTAACGCAAGTAATTTGGTATCTAAATATCTTGTGAAATACAGATAAAGATCCTTTACGAAAAAGAAAGAAGCGCTAAGAAAGATTAGAAAAGCAACAGCTGTAATAATAAGTCGTCTTCTTAATTCATCTAGATGTTCAAGTAAGTTCATTTCTTGATTTTCCAAGGAGTTACCCCCCTCACTAATGTTGGAAAGGTATAAGATATGGATTATATCGATTGTATATATTCCAACTTATGTCTTTTCGACAAGTCTGATAGCCTATTGAAAGAAGCTAATTAGGTAAATGTTCTAAATTCATATATTATTCTACCAAAGTTATAAATTAAACAATATGTCCATTTTGTTAACGTTTTTAAATAAAGCAAAGCGTCATCAAACCAAAAATAAACTTTATCTCGCTTTAACGGGCAGTAAGACCCCTACCTTTAGAGAGAAACGAGAAAGATAGATGGAGGATCAACTGCCGCATACGCCCGATTGGTTCGGGCCGACAAGATGTTGGTCCCTCAGGTGTTACCACAGGACGTGGCGCTTTTAACCTGAGTTCTCTATTTCAGTAGAAATTTCATTTGTAAATTGAATTGGATAGAAAGTCAACATCATTACTAAACAGTTAGTATATCACATGTGTTGATTTGACAAAAATTAGGAGCGTCTATTTGGCGTGATTTTTGAAAAACCCTGTATTTTTAGGACCATTTATATAGATTGGAGCGGAGGCTTGCTCGACTCCAGCGGGAAAAGCGAATAGATGAGACCCCGCAGCGTAGCGATTAAGGAACGGAGTCTAAGGGCGCCACGTCCTGTGGCAACGACTCCGTGACCAACATCCTGTTGCCCTCAGCATTCGCCCGCAGGAAAGCGAGCAAGTCGGAGCGGAAATCAATGACTCTCCCTATTTTTATGGATTAAATGGGATAATCAACACGCCTGTTAGTATATTAACAGTATTGTCGTTTCTACACAAACAGGAGAAATGATTAAAATATCTTAATTTTGGTTATTTGGCCATAAAAAGCAAGTGGGATAAATCGCAAACCCTCTTCCATACTAAGGTGAGCTCGTATCAAGTAGACAAGGTGTAACAAAAGTCACAGTAAGTATTGCGATATTTTGCTACTATGAAAATGAATGTTGGTGTTGTTAAATTTGAATATTGGTGTTCAACGAAAATAGGCATAAAACCCTTGCTTTAAGGGGGATTGAAACCCGTGGGCCCACACTTTAAGTAATAAAACAGGATAAGTGGGAAGATCAACTACTGGAAAAATCTTGGTATTTAACTAACACAATGGGGAATGTAGAGGATTCCATAATGTGCCGTTTCACTTAATCTAGTGTTTTGTCACTATAAATACGGGCATTGTAGTGAAAATACCAATAGTAGTTTTTGGCATACCAGCTCTTTCATATAAAATGATTTGAAATTTTGCTTTAATTTGTAAGCGCTTTTTGAATAAGGGAGGCTTCGATAAAATGAAGAAACAGAAGACAATTTATGAATCGGCGCTAGATCAAGGAATTTCCAGACGAGATTTTTTAAAAATGTGTACGGCATTAGCTGCAACGATGGGGCTTGATTTTAGTCAAACAGACAATGTTGTAGAAGCAATGGAAACGAAAAAACGGGTGCCAGTATTATGGTTACAACTGCAGGATTGCACAGGATGTTCAGAGTCATTTATCAGATCTACTCATCCTAAAATAGAAAGTGTTATATTTGACATGATTTCACTTGAATATACAGAAGTATTATCAGCAGCTTCAGGTGTACAAGTAGAATCTAATCTAGAAACTGTTATTAAAAAGTATAAAGGTGAATATATTTTAGCAGTTGAAGGAAGTGTTCCTGACAATGCGGGCTATTTAATGGTTGGTGGTAAAAGTGCCAAGGATACATTTATCCGTGCAGCAGAAAATGCTAAAGCCGTCATTTCTTATGGCAGCTGCGCATCTTGGGGAGGAATTCCTGCAGCCTATCCAAACCCAACTAAAGCAAAACCAATTACAAAACTTGTGAAAAATACGCCCGTTATTTTGGTTCCCGGTTGTCCACCAATTGCCGAAGTAATGACAGGGGTAATTGCCCATATTATCACATTTGGGGAAATACCAGAGTTAGATGTAGCTGGAAGACCCAAAGCATTTTATCGCCATCGTATACATGATAAATGTAATCGACGTGCCTATTTTGATGCCGGTCTATTTGTAGAATCGTTTGATGATGAAGGGGCGAAACAAGGATATTGTTTATATAAAGTAGGTTGTAAAGGACCTACAACGTACAATTCATGTGCAGAAATGCGTTGGAATGGTGGCACAAGTTATCCAATCCAATCAGGAAATCCATGTATCGGATGTTCAGAAAGCAATTTCTGGGATAATGGACCATTCTTCACAAGACGTGCAAAAGTACCAGGAACGCAAATAACGATTAATCCTGACAAGGTCGGAGTTGCAGTATTAGGTGCTACGGCAGCGGGTGTTGCTATTCATGGGGCTGCGACTGTCGCAAAGAAAAAGCATGATGAAAAAATCCGAGGTGAAGAATAATGACAGAACGTATTGTAGTTGATCCAGTCACTAGAATCGAAGGTCATTTACGTGTTGAAGCTGATATTGACGATCGTGGTGTTATTAAAGATGCCTTCAGTTCAGGGACAGCTGTTAGGGGAATTGAAGTAATTGTGAAAGAACGTGATCCTCGTGATGTATGGGCTTTTGTGCAACGAATTTGTGGTGTATGTACGTCTACACATGCTTTAGCATCCATTCGTTCAGTTGAAGATGCTCTAGATATTAAAATTCCAGAAAACGCTCATTTAATTCGTAACATTATGAATGCTGCAGTATTTCTTCATGACCATGTTGTACATTTTTATCACTTGCATGCTCTAGACTGGGTAGATGTAGTGAGTGCATTAGATGCGGATCCTAAAGAGACTTCCAAAATTGCTCAATCTATTTCAGATTGGTCAAACTCTTCTCCAGGTTACTTTAAAGAAGTTCAAAATAAAGTTAAGAAACTAGTAGATAGTGGCCAACTTGGTATTTTTGCCAATGGTTATTGGGGACATGAGGCATATAAACTTCCTGCAGAAGTTAATCTAATGGCGGTTGCCCATTATTTAGAAGCACTTGATTGGCAAAAAGAGATCGTGAAGGTTCAAACGATTCTTGGAGGGAAAAATCCACATCCCCATTATGTAGTTGGTGGGATGGCAACACCTCTAGATATCAACAGTGATAATGGGATTCATGCGGAAAGACTTGGACATATTTCACAATTGATTGACCAAGCCAATACATTTATCAATCAGGTGTATATCCCAGACTTATTAGCTATCGGTTCTTACTATAAGGATTGGACATATGGTGGTGGTCTTAACAATTATTTGAGCTACGGTGATTTTGCACCAAAAGATCATTATGATATCGATAGTTACCGTATGCCACGCGGTGTTATTCTGAATGGTGATTTAAGTAAGGTCCATGATATCGACTTAAAAGATCCAACACAAGTTCAAGAATTTATCGATCATTCATGGTACGAATATAAGGGTAAAACGCAGGATGGAGGCTTACATCCATTTGATGGAGAAACCAACCTACATTATACAGGTCCTGAAGCGCCTTATAAACATTTAGATACAGATCAAGCATATAGCTGGATCAAATCACCACGATATAAAGGACAACCAATGGAAACAGGTCCGCTTGCACGAATCATGATTAGCTATGCATTGGGTCGTAAAGATGTTAAAACACTTGTGGATGACACACTTGCAAAATTAAAAATACCTTTGTCTGCTTTGCAATCTGCATTAGGAAGAACTATTGCAAGAGGATTAGAATCTGTTTTAATCGCAAAATGGATGCGTGAAGATATGGATCAATTATTAGCGAATATCAAAAATGGCAACCAAGTCACTTTTAACGCATCAAAATGGGAGCCTGAAACATGGAAAAAAAGTGCTAAAGGTGTCGGCTGGATCGAAGCACCACGTGGCGCGTTAGGACATTGGATCGTTATTGAAGACGGTAAAACAAAAGATTATCAAGCGGTTGTTCCAACTACTTGGAATGCATCACCAAGAGATAAAAAGGGAAATATTGGTGCGTATGAAGCATCTTTAAAAGGTACGCCTGTTGCTGACAAAAAACAACCGCTAGAAATTATTCGGATCATCCATTCATTTGACCCTTGTTTAGCATGTGCGGTTCACTTAACAGATTTAGAATCGGATACGCAAACAGAAATTCGTATTGGATAGGAGGAGTGACATATGGCAAATCCATATCATTTAGACGAAAGTAGCGAGTCGGCCTTTAAAAACGAATACCCTCCAAAAATAGAAAAAGTAAATAATGAAACTGTAAAAATTTATGTGTGGGAATTACCAGTAAGAATATTTCACTGGGTGAATGCCGCAGCTATTTTTGCTCTTATGATTACAGGAATTTATATTGGAAATCCATTTTTTGATTCAATGATACAAGGAGAAGCATCAGGGTTTATCATGGGATGGGTTAGATATATCCATTTCTTTTCTGCTTTCATCTTTACAGCGAATTTACTGGTTCGATTATATTGGACATTTGCTGGCAATAAGTATGCATCGTCTAATCTATTTCGCAAAATTTTCTGGAAGGATACATGGGAAAGCGTCAAGTTTTACTTGTTTTTAAAAAATAAAAAGCCACATTTTGTTGGACATAATCCATTAGCACAATTAAGTTATTGGGTTGTTATCGGTGTCGGTTCTATCATTATGATTCTTACGGGATATTACCTATATACAGAGCCACAACCAGAATCTTTCTTAGGCAAACTATTTCAATGGGTACCAGTGATATTTGGTGATAGTTTTGACATTCGATCATGGCATCATCTAGTCGCATGGGCATTTATGGCCTTTGTTGTTGCGCATATCTATTTATCCATCCGTGAAGATTATTTATCAAAGAATGGTACAATGAGTTCGATTTTTACGGGATATAAAACAGAATCAAAAGATTCCATTGAAGACATAAAGGATGAAAGCATGCCAGGAGAAAAAAATGACAAATACTATATGTAAGAAAATTACAATATTAGGTATAGGAAATACGTTGTATACAGATGAAGGGTTAGGCGTATATGCTTTATCTCCATTGGAAGAGTTGTATGGTAGTGATGATCAGGTAGAATTGGTATATGGTGCGACAGATGGCATGAGTCTTCTAGGTGTGGTGGAAGATACGGATTATTTAATGGTCCTTGATGCGATCAATGCTGGTAAAGAGGGAGGGCATATTATTCAATTACAAGGCGAGGAGATTCCCACCTATTATGGGGTTAAAATGTCTATCCATCAATTGGGATTTCAAGAAGTTCTCCTCGCTGCGAAATTGAGGGAACGTTATCCAAAGCATGTTATGATGATTGGCATGCAGCCCACTTCCTTAGAACTTGGTGTTGGTCTTACGACAACCAATCAGTCTCAATTACCAGCTCTTGTGCAATTAGTCGAGAAACAAATCAACAAATGGAAGAATGAAATCATATGAATCGATTAGAATTTCTGAAAGAAATAAAGAAAAGTCTTGTTGAAACGGTTCAATATGCTTGTGCTCCAATTATGGAGGATAAGATTGAGAAATGGAATCACTCACTTGATGTATTGTCCCAATTGCAATGGTGGCATGTGGCAAATCGGGTGAGCGAAACCAATAAAATCGAAGAAAAGTATATTGATCGCCAAACGATCATACTCGTTCATGACAATAAAAAATTATATGCTTATGACGGGCTTTGTCCTTCTTGTAAAAACTTATTAACGATAGTTCAAATTGATTCAACATGCAAATGCATGTATTGCGAAAAGGAATATTCTCTTGCAAGCCATGAAAAAAACGGCTTGCAGGAGTTTCCTCTAAAAAGAGCTGAAGACGGTTATTATGTTGGCTTAAGAAAAAGAAAGTCTGTTTGAAATAGGTGATGAAATGCATGAAATGGCCCTTATGGGAGATATACTGGACATTATTATGAAAGATGCAGAGAGTAAAGGGATTAAACAATTTAGTAGAATTGATTTGATCGTCGGTGAGTTGAGCAATGCTATGCCAGATGCATTGACAATGGCATTTGAAATATATAAAGAACAGAATGCACAACTGTTTACAAAAGATGCTAGTCTTCATATTCAATTTGAAGAAGCCATATCAGAATGTATTTTTTGTAAGACAGTTTACAAACCGGATTTCAAAATTTCTATCTGCCCATCGTGTCATATGCCATCTGGCAAATTAATCTCAGGTGAAACATTTCAAGTTTTATCCTATGAAGGGGAGTAATGAATTTGGAAGTAAAATTAAATACGAATGTATTAACCAATAATAATGTAGCTGCGGATTATAATAGAGACTTATTTCATAAGACGAAAACACTTGTTATTAATGTAATGAGTTCACCAGGTGCAGGAAAAACGACTTTATTAGAAGAAACCATCAAAAAACTATCCAAGCAATATCGCATTGGTGTTATTGAAGGAGATTTGGCTACTGAAAAAGATGCGGATCGTATTCGTCAACTAGGAGCAAAAGCAGTACAAATCAATACCCATGGCGGCTGTCATCTTGATGCACGAATGGTTGTTGCCACACTGCCTGAGTTCGATTTTGAAGAAATAGATATACTCTTTATCGAAAATGTTGGGAATTTGGTATGTCCATCTGGATATGATCTTGGTCAAAATCATAAAGTAGCTGTTTTAAGCGTGCCAGAAGGAAATGATAAGATTCCAAAATACCCACAAATGTTTATGCGTACGGAATTGGTTCTTTTAAATAAGGTAGATCTACTGCCATATTTAGATTTCGATGTGGAAACGGCAAAAGAAGACTTAAAAGGTATTAACCCTGAATCCACGCTACTACCATTGTCAGCAAAAACACAGGAAGGTATGGATAGCTGGTATTCTTGGATTGACGAGGCCTATCAAGCATGCTTGAAACAGTAAAAGTTTCGATTGTTGGAAGAGTTCAAGGAGTAGGATTCCGTCCTTTTGTTTTTCAACTTGCACAACAATACGGCTTAAAAGGTACAGTGCAAAATAATATGGATGGTGTAGAAGCATTTATCGAAGGAAAAGCAACTGATGTTCAACTTTTTTTACAAAGTGTAAGAGAGAAAACACCAAGATTAGCTAGAATTGATCAAATGACGATACAAAGAGAAGCGTTTATCGGATATAAGGAATTTTCGATTATTAAAAGTAGACGGGAAGGTACATCTCAGCTTGTTATTCCTGTGGATGCTGGTGTATGCGATGAATGTTTGGCAGAAATAAATGATCCTTATAATCATCGTTACCATTATCCTTTTACTACATGTACGCAATGTGGTCCCCGTTATACGATTATTGATGAACTTCCTTATGACCGTCCCTATACATCCATGTCTGATTTTGAACTATGCCCAAATTGTGAGCAGGAATATCATAATCCGTTAGACCGGAGACATCATGCACAGCCAATCGCTTGCCCAGAATGTGGTCCACACGTCACATTAATAAGTCATGATGGCAACATTGTAGCGGAACGTGACGAAGCATTAGAGATGACCGGAAAATTGCTTATTGAAGGTAAAATCATGGCGGTGAAAGGTATTGGCGGCTTTCATTTATGTTGCGATGCCCATAATGATCAAGCAGTTTCTTTATTGAGAAGGCGAAAAAATCGTCCTCATCGTCCATTGGCTGTCATGAGTTTTTCAATTGAAGATGTAAAGCGTTTTGCAAAAGTTTCATCTAAAGAAGAAGAATTGTTGAGAAGTGCAGAAGCCCCCATCGTTGTTTTACAAAAACGAAAGGAATATCATTTAGCCGAAAAAGTGGCGCCCGATATGAAGACAATCGGGGTTATGCTTCCTTATTCTCCTTTACATTATCTTTTGTTAAAAGAAGCAGGCAAGAAGACACTTGTCATGACAAGCGCCAATGTTTCCGGTTTGCCAATTGTGTATAAAAACGAAGACTGTCATCCGTATATAGGAGAAATAGCTGATTTTTATTTGCTGCATGATCGTGAAATATTACATCCTGTTGATGACTCTGTTGTTCAAATCGTTCAAGGTAAAACGGATTTTTTCAGAAAATCTCGTGGCTATGTACCAGATGCCTTATATAGCAAGATGAATATGGATGGCATTGTAGCATTTGGCGGACAACAAAAAACAACGTTTGCTTTAGGGAGAAATCATCAAATTTTTATAGGTCCACATATTGGTGATTTGGATAACCTTTCTACGATTCATCACTATAGAAAAGAATTGCAGCATTTGTTGAAATGGATTCAACCACATCAACGAATAGGCGTTGTTGATTATCATCCAAACTATCAAACGCGTGAATTAGCAAAAGAGTTTTCGTTTGATGAAGTAATGGAAGTTCAACATCATCATGCACATATGGCGGCTTGTATGGCAGATAATGACATGGAAGAACAGACATTTGCCATCATTTTGGATGGAACAGGTTATGGTTTGGACGGGAACTTATGGGGATTTGAAATATTTTATGGGGATTGCAGGCAGTTTCAGCGCTTGGCCCATTTAAAATATACAGCTTTACCAGGTGGTGAGGTCTGTATTCGTGAACCATGGCGCAATGCTTGTGGTATGCTTTTAACATTATTAGGTGATGAAGGATTTAAACTATGCGAGCAGCTTTTTCCTTCGCATAAAGAAGCAATACCTGTTTTTCGTGCAATGATTGAAAAGGGATTGAACACAGTTTATGCAGGAACTTGCGGCAGATTGTTCGACGCCGTAAGCAGCATGATCGGTATTTGTGAAAAATCTACTTATGACGGTGAAGCAGCCATTCGTCTGTCAGAACTAGCTCAGTTTGATCAACAAATAGGATCTTATCACTATGAAATTCAAGAGAATCAACAAAAATTAGTATTTGATTTTAGTAGAATGCTACTTGAAATAGTGCAAGATGTTCGTAACGGGAAAACAGTAGAAAAAATGAGTACAGCCTTCCATGAAACGATTGTACAGGCTTTAGTTGAAGGGATGAACCGTTTGCGGGACAATTTCCCACAATATAGTAAAAAGATCGTTTTATCAGGTGGTAGCTGCCATAATCGTTATTTAAAAGAACGATTGACGGCATGCTTAACAGCAGCAGGATTTGAAGTTTATAGTCATAAGCATATTCCATGCAATGATGGTGGCTTATCATATGGACAATTAATGGTTGCAGCAGCAAAAAGGGAGGAAAAACCATGTGTGTAGGAGTACCAGCAAAAATAATTGAAAAACATGAATATAGTGCTGTAGTAGATGTAATGGGATCACAAACAAATGTAGGGATTATTTTTGTACCAGAAGTTGAACTTGGTGATTATGTGATCGTCCATGCAGGACAGGCTATTTCGATTATCAACGAACAATATGCAAAAGAAAGTGTTGTTGAATGGAGGAAGATGGTTGATGCGCGAAATTCTGAACCAATCTTCTAATCCGGAAATTATTAAACCCATGCTAGAACTGGTCATGGAGAAAGCAGAAATGTTCAAACAACGTTTTCATAGAAAACCTGTTTTTATGGAAGTATGCGGTTCACACACACATGCATTAGCAAAATCAGGTATTAAACAAGCATTGAAAGAATATGTACGCCTTATCTCTGGGCCTGGCTGTCCTGTTTGCGTAACAGATCAGCGCTCCATTGATTCGATGATTGAATTATCACAAGGAGAAAATCGGATTATTTGTACGTTTGGGGATATGATGCGTGTACCAGGTTCGAAATATTCCTTGATGGAAGAAAGAACAAAAGGAAAAGATGTGCGCGTATTATATGCACCAACTGATGCCATTAAAATTGCGGAAGACAATCCTGAACAGGAAATTATTTTCCTTGGCATCGGATTTGAAACCACTATCCCTATTTTGGCTTTATTGATGCAAGAAGCAGAAAAAAAACAGTTAACAAACTTCTCCATTTGGATGACCACAAAGCTCGTTCGTCCAGTATTAGAATATTTACTACAATCAGGAGAAGTAGCTTTAGATGGTTTTCTTTTGCCAGGACATGTATCCATCGTTTTAGGGGAAGAAAACTATAGCTTTTTAGTGGATGATTATCATATCTCTGGAGTGATTGCCGGCTTTGAACCAGCTGAACTGCTAAGTAGTGTTCAAAAGCTTGTACAGTTAGCCTATGATGGGGAAGCAAAGATTATAAACGATTATCCATCTGTTGTGACAAAAAAGGGAAATAGTGCCGCTCGCAATCTAATGGCTCGATATTTTGAAGAATGCGACGAGGCGTGGCGTGGTATAGGTACGATCGCTAAAAGCGGTTTGGATATTAAACCGGCGTATCGTCAATTCAATGCAAAACTCAAGTTTAATATTAAACAACAAGAACCAAGAAAAACAAAATGCCGTTGTGGTGAGATTATTGTTGGGAAAATCGATCCAGAGGAATGTCCTTTATTTGGTAAAGCGTGTACACCTCGCAAACCGATTGGTCCTTGCATGGTATCAGATGAAGGTAGCTGTTCAGCAGCCTATCTATTTATGAGGGGGCTTGGCTAAATGTCACAAACGATTAATTTGGCACATGGCGATGGTGGTGAATTGACCCATCAGTTAATACAAGATGTTTTTGTGAAAGCCTTTGGGAACAACGAAGAATCTAAATTTGATGCGGCCATTATTCCAGTGCAACAAGGTAAAATAGCTGTCACAACGGATTCTTTTGTTGTAAAACCACTATTCTTCCCAGGCGGTTCGATTGGAAAACTTGCCATATCAGGAACAGTCAATGATTTAGCCGTAAGTGGAGCAAAACCTTTGTATTTAACTTGTGGTTTTGTCATTGAAGAAGGTTTTGCATTAAAAGATTTAAAAACGATTGTACAAGATATGGCAGACGAAGCGAAAAAGGCAGGCGTGTTACTCGTTGCAGGCGATACAAAGGTAGTAGAACGCGGTGGTTGCGATGGTTTGTTTATCAATACAACAGGGATCGGCGTATTGACGAAAGAAACAGAAACAGTTCCTTCTTTTGAAGTTGGTGATGATGTGATTATCTCAGGAACATTAGGAGATCATGGAATTGCGATACTGACATCTAGAGGAGATTTAGGCATAAAAAGTGCTGTGGAAAGTGACTGTGCGGCATTAAATACAATGCTTGAAAAGGCTACCGCTGTTTCGAAACAAGTACGTATTATGCGTGATCCAACGAGGGGTGGTCTAACAACGACACTTGTTGAAATCGCAGAGGATTTTGGTGTAACGATTACATTAGAAGAAAATGCGATCCCGATTAAAGATGGAGTACGTGGTGCTTGTGATCTTCTAGGCTACGATCCGCTCTATTTGGCGAATGAAGGAAAAGCAATTATTGTCGTGGCACATGATGATGGAGATAAAGTACTAGAAGCCATTCGTCAGTTGCCAGAAGGACAAGATGCTGAATGTATCGGAAAAGTAACAGATACATCAAAGGGTCAATTGTTAATCGAAACGCCTCTTGGGGTAAAAAGAGCATTGCATCGTTTATCGGGTGTCATGCTACCTCGTATTTGCTAGGCTTTTAGGATGAAGCGACAAAATCCATTTTGTTCAGCTAAAAAGCATACAAGATGGATTTTATCCTATATTAACAGGCAATAAGATTCTTACCTCAAGACACCAGTAAATTTTTATGCTGATTATTTCGAATCTGTATATGAAAAAATGAGGGTTAACCTAATAATATTATGGTTAACTCTCATCTTATTTTTAAAAGAATCATATTATTTAATAACAGGTGTGTCGATTAGGAAAAAATGAAAGCAAAGTTATAAATTACGCGAATTTAGAAATTAATTGGTGTAGTGTTCCATGAAGATTTGGAATATCTGACTGGTTTACTGAAAATTTAACATGAGATTCATCGAATTCAAATGCTTCAGCTAACACCCCACCTAAGCCGCGCGCTTTACGATCTACTTGCAACATTCCTTCCACACAGTCGGGAGTTTGAGAGGTGAAAATAATTTCGATTTCATCTAGTCTTCCACGGAAACTACCGCTTGTTGGGATGAACTCAAATTCCTGTACAAAAGGATAGTGAGATTGTAAGTGATAAGGGGCTTGCTCACATTCAACTTCGCGGAGTCTGAAGCCGAGATTTGAAATCTCTTCTAGTATGTCTGCCACCAAAGCAGAAGGTTGTACCTCAATATAATCTTCATCTTTTGGATCAATAGCATTTGGAATATCTACATTTGTTTTAATCCAAACTTGTGACCTTCCGATTGTCACAGGTGTATCAATCGGTAATGTAAATGAAAATGGAATGTTTTTTTCTTCATCTGCTTGAATCGTTAAAGGTTTTGTGACTTGAACTTTTTCAATAACAGCTTTTTTCATAAACTCTGTGTCATTAATTTCACCCTTATACGTTGTGTAAAGGGTCAAATAGATAGTATCAATTTGTTGTTCTACGTTCCCTCCACTTATTTGTACCTCACCTTGGATAGTGTCTCCACCCGTATAAACTGAACTCTCCAATTTTGTTTCAACGGTTGCAGATCCAATCCCTATACTCGCTAAAGCTTTATGTAATATTGACATCATATATCCTCCCTTAATTGATTTCTATAATTATACGAATTATTTATAAAAAGAGTTTCAAAGTTGTCTATATTTTTTAAGAATGAAGAAATATTTCTATCAGATGTGTTGAATCCTCCAATTTAACCGGATGAAGAAAACGCGTATATATTTTCGAGGACTCGAGCAAGCCACAGCGAAGATTTATATAGATTGAAGTTTCGCAATGAGGCGTTTTTTTCACATATGGAGAGTCAACGGTTTGTAAAAATCTGATTGGTTCAACTGACACACAGAGGTGGATGAAAAAACTTTTACTGAGCAGTTATGGTTGGTCTTCTAAAGCAGTCAATCATTTTTAGCCAAAATCTATCATAGCATAAATACATGCTTGAGCTTTTGAGGAGGCTAATATGTTTTTCTTTAAAAAAGGCTTAGTGATCATCATCGGTAGTGTTTTTTTAGCCACTGGCATTAATGTATTTTTAGCACCTAACAAAATTCTTGATGGGGGATTCATCGGGGTATCTTTAATATTCAATTACCTTTTTAAGCTCAAAATAGGATTGACGATTTTAGTTTTAAGTGTACCAATATTTTGGATTGCTTGGTTCAAAAATAGAACATATTTTTACAACAGTTTGCATGGGCTAATGATTTCCTCTTTTTTGATCGACTTGTTTAAACCTTTACGTTTTCTTATAGATATGAATGCTATGTTTAGTTCATTTATTGGCGGGTTTTTGGTCGGTTTAGGGACAGGCTTGATGCTGCGATTTGAGATAAGCACAAGTGGGACGGATCTACTTGCACTTTTTTTAAGCAAAAAAATAGGGATTAATGTAGGTATTATCATTTTTGCTATTGATTCTGTCGTGATAACGATGGGGGGATTATTGATATCTGGTCATACATTTATGCTGTCAATTATTACGATAACAGCTGTTGGGATTACTACTAGCCTTATTACAGGAAAATGGTTACATACGTAAAATAAGCTAGTAGTGATCAGAACGGCTACATTTCTCGCAAACGCCAAAAAGTATCAACTCATGCGCATAGACTTGATGCTTGGTAATTTGGCTTGCAATGCTTTCAATATCAATCAAATTTGGATAATGAAAATCCGTAGCTTGGTGGCATCGAGTACAAATTACATGATAATGTGATTGTAAATTACCATCATATCTTGTTAAGGTAGGCATAATAGAGATTTTACGAATCAATTGTTTTTCTAGCAATAATTCAAGCTCTCTGTTTACGATATCGATCGTTAATGACGGAAATTTTGTGCGCAATGCATCAAAAACATCCTTAGCCATAGGATGGTTCGTATTATTTTGTAAGTACTTTACAATAGCGACTCGTTGATCGGTAATTTCTAAATGTGACGCTTCTAAAATTTGTTCTACTTGATCTATTTTTGAAATGTACAATCATATTCCTCCTCATATATAAATCATCATTTGGTTTTACTGTATCAACTTTCTATTAAGATCTTTTTACAGTGTTATTAATATATTCTATAACATCTGTAATTATTTCATAAAAGTGACAAATAGTATGAAAATATTTTTTCCTTTTTATGAGTGAATCAATTTCATAAATTCTTTTCTTCTTAAAAAATACGAACATTTAATAATAACTAATTTTGATAGTTGTGAAGCGGAAGACGGCGACTCCTCGAAAATGCATGCATTTTCTTCGTGCGGTGTTAGTTCAGGAAGTTTATTCAAAGTCCTACGGGAAAAGCTTGAGCTGAAAGCCCCGCAGGAACAATTTAAGGGACAAAGCCTAAGTCCGCCACGTCCTGTGGCAACGGCTTCGGGGTCAACATCGTGTCGACCCGAGGAGATTGAGGCCAAGCCCGTGGAAAGCGCCGTCTGGAGCAGAACAAAATTTCTAAATATCAATGCTTATATCGATGTAAAACGTTCGTATTTTTTATCTAAATTTTTCATTATGAAATTGATTCGAGTTGATTTTATAAATGATTTTTTATCATAATGATTTGCCTCCCTTTTTTTATTCATTTTATAGCTTGTAGTATTTATTAGCGCAATTTGTAAATATTTAATTTTGAAAAAGATTATTTAATTATATATCTTGTATTGCAAGATAATGATTGGTATTATGTAGTTAATACCTTGTAATACAAGATAAAGGACATTATAGGAATAAGAAGGTGAATATTGTTTTGTCTAGCACACAGATGTTAAAGGGAATTATAGATGGCTGCATCCTTGCTATTATCCAAGAAAAAGAAATCTATGGATATGAACTTGCAGAAAAACTCGAACAGTACGGCTTTGATTCTTTTAGTGAAGGGACCATTTATCCACTTCTCATTCGTATGCAGAAGGAAGAATTAGTAACCTCAACTTTAAAAAAATCAACAGCTGGTCCCAAACGAAAGTATTATTCACTTACCCAAAAGGGAAAGAACGAGTTACAACAATTTATGGTTAGATGGGACAAACTTCAAAACTCCGTCAATCATGTTTTATACAAATAATCATATGAAAGGAGAACACCAATGGAGACTATGAAACGAGCTTTATCAAAGGAAAGTCAATCATTTTTAGAAAACTTGCGACTTTATTTAATTTCTAATGGTAAAGATGATGAGGAAATTAATGCCATTGTAGAAGAATTAGAAGATCATTTAATGGAGGCAGAATCTAGAGGAAAAACAGTTGATGATATTATAGGAAGATCCCCTAAACAATATATGAAACAGTTATCTGATGAGATGGTAACAAATAAAAGAGAATGGTTTAAACATATTTTGATGATTATAGTTGGTTTTACCGCTTTTTCTATTTTGACAGATGCTATTAATGGGCATATTTCTTATTCTACAATGGAAATAACTGGATCTATTATAATTTGTCTAGTTTCTATCTTTTCAATAAGAAAGGCTTTTCAATATGTCTCTACTACTAACTTTTTATCAATAAAGAAGGAATTTACACTTTATACTATAATTGGATTATTACCAATCATTTTATTTATAGGATTGACTTATCTAGATCGGCTTGTTAAAACACCCATTTTTTATTTTAGTGATATGGGAACGATTATAATTGTGGTATTATCCATTGGCATTTTGATAGGAATGTCATTATGGGCAAAAACATGGGTGGTTTTCATAATGTTAGCGTTACTTATAATACCAGATTTTATAATAGATCATATCGATGTTCAACCAGGTATAAAGTTAGTATTGTCAACGTTGATCACTTTTGGCGGTATTACGATCTATTTGATGTTTAATCATAAAAAGATGCAAAAACAAGTTTGATGATAAGATCATTATCAGGAGTATTTTTATCTCTATCGCTTTTCAGGTGTATTGATTAGGAAAAAATAGTCGATAAGTTTTACATAATTCTAAAAAACAGATATTTTTATCTTTATTTATGAGATTGGAGCGAAGACTTGCTCGAGCCCTCGAAAATGTATGCACATTTCCTTTGTGCGGTGTGGATTCAGGAAGTCCATTCAATGTCCCGAGGGATAAGCGAACAGTTGAGATCCCGCAGTGAAGCGATTTAAGGAACGGAATCTAAGAACGCCACGTCCTGTGGCAATGATTCCGTGACCAACATCCTGTTGCCCTCAACGATTGCCCATAGGAGAGCGGGTATGCCGTAGCGGAAATCGGCGGGTACACTATATTTTTAAGGGGAATTGGATAATCAACATGCTTGGTCGTTTTTATCTTTGTGTGAAATTTATTAATTTTATTACAAAACTTAATGGCTTATTGACTTAAAAAAATCGGGCGAGATCAATGCTAGAAATATTTTAAATGGAAGGTCGTGACCCAATGGGACGTGTTGTAATACTTGCTGAAAAACCTTCGCAAGCAAAGGCATATGCGGACGCATTTAAAGTGGCGAAGAAAACAAAAAACTATATAGAATTGCAGCCATCTGCTACATTTCCTCAAGGGGCAACAATCACTTGGGGAATCGGTCACTTAGTGGAACTAAAACAACCTGCAGATTACAAACCGGAATGGAAAAGATGGTCACTCGCTCAGTTACCAATGATTCCTGAAAAATACGAGTTTCGCGTATCAAAAGGAAAGTGGGATCAATTTCAAGAAGTAAAACGACTTTTTAGAGAAGCGGATATCCTCATTAATGCATGTGACGTCGATCGTGAAGGTTCTAATATCTTTTATTCCATTTTACGGCAAACAGGTGTACGTAATAAACCAATCCAACGATTGTGGATCAACTCTCTAGAAATTGATGAAATTCGAAAGGGATTCGCCCATTTAAGAGACAACCGCAAAGATTTACTCTTATATCGTGAAGCACAAACAAGGCAAATCAGTGATTGGCTAGTGGGTATGAATGCAAGTAGACTTTATACAATGCTTCTAAAAGCAAAAGGATTGCAGGAAACGATGTCAATTGGGCGTGTACAATCTCCAACCGTTTATATGATTTATAAACGTCAAATGGAAATCGAAAACTTTAAGCCATCCAATTTCTATGAGTTAACGGGGGATTTCTTATCTGAGAAGGGACCTTATAAAGGAAAGGCCGCTGTTAAAAAGGATAAACGAGAAGAAGCAGAAGCCATTTTAATGCAAGCGAATATCAAAGAAAATGAGTCCCTGCCTGGTACAATAAAAGAAATCAAGAAGGTTAAAAAATCTGTAAAACCGCCAAAGCTTCATTCATTATCTACTTTACAGGCGAAAGCCAATAAAATATGGAAATACAGCCCTGCAAAGGTATTAGAAATTGTCCAATCTCTCTATGAAAAGAAACTTGTATCCTATCCACGTTCAGACTGTCAATGGATCACAGAAGCAGAATTTGATTATTTGGTCAAGCAGGTTCCTAATTATCAGAGTGTCATTGGACAGTCATTTGAAGTAGCAAATAATCGTCCACAAAAACGGTATGTAGATTCTTCAAAGGTAGAAGAGCACTATGCCATCATCCCAACTAAAAGTATACCATCTGAACAGAAAATAGTGGGATTGCCACCAATGGAACGAAACATTTACATGGAAATCGTGCGCAACACAATCGCTATGTTTCATCGAGACTACCAATATGAAGAAACGATCATTCTAACAGATGTAAAAGGTATTGAGTTTAAAACGATTGGTAAAGTGGAGCTTGATAAAGGTTTTCAAGAGCTATGGCCTATGTCGACTAAAAAGAAAAAAGATGAAGAACCATTATTACCAGCTGTTACAAAACAAGAAATAGTAGAAGCTAGGATTCACATCCATGAAGGAACCACTCAGCCTCCAAAACCATATACGGAGGGACAACTTGTTCAGATGATGAAAACCTGTGGGAAATTGATAGAAGACGAGGGAGAAAGTGATATTTTAAAAGAGGTAGAAGGACTTGGGACAGAAGCAACGCGTGCAGGTATCATTGAAACCATTAAAAAACATGGCTACATAGAAGTAGCTAAAAACATTGTGACGATTACAGACAAAGGAAGAGTTCTTTGTGAAACCATCGAAGGTTCTCTATTATCAAGTCCTTCTATGACAGCAAAATGGGAAACTTATCTTCGTAAAATAGGGAATGGCAACGGCTCACAAGAAGCCTTTTTAGGAAGTATTTCCAAATTTCTTCATCATTTAATTGAAGTAACACCAGCAAAAGTAGCAGGTACAAATATACAAGCTGCATTAACAACAGCACAATCCAAAGAACCAGTTGTAGCATGTCCAATTTGCCATCAAGGAAAAATGGTTGATCGAAAATCGTTTTATGGCTGTTCAAATTATAAAGCAGGCTGTAAATTTACAGTTTCAAAAACGATTGCTGGTAAAAAATTGTCGCCTAATCAGGTAAAAGATCTTTGTCAAAACGGCATTACAAAAGAAATGAAAGGGTTCAAATCCAAAAAAGGAACTAGTTTTTCCGCAAAACTAAAATTAGATCAAGGGAAAATTGTTTTTGAATTTCAATAGATGGATCTCTATGTTTCCAATGTTTTGTCCTCATTAAAATGGAAGAATGTATAGTGAAAGATTATGGTGGAAACTTTACTCGGCATGGCTTTTTTGTCATTCAATAGGGTGTTATTGTGCCAATTGAAGTCTCGTATCTTCTGCGTTTATCCCGCTTTAACGGGCAGTAAGACCCCCACCTCAAGATTTAGAGAGACGAGAAAGATAGATGGGGGATCAACTGCCCATAAAAGCCCGATTGGTTCAGGCCAACAAGATGTTGGTCACTCAGGTGTTGCCATAGGACGTGGCGCTTTTAACCTGAGTTCCTCTGTTTCAGTGAAGGATGAAGAAAACCCCCCACTGATGGAAGCTTCACTTTATTTGTGTTTGTGGAGATTTTACTGCGCGTTCAAGCGAAATGAGTGGACATTTGGATAATTTTATGAGATAATATTATCTATGCTGATTAGCTAGTTTAGTGAAAATTGGCATTCTGCTATTTGTTTTTGATCATACTTATTCACACTGGCGTGGCTAAAGGGTCACAAGGACGCAAAAGAAGGTAGGGTTTGCGTTGCTTAGGTTAGAAGGCTTTCCAGTGGAATTTTACCGCGGCAAGAAAGTGTGGTACTTTCTCGTACTATTTCCCGGATAATCGGGTTGAAAATAATAGACTTTTATAAATTAGCTAATAAATTTAATCCAAGGGGTATGCTCTATATAGGTAGAGTATGCCCCTTGTCCAATTTGTGGAGTAGTTACATAAAAACTTCTATGTATAGAATTGATGAATTTGGGAATTCTATAGTTGGAGGTGAGCTTGATGGCGAAGAAAAAGAAAAATAAGAGCCATACAGATCGTGAAGAATATGGTGCAGGCTACGATTTAAGTCCGGATGATCTAGAGGTCATTGGTCAAAATAATGCAGCAAAAGCAAACAATAATCATGAAAATAAAGGGAAACCTGCAAATAAGGAAAACCCGTCAAAACTCAATCAATAACCTGAATGATTAAGGCATCACAGGTGATACATGAATAAAATGTATTCTCTGTGATGCTTTTATTCTTGTATAGATCAAGAGTTCAACATAATAAGATCCTCTATAATTGTAAAAATACATATGCGTAAAATCGAAAATCAGTTCATTATCTATTTTTATGGATAAATTGAGATGATTAATATGTCTGCAATCCTCTATTTAAATGGCTTTATATCCTTACTTCATATTTCCTGTTTGAGAACGAATCATTTTAATAATATTCATCTGAACAATGCCCATTTCTTCTGGCGTTTCTTTTGCGTCATTAGACAGCCATTCTTCAATCAATCCGAAAATAGCTGAAGCTGAAAATGAAAGAAAGTAGCTTTGAAATTTCTTTACTTCTTCATTTGCAAAATTTTGAACGCTCTCTTTTGGAATATGTGGCAGGAGCTTTTTCAAAATCGTTTCTTTATATATTGATTTTACCTTTATGGCAAAAGACGGGTCACCAGTGGGACCAAGCAATACTTTGAAGGCATGAACTTCTTTGCGAAAGTACGTGAACATTTGAATGATCGGCGGGTAAGGTTGCCCGTTTTCGATAAAACCTAACCCTTCCAATGGTTCAACATCTTTCAAACAATTTTTCATACCAGCAAGCAGTCTTTCTTGTATTTGTTCCATTAAGTCGAATTTATCCGTATAGTGTAGATAAAACGTTCCACGATTTAATCCTGTCTCATTCGTTAAGGCTCTGACTGTAACGCCTTGAATTCCATGAACAGCCATTATTTTGATAAAAGCATTTTCTAATTTTTGCTTTGTTTCTGAGTTCATTTGTTCATGAATTTTTCCCATTAAACCATGATCCTACCTTTCTCTCAACATTTTAAAAAGCCTATTTATATTTTATTAAAACGGAGTCATCTAGGTATTTTCAGACACATATTTTTTTAACAGAGGGATCAATGATTAGATAGGTTCTGGTGTCATGCTGGCATCGCATTGTAGAAAAAAGCTGATTAACTTCACTTAGTAGAGTTAATCAGCAAAAATAAATGAAGAAAGCCAATTGATGAAACTTATACAAGAACATCATACCACAGTGGGTATATATTGTCGCTTTGTTTGGCTGTTTCTTGATGTGCAATGAAAACAAGATTAGTGCAATTCGCTATTAATGTCACATAATAGAGTGTTTATTAATTAAAATGATCGGAGTACAAAGCGCTATGAATTCAGTCGACCGATTCAGGCTATTTTTCAATAGTAGCAAAATCTTTACATACCCCTATAGGTATGATAATATTGACCAAGTTGAGTTATAGAAAAGTACTAAATAAGGGTCGCACCTTAAATGTTGGAAATCATCCTATGCTCTGCTTGGATAATAAAATGTATAGAATTTTTAATGGAGGAATGTTAGATATGGATAATGTTAAAACTAAAGTGAAAGCTGTATGGAATGGAGGAATCATGGGAACGGGTTCTTTAAAAGGCGAGAATGTCGACACTCAAATTGCTATTTCCAAATCTTCAGGTGGAAATGGCAATGGTGCAGAACCGCAAGAGTTACTTGTTTGTTCCGCAACAACTTGTTATATAGAAACGCTTACTTACATGTTAGAAAGTAGAAAACTACCTGTAGTTGAATTAATGATCAATTCTGAAGCAACTGTATCAGAGGATGGATTTCATATCATACACTATCCTAAAATTATTTTAGACACTAATGCAACAGAAGAACTCATCCAATCTACTTATAGAGTTATAGAAGGAGCGGATAGAGGATGTAAAGTTGGAAATCTATTAAGAAAAGCAGGAATTGTCATTAATATTGAAGGAAAAGTTACAATACAATAACTCTATATTCATTTATAACTGGTAGATACAATTGTTGATTGGGGCGTTAATCTTAAAAGATTGGCGCTTTTTTATATGGAATATTTATTACTATTTTTAATTGATATTTTCATCCATAGATAAATGTGGATTTTGTAATTAAATTGGCAACGCAGTCAATTAGCGGAACAGGATTATTTGCTGAGGTAGTCTCCCAAAAAGTCTCCCACTTTGAGCATTAATCATGCAGTACGTTGAATGAGGTATTATTTAAGCCGTATTGATAAAGCCATATATTTATTGTCCTAATGATAACGTTGAAGCGTAATGCAAAACGTTCAACACTTTTTTCAACACTGTTTATTGAGTTCAACTTTTTGAACGATTACACTATATTATATAGTCAACACAGTGTTTAGTGAAGGGATTGATGATAATGGCTGTTTCCGTTGAGATTTCTCATGTTCAAAAACAATTTCGTAAACATATTGTTTTACAGGATATTAGTTTAACAGTTGAAAAAGGAAAAATTTTTGGGATGATTGGTCCCTCTGGTTGTGGGAAAACGACTTTAATCAAAGTAATGGTTGGGATGTTAAAAGCAGATCAAGGTCAAGTAACAGTGTTAGGCAAGCCAGTTCCACAATTTGATTTAATCGAGAAAATAGGCTATATGGCACAATCTGATGCTCTTTATACAGATTTAACTGGCAATGAAAATCTACAATTTTTCGCTAAATTATATCACTTATCTAAAAAGCAAAGAGCTGAAAAAATTGCCTATGCTGCAGAAGTTGTCCAATTAAAAGATGACTTAAAACGAAAAGTGCAAGATTATTCTGGTGGTATGAAACGGCGTTTATCTCTTGCGATTGCGTTGATTCAAAATCCAGAAATCCTCATTTTAGATGAGCCTACCGTTGGGATTGACCCTGCATTGAAAAAAATGATATGGATGGAATTGGAGCGACTTCGGGATAAAGAACAAAAAACCATTTTTATCACCACTCATGTCATGGATGAAGCAGAAAAATGTGATGAACTTGCGTTAATGCGTGAGGGGAAAATTCTTACACAAGGCACACCAAAGAAATTGAAGACAGCCTTTGATGCAGACAATTTTGATGATGTATTTTTGAAGGCAGGAGGGTATCAAGCATGAGATTTTTCGCATTAGTGACACGCATTATGCAGCAAATGTTTCGTGATAAAAGAGCGATGGCATTATTGTTTTTAGCACCATTACTTGTTTTAACATTGATGTATTTCATTTTTCATTCAGATGAAGTTGACACCACTTTAGGGGTTGTCGGACTCGATGAAAAAGTTGTCACGCTGATTGAACATGGTGATATTAACGTTAAGAAATATGATCATTTATCTCAACAACAGGCGCTTGATGATAAATTAGATGGTTGGCTAAAGGTGGAAAATGGCAAAGTTTTGTTAACACTGCAAAACGATCAGCCAAGTCGCGCAAAAGCACTTCAATTAAAATTAAAGCAAGCATTATCCGGTCAACAACAAGCAGCTATGCAAATTTCTGTAGATTATGTTTATGGGGATGAGGATACAGCCTTATTTGATGTTATAAGTCCCATTCTAGTTAGTTTCTTTGTCTTTTTCTTTGTCTTTTTAATCGCAGGGATTGCCTTATTAAAAGAGCGTACTACAGGGACACTGGAGAGGTTATTATCGACACCGATTAGACGTTTCGAAGTGGTGTTTGGTTATGTGGTCGGCTACGGAATTTTCGCCATTATTCAAACTTTATTAGTGATTTTTTATGCGGTGAAGGTGTTAGATGTTGTGCTTGTGGGATCAATTTGGCATGTGCTGATCATTAATATATGCTTAGCCTTTGTCGCATTATCTCTTGGTATCTTGCTATCAAGCTTTGCGTCGTCTGAGTTTCAAATGGTGCAATTCATCCCATTAGTCATTATCCCGCAAATCTTTTTTACCGGTATCTTCCCTATGGATGGAATGGCAGATTGGCTTGTAAATATAGGAAAAATCATGCCCCTTTACTACGCATCTGATGCAATGACGGGTATCATGTACAAAGGCTATCAATTGAATGAGATCGTCTCTGATCTAGGAGTATTATTGGGTTTTGCTTGTGTCTTCATTGTTTTTAATATTTTGTCGCTGAAAAAATATCGAACACTTTAAAAACAAACGGATTGCCTTTTAAAAAGATGTTGCATGCTAGTAATAAATAGTACAACAGAAGAAAAAATCAGGCGCTATAATTTATCTCCATGTTACCAATAAAATTCGATTGGTGCATTCATGAGGAAATCTTGTTAAATAGTTTTTCAAAATCTTTTCTACACAAGTTCTATTAAAAAGTACAAGTACAAGAAGGAAAAAAACGTACACATTCAATAATCAATCGAATGGTACGTTTTTTGTTGTTTATCCTGCATTAACGGGCAGTAAAAGCCTACCACCACAAGATTTAGTGAGAAACGAGAAGATAGCTGGGGAGTGGGGGATGAAGAAAACCCCCACTGATGGAGTTTCACTTTATATAGATCTTCGTTGCGGCTTGCTCGAGTCCTCGAAAATGCATACGCATTTCCTTCATGCGGTGCCAGATGCCTTTTTCCACTAAATATCATAAACGTTTAATTTTTCATCATAATCGTTATCGAAAAGGATCTCATTTAACATTTATGATCAATTAATTGCCTTTTACGACAAAAATAGCTAGGTAGAAACTTTAGTTGTTACAATTAAGGCGTGAAACGAATATGCATCGTGAAGATAAATGGGACCATTCATTGGATCATTAATACGATACTTTCTCTTAAAATTACTTTGTATCTCTAGAAAACTAAAATGTTAGTCATAATATGTTGAGTTTGGACACAAAAAAATTAACATACTTGTTTATGAGATATATTCTTCTCTGAATGTAGCATAGATGTATGGACACACTCCATTAAATTAGTAAGATCAAACAAGAGGAATGAATATAGCCGTTCATCAGTAAATGTCTAACCATCTATTATCAAGAATCAACAGAAGGACCATTAGAGAAAATACATAAAATTGTAAAGAAATTGATAAACTTGAGACCTTGAAATGGAATGAGTTTTTCATAGTAATTAATCACTTTATTGAGGAGAATGATAAACTTGAACAAAAACAATTTTTTGAAATTACTCAAAAATAGGTTGAAGTTTATGTCTGAAAAAGAAAAAAAGGATATAGTAAATGAATACATAATACACTTTACTGAGGGGAAACGTGAAAATAAAAGTGAAGAGGAAATATCCAAGGAGCTGGGAAACCCAGTGGATATGGCCAAAAAATTAAACGCTGCCTATGCTATCAAGAAAGTTGACGAAAATAAAAGCATCAGAAGTATGTTTATAGCGCTATTATCAATTATGGGATTGGGCGTAATGAACTGTATTATTAGTATAATGGGTTTTTTTGTACTGCTAATACTTCTACCATTTATATTAGCTTATATCATTGGTGTACCTATCATGATTGTATCTCCAGTGATTTTAATTGTAATGGGATTTATTAATGGATTTAGTACAATTGAATTTGAAGAAGTTTTCGAATCCGTAAAAGGGTTTATTATAGGCTCTTTTTTAGCATTCCTAGGTTATTATATAGGGAAATCTTTTGTTAGACTATTTATTAAATACTTGAGGTGGAACGTGTCAATTGCAAGGGGGAATTATTATGAAGAAAATTCTTTTTAGCTTCCTGATTTTGTTTATACTAAGTGCATGTTCTCAGAAAGAAGAGATTGATACTGATACTACAGAAGATGAAGTTCTTCTTTCTACACAAGATGTAAAAATCCCCAGTGTTATTTTCACCTCTGAAAAGCAAAATAGTGTAATTGATGAAAAGGAAATGAAATTAAGCATAAAAACCTATCTAGATAGCTATGAAGAATTATCAAATGCTAGTGAACCATTTCAAGAGATTATATATGAAGATAAGGAATTAGATAAAGAAGAATTAGAGAAATTCGACAAAATTACTAAGCTTACAAAAGAAAATGATAAAAATTTTTCTAACTATATTTTAAATAATACTTTGCCTGAAGGTTATCAAAAAGAGTCTGAAAGAATTAGCCAGTATATTACAACTGTAAATGAGACCCTTGATGAAATAGATGAAACGGTCAGCAATAGTATGGATGATGCAGATAAAGGCGATATCCCAAAAGTAAATATTAAGTCAATATTTGATAAAATAGGTGTGGTGAATGGAAAGGAACAGAAAAAAATAGAAGATTTCCTTGATAAGAAAAAGATTGATACAAAAGCATTTGGACGACATCAAGGAAAAGAATAGTAATAGAGTAATTCATAGAACTTTATAAGATTAACACTTAAAAAGGTGTCCTGAATTTACATTTGGATGTCTTTTTAAAATTTTTATAATTAATAACTCAAAATTTGCAGACTGAAATCGACAATAAGCCTTAATATAGTTAGGTAGACCGCAATCTATTAGTAAAGTTGACTTTTGATTAATTTTTAAAATATCAAGCATAACTGAATTTTTGCAACAGTATGTACTAAATACTTGACGGAGATCAATGTATAAAGGCTATAGCTTTAAGGACATAGGTTTCGATTTGTCAGTCTTAGTAGGGTTTGCGCTCGTATTTATCATTTTAAATATTTTCTCATTGAAAAAGTATAGAACACTTTAAGAAATTCGTTTAAATTTATTGACTTTCAACATAATTTGTTGCATCCTTATAGATAATATAAGCGAAGTGAAGATTAGTACGTATGTCACTTCTGTGAAAGAGAGCAATGTTCATCGGCTGAAAGGCATTGTAACAGAACCATGCAGAACCTACTTCATAGCTCCTAGCAAAACTAGGCGCAGTCTCTAGCGTTATGAGAAATGAGTGGAGTATCGAATACGATGATATTCAACTAAGGTGGTACCACGAAGAGTTACCTTTTTCGTCCTTATTTTTAGGATGAAAAGGGTTTTTTTGTTAGGAGGATTTGTGTGATGGAAAAGAAACGAATTGTCGTGAAAATTGGAAGTAGCTCTCTTACGAATGAAAAAGGGGAGATAGATCAGCTCAAATTTCATGATCATATACAAGCTATTGCGAAATTGAAGCAAACGGGTCATGAAGTAATACTTGTTTCTTCAGGTGCTGTTGCATGTGGATTTCGAAAGCTTGGTTATTCTTCGAGACCTGTTACACTAAAAGGAAAGCAAGCTGCTGCTGCTGTAGGACAAAGCTTGCTTGTTCAATCCTATACTGAACAGTTAAGTACGTATGACATTGTAACGGCACAAATTTTATTGACAAGAACGGATTTTTCGAAAAAAGATCGCTACAAAAATGCATATGCAACACTTTCTGAACTGCTTGATCGTTCAGTCTTACCAATTATTAACGAAAATGACACGGTTTCTATTAAAGAACTGACCTTTGGGGATAATGATATGTTATCAGCATTAGTAAGCGGTTTAGTGCATGCAGATCAGTTGATTATATTAACGGATATTAATGGTCTTTATAATGCTAACCCTAAAAGAAATCCAGATGCTGTCCGTATTAATCGATTAACTGAAATTACGGAGGAACAATTAGAATTTGCGACAACTGAGGGTTCAAAAGTAGGTACCGGCGGCATGCAGTCAAAAATACATGCTGCAAAGATAGCTTATGATCTAGGGGTGAAAAAGGTATTCATAGGAAGAGGAAAGGGAGAAAATAAGCTCTTAGAAATTTTAAATGGCAAGGGGGATGGTACCTATATTGAAAACGATCAATTACCTGTCTTAAACAGTCAAAAACAATGGATTTCCATATTTTCACCAGTGGCTGGAAAAATTACGATAGACCATGGTGCAGAAATTGCATTAATCGAACATGGAAAAAGTCTATTACCAGCAGGTGTAATTGGGTTAAATGGCGAATTTTCTATAGGAGATGTGGTAGAAGTCTATGGTACTGATAGACTTCTAGGAAGAGGGGAAATTTTTTATTCCTCAGAATTATTGAAGAAAGCGATGGGCAAAAAAACAAGTGAAATCGATGCACCATTTATAGAAGTGATTCATAGGGATCGCTGGGTTCGAATATGAGGAGGTTTCGTTATGTCAGAAGTTTTAGAAAAAGGTAAACTAGCGAAGCAAGCTAGCTTCCGATTAAACCAACAATCTACAAAAGAAAAAAATGAAGCATTAGAGCTAATTGCACAACAGTTAATAATAGATCAACAACGGATTATCCAAGAAAATGAAAAAGATATTGTGGCAGGAAAAGAAAAAGGTCTTTCACCATCTGTGTTAGATCGCATTCTATTGACAGAAGATCGGATACAGGGGATTGTAGATGGTATTCGATTAGTCATTAGTCTACCAGATCCAGTTGGCGAGTGCCTGGAAAAAATCGATAAGGAAAATGGTTTGCATATTGAAAAAAGACGTGTTCCTCTTGGCGTGATCGGAATGATCTATGAGGCGCGTCCTAATGTTACCGTTGATGCAGCAACATTAGCATTGAAAACTGGGAATGCAGTAATATTGCGTGGTAGTTCTTCAGCCATTCATTCTAATCTTGCCTTGGTGAAGTCTATCCATGAAGCACTAAATCAATCTAAACTACCTTTAGATTCTGTTCTATTAATTGAAAATACAAGCCATGAGGCAGCGGAAGAACTATTCCATTTAAAGGAATATATTGATGTGCTCATTCCTCGAGGTGGAAAAAATTTGATCGATACAGTTGTTTCAAAGGCAACAGTTCCAGTACTTGAAACAGGCGCGGGCAATTGTCATATTTTTATCGATGAAACAGCAAAAGCTCAAATGGCGAAGGACATCGTCATTAATGCCAAAACACAAAGACCTTCTGTTTGCAATGCAGCGGAAAGTCTACTAATCCATGAAAAATGGTTTGCATCTCATGGGAAAGAGTTTATCGATAATTTGCTGAATGCAGGGGTGACCATTTATGGAGATTCAACCATTCAGAAGGCAAATGAAGCTGTCAAGCAAGCAACAGAAACGGATTGGGGAACAGAATATTTAGCATTATCATTAAGTGCAAAAATCGTGAAAAATGTAGAAGAGGCAATCGATCATATCAATCAATATGGGACGAAACATTCAGAGGCAATCATTACGGAAAACTTTGAAAATGCAGCAAAATTTCAAACTGGGGTAGATGCAGCAGCTGTATATCATAATGCATCCACTCGTTTCACAGATGGTTTTGAATTTGGTTATGGTGCCGAAATTGGAATCAGCACCCAAAAATTGCACGCAAGAGGCCCTATGGGATTACCTGCATTAACATCTACTAAATACTATATTTCGGGAAATGGACAAATTCGCGAATAAGTTAGAAAAATAGGATTCAAAGGTCGATTTACAGATTAATATTATAGTATAATAACCACGAAATGATTTTATAGAGAAAGCAGTGATCATAATGGCAACAGCATCACATACAGTAGAAGTTTCAGTACCACAAAAAGAAGTTTGGGATTTTGTCAGTCATATGGAAAAGTGGGCAACATTAGTACCAGGATATCGCGAACATCAAATTTTGAATGAGAAACAATCTACATGGACATTTGCAGGGAATGTTGGGGTTTTGAAAAAAGAAGTCAAAGTACAAATTGATATTACAGATTGGGAAGAACCACATAAAATCAGTTTCACTTTAACAGGTTTATCAGATAAATTTTCTGGTCAAGGGTACTTTGAAGATGTTGAATTAGGTGCGAACAAAACACAAATGACTGGTCACTTAGAAATGAAAGCAGGTGGACTTGCTGCTCCTGTCCTAAATCCAATTTTTGTTGCTGTTCTTCCAAAGGCAACAAGCATATTGACCAATCGCGTTGCTAATAAAATTCAATTGGTTCATGCGTAGATCTAGATGCTAAAGTATATATTTGGTATATTTTTGCGTGGCATAGTTGGAAATGAAAATATATATTCATAATAATATTTTAATCAGGCATGTTGATTAGGAAAAAATCAACATGCCTGTATTACTGTTTTTACATAATAAATCGCTAAAAAATCCCAGATTACATTTGATAAGGTGTTTTATCAGAAATGATTTTGAAATAAATCCCTTTTGCATCTTTTGATAAGGCATCTTTTATAGCATCTAAATCTACTAATTCATTTGTTCCGACATATTTTGCGAATTCATCTATTAAACAATCAAAAGAATCCGTGAATAACTTACGCATGTTATCAAAATCTAAGTTTCTAAAGTTGCCATCGATTTGGAATGCTTCAATGGAATTCATTTGTTTGGAAGCTCCTGCAAAACGGTCATCATAAACGGTATAACTTTCATCTGTAAGGGCAATGATAAATAGCTCTTCGCCTGTTACTGTTTTTAACTCAATATGGTTTTTATGTTTTTTGACATCAACAATAATATGAATACCTTCTGCATGTCGGATATTAAATAATGACAAATTAATTTCCTCCTCTATATAAAACTGCTTTTTACAATAATTAGAATAACATAAGAATGAACAAGTAAAAGAAAAAATATTATATTTTTTCGTAAATTTCCTTTATATTTTCTTGATTGAATCTGTTGACAATAAATTAAATGCATTCATTAATAAATAAATGTTAAAAGTCAAGGATATAATATTAAAAAAACAAATAATTCAATTCTTTGTGCATTTTTTCACATGAAATGTTCAAATTTAATGGAAACTCTATAAAGAAAGGTGTATTATCAAATGTAGAGTTATAAAAGTGGTTCATTCCACAAATTATAAGGTAGAGGTTGAATTTAAATCGTCAAAAAGACAATTGTTTCTATTGAAAAACGAGCACTTTTAAAAAAGGTAAACTTTCATCATCAGGATTTATCTCCTATTGATGGAAAAGGAAACATAGGCTAAATAGCTACTAGCTATGACAACGTCTATATTTCGAAATCAATCGAGCTTTTACTGGCAAATGATTCTATTCCATCCTCTATTGGATTTTCACAATCTCGAGGAGGAGAATGGATTGCCATTAATGCGATAAAAGTGGCGTGGTATGATTTTGGGCATTGTTGGTCAAATTCATCAAACAACTGAAATGTCGAAAGATGATTGAGTATGACTTCTTTAAATTATCTGTATTCACAAATAATAAGTAAATAGTTATTGCAAAGGAGAATTGGATATGTCAGAAGCGACTAATCAATTACAAGCTGGGCAACCCGCTGTAAGCCAAGAAAAACTTGATGTATTGGATCAATTATTAAAACCTGAGGTACAAGATTCTATTACAGCATTGGTTAACGAATTACCTAAGTTAACTGAAATGGTAACAACTTTAACTAAAATCTATGATGTTGCAGTATCATTATCAACAGATGAAATATTAAAAAATGATATTGCTGGTGCTGTAGGTGAAATCGCAACTCCAGTTGTGAACTCAGCAAAAGGTCTAGCTGCAACAGCAATTGAAGCAAAAGATCGTGCTGCTGGAAGCACTGAAACAATTGGACTATTTGGTATCATTCGTTTACTAAAAGATCCACAAGTACAACAATTTTTCCGTTTTACGAATGCCTTCCTTCAAGTGAACGAAGAACATAAAAATTTAAAATAGTCTTTTCTTAACATCAATACTGATTCTGATTACGGAGGATTAATTATGTCAAAAAAAATCATCATTTTAGGTGCTGGTTATGGTGGCGTTCTAACTGCCTTAACTTTCCGCAAATACGCAACAAAAGATGACGCAGAAGTTACTGTCGTCAACCAATTTCCAACTCACCAAATTATTACAGAACTTCACCGTTTAGCTGGTGGCACAATTAGTGAACAAGCAGTTGCATTCCCATTAGAAAAAATCTTCAAAGGGAAAGACATCGATCTTCACATCGCTAAAGTTACTGAAATTTCACCAGATAATAAGTTCGTTAAATTAGATGACGGTTCATCTCTATCTTACGATGTCCTTGTAGTGGCTTTAGGAAGCCAAACTGGATATTTTGGTATCCCAGGATTAGAAGAAAACAGTATGGTCCTTAAATCTGTTAACGATGCAAATAACATCAATGCACATATCGAATCTAAAATTAAAGCTTACGCTGAAACAAAAGATCCAGCAGATGGCACAATTGTTATCGGCGGTGGCGGTCTAACAGGTATCGAACTTGTTGGTGAAATCATCGATCATATGCCAAAAGTGGCTGAAAAATATGGAGTTGACTTCAGTGAATTTAACGTTAAATTAGTGGAAGCAGGTCCAAAAATTCTCCCTGTATTACCAAACACTCTTATCGAACGTGCGACAGAATCACTTTCTAAACGCGGTGTAGAATTCTTAACAGGTCTCCCTGTAACTGCCGTTGAAGGTAACAAAATCTCTCTTAAAGATGGCCAAGTGATCGAAGCAAATACATTTGTTTGGACTGGTGGCGTAGCTGCACTTCCAGTTGTTGCTGAATCTGGCTTAGAAGTAAATCGTGGTAAAGCAACGATCAACGAATACTTACAATCAACTTCTCATTCTGATGTATTCGTTGTTGGTGATAGTTCTGTATTGATCCCTGAAGAAGGTGCTCGTCCATTATATGCACCAACTGCTCAAGTTGCATGGCAAATGGGGGAAACTGCAGGATATAACTTATTTGCTCAATTAAAAGGTCAACCTTTGAAAGAGTTCAAAGCAGTTAACTCTGGTACACTTGCTTCACTTGGACGTAAAGATGGTGTAGCTACAGTTGGAGCGAACAACACTGAACTTAAAGGCTTGCCTGCTACTTTGATGAAAGAAGCAAGTAACATCCGTTACCTATCACATATTAAAGCGTTATATGGTTTAGTATATTAAGCAAAGTTTTAAAAACCCGATTTTCTTATGGAAAGTCGGGTTTTTTTAAGTTTAATACCGTTTAATTACTGTTAAAGGTTTTTAACATGAGATTCTGAAAAATCCCACATTTTTTGTAGTGAAAACTTATAATAAGAAGAAAAAGCACGAATGTTAATGAATCAATGAACTGCATCTCCCATTGTTAGATCATGTTTATAACAATGGGGGCAGTTTAAAATAGCATTTGTGCCTTTTTAATGTTCGTTATTATTTGATAGGGGATGAATTTGTTCTAAAAAGCGTCGAGTGCGTTCGTGCTGAGGATGCGTAAATATCTCATTTGGTGTTCCTTTTTCAACAATTTCACCATGATCGATAAAGACTATCTCATCTGCCACTTCTTTGGCGAACCGCATTTCATGAGTGACTACAACCATCGTCATGCCTTCTTCAGCCAAATCTTTCATGACTTGCAATACATCCCCTACAAGTTCAGGATCTAATGCAGATGTAGGTTCGTCAAAGAGCATCACTTTTGGTTCGATTCCCATTGCTCGTGCGATACCTACACGTTGCTGTTGACCACCAGACAATTGAAAAGGATAATCGTCTATTTTATCAGCAAGTCCTACTTTATTGAGTAATTGGATTGCCTTTTCTTTAGCTTGCTTCTTTGGAATTCCTTTAACGATAACAGGTCCTTCCATTACATTTTCAAGGGCAGTTTTATGAGGAAATAGATTATAATTTTGAAAAACCATTCCTGTTAAACTGCGAAATGAAACGATCTTTTTTTGAGGAATTTCTTTTCCATTAAAATTCATTAGATGATCATCTATTTCGATTGCTCCGGATGAAGGAATTTCAAGTAGATTTAAGCATCTAAGCAAAGTTGTTTTGCCAGAACCGGAAGGACCAATGATGACGATCACTTTACCAAGTTCTACCTCTAAGTCAATTCCTTTAAGAACTTCTAAGTCACCAAATGATTTATGAAGATTTTTGATGCTGATCATATCTAATACTCCTTTTGTTCTTCTATTATTATTTTGATACATATCGATCTAGCCGGGATTCAATTCGTCCTTGAATAATAGAAAGAACAGTACAAATTATCCAATATAAAATAGCTACTTCAGAGTAGAGTAATAGGAATTCATAGTTTGTCGAAGCTATTTCTTGTGCTTTTCGGAACATTTCAGATACAAGGACAAGCGATGCCAGTGACGTATCTTTTACAAGACTAATAAAAGTATTTGATAATGGCGGAATGGATACACGAACAGCCTGAGGGAAAATGATGCGCTTAAGTGTTTGTGTACGATTCATTCCGATAGAATAGCCAGCTTCCCATTGCCCTTTAGGAATGGATAAAATGGCGGCTCTAATAATTTCAGAGGCATAAGCGCCTACATTTAGTGAGAAACCAATAATCGCAGATGGAAATGGATCTATCGTGAAACCTAAATTAGGTAATCCATAAAAGATAATAAACAATTGAACAAGTAAAGGTGTTCCACGAATAATGGAAACATAGATACGTGCAATTGTATTCAAAATTTTACTTGATGAAATCCGGGCTAACGCTGTCAAAATAGCAAGAATTAGTCCAAGAACAAAAGTGATAATCGTTAGTGGAATCGTATATTTAATGGCTCCTTTTACCATTGGTAAAAGAGAAGACTGAGCGATCGATACTAATTGATCGAATCGCTCAGGATCTTGAAAAATACTATTTAGGAGAAACATCTTCACCGAACCATTTATCAGAGATTTTTGCGTATGTTCCGTCTGATTTTATATCTTTTAATGCTTTATTGACTGCTTCCACTAACTTGTCGCTACCTTTTCTGAACATTAGACCACTTTGTGATAAATCGGATTCAGCATCTACGGTTTTGATTGGTGCATTTGGGTGTGATTTTTGATAATCCAAGAATGACAATTTATCATTGATAGTTGCATCTACACGTTTAGAACCAATAAGAGATATTGCTTGCGTAAATCCTTCCACACCTACTAATTGTGCTCCATATTTTTTAGCCATTTGACCATAATTACTTGTTAATGATTGAGCAGACTTTTTACCTTTTATATCTTCAAAAGATTTAATTTCATTATTATCTTTATTGACGATTAACACTGCACCTGATTCGATATATGGATCAGAAAAATCGTATTTTTTTTGACGATCTGGTTGAATACCTACTTGGTTTGCAATCATATCGAATCGTTTTGCATCAAGTCCGGCAAACATGGCGTCCCATTGTGTTTCTTTAAATTCAGCCTTTACACCTAAACGTTTTGCTACTTCTGTTGCAATATCAACATCGAAGCCAGTAAGCTTGTTTGATTTATCATGGAATGTGAAGGGTGGGTAAGTGCCTTCTGTTCCAATTTTTAAAACGCCTTCTTTTTTAATCGTATCGTACAAGTCTGTTGTTTTAGACGTTGAAGATCCCTTTTCATCTTTGTTGTTGTTTGAGCCACATGCTACAAGAACTAAAGTTAAAGCAATTAGCAGTGACATAAGCGAAAAATATTTTCTCATAGTAACCTCCGAGTATTCTGATAGGATTTATAAAAAATCAATGGTTATCGTATCATTAATCTCTATGATTGTCAAAAAAATATGAATCTCGGCGTGTTGATGAGAGAAAGATAGGATGAATTATTGCTGATGTGGCAATAATGGATGGCAAGGCAACGATTTTCTTTGCTAGTTCACTATCATTAGAATCTTGCTGTGGATTGCATGTCTTTGTAAAAAAATTTAGGATTTGTACGAACCATTTGAGACCACTGAAAACTATCTTTTCATTGATAAGAAACTAATTTTTCTTTGATGATGAGTCAAAAGGTGATTTTTCTCCTATCTTTGAAAGCAAATCGACTTTTTCAGTGGCATCAATGGATGATAAATTGCATTTCGGACAGCTCTCTCGATACGAGGTTTTACTTTATTATTTGTTGTTTAATTTTTTGAAGGATCGTTTCTAAAGAGGTGACAACACCTTTATCATCTTTATACATAATATGTTCGGGCTTAAAATGAACAGGAGAATCGATGCCGGCAGCTGCACCAATACGAAATAGTCCCTTTCGAAGAGTAATAAGGTAATTTACTACCCTGTATTTTTTTTCATCAATGACCAATGCCTTTTGTAAATCAGGATCGGTAGTGGCAACTCCAACTGGGCAGGCGTTGGAATTGCATTTCATTGCTTGAATACAGCCTATTGTAATCATAAATCCTCTAGCGATATTGACTAAATCTGCTCCCATTGCGAGAGCAATAGCAATTCGATCGGGTGTAAACATTTTGCCGGAAGCGATAATTTTAACTCGATGTCGAACCCCATATTTTGTTAATGTTGCCACAACAATTGGCAATGCCGATTTAATTGGTAGACCAACACTGTCAATTAGTTCTTGGTAGGAGGCTCCGGTACCACCTTCGCCGCCATCAACGGTTATAAAGTCCGGTCCTTTTCCAGATTCTTTCATATATTTTGCTAATTCTTCAATACTGTCATTTCCACCCACAACAATTTTCATCCCAACTGGTTTACCAGTATGATTTCTAATTTTTTCGATAAAGTCACACATCGTTTTTATATTATTAAACTGATGGAACCGATTTGGACTATCTACTGAATGATAGGGCTCTACTCTTCGGATCTTTGCCACTTCAGGTGTCACCTTTTCAGCATCAATATGTCCACCTCGTGCTTTGGCACCTTGAGCGAGCTTGAGTTCAAAGGCTTTGATCTCTGGGATTTCACTTTTCTTTTTTAGCTCATCCCAATCTATTTCTCCATTTTGATCTCGAATACCGAATAATCCAGGCCCAATTTGCATAATGATATCAACCCCACCTTTTAAATGATAGGGAGAAAGACCACCTTCACCTGTGTTCATCCATGTTCCTTTCGCTAAAGCTAATCCTTCCGATAATGTTGTAATCGCTTGATTTCCTAATGAACCATAACTCATCGCTGACATTCCAATAAGGCTTTTTACGACAAATGGATGTTTGGTTTTAGGACCGATGACAATGGCATCATCATCATGTAATAAATAGGCAGATGACTCCTCGTCCTCCCATTTTTCTTCTCGCTGTGAAAATAGTGGATCTTTCAATAAAATATATCGTTTTGTTTTGACTTTTACGTATTGATCCAATTTTAATTCTTCCGTTAACTTAGGAAACATATCATTACGAACATAAAAACCTCCTGTTTCAAAATCACGTTTTGAGCCAAAGGCAGCAACTTCTCTCATATATTTTGCTCCTTTTACAATATGCTCGTAGTCCAATCGTGAAAATGGTTTGCCTTCAAGATCTGTGTTAAACCAATATTGACGCATTTCAGGACCAATTTTTTCAAAAAAGTATCGGATTCTGCCAAGGGCTGGATAGTTTCTTAAAACGGCATGACGTTTTTGATTTCGATCAAATACCATCATATATACTAGAAAAATAACAATAGTGATCATAACGATTGCTATTATAGTGAATCCAATAATCACGAGTCGATCTGCAATATTCATGAGAAGCCCCCTAAAAATTCATCTATCTTTATACTTAGCACTAATCTTGTCGAATTTTATAGCATTTATTCAACGGATGTGAAACGTTGGATGCTAAAAGATATACGTACAACCTTGATTTACTGATTATAGAAAGATAAAATGAATACTATAATTAAACCCATTGAACTTATCCGCACAGTATTCCCTACTTAGTGCTTGTTTTTTGAACTGGTGGAGGTCTCACTGCATGTTCATGCGGGGAAAATTGCATACGCTACAGAGGTTCTAGCTACCCTCTTAAAAAAACTAAGAAAACAGTACTTTTCTTAAGGTGCTGTTTTTTTATCCCGCATTAACGGGCAGTAAGACCCCATCTCAAGATATAGAGAGAAAGATAGATGGGAGATCAACTGCCCGTAAAAGTCCGATTGGTTCGGGTCAACAAGATGTTGGCCCCTCAGGTGTTGCCATAGGACGTGGCGCTTTTAACCTGAGTTCTTTTATCTCAGTGGGGGCTGAAGAAAACCCCACTGATGAAGTTTCACTTTATAAGGAGTTTTGAAATATGTATGACTTTGAAATTATCGATCAGTTACAAAAGATAGATGAAGATATTGATCGAAAGCAATTGAAATATCATTCGAAACGAGTGCTCGTTAGCAAAGAATTTACTTTTGATGCCGCTCATCATCTACACTGCTATGAAGGAAAGTGTAAAAATCTGCATGGTCATACGTATAAAGTTGTATTTGGTATCAGCGGATTCACAGATGATCGAGGTTTAACGATCGACTTTAATGATATAAAGAATATCTGGAAAGAAAAAATAGAAATTCATTTGGATCATCGCTATTTAAACAAGACACTTCCTCTAATGAATACAACAGCAGAGAATATCGTAGTTTGGATTTACGAAAAAATGGCAGAAGCTTTGCATAAGAAAAATTTAAGTAATGATGCACGTGTTGAATTTGTACGTTTGTTCGAAACACCGACGAGCTATGCTGAAGCTAGACGGGAGTGGATGGAAATTGAGTAAAATTCCCGTGATGGAGATCTTTGGTCCCACCATTCAAGGTGAAGGAATGGTTATTGGTCAAAAGACAATGTTTGTTCGTACAGCAGGTTGCGATTATTCCTGCTCCTGGTGCGATTCTGCTTTTACGTGGGATGGTACTGGGAAAGAGCAAATTGTGCAAATGTCAGCTGAAGAAATATGGGATGAGCTAAAGCATATTGGAGGAGATGGTTTTTCGTTTGTAACCATTTCAGGAGGAAACCCTGCTTTATTGAAAAACCTCAGTGATTTGATATCTTTATTAAAAGAAAAAAATATACAGATCGGTGTAGAAACCCAAGGAAGCAAGTGGCAGGAATGGTTTTATGAAATAGATGCACTAACTATTTCTCCTAAGCCCCCAAGTTCAGGGATGAAAACAAACTTCGCGGTTCTTGATGAAATATTCGCAAAATTGAAAAGGGGAAAGAATGATCACCAAGTTTCACTGAAAGTTGTTATTTTCAATAATGAGGACTATGAATTTGGTAAACAGGTTCATCATCGTTATCCAGATGTTTCTTTCTATTTTCAAGTTGGAAATGCTGATATTACTACAACTGATCATTTAAAGTTAGTCCATAAACTTTTACAAAAGTATGAATGGTTAATCGAAAAAGTTCTCTCGGATGATGATGTGACAAACGTGAAGGTACTTCCTCAATTACATACATATATATGGGGGAATAAGAGAGGCGTATAAAATAGGACTTGTCGGTTTTTGTTGTATAAACAAGAATGGATAAATACCCCTTCTATCGTGTATCAGATAGCAAGACTCAAGTAACAGGTAAAAGATAGGTAATGTGATAACTGCTTGTAAAAGATCAAATGTTTTAACTAACCCCGGTAGAGGATAAAGAAAAGGCTACATGGGATGAAGTTGCACTTTATTATACTTAAGCTATGCTGAATCGAAAGGAATGTAAGAATTGAATATTTTTAAATTATTGAGTGGGTTATTGGGTGCCACATTACTAATGTGTTTTGACTTCTATCAGCAATGGACGATATGGAAAGTCTTTCCGAATATCGCTTGGATGATAGTAGGGTTCGGATTATTATTGTTTAGTGTATATACGCCAGCGATCAAAGATAGAATGATGCATTTTTATGTCGAAGTGGTGGTGATGGCTTATTTGATCGTATTAATGTTTATCTTGCCGTTAGCAGGAGGTAAGTCTTCTGTTGGTTTCAGTGTAAAGGAACCTTTTTTGTGGATCGTGATTTTGTTAACAATATGGCAACTTGTGGCATATAGAAAACGAATTCTTCGACAATTGAAGGACCATCAAAAAAATGAAGCATGAAGTGGAGATTTTGGACTGTTCGTTTGTCTCACAGTATTGAATAGTCAGACATCACCTCAAGATTTGAGTAGTAGGTATGGAATCAACTGGCTGTAAGCTTTGATTGCTTCAGAAAAACTAGTTTCTGTCTATGAAGTTGCTCTTTAATTGAATAGTGTATAAAAACTAAATAAGATTTTTTTCATAAAGAACTTTGCTATCACGCGTGTTGATTTGAAAAAAAAAAGGGGTGTCTGTTTGGCATAATTTTTGAAAAACCCTGCATTTTCTTCGTGCGGTGTGGATTCAGAAAGTCCATTCAATGTCCCACAGGAAAAGCGAATAGATGAGACCCCGCAGCGTAGCGGAAATCAACGAATACCTAATTTTATGGATATAATTTGATAATCAACGTATCTGAAAGACTAATAAAATTTTATTCATAAAGAACTTTCCTATCGTGTATTTTTTGTGTATAGAACTGCCGATTGATGATCTATTTATTTACTACAAGACTATTCATGTTCGTATATTTCCTATATAATATGGTATGTAAGAACTAAGAGATAGGAACTAAGAAAATTGTCAAATGGGGGAACATTATGTCTATTAGTAAAAAGATTTTGGGTAGTTTTTCTATTATCATTTTGATCATTATTGCTGCATTTTTAATTATATTAGGTCAGCTAAACAAGATGAACCAACAATATAGCTCAACTATAAATTCGGGCTTACCTCAAATTAGTGCAACAGCCAAAATTGAAAGTTTAACTGCTAAAAAAGCTCAATTAATTAGATCATATCTTTTAGGAAATGAAGAAGATTTACAAACATTAATGGATACTAGAAAACAATTGAATCAGGAAATAGAGAATTTAGAAGGAAATTTACAGCGTCAAAAATCGAAACAATTATTAACGAAAGTATCTACTGAAGTGAACAATTATGATAAATTTTCGGATCAAGTACTTGATCTGCAAAAGAGTGGTAAACACAAAGAAGCCATTGAACAGACAAATACGAATGGGAAAGCAGCATACTTAGAAACGTTAAATGCTACTCAAGATTTATCAAAATATATAAAGGTATTATTTTCACAGGCGGAAACCAAATCTGAAAGCATAGCCAAAAATGCGTTGATTCTTGGGATTATCATTGTAATTGCTATTGTTATTTTTAGCTATTTGATGGCTTATTATATGCATCGAGTAGTTGCGAAACCAATTGTAAAGTTAAATAAATCAGTAAATGTAATCGCTGAGGGAAATTTAACGGAACCGGATGTTGAAGTACGTTCGAAAGATGAAATTGGACAACTATCCAAATCATTTAATCTAATGAAGCACTCTTTAAAAGACTTACTAAGCTCTTTATCGGTTAGTTCAGAGCACTTGAGTTCTTCTGCGGAAGAATTGTTGGCCTCTACACAAGAAGTTTCTGCATCATCAAATGAAGTATCACAAAATCTTGAAGTTACATCAAAAACAGCCCAATCAACCACATATGCTGCAAAAGAAAGTGCAGTTGCGATGGATGAAACAGCAGCAGGTGTCCAAAAAATTGCGGAATCCGCACAAAATCTACATACCTCTGCAAGTGAAACATCTGATATTGCTAATAGCGGACAAAAAGAAATTTCTAATGCTGAAAAACAAATGGTGCTTATCCATTCATCAACAAAGGATACAACAGATTTAATCCAATCATTAAATAAACAATCAGTGGAAATTGGAAATACACTTAAAGTGATTACGGATATTACAGAACAAACAAATTTACTTGCATTAAACGCAGCTATTGAGGCTGCAAGAGCAGGAGAACATGGAAAAGGATTTGCTGTGGTGGCAGATGAAGTTCGGAAATTAGCAGAAGAATCTAACCGATCAGCTAGTCAAATCGAACGTCTAACAGTAGAAATACAGCAGAACACAAAAGATGTCGAAAAAGCGATTTTAGACAATCTAGACACAGTTGAAGATGGTGTCCATTTAATTCAAAAAGCAGGGACTTCATTTGAAACGATTGTACAAGCTGTAGATCATATGAAATCAGAAATTGAAGATGTATCTGCTATAACGGAAGAAATTTCTGCTGCAGCAGAGCAGGTTGCGGCTTCAGTAAGTGAAATTGCAACATCTTCTGAAAATTCAACTAAAAAAATAGAATCAGTAAGCGACAATGTGAAGCAAGTGGCAGAAACAATAGAAGAAATCACATCTGTTTCAAACGACTTAACCAATAAGGCGATTGAACAAAGTGATGCTGTTAAGAAATTTAAGATTTGATGCAAAAAATTGTCTTCTTTTAGAAGAAGAATGTGTACGGTACAAAAGGTACGGATTGTTGATTTAACAGCATTCTGTACCTTTCTTTTTTTTATAAATGTTTATAGAATAAGGTATTTCTGTCCAATTAATTATTTACTTTAATATTTAATATACGGGATAATTAGTAAGAAAGTTCCATTACTATTGACTCGATAATCATGCTGGTATAAAATTGTATTTATTTATATAGCATAAAATTCATTGTGGTGGGAGATGACATAGATTGTCTGTTCAAAGGAAAATAAGCTTAGGCTTTATTATTTTGTTTGTTTACATAATGATTCTCATGGGGTTAAATGGCAATCGAATGGATAGCGTAGTCGACTCATTTGGTCGCGTTATCAATGACAATGTAACTAATTTAAAAAAGGTTAATGAAATTAAGTCGAATATTTCCAGTGAAGGATTATATTTAAGAGGTTTTATTATTGATAATAATGCATCCAATTCTCAAAAATTAACTGGATATCAAGAAAAAACAACAAAATTGATTGATGAGCTTCAGAAAAGTGCTGACTCCAAAATTGTCAAGGATTATACAAAGAGTATGAGTGAGACAATAGCTACCTACAATCAAGTCATAGATAAAATCATCGAGTATAAAAAAGCGGGAAAAGACGATAGCGTAGCTTTAGAATTGAATAATGCGGAGTCCGCTCACCAAAGTTTAATGACGAATATCACTGCTATTGAAAAATATCAGCAAAAGGAACTGGCTGCAGCAAAGGCCAACGTCAATCATAGTGCTTTTATAGCAAAAATTGCTTCGATTATCATTGCCATTTGCGGTATGATTACAGCTCTTCTTTTTATGAATCGAGTAAGACGGATCATTGTGAAGCCTCTATTAAAGGTCGTAGAAGGTGCGAAACAAATTGCATCTGGAGATTTAACGCAAGATGATATTGTTGTGAAGTCAAAAGATGAAATTGCAACATTGGCGTCATCTTTTAATGAAATGAAGAAAAATTTACAAACGATTATTATCAATATAGGAGAAAGTTCACGTCAGTTATCTGCAGAAATGGAAGAACTTGCGGCTTCAACTGAGGAGATTTCTAGTGCAGCTGATGCAGTATCAAATAGTGTCGAAGTCACTTCGAGAGGCGCAAATGACTCGGCTGTTATCGCAAAAGATGCAGCACAAGCTATGAATGAGACAGCAGCAGGTGTCCAATCAATCGCAGAAAATTCTCAATCGCTATTTGATAAAGCAAAACAAGCATCAGAACTTGCAGAAAATGGTAGGAAAATATTGAATGTTGCCAAAGAACAAGTTTTGTTAATATCTAAAACAACGGATCAAACAAATGAATTAATCACACGTCTAAAAAATCAATCAGCTGAAATACAGAATATGACAAAAGCGATTACAGAGATTTCAGATCAAACGAATTTACTGGCTTTAAACGCTGCTATAGAGGCTGCAAGAGCAGGAGAGCATGGAAAAGGATTTGCGGTTGTGGCTGACGAAGTTCGGAAATTAGCAGAGGAATCCAAAAATTCTGCAGAGCAAATTGTCTCATTAATAAGTACAATTCAAAATGATACAGAAATTGTAGCGAAATCCGTAACAAGTAATTTAACGAATGTTCAAGATGGTGTGTATGTTATTACAAATGCGACGGAAGCTTTTGGTCATATTTCTAGTTCAGTTAATCAAATGACAAATAGCTTAGAGGAAGTAACGTCCACTTCTGAACAGCTATCAGCAGCAACTGAGGAAGTTACAGCTTCAGTTGAAGAGATTGCAAAACAAGCCGTCCAATCTGCTGAATCGACAAATACTATTTCTGGTTCAGTAGAAGAACAAAATGCGACATTACAAGAAATAACAGGGGTTATTCAGGAAATAAGTAAAAAATCTGTTGAATTGCAAGAATTAGCACATCAATTTAAAGTGTAAAATAGTATGTTATTAGCCGAGGTGCAAACAAGTGCCTTGGCTTTTTTCTTTTTACAGGCGTTTGTGTTTTAACTTTTTTTCTATATCAAATGAATAGTATAATGAGAAAAGCAGATTATCCATTTGAACAAAGAAGTAACATAATGAACAATCGAGTTTACATCAAATGAATGATTATTGATCCCGCTTTAACGGGCAGTAAGACCCCCCACCTCAAGGTTTAGAGAAAAACGAGAAAGACAGGTGTGGGAACAACTGCCCGTAAAAGTCCGATTGGTTCAGCTAACCATTAGTGGGGGATGAAGAAAACCCCCACTGATGGAAGCTTCACTTTATTGGAAAGTGTTAACTTAATCACTCAGCTGATTTTACGTTTAAAATAAAGATGAATAGGTGATATACAATTGAAAATATATTCATTGAGTGGGCCAAGTGGAACTGGTAAAAGTACTTTTGCATTGTCTTTTGCACATGATCATGATATCGCTGGCATTATTGATGATGGTCTTTTTATTGTCAATGGTAAGAAAATTGCTGGTATGTCTGCAAAATTTGAAAAAAGTGCCTACAAAGCAGTGAAAAGGGCCATTTTTTCAGATGAGGATCACGCAAAAGAAGTGCAAAATGCCATTAAAGCGCAGCAAATCGACAAATTATTGATAATAGGCACATCTGATCGAATGACAGATAAAATTGCACGAAGATTAGAGATCGGAGAAATTCAATATTACTATCATATTGAAGATTTAAAATCTTCTAGTGAACTGAAATTAGCAAAATTTATTCGTAAAACAGAAGGCAAGCATATAATGCCTATTCCTGTTATAGAAGTTGAGCAAAATTTTTTCAAACGATTCATACAAAGAGGAATGGAAATTTTCTCAACCAAAAAAGAAAAGATCGGTGAAACAACTATTGTTCAACCTGATTTCCATCAGGCTACTGGTCATATTGATAAACAATACTTTAGCCAAATGATTCAAAAGACTTGTGAAAAAGAAAAAATGGTTGAGAAGGTAACGAAAGTACAATTTGTACTATTACCGGCACCAAAAGTTTCGGTTAGCCTTATTTTACAAGGACCCATACAGTTGGATCAACAACTGCCCATTAGAGAATTACAAGAAAATATACGGAATGCTTTTGATCAAGAATTTGAACTGGAATTACAGAGCATCGATATAAATTTAGTGTCCATTCAGTAGGATTAAAAAACCAGGGACTGATAGGCCAAGAATGCCCCCTGTGTCATTTTTCTTTGATACAGAAGGATATTTCTTCCTGATCTATTCACCTTGAAGAATTAATATCATATAGGCATGAAGCTTAAGCCACTCACAATGTGGGAAGTTCAAAATCCACTATTGAAAAAGTAAAAAAGACAGTTTAGATCGATTGAAAACTATAACATCTCTAGTCAATCCTGGTTGATGATAAGCACTTTGTTGCTTCAAGCTTCTATCTTGACGGTTTGTGATATGTATCAAATAATCGTAACAAATAAATCGTAAAATGAGTGCAGGAGAACAACCGACCATATTGAGCCTGTCTTTTTATAAATAAATCCAAAAACTAAACTAAGTAGAAAAATATAGATATGTGTGCCAAAATGAAAAAATTCCCTATTATGAATCCAAATCGGGTAGTGTATAAGCAAAAATAATAATGATGTAATTCCGTTTGCCTTCCAAAAAGATATCCTGCTGTTAATTTCTTTCAGGATAAACCCCCTAAAAACCATTTCTTCTGTAATACCTACAATTAGAAACCCATCAAGATAGCTGTCTAATGGCAGTAAAAAATGAAATGTTTCTTTATTAATGAGATAGACTTCAATGGCAAAACGCAAACCAATAAGTGTAGAAAGAATGATACCCCAAAATAATCCTTTTTTCACATGAACGTTCATATTAAAATAATCAATTGGCTTTATTTTTAGATCGTATTTTACATAAAGCCAAATAGGAACGATCCAAACTAAGATTTTTGCTGTTGCTTCCAGCAAAGTATAAGCTGTTTCTCCAAATAAATGAAAGTAATCAATGAACCACAACTCTTTCAAAGCCCAAATAAAGTAAAAGAAAAGTAGATATAAAATGAGCGTTTGCACATTACGATTTTTAGCGTTATTTTCAGCCTTTGAGTTTAATTCCATTTTCTCCCCCTATATTGTATTATATCAGCGCTAATATTTTTAATATAGCAATTTTTAGTTTTTTATAGGTTTTAAGACATACAAAAAGCATGAATAATTCATATACGAATCACAGCATGCTTTTTGTGTGCGATTGAACCACATTTAATTTTTGTCCTTCTTAAAAGAGAAGCCATTCTTTTTACATTAAAGCCTTTGTTTTTCCAAATTCTATAGACTTGCATGAATATTAGCTAATAACTTTTTAGCAAGATAGAAAAACAATTTAGATAAGGATTATTTATGATATTCGCGTAAATTGAGGTGGTCTTTTTTCAACGAAAGCGCGAACACCTTCTGGAAAATCCTTTGCGTCGACAAATGGAGTAGAACTTTTCCAAAGTACGGGTGCGGAATCGATACATTCTTGAACAGATTGCTTCACAGCTAATACAGAAGCTGGTGACATCGAAGCCACTAATTTTCCAAGTCTTATGGCATAACGATCTAAATCCTTTTCTTGTGTGACATAATTCAACATTCCAACTCGATAGGCTTCTTCCGTTTTCAAAAACTTTCCTGTATATACTAAATCTTTTGTCATACTTGGACCTATAAGGTTCACTAAACGTGCTGCAAATTTATTGTTTAACGTAATACCTAATTTTCCAACAGGGATACCAAGCTTGGCTTTCTCTGAACCAATGCGAATGTCACATGCAAGAGCCAATTCAAGACCAGCTCCCATCGCAGGACCATTAATGACTGCAATAGTTGGTAGTGGTAAATGTTCGATGGTGGAAATCGTTTTTTCCATATGAACGAATGCTTCTTCTGATTTTTCCAATGAAATGGAATTGAATTCTTTAATATCTGAACCAGCAGTGAACTGTTGACCATATCCTCTTAAGAGTAAAACTTTATTTTTAGAATTTTCTAACGCCTTCAATGCTAGTTTTCGTAGTTCATCCCACATAATCGCCGTTAGTGCATTTTTAGCTTGCGGACGATGTATTGTAATGATGGCTAAACCTGCTGTTTCTTGATAAATGATTTTTGCATCTTCTTTTTCCAATCTTGTTGTAGAAACTTTCATCATAATCCCCCTATTTTTTAACGTACCTCTATTATATAACAGAATAAACTGTTATAGATTATTTTTTTATGACTAAAAATTTTAAATCATCGGAAACGACATTTAAAACATTATAATTATAACTAAAATGCATAATAATTTATGAAATAATATAGTGTACATTATGAGTAAAAGGTGTTAGTCTGTATGTAATATAAAATGTGAACAAAAATTGAGCGCCTACGAGAAAAAAATGCGGAATGATAAACTTTTTAATTGACAATAATATTTTTAGTGGAAAAGGAAAATTATCATATAGGCACTCAAAATAAAAAGGAGTTCAAGAAAAGATGAAGCTATTAGCACCGCAACCATTTACATTTGAAGGAGATCATCGGGCTGTCTTATTACTGCATGGTTTTACGGGAAGCACAAAAGATGTGAAGAAACTAGGCCAGTATTTAAATAAACAGGGTTATACATGCCATGCGCCAATGTATCGAGGGCATGGTGTAAGCGCAGAAGAAATCTTAAAATATGGTGCAAAATATTGGTGGGAAGATGTAACGAGAGGGTATCATCATTTAAAAGAATTAGGATATGAAGAAGTTGCTGTTGTTGGTATTTCTCTAGGCGGTGTATTTACATTAAAAGTGGGTGCTGAGTTTCCGGTAAAAGGTGTTGTTTCAATGTGTGCACCAATTAAACGAAGAACAAAAGAGGGTTTGTTTGAACGTTTATACAATTACGCAAGAGTATACAAGCAAATTGAAGGAAAAGATGAAGAGCAAATCGAAAAAGAACTAAAGACATTAGAAAAACTCCCACGAGGAGCTATTGATGAAATCCAAAAAATGATTCAGCATACTTCTGAAGAAATTGAAGAGATTCATGCACCAACACTAGTGTTACAAGGTAAATTGGATGATTCTTTATACCAAGAAAGCGCTCCCTATATTTATGATACAGTTGAAACAGAAGATAAAGAAATTATCTGGTATCAAAACTCTGGTCATATCATTACTTTGGGGAAAGAACGAGATAAAGTATATGAAGATGTATTGCATTTCTTAGATGAATTAGATTGGTCAAAGGGTGCAAAGGATAAAAAACTTCACGCATAGAGAAGAGTGCTAGCATAGACGAACGCAATGTTCTGATAGAATGGAAGATAGATATATGATTTTAACGACTCGTTATGAATTTTCATAGCGAGTTTTTTAGATTTTGGCTAAATATCCATAAGATTTTTAAATTGATATAATAAAGAACGTTTGTTCTGTTTTACGGATTATGATAGAATATATGTAATCACTTTACTTTGTTTAATGTAAGAACCGTCATCATCTTTCGTTTGTCACATTACTAGCTGAAAAAGTCGATAATATCCTATAATAGAGCTAATAGTTTTAAAGATTGGAGTGATCATATGAAGATTTTTCACACAGCAGATTGGCATTTGGGAAAATTGGTACAAGGTATTTCCATGATAGAAGACCAAGCGTTTATTTTACAGCAATTTTTGCAAGATATTGATGAAGAAAGGCCTGATGTAGTCGTTATAGCAGGTGACCTATATGATCGATCAGTTCCAGCTACAGAAGCGGTGGCGTTATTAGATGATATCTTTTCGGAAATCGCCATCAAACGAGATATTCCAGTCGTCGCTATATCAGGCAATCATGATAGTCCAGGACGTATTCACTTTGGCTCACGTTTTATGGGGGCAAAAGGTCTCCATATTATGGGGAATTTATCAAAGAATTTAAAACCTGTTGTGTTACATGATGAATTTGGTGAAGTTCACTTTCACTTAATTCCTTATACGGATCCCTCTCATGTACGCTATTTATATGCTGATGATACGATTAAAACTCAACAAGATGCAATGGCAAAAATTATAGCAAATGTGGTTGATTCACTGGATTCAAGTGCCAGACATGTATTAGTTGGACATGCTTTTGTGACGAAAGATGGAGCCGATGAAGAGAATGCTACCGATGCAGAGCGCCCATTATCAATTGGGGGTTCAGAATGTATTGATGCCAAGTTATTTGAACCATTCCATTACACAGCACTTGGTCATTTACATCAAGCTCATTTTGTAGATTCTGAAAAAATCCGTTATTCGGGATCGCCATTAAAATATTCTATTTCAGAGGAAACACATAAAAAAGGGTATTTAATGGTCGACTTATCTGCTGATGGCTCCATTCGTGTTACCAAAAAAGAATTAATGCCAAAACGAGATCTTAAAACAGTTGAGAATACTATGGAAGAAATTTTAAAGTCGCCAAAAAGCGAAGATTATGTTTTTGTAAAACTATTAGATGATACCCCCATTATTTCACCTATGGAAAAAATCCGTTCTGTCTATCCAAACGCGATGCATGTTGAACGTGTCATTTTAAAAGATTTTAGTGATGTACAACATGAGATTGTATCACGCCAAAAAATGGATGACATGACATTGTTTACATCATTTTATCGAGAAATTTTAGGAAAAGATGCAGATGACGAGACTATTGAGCTTTTCCGAGAAGTGTTGCAAGAGGAATTATTATTACAACGTGAAGTGGAGGTGAAAAATGTATGAAACCGTTAATGCTGAAACTTACTGCTTTTGGACCATATAAGGATACTGAAACAATTGATTTTAGAGAATTAGGAGAACATAAGTTATTTGTGATATCCGGATCAACTGGGGCAGGCAAAACAACTATTTTTGATGGTATTTGTTTTGCTTTATATGGTTCCGCAAGTGGTGAAGACCGTGCTGATATGAAAGAAGTTCGTAGTGATTTTGCAAATGAAGATACACATACTTCTGCTGAATTAATTTTTTCAATGAAGGGGAGAACATATCGAATTTTGCGTCAGCTTGCTCATAAGAAAAAGGGCAATAAAAGTGCAACAGGAGATAAATTAGAGTTTGTTGAAATTCTTTCTGAAGGAGAAAGACCTGTTGTTGAATCACAAAAAGTAACCGAAATCAATCAAAAAATGGAGGAAATTATCGGCTTATCAAAAGATCAATTTAAACAAATCGTGATGTTGCCTCAAGGTGAATTCCGTAAGTTATTGACATCTGAAACGGAAAATAAGGAAGCGATTCTTCGCAAAATATTTAAAACGAATTCTTATCGTCATTTAGCAGATCGCTTAAAAGAAAAAAAGGATGAGGCTGAAAAAGCATTAACAAGTGCAAAGTCTATTCAACATTTACATATTGAACATATAAAAACGGCATTACCCAAACGTCAATCATCATTACAACAAGTTTTATCTTCAGAACATTTGAATATCTACCAATTGGTAGATGCCTTAAAAGAAGAGATCGAATTCTACTCAAATGAGCTGCTGCAGAAAGAAAAGGTATATCAGGCAATCGTATTTCAAACAGAAGAACAACAAAAATTAGTTGTGGAAACAAAAGAATTCAATAAACGTTTGCGTGCGTATCAAGATAAAGAAGAGCAATTGGGATTGCTAGAGCAACAATCTAAAAGTTATGAAGAAATGAAACAGAAGATAGATGCTGCGAAAAAAGCCAGTCATATCATTCCTTTAGAAGAACACTATTATGAGAATGTTCGTTTGAAAAAAGAAAAGGAGCAGGCATTCAATCATTTACAAGAATCCTATCAGACTGCCAAGACAGCCTTGGAACAAGCCATCCACCTTTTTGAAAATGAAAAGATCAATCAACCAAAAATCGATGAACTGACGATTGAATTGGCGTCATTTAAAAAACTTGAAGAAACGTTTAGCGAATTAGCAAAAGCAGAAAATTTATCAAAGCAACAGCAACAAATTATTGACCAAGACAATAAATCCATAGAATTATTAAAAAGAGAAGTGGGAAATTTAAGTCAAGTACAGTCTCAACAAGTCTGCACAGTAGCGAGTTTAACCCAACAATTAGTTCAATTTGATGAAAAAAATGAACAACTTTCACTATTAAAGGAAAAAACGTCGGCGTGGCAAAGCTGGCAACAACAATCAACGGCATTAAAACAGCTTCAAGATTTGGAAGTAGAGAAAGAACGTATTTATCATCAGTACACTGCACAGTACAAAATTGAGGAAGGAAAATGGCTAAGCAATCAGGCAACTCTCTTAGCGGCACAACTGGTGGATGGACAACCTTGCCCTGTATGTGGAAGCATCGAACACCATCCTATCCAAGCAGTCCATAGCGAAAGTGAGGTTAACGAACAACGACTTTCTAAATTGAGATCACAGGCAGAACAAGCAACTAATCAGTATTTTGAGTTGCATGGTAAGGTCCAAGCCAGTGCACAGCTGCTTCGTCAATTCGAAGAAAAGTTAGCCCTTTTAGGAGTAGAAATAAAAGACGGGCAACAATTATTGACGCAATATCAACGACTCCAATCAGAAATTCAACAACTCAAGCAAAAAAAGAAAGAACTTGATCAAGTACAAACTCAAAAACAACAAATAGATGCGCAATTAGAATTACAAGCTCAAAAGCAACAAAAATTGGAACAAGATAAGAATGCTCACTTGGAAAACTACTATGCGGCACAGGCAAAATGGAATCGTATTCAAAAAGAAATACCTGAAACCATTTCATCGATTCAAGTGCTTCATACAAAGATCCAAACCACTACTGTCCAACGAACTCAGCTAAAGGATCGTTTTGAACAGGCACAGCAACAAGTGGATTTGATGCATCGCCGAGTAGTATCGTTGGAGGCTTCTATTCAAAGTGCCGAACAAAGTAAAATAGAAGCACAAGATGCTTTGGAAGTAGCACAAAATCGATTTAAGGAAGCAGTCTTAGCAGCTGGATTTGAAAAGGGAAGTGACTATCAAGCAGCACGTTTACAACCAGATGTATTAGAACAACTTGAAATACAATTGACAGATTACATGAAACAAAAATATGCTCTTCAAGAACAATTAAAAGATGGTGCTGCTGATTTTGCAGGAAAGACCATAAAAGATGAAGTACAATTAGAAAAACAATTAGAAGAACTTCGACAACGTTCCATGAAGGCAAGTGATGAATTGCACAAAACAAAGCAATATCATTTAGATGCTATACAATTAGCAGGGAATATTGAAAAAGTCAGTCATCAGATTGCCGCACTTGAAAGAAAATGTTCTAAGATTATTGATCTATATGATCTGCTTCGTGGACAAAATGATATGAAAATTTCATTTGAACGATATTTACAGATCGAATATTTAGAACAAATCATTCAAGCTGCGAACGAGCGCTTAAAGCCAATATCTAACGGACAATATCGACTTGTTCGAAGCAATCGACAAGAGGCAAGGGGAAAACAAAGTGGATTAAGTTTAGATGTGTATGATGCGTATACGGGACAGAATCGAGATGTGAAAACATTATCGGGAGGAGAAAAATTTAATGCATCATTGTCACTTGCTTTAGGTATGTCGGATGTTATTCAGTCCTACCAAGGTAATATCCAAATAGAAACGATGTTTATTGATGAAGGATTTGGTACTCTTGATGAGGAAGCTTTAAACAAAGCAATTGATACATTAATCGAACTGCAAAACACTGGTAGAATGATTGGCATCATTTCGCATGTAGTTGAATTGAAAGAAGCTATGCCAGCCTTATTAGAAGTGAAAAAAAGCAAAGAAGGATACAGTTATACTAAATTTATCATCAAATAACTATATAATCCCTTAAATATTAAAATAAAATTCAATGATATTAAAATGCGGCTTTCAAAATTTTTTGTAAGAAAAAAGCCTTATTTTGCAAATTTTTTATAAAAGATTTGTAAAGATTTATAGTTAAAATAGACAAATAGGTATATAATGTACCGACGGGGCCAAAAAGTTCCTTTAATATGATTAGAATTTTATAATAGAGGGGATATAAAATGTTTAAACAATATATAGTTGCTATGATTATTAGTATTTTTGCTGTAGGCTTCAGTTTTTCAAATGGCAATACTGCAAATGCTGCAACTTCTGTTCATCAACCAAATACTATTGAAACTACCAAATCGGTCATTACAACGGTTTCTAAACCAACTAACCATATAAAAAAAGAAACAGCATCATCAAATGATGCTGAATTTGTTCAAGACACATTACCTCAAACCGGTGTTGAAGCAAATCATTCTGGATTGTATTTTTCTATTGCGGGTTTCTTCTTGTTATTAGCTGTTTTTACAAGCCGATCTAAATCATCTGGTCGCTACACTGTTTCCTCTGATAAACATAAAAAGTAAACCAAAAGCGGTTTACTTTTTAGTCTCAACCTTGTTAGTTCATTCTCAATAACGAATGAATCGACAAGGTTTTTATTTAGCTATTTTAACGGCAGCAAGTTCTCGAGATTTTGCTTCTGCATTTTGGATACATGCGTCGATCGCATCTACAAAATGATATTCTTCTAAAGCTTTAATGCCCGCTTCAGTTGTGCCGCCAGGGCTTGTAACTTTTCTGCGTAATTCTGTTGGTTCCTCATTCGATTGTTTTAGCATCTCAGCAGCACCAGCAATTGTTTGAATAGCCAATTGTCGTACTACTTCTTGAGATAGCCCAAATTTTACACCAGCTTGTTCGAATGCTTCCACTAAATAATAAAGATAGGCCGGACCACTTCCAGATAAGGCAGTGACTGCATGCAACTCGTCCTCTTTCACTTCAATGACTAAACCAATCGCTTCAAGCATTTGCATAAATTCTTCTCTTAGAGAAGCTGTAACAGATTGATTGAATGCAACCCCAGTTGCTGACATACCAATGGTTGCAGAAGTATTTGGCATAATCCTTGCGATTGGTCTTATACCTAGAGTTTGTTCGATTGTGTTCATAGAAACCCCTGCTACTACAGATAAAATAGCTGTATTTGATGGCAAAAATGGTGATAATTCATCCATTACTTGCTGAATATCCTTTGGTTTCACTGCTAAAATTAAACAATCAGCTTTTTTCACAATTTCGCGACTCCCACAAACAATTTGTACGCCATAGGTATCTGCTAATCGTTGAAGCTTTTGTTGATTAGACTTATTCATGACATAAATGCATTTGGGCAAAACAACACCTTCTTTAACCCAGCCATGAATTAATGCTTCAGCCATTGAGCCAGCACCAGCAAATACAATTGTCTCCATTTTAGTCGCCTCCTCATTTTTTAAGCCTTCATAAGCTCATTTTACGAATTGTCTCCATCTTTCAAGCATTTTCGGATGGGGACATATGCATTTTTTACAAATGGTTCTGTTATACTTCATCATTGACAATGGACAAGTTTTCATACTATGCAAAAGAAATGATCCTAAAGGAAGAAGGCAAAGTGATATCTTCGACTGAGTGCAGCGTATAAGTGCTCAACTGTAGCCAATAAATAAAGTATTTTTTAACAGAATTTGATAAATAAAAAAGCATTTCCATCCTAATTTAAGGACGAAAATGCTTGATTCCGCGGTACCACCTTGTTTTGCTACATGAAAAAATAGCACAACTTCATTTCCTCTTTATCGCAGAGAAACGACTGTGTTTCCACAGTTGCTCAGAAGTAGGTTCCAAAAAAACAGGTTATGTGACTTACAGCCGATGGTCACATTCTCTGAAAACTTATTATTTTTGTACTATTCTTCATCTTCGCTTTGCATATGTAAAATGAGTATAGTGAATCTAACATGGTTTGTCAATGTAAAAAGATGACGATTATTAAAAAAAAATGTACAATAAAGTGAATAGTTATTCATTTTAAAAAGAAAAAGGGGACTAACGATGATTCATAAAATTATTTCACCTGTACCTTTCCCAGAGGGGACTGTGAATTCATATTTAATAAAAGATGATGCGTTATCAATCGTTGATGTGGGAACTAAAACACCAGAAGCATTGGAAGCTATAAAAAAGGGGATCAAGGATGCTGGATATCAAATGGAGGATATCGAACAAGTCATTTTAACACATCATCATCCAGATCATGTCGGGTGGATAGATGCTTTTCCGAACGCAAAGGTTTTAGGGCATATTTATGTGGATGCATGGCTTCGCCGAGATCCTGTCTTTATCAATTCACATTATGATTTTTACCTAGATAGATTAAAAGAAGAAGGCGTTCCGGAAGAATATTATTTTTGGGCAAAAAAGATGACAAGATCTATAGAGATGCTTGGAGAACGCACATTAACGGATGTTATCCATGATGGAGATGAAATTCCAGGACACAAAGGTCTTATCGCTATTGAAACACTAGGGCATGCACAAAGTCACTTTGTCTTTTGGAATGAAGAGAAAAATGCAATGATTGGTGGAGATCTATTAATTGCGAATATTTCATCGAACCCACTAATTGAACCACCACTTAATCCAAAAGCAAAACGGGCAAAATCCCTACTACAATATAATGCATCACTGAAAAAACTATTAACTTTACCAATTGACAAAATTTATAGTGGGCATGGGAGCGAAATTACTAATGTTCAAGAGTTAGTCCGTGAAAGACTTGAAAAACAACATATAAGGGCCATGAAAGTTTTAAAATTATTAGAAGAACGTCCAAAAAATATTTTTCAGATCAATGTAGAAATTTTCCCTATACCTTACAAATCTCAACTCGGTTTAACTTTATCACAAACTATTGGACAGATTGATTATTTATTAGATCAGGATTTGATTACAGAAGTAAAAGATGAGAATGGTGTATATTGGTATGCTAAAAAATAAAACGATCTTAATAACGGGGGCAACATCAGGTGTTGGGCAAATCATTGCAAATAAACTAGCGGAGAAAGGGAATCATGTTATTGCAACAGGAAGAAATAAAAAATCTTTAAACGAATTGGCAATAAGGAATATCGTGACCATTCCAAGCGATTTATCTTCTCCGTTGGGAGTGCATCATCTTATCAAGCAGCTTCCACAACTTGATATTGCTATTTTCTCTGCTGGTATTGGTACGTTTGAATACGTAACTGAAATGGAAGATGAAGACTTACTAGAAATGTTGCATGTCAATGTTCAGGCACCTATGCTATTAACAAAATATATTGCGCAGAGGATGAAAGAGCAAAATCATGGTCAGCTTATTTTTATAGGTTCGCAGGCAGGAAAGATCGCAACACCAAAAGCATCTGTATATGCAGCGACAAAACATGCGATGATAGGTTATACGAATGCATTGCGATTGGAACTAGCGCCATATCATATCCATGTCACCTGCATTCATCCAGGACCTATCGATACACCTTTTATAGATCATGCAGATAAGACAGCTTCTTATAAACAAGCAATGAAGCATGTATTATTGCAGCCAGAAAAAGTTGCCAATGCAACGATTCGTACAATTGGTAAAACAACTAGAGAAGTTAATTTACCAAGATATATGTGGATTTCAAGTAAACTATATGCAATCGCTCCAGGTATTGTAGAAAAGGTAGGGAAACGTTTCTTTTATAAAAAGTGAATATTGTATGCTATATACATTTATTGCATGAAATTTTGCGTGTATTGTTCAAAAATCCTGTTAAAAATGCGGATTCTCATTCGAATGCATTATAGGTGTAGGCTTTTCACATATGACTCGAAAATTCCTCGTTATGCAAAGATCATATTGCCATGTCATAGAAGGGTTTCCACTATATGATTTTCACTAGCTCATTTGCTTGTGCTGCCATTTTTCAGTTTCGGCTTATATAAAATGAACTTTCACCAATAATATATACGAGTCCATTTTGAAAAAAATAAATTGTTGAAACAAATTAACTTAGTTTTACTTAATACAAGAGTAAAGATGTCATGGATTTTGAAAAGGCGATTTTCTTCAGGCAAGTTCGAAAAAACGGATGCAGACGTTCAGCGTAATTGATCACGTAAGTAAGATCCTCTCCTTCAAAACTTCTGTAAAAAACAGGAGGATAAGTAGAAGGATCAATTGCCTGTAAAAGCTTGATCAGCTCACTTTATATACAGTGAGGATGAAGAAAAATCTCCCTTGTGTGAAGTTTCACTTTACGATCAAAACCTAAATTTTAAAGTACTTTAGCTTAAATTGATGGTCATTTTAAAGTTTTAAAAAAAATGCAAGAAAATACACTTGTATTCATTTTTATTACATGTTAAGATGAATGCATAAATATTATATATCAACGCATAAACATACAGTGACTATGGAGGAATGCAATATGGCGAAAAAAATAGTATTGGCTTATTCAGGCGGTTTAGATACATCTGTAGCAATTCAATGGTTGAAGGACAAAGGCTATAATGTAGTAGCCTGCTGTTTAGATGTAGGTGAAGGTAAAGATTTAGATTTTGTACAAAAGAAGGCACTTGAAGTTGGTGCGGTTGAATCTTATATCGTTGATGCAAAAGATGAATTTGCTGAAGAATACGCATTGATCTCATTACAAGGACATACTTGGTATGAACAAAAATATCCTTTAGTTTCTGCTTTATCTCGTCCTTTAATTTCTAAAAAACTAGTAGAAATTGCAGAAAAAACGGGCGCAGTCGCTGTTGCACATGGCTGCACAGGTAAAGGAAATGACCAAGTTCGTTTTGAAGTTTCTATTAAATCACTAAATCCTAATTTAGAAGTAATTGCTCCTGTTCGTGAATGGGCTTGGAGTCGTGAAGAAGAAATCGATTATGCAAAATCTAAGAATATTCCGATTCCAATCAATTTAGACAGTCCATTCTCTATCGACCAAAATTTATGGGGACGTGCAAATGAATGTGGTATTTTGGAAGATCCTTGGGCTGCACCACCAGCTGATGCATATGATTTAACAGTAGCACTTGAGGATGCACCTGATACAGCAGATGTCATTGAAATCGAATTTGAACAAGGTGTTCCAGTTGCGCTTGATGGCGTTCAATATAAATTAGCGGACTTAATCTTAAAACTAAATGAATTGGCTGGTAAACATGGTATCGGACGTATTGATCATGTTGAAAACAGATTAGTTGGTATTAAATCACGTGAAGTTTATGAAATTCCAGGTGCACATACATTACTTCTTGCACATAAGGAACTTGAAGATATTACGCTTGTAAAAGAATTGGCTCACTTTAAACCAGTAATTGAAAAAAAATTAACAGAGCTTATTTATGATGGTTTATGGTTCTCTCCATTACGTGAAGCAATCCAAGCATTCTTAAAAGAAACTCAAAAATATGTAAATGGTACAGTTCGTGTGAAATTATTTAAAGGTCATGCAATTGTAGAAGGACGTAAATCACCAAACTCTTTATATGATGAAAAATTAGCTACTTATACAAAAGATGACGAATTCAACCATGCTTCAGCTGTAGGCTTTATCGAATTATTTGGTCTACCAACTAAAGTAAACGCAATGGTTAACAACAAAGGAGCAAAGAAGGTGCAAGCATGAGTGGTAAACTTTGGGGAGGTCGCTTCCAAAAGTCTGCTGAACAATGGGTAGATGAATTTGGGGCATCCATCGGGTTTGACCAACAGCTTGTAACGGAGGATTTAGAAGGTAGCATTGCCCATGTAACCATGCTTGGTGAAACCGGTATCCTTACAAAAGATGAAGTCAACACGATTAAAGACGGTCTAGAAAAACTAAAAGCTAAGGCACAAAACAATGAGCTTACATTTTCAGTGGAAAATGAGGATATCCATTTGAACCTTGAAAAAATGCTAATCGATTTGGTGGGTCCTGTAGGTGGAAAACTCCATACAGGGCGTAGCCGCAATGACCAAGTTGCAACAGATATGCATTTATTCCTGAAAAAACGTGTAAAAGAAGTAATTGAACTGATTACAAAATTTCAAGAAACGATTATCGTACAAGCACAAGCGAATATCGATACATTAGCACCAGGATATACGCATTTACAACGAGCACAGCCAATCTCTTTTGCACATCATTTAATGACGTATTTTTGGATGTTGGAACGAGATAAAGAACGATTTAACGAGTCGGTTAAACGTATAGATATCTCTCCACTTGGAGCAGGGGCTCTAGCTGGAACGACATTTCCAATCGATCGTGAATTGAGCGCAGAACTAATGGGCTTTTCAAATGTCTATCAAAACAGTATGGATGCTGTCAGTGATCGTGATTTTATCGTAGAGTTTTTGAGCAATAGTTCATTATTGATGGCACATTTATCAAGATTTGCAGAAGAAATTATTCTTTGGTCAACTGAGGAGTTCAAATTCATCGAGTTAGATGATGCATTCTCAACAGGTTCAAGTATTATGCCACAAAAGAAAAATCCTGATATGGCAGAACTGATTCGCGGGAAGGCAGGCCGTGTATACGGCAATTTGATGGGCTTGCTGACCGTGTTAAAAGGAATTCCATTAGCTTACAACAAGGACATGCAGGAAGACAAAGAAGGTATGTTTGATACACTTCATACGATTATTGGTTCTCTTAAAATCTTTGAAGGTATGGTACGTACAATGACTGTTTCAAAGGATACTTTAAAGAAGGCAGTTCATCAAGACTTTTCAAATGCAACTGAACTTGCGGATTATTTGGCTACTAAAGGCATGCCATTCCGTGAAGCTCATGCAGTAACAGGAAAATTAGTATTTCTTTGCATTCAACGAGGTATTTACTTATTAGACCTTCCTCTTGAGGACTTGCAAGAGGCAAGCAATCTAATCGAAGCGGATGTGTACGATGTATTAGCACCGGAGACAGCTGTTAAACGTCGTCATTCCCTTGGTGGGACAGGTTTCGATCAAGTGAAGATCCAAATTGAAAAGGCAAAAGAAAAATTGTTTCGTGCTTAAAACCCTTTTATAAAGGGAAGATAAAATTGGAAGGCTGTCCACAGAGGGGGACTAATTCCATAAAGAAGCATACATAGTGTGCTACAGAAAAAGCCAGTTTCCAGAGGGAAGCTGGCTTTTTTATTCAAAGTAAAGTTTTTTATCCCGCGTTAACTGATGACGTTCAAAGCAAGAGTTAGATGGAGGTAATTGCCTGCAATATCTCATTGGATAAACTAGCATCCATAAAAAGATAAAGAAAACTCTATTTGATAAAAATTAGGCGTGTCTGTTTGACATAATTTTTGAAAAACCCTGTTTTTTTAGGACCATTTATATAGATTGGAGCGGAGGCTTGCTCGACTCCCGCGGGAAAAGCGAATAGATGAGACCCCGCAGCGTAGCGAGTGAAGGAACGGAATCTAAGAACGCCACGTCCTGTGGCAACGATTCCGTGACCAACATCCTGTTGCCCCCAGCATTCGCCCGCAGGAAAGCGAGCAAGCCGGAGCGGAAATTAACAAATCCCCCTATTTTCATGGATTAAATTGGATAATCAACACGCCTGTTTTTGTAAGCTATTTATTGTAGAAAAAATTGTTTTCGCACCACTTCTTCTGCTATAAATCAGGAAAAATAGCCCTAAATTCTTCTCATCGATAAGACGTATATTTTCCACGAATTCCTAATAGTACAAAAATATAAGATGAAATCCCATATAAATCCTTCGCTTTTATAGTCAAATAGCATTATAATAGTCGTAACATGTTAAATGTTCGAGAAAATTTCACAGTTAAAAGTTGAGAATTTTTATGTAAAGTTTGGTAACATGGTAGTAGAATTTATAAGGAGCGACATCTGCATATGAATACAGACATAAATTTATTTTTTGCCTTTGGGGCAGGTTTTTTAAGCTTTATCTCACCATGTACATTGCCTCTTTATCCAGCATTTCTTTCATACATAACTGGTATTTCTTTTGATCAGTTAAAAAATGAAAAAGGAATGTTACAAAAAAGAGCAGTTTTACACACATTATTCTTTTTACTGGGCTTTTCTGTGATTTTTATCGCATTAGGCTTTGGAACAACCTTTGTAAAAAGTTTCTTTGTCCAATATGACGAGTTAATCCGTCAAATCGGGGGTATTTTGATTGTTGTTTTTGGTCTGATCATTACGGGGATTTTTACACCAGAGTTTTTGATGAAAGATCATAAATTCGAGTTTAAAAATAGACCATCAGGATATATAGGATCAATGCTTATTGGACTTGTTTTTGCAGCGGGTTGGACACCTTGTACAGGACCAATATTAGCTTCAATTATTTTGTTGGGTTCTACACATCCAGAGTCTGCGATGGGATATATGTTAGCCTACGTACTAGGATTTTCAATTCCATTCTTTGTTCTGTCATTCTTTATTTCACGGATGAATTGGATTCGAAGAAATAGCCAAAAAATCGTTAAAATTGGTGGTTATATCATGATTGCGGTAGGAATTATTTTGTTCTTTGATGGAATGACATACCTAAATCAATTATTAACACCAATTTTTGGTGGATTTCAGGGCTTTTAATTTTAGATTAATGTGATGGGGTGAAATTGTTGTCAACTGTATTAGTAGTAGATGATACGTTGTTTATGCGTAATGCTATTACAACGATGCTTGAAGAGGCAGGATTTGTTGTAATTGGAGAAGCAGAAAATGGAAAGCAAGCAATTGAGCAATATTTCAAATTACAACCTGATATTGTGACGATGGATGTTACAATGCCAGTCATGTCAGGATTAGAGGCTACAAAGGAAATCGTAAAAGATGATCCAAATGCAAAAATCTGTGTTGTTACTGCATTGGGACAACAAAAGCTTATCTTACAAGCGCTTAAAAATGGAGCAAAAGATTTTATTACAAAACCTTTTGAGAGGGAACGTTTAGTATCGACTATACGTCAAATGATAGAATAATTTTTTAAAGATAGGTGATTGTGAGATGTTAAGTTCAATTCCTTCTCAATTTATGCTACTTGGCTCTACTGTGGCTGTTGTATTAATGGGGATTATGATGATGATTATTCGTTCTAGATCATCCAAAAAACCTGCAAGTGTGAAAAAGATTATTATTCCACCAATTGCTATGTCATCAGGTGCATTTATGTTCTGTTTTGACTATTTTCATGTGGCATGGCCGCAAGTATTAGAGGCAGTTATTGCTGGTATAGTCTTTTCAACAGTTCTTATTGCAACCTCAAAATTCCAAGTTTTAGATGATGAAGTTTATTTGAAGCCTTCTAAAGCTTTCTTTTTCATATTAATCGGCTTATTGGTTATTAGAACGGTTGCAAAGGTGTATTTAAGTGGTTCTTTCCATCTTGGAGAGCTTGGTGGTATGTTCTGGATACTAGCCTTTTCGATGATTTTACCATGGCGTATTGCGATGTTGATCCAATATAAAAAAGTGGAAAAAGAATTACGCTTTTTACAACATAGTTGAATAATGAGTTTGTTTCAGAAGAGGTCTTCTTTGTCATATGATTTAGACAATCAAAAGCACGAATGCTGCTCAATCGGCATTCGTGCTTTTGACTTTTGAAGAATCTTGTCTCAAAGAGATTGTGGAGTCTACTCTTTCATTCATCTAAAAAGTTTTCATAAGGAGAAATATCAATATCCATTTGATTTAATTTTTTCCGTAAGAATTTATGATCACGTTTTGGCGTGGCAAGTATGTATCCTCTAATGATTAAGTCAAAATCAATCTTCTTTGCTTTTTCATCTAATGCAAGTTGGCCAATTTTACCTGCAATTTTTTGCTTGGCAACATCACGAAATAGATCTGGAACAGGGCTGACTAATTCATTTAATAAATCCTTTTCTTCTTGATGCCACAAATGCAAAGTTTTGTTTACATAATAATCTTGCCAATCTAAAGTAGATTTACCATCATCTTTTGGCATGGATTTCAAAAATTTACGGAACATGAAGAAACCGCCGATTGCTATCGTGCCGATAAGTACGACCACCCAAAATAGTATAAACCACAAAAAAGGACCGTTTAACACCGCATTCACCTCCCTACTATTATAAAAGGTAAATAAAAAATTTGCACTCCTTGTCCTCTTTTGAAGGATGAAAGTCTATGTAATTAGTGAAAGAGAGGTGATGGAGATGGCGATGAAAACATTTGAAAAAGCAACACTACGGTTAAAATTTTCACAAGGTTTGAATGAAAAAGGCCAAGTCATTGAAAAAACAAAAACATATCAAAATATTTCAGAACAAGCATCATTGGATAACTTGGCTATCGTTGGAACAGCGCTTGCTAGTTTGTTTGAATACCCGTTTATCGGGACTAGTATAGCAACGCAAGAAGCAATACAAAATTGATTCGAAAAGATGATAGTAGAGGAGGAAAAGAAATGGCAAAGGTACTGCAATTACAATTTAAAACCGCTAATGGAGCAAACTGTTCTATCAGTGTTGACGCACCTAAAAGTAATTTAACATCTGAAGAAGTATATCAAGTGATGGATACGGTGCTAGCAAGTAATGTATTTGCTATCAATGGTGCATCACTTTCAGAAATTGTAGGTGCTCGTTATGTAGAACGTACAGTCACTGAGATACATGCATAATGGATAAAGAGAAAGCTGCCTTTCTATCTTTTTGATAGTGCAGGCAGCTTTTTTAATAGCGCCTTAACGATAGGAAGACTCCACTTAGTTCAAGATTCCAGTAAAAGGAGAATAAGCAGGGGAGCGGCAGCCTAAAAAAATTAGGTCCCCCTCGTATGTACACAGTTGGAATCAAGAAAATACGGTGTAAAAGCTTCACTTTATAGCACACTTTTTGGAGTGTCGAATTGATGGGAACTAGGAAGGAGGAATTGTGATGGATGAATGGATTACGATTATTCAAGAAATGGGATTTCCGATATTTGTATCATTCTATTTAATGCATCGAGTTGAAACAAAACTTCAAGCAATTCACGATGCCCTGCTGAATTTAAAATAAGCCTATCGACTGTTTCACAAATTCGTCTTAAAGCTTTCAAACAGCGTTCTTGTAAAATGTGGTACAATTCGTTAAGATGGATGCAGATGAGGAGTGAAAGACAAAGTGAAAAAAAGATGGATCATAGCATCATTATTTTTGGTTTTATCTGTACTATTATCTGCCTGCGGTGGTAGTGAAAAGTTTAAAGCAGAAACGGACTGGAAAGTGCAAGACTTCAACTATACGAACCAAAATGGTGATAAGGTATCATTAGAAAGCTTGAAAGGAAAACCGTGGCTTGCCATGTTTATCTTTACAAATTGTACAAGTATATGTCCACCAATGACAAGAAATATGACAGATATCCAAAAATCTTTTGAAAAAAAGGGATTAAAAGATTACAAAATCGTTGGATTTAGTGTGGATCCTGATACAGATACACCTGCGAGACTAAAAAAATATATAGGGCAGTACCCTGTAGCAGATGATTCAAAATGGGATCTTCTAACAGGCTACTCTCAAGATGATATTGCTCAATTTGCATTAAAATCATTTAAAACATTAGTCAAAGATGATCCAAATTCGAATCAGGTTATTCATGGATCAAGCTTTTTCTTAGTGAACCAAGATGGTATTGTAGTAAAAAGCTATAGCGGATATAAAGATGTACCATATGATACAATTGCAGTTGATATGGAAACCATTATTGAAGACGGAAAGTAAGCATAAAAAGGCTTACCTGCAGTCTTTTTAAAAAATACGCATACAAAAAGCACAGGGTACTTGTTCTGTGCTTTTTTATGTAAGATGAAACTTGAGCTCCTCTAACGACTGCTTTATTTTTTCTCTTGAAGCAATGCACGAATATCCTTTAGTACGTCTTCAGTTGTTTCAACTGCTGCCGCTTCAACAATTTCTTCTTGTTTCTTTTTGAAATGTAGTTTTGAAATTAATCGGATGAAGATGAATATAGAAAATGCAATGATAAAAAAGTCAAATGTATTTTGAATGAAATTACCATACATAATGCCGTGATAATGTAAACCTTTAAAATCTACTTTCCCTATTAAAAGCCCTATAATAGGCATAATGATATCTGCTACCAATGAAGAAACAATTTTACCAAAAGCACTTCCAATAACAACCCCGACTGCTAGGTCCACAACATTTCCCTTCAAAGCGAATTTTTTAAAATCTTCCCACATATGTAATTACCTCCTAAACATATTAATTTTCACTATAAATAAGGTATTTTTATAAAATACTTATCCATAGTAGCAAAAATTTTCAATATATACTAGATACAAAAGGTAGAAAGTAGGTTATTTTATCTTTTCATGTTAACATAAGTAATTAGTGGTAAGGAAAGTTGAATTATAGAATTGGGGTTTTTATATGAATAAAGTTTTTGTGGCAATCCTACTTGCAACTGCTTTGGCGGCAATAGAGGGAACGATTGTATCGACAGCCATTCCAAGCATTACGGCTGACCTATCTGGCGTTGAACTAATTAGTTGGATCTATTCTGCTTATCTATTAACATCGGCGATTTCTGCCATTATTTTTGGAAAGCTAGCTGATTTATTGGGGCGGAAAAAAATAATCATAGCTGGGATTACGATTTTCTTAATCGGTTCGTTATTATGCGGTATGGCCACATCAATGGGACTTCTCATCGTTTATAGGGCAATTCAAGGTATAGGGGCAGGCTCTATTTTGCCTATTACTTTAACAATGGTCGGAGAGCTTTTTAAAACAGAAAAGGAACGAGCAAAAGGGCAAGGCTATATTAGTATGGTTTGGGGAGTTTCAGGTGTTATAGGTCCTCTCATTGGAGGATTTATCGTGGATCAGTTAACTTGGCATTTCATATTTTTATTGAATATACCTTTTGGGATTGGGACCATCATTTTAATCGCTAAATATTATCAAGAGGAAAAAATCATTTTATCACGAAAAATTGATTATTTAGGCGCGTCTTTTTTTTCAATTGGTATGATGGCATTGCTTTACTCACTTATAGAGGGAAGTAATACTCAGCAATGGACAACCATTACACAATGTATACTCTATATAACTGCCATTGTATTTCTTGGTATCTTTATCTTTGTTGAAAATAGGACGGATGAACCAATTATTCCACTCACATTATTTAAAAATAAACGGTTGAATGTCATAAATGGTTTAACTTTATTTTGTATGGCGATTGTTATCGGTATTTCAGCATACTTACCGATCTATGCGCAATCTGTATTAGGAAAAAATGCAACAGAGGCGGGACTCATGCTAACTCCTCTTTCTGTTATGTGGACGGTTGGCGCCATTTTATCCAGTCAATTAGTTGGGTGGATAACAAATAAAAGGATCATCCAAATCGGGACCATCTTGTTGGTCATTTCAACGACGATGTTAATGTTTTTATCTTCTACCACAAGTCCGCTCTTTGTATTTCTTGCTACGGGAATTTTAGGAACAGGAATGGGTTTTATCGCACCAATGCTTATTATTGCAGTCCAAGCATCTTCTACAGAAGAACAATTAAGTACAGCTATTGGGCTAAATTCTTTTATCAATACGTTTAGTCAATCGATTGGTGCAGCTATTTTCGGCGTATTGTTTAATATCACAACGAGTCATCCATTAAAAGAAATCGATGCAGAATCTATTAATCTAAATGGTTCATTTGATCATACTTTGTTTTCTGCTCAACAAATTCATCGGATTATCGAAATTATAGCTGGAGGAATACGTTCTGTTTATACTGGTTCATTTGTTTTCGCGGTTATTGCATTCATATTAGCGATATTTATTTCAATAAAACAATCTGAAGAAAACAAATGAGATGGGACTGTCCGAAAAGTGGAAGAAGTGCAATTCAACATTAATTTGAATTGTACTTTTTTGTTTCTAATGATCAATTATGGATACAGTCGGATGTTTTCTTCTTTTATCCCGCGTTAACGGGCAGTAAGACTCCTACCTCTCAAGGTTTAGAGAAAAACGAGAAAGATAGGTGGGAGATCAACTGCCGCATGCGCCCGATTGGTTTGGGACAACAAGATGTTGGTCACTCAGGTGTTGTCACAGGACGTGGCGCTTTTAACCTGAGTTCCTCTATTTCAGTGGGGGATGAAGAAAACCCCCACTGATGGAAGCTTTACTTTATTGGCTGCTTTTTATAAAAATGCGAACGTTTTAGGATATATCATTTTAATATTGAGCAGCGAAAAACAATTAGTCCTCGAAAATACATACATTTTTTCGTGCAGTGTTGTTGATGTAACGAAGCAAATCTAGAGTTCTTCACAAAAAAGCTTGAGCTGAATCCTCAAAGAAGGGGTTTAATGACAGCGTCTAAAAGCATTATGTCCTGTGACACGGCTTTGTACCTGACATCATTGAGATAAATTGAAACCAATCTCTATTGAAATCCTCAACCAAAGTGAAATAGCTAAATCTGAATATTAAAAATGATATGTGTTAAATTGTTCGTATTTATAAGCTGAAATATATTTATGAAATAGCTCCGCTTTCAAAAATACAAGAAAAATAGGCTTCTGAAAATATTTTGTTACGTTTAACAGAAAAGAAAATGTTGCTAACATAATTGTGTAAAAACTAGTTAAATTATGTCAGATGGAAATTTCGAAATTAAATTAATTAATTCATTTTTCTAAAAATTTAATTTTAAACAAAAAATAGAAAAAGTCTAACTTATACGGGATAAAAACGTATACAAACAGTATTCAAAATTCGAAATTAGTTGACAATTCTAAAAATACTGTTGACTTCGATGGAAATACGTACTATGATAGCAACAATTTAATAAATGTTTTTTAGGCGAGTAGCTGATAAACATTTTATTGTAATTTACAGAAAGAAGTGAGAGTGTGGGGGAGCAGTTAATTTTTCTTGATGGAAATTTAGTGAAAAGGGAAGACGCTAAAGTTTCTGTTTATGATCATGGTTTTTTATATGGCGATGGTGTTTTTGAGGGAATTCGTTCATACAATGGCAATGTCTTTCACTTACAAGAACATTTAGTTCGCTTATACGAATCAGCAAAGTCAATTTTACTTACCATTCCTTACACGATTGAGGAAATGACCGAAATTGTGAAGGATACCTTAAAAGCAAATAAATTACGCAGTGCATACATTCGTCTGATTGTATCTCGTGGTGTAGGAAATTTGGGAATCGATCCATCAACATGCAAAAGAGGAGCAAGTGTCATTGTTATTGCAGAACCACTTGCATTATTCCCAGCTGAATTATACGAAACAGGTATTTCAATTATCTCTGCATCAAGCAGACGGAATCGATCTGACGTGTTAAGTCCTAAAACAAAAACATTAAATTATTTAAATAATATACTTGTAAAGCTTGAAGCGACACAGGCTGGTGTTTCTGAGGCATTGATGATGAATGATGAAGGGTATGTAGCAGAAGGTTCTGGGGATAATATCTTTATCGTCAAAGGTAAAAAATTGATAACACCACCAGGATATATTGGTGCGTTAGAAGGTATTACTCGTAATGCTATTTTAGATGTTGCGAAAAAACGCGGATATATTGCTGAAGAGGGCGTATTTACAAGACATGATGTTTATGTTGCAGATGAAGTTTTTTTAACAGGAACAGCTGCCGAAGTCATCTCAGTAGTAAATGTTGACGGCCGAGTAATTGGTGACGGAAAACCAGGAAAGGTAACAAAAGATATTTTAGAAGGTTTCCGTGAAATCGTTGAAAAAGAAGGCGTCAAAGTATACGAAGAAGAAGCTACAGTAAAATAAGGGGCGTTTCATAATGAGAAGTGACATGATTAAGAGAGGAGTCGATCGAGCTCCACACCGCAGTTTATTATACGCTGCTGGTGTTAAAACGAAAGATTTAGATAAACCATTTATCGGAGTTTGTAACTCATATATTGATATCATTCCAGGGCACGTTCATCTTCAAAAATTTGGTGAAGTGGTTAAACAAGCAATTCGTGAGGCAGGTGGCATTCCATTTGAATTCAATACCATTGGTGTTGATGATGGTATTGCGATGGGACATATCGGAATGCGTTATTCGTTGCCGAGTCGTGAGCTAATCGCGGATTCAGCAGAGACAGTTATTAATGCGCATTGGTTCGATGGCGTTTTTTATATTCCTAACTGTGATAAAATCACACCAGGAATGTTAATGGCAGCTGTTCGAACGAATGTACCTTCCGTATTTGTTTCCGGTGGTCCTATGGAAGCTGGCCATTTATCTACAGGTGAACAGTTATCGCTCACTTCTGTTTTTGAAGGTGTTGGTTCCTATAAAAGTGGATTGATGACTGCGGAAAAATTAAAAGAAATTGAAGAAAGTGCATGCCCAACTTGTGGCTCATGTTCAGGAATGTTCACAGCGAACTCTATGAACTCATTGATGGAAATGCTCGGAATGGCTTTACCAGGTAATGGTACAATTGTTGCTACATCGGAAGAAAGATATGAACTGGTGAAAGAAGCAGCAAAACATTTAATACGAATGGTTAAAGAGGATATTAAACCTCGTGATATTATTACAAAAGAAACAATTGATGATGCATTTGCACTCGATATGGCGATGGGCGGTTCAACAAACACCGTTTTACATACACTAGCTATTGCAAATGAAGCAGAAATTGACTATAACATCGAAGATATCAACGAGGTTGCCAAGCGTGTTCCTTATCTAGCTAAGATAATGCCAGCATCAAGTTATTCTATGAATGATGTTCATCTTGCTGGTGGTATTAGTGCTATTATCAATGAGTTGTGTAAGATTCCGGGTGCTATTCATAAAGATCGCATAACGGTTTCAGGAAAAACCATCGAGGAACAAGTGAAGGGACATGAAATTACGAATACAGAAGTTATTCGTACAAAAGACAATCCTTATAGTCCGGTAGGTGGTTTGTCCGTCTTGTTTGGTAACATTGCTCCAGATGGGGCAGTTATTAAAGTAGGGGCAGTTGACCCATCCATTCGAGATTTTACTGGAGAAGCAATTGTATTTGATTCTCAAGAGGAAGCACAGGCAAGAATTGATGATGGTACTGTTCAAAAAGGACATGTCGTGGTTATACGATATGAAGGTCCAAAAGGTGGACCGGGAATGCCAGAAATGCTTGCACCTACCTCTGCGATTATGGGACGTGGTTTAGGGAAGGACGTCGCGTTGATCACAGATGGTCGTTTCTCGGGAGCTTCTCGTGGTATTTCAATCGGTCATATTTCCCCAGAAGCTGCTGAAGGCGGTCCAATAGCATTAGTTGAAAATGGCGATAAGATAGCCATTGATCTAACGAAAAGGACAATAGAATTACTTGTCCCAGCTGAAGTTTTAGCTGAAAGAAGAGCAAATTTAAAACCATTTGAACCAAAGATTAAAAAAGGTTATTTAGCTCGTTATTCAAAATTAGTGACTTCCGCTTCTACAGGTGGAGTTATGAAAATATAATTTCAAATCCAATAAACAATAAAACGTTGATGAGGTTAAAGGTATTAGAACTTTGTATTTACAGAGAATCGGGTTGCTGAGAACCGATGATACAACTAATACTGACATCCCCTCGGAGTGAACTACTAAACGCTAACGCAATTAGGTAGTTTCGGGCGCATACTTTTGTGCTCGTTAAGCAAAGAATAGATTGTTCTATTCATGAGGTAGTTATTTTTTGACTATAAAAATAGGGTGGTACCATGGAAGCTTTTTTCATCCCTACGCAAAGGTCTTCTTTTGCGTGGATGAAAAAGCTTTTTTTATTAATAAAAATCAAATTTCCTAGGGAGGAGTTCAATGATGAATGCACAAGTTCCGCTAAAGAAACAACAACCTGCGACTGATCAAGAAGTTGATCATGAATGTAAAGCCAGTAAAACGGGTGCTGAGATTTTTGTCGAATCGTTACAAAACCAAGGCGTTGAAATAATATTTGGATACCCAGGTGGAGCCGTCTTACCTTTGTATGATGCGCTTTACCGTAATCCGGTTAAGCATATTCTTGCTCGTCATGAACAAGGTGCTATTCACGCAGCAGAAGGTTATGCACGAGTATCAGGTAAAACAGGGGTAGTCATTGCTACTTCTGGTCCAGGAGCTACTAATTTAGTTACTGGAATAACTGATGCTATGATGGATTCTTTACCACTCGTTGTCTTTACTGGTCAAGTTGCAACAACTGTTGTTGGTACGGATGCTTTCCAAGAAGCAGATATTGTCGGAATCACGCAACCAATTACAAAACATAATTATCAAGTAAAAAATGTTCAGGACTTACCACGAATCATCAAAGAAGCTTTTCATATAGCTTCAACAGGTCGTAAAGGTCCAGTTGTCGTTGATATTCCGAAAAATATTGCAAATGCTATTTTCGATTCGAATGCAGTAGAAGAAGCAACAATCAACTTACCGGGATATCAACCAACATTGCATCCAAATTATTTGCAAATAAAAAAAGCCGTATCATTACTCAGTGAAGCAAAGCAACCACTTCTATTAGTAGGTGCTGGTGTTTTAGCAGCTGATGCTTCAAAAGAATTAACTGAATTTGTGGAAAAATACAATTTCCCAGTAGTAAATACACTATTAGGACTTGGTAGCATTGATGGAAATCATGAACTTTTCCTTGGAATGGCTGGTATGCATGGAACATTTACAGCCAATATGGCTATTAATAATTGCGATGTACTTTTAAACATTGGTTCTCGATTTGATGATCGCTTAACCGGTAACCTAAAGAAATTTGCACCAAATGCAAAAGTCATTCACATCGATATTGATCCGGCTGAAATCGGTAAAAACGTACCGACTGAAATTCCAATTGTGGCTGATGCTAAAGAAGCACTACTCGCATTATTAGAGCAAACATTTGAGGTACAGGATTTAACACTTTGGCATGAATATTTACATGAATGCCAGGAAGAGTATCCACTTTGGTATGATGATGATGGCGATGGGACGATCTATCCTCAATATGCAGTTGAAACAATCCATCGTTTAACGAATGGTGAAGCAACTATTGTGACGGATGTTGGTCAACATCAAATGTGGACAGCACAATACTATCCATTTAAAAAAGATCATCATTGGGTAACATCCGGTGGTTTAGGAACGATGGGCTTTGGTTTCCCAGCAGCCATTGGTGCACAATTTGCTCATCCTGATGAAAAGGTTATAGCCATCGTTGGTGATGCAGGGTTCCAAATGACCATGCAAGAGCTCGCATTATTGAAAGAATTCAAATTGCCAGTAAAAATTTTCATCTTAAATAACAGTTGCTTAGGAATGGTTCGCCAATGGCAAGAAACATTCTATGAAGAACGTTATTCTTCTTCATTGGTACCAGTACAACCAGACTTCGTCAAACTTGCTGATTCTTATGGAATCAAAGGCTACAAAGTAGAAAAAGTGGACGACATGGAAGCTGTATTCAAAGAAGCGATCGAATCAGATGAACCTGTTTTGGTAGACTGCCGAGTGAAAGAACTAACATTAGTAAATCCAATGGTAGCACCAGGAAAAGGACTATCTGAAATGATTGGAGTGAAAAAAGGATGAAAAGAGTAATTACTGTTACCGTTATAAACCAAAGTGGTGTTTTAAACCGTGTTACAGGTCTATTAATGAAACGTCAATTCAATATAGAAAGCATCACTGTTGGTCATACCGAGCAACAAGGTGTTTCAAAAATGACGTTCATCGTCAATGTTGAAGATGAAGCAAAAATTGAACAGCTTGTAAAGCAGTTATCCAAACAAATTGACGTTATCAAAGTTAACGATATTACGGATAAATCTATCGTTATGAGAGAACTGGCACTTATTAAAGTAGTGGCTCCACCGAATTTGCGTGCCGAAATCAATTCAATTGTTGATCCTTTCCGCGGTTCCATCATTGATATGGGAAAAAATGTTGTCACTTATCAAATCGTTGGTAATCCAGAAAAGATCGATGCATTTATCGAATTGATTCGGCCGTATGGCATCAAAGAACTGACTCGTACAGGTGTAACTGCATTTGTACGTGATGCTCAATTGAAGCCATCACCGCAACTTTCGATTTTACAATAAAAATAAAAAAACTAAAAACCCAGGGGGAATTTAAAATGGCAAAATTGTATTATAACCAAGACATCGACGAAAAAGTATTAGAAGGTAAAAAAATCGCAATCATCGGATACGGTTCACAAGGTCATGCACATGCGCAAAACTTAAAAGAATCTGGTTACGATGTAGTAGTTGGTATCCGTCCAGGAAAATCAGCTGAAAGAGCAAAAAATGATGGACTTCCTGTAAAAACTGTTAAAGAAGCAGCCGCTGAAGCTGATATCATCATGATCTTACTTCCAGATGAAAAACAAAAAGCAGTTTATGAAGAAGAAATTGCCCCAGGTCTTGAAGCTGGAAACGCATTAGTATTTGCCCATGGTTTTAACATTCACTTTAAACAAATCGTACCGCCAGCAGATGTAGATGTATTCTTAGTAGCACCAAAAGGTCCAGGACATTTAGTACGTCGCACATATGTTTCTGGTGCTGGTGTTCCTGCATTAGTCGGTGTTTATCAAGATCCAACTGGTCAAGCAAAGGCACTTGGTTTGGCTTATGCAAAAGGTATTGGTGGAGCTCGCGCAGGTGTTCTTGAAACAACATTTAGAGAAGAAACAGAAACAGATCTATTTGGAGAACAAGCAGTACTTTGTGGTGGTGTAACTCACTTAATCAAAGCTGGCTTTGAAACATTAGTTGAAGCAGGTTATGAACCAGAAAGTGCTTACTTCGAATGTCTTCACGAAATGAAACTAATCGTTGATTTGATCTACGAAGGAGGTTTCTCTAACATGCGTTACTCTATCTCTGATACTGCTGAATGGGGCGATTATGTATCAGGTCCACGTGTGATCACTGAAGATGTAAAAGCAAACATGAAGGCTGTTTTAACGGATATCCAAAACGGTAAGTTTGCGAAAGAATGGATCCAAGAAAATGAAACAGGTCGTCCAAAATACAATGCGATCAAAAAGGCTGAAGCTGAACATCCAATTGAAAAAGTGGGCGAAGAATTACGTGCAATGATGCCATTTGTAGGTAAAAAATTGAACAAAGAAACTGTTGGTACAAAAGCATAATCTTGACTCAACCCTGATAAATGAATGTCTTATTCTATAACTTAAAGAAGCAGCTTCCACTGCTTCTTTAAGTAAATTATGCGGAAAATATAATGAATATTAGTATGTATAGGTTTATGAATTAGAAGCAGTTTAGTATCTGAGGAGGAGTTACTGTGGAGAAAAAAGTTACCGTTTTACCTGGTGATGGGATTGGACCTGAAGTTGTTGCTTCTGCGGTTAAAGTGCTACAAGCTATCGGCAAAAAATTCCACCATACGTTTCATATTGCATATGCTACGATTGGAGGTGCTGCCATCGATCAGCATGGGGATCCACTTCCACAAGAAACAATTGAATTATGTGAAGAAAGTGATGCCGTTCTTTTAGGGGCAGTTGGTGGTCCAAAATGGGATCATAATCCAGCTGAGCTAAGACCTGAAAAAGGATTATTACGTATTCGCAAGCATTTTGATTTGTTTTCAAATTTGCGTCCCGTTCAGGCTATTCCATCACTCATAAAATCTTCTCCTCTGAAAGATGATTTAGTAAAAGAAGTTGATTTGCTGATCGTACGTGAATTGACAGGTGGCTTATATTTTGGTGAGCCACGTAAGCGTACAAACGAAGAAGCAATAGATTCATTAGTATACAGTCGTCTTGAAATTGAACGCATTGTTGAAAATGCATTTGAATTAGCTCGCGTTCGAAGAGGAAAACTAACATCTGTGGATAAAGCGAATGTCCTTGAAACATCACGTTTGTGGAGACAAATCGTTGATGAGAAAAAAGCACAATATCCAGATGTAGAAGTTGAACATAGTTTAGTTGACTCAACAGCTATGAAGCTGATTACAAATCCGGGAGCCTATGATGTTCTTGTCACAGAAAATATGTTTGGAGATATTTTAAGTGATGAGGCCTCTGTTATAACAGGATCTTTAGGAGTCCTTCCTTCTGCAAGTATTCGCTCTGATAATTTCGGATTATATGAACCAGTTCATGGTTCAGCACCTGAAATCGCAGGAAAAGGTATTGCTAATCCAGCTGCGACCATTTTATCAGTTGCTATGATGCTACGTTATTCATTTGGCTTAAAAGAAGAAGCAACAGAAATCGAACATGCGGTTAATGCCGCCTTTAATGATGGTTTCTTCACATCAGATTTAGCGACTTCTGGAAACCAAGCTTTAACCACAGATGAATGGACAGAAAAAGTTTTAAATAAAATAGATCCTAGCTTTGTGTCAGACAGTATTATAACTACTTATATTTAGAAAAGAAAATAGGTGAAGAATAATGGGGAAAAATATTATAGAAAAAGTATGGGACCAACATGTAGTATATCACGAAGATGGAAAACCAGATTTACTCTACATCGATCTTCATTTGCTTCATGAAGTAACGTCTCCACAAGCTTTTGAGGGGCTTCGCCTAAACCATCGAAAAGTTCGTCGACCAGATCTTTGTTTTGCCACAATGGATCATAACGTACCTACAAAAAACTTACCGATCATTAATGACCCAATTGCCAAGACACAAATTAATACATTAGCCAAAAACTGTGAAGAATTTGGTGTTCCATTAGCAGATATGGGGCATCCAGATCAAGGAATCGTACATGTTATTGGTCCACAACTTGGTTTAACTCAACCAGGCAAAACGATTGTATGTGGTGATTCCCATACATCAACTCATGGTGCTTTCGGTGCCATTGCATTTGGTATCGGTACTAGTGAAGTGGAACATGTATTATCAACGCAAACACTTTGGCAAAGTAAACCAAAGACGATGCAAATTCACGTAAAAGGTGAGCTTGGCTTTGGCGTAACGGCTAAAGATATCATTCTTGCTATTATCGCGAAATTTGGTATTGATGTAGGTACTGGACATATTGTTGAATTTACGGGTGATGCGATCCATAAATTATCAATGGAGGAACGTATGACAATTTGTAATATGTCCATTGAAGCGGGAGCAAAAGCTGGTTTAATAAGCCCTGATGAGATTACTGTTGACTACATTAAAGGACGCAAGTATGCACCACAAGGAGACAAATTTGAGGAAGCTAAAAAATACTGGTTATCACTTGCTTCTGATCCAGATGCGACCTATAATAAAACGCTTGTGATTGAAACATCAGAAATTGAACCGTTTGTAACATGGGGTACGAATCCTTCAATGGGAAGCGGTGTGTCAAAAACAGTTCCTTATGCTTCCAATTACACAGAAGAATCAGATAAACAGGCGTTGAAAAAAGCATTAACATATATGGATTTACAAGAAGGTACACCATTAACGGATATTGAAATCCAACATGTCTTTATCGGATCTTGTACAAATTCACGTTTACATGATTTGCGTGCCGCAGCTAATGTTATTAAAGGAAAGCATGTTCATCCAAATGTTCGTGCGATTGTCGTTCCAGGCTCTCATTCAGTGAAAAAGCTAGCTGAAGAGGAAGGAATCGATAAAATATTCAAGGATGCTGGTTTTGAATGGCGTGAATCAGGATGTAGTATGTGTCTTGCAATGAATGAGGATGTTGTACCAGCTGGTGAACGATGTGCTTCAACATCGAACCGTAATTTCGAAGGACGTCAAGGTACAGGGGCAAGAACCCATCTTGTAAGCCCTCCGATGGCTGCAGCTGCCGCAATTGCTGGTCACTTTGTAGATGTTCGCGAAATCATGAATGTACCTGTGTGATGGAGGTGTAAAATATGGAACCTATTAATATCGTAAAAAGTGTCGTCACACCCTTAAATCGCAAAAATGTCGACACGGACCAAATTATTTCAAAAGAATTTTTAAAACGGATTGAACGAACAGGTTTTGGTCAGTTTGTCTTTTACCACTGGCGTTTCGATCAAGACGGGCAGCCAATAGAAGATTTTGTTTTAAACCAACCTAAGTATAAGGGCTCTAAAATCTTAGTGGCTCATGAAAATTTTGGTTGTGGATCATCTCGTGAACATGCTCCATGGGCCATTTTAGACTATGGTTTCAACGTGGTTGTTGCACCAAGTTTTGCGGATATTTTTCATAATAACTGCTTCAAAAATGGTATTTTGCCTATTGAATTGAAAGTATCGGAAATTGAAGAATTATTAGCAAAAGGTGAACAATCAGTATTGGAGGCAGAAGTAAATCTTCAAAACCAAACGTTAACAGCTGATGGGAAAGTTTATCATTTTGAAATAAATCCTTATTATAAGGAAATGCTTTTAAACGGTTGGGATGAAATTGCATTAACCTTTAAATATGAAGATTATATTAAAAATTATGAAAAAAAGCGTGTACAATTTAGTTAACAAGATCCAACAGATGAATGGCTATTTAGGAGACTAAGAAATTAGTTTTCCTAAATAGTTTTTTTGCTTTGTGGGATAAACATATAGGTAGCCACTATATAAATGGTTTTTCATATATTTCCATTTTGCTATGTTGTTGCATTATGGAAAACTAAAACTTATCTATGGTAACATGGGAATGAAACAGTTACAGATGATGCGAGCAGTGAAAATCATGTATAGTCGGTTACACTATGAATGTTTAAAGGTTATGGAGTATTACAATTGTCATCGCATATTAACAGATCGTAAGAACTCATTTCAAGGGGCAAATAAAAAGTTGGAAGAAAGTAGGAGCCATTGTATATATCCCACTTTATACCGCTCTAACGGGCAGTATAAAAATATCACTTCAAGATTCAAGTAAACTTTTTTGAGCGATTGCTCCAACTGGTACATAAAAAGTTTTTTAATAGATGAATAATATAATAAAAAATGCTCACTCTAAGCGGTGTATTTTAAGTGGATGACCATTTATGACATGACTCATTATAGCTTTAAAGAAAAGGGGAGGAGATTATGAATTCGATTCTTTTCTATGATGGCGACTGTGGATTTTGCCAAAAATCTGTACAGTTCGTTTTAAAATATGAAAGAAAGCCTACTTTGATATTTGCATCATTGCAGGGAGAGATAGCAGCAACATTATTGTCTCCAAATTTAACACAAAATCTTGATTCCGTTGTTGTTTATCATAACGGAAAAATATTAACAGAATCTAACGCAGTATTGTTTATTGTAAAAAAATTAAAATTTCCTTTTTTCTTGTTCTTTCTTTTAAAAATAGTTCCGGTTTCTATACGTGATCATTGTTATCAAATTATTTCTAAAAATCGTCATAAATTCACAAAATCGAGAAAAAATTGTGAAATTCCTAAAGAAAATACTCGTAAACGCTTTCTAGATTGATGGTCATTCAAAAAAATTATAACAAAGTATAATTTTAATGTTATTTACTTATGTATCTTTTTCGATTATTATTATGTGTGGAGAAAAGTAGCTCATATAAAGCCTTTTCATTAGTTAATTTAGAGGGGGAACCAAACAATGGCAAACAACAACTTGCATAACAGTCGTTCTTCATTCGAAGTTAACGGTAAAACTTACAACTTTTATCGTTTAGCTGCAATTGAAGAAGCTGGCATCGCAAAAGTTTCACGCCTTCCTTATTCAATTAAGGTATTACTTGAATCTGTATTACGTCAATATGACGGCTATGTCATCAAAGAAGAACATGTGGATAACCTAGCCAATTGGGGTAAAGATGTAATTGGCAAAGCTGAAGTACCTTTTAAACCATCTCGCGTAGTTTTACAAGACTTCACTGGTGTGCCAGTAGTTGTTGACTTAACATCACTACGTACAGCAATGAAAGAAATGGGTGGAGATCCAAATGAAATCAACCCAGCTATCCCAGTCGATCTTGTTATTGACCACTCAGTACAAGTAGACAAATACGGTAGTGCTTCTGCATTACAAGCAAATATGGACCTTGAATTTGAACGTAACGCTGAACGTTACAACTTCTTAAAATGGGCACAAACTGCTTATGATAACTTCCGTGCTGTCCCACCAGCAACTGGTATCGTTCACCAAGTAAACTTGGAATACTTAGCTCCAGTTGTTCATGTTAACGAAGGCACTGATGGCACATTCGAAACATTCCCAGACTCAGTTGTAGGTACTGACTCACATACTACAATGATCAACGGTCTTGGTGTTCTTGGATGGGGCGTTGGTGGTATTGAAGCTGAAGCTGGTATGCTTGGACAACCTTCATACTTCCCAGTTCCAGAAGTTATTGGTGTAAAACTTGTTGGTAAACTTCCAAGTGGCTCAACTGCTACAGACTTAGCACTTAAAGTGACACAAGAATTACGTAAAAAAGGCGTTGTAGGTAAATTTGTTGAGTTCTTCGGACCTGGCGTACCTGAACTTCCTTTAGCTGACCGTGCAACAATTTCTAACATGGCTCCAGAATATGGCGCAACTTGTGGTTACTTTGCAATTGATAACGTTTCACTCGATTACATGCGTTTGACTGGTCGCGATGAAGAACACATTCAAGTTGTAGAAGCTTACTTAAAAGCTAATAATATGTTCTTTGATCCAGCATTAGAACCAACTTACACAGATGTATTAGAAATTAATTTAGCAGAAATTGAAACAAACCTTTCTGGTCCAAAACGTCCACAAGATTTGATTCCACTTTCTAACATGAAAAAACGCTACCATGAAGTTGTTGTAGCACCATCTGGTGTTCAAGGCTTCGGTTTAACAGAAGATGAATTCACTAAAACAGCAACTGCTAAATTTGCTGACGGTGACGTTGTAATTCCTGCAGGAGCTGTTGGAATTGCTGCTATCACTTCTTGTACAAATACTTCAAACCCATATGTTTTAATCGCTGCAGGTCTTGTTGCGAAAAAAGCGGTTGAAAAAGGTTTATCTGTTCCAAAATGGGTTAAAACTTCATTGGCACCAGGATCTAAAGTTGTAACTGGTTACTTAAAAGACTCTGGTTTACAACAATATTTAGATACTCTTGGCTTTAACCTTGTAGGTTATGGTTGTACTACATGTATTGGTAACTCAGGTCCATTACTTCCTGAAATCGAAGAAGCTATTAAATCAAACGATCTATTCGTAACTTCCGTACTTTCAGGTAACCGTAACTTTGAAGGTCGTGTACACCCATTAGTAAAAGCTAACTACTTAGCTTCACCACCATTGGTTGTTGCTTACGCATTAGCTGGTACTGTTGACGTAGACCTTAAAAATGATTCATTTGGTAAAGACAAAGATGGCAAAGACGTATTCTTTGATGATATCTGGCCATCATCTGATGAAGTAAATTCAGTATTAGATAAAGTCGTTACTCGTGAATTGTTCCAAAAAGAATATGAAACAGTGTTCAATGCGAATGAAAAATGGAATGCAATCGAAATTTCAACTGATTCATTATATGAATTTGATGAAAAATCAACTTACATCCAAAACCCACCATTCTTCCAACACTTGTCTGCTAAACCTGAAGCTATTCAAGAGCTTTCTGGCTTACGCGTGTTAGCTAAATTTGGTGACTCTATCACAACTGACCACATCTCTCCTGCAGGTGCAATCGGTAAAGACACCCCTGCTGGTAAATACTTACGCGAAAAAGGTGTAGAACCACGTAACTTCAACTCTTATGGTTCTCGTCGTGGTAACCACGAAGTAATGATGCGCGGTACATTTGCGAACATCCGTATCCGTAACCAAATCGCTCCAGGTACAGAAGGTGGTTTCACAACTTACTGGCCAACAGGCGAAGTTGAATACATCTATGATGCAGCTATGAAATATGCTAAAAACCACACTGGCTTAGCAGTACTTGCTGGTAAAGATTACGGTATGGGTTCTTCACGTGACTGGGCAGCTAAAGGTACTAACCTTCTAGGTGTTAAAACAGTTATTGCTGAATCTTATGAACGTATTCACCGTTCTAACTTAGTGATGATGGGCGTTCTTCCATTACAATTTGTTGATGGTCAAAACGCTGAATCTCTAGGTTTAACTGGTGAAGAAACATTTGCAGTTAATATCACAGATGATGTAAAACCTCGTGATATTTTAACTGTAACAGCAACTGCTAAAGATGGTTCTACAAAACAATTCAAAGCACTTGCTCGCTTTGACTCAGAAGTTGAAGTAGACTACTACCGTAATGGTGGTATCCTACAAATGGTATTACGTCATAAATTAGAAAAATAAGTTTATGATTGATTAAAATTTCAATACATGTGCACAATTATTTGTGCACATGTATTTTTTTGCTAACGAAAACTTTGATAGAGGAGCCTATCGTGTCTTTAATAAGTAACTTGAGAAGTGTATGATAAAGAAGAGTCTACCAAATAATTGGTTTAATCCCATATTAATAGGAAGTAAAAAGTAAAACACTCAGGTACGTGAAGCTCCACTTTATTAAATGACTCAAAATGTAATGAGGTGATATGTTTACATGATAAAACAAAGAAAAAGATTCATTTTATACTCAACCAGTTTCATGTTGTCCATGGGTTTACTATCTATTCATGCTTTTGCGACTGACCAGAATAATCAGGAGAACGTAAAAGTTTCAAATTCTGCTGAAGATTATTCAAATGTTCAAGAATTGTCGGATGATAGTGCTGAATTACCTAATACAACTGACAGTGAATTTCAAAATGTACTTCATTTTGCGAAAATAGGGACAGATTCTATCCTTGTCACACCAGAATCCTTACAGCCGACAAATGTGACATTGCCTGCAAGTGATCGTACATATAGCGTTGAACAATCAAAAAATGAAAATTATTATGCAGTGCAAATTGGTGGGTATACATATTGGATTCAAAGTGAAAATTTAATGGGTTCTAATGATCAACCAGAAGTGTTGACAAAAAAACGTAATTTAAAGATCAAAACAAAACGTAATTTTAAAATATATGAATCAAAAGACAGTCATTCGAAAATTTTGGTGATCGGTACCAATGCTACAACTTTCAAAGTTTTGGATATAGCCCCCAATTATTATGTTGTGTCAGTAGCAGGAGTAAAGGGATATATCCCTTTTAACCAAGTAAATATAACTTATAAGAAAAATAGCTATGTAGAAGTAGCGACAAATTCTGTCAAATTATATAAGGCTGTGAAAGGAAAATATAAAGCGATAGGCACATTGATGAATGGGGCTGTTGTTAAAATAGCGAAATCTACATCTAAGTATCATACCATTCAAATTGGTCATGAAGCCTATATGATACCCAAAAACGGTACGATCCCTACAGAAAAATCTGCTTCGCTAGGCAAATTGTTAAAAGCTACCTATCCTGTTTCATTAACAGTGAGTTCGACAAATTCCGTTTATTCCTCAAAAGGAAGTAAAATAGGAACCATTTCTAAAGGCCAAGTTGTTTCCCTTAAAGGATTGAAGGGGAATAAAGGAATTATCGATTTTATGGGGCAATCTGGGTATGTTAATCTGAAATACTACAATCATTCCAATATGGTCAACCCTACTAAAAATATTACTTATGGAATGTACAATTATTATCTTCGTGTAGTTGCACAATTATATCCTGAATTTACGAGGATTGAAAAAATAGGGCATTCCGTACAAGGACGCTCTATCTATGCATTACGTGTTGGCAATGGAAAAAAAGAAATCTTAATGGACGCAGCTATCCATGCAAGGGAACATATGACGACAAATGTTTTAATGGAAATGATCGATAATTATACGGTCGCTTATCGTAAGGGTTCTTCTTTCGCAGGATATAATATCAAAAGTACATTGAATAAAACCAGTATTTGGTTTGTCCCAATGATGAATCCTGATGGTGTTACACTTGTTCAAAAGGGGATAAATTCAATAGATTCAAAGTATAGAGCACGTCTTAAACAATACAATCACGGCAGTAGCAATTTTAAACGCTGGAAAGCAAATGGCCGTGGAGTCGATTTAAATCGAAATTTCGATGGATTATGGAAGTATTTAGCTTACACATCCAAATCCTACATGGATTATAAAGGACCATCCGTATTTTCTGAACCAGAAGCACAGTCGTTAAAAGCTTTTGTACGCCGTCATCATTTTAAAACAGATTTATCGTATCATTCATCTGGACAAATTGTTTACTGGTTCAATTTCCAAAAGGGAGCTAACTTAAAAAGGGATTTAAAACTAGCCAAAAGTGTTGCTAAAGTAACAGGATATTCAGTGGTACCACCATTGTATTATAGAGGATCAGGGTCTTCTGCAGATTGGTTTATTATCAATCAAAAGAAACCTGGTTTAACGATAGAAATTGCGCCATACGCTGGGAATGGTCCAGTGCCACATCATTATTGGAACAGTGTTTGGTATAAAAATAAGTCGATCGGCTTATTTGGGGCAAAAGAAGCTAGTAAGAGATAATTTATCTTGTTTCAGATCAACAGACAGTTAGATCTAGTACAAAATAGTGAATAGATGCGAGGAATCGACTATCTGTGAAACCTGATGAGGCTTGCTTCAACTAACACTAGCGAGTAATGAAGAGAACCCCCCATTGTGTATTGGTTTAGCTAACCATCAGTGGGGGATGAAGAAAACTCCAACTGATGGAAGCTTCACCTTTAGTTATAGGAGCCTTCAATGATTTAGAATTTGAATCATTGAAGGCTTTTTTGCTTCACATTTAAGGACAAAGAAAGTAAGAGCCTATGAGTAAGGAAAGAGGATATCCAATGAGGATAAAGAAATCTCTCATTGAGTGAAGTTTTACCCTATCAAAAAAATATTCATATAAGATTTTTAAATGAAAATTCGCTATACTAAGGAAAGAGGTGAAAGAAATGTTTGTTAGTGAAAAAGAAATTGAAATTCGTTATGCAGAAACCGATCAAATGGGTGTCGTATATCATGCTAATTATGTGATCTGGTTGGAATTAGGAAGGACTCAACTGATTCATGATCTTGGCTTTTCAGTTATAAAATTTGAAGCAGATGGCTATGTTTCACCTGTTATGAATGTAAACATTAGCTATAAAGCAGCCATGCGCTATGGAGAAAAAGCAATCATCCGTACTTGGGTAAAATCACAAGACCGCATGCGTACAGTTTATGCTTATGAAATTTTACATACTGATGGTACAATCGCTGCTACTGCGACTTCTGAACATATCGTAGTAAAAAAAGAGAATTTCCGACCAGTTGCGTTCAATCGTGTAGATGAAGTTTGGTACAATAAGTATAAAGAAATCGCAGAAATACAAGATTAAAAAATGAAACAAGAATTTTTTACAAATGATGAATAGACGTAATAGGGAAGAGCACAGAATGTTTTCCATCAACATTCTGTGCTCTGTTTTTTCATGTATTAAAACAATGGCGTGTTACTTATCTATATTCATAGCGAAGTTCGTCGCGTTCTTTGTCGAAGTCTACGATTAAGTCGTGACCATTAAAAAGCCAAACGTCATCTTCTTCGATAAAGAAAGTGACACCATTATGTTGTAAAACCGTTGAAGGATTCAAGGGATCATCTTTGCTCATGCCAAGTGAAAAGCCTTCGTGGAAGGGATTAGCTCCTCCATATCGTGCATAAAAGCGAATAGAATCACCTGCTTCGACTTCCATTTCGTCATAAAACCAATTTAGAGCCTGATCTGTCATCACAATTTTCATGTGAACACTCCTTTTTCACTATAACCAAGTAACTTTAGGTTCTGTACCGTTTTTAATCCGTGAAATATTTGAACGATGGCGATAGAATATAAAGACTACAAGTATCGTAATAATGATCAAAAGTAGATATTCTTGTTGTAAGATAGCATAGACAAGCGCATAAATAAAAGCTACGATTGCTGCAAACATAGAAGCTAGGCTGACCATTTTATATACTTTTAGACAAAGTAAAAAAGCAATGACTAATAAAATAAAGATTGGCCAATGATAACCGAGTAGTATGCCCGCTGAAGTAGCAACGGCTTTACCACCTCGAAAGCCAGCAAAAATAGGAAACATGTGTCCGAATACTGCCACAACACCTGCAATAAGAGGATGTACACCACTGTTAGAAAAAACAGCTAATGTTGGTAAAAGGGTAGCAACTGTTCCTTTCAAAATATCCATTAAGGTGACGACAATGCCTGCTTTTTTTCCTAGCACACGGAATGTATTGGTTGCACCTAAATTGCCACTACCGTGCTTGCGGATATCTGTTTTATAAAAAATTTGGCCGATCCATAGACCTGAAGGAATCGAACCTATTAAATAGGCTAAAACCAAAACGAGAATAATATCCATAAAAAACTCCCTCTTACTTTTAGTAGTTGGTACTATTATAATGTATTAATAGTCTATCATGAATCCTAATAAAGATCACACAATTGTCAACTTTATATCCTTTACCATCATATTCTTATTTTGATTTCGTTTCAACGTTTGATACAATAAATGCTGAATGTATATAAAATGCAAAAGTTGACAGTTCTAATCATTGTGTTTAATATGGATAAAAGTAGAACGGGTGTTTGTATTTAGGGGGAATTTTTTTGACAAGTAAACAGACAATCACGTCTTACAATGAAGATGATATTCAAGTATTAGAAGGATTAGAGGCAGTTAGAAAGCGTCCCGGTATGTATATCGGCTCTACAGATAGCCGTGGATTGCATCATCTCGTATATGAAATTGTTGATAATGCCGTAGATGAAGTACTAGCTGGTTTTGGCAATCATATCATTGTAAAGATTCATGCTGACCAAAGTATTAGCGTGCGTGACTATGGCCGAGGTATTCCTACAGGTATGCATAAAACTGGTAAACCAACTCCGGAAGTGATTTTCACCGTATTACATGCGGGTGGGAAATTTGGACAAGGTGGTTATAAAACGAGTGGTGGATTACATGGTGTAGGTGCATCTGTAGTGAATGCGTTATCTTCATGGCTAGAAGTCATCATTTATCGTGATGGTAGCAAGTATCGTATGCGCTTTGAAAACGGTGGTAAACCTGTAACAACATTAGAGAAAATTGGTTCTACAAAAGAAACAGGTGCATTTATTCATTTCAAGCCGGACGATACAATTTTTTCTACTAGTAAATATAATTTTGACATATTAGCAGAACGTCTACGTGAGTCAGCATTTTTACTAAAAAATTTAAAAATCGAGTTAATCGAAGAAGCAACGGAACGCCATGAGATCTATCACTATGAAAATGGTATTGAAGCGTTTGTAGCTTATTTGAATGAGGAAAAAGATGTCCTTCATCCTGTTAAATATGTTGAAGGTGCGCAAGATGAAATTGAAGTAGAATTTGCATTCCAGTTCAACGATGGTTATTCAGAAACCATTTTGTCTTTCGTTAATAATGTGCGAACTCGTGATGGCGGTACTCATGAAACAGGAGCAAAGGCTGCAATGACTCGCGTATTCAACGATTATGCTAGAAAAATTGGTCTACTAAAAGAAAAAGATAAGAATTTAGACGGTTCAGATATACGTGAAGGTCTTGCAGCTATTATTTCTGTTCGGATTCCAGAAAATCTGTTACAGTTTGAAGGACAAACAAAGGGAAAACTGGGTACGTCAGAAGCACGTAGTTCAGTGGATGCTGTTATTTCTCAGAAGCTGATGTATATCTTAGAAGAAAATGCAGAGCTGAGTGCTTCACTTGTACGAAAAGCAATTCGTGCACAACAGGTTCGTGAAGCGGCGAGAAAGGCGAGAGAAGATGCCAGAAACGGTAAGAAGTCCAAAAAACAAAGCACGATTTTATCTGGTAAGCTAACGCCAGCTCAGTCTAAAAACGCTGCGAAAAATGAATTGTATTTAGTCGAAGGGGACTCTGCGGGTGGATCAGCAAAACAGGGACGGGATCGCACATTCCAAGCCATTTTGCCGCTGCGAGGAAAAGTGATCAATACAGAAAAAGCAAAATTGCAAGATATCATGAAGAATGAAGAAATTTCTACGATTATCCACGCAATTGGAGCGGGTGTTGGATCTGACTTCAATGTTGAAGATTCAGCGTATGATAAAGTGATCATTATGACCGATGCGGATACCGATGGTGCACATATCCAAGTACTATTGTTGACATTCTTCTTCCGTTATATGAAACCACTTGTGGAAGCCGGAAAAGTGTATATTGCGTTACCACCACTGTATAAGGTATCAAGGGGTACTGGCCGTAAAGAGGTTGTAGAATATGCATGGACTGAAAAGGATTTGCAACAAGCGATTAAAAAAATCGGTAAAGGATATATTCTACAAAGATACAAAGGTCTTGGTGAAATGAATGCCGAACAACTTTGGGAAACAACGATGAATCCAGAAACACGAACGCTGGTACGCGTTAAAATCAATGATGTAGATCGTGCTGAAAAAGGTGTAGCTACATTAATGGGAGACAAAGTTGAGCCACGTCGTAAATGGATTGAATCACATGTAGATTTTGGTCTTGAAGAAGATAACAATATTTTAGAAAGTGAATTTATTACCAAAGAGGAGGAAGAGCTTAAATGACACAATCAGAGAAATTTCAAGACTTGCTCTTAGAAGAAGTCATCGGTGATCGTTTCGGTCGATATAGTAAATATATTATTCAAGATCGTGCTCTTCCGGATGCAAGAGATGGGCTTAAGCCTGTGCAACGCCGTATTTTATATGCAATGTTTATGGAAGGCAACGCGCATGATAAGCCATTCCGTAAATCTGCTAAAACAGTAGGGAATGTAATTGGTAACTATCATCCACATGGTGATAGCTCCGTTTACGAAGCAATGGTACGTATGAGTCAAGATTGGAAAGCACGTCATATGCTGATCGAAATGCATGGCAATAACGGGTCAGTTGATGGGGATCCACCGGCAGCAATGCGTTATACAGAAGCGCGTTTATCTACGATTGCTGCTGAAATGTTACGTGATATTCAAAAAGAAACAGTTGATTTCGTTCCAAACTTCGATGACCAAGATATGGAGCCGACTGTATTGCCTTCACGTTTTCCTAACTTATTAGTCAATGGTTCTACAGGTATTTCAGCTGGTTATGCCACAGATATCCCACCTCATAATTTAAAAGAAGTTTTGGATGCTGTATTAATGCGTATGAAAAAGCCGAATGTAACGGTAGAAGAATTGATGACAGTTATTAAAGGTCCAGATTTCCCAACAGGTGGAGTCATTCAAGGGATTGATGGTATTAAAAAGGCCTATGAAACAGGTAGGGGTAAAATAATTGTCCGTGCAAAATCTGAAATCGAGCCGTTAAAAGGTTCAAAAGAGCAAATTGTTATTACGGAAATACCATACGAAGTCAATAAGGCAAATCTTGTGAAGAAAATGGATGAGATGCGTCTAGACAAACGTTTAGAGGGAATTGCAGAAGTACGCGATGAATCTGACCGTTCCGGATTACGCATTGTTGTCGAGTTGAAAAAGGATGTTAGTGGCGAACCGATTTTAAAATATTTATTAAAAAATACAGATTTGCAAGTAACGTATAATTTCAACATGATTGCCATTTATAACCGTCGTCCTACGATGATGAGTTTACCACTTCTTTTAGATGCTTACATTGCACACCAAAAAGAAGTGGTCACTAGACGTTCCAAATTTGACTTGAAAAAGGCAAAAGATCGTTTACATATCGTTGAAGGGTTGATGAAAGCTCTATCTATATTGGACGAAGTCATTGCAACCATCCGCGCTTCAAAAGATAAAAAAGATGCGAAAAGCAACTTGCAACAAAGATTCGCCTTCACAGAAGTTCAGGCAGAGGCAATTGTTTCTTTACAATTATATCGTTTGACCAATACAGATATTACAGAATTACGTGAAGAACAAGCAGAACTTGAAAAGAAAATTATAGAATTACAAAGTATTTTAGATAGTGATGCAAAGTTGATAAAGGTACTTCAAAAAGAATTGGAAGAAGTAAAAAAACGATTTGCTGAGCCAAGACGATCTCTTATCCAAGAGGAAATAGAAGAGATCAAATTAGATATGGAAGTATTGATCCCTAGTGAAGATGTAGTCGTCACTGTGACACAAGATGGTTATATTAAACGTACAAGTATTCGCTCATACAACGCGTCAAACGGAAAAGATTTTGCCATCAAAGAATCTGACCATTTGCTGTATGAATCAACGCTAAATACACAGCAGCATTTATTGTTATTTACAGATAAAGGACATTATATATTCCAACCGGTGCACGAATTGCCGGATATTCGCTGGAAAGACCTGGGCCAACATATATCAAGTATTGTACCGCTGGATGCGAATGAAAAAATTATTAATGCTTGTGGTGTAGCTGATTTTAAGGTAGATCAATACGTTTTAACTATTACGAAAAATGGTCAAATCAAACGTACAGCTTTAGCTGAGTTCTTTGTACAACGCTATACAAAACCGCTTAAAATGATGAATGTTAAAAAAGATGATGTGGTCATTTTTGCGGGTATCGTCGAGCCAACAGTTGAAGTTTATTTAACAACTTACTGTAGCTATGCTATCCGCTTTGAGCTTGACGAGATACAAGTAACGGGTATCAAAACAGCTGGTGTAAAAGCGATGAATTTAAAAGACGGTGACTTTATACAAGCGGCTAATGTCATTCCAGAACATCATAAAGGAAAAGTAATGATCGTGACACAACGCGGAGCAGTCAAGAAGATGGCTTTGGATGAAGTGGAATTAGGGAATCGTGCACTACGTGGTGTGTTAACTCTTCGCGAACTGAAGAAAAATCCACATCGAATTTGTGCAGTCGTTTACGTAGAAGAAGGTGAAGGTATTCTCATCACTACTGAAAAAGGCGTGCAAGAAGAGCTAAGGGAAGACCAATATCGTTTGGCAGATCGATTCTCAAATGGCTCCTATGCAGTCGATGTTGATACAGATGGTGAAATTATTCATGTACAAAAAGTTCCTGCAATAAAAGAGTCATGACATCGTGCTGGGCAATCAGATATGCAGATTTAGTTATGATTATGCCAATTTAGTTTAAAAACTTGCATAAAAGATGTAACCGAAACGTTATTTCAATATGGAACAACAACACTTACAAGCTTCACATGGTGTGGATGAAAAAGCTTCCACTATGTGAAGTTTGATTTTATTTTAGGATAATATGGTCGATTTTTAACGTTTTTCAGGCATCCTCTTCCTATGGGTATGTAAGAACGATTACTAGTACGTGAGCTATTTCATTTCAATAAATATGCAAAATGATGTAACGATAACACCTATTGACAGTTCGTTCAAGAAAACTGTCAATAGGTGTTTTAAAATTGGCTGAATTTATAAAAATAGGAAAAGAGAAATAAATGGATCTACATGAAGAACAAACCAAAGAACCAAATACTATGTCTTCATCAGAAAATATAGTAGTTCTTTGATCATGAAAACGCTTTATACAAATATATGTTAGATTTTATAACATTATAGAAATAAATTCTGAAAATTCTATTGACTATTATTTTTTAATGTGTAAAATATAAATTAACAGCAAACGTGTTATGAAAACTAACATAAGTTTGTTTGGAAAAATAACATAAGAAATGAGGTTGATATTCATGGATGCAACGTATCTAATGAATAGCTTGTGGACGATGGTTGCGGCAGTTTTAGTTATTTTAATGATTGGCGGATTCATATTATTAGAAGCCGGTTCCACAAGAATGAAAAACGCTGGTCATGTAGCCGGCAAAACGATTTTCACTTTTGGTTTAGCATCATTAGTATTCTGGGCGTTAGGCTACGGTTTGATATTTGGAGGTAACGCAAACTTCTTTACAGGAATGACGGACTTTTTATACTCTGGAGATCAAGTAAAAGATGCTGGTCTAGCAACGACGGTCTTCTTCGTATTCCAATTAGCATTTGCTGCTATTTCTATTACAATTGCTCTTGGTGGTTTTGCAGAACGTGCGAAATTTTCAGCATATGTTGTTTTCACGATCTTATTTGGTATTTTAGTTTATCCCGTAATCGCTCACTGGATCTGGGGAGGCGGCTGGTTAGCTGAACATGGTAAACAAGACTTTGCAGGATCTACTGTCGTTCACTTAACGGGTGCTATGGCAGCATTAGCAGCAACAATTGTTTTAAAACCTCGTATTGGTAAATTTAATAAAGATGGTTCTTCTAATAACATTGCAGGTCATAACCAAGTGTATACTGCACTAGCAGTACTATTACTTTGGGTTGGCTGGTTCGGATTTAACGCAGGTAGTACAGTATCAGTAGAAGATGGATTCTTTGGATTCGTTGCACTTAACACAAACCTTGCTGCAGCAGCTGGTGCAGTAGCGGCAACTTTAATTTCATGGATCGTACTAGGTAAACCTGATATTCCTACACTTTTAAATGGTGCTTTAGCTGGATTAGTTGCCATTACTGCATCCTGTGCATTTGTTGATGTTTGGGCTTCAGTTGTAATTGGTTTCATCGCAGGTATCTTAACTTTCTATAGTGCTCGTTTCTTAGAAAGCAGAAAAATCGACGATCCAATCTTTGCCGTATCTGTTCATGGTATCCCAGGTATGTGGGGAACATTATCAACTGGTTTCTTTGCTACAAAGGAATTAGCTACTGTCGGTAAACCAGGATTATTCTATGGTGGCGGTCTTCACCAATTGGGTGTACAGTTTACAGGTGTTCTTGTTTCAGGGCTATATGCATTTATCATTTCTTTCTTAATTCTTTGGGTAATGAAGAAAGTCATGGGAGGAATTCGTGTCACTGAAGAAGAAGAAATTATGGGGTTAGATATTAGCGAACATGGTAGTTATGGTTATCCAGAACAAATGGTAACACAACAAAAAGATACAAATGTTACCGCTAGTAAAACTCACGTAAGTTCATAAGTGAAAAGCCTATCTTTAGGCTTTTTACAAAAAGGAAGTGCTTCTTTTGAACACTGGGGTGTTAACATATGAGTCCATTAAAGAATGGAAAGAGCAAAATATTTCTACATTTAAAAATGATTTAATAGGTCTTAATTCATTCCATGATCAAATTATGCGGAAAGTGTTAAAGGTGGCAATTGAAAAATTAAACAAAGGGGAGCCACCTTGCGACTTTTCATGGTTTGTAACAGGAAGCGGTGGTAGGTTTGAACAAGGTTTCATTAGTGATCAAGATCATGGCATGATCTATATGGAAGATTCTGAAGAATGTCATCTCTATTTTAAAGCTCTTGGGGAAGAGCTTGCAGATGGTCTTGCATTTGTGGGATATCCATATTGTAAGGGGTATATTATGAGTTCGAATCCGCTGTGGTGCAAATCTTTTCAGGGGTGGAAAGAACAATTGCTTGCCTGGATGGAATCTGAAAGTTGGGGAGCGATCCGCTATTTACAAATATTTTATGATGCTAGAGTCATAGAGGGTGAAGAGCCATATATCAAGCAGTTGAAAACCGTCATCTATGACTATCAATTAGAGCATCCAAAACTATTAAAACGATTTTTAGCAAATATAATGCATATAAAAAATATCATTGGACCTTTGGGACAAATTTTGGTGGAACGTTACGGTACATATCAGGGGTGTATAGATTTGAAGTATTCAGCCTTTGTTCCGTATGTGAATGCGATACGAATATTGGCAATTAAAGAAGGAATATATGAAACTTCAACACTTGCACGTATTTCTCAGTTAACTCAACAAAAGGAATATGGTCAATTGCTTCAAAATTGTGAACAGAATTTCGAACTTTTATTAAAGTATAGGCTATCTTTATATAAAGTAAATGATTATTCAGACACACATTATTTAAGAATTGCGGGTCTTGAAAAAGAGAAAAAAAAGCAAATCAAGCAAATTCTTAAAACGGGTGTAAGAATTCATGACGAAGTAATCGAGCTTATTGAAAAAGGGTGTTAATTATGGCTTTTGAACCGTTTCAGCAGTTGTTAAGATCCATACAAGGTAAACGGAATTCAGGAGGTTTAGGGGAAGTTCAAAATGCTCAACAAATTGCATTTTTGAGAGGCTTGCAAAAAGAAATACAGCCGGAAGAAGCTTTAACAATCCCTTTAACGGAACTAAATGTAGTCGTTTTTGATATTGAAACGACAGGTTTTCATCCAGAAAAGGGAGATGAAATATTATCAATTGGTGCCATTAGGATGAACGGTTCAAATATTCTTGAAGACGAAACATTTTATTCACTCATGCATTCTGAAAAGAATATTCCACTTGAAATCATAAAACTGACGGGTATTACAAATGAGGCCATTCAATCTGCTCCTCCAGCAGCAAATGTCTTTCTTGAATTTCTTGAATTTGTAAAAGATTCAACACTTGTTGCCCATCATGCAAATCATGAGCGAAGCTTTATGAAATATGCAAGTAATCATTATTTTAGAACACCTTTTAAGTACCGAATAGTGGATACAGCATTTTTGTTCAAAATAGTGGAACGAAACTTGAGTATTGTTAAGTTAGAAGATTTTTGTTCTCATAATCATATCCCGATTATCAATCGACATCACGCTTTAGGTGATGCAGTATTGACCGCGAAATTATGGAGCCTTTATATTGAAAGAGCCAAAAAGATCGGTTGTGAAAATTTGCAAGATGTTTATGATCGATTTGCAAGATTACAGTAGCCTCCTCTAAGCTTTTTGTATAGGATAAAGTATATATTTAATACCAATAATTGAAGTAAAGGTGATAAAATAGCAATGTGTTGTCTAAAAAGCAGAGATTCCGTTTTATCATGATAAATAGAGCACAGAATGTTGTTTAATCAGTATTCTGTGCTTTTTGTATGATCCATTTTCCTTTTGAAAACTTCTTGGCTATAGCTGGATTGAAGTAGTGGAGATGTGCTTGATGCATGATTGACAAAGGTTCGAATAGAACATTAAAGAGTGGGGCAAAGTAATTTATATTTGTATTGCCTGAAGATTGATCCTATCAGGGATTCTATGCTATATAGAGCAAAATAGCGCTTATTAGTGTCACAATAATTCTGCTTTATGATATAATATAATTACTATTTAATGTAAATAGTGAAACTACCGAAAGGAAGTGATTTTTTGTTAACTCTCAACATTCATAAGGACGATCGATTTTATGTTGTGGAGTATGTTTCTAAAGTGGGAGAACGTATTGATCATCAGCATTATTCTAAGGATTCCCTCTTTGAGAGCATTTATAAGCTCGGTCGGCATACTCACATCAACAACGTCCACTTTTGCATCCCACGCGATTTAAGCCATTCTTTGTTATCATTTTTATCTATTGAATTTCCAGGAGAACTTTATGAACACAAAATTACGATCAACGATTAGCCCGTCTTTTACAAATCTCAAAAATTTCAAAAAATTAGTACAGTAAACAGATGATCTGACTTATTTTTTTAGATCATCTGTTTTATTATTATTTATCCGCATTAACTGGCAGTAAGACCCCCCTCAAGATATAGATAGAAACGCAAAAATAGATAGATGCGGGAATAACTGCCGCATGCGCTCGATTGGTTCGGGCCAACAAGATGTTGGTCCCTCAGTTGTTGCCACAGGACGTGGCGCTTTTCACTTCCGTTCCTCTATTTCAATGAGGAAGAAAACCCCAGCTGATGGAACCCTCACTTTAACGAACATCCTTTAATTGTTTATATATGGATAAATTGACTTTAAATTTGTTAAGAACTACAATTATCTTATAAAAGATATAGCACTCAATGACTTCAATGGCTAATAAAATGACGAAATAGATAATCAATGATTGAACGAACTTATTAGAGGTGGTTATCATGGGAAACAATTTATTATCAATAGATTGGGATTATTTTATTTCATTAGACAACAAAAATTGTGTATCAACTATCGAAAACAAAAAAACAGTAAATGATTTGTGGTATAAGCGATATTTTCAATTTAAATCGGAAGGTAAAGATCTTCAAAAACGATATCAACTTTCTGAAGAGGCCGATAAGTTTTGGGGGAAGATGAAGAAAATTTTTGAGTTTGATTCGCATGTTCATATATTTGTCTCAGATTCACATGCTTTATCTTATAAAATTGCACAGATGTATAATTGTGATAATGTATACCTTTTTGACGCTCATTCTGATTTGGGTTATGGGGGTCTACCATCTCTTGAGTTTGAGTTGAATTGTGCAAACTGGTTAGGCAAATTACTAAAAAACAAAAAAGTAAAAGAAGCCCATATCATTTATGGTCCATACACGGCTGAAAAGCCTGAAAATTTCCAACAAATGAACGAATTATATCATATTGAATATCCAACAATAAATGATTTAGATGAAAAGACGAAAATATCAGCTATTCATATTTGTCGTTCAGGTGCCTGGACACCACCATGGTTAGATGGAAAATTTATTGAATTTATTCGTAAAATAGGTTTTTCTTATACCATGACTGAATGTCTGAAACGAAATTGGAATCCAACTGCTCTAACCTATGCAGATCAATTGCAATATTTGATGACATAAACGAATCCATATCATTTTTCCTGTGGCAACGACTTTGGGATCAACATCGTGTTGCCCCGAAGCGGCTCAGCGTTCGCCGCCCTCAGGAAAGCGAGCGAGCCGTAGCGAAAATCAGCATATACACTATATTTTGTGTGGGAAATTGGATCATCAACATCCTTAATAAAAAAATTTTGAAGCATTTTTTTAAAAGATATTGTAGTATAACAGAATAGATTTTGACGTATATCTGTATCAGTTATTCAAAATTATTTAATTGCAGAAAATTACAGTTAATTATTAGCAAATTAATGATAATCCTTAATAAATAAACGTATTTTAAAAGTGGCAGGTTTTTCTGAATAGAGAAACTTAGTCGCTTTTTTATATAGGTAAGTCCTAAATTGAATAGAACAGTTTTAATTTATACATATTTAATTTTTAAATTATAAAATAATTGGATCATTCAAAACTGAAATTTATCCCAAAAAACGATTTGACAGTTTTCGTGAAATCAATTATTATTAGCCTCAGCATGAATAAAGTTGCTCTTATTAATAACCGTTGAGACGAGGGGTCTAAGATACGGTGGCAAACCAGACTGATCAAAATCAGATTTTGGGGCTCAACCTGAGCGCAAAATGTACGAAGTTTTGTGAACGATAAGAGGATAAGCAGTTGATACTAATCGAAGCTTTCCTTCTAATGGTTGGAGAGCTTTTTTCTATGCTAAAAATAACATTTTTTAGTTGAGGTGTTTAATATTGACTGTTTTTATTTTATTGCCATCTAAGTTTGTTTTGAAATTATATTTTCATAAAATTCAAAAATATTTTACAAATCATGTTCTTGAAATGATTTCAACACCCTATTATTCCAAATTAGTTTGCAAACCGATCGGGGAGGGCGTTGAATAATGAATAGCATTCAAGAACAAACCCAAATCAGAGAATTTGCTCAAGCACAAGAAAGAATGCCGTTATTTGAAACATTAGTGGATTACGCCAAAAAGGATGTAACACCTTTTGATGTTCCTGGTCATAAAATGGGTGCACAGGCAAGTCCCTTAAAAAATATACTTGGTGAAATGACAATGAAAATGGATGTTAACTCCATGAAAGAGTTAGATTTACTAAGTCACCCTGAATCGGTTATTAAAGAAGCACAGCAGCTGGCGGCCAATGCTTTTGGGGCAGATCAAGCTTACTTTTTAGTGAATGGTACAACATCAGGCATTTTAGCGATGATTTTAGCTTCTTGTAAACCTGATGATGTATTAATTGTGCCTCGGAATTGTCATAAATCCGTTATGAATGGCTTAATTTTAAGTGGGGCAAAACCTATTTTTATTGAACCAGAGGTAGATGTACACTTCGGGATTTCGCATGGGATTTCAGTAAAAAGTGTGACGAAAACTTTATCCGCATATCCGGAAGCAAAGGCAATCTTAGTAACATATCCGACTTACTTTGGTTCGATGAATGATTTAAGGGCGATTTGCAGGTTAGCGCATGATCGGGATATTACTGTGATTGTGGATAGCGCACATGGTGCACATCTGCCATTTATGCCCGGTCAAATAGATCCAATTGTTGCAGGTGCCGATATCGTTACAATGAGTATGCATAAAACAGGAGGATCGCTGACTCAAAGTTCGATTTTATTTTTAAATGAAGGCCGTGTCTCAGCGAAAACCATGCAAAAAACGTTGAACATGTTACAGACAACAAGTGCGAACTATCTATTGATGAGTTCCTTAGACGTTGCAAGACATGACCTTGCATTGTACGGGTATGATCGCTATAAAGATTTAAAACCACTTGTAGAAAAGGCAATTCATGATATCGAACAGCATACATGCTTTGAAGTGCTAAAAAATGATTATGTAAAAAAACAGAATATGCAAGCTTATGATTGGACTAAAATGGTGATCCGTGTGAACGACAGCGGGTTAACAGGTTTTGAAGTATATACACTGCTAAAAGAAAAGTACCAAATTCAAATGGAATTAGCTGAAGGCTATGTAGTTATGGCTGTGGTTACGACAGCTGATGATGAGGAATCGTTGAAAAAATTAGTATATGCCCTTTGTGAGATCAATCGTTTATACGGCAGAAAAAAACCAATCTATTCGACCAATGTAACACCTACTCATCCCAATAAATTATTGTTGAGTCCAAGGGATGCATACTATGCCGAGCATGAATTGTTACCAATCGATATGGCACTTGGAAAAATCAGTGCGGATTTGTTGATGATTTATCCTCCAGGTATTCCGCTTGTCATTCCAGGAGAATTAATATCAGAAGATGTTATTCAACAATATCACTACTACTCTAAAACATTCGGTAATGTTCTGACCGAATCTGCTTTAAAGCATCATATTACGGTAGTGAAACCATCAATTACGCCTCCAGCGTAATTGCGTCCGGATTTTTTTCGAGCTTGCTCGAAAAACTCCTCTTCAAAATCCGTGACATCCGCCGGAGGCTTTATCTTGATTCAGCAGGCATTTGCACATCTGCTGAATTAGAAAAAACAGCATTCATCCCACCACCTATAGAGATGGGAGCTTTTTGCTGAATCCAGATAAAAACATCGAAGCAAATAAAGGAGTAATTAACATATGCAAAATAAGCCATTAAATGTATCAACATTCATTGGATGTGACAATCAATATGAAGAGTCTAGTCTTGTACTTTTCGGTATTCCATTTGATGGGACGACAAGCTTTAGACCGGGCACTCGTTTTGCGATGCAAGCGATTCGCCCGGACTCCTATGGATTAGAAACTTATTCACCTTATTTGGATCGTGATTTAGAAGAGATCGCTATTTATGATAGTGGAGATTTAGAACTGCCTCTTGGAAATACGCAAAAAACAATGGATGAAATCTTAACATTTAGTCGTTCACTTGTTTCTGATAACAAAAAATTTGTAATGGTTGGGGGAGAGCATTTAGTCAGCTATCCAACTATTCAAGCAGTTTATGAAAAGTATCCAGATTTGCATGTGATCCATATTGATGCACACACTGATTTGCGAGAAGAATATATGGGAGAAAAACTATCGCATGCCTCCATTATTCGTCGTTGTCATGAATTTTTGGGAGATGGACGAATCTTTCAATTTGGTATTCGTTCAGGTTTAAAAGAAGAATTTGAATGGTCCAAAGAACATACTTATATGGAGCGCTTTACGATTGATACTTTAGGTGAAGTGGTAGAAAAGCTAGAAAATGTTCCTACATATATTACGATTGACTTGGATGTACTAGATCCCGGTACATTTCCAGGGACAGGAACACCTGAACCGGGTGGTATAACGTATAAAGAGCTATTAATTGGTATTCAGCAATTACAAAAGTTAAACTATATTGTTGCAGCAGATGTCGTAGAATTATCTCCATCCTATGATCCATCTGGTGCATCGACAGCCGTTGCATGTAAAACGATTCGCGAAATGTTGTTAACGGTTGGAAAATAAAGAACTATTCAAGTGGGTCTTCACCATATTAGATACTTGTTGAAATAAGTATATGTATTAGCTAGGCAGGTTGATCCATTTATAACAAAACTGAAATGTTGATTTATCAGCATTTTGGTTTTTTCATTTTAAAACTGTATAGTTGAATAAATCAAAACTCACACAAGATAGGAAATATTCAAAAAAATAAATATTGCCCGAGGAATAAGGAAAAACGACAAAAATCTCTTATTTAATTGATTTTATTCGACAAAGATATTATTTTTACGTTTCAAATGAAAATTTATATCATATTTTTCGAAAAAAAGCACATTCTTACGTAAAAAGACTTTAGTTTTTAAAAATTTATGTTATTATATTTATAAATATTAATTCATATATATTCATGATTTGCAGTTTACCCGTATTATTATGCAATAATTTGAGCACTCGATGAGAGAATATATATAAACAACTATAGAATGGAGCTTTTTAGTATGAAAAAGAAATGGTTATTTGCAGCAGCCGCTGTATTATCACTATCACTAGCAGGATGTGGATCTAATTCAGATAAAACTGCGACTGACAACAACAATGATCAAGACAACAAAAAAGTATTAGTAATGGGAACATCAGCAGATTTTGCCCCATTTGAATATATCGATTCAGCAAAATCAGATGAAATCATCGGATTTGATGTAGATTTAGCGAAAGCAGTTACGAAAAAAATGGGTTATCAATTGAAAATTCAAGATATGGAATTCAATAGTTTAATCCCAGCTGTACAATCTAAAAAAATTGATTTTGCCATGGCTGGTATTACACCAAACGAAAAACGTGCGAAAGTGGTAGATTTCACAGATTCGTATTACGATACAGTAGATTATATTATTACGAAAAAAGGTGCTACTTTTAACGGCATTGATGATTTAAAAGGTAAAAAAATTGGTGCACAAGTTTCTTCTATTGAAGAAGATACAGCAAACACGATTAAGGATAAATTAAAAACTGTAAAAGTAGAAACTCGTGACCGTGTACCTGAATTGATCCAAGAAGTGAAACTTGGAAGACTTGATGCCATCGTGCTAGAAGATATCGTTGCCAAAAACTATGTTAAGCAAAATAATGATTTAAAATACTCAGCCATTGAAGGCGTTGAAAATCAAAAAAAGGCAGCAGCATTTCCTAAAGGCAGTAAATTGGTTACAGAATTCAACAAAGCTGTAAAAGAATTAGACGATGCTGGAGAAATCGATAAAATGAGAGCAAAATGGTTCAAGGTTGAGTAACAGGAGAAAGAGGTTCTAAAGATGAATTTGGATTTTACGCCAATTATGCCATCGATCCCTTATATCATTAAAGGGATTGTCGTTACATTAGAAATTGCAGCAATTGCATGTGTATTAGGTTTTATTCTCGGGGTTTTGCTGTCACTTGTTAAATTGAGTGGCATCAGATTCCTTAAATGGCTGGCTGATTTCTATACTTCTGTATTTCGTGGTACACCACTTGTTTTGCAGTTGATCATCATTTACATGGGGATTCCGCAAATGTTCCCGAATATTGAGATTGAACCTATGCCTGCCGCTATTCTTGCTTTCTCTTTAAACTCAGCGGCTTATATCTCTGAAATCATTCGAGGTGGCATAATGGCAGTTGATAAAGGCCAAAGCGAGGCAGCACAAGCTTTAGGTGTCTCTTATGCTAGTATGATGAAAGATATTATTTTGCCACAAGCGTTAAAAAATATTATTCCGGCTTTAATGAATGAATTTATTTCATTGACAAAAGAATCAGCCATCGTGACGGTAATCGGTGCTTTAGATATAATGCGCCGTGCATATATTGTGGGTGGTGCGACATTCCACTATATTGAGCCATTGCTCATTGCTGGGGTCATCTACTATTTGATCGTGTTAGTGCTATCATATGCTGGTAAATTGGTTGAGAAAAGGATGAGAATAGGTGATTAATGTACAAGATTTGCATAAATCGTATGGCAAAAACGATGTGCTAAAAGGTATTTCAACAACGATTCAAGATGGCGAGGTTATCGCAATCATCGGTCCTTCTGGTTCAGGTAAATCAACCTTTTTACGATGCATCAACTTACTCGAAACACCGACTAGTGGTAAAATCATCATCAATGGTCAAGATGTGACAGAGAAAAAAACAAACTTGATGAAGGTCCGTGAAAAAGTAGGCATGGTATTTCAGCATTTCCATTTGTTCCCGCATAAAACGGTCATGGAAAATCTAACATATGCTCCGATGAAAGTAAGAAAGCTGACGAAAGCAGAAGCTGAAAAAAGTGGTGAAGAGCTTTTAAAGCAAGTTGGTTTATATGATAAAAAGGATGAATATCCAAGCCGTCTATCAGGTGGTCAAAAACAACGTGTTGCGATTGCAAGAGCTTTAGCAATGCAACCAGATATTATGTTATTTGATGAACCAACATCAGCGCTTGATCCAGAGATGGTAAAAGAAGTTCTTGATGTTATGAAATCTTTAACGAAAACAGGGATGACGATGTTGATCGTCACGCATGAGATGGGATTTGCTCGTGAAGTGGCTGATCGGATTTTCTTTATAGACAATGGTCAGTTAATCGAAGATACAGCTCCACAAGCGTTTTTCAAAAATCCATCCACTCAACGTGCGAAGGACTTCTTGGATAAAGTACTGAATATATAGATAGACTTTGATATAACAAGTGTTTTTAATATAAATTGTGTTTGTTTTTAATGTTAAAAGGAAAGCAACCAATTTGGTACGTTCAATAAGAAATTTATATCTTTTGAAAAAGGCATGGCTGAATATTTCGGCTATGTCTTTTTCGTATTCTTGCATGGATATATTAACCACCTAGTGTAGTTATCAACAATTTGAATGTTCTGATGACTGCATCCATTCATTTTTTAGCTTTGAATACAAGTGAAAAATATGTGCTTATTGAACTGCTATCTTAGAACAAGATTGATTTGCAAAATGAATTTGATTGCTCGTTTAATGGTATAATTAAGGAAAAACTTCCTTGTTGATTAAACGAAAAATTAGATTGTACAAAAGGAGGAATAAAGATTTGAAACTTTTCCATGGAAGTAATGTAGAAGAAGTAATGTAGAAGTTATGTAGAAGTTATGCATCCAAAAATTCGACTTAATTTACGAGCATTGGACTTTGGAGCTGGTTTTTATCTAACTTCAAGTGAAGAACAAGCAACAAGATGGGCAAAAATTGTTTCGCGTCGGAGAAGAACCGGAAAACCTACGTTGAACATCTACACAATCGATGAATCAAAAATAAATGAATTAAACATACTCCAATTTAAAACTGCTGATGCAGATTGGCTGGATTTTGTTGTAAATAACCGTAAAGAACAACTACTTGAAAATCCTTATGACTTAGTGATTGGTCCAGTTGCAAATGACTCGACTTTGCCTGTGATTGATGATTATATAGATGATAAATATACAAAGGAAGAAGCGGTATGACGTTTACTACCTCAAAACTTGACTGATCAATATGCTTTCTTAACAGTTAAGGCACTTGATTTATTGATATTTGAAAGGAGTGAGCCTAGATGACCAAAATTCCTGCAAGAACAATTGATTTCTTTGACAGACAAGTTACGCAATTAATGATTGAAAGGTATGGCTTTAATGATATGGAGGCCATTCGTTCTTTTCTTAAGTCAGAAACTTATAAGATGTTAATTGATCCTGAACTTGAAATTTATAAGTTGAGTCCACGTATTGTTTTTGACATGTGGGAAAGTGAACGAGTTACAGGTAATCCTCGAAACTCGCAATATTTAAGGAGTGATGAAGATGAGTAAACAAGCTGATTTTTTCATCTATCTTATTGAGCGATATGCGGAAAACAAGAAAACCACTGCTCAGAAAGTGCTTGAGCAGTGGGATTCTCTGGATTTGACGAACTTAATCTATGATATGTACGAATTATACCATGTGGAACGTTTAGAAAATGCATTTGATGATATCGATAAATTGGTGTCGCAAAAACAAGGCTAAGAATGAAACTATCAAAATTCCGTTTAGCGAGGAAATCAGGCAAGAATATTACTTGAACCAATCATCAATGACCGTGGCATTGAAGTGGATAAGACATTTGTCAAACAAGCACTCAAGCTAGATGAGTTATCGAAAAGGGTATTGTGGAACGTTTAAAAAAAATTACAGGTCCTGAAAATCCTAATTCCGTCACGCAGTTCCATGATTTTTTTGGAATAAGATGGATTTAAATGTAACTTTCCTGATTTTATGTTGATAAATTTGACTATGAGGAAGATGAAGAATAAGCGAAAACGACCACACTTGGTATCAAAGACCTTGTGTGGTTGTTTTGTTCTCACTTGAGCAACATATTTGGGGTGACTGACTTTATACCTAAGAAAAATTTTGACTCGCAGCAAGTTTTTCAAATTTATCCCGCGTTAACGGGCAGTAAGACCCCCATCTCAAGGTTTAGAGAGAAACGAGAAAGATAGGAGGGGATCAACTGCCCGTAAAAGCCCGATTGGTTCGGGACAACAGGATGTTGGTCACTCAGGTGTTGCCATAGGACGTGGCGCTTTTAACCTGAGTTCCTTTCCCTCACTGGAGAATAAGGAAAACCCCCACTGATGGAAGCTTTACTTTATAGATGATTGTTGAGTTCTTTAATTCAATGCTCCTTAATTTTAACTAATTTGATACAATAATAGTAGTCAAAAAGTGAGGGAGTTGGGTACACCATGATTAAACAAAATACATGTTCTAAAAACCATCAAACCATTGATTTGGAAGGAGATACAGATTTCTTAGTAAAAGATTTTTTAGATCATGCGGGCATCAGCTATACATATCCAAAAACGAATATCAATGAAATAGATCAAGCTCTAAATGGGGAAAGCCAATCTACGTTAATGGGAGAAAAAGCAGAGTTTATTTTTGTCAGTGGAAACCATTTATTTATCGTTCAGCGCAAATTGTCCAATGACAAGTTAGAATCTCTAAAAGATGGTCAAGTAGATACCACTCTTCCAGCAAGAAGCGAATACGCTGTAAATGGGGCTGTTCATTTTGCCAAGCTCATCATTGATAAAAAGATCAACTATAAAGAAGTAATTGCAATAGGGGTTACTGGCACCTCACATTATTATCAAATCCAACCCTATTATGTGACGGATACAGAAATCCGTAAGTTAGATGATGTCAAATCATTCGATGATTTTTCAGAAACGAATATTGATGAATACTGGCGAGTAGCTATAGACGGCGAGATGCCAAAAATTGAACGTGAGTTACGTGAAGTTCAACAGGTAGCAAAAGAGCTGCATGAAGATCTGCGAAACTATGGGAATCTTGAAGGGGAACGTAAAGCCACAGTCATTAGTGCGATCTTATTGGCATTAGAAGAAGAAACGTTTGACCTAAAACAGTTAAGGGGCTATGACAAAGAGGGACAGCGTGATGGGGATAAAATATTTAACGCGATTAAAACATTCATCGAAAATCTAGATTGGAACGGGCGATACGAAAAATATGGCGTACTGCTTGATTCATTTCGGTCTATTCGAACAGATCCAATTCTCAATACGATCAATTCTAGCCTAAATATGACACCGCTTCACTACTACGCTAACAAGTTAAAAGATCAAGTAGTGGATTTGATCAAGTCTAACAATGACATCGATATTCTGGGGAATTTTTATGGAGAGTTTGTTCGCTATGGTAGTAGCGATGGCAACACACTAGGCATCGTATTGACACCAAGACATATCACTTCACTAATGGCTGAATTGATCGATGTTAAACCCTTTGACTATGTATTGGATCCAGCTTGTGGCACAGGTGCTTTCTTAATCTCAGCTATGCAACGTATGATTTCAGATGTTGAAAACAATAAAAGTTTATCTCATTCTGAGAAAGAAGAACAGATCCGTGAGATTAAACAACATCACTTGTTTGGAATTGAGTTGCAGGCAAAGCTTTTCACGATTGCAACAACAAATATGATCCTTCACGGTGATGGTAAATCCAACCTTATTAAAGGTGATATGTTCCACGTTGAAGATAAGGAACATCTGCAAGGTAATCTGATTACTAAAGTATTGATGAACCCTGCTTATAGTCAAGCAAAGACGAAAAATCTAAAACATCTAAGCGAGATCAATTTTATTAGACATGCTTTAGCAATGATGAAGCCCAATGGGAAACTAGCAGCCATTGTGCCGATTAGTACAATGGTAGGAAAATCAAAAGAAGAAAAGCAATATAAAAAACAAATACTTGAGAAAAACACCTTAGAAACTGTTATTACGCTCAATACGAGTACTTTTCATAGTGTTGGCGTGAATCCTTGCATTTGTATCTTTACATCCGGTATTCCGCATGACCCACAAAAACGTGTAAACTTTGTTGATTTTACTGATGATGGCTATGAGGTTAGAAAACATGTTGGACTGATGGGGAATGGCTCGGAAAAAAGTAAGCGCCAACATTTGCTAGATGTGTTAAAGGGTAATGCGGACGATAATACTAGATTTATCGTAAAAACGACGATTGAGCCAGAGGATGAATGGTTACACGGTTTCTATTATTTTAATGATGAGCTACCAACAGATAAAGACTTTGAAACGACAATAGCTGATTATTTAACATTCCAATTTGACATGTATTCTCATGGAAGAGGATACTTATTTGAAGGATGTGATTCAGATGATGAGCATTGATTTAAATAGCCATAAATGGGCTGAGTTCTCTCTTGGGGATACAGAGTTATTCGATTTGCATGCCACATTAAATGGTATTGATAAAAACAAACTCATTCATACAACAAAAAAGTTACATCCATACATTACTCGCTCTGATAAAAACAACGGTTTAGATATGTTTATTTCCAAACAAAAACAACAGATGAATAAAGGAAATGTGATTAGTATCGGTCTTGATACACAGACGGTCTTTTATCAACCTTATGATTTTTATACTGGACAAAATATTCAAATATTAAAAACGCCAGTGATGAATAAAGAAATTGCTTTTTTCTTGATCCCACTTATCAAGAAACAATTGGAAACATTAAGTTGGGGCGGTAATGGAGCGACTCTTGGTAGACTGAAGAAGAAAAGGATCATGCTGCCAGTAGATGATCATGATGAGCCAGATTGGAAATTCATGGAGTATTATATTCATATGAAAACCAAGCAAATCAATAATCAAATACAACTTCCTCATTCAAATAATATCACAGATAAACATAGCTTGTTGGATGCCGATTGGGGAGAATTCAGTTTAGGAGATCGAAAATACTTCGATATCCTAAGTGGTGTACGCCTTACTAAAAAAGATATGCATGAAGGTTCTAGGCCGTTTGTTGGTGCAACAGATGGTAATAATGGTATTACTGCATGGACTTCAGATGTCAACAGCAGCTTAGATGAAAATGTATTAGGTGTCAACTACAATGGAAGTGTTGTTGAAAATCACTATCATCCGTACGAAGCTATTTTTTCTGATGATGTTAAACGGATAAAACTTCAAATCGATCATGCCAATAAATATCATTACCTCTTTCTGAAAACCATTATTCTTCAGCAAAAGGAAAAGTATGCCTATGGCTATAAGTTTAGTGCAACACGTATGAATGCTCAAAAAATTATGCTGCCAGTCAAGCAAGGGGAACCTGATTGGGCATTTATGGAGCAGTTCATGCGACAAAAAGAACAGGAAGTATTGCAGAATTCAAGGACACTATTTGAAAATCTATGAGGTGCAAAAATTGATCATCCGACCAGTAAAAATAGAAGACTTTTATCAAATAATGGAAATAGAGAAACTTTACTTCACAAAGGAAGAAGCGGCAACGGACGTAGCATTTGTTAACCGAATCCACATGATCCCAGATAGCTTTTTAGTAGCAGAGGAAGATGGAGAAATTAGAGGATATGTGAACGGCCCTGTAATGGAAACTACATATATTACAGATGACCTTTTTAGTGAAACAAAGGAAAATCCCAAAACAGGAGGAGTTCAAAGTATTCTAGGGTTAGCTGTCCATCCCACACATCAACAAAAGGGGATTGCCACAGTGTTATTAGCATATCTCGAAAATAATGCGAGGATGAAGAATCGCACAGCGGTTACTTTAACATGTCTAGAAAGATTAATCATTTTTTATGAGAAGCATGGCTATGAGAACAAAGGAATTTCTCAATCTAAACATGGTGGGGAAGTCTGGTATAACATGACAAAGGTGCTGTGATTGACCATCGGTATGGACATGGAGTTAAGCGGTTTTAAAATGGGATCTGTTTGTTGTGAAGTTTTGTAAATAGAGTATTCTCAATATAGTAGAGATGATTTTATGAAACGGAATCTAAAAAAGCTAGGTCAAATGATTTTAGGGACAAGCATTGCGGCATTATTAATCATCACATTAATTCCAGAAAAGGCACATGCTGAGTTAAAAAAAGATGATTATTTATTTAGAAGTACGTGTGCTATTGTAATTGATAAACACAAAAATAATATTACAAAACATCAACCAAAAGCGACGGCAACAGGCGCCTGTGCAGGTGATTTAAGAGGATACTATTTTAAGGATGATACAGATTCATTTTATACAATTGATAGGGGCTACTTTGATATAAAATATAGTGGAGAGCCATTTATTATCGGTACAGATACTAAAGTAGTTGTTTATTTAACAGATTCCTCAAAAAAACTTAAAAAAAATCAAATCATGCATGTAGCTAAAGATAAAAAAATTAACGTTAGAAAGACAGCTAGTGCTAAAGGAAAGATTGTAACGTCTGTTAAACAAGATAAAACGGTAAAAGTTGTTTACGAAAAGGGCGGCTGGGTTAAAGTAATTGCTAACAAGAAATATGGTTGGGTTCCTCGTAAATATTTGGTTAATACAGTCACTATTAATACGGTAGAGAAAAAAATATATAAAGCAACCACTAATTATGTGAAGACAGATTCACTGTTAAAAGGTGAAAAAGAAGTCTGGATAAAAGGCAAAGATGGAAAAACTGCAACCATTTATAAAACTAGGTACGTGAACGGTAAAAGGGTATATAAAAAAGCATATTTCAAGGTAACTGAACAGCAAAAGTAGGATGCAACTATTCTAATTGGAACGGGAGAACTATAAAAAATTAATATAAGTAAGGAAGATAAATACGAATAAAAAATTAATTTATAGAGCACCCATTTTAATGATGTGCTTTTTTCTTTCAGAGACAAGTCTATAAAATATAGAGAAAAATTAACTTACATATATATGAAAATATATTTCTAGACAGATGATATGAGATCAGAAGAATTTAGGAAAAGGAGATAAGCAATATTTCTAGCATAGGATATCACGCGTGTTGATTTTACAAAATTAGGGGTGTCTGTTTGGCATAGCTTTTGAAAAACTCTGTATTTTTAAGACCATTTATATAGATTGGAGCGGAGGCTTGCTCGAGTCCTCGAAAATGCAAGCATTTTCTTCGTGCGGTGTGATTCGAGGAAGAAAATTCAACGTCCCGCGGGAAAAGCGAATAGATGAGACCCCGCAGCGTAGCGATTGAAGGAACGGAATCTAAGAACGCCACGTCCTGTGGCAACGATTCCGTGACCAACATCCTGTTGCCCCCAGCATTCGCCCGCAGGAAAGCGAGCAAGCCGGAGCGGAAATCAATAAATTCCCCTATTTTCATGGATTAAATTGGATAATCAACACGCCTGATAGGATATAATAATGCTGCGTATAATTGTTATTTTAGCCATGGCTTATAAACTCCTGTTCATCGGGTTGTAGATAATAAGTTCATTAAATTGATTCTCCTATCAAAGATTATGTATAATTAGTGCATATTGATTACATTGGAGGATTCTGAATGAGTATATATAATTATTTGGTTCAAAAACCTAATGGTGAGATTTTATCAATGCAAACATTTAAAGGAAAGATCATGCTCATCGTAAATACAGCTAGTAAATGCAGATTTACATATCAATTTGAAGAACTTCAAAAACTATACGATCGTTATCAAGCTAAAGATTTTGTCATACTTGGATTCCCGTGCAATCAGTTTGGCGATCAAAATCCAGAAGATGGAACAGACTCAAATATTTTCTGCCAACGCAATTATGGTGTTGCATTCCCAATGTTTGAAAAAGTAGAAGTTAATGGGGATAAAACCGCTCCATTATTTAATTATTTAAAGCATGAAGTACCTTATCGAGAATTAAGTGATGAATCGATTGAAGAAAAAGTTTTAAAGATAAAATTAAAAGAAGAATATCCAGAATACTTAATTGGAAATAATATTCGATGGAATTTCACCAAATTTTTGGTCGCAAGTAATGGAGAGGTTATAAAAAGATTTGAGCCAACAGATTCAATACTTGATATTGAAAAAGAAGTTGACAACCAAATAGCTAGTGCTATTCATTGATAAGGGGATATATGTATTGACATTCATCATAAATGGTGAAAATCTGCTCGAATGGCTAATCTTCACATTGTGTTTACATAAACGTAAATGCCATCATATAAACGAAGGCAATCTTCTGATTCTAAATGAATGGAAGATTGCCTTTTTCTGAATAAAAGTATTTACGACCTTCTTTAAAGCCTGAGATGAAGCTTTATTCCACAGTAAGACCTTTGCTTCAAGCACAAGTAGTGGGGGAATAAAGAAAGATTCCGCGTTCAAAATTATTTCAGCATATGGAGAAGCTTTTGTTTTTCTTTTAAATATTCTTCCTCAGTGATGTCCTCTTTTAATAATAGTCCTGCCAATCTTTGAATTTCTTGCATCATTTCTTCTGTTGAATATTGTTTGTTTTCAGAAGAAACTTGTGATGGTTGTTTATCTGATGACATAGCATTCCCTCATTTCATGGCGCAGGTGTCCAAAATATATACTACATTATAGTACATTGGTGATCATAAGAGTACAAATTTCTCCTTGCTAAAAAATCGTCTAAGTATTCTAAATATAGAACTGTATACACTGCTCAGTCAAATTTGATCTGATCGCTTTTAGATAAAGTAAAGCCTCCATCAGTAGTGGGGTCTTACTGCCTCTTAACGCGGGATAAAATATTAAGCTGTGATAGTTCCTTGTTACGCAATATATTCTGGCTTCCCTGAAGTGCTTGCTTCTCCATCGATTGCACGGTTTTGCGCACCAGTAGGATCAAACTCTTTTTCACTTTTTGAAATAACGACTGTAGCTACGCCATTCCCAATAAGATTTGTAACGGCACGGGCTTCAGACATAAAGCGGTCGACACCGATTAATAATGCGATCCCTTCAACTGGGATCATTGGGAAAGCAGCTAATGTAGCGGCAAGTGTCACAAAACCAGAACCTGTTACGCCAGCAGCACCTTTAGACGTTAACATTAAAATACCAAGTAAAGTGATTTGCTGCCAAATAGACATTGGAACATCATATGCCTGTGCGATAAACATAGCGGCCATTGAAAGATAGATGGAAGTACCATCAAGATTAAAAGAATAGCCGGTTGGCACCACAAGACCTACAACCTGTTTGGAACATCCATAATTCTCCAACTTACGCATCATGGATGGGAGTGCTGATTCTGAAGAAGAAGTGCCGACAACTAAGAAAATTTCTTCTTTGACATAAGCGATGAATTTGAAAATATTAAAGCCATAGAATTTGGCAATAGAACCAAGCACTAAAGCGATGAACAAGAACATCGTAATATATACGGCTATCATTAATAGACCGAGAGATTTTAATGATTCGAGACCAAAATTACCGATTGTATAGGCCATTGCACCAAATGCACCAATCGGCGATAGTTTCATGACCATATTGATGATTTTAAAGAAAATTTCTGAAGCTTGTTCGCATAGCTTCATCACTGGTTTTACAGTTTCACCAAGAGAAGCGGCAGCAACTCCAAAAAGAACGGCACTAAACAATACAGGCAATAATTGTCCAGCTGCTAGAGAGCCAAAGAAGTTATCAGGCACAATATTCATGATAAATGGTACTAGTCCATGTTCTGTTTCAGCAGCAGCTGTTGTATAAGCAGAAACATCTCCACCTTTTGCTGCGGATGTATCTAACCCATGTCCAGGATTAATGACGTGTACAACGATTAAGCCAATCGCAAGTGCAATGGTTGAGACAACTTCAAAATAGATTAATGCCTTTCCACCAATTTTACCGACTTTCTTTAAATTGCCCATGCTACCGATACCAATGACAACTGTTAAGAAGATAATGGGTGCGATCAGCATTTTAATCAATTTAATAAAAACATCTGCTAATATTTTCAGCTGTACACTGAATTCAGGGAAAACGGCCCCAACAACGATCCCAATGATAATGGCTGTAATCACCTGAAATGTTAGACTCTTAAAATTGAATTTCATCAATTCGCCTTCTTTCTATCAAAATTTATTTTTTCTTTATTCCATCATAAATAAAAAGAAAGCGTTTACAATATTATGGTTTTAAAAGTCATTAAGGTTTTTTTGGTCTTAAAAGAGCAAAGCCATTAAAATGTTGATATATAAGGACTCCTTGAAACTTATAGCATGACATTGATATTCATAACTGTTTTAAAAAATGAATTTTGTCTATTTTGTACTTCTACAAAAAATGAATTATTTAAATATTTTTATATACCTCGATAGTCTATATATAAAAAATAATCTAAAAGCATTAAGTGAATATAGAAAAAATGAGTTTTGACACATGGTAATAGGTATTATATACTATCTGTAATACATCTTTAAAAGGGGTTAGGGATCATTATGAATTTAAGGGTAAAGTTAATCGTTTCACATAGCGTTATCAATGCGCTGAGTATTATCATTATCATCATTAGTGTTATCCAGTTGAGCAGAATGAATGGAAATTATACAAAAATCATCAATACGGAAATGCAACAAATTGTACAAATCGGAGATATCAGAAAAAATATTGCTTTGCAAACATTATATAATCGTACATATTTAGCTGATCCATCTTATGACAATCAGCAAAAACTTGAAAAAACATTAGAAGAAACGAACGCATCCATTGAGCAGCTTTCAAAAGAAATCGGTCAAAGCTATCAAACAACCATAGCTAAAGCGAAGACCGCGCAAAGTGATATTATGGGCTATAATCAAAAAGTCATACAAAATATAAACAATGACCAAAAGGACACGGCTAAGGATATTGCTTATGGCGCAACATATGATGTAAGCAATCAATTACTTGATTATATGGATCAATTAAAAAAAGACAAATTAAAATCTGTTGATAAAGTAAAATATGAAGCAACGCAAAGTTCTAAACATACGAAAGAATTCATGTTATCGATGATTGGCGTATTGTGTTTTGTTGTTTTTGTAGAGGTATTCTATTTAAGACATCGAATCATTCAGCCATTGACGAAGATCACTCATCAGGTACAACTGCTTGCAAAAGGAGATTTGACCAGTCAAGATATTTCAGTAAAAACGAAGGACGAAATAAAAATTCTGGCGGAGTCCTTTAAAGAACTTAAAAAGTCTCTACGTTCTTTAATTGGAAATACAAAGGAAAATTCAGCGATGCTCGCTACGACGTCTGAACAGTTGAAAAGCAATGTGACACAAGTTGATGAGTTATCAAATTCCATTTCAAATCGAATTGACAATATAACTAGAGCAGTGCTTGAAAATGTTGATTCGGCAAAGGATAGTTCCAAAGCAACCAATGAAACAGCCATCGGCGTACAACAAATTGCGGAAGAAACATCCAGTTTGCAAGATCAAGCGGTGACGACGCAGACATTGGCAGAGGATGGGATTCAGACAATAACTAATGCAAACGAACAAATGGCTGTTATTCATCAATCTACGCAGCAAGTTCGAGATTTAATGAATGAATTGAATAAAGAAATAAATGACATCAATAAGTTTTCGAATATTATTACCGAATTGACTGATCAAACCAATCTTTTAGCGTTAAATGCTGCCATCGAAGCGGCACGAGCTGGAGAACATGGAAAAGGTTTTGCTGTCGTAGCAGATGAAGTAAAAAAATTAGCTGAGGAATCGAATCGTTCAGTGGAACAAATTGTTGAAATAACACAAAGTATCGTTAGTAAAACAAAAGGTGTAGAAAAAGCAGTTGATACAGGGCTTTTAAATGTTCAAGATGGTGTGAGACTTCTAGAAGAAGCGGGGGGAAGCTTCAGCAAAATTACGGAAGCGGTTGTAAACATAACAGATCGTATTTCGAATATTTCTGCAGTAACTGAACAAATCTCTGCTTCTGCAGAGGAAGTGGCAGCAAATGTGAATCATGTGTCTTCAACATCTGAAAATACCGCTGATAAGATCCAACAGATCAATGATTCTGTTCATGGACAAGTGACAACTCTCGATGACATTAATGATATTTCAAAAGATTTAACAGAAAAGGCGGAAGAGTTACAACAAAGCATTCAACAATATAAATTATCATAAAAAACGAGCCTTCCTATCTATTTTAAAGATAAGAAGGCTTTTTTGTATCGTTTGATAGGCCTTATTAACGGAAAAGGTTTTACTGTCGTAGCAGATGAAGCAAAAAAATAGCTGAGGAATCGAATCGCTCAATGGAAAGATAAGGTGGAGTCTTTCTAGTTTGCATGATCGTTTTTTGTTATGATTATGGAAGAATACTTAATAAGGAGTCCTCCTATGACATTCAATATTTTATTAATAGAGGATGATGAGGCTATTTCTAAACTCATCCAAAAGCATTTTTTACAGTGGGATATGCAAGCGGAAGTGCCTAACGATTTTAAAAATGTGATTAGCACCTTTCATAAAATCCAGCCGCAGCTTGTTATTATCGATATTCAGTTGCCCGCTTTTGATGGATTCCATTGGTGTCGTGAAATACGTTCCATCTCAAAGGTACCGATTCTATTTTTATCATCAAGAGATCAGCCAATGGATATGGTGATGGCGATGCAAATGGGTGCAGACGATTATATCCAAAAACCCTTTAATATGGATGTATTACTCGCAAAAGTACAAGCCATTTTGCGAAGAACCTATGATTATACAGAAGAAACCGTAGAGCATGTTATTTGGAATGGAGCAACAATCGATTATTCCATGAGCTCTGTTACGAAAGATAATCAAACGATCGAACTCACTAAAAACGAGCAGTTTATCCTCCGTATACTTTTAGAGCATAAAGACCAAATTGTATCCAGAGATGATTTAATGCGAAAATTATGGGACGATGAACGTTTTGTTAATGACAATACTTTAACCGTTAATGTGAATCGTTTAAGAGGTAAATTGGAAGAACTTTCTTTAACAAATGTCATTATCACCAAAAAAGGATTAGGTTATATGGCAGTTACAAAGGATGTGCCACATTGATTCTATTGTTTTTAAGAGAGAGGCTTGCTTGGATTCTTTTCTTTGTATTTTGCATGATTTGGATGAACATCCTCTTATATTTAGATGTTGAGTTTTCCAATATTTCAACAACCTATCTCAATGCAACGCTTCTTTTTTTCTTTATGTGTTTCCTGGTCTGGCGCTATATAAAAGAAATGAAATTAGTGAAAAGTATCACAAATAAGCCCCAAGAATTCCATCGGATCGATGAGCTCATTTTGACAAAGCTGCATGAGTCAGCATTAGAACTGGAACGATATAAGAATGAGCTAACGATCCAATTTTCAGAAGATCGGGATCAGCATTTAGCATGGATTCATGAAGTAAAAACACCTTTAACAGCTATGAAGTTGATGATAGAGGATTTGCCTGTTGCAACAAGAAAGCCTTTAGAGCTTGAATGGCTTCGAATCCACCTCTTGCTTGATCAAACATTGCACACTTTGAGAATTGCTAATATCGAGCAGGATACAGTCTTCGATCAATTTTCTCTACATCCAATCGTTTTAAAAGAAATCAAAGAGCTTCAGTCTTGGTGCTTTGCCAAAAACTTAGCGATTGACGTTGCTGATCTTGAAGTATCCGTTTTGTCAGATCAAAAATGGCTTTCCTTCATCATCCGGCAAATTTTATCAAATGCCGTGAAGTATAGCCATAGGGGAGACACGATCACAATCTATGTAACAACTGATGAAAAAGGACATCAACAATTACATATACAAGATACTGGTGAAGGCATCGATCCTGCTGATTTACCACGCATATTCCAAAAATCATTTACAGGTTCAATGGGACGAAAACAAAGTGCCTCTACCGGTATGGGCTTGTATTTAGCACAAAATTCAGCGAAGAAATTAGGAATCTCCATTGATGTCCATTCGATCGTCAACCAAGGAAGTACATTTACATTGACATTCCCGAACCCCAATGATTTTGTCACAACCATTGCAAAGTGACAAAAATGTCATTTTAAAATTCAAATTGTCACGTCAATCGAACGATTCCACATCCTTTTCTTTATAAAATATTAGTAGTAAAAGCAGGAGGGAATCTCATGGGTATATTAAAAGCAAGTAAAATAAAAAAAGTATATGGCAAAAAACTGTTCGCTCAAGAAGTATTAAAAGGGATTGACTTGGAAGTGGAATCGGGAGAATTTGTGGGTATTATGGGCCCATCAGGTTCGGGTAAAACAACTTTACTCAATGTTCTCTGCTCCATTGATCGTCCCACTGAAGGCATCGTTGAAATCAATGGGCAATCATTGCAAAAGATGAAATCCAAACAGCTATCAACATTTCGTCGGACTGAAATGGGTTTTATTTTTCAAGATTATAATTTACTCGATACATTAACGGTAAAGGAAAACATTCTTTTGCCTTTATCTGTAGGAAAAACGAGTAAGCAAGAGGCTGAAACCCGTTGCCAACAATTAGCTAAACAATTAGGAATTCAAGATATATTAAAAAAATATCCAAATGAAATTTCAGGAGGACAAAAACAGCGGACGGCTGCTGCACGTGCATTGATCATTCAGCCAAGTATTGTTTTTGCCGATGAACCAACTGGTGCTCTTGATTCTAAATCGGCTTCAGCATTGTTAGAAAGCTTAGGAACCTTAAACAAGACAAATCATGTAACCATTATGATGGTCACTCATGATCCAGTGGCAGCAAGCTATTGCAGCCGAGTACTTTTCTTAAAAGACGGACAAATATACACGCAAGTCTATAAAGGCGATAAAACTCGTACTCAATTTTTCCAAGAAATTATGAAAACACAAGGTGTACTGGGCGGTGACGGTTATGAAGCTTAGTACGCTCGTCATCCGTAGTATGCGAAAGAATATTAAACACTATTATCTCTACTTTTTCGCTCTTATTTTTAGTGCAGCTTTATATTTTTCGTTTGTAACCTTACAGCATAATGAGGCAGTTGTGAAATTAACGCACTCCAGTATGAAAGGAGAAGCTGGTTTTAAGGTTGGTTCGATTTTGTTAGTAATCATCGTATTTTTCTTTGTTTTCTATGCCAATCAATTATTTTTAAAAAGACGTAGCAAGGAAATTGGTTTATACCAAATGATAGGTATTCCAAAGCCAACCATTTCATACATGCTGACAATTGAGAATATGGTCCTCTGGATTGGCGCAACAGCCATTGGTATTCTAGTTGGATTTTTCTTCTCTCGTTTTTTCGCTTTGATTTTCCTGAAGGTGATCAACACAAAAAGAGAGGTAACACTTGACTTTTCGACTGCAGCTCTATTTCAAACCATACTAGTATTTGCCTTGTTATTAGCGATTGTTTTACTTCAAACCATGTGGGTCGTTCATCGTACGTCTTTATTAGATCTATTTAAAGCAACAAGTAAAGCAGAACAAAAGATGAAAAAGATGAATCCACTACAAATCCTATTAGGTATTGTGGGAATGGGATTGATCATTTACGGTTATTATCTATCTACCGTTCTTTTTGAAATGGACAAAACAATCACTTTAAAAGACTTATATATAAAAATGGGTACGATATTAGGCAGCGTTATTATAGGAACTTTTTTGACATTTCGATATTCGATCGCATTTATCATGAACATGATTCGAATTTCCAAAAATGGTCACTTGTCTTTAAATGATGTACTAGCAGTTACCCCCATCATGCATCGAATGAAGAGCAATGCATTATCGCTTTCAATTATTACGTTGATGACTGCAATGGCGTTAGCGATTCTGTCTCTATCTTATATTTCCTATTATTCTGTTGATGCTCAAACAGAAAATTATATGCCATATGATCTGGCTATACTTAATCACAAGGGGGAACAAAAATTTGAAAATGCATTACAAAAAGAGAATATTGACTATAAAAAATATGATTTTGACCTTCTAAATGCCAAAATCGATACGACCCCTTTGTTAGAGGAAAAGTTAAATGAAGATCTTGTCAAAAATATTTCTATGGATAATATCGTCATTAAAGAAAGTGATGCAAAGAAAATTTTCCCCAAAATCCAATTAGCTAAAAATGAGGCTATCATGGCAGGGTATAGTGATGTTTTTCGAAAATTCATGCCATTGAAGATTGGGAAAAGTATGATCGTGTATGTGGGGAAAGAAAAACACAAAGTAAAACTGATGGAGATAGAAAAACAAGCTAGCATATCATCGCAAATTACTTATGGAAATCCAGCTATTATTATTCAAGACGAGTTGTTTTATCAATTACAAAAAAATACATCCGTTCAGAAAAAGACAATATGGAAATCTTTCGTAGGGTATAACATTACAAAGCCAAGTCAGATGGAGGAAGCAATATCCTTGTATAAGAAAGCCACTAATAATGGTACATTTAAAATGGGCGAACAAGATGGTGTTACAACAATGATCCAAATCGATGCGAAAGATGAATTATATAAACAAGACCTTGAGAACGTGGGGCTTATCATCTTTATAACTGGCTTTTTAGGATCGGCATTCTTAATCGCAACGGGCAGTATTCTTTACTTTAAGCAAATGACAGAAGCAGAAGAGGAACGAGATTCGTTTATGACGTTGCGTAAAATTGGCTTTTCAACGGATGATATTATGAAAGGTATCTATCGTAAACAGTTATTCAGTTTTGGATTACCTTTACTAATAGGAATTTTCCATAGCTATTTCGCAGTAAAATCTGGTTGGATGTTCTTTGGGTCAGAATTAGTCGTACCACTCCTAATTACAATGGGCATCTACATCCTTTTATATTCAATCTTTGCAATTTTAACCTCTAATTATTATCGAAAGATCATTAAAGAAATATTATAATAAAAATAGCATATTGAGATCTGCCTTCAGCTGTAGACAAAACCGAAAATTTGGCGTTTGTCTACAGCTTTTTTACGCTTTATCATGTTGATCGAGAACTTATTTCTTTATTATAATGAATAATATTCCAGTAAATGGTGGACGTTGAATGTTACGGATTTTGAAAAGCAGTCTTTCGAGCAAGCTTGAAAAAATCTGGATACCATTACACTTAGGTGTAATGGATTAGAAAGGAGAAATCAGAGTGGAATCTCTATGTATCTTTTTTTGTTTGGCTATTACGTTGCATAATTTAGAAGAGGCCATTTGGCTGCCTAAGTGGTCACAAAATGGTTCGAAGTTTCAAAAAAGTGTTTCAGCAAAGGAATTCCATTTCGCTGTTATTGTTATAACGATGTTAGCCTATCTATCCTCCTTTTCGTATACATATTTTCCTGAAAGTCATATCGTAAAATGGGTATTTGTAGGTTTTGTAGGCTCCATGATTCTTAATGCGATTTTTCCACACCTTATTGTAACAATCCTCACGAGACAGTATGCACCTGGTCTAATGACAGGAATCTTGCTTATGATTCCTATCAATTCCTTCATTATAATCAAAATGTTTAATAATCAGCTGATTAGGTGGAGTGATTTCATTATTTCTACAGTAGTGGTTGGTGTCAGTCTATCGCTATTAATACCACTCCTTTTTAAAATTGGAAGGAAAATCATCCTTTAAAATGATCAGTAGGAAATCAACTGCCTAAAGAAACTAAAGTGGGGATGAAGAAGCTCCCCACTTTACGGAGTTGGTAAGTCTATTTAGTTAATATCTGCAAATATCATGGTCTTAATAATATTTTTCCTGTACTCATTCGACTCTCAAGAAAATCATGCGCTTTTGCACCATCTGCAAGAGGGAAGACAGTAGGGGATTGAAGCTGAAGTTTTCCTTCAGTTATCCAATCAAATAATTGTTTAGAACGTTTTTGGCGTTCTTCAAATGAAGTAAGGACATTCCATAAATCGCCGCCTGTTAACGTTTTAGAAGTATCCATTAACATGCGAGGATCGACTGGAGAAGGATCTCCTCCCGACATTCCATAAAATACGACTGTACCACCTATACGAGCTGCTCTCAAACTGTCATCAAGTGTAGAGCCTACCGAATCATAAACGACATCTACACCCTTGCCGTTCGTGGATTCCATAACGGATTCCAACCAATGGCTATCATATGTAAAAGCAAGATCAGCACCAATTTTTAATGCCTTAATCGCCTTTTCCTTTGTGGAGGTAAGACTGATCACTTTAGCGCCATATATTTTTGCGATTTGTACTAAATTCTGACCAACGCCACCGGATGCCGCATGCACGATTACTGTATCATTCGGTTGCACTTGATAACTATCTTTGGTTAAATAGTGAGCTGTCAATCCTTGTAAGAGAATAGATGATGCAACATCAAAAGAAATCTTTTCAGGCAATAAGATTAATTTTTCGAATGGAACGGCCACTAATTCTGCATTCGCAAAAGGAGCATCTGCAAACGCTACACGATCTCCAACTTGCACTTGTGTCACATCTTTTCCAATAGCTACTATAACACCAGCACCTTCATAGCCGAGAATATAAGGCGGCTCCCCAGCTAAGTGATAATTTCCTTTTCTTCTATAGATATCAGCAAAATTCAGTCCGATGCTTTTGGTACGAACTAGAACTTCATTGGGGTGAATTTCTGGATTTGGGATCTCTTCATAATGTAAGACGTTGGAATTGCCAAATTCATTGAAAACAAGTGCTTTCAAAACAAAAAACTCCTTTAGTCATAGAATGTGATTATTGTAACATGATTCATCTTGCTTTAATAGAAAGTAAGCTCACATATTCAACGGGCACATATTCATTGTTCGCCTAGATGGTGAACCGGATCTTCATTATAATTTTGGTCTTTAATTGTGTATCAGTTTGTGGAAGGTACACATCACAAACTAGATCTAATAAAACTATAAAGAAAAGTGGAAATTATTCTATATGTTGTCCTCAATCCCCGAATTATTTTCATCCACAATGACAAATAAAAAAGCTGCAGCAAACTCAAAAAACTTAAAGTTTGCTGCAGCCTAAGCACAATGTTAATCTATTGAATTATTTAAAATTAAATACTTCAGGATCTGGACCATAATGGAAATCCTCATTCAATGAAGAAATTTTTTCGAGATCTTCTCTTGATAGAGTAAAGTCAAAAATATCTATGTTTTCACGAATACGAGAAGGTGTTATTGACTTCGGAATGGTGATCACATCATTTTGTAAGTCCCATTTTAGAATAATTTGAGCAGTCGATTTGTTATGTTGGTTCGCAATTTCAATAAGTGTCGGATCATTTAAAATTTCACCATTCATAAGAGGGGACCATGCCTCCACTTGAATTCCGTGTTTTTTGCAGAATTCACGGACCTCCACTTGTGTTAGGCGAGGCTGAAATTCAATTTGATTGATCGCTGGCACGATGGTTGCCTGTTCTAGTAATTTTTCAAGATGATGTACATGGAAATTGCTTACACCAATTGTTCTTACACGCTTATTATTGTAAAGTTCTTCAAGTGCTTTATAAACTTCAATGTAACGATCATCTTGTCCTGGCCAGTGTATAATATAAAGATCTAAATAATCTAGGCCTAATTTTTGAAGACTTTCTTCATAGGCTGCTAGTGTTTCATCATATGTGAGCCCATTATTCCAAACTTTCGAAGTGACAAATAATTCATCACGTGTCACAATACCTTCATCAATTGCTTTTTTAATACCACGACCAACACTTTCTTCATTTCCGTATATATGTGCGGTATCAATATGTCTGTATCCTTCTTTGATAGCCAATGTAACTTTTTCAGCAAGTTCATCGCTGTCTTTCACTCTAAAGGTCCCATAGCCAACTGCGGGTATTTGTACGCCGTTATTTAATTGTACGATTTCATTTGTCAAAACAATCAATCCTCCTTTTATAGAAACATATTTTACCATGTTACAAATAGAATATCCAAGAATTGATATGAGATTTATAAGATTTATAGAAAATCGTGCGAATTCGAACTAGCATTTGATTAAAAAGTTCTATTGGGAATTTCATATTATTTTCGGCAGTTTGTACCTTTGTATGAGATTTAAGGTCATAATAGTCATGATTATGACACAAGATAAGGTAGATCTATAAATTTTGTTGTTTCCATCAAAAACAAAAGGTGTGATTTTCGTGAAGCCGCAATCAACGAATTCTATTGAAAAGACGCTGATTATGCATATAATGGATACTTTTGGATTCGGACTGTTTGTAGCAACATTAGCTTATTTATCGTTCAACTGGTCGACAATCCCAGCACAAGTTCCTACATACTTTGGATTAAAAGGCGAGATCCATCGATATGGCTCAAAATGGGAGTTGCTGTTGTTTCCCATTATTATATTTTTAACGGGTGCTGCTCTACAGCTTTTAGAAAAACACCCGGATTGGCATTACTTTCCCATTAAAATAACCGATACGAAAATGGAACAAGAAGTTAAGCAAAGTGTGTTCATGATTTCCTTTATAAAAAATATGAGTAGCTTGTTACTTGCTCTGCTCATTTGGGAAACGATTCATATTGCACAGGGAAACGATGCTGAGTTGGAGGGTGTCATATGGCTTCTTGTAGCAACGATCATTATACTTCCAACAATGATGACGGTCATTTCAGCATTAAAGGAATAGGAATCTGTTTTGTAGATCGAAACAGGTTCCTATTTTGTTTGTAACTGTCTATTATAGCTATACGCAGGTTTTTTTAAAAACTTGAAGATATTCATTTTGTATTCTTCCACTCCTGGTTGATCAAACGGATTAATATCTAATAGATAAGCACTATAGGCACATGCCATCATAAAAAAATAGAAGAGATGCCCTAAATGTTCTTCATCTATTTGTTCAATCGTTATAGCTATTTGTGGTACACCACCTTGTAAATGGGCTAGTGAAGCAGCTTTATAACAGATATGGTTAAATTCATGTAATGATACCTCATTCAAATAATTTAATTGATCCATATTTTGCTTTGTTTCAACAAATGTTAAATCCTCCTGCACCTTTTCGATGAGCAGACATGTTTCAAAGACAATACGTTGACCATCTTGAATATATTGTCCGAGGGAATGTAAATCTGTTGAATAGAGCACAGAGGTAGGGAAAATTCCTTTTCCAGCTTTTCCTTCACTTTCAGCAAAGAGCTGCTTCCACCATTCTTGTACATATTTTAATTGACTTTCAAAGGTAGAGAGTATTTCAACAGGATAGCCAGAATCATATAGGTGTTTTCGAATCACCGCATATTGGATTGCTGGATTCTTCTCCAGATCTAGTTTTGAATATTCTTCTGCAGCCGATTTTGCACCATTTATCAATTGATGAATATCATAGCCAGCCACTGCAAGGGGCAGCAAACCAACAGCTGTCAATACAGAATAACGTCCACCGATATTATGGGGTATAACAAATCGTTTGTATCCTTTTTCAATCGCTAGGGAGCGTAATGTTCCTTCGTTTTCATCCGTGGTGACAATGATCCTTGAGCTAGCTTCTTCACCATAGCGATTTTCCATATAATTTCTTAAAAAGTGAAAGGCGATGGCGGGCTCTGTCGTTGTACCGGATTTTGAAACGACGTTCACTGTAACTTCTTTACTATCTAAATAGTGCATTAATCTTTTTAAATACGACCCATTCACTAGATGTCCAGCAAAAATAATTTCAACTGGATGGGAGGATTCAAAGTTAGTGGATAATGCTTCTAACATCGCTTTTGAACCTATATAAGAACCACCTATTCCGATGACAATGAGAACGTTCGATTGCTCGCAAATTTTGTCTGCTGTTTCTTGAATCTCTCGCAATGATTCTAGATGAATAGAGTGTGGCCAATCGACCCAACCTAAATAATCGGCACCTGTTCCAGATCTTGTTGCCATAAGATGATGGATCGTTTGGATTTTATGGTGTATCTCTGATGATAAAAGTTTTGAGTAATTGCCTGAATACTGTAAAGATATTTTCATAGCGTTCTCCTTTGAATGATATTCAGAAAGAGTTACTGCAAACTCTAAAAACTAGTAAGGAAACCCCTTTCTAAACTAATATATGCAAGGAAACTAGTAATTATATGGTGTAAGAATGAAATTCATTTCATAAATATTGATGTAAACACATCTATTCATTGCTCAATTATACAAGCGTTGTTAATATAGAATTGAACGTTTATTTACTATTTTATCTTGTATGAACAGGTAGTAATATCCTTACCTTAAGATGCTAGTGACAAATAGCGGATAAACTAGGGGATCAACTGCTTGTAAACGTTTGATTGGTTCGGACCAACAAGATGTTGGTCCCCACAGGACGTGGCGCTTTTAGCCTGAGTTCCTCTATTTCAGTGGAAGATGAAGAAATCTCACACTGTGTAAGGTTTCATTTTATCAGTATTGGAGAATGGATATGAATATCTTAAGACTTTTATTGTTTTACTTCGTCGTATTAGCTATAGGCGGTATTTTTACTTGGCTAAAGGTACCTACCAATTATTCGATTGCTTTTTTTGTCATTCTTGCTATAGGTCTAGTTGGTTACTACGCATATACTATGACCTCTTCTAAAAATACAAAAGCTATTCTACGTCAAGTAAGATATCAAAAAAACAACCCAACTTATGCGTATATTTTGGCTATAAAAAATGGTACAAAGGAAGATGAAATCGCAGCACTTGACCGACTCATCAAAAAATTTAAAAATCAACTAGATGGGCGAATGGATTATGAATTTCAACGTGCAGTTCGTTTAGGTGATATAGCAAGTGCAAAAAATATTGCCAATTCGATGAAGAACGGGCCACTCAAAACGTATAATGTTGCCTATGCAGAAGCTCTATCTGGCAAATATGGAATTGCTCGCCAACAAACATTTTTACAGCCTTGGATGAAGCATAGCATAGAAGCTATTATTGCGAAAAAACAAAAAAATAGAGATCGCTATCAGTCAGAAATGGAACTAGCCATTGAAAATTCGAAAGGAATTCAGCGATTGATCAACCAAGTGACCTGTGAAAAAACCTTAAAAGAATGGTCATGATACGTATGCGGAGAGACTACCCGAAAAGTAGTGTCTCCTTTTATCTAAATTGAGCGACAATCTTTTTTGAATCAGATGATTACATAGTAGAAACTAGGCGGATAAAATGAAAAAATATGCAGGATTATATATGGATTTGCGAAATTTTTTCTTAACATTAATTGTAATGATATGTTTAGTGATCAGCTTTCGAGCAATTATTTCTCCAGAGATCGTTGTTGGAGATAGTATGGAAAATAATTTACATGAAGACGATTATTTGCTATCGAACCGACTTGCATATAGTTATGAAAAACCTCAATATAATGATATTGTCAGTTTCGATGCTGAAATTGTTGCAGGCCATGATTTATTTATTAAACGTGTGATTGGTTTGTCAGGTGACCATATCCAGATCAAAAAAAATGTACTGTATCGCAATGGGAAAGCAATCGATGAGCCTTATATCAAAGAACCCATGAAGACAAAAGATATCGATATAAAAGTAGGTAAAGGGAAGATATTTGTAATGGGGGACAATCGCAATCATTCGATGGATTCTAGAGATTTCGGCACCATTGATTACCAAAAAGAAGTAAAGGCAAAGGTCATGATTCGTTTAAGACCCTTGAACCAAGAATATAAGTATAAAGATTAGCATTTGCAATAAAGAGGATCATTTAAAAAGGGGGTTGAATAGAAACCTTTTTGAATGATCTTTTTTGCTTTATCAAGAACAATGAAATGAATTCACATGGTTATTTTTTTTTTAGAAAAACGACTTTATAATGTCTAAATTAAAAAGAATAGGGAATACTTTAGATAGTCATGAAAGGAGTTGCTTAAAATGAAAAAAATCTTCTCATTTTTACCATTATGTCTTCTAACGATCCTATTATTTGGTTGTGGGGCAAATGATGATAATGCAACAAATGTTGATCAAAACGCGCCCGTTTCAGAAAGTGGAGCGAATGAGCCTACGGAGACCCAAGAATCTACTGATAATAATGACACAGTTACAGATGATACAACAGACACAACGGACGATACAACTGCTGGGACAGCATTCCCATTCTCAGAGTTTTCACTAAATGTTGATTATGGCGCCAATCAAGCATATAAGGTAGACTATGAAAATGAAAAAGATGGGTCAGAAGCAACAGTTGAAAAGGAACGTGAAAATCAGAAAATTGAGGGAAATGAAGCATACGCACAACTGGAACCTTTGTTTAAAAGATTAACATTTACGGACAAAACATCAGATGAAGAAGTTAAAAAAGAAATCATATCCGTATTCAATATTGATGACACCTATAAGAAAATTAATTTAGAAGTAAAATTTTCAAATGGAACAGAAAAGACATATACATTTACCCCTTAATGGATTATTATGAAATGTGAAAATAACGTAAAAAGTGGATGCACAATCACTTTTTACGTTATTTTTTTTGAGAAATGAATGAATCATTTTTGAAAAGGACATAGTGAGAGTAGGCGAAAGGAGCTGTTGATATGAGAAATCGGGTAAATTATGTATGGATGATTTTATTAGTACTTATACTATTGGGTTGCAGAAATGATCCATCAGCCATTAACAGTGATGAAATGGTAGCTGTTTCTGCAAATAGCTCACATCCTGTCAATTCAAATGAACCTAACATCAATTCGCCACTCCGCTTTATCGATTTTTCATTAGATATAGAGTATCCCAACGATCAATCCTTAGAAGTTGAATATGAGAAAAAGTCTATTGGCATTGAAGTCAAATTTGAAGATGAGAGAACGTATGAAAAAAAGATTGGAAAAGATGCATTGGTAAAGATTCATCCTTTGTTAAAAAAATTAAAGTTCAATAAAAGTACCCCTGATGCAGATGTTAAAAAAGAAATCCTATCTATATTTAATGTTGAAGATTCCTATCGAAAAATAGAATTAGAAGTCAAATTTTCCGATGGAATTGAGAAAGAATTTCATTTTTATCCTTAAAGTTGAGGTTCTTGACAATTAAATTACCAAATTTATTCTCTTTTCCCCTGCATTAAAACATTAAATCATGGCATATAAAAAACCACCCGCAACAAGGAGAGCGGGTGGCATTATCGAAAGTCATTGTCAAGGAGATCGAATTCCTTTTATGACGGTCTGCTATTAATGAGTGTGTGCATGTTTTAATTTGATTTCTTCTTCTAATTGGTGATGTTGTTCAGAATTGAATTCTTTTTCTGTTTTTGCAATAACAACTGTAGCAACTGAGTTACCAATGATATTTGTAATAGCACGAGACTCAGACATGAAACGGTCGACACCAATTAGTAGTGCGATACCTTCTACAGGAATCATCGGGAATGCAGCCAATGTTGCTGCTAAAGTGATGAAGCCTGAACCGGTTACCCCTGCAGCACCCTTAGAGGTAATCATTAAAATACCTAATAAGTAAATTTGTTGCCATAATGATAGATCCACATTATAAGCTTGTGCGATAAACATGGCAGCCATTGATAAATAAATAGATGTACCATCTAAGTTGAAAGAATATCCAGTTGGGACTACTAAACCAACTACTTGTTTTGAACATCCGAACTTTTCAAGCTTTTGCATAATCAATGGTAATGCTGATTCTGAAGAAGATGTACCTAAAACAAGGAATAGTTCATCCTTAATATAAGCAATGAATTTAAAAATATTGAAACCAAAGAATTTTGCGATTAGTCCAAGAACAACAATTACAAATAGTGCCATTGTTGTATAAACGCCAAGCATCAGCTTACCTAATGACCACAATGATGATAAACCAAAGTTACCGATTGTAAATGCCATAGCACCGAATGCACCGATTGGCGAAATCTTCATAATCATATTGATGATTTTAAAGAAGATTTCTGAAACTTGATCGCAAAGTTTGATAACTGGTTTGACTGGTTCACCAATGGATGCAGCAGCTACCCCAAATAAAATCGCACAGAATAATACGGGTAATAATTCACCGTTTGCAAGAGAACCGAAAAAGTTATCTGGAATAATGTTTGTAATAAATGCTACAAAACCATGATTGGATTCAGCAGCTTGTTTCGTGAACTGAGTAACAGCTCCTGCATCTACAGATGATGTATCTAAGCCTTTGCCGGGTTGGATGATATGAACAACGATCAAACCGATTGCTAATGCAATGGATGAAACGACTTCAAAATAAATAAGTGCTTTGCCGCCAATAGTACCAACTTTCTTTAAATTGCCCATTCCTCCAATACCTGTGACAACAGTTAAGAATATGATTGGGGCAATTAACATTTTGATGAGTTTGATAAAGATATCAGCTAATATCTTCAGCTGAGCACCAAAACTAGGGAATAAAGCGCCTACAATAATCCCTAAGATAATTGCGCAAATTACTTGAACAGTTAAGTTTTTAAAATTAATTCTCATAGCCATGCCTTCTTTGTGAGTAGAGTTTTCTGTTTTGTTATCGCTTACATGAATTATCATACTACGATTATCATAAAAACGATTATTATGGTGATAAAACTCTTTTTGGTCATTTTGGTCTTATCATGTATATTAGTTCTACATTATTCGACAAAACCAGTCATAGCAATGAATAAGAAAAATTTGTGAAGAAATGGCTGTTTTCAAAAATTTTTTGAGTTCTCATGAATTAAGCTCTTTTTGTACTAATACAGAACGATTTTAATGATGAATCTCAGAACGAATTTCTTCCAAAAAGGTTGAGTTTATGTTCTTTTCATAGGAAGAATAAAGTGGTTTGAATTTTTTCTCCCATTTTTTCTGTTCTGCAACAGATAATGTATTGAGATCGATATTGGGATCTTTTTTTAGTTTCTCTAAATCTTGCTGATTCAATTTCTTGGCTATTTGAAAATTCCATTCAGTTGCTTCTTGCATAGCTTCCACAACATCATCTTGAAGATCTTGAGGAAGACTATTCCAGAAATCCTCATTCATTAAAACGGCATAGCCTAATAAACCATGATTCGTCAAAGTAATATGATTTTGGACTTTATAAAATCCTTTCGAATAAATGTTAGACAAGGTGTTTTCCTGAGCATCAATCTTATGCTTCTCGACTTCTGTATATAATTCGTCAAAAGAAGTATTAATCGAACTTGCACCTAGTAGCTCAAACTGTGATTGTAATACATGGCTTGGCATCGTACGGACCTTTAAGTTTTTAAAATCTTCCCATTTCAACAATGGCTTTTTCTCAGAACTCATCTGTTTGAAGCCGTTATTCCAAAAAGCCAATCCTTTAATATTGACACGATTTAACTGATTGAGTAATTGTTCACCAATGCGCCCATTTAAGACATCTTTTACTTCTTCATCAGTGTGAAATAGATAAGGTAAATCTAATATTTCCCATGTAGGAATTGTTTTTGTCATTTTAGAAAAGGTTGGGGCGATCATTTGAACATCATTGTTTTGTAATGCTTTTAACTCATTGTTATCATTATAGAGCATGCCATTTGGATAGATCACGACATGGATGCGTCCATTTGATTTTTGTTCTAAAATCTCCGCAAATTTTATAGCAGCTTGCCCTTTGGGTGTATCTTCCGCAACGACATGGCTAAAGTTAATAACGATTTGTTTATTTAATCCTTGTTGTTCCTCATCCACCGGTAGCATGGCATTTGGCCAAACCTGCTGCCTATAGCATATAGCACCAAGGAGCAGCACAATTGTTAAAATGGCGGTTGTGATATATACTTTCATGCAATCACCAACATTTTGATATTTTCTTTCTATTCTAACATAATTCCTAATGATACAATATTCTTATACTAGCAGATTGGGGGAAGAACGGTGAAACAGAAGCAACATCTGTCTATGAATGGTAAAATCATGTCGCTCACCTTCTTCATCATCATGTTTTCATTTTTAGTAGCTGGGATTTTTGTGATTGGGAATATTTTATCTACAAAAGAAAAAGAACTTGGAAACCAAGCCATGCTGATCGCAAGAACAGTTGCTAAGCTTCCTGAAGTTCAACATGAATTGACAGCAGATAAAAAAATAACAGATCAAGCAAAAACAATTAATGAAGTAATCGAAGGAATCCGTATTATCAACAAAGCAGAATATATTGTGGTTTTAAATATGGAACATATTCGTTTATCGCATCCTGTCAAAGAATTGATCGGCAAAAAATCGAAAACTAGTGATGAAAATGCCGCTTTTGCAGAACATTATTATCTATCCAAGGCAAAAGGAGAAGCAGGTACAACAATACGTGCATTTGTTCCTATTATGGATGCGAATCACCAACAGATCGGTGTAGTCATTGTAGGATATACCTTGCCTACTATCGTTGAAATTTTATATGGCATCCGTAAAGAAATTTTAATTGCAACATTGTTATCCTTATTGTTTGGAGCATGGGGCGCATGGTTGCTTGGTCGGAACATGAAGAAGCAAATGTTTGATCTAGAGCCTCATGAAATAGCGGAAATGTATACAGAGCGGACAGAAACATTTAATGCGATGCATGAAGGAATCATAGCCATCGATAATGATTTCACGGTGACCATTTTCAATACAAAGGCAAAGCAAATTTTAGGTGTTGAAGAAGAAAGCCTAGTGGGGAAGAAAATATATCATATTTTGCCCGATACCCGCTTGCCCGAAATCCTTGATTATAACCGCCCGATTTATAATAAGGAATTATTCATTAACCAACATAATATTATGAGCAATCGTGTACCTATTGAAGTCGATGGTAAGATGGTGGGCGCAATGGCCATATTCCAAGATCGTACAGAAGTGAAAAAATTGGCTGAAGAGCTGACAGGTGTCAAAGAATTTGTACAAGCGTTACGAATTCAAAATCATGAGCATAAGAATAAAATCCATACAATTGCCGGGCTTTTACAGCTTGGTCATTATGAACAGGCGCTTAGTTATATAAAAGAGGTAAAAGAAAAACAAGATGATATCGCCAATTTTCTAAATGACCGTATTAAAAATCAAAATATTTCTGGATTGTTATTGAGTAAGATCAATCATGGGAAAGAGCTTGGAATTGATGTGGAAATTGATATGAACAGTCAATTGACATACTTGCCAGAACAATTAGATTTTAACGATTTTGTTGTGATCATCGGAAACTTGATCGAAAATGCTTTTGATGCCTTGCAATTAGCAAAAAAGGATGATAAAAAAGTGATGATTAGTATCGATCAGGATGATGAGATTTTATCGATCTTAGTGGAAGATAATGGTGTTGGGATGTCAGAAGAAGTGATTAAACGTATTTTTGATAATGGCTATACAACGAAAAAAAATGAAAATCATGGAATCGGTCTTTATCTCATTCAGGATATCGTCAAAAAATTAGACGGAACAATCGATGTCACGAGTACACCTGGTGAAGGAACAAGCATTTTTGTTACATTTTACGTATAAAAGGGGATGAAATAATGCAACCGATACAGGTTCTATTAATAGAAGACGATCCAATGGTCCGACAAGTAAATCGCCAGTTTATCGAGCAGGTTCCAGGCTATTCTTTAATAGGTACTGCCAAAAATGGTATGGAAGGCATTCAGCAAATAAAACAACTAAAACCGGATCTTGTTTTTATGGATATTTTTATGCCTGAGCAAGATGGTATTGAGACGTTGAAAAAAATACGTGAAAAAGGGCTTAAAGTGGATGTCATTGCTGTTACAGCAGCTAATGATATGAAGACCATTCAGAAAATGCTCCAATTAGGGGTTTTTGATTATATTATGAAACCATTTTCCTTTGAACGTATGAAGCATACATTACAAAATTATCGTCAATATAAAAACAAAATGGAGGAAAAAAGCGAGATGACTCAAAAGGAGCTTGATGCACTCCTTCATCATCAACTAAAGCCGCATCAACCTGATATAAAGCTACCTAAAGGCTTGAATGCTTCTACACTCGAAAAAATTGTTTCTTTTATCGGTACTCAGGAGCAATCAGTTTCTGCGGAAGAAGTAGCTAATGGTGTAGGTCTTGCACGAGTGACTGCACGTAGGTATTTAGATTATCTTGAAAAGCAAAACAAAGTGAAAATCGATATTCAATATGGTGGTGTTGGACGACCAGTGAACCAATATCGATTGATTCAGTAGAACAGATAGATGTGGTGAATCTTGCGCATGAGGTAAAAGTAGTTTCTTATGATTCAAAGTGACCAATATTATAGCTGAAATACCCGTGTGATCTACTGCAAGATGAGATTATTGCAATTCACCATATTGGCAGTATTTCTATTTCAAACATGCCCACAAAACCAATCATCGAAAAAAGAGAGCATTCTATGCGATTTGCTCTCTTTTTTTGGAGTGATATAAACCAAAATAGATAAAAAGTATACCAATGATAATAATGCAAGCGATCCAAAGGGACATTTGCCAAGGTGAAAAATATATACTTAAAATCAAGGCAGAACTACTTAACATGGACGCGCCACTAAAACTAAGACTAGAAAATGCTAGATAGGAGCCCCGTTGGTTTTCAGGTATACAATTCGCCTGTTCTGTTTGAAAGACAGGCGAATACATCAATTCACCCAGTGTTGCAATGGCAGAAAAGAGTATTAACAAAGAAAAATGATTGGCTGAAGTCAATAAACTATATCCTATGCAATAAATGATGAGGCCTATTAATAGAGAGCGCTTATTCGATAAATGGCTTGTCCATTTTGACACTAAAAATGTAAAACAAACCACTAACAGTGTATTTTCAAAGTTTAAAATACTATACATACGTACTCCCTCAATTTGAATATTCAATATCGATATCGTTTCAAATGTTTCTTTTAAACGTACGCTAATATAGTTGCTAAGTGATAATTCCGCTGTAAATACACACATGAAGCCAATAACCAATTGGACAAATCGTCTATCGTTTAGTGCTGTTCGATAACTTTGGACCAGGTCGATCAACATATTATGATGGCTGCTTTTTCTAACAGGTACTCGTTCATCCTTTAACCATATGAAATAAGCAATCGCAATCATGTAAGAAATAACTGTCAACATGATAAACAGTAGTATTTGATGGTTCAGGTAGAGTAGCCCTCCTAATATAGCTCCGAGACTAATAGATAAGTTGGTAAACCAATATTCAATCGTATAAACCGTTTTTCGATTTTCTGTATTCGTTGAATCTAAGATAATAGCTTCTAAAGCAGGCCGACCGATGTTATTCGAAAAGATAAATAGCAAATAGAATAGGGTAAACCAATATATAGGTCTTTTTTCAGGAAAAAGACAAAGTGTTAACAATAAGAGCAATGTAGGTGTAATAGTAGAAGTCCAATAAAGAATTTTCCTTCGTTTAAAACGATCTGCTAAATAACCACCAACTATTCCAGCAATAAAATTTACACCAACTGCAATAAGCAATATGGTGCCTGCATATACTTTGCTTTTCTCCTGTGTAAAGAATAAAGCCATAAATGGCATCACTGAATTTGAAGCGATCCGATTAAAAAATGATGTAAATAAGCGTAACTTGATATTTTGCGGGAGTTGTAAAATATTCATGTTGGTCACCTCTTTCTTTTCAATAATGTTAAACTAGACTTATAATGTTAAAAACAGACAATTTATAATAGGATGTCCTGTTTTGAAAGGAAAAGAAGATGAATCCATTACTTTTAAGGTTATATCAGAAGATAAAGACGGGAGAATGTAAGCAGCAACAAATGTCAGATGTTCTTTCATTATCCGTTAAGCAAACATCTCGTTTATTGCAAAAATGGCAAGAAGAAGGATGGCTACGTTATATACCAGGAAAGGGTAGGGGAAAGAATTCCTATATAGAATGGTTAAAACCTATTGAAGAATTATTTTTAAAGAAAGCCATACAATCATTTCAAGAAAATTCTATAGAAGAGACCGCAAAATTATTAACATATGACTGGTCTATCTCCAGCAAGGAACGTTTAACCTCTCTTTTCCAAACCAAAATGGGATTCATTCGAGATGAAAACGATCGACTTATCATCCCGATACGTTTTCGTTTTGTCACATTTCATCCATTAGAAGCAGTTGATTGCTATAGTGCTAATTTGGTATCTAGTTTATATGATCGACTGGTCAATGTTGATGAGGAGGGGCGTTTTTCTTCTGGGGTTGCTCATAGTTGGGAATGTCTTGATAAACGATTTCGCTGTTATTTAAGAAAGGGCGTCCGTTTCCATGATGGATCGTTATTGACGGCATCGGATGTTGTCACATGTTTGGATAAACTCAGGCATCATCCTCAACATGTGGTTATTTGGGAGCCCATTCATCGAATTTCAACGCCAGCACCATATGTGGTAGATTTTGAATTGAATGAATCGTTAGCAAGTTATATGCTCCCATTATTGAGTAATACTTATGCAAGTATTTATAAGGAATATGATGGTAAGATTATTGGTACTGGCTCGTTTTATCTTGTAGAAGATACGGAAACAAGAACTATTTTGAAAGCATTTGATTATTATTATAAAGAACGTCCGTTACTGGATAAAATTGAATTTATCCGAGTTCCTCAAGATTTTAAGGTGGTCTATCATACTTCTCAAACTGAAAAAGAAGATGCGACATTTCAGGTAAAAAGTGATTCAGGGTTTGGCATCGTTGTGATGAATTTTTGCCATGAGTCGCCACTAAAAAACCCCAATATTCGCCATTATATTCATCAGATCATTGCCAATTCTCGTCATGAAATAATGGAGAAAGATAATTTTAAGGAAAATTTCTATCCCAATGCGGAGGGGTTTCAATTAGGAAATAGGGAAGCATTCCATATCCCTCCAATAAAAGATGTTCCGAAGCTATCTAGACCTTTAATCATGCAAGTAGTCAATTATACAAAGGATATGTCCTATTGGTTAAAGGAAAAATTAGAAGCAGCAGGGATTCAAATTGTTATTCAACATAAAACTTTTGATGAGGTACTTTATGGAAATCTACAAGAAATAAAAGCAGATCTCCTTATTTTCGGGGAGGTTTATGAGGTAAATCCTCAATATTCATTTTTTTGTTTAATAAAGGGTTTGGATTATTCCATTTCTCAAATTTTTTCCGTAGATCCAGCAATTAAAGAGCTGTCGATGAAATATAAATGCACGCCAATTGAACATTGGAAAGAACTTAATCATAAAATTGAAAAATTGTTAATCGAAAAATCGATACTAATCCCGCTTTATTATTCTAAAAGAAATATTCCATTCACTTCAGATCTTCAAAATATCTCCATAAAAAGTTTTGGTTATGTAGACTTTGCAAGCTTATGGATGAAACCTAATATGAACATGACAAGTGATCTAGATTAGATAGTTGAACATAGAAATCATTGCCATCCAAATAAAATGGATGGTTTTTTCATTATTTACGAAATTTTGTGTTGCCACAGTTTTTAAAACATATAAATAAGGGAATAGTGTGTAGTAGAAATAGAGAATAGGAAGGGGGATAAGCATTGTTTTTTGTTTTTTTCATGCTTATTTTATCTACATGCTTAATACCTTTAATATTGATCGAGATAAAGGCGAAAATGGCTGAAAATCAATTTGATATAGCCATTCGGTCTATAGAATCTAATTTGGACTCAATCCCAGAATTACGAAAAGAGTACAAATATCGATTAACGCGTTTTAAAATGTTTTGTGCAAATTGGCATAAGGTCATCAAAACGCGCATATTCAACGGAAATGTTTGGTTAAAGCAATGTCCAAAAATAGGCAAGAAATATTACACACAATTTATACAGCTAATTAAAACAAGGAAATTTAAAATTAAATTCAGTCGTACAAAAAATTAAATACGACGGCTATAAAAAACTTCAGTAACGATTATAACTGAAGTTTTTTTATTTTTTTATATTAGATTAAAAAAATCTCAAATATCTCACTATTATAAGTATACTTTATAAATGAAATACAACTTCCTAGAATTTATATTATGTAAACTAAAAATTTTACATAATATAAGTGGGTTTAATTAGTCTTTACTATTTTGAGTTATTGTCTTTTTCTTTACTTTTTTTAATGATGCAAATACGTAATTAAAATATCATTGTACAGATAATTTATTATACATAAATTTCATCTTTTTTAATTGTAATTATTAAAAAATAAGATGTTCTTCAAGTTAAAACATCTTATTTTTTATTCATTTCTATTCTTTAAATTTTAGCAATCTTATTGCATTTAAGATGACGATCAATGCGGCTCCTGTATCACTTAAAACAGCCATCCAAAGTGTAAGCCATCTATTTTTTAATCTCTTTGAAAAAAATCTTTCGTTTGTGGGTACTTTTCAGTAAACCATTTATTTGCTTCCTGTAGTTTGTTTGAATATTCGCGATAAGAATGGCTCAAGATTTTCAAATTTGTGATAAAAATTTCCTGATAGCCGCTACTTTTCTGGAACTCTAATAGCAATTGTTGCAATTTATATGAAGGGGTTGATTTATATTCTTTAGAGCTGCGGAATGTAATGTACTCTTCTATCCCCTTTTTGTTATGGGCAATGTAACTGTCTATATCATCGATCGAATCAAGGAAAGTAGTATTTATTTTTTCTAGGTTTTCTTGTTTCATTAAAGGAATGACGCTTTCCAAATACTCTTCCAATTCTTTAGAAATTTTTAGTTGGTCAAGGAAATGGACTATTTTTGTATAGGCTTCTTCCTTTTCCTTAGTATCTATTTTTTCATTTAAAAATGGTCCAAAGTGGATAGACAAATAAATACCATACATACCTGGAAAAGATTGTACTAATTTTTCTCGAATGGTAAAAGAAGAGTCGAGATTAGAATGAATGTATTCCAATCCTCGATCGATATCATAGTCTTCCATCAAAAGTTCCAAACATTTTTGTTGTTCTGTTAACTTTTTCTTATTTAGATCTATTAAATACTTATATTTTGATAATGTTAAGGATTTATTACTGCTTGCAAAAACATTTTTTATATTAGAAATACTTAATCCTAGATTCCTGAGGACAGAGATTTCTTTTAATATAGATATATCATCAGGATCGTAATTTCTATATCCGTTTTTACTGATTTTCGGATGGACAAGTCCCGATTTTTCGTAATATTCTATCGCTTTTTTGGTAAGTGAACATTTTTTGCATACTTCATTTATTAACATAGCCATCACCTCAAAAACATAATAAGCTACCCCCTAAGGTAGGAGTCAATGCATTTTTGTGATTATAATATTGCTTGCGTTGAATATTTTATTAGCTTTCCATTCTAACGTAACATAGAATTACAAATCCACCCCATTGTGAGTATAAAAAATTTTTGATTGGGCAAAATATGACTAATTGGATATGGGGGTGAGAAAATTGAAATTGCTTATCAAATTGGATGTCAACATTAAAGTACGAGATGTTTTCATTGTTTCAGCTGTTTTAATGATTCATCTTTATTCTTAACAATGATCAGCAGCAACAATAAAAATATTATTGAATGAACATATCCTAACACTTAATGCCAAAATACATATAAAAAACTTCAATCTTCTAAAATGCCAACTAAAGTACCTATTCATCTTTTACATCAAAGCCGATTTACTACAAAAAAGTAAATCGGCTTTGATAGTTGTGATTGTTTTAGGTTTAAATTCTAACATTGATCAAGTCCTACACTAAATAATCCTCGAAATTGCTTATAAACTCGACTATCCAAGCAGTCCCCATAGAAACAATAGCTAAAGCAAATGGTAGAAGAAAACTTTTGATGGCTTTTGACCAATGAAAGTTTTCTTGTTGCTTTTTTAGTATTCTATCCGTCACAAAAAATAAGATAGAAGCAGCTAAACTATAAGGTAAAATAACAAGCCCGAAAACAATATGTAATATGCCAGAAATGATCATTTCTACGTTTTCTTTTCCCAGCTTTTTTGATAGGAATTTTGCTACTATATCACTGAAAATTGAACTTAGTATGCCATAGCCCAAGATGACAGGAAAACTAAATAATAAACAGCCATACATGATCGACAAAGCAGAATAAAGATAATTTTGAGCTACAACTGTTTCTTCTTCAAATGGATCCGGACTAACAAATCCTAATAAAATAACAAACAAAGTACCTGAAATTGAAGCAGCTATTATTTTTCTGGATAACATTTTATTCCCGCCTTATGTGCTTTCGCAGATTATTTTTTATTGGAGTTACGTGGATTAAACGTTAAAAAATTTATTTCTATGGTAAATGTAAAATTCTTACTTTGCCATTTGACTCATTATACTCCATAATTTCAACATCATTTGGAATCAAGTTTTTGTATGTACGTATATAGTATTCCCCTAATGTTTCATTACGCTTTACATTCATATCTTTTAAAATGAAAAAAATTTTACGATACTCATGAGGTGCTAGATAAAAATAATACATTTCTACAAGAAATATTCAATAAAAGCGTCAGTAATTCCTTTTTTAATTATCTGTTAGATAAAAATCCAGGAAAACTACTGTTTCACAATAGCCCTGTTCGTAAGTTTTTCTCCAAATTTCATTTTTGTATCAGATTCATCCAATATTCTTATCATAAACCTTAAACCAGGTTGTTACTCAATGAGGAAAGAGATATGTTATATTTTATGTATGGTAACCAATAAGGGGCGTTATTACCTCTTGTATATGAATAAAGGCTGTTTCGCATGAAAGGAGTTTTTTGATGCCAGAGACCGAAATAGATAAAAAAGCACATGTTGAAGAACATTTTTTAGCATCCGATTTAATTCGCGATATTGTTATTGGTATGTCTGATGGACTGACGGTTCCTTTTGCACTTGCTGCCGGCTTATCAGGTAGCGTTTCAAATGCAAGTCTTGTTGTCATAGCAGGAGTAGCTGAAATCGCTGCAGGATCAATTGCTATGGGGCTTGGTGGTTATCTTGCTGCACGTACGGACGAAGAACACTACGCAACCGAATTGGCTCGAGAAAAAAGAGAGATTGTCGAATTACCTGATCGAGAACGACAAGAAGTAGCTGACATATTGCGTGAATGGAGTCTACCTGAATCGGCGATCCATGAAACAGTTGATGCCATGAGTAAAGATCCTGAAAAATGGGTAGATTTTATGATGAAATACGAGCTTGGACTTGAAAAGCCCGAACCAAAGCGTGCATTAACAAGCTCCGCTACAATTGGTGGATCCTATATCGTCGGAGGTCTTATTCCTCTATTCCCATATATGATCATCTCCAATGCTAACTCTGCCCTACTTCTTTCCGTCATTATGACACTGATCGCCCTATTTATTTTTGGATTTGTCAAAGGAAAGTTTACAGGAGCGAAGCCGTTTAAAAGCGCTTTTCAAACGACATTGGTCGGTGGTCTAGCTGCAGGTATTGCCTTTATCATTGCAAAATTAATTTCGTGATTTTTTACAAGCAAATCAATGCTTGAATCTGGACATGCACAGCTTTATCCTTATGCCTGGCATGTCTTTTTACGTGTTTAGTGGGATAACTGCTTGTATGAACTGATGAAGAAGCATATTAGCTATTTTTTCGTCATTTAGGATTTGCATTTTTGATTAAGCGAAATCATTAAAACGACAGAAAATCTCCTTCCATGATCTTTCTTATTTTGATGGCTCTGCCTCCATTTTTATAGTAAACTTAGCAATGAGAAATACAGGTTTCAGGAAAGGTTGAAAATTATGTCAAATGTCGAAGAATTAGTGAATCAAGCAGTTGAGTTAAAGCGTACAGGTCACTACGATCAAGCGTTAAATAAGTATACAGAAGCGATCAAGTTACAACCATCTAACAGCCATTTATATCGTGGGATTGGCCAAGTTGCTTATCTTATGGAGCAAAATAAAATTGCTGTAGCTGCCTATTTATCTGCGTTACATATTGAAATTGCAAAAATCGAACACTTTGGGTTGAATGAAGAAACACAAAAAATGTATGAACAATTACCAGAAATATTAATAAAAGATTTGCCCCTAAAAGGTGCCTTTATCCTTTATTATGACACAAATACTTTGCGTCATTTGGCACATGCGATCGCCGACTTTGATCAGGACGCGCTAAGTTCAGAACCCGAACTTGTAAGTTATAAAGAGATTTATACAGCTCATTTGAAGGGTGATCAAGATCTAGCGGAAATTTTATCGATCTATAATCGCAGCGAAAAGGATTATACAGATCAAGAAACAACTTTTTATATTCAAATTGGGAAAGAACTCGCTCTTGCTTGGATCAAATGGGATCAAATTGGTAGTCTAGATGTCGGAAAGTTATACTTTTAATCGAAAAGCAGCAGCCATTCATTGTAAGTCATTCCGTTTTGAAGTAGAGAATCTTAAATACTGTTTCAAACAAAAACCAATTAGCACGATTTTGAATAACAATTTTATTAACATAGAGAATGGTGTCAACACAACTGACACCATTTTTTAATTATAAGTAATTGTAACAGTTCAATACAAATTCACTCATTTAAAAGGAGAAAACATATGAACAGTTCTACTTTTTGGGATGTAATCGGACCCACTATTTTAGTCTTTTTTGTCGCTACTTTTGGTTGGTCATTGTATGGACTAAAAAGAAAGTCATTTACTATTCTTTTAATAGGGACTATTTTAAACATCGGAATAGCCAGTATATTTTGGTGGTCAATTGGGAGATTTTTAGTATTTGTACCTTTTTTTCAATTAGTTGCGACAATATATATTTTATTAAGCAACAGAAGGCATCACTTTGAAAAATAATTTAAGTTATTAATAAGGAATTAAAAATCTGTTGAATACTGTCTCAAAATTAAGTTTACATAATAATATTATTACATTTAAATTTAATCGATTTTTTCAAATTCTATTTCAAAATAAAAACAGCATGCTTAGTATAAGCTTTACATGCTGTTCTATTCTAAGGATTGATGGATGCTTCTTATTTTATTTAATCGACTTCATACATAAAACAATTTAAACTTGTTGCCCTACTTGCTGACAATACTTATCTAAAAACAATTGAATCATCAAATCTCCTTCTTTGGTTCCGATAGATTCTGGATGGAATTGCAAACCAAATACAGGATAATCTCGATGCTGGATCGCCATGATTTCTCCATCATCTTTGGCGATAGCTGTGACTTTTAATTCTTTAGGTAGCGTTTTTGGGTCGATGACTAGAGAATGATAACGCATGACAGTGAGTGGTTTTGGACAATTTTGAAACAATCCTGTTGGTTCAAATTCTAGCTCTGAAAACAGGCCATGTTTAATCTGTTTCGCTTGTATAATTTTAGCGCCAAAAGCTTCCCCGATTGATTGGTGCCCTAGACAGATCCCTAGTATCGGAAATTCTTTATAAAGTTTTTGAATCACTTCAATCGAGATTCCCGCTTCTTTTGGTGTTCCGGGTCCAGGAGAAATAACAATCGCTTCTGGCTGTAATTGTCGAATTGCATCAATAGTTAAAGCATCGTTTCGAACAACTTTAACTTCTTTTCCAAGACTACTAATTTGTTGATATAGATTATAAGTAAATGAATCATAGTTATCGATCAGTAAAATCATGCGCGCACCTCCAACAATGCTTTTGCCTTGTTTAATGTTTCTTCATATTCTTTTTCAGGAACAGAATGATAAACAATCCCTGCTCCGGCTTGGACATATGCCTTTCCCTTTGTCACAACCATTGTACGGATGGCAAGCGCCATATCCATATCTCCAGAGATTGAAACATATCCGACAGCCCCAGCATAGACGCCTCTTTTATGGTGTTCTAAGCTGTTGATAATTTGCATAGCACGAATTTTAGGAGCTCCAGATACAGTACCTGCTGGCAAAGTTGTCGATAACACATCGAGTGGATGAATGTCATCTTTTAACTCCCCTGTTACTTCAGAAACAATATGCATCACATATTTATAACGTTCTATGTTCATATATTTTGGTAATTTTACGGTGCCAATTTTAGAAAGCTTTCCAATATCATTACGACCCAAATCAACTAACATACGATGTTCAGCAAGTTCTTTTTCATCCTGTAGTAGCTCTTTTTCCAGTGCCAAGTCTTCTTCAGTGCTTTTCCCTCTTCGGCGAGTACCTGCAATTGGATTCGTCGTCGCCATACGTCCCTTGACCTTGACTAAGCTTTCTGGAGATGTTCCAAGGATCACATAATCGCCGAAATCCATATAAAACATATAAGGTGAAGGATTCGCTGTACGAAGTCTTCGATAAAGGTTCATCGGATTTCCTGTAAAATCAGCTTCAAATCTTTGAGATAAAACTACTTGAAAAATATCCCCCTGTTCAATATGCTTCTTGCCTTGAATGACCATTTGACAAAAATCTTCTTTTTCAATAGTTGAATGAAATTGAATCGTATCTGTATCATGGTCGCTTTGGGTGAATACAGGCATCGCGAGCTGTTTTTCAATATCGTTTACTCGCTGCACTAATTGTTCATGTGTGATTCCCATTTGCAATAAATCTACTGCCACGATATGCACTTTTTGCAATAAATGATCTACCACGATAAAAGTATCATAGAATAATACATGCATATCAGGCATTTGTAAATCATCTTTCAACATTGTGCCTATTTTTTCATGATAAAATGCGGTTTCATAACCAAAATATCCGATCGCCCCACCAAAAAATGAAAAAGGTAATTTTTCCTCTTCAGTAGGTAATAATGATTTCAACTTGGCAAATGCATCGACGCCTGAATGGATGAGTTCATGTTTAGCATTGAATAATTGGTACGCATTATTGGTCGAAGTCAATTCTGCTAATGGATTAACAGCAATAAACGAATATCTTCCGCTTTCTTCATGTTTGGCCGATGATTCGAATAACATTTTTTTCGATCCGTTTAAAGCGTGATAAATGGAAATAGGTGTTAACATATCGCCTTGGATTGTTTTCATTTCGTACATTCTTGTCTCAACTGTCATTTGTTTTAACTCCTTCTCTCTGCTCTTCTAAGCTCTAACCTTTTGAAAACATGCGAATCAAAACACTCCCGAGTCAGTTCAATAAGGGTGAAGATGGCCATAGTTGTTATTCAAATAAAAAATCCTCCATAGAAAAAATTCCATGAAGGACGGGAAATCCGCGGTACCACCTTATTTGTAACGACTCGTTACCACTCACATATAACGGTATGTGCCGGATTACCCTACTAAACCGTTCAAGTAATCACTCACAGGTCCATTCAACAAGAAAATTGGTTCGACTTTCACCACACGCCGACTCTCTGCGCCAATTTGGTCTCATTTACTACTCCTGCTCAACGTTTTCAATTTAAAATTTTAGCCTTGTACCATATTATAATCAATGCTATACGAATATTCAATGTTTTATTGATTGACGTGGATCTGGGTAAAGAATTTCAACATATAACGTAAATAATGGCGGATGGCTGTCATTCGTTCCTCTAAAGAAGCCGCAATGGTTCGATAAAAAGTTACCCCTTCATCTGTTCCACGTAAATTTCGAACAGTCCTTTTTTCATCTGGCCAAGAACCAACTAAATACCCTTCATCTTCAAGCTCCCATGCGATTTGATAGAGATAGCCATTTGAAGGACACCAGCCGAATAGATCCTCTAGTTGCTGACCAACCTCGGCCATATAAAAGCTAGAGCGAGTTTGAGCAAGCTTTAAAGCTAAGTATCTGACGGCATCTTTGACAGAAATAAGCTTTGAAAAATAGCTTCTAAATTCTTCAGGTAGCGGATGCTCTGGTTTAGGTGGTTTTTCACCATTTTTTGTTAACTCATAATAGAAACGATCTAACACTAAGACAATTTCATGAAACCGTTCATAATAGAGCTCATTGTAACGGCGAAGACGATTTCTTCCAAGATCAGTGCATGTATATAGAATCCTCTTGTGAATTTGTCTAGCTTGAAGAGCGCCCTCTGCTTCTAGTTGTTTTGCAACACGAGCTACATATTCGTAACCAACTTTACGACCGGGGAATTCCTCCTGAAAATGTTGATGAATTTCTACAGAGTACTTTTCGGAGTCCTGTGTTGCGTAAAGCCAATACAGTGCGATCGTATCTTTGACGCTAAAGCCTACTGTCTGTTGAAAGTTCTTCTTTTTCATAAAGATTCCCCACCTTTTAGACTATTTAACAATAGTATATCAAATTACTTTCTAAATAGTGGAAAATCATAAAAAATATAATGATCATCATTATTAAACTTTTTCATACCAATCGTTCTATAAATGAATCAATTTCATAAATCATTTTCTTCTTAAAAAATACGAACATTTAAGAATAACTAATTTTGATAGTTGTGGAACGGAAGACGGCGACTCCTACGGGAAAAGCTTGAGCTGAAAGCCCCGCAGGAACGTAGTGACGAGGAGATTGAAGCCAAGCCCGTGGAAAGCGCCGTCTGGAGTGGAACAAAAACTTCTGAATATTAATGTTCATGTTGATTTAAAACGTTCGTGTTTTTTATCTGAATTTTGCATTATGAAATTGATTCCAATGTAAAAAACACCATACGAATTCGCAGGTGTTTCTTATATTGTTATTGTACAACCACTTTCAACGGCTTGCTTTTGATGCCAAGTCGATCTTTTATATAAATTGTTAAAGTTGTATGGTGCGTTTGATTTTTAATATATAGTAAAAAATGACCTTTAGAATCTACTTTGCCAGAAGCTAATAAAGTACTGCCACGATAAACAAAAACTTTTGAATCGAGTTCTGCTTCTCCACGTAAGTATTTCGTATTCGTAGTAACTTTCTGAACGATTGGTTGTGCCGCTTTTTTCGATTGTTGAATCGTTATTTGTCTAGCTTTACTTCTATTTCCAACTGAATCTTCAGCAGTAACTGTTAATGTTGTATTGACAGCTTGAAATGGAATGTTTAATTTAAATTTTCCATCTTGATTCGTTCTGCCTTTTGCAATAATCGATTTTGATCCTTTCTTAACAACTATGAAAGTGTTCGGCTTTGCTTTTCCGGATATTGAATGACTACTAGTTGTGACTGAATAGACAGCAGGTGTTGGAATCGTTTTTGCTGCTGGTGTATGAATCGTTGCGGATATACCATGCGACTTGTTGCCTGTTTTATCTATCGCGTTCAACAAAATTTGATAATCGGTATTTGGTTGGAGATGTTTAACCGATAAATAATCTAAATTTGCGGTGTTAATAAGTTTTCCATTTAGATAGACTTCCGTTACATCAAAATCATCATCTACTGGATTTGTCCAAGCTAATGTTGCGGAATCAATCTTTAAATTTGACAGTTTCAGTGAGCTGATTTCATTTGGAGGGGTGATATCCTCTTTTGTTTGAAACGTTTGAGTGACTCCCACTGAACTGTCACCATTGTTGTTAATGACTTTCAATAATACGTTATAAGATTTTTGCGCATACAGATTTTTCAAAGTATATGATGCTTTGGTTGTATATTTTACTTTTCCATTTATGATCAGTGCAACTTTTTTAAAAGTAGAGTCATTTGGAATCGTATACGTAATCGTTGCACTATGATCTTTTATTTTTGATACTTTTACATTCGCTAGTTCTTTCAGTTTTATAGTTGAAAGCTTCGGCAATTGTGCTAAACCATATCCATATTTCGTATCTTTCCCTTTTGCCCCTAAGTCTAAAGCGCTAGCCTTTAACTTTTGAATGAGCTCACTAGAAGAACTATATGGATATTTTTCTTTTAATAATGCCATCAAACCTGCTACATGTGGTGCCGCATAAGAGGTTCCTGATGCATAGAAAAATTGACCTTTACTATTAATCGTTGGAATATAATCCCCAGGTGCTGCAAAGTCGATAGCTGTCCCTATATTCGAGAAATCACTACATTTTTTATTCTTACCAACGGAACTGACTGCAATCACATTACTATATCTCGCAGGATAGGTTGGAGTAGAGCTACCTTCATTCCCTGCCGAAGCTACAAAAATAATCCCTGCTTTGACAGCCTTATCGATCGCTTTTTTGAGAGAACTGTTGTTTTCATAAATACTTGATGAAAGATTGATAATATCCATTTTATGTTGAATAGACCAATTAATCGCCTCTATGACTTCGCCTATACTTCCGTCTTTTGTTCCATCAGCATATTTTAAGGAATATAGCTGAACTTTTGGTGCAACACCAATGATATCTGAAATTTTAGTGTTGAATGTTTTCCCACCAATTTGTGCTCCTATCACAGCTGCTACACTTGTTCCGTGCCCTTCGCCATCATGCCCTCTATCCCAAGGATCGGATTCATCAATTGTTTTGGTTTTAGGGTCATCCTTCACAAAAGATACACGTTTGACAACATTCTTTAAATCGGGGATATTATTGACGCCTGTATCAATGACTGCCACTTTGACTCCATTCCCCATGTACCCTTTTTTCCAAAAGGTCGGCGCCTTCACCATATTCATATTCCAATACGAAGTGAGAGATGGCAATGAGTTTGTCCCAGTAGATGGGGTGGCTTCCAATGTCATCTTTTTTGTACTTTTATCGATAAATTCTATATTTTTATTTTCTTTCAGTTCGGCAAGTTGTTTTTGGCTGATCTCTGCTCTTACCATTCCAACGCTAGATAATACTTTTTCTACTTTTGTGACATGTTGAAAGATAAACTCTTTCCCATCATTATTTTTATAAGAAATCAACATGTCATTTGTAGGCTGTTTTACATCAACATTTGTTGGATAAAGTATCAAGCAAAAGCTTGTTAAACATAGAATAGAAAGCCATCTTTTTTTGGATAGTTTATGTAATTTCCGATTGGTCACAATTTCGTACTCCATTCCTACGATAATAGCAAAAACTTTTGATTTTTAAAGCTATTTAAACAGCTTTTCTATTCTATTATGCCTTAAAATATAGGAAAAGGCTGCTTATTTATGCCTTCACATAAAAAACAGCCTTTTTTTACTATGAATCTATTCCTCTAGTAAACCATATTTAATTTTTATCCGCTTTAACTTTTCACCAATTGGCTTTGCTAGAAGGAGTAAGAAGATAATATTAGAGATAGCATAGGTAGCGGTATAAGGAATCGCTGTACCCGCAGCGGCGAAGTAACGGCTCCACGTAAATCTACCGTCATATGAAATAACGGTCCAAATATCCATGATAAAAGAATAGAGTATGCCGCTTAGTAGGCCAAAAATGATTAGCCATATTTTGTACTTCATCCAGTCTGTTTTTCCTAAAACACCAGCAATATAACCTAATATTCCCCATGCAAACATTTGAAATGGTGTCCATGGTCCTTGACCACAAAAAATATTCGATGTAATCGCTGTAGCGGCTCCTGTTAAAAATCCTGCCGCAGGTCCAAATGAAAATCCCGTTATCGCAACAATTGCAGTTACAGGTTTAAAGGCAGGAGCCCATACAAATGCTGCACGGCCAGCCACCGCAATGGCAGACATTACAGCAATGATTAAAATTTCTCTTGGCTTTGGCTTTTTATGCTCAAAAGACAGAAAAAAAGGGATGCAAGCAAGGATGACCATAATAAGTGAAAGAATATTATAACGGCGATCTTGCCACAAAGTGACACCTAATAATAAACAAAGTGGCGTCAAGATGAGCACGATTATGGATGTAATGATAAATTTTTTCTTCAAGAATGGATCATTCGATTTTGTTGTTGGTTGCATTGTTCAATCACATCCTCACATGTAATAGCATTTGAAAATAAATGGCGAGACATTCGATGAGCAGCAGTTGTGTAAAAATGATTACCACTGTAAAAAGTTCGTGTCTCATCAGAAGAAACAATTAATCCGTCGAAAAAAAGTGCGCAACGATCTGAATGGGATGCAGAAAATTCAATATCATGCGTGACCATAACAATCGCTACCCCTTCTTCTTTTAGTTGCTCTAAAAGAGTTGCTAAAACGGTTTTAGAAGCTGCATCCATTCCCTTTGTCGGTTCATCAAGTAGAAGAATTCGAGGTTTTAATAATAAAACCTTTGCTAGGGCTACCTTTTGCTGTTCTCCCCCGCTTAAATCATATGGATGTCTTTCAAGCAGTGATTCTAAATTAAGTTTACGAACGATTGTTTGAATCTGAAGATTTTCTTCTTCTTTTGTTAGATTTTGTGTTTCGACAGTTGATTGTAATTCCGATATGACAGATTTTGTGACAAAAAGCGTTTGAGGATTTTGAGGAAGCACTGCCAAACATTGATGATATAACTCATGATTTGAAATTTTTCTTAGCGGTTTTCCATCAATCATTATCTTCCCTCGATAGGCCTTCAGAATACCAGACATTACACCTAAAGCCGTTGTTTTTCCTGTACCATTGCCACCAAGAATACTAATGACTTCTCCCTGATTCACGTCGATTGAAAAACCTCTTAAAACATCTAAACCATCTTTTTCATAACGGAACCAAGCGTTTTTAACACTTAAAACCGTTTTCTTTTCAAAAGATCTATCATATATTTTTTTCGATTGCCATTCCTGTGCCTTAAAGTTGTTGGTTAACCATTGCCGACCATCTCGAATGGTTAATGGTGCATTTGTTTGGCTTTTTAATGCATGGTGAATTCGAAGTGGAGTTGGTAAGCCCCCTAACATGGGATGATGCTGATCTACGTGTTGTAAAGCCTTTGCCACTTCTTTAGGCGTACCATTGCAAATAATAGCTCCTTTATCCATGATAACTACTCTGTCCGCTATGGGATACACTTCTTCTAAACGATGTTCTACTAAAAGAATCGTCAAGCCAAGTTCCTTGTTTAGCTTATGTAAAGTTGCGATAAATTCACTTGCAGCAATCGGATCCAATTGAGAGGTCGGCTCATCTAAAATAAGCAATTTGGGTTGCATCGCCATTATCGCAGCAAGATTCAAAATTTGTTTTTGACCGCCTGATAATTCCATCGTGTTTTTTCGAAACCATGTTTGGATGCCAAAAAAATTGGCCATTTCAGCCACTCTCCGACGAATGGTCATTGTGTTAAATCCTAAGTTTTCTAAACCAAAAGCGAGCTCATGCCAAACTTTATCAGTCACAATTTGATTTTCAGGACTTTGCATAACAAAACCTATTTCTGAAGCAGCAATTTTATCTGAAAGTTCGTTTAGAAGTGTTCCATTATAAAGAACACTACCAGTAGCATCACCATGTGGAGTAATTTCTCGCTTTAAATGTTTTACCAGAGTACTCTTCCCACAACCAGATACTCCACATAACACAACAAATTCCCCTTCTTCTATTGATAGATCGATATGGTGTAAAACAGGCTGTTCCATCTGTGGATAGCTAAAAGTTAGTTGTTGGATATCAATGAACGCCATTTGAATGCCTCCCAAAGCTCAATAATAATTGGTAATGCCAATAGTAAAGTATAAGTTGTATATAATAGTAAAGATATGGGCTGCAACACTAACTCACTAAATGTTGGGTAAAAATAATAATCCGTATATCCTAAAAAGCTTCCAATAACATTGATTGTCATCAGAATGAACATTATTGTCAGTGTTAGGGCATCTCTTTTTTCAAAAGAAAATAATGAAAATGTAGAGCGTTTCGGTAAACCATATCCTCTAGCCTTCATGGAGTCAGCTGTTTCAATGGCGTTTTCTAGTGCCCAAGTAATTAGAATAGATAGAATGTGAATGCCACATTTGATACGATGCAATAAATTCCCAGAAGTCACATCCATACCGACTGCCCTTTGCGCTTGAGTGATGGCGCCAATTTGTTGTTGGAATCGAGGGACTAGCCGAAGCGTTAACGAAATGATTAAGGCAAAGGCTGGCGAAATTTTACCAAATAAATAAAGAAATTTATCCGAAGTCATTAGCTTATTATAACAGCCAAACCAAAAGATAACGGTACAAATCATAACTGACATGGCAAATCCATAGACAATGGCCTCAATCGTAATAGGATTATCATCGATATATAAAATGATTTTTTCACCATCATGACTAATTAAAGGATTGATCAAAGCTGCAATGACAAACAAAGGAACCATCCATTTTAAAGAATGGAGAAATGATTTTTGATTGATTTGCAAACTTAAAAGGATGGACATTGCGAGTGAAATGATTAAATAAATTGGATGCATATAAAACATCGTTAATCCTATCACAAAAACAAAATATAAAAAAATCACAATTGGATGATAGTTAGCAAAAGCTTTCAATAATTTTTCCTCCTTCACCCATTACAAACCTATATCTCTGCCATTATCAACCGTATATTGCCAAACGATATGGTCGCCATCTTTAACCTCATAACTTCCACATCCAACACCTGGATTTTTTCCATTGACACTATACATCCAGCCAGACAATTTTCCGGCGTCCTTTTCGTATAAATGATTGATGCCTTCTACATAGATACTTCCATATTTTTTAGCAGCACCTTCATATTCAAAATGAATGTGATGCTGTTGTAAGGCACGCAAAGTAATGTCCCAAGCTGAATCGTCCTCATGTTGAATTTCATAGGTGGATGTAGAAAGTATCACACCATTTTTCGGTACATATTTTTCACTTTGTAGGGCTGGCTCTAATCTTTCATAGTTATCTTTTTTCAAAAGTGTGTCAACACGAATGGATATGGTGACATATTTTTTCTTTTCAGCAACAGTTGCTTGCTTTGCTGGATTTTTTTCTTTATGTGTTGTCGTTGATTTCTTTTTCGTTACAGTATTTTTATCTTGTTTTTCTTGTTTAACTACCTTACCCTTTGTTGGTTTTGTTTGTTGCTCTTTGCCTGCAGATTCTTTTGTAGGAGATGATATCGTTTTTTCTTGATTTGAACCATTGTTTTCAACTGTTGATTTTTCTGTTTGTAATGCTGTATCTTGCTGTTTTGAATTTGTCGTTTCCTTCTTAAAATCACTTGTTGTTTCTTTTTTCTGTTCAGTTGAGCTAGCTGATTTTTGTTGCTGCTTTTGTGTTTTCTCCTGTGGGTTTTTGTTTTTTTCCGAGCCTTCTATAACCTTCACTTTTCCTTGGTCAAGGGTTGTTCCTTGTTGTTCTTGATCATGTTGTTCAACAGTTTGAACCTTACAACCTGAAAGACATAGTACTGCGATGATAAAAGACAGTACAATAAATTGTATCTTTTTCAAAAAAATACACCTCCTAAACTAGATGGGAATAGGGTGTTAGAAGTAAATTCTAACACCCTATGATTCTATTTACTTTCTATTGTTTTATTTTGATTTGACAATAATCGTCTTATTAGCACTTTTATTTTTGGCAGCATCTTTGACATAGATGGTTAATTTGGTACCCACTTTTTGTTTTTTAATAGACAATGAGAATTTACCTTTTGAAGATACTGTGCCATATTTAATGATTTTTTTATTTTTCACGACATATACTTTAGATTTTGCTTCTGCCGTACCTGTAATTCTATTCGATTTTTTCGTCACTTTATGGACTTTCGGTGCTTTTGGCGCTGTTTTGTCTACAACTTTAATCTTGACGATTTTACTTTTATTTTTGGCTGAATCTTGGACATAAACTGTTAGGACTGTTCCTGCCTTTTGTTTTGGGATAGCCAATGAGAATGCGCCTTTTGTAGAAGCAGTCCCAGTTTTGATTACCTTATTATTTTTGATCACATAGACTTTTGCTTTCGCTTCAGCTATCCCTGTAATTTTTGTCGTGCGATCACTTACTTGACCGATTTTTGATATTTTTGGAGCCGTTTTATCAACTACTTTAGTGTCGATCGGTTCACTGCTGTTTTTCCCTAAGTCTGTCGCAACGATTTGAAGGGAAGCCCCTGCTTTTTGCTGTTTGATTTTAACAGAATATTTTCCTGTGAAATCTGCTTGTGCTGTTCCAATAATTTTAGTATCAATCTTCGATACAATTTTTACTGTAATTGTGGCAAATGGTTCTGTTTTACCTGTGATAGTCGTTGCATTGTCAGCAACTGTAGCAACAGTTGGTTTTTCAGGTGCCTTCACATCATATTTTAGTTCGTCAGCTTTAGCATCTGTTGTCATATTATAAAAGCTATTTTTCCCGTTTACAAAACGGTCATAAGCTTGTAAAGCACGATTCGCTTGGTCTGATGATATGGAGTTGGGTTCCTTTGCTTGCGGCGTACTTTTGAAGCCACCTGTAATACTATCATATGTTGTAAGCAAGTTGGAAATAGTCCAAGCTCCATTTTCTTTAACAAATCGAACATCTGTTTTCGGGTCCACTTCATTGGCAGTTAAACTAATAATTAGCTGAGATACTGTTTCTGGACTATCACCACCGTAGTAACCGACAAATCCAGCACGCTCATTGATTTGATCGCCTAAATATGAATAGGCTTTTTCAATTGCCTGTTGAACGGATTCTTGATTAGAATAGTTTGCTAAAGCCGTCACAGCCATAGATGTAGCGTCCTTATCTGCTCCCCATGTCTTATCCCAACCAAATGCACCATTATTTTCATCATCATCTGTAAATTGAGAAGCTAATAACTTGGAAACTAATTGTTCACGGCTTAATGCTTGATACTTCTCGCCCGCTGGTAAATGATATGATTTTGCATCCAATGCATACAGCATATAATAGTTATCCATATCGTAGAGCAGATCTTTTTCTTGCGCTGTTAAATAGGCATCTGCCATCAGTTGAATAAGGTTATAACCGCCAACATTTTCCGCATCTTTTCCGATGGCTGTAACAGCTAAAATAAGCTTTGCATATTGTGATGATGAGTCAAAAATGGCGCCATTTTTTGCTTGTAGTTCTTTTTCAACAGATTGGTAATAGTTTTCATAATAATCTTTTGGGACAATAGGTAAGTTAGCTCGTGCCAAATCGGTGACAATATCATAATCCGCGATTGTTGGGTTTGGTGTGATGCTTAAAAGAAAAGCGCTTGAAGAAGAAAGGGCATTTTGATAGCTAACATCCTTGCCAACAGTCGTTGTGACAGTTGTATTTTCCTCTGCATGAGCAGTGATGGTAGCAGGTAATTGAGATGCTACCAGTAAACTAGCTAGTGAAATCGGTGCGATCCACTTTTTAAAAGATTTGTTTGAATACATATAAGAGCCTCCATTCTTTTGCATAATTACAGATTGATCTGTCTTGTTAGGATAGAGGCAATTAAATTTCTCCATAAAAAAACTTTACATCAAAATGTAAAGAGTGCTTGGACGTGAAATGTCAATAATCATTATTTGTCATTTCAATGTTCCACACCTCCCCCTCGAAGATCAGAAACGCAGATAAAAGCAGGTTTCCTGGCTTATATGTACATGAATATTCGCACCTTCCCAGCTAAAAGCCAGTGGTATACACGATTTCCAACATATTTACAGTAGCGGGGCTGCATCAGACTTTCACTGATTTCCCTATTATCCTAAAACACATTAGGCACTTTTATCTAAGACTATGTAATTGTTATTTTCTATAGTATTTCATATTCACAAAAACATGTAAATGCTTTTTTTACTTGAACGCCATTTTTTTGTAAACGCTATAAAACCTCTACCAACCAACATTTTGATTAGTAGAGGTTTTATAAGTTACCCGCGGCGACATCAGACATTTTGTTCTTCGCTCCTTTTTGAATGCTCCTTGTAAGCATTGAGTTGTTCTTCTGTTAAATGATTGATAAAAAAGTAAAAGTCTTTCGATTCTAATCCATACTCCTCACAAGCACTACAATATCGTTCATATCCTTCTAGATATATATCCATATATATCTCCTCCTGTTATATAACAAATTTTATTGCTGTTAATAATATATAACAGAAATAGGCGGTTGTCAACAGAATTATCTGAAAAATTAATAATACATATTTATCCTGCATTCAACAGGCAGTAAGATCCCTTTCATCAAGATAAACGTATATTTTCATAAGCGACCGCCCTATCCTTTGTATATGAAACAAGCATGAAGAAAACAACTGTATAAAGTTTTAAAACATTTTCAATTCATAAATCAAAAGATTTCGTACATAATGGTGCGCTGTTACTATATGTGTAAATCAAATTTTTGAAATATGAGTAAAACCCAAACTTCAATTTTTATCAAGAAGTTTGAGTTTTAAGATTTGTTTTATTTGAACATCCTGTTGAACTACATCCAATTGGGCAGAATGAAGATGTTTTTCATAGTTATGTTCATACACGCCCAATATTGTAAAAGTGGTCCCCTTTTTTTCGGATACTGTCTAATCAACCATATCCTCTAATCTACATATTAAATAATATGTTTGAAATTCTTAAATCGATGATGAGTCATTAAACTAATGGTTACATACGTAATAAGAGATAATATGATAGAAGTTGTGACAGTATGCATGCCTAAAAAAGTGGTTTTCCATTTTTCATAAATCAAAATATAACTAATTAAGCCAACGAGCATCGATGAAACGGCTCCATATTTGTTTCCTTTTTTCCAATATAGACCTAATACTACAGGCCAAACAAATACGGATTCCAGACCACCAAATGAGAAAAGATTGAGCCATACTAATAGATCTGGTGGTTTTAATGCAACAATAACAACAGCTGCACCTATTAAAGTAGTGACAAAAAAGCTCAGCTTTTTGATTTCGTGATCATTAGCTTGTGGCTTTATAAAGTTTAGATAAATATCTTTAACAATTGTAGAGCTTACAAGTATTAAGAGCGCATTTACGGTAGACATAATAGCCGCCATTGGTGCTGCTAATACAACCCCTGCCAAAAACGGTGGCAGCACTTTTAACGTTAAAAGTGGCATAACTTTATCTCCGATTTCAACACCTGGTAATACGGGACGTGCGAATACACCTGTTAAGTGCATGCCAAACATCACGGTGCCCAGTGCAATCGTCCCGATAATAATAGCCGAGTGCATACTTGCCGAATTCTTATAGGACATGGCACGGACTGCGATTTGCGGTAAGCCAATCACACCAATACCGATCAAAATCCAAAACGTTGATACATAAAGAGGTGTTAAACTACCATCTGCCCCAAATGGCGATACCAGTTTAGGATTTTCAGCAACAAGATCAGCCATAATATTGGAAACTCCGCCACCAGCAATAATGGTCCCGATCAGTAAAATAACACTTCCTAAAAACATGACAGAGCCTTGTACAGCATCGGTTAAAGCAACAGCACGAAATCCTCCGACAATTACATACACAAGGACTACTATAGCAAATATAAAAAGTGCAGTTGTATAATGCAATCCGGTCAAAGATTCGATCAAGCGTGCACCGCCGATCCATTGTGCAGCCATGGAAGAAAATAAGAAGATGATTATACTTAATGCGGAGACAATAACAACAAAGTTGCTTTGATAACGCTCACGTAGAAAATCGATTAAAGTAATGGCTTTGTATTTTCTGGCAATAATAGCAAATTTCTTTCCTAATACCATTAATACGTAATATCCTGCTGGTAATTGAGCCATCGATAGTAAAACCCAACCAAGTCCAGTGTTATAAGCTACTCCTGGACCTCCAATAAAACTAGATGCACTGCCATATGTAGCCATCATGGTCATGGCCAGCAAGAATCCTCCCATTTGTCTCCCGCCAAGGAAGTATTCCTGTAAAAAAGAATCTGATTGCATGACATGTTTATTTGCCCACATACCAATTAAAAAGATGATCACCAAAAAAAGAATTAGTGGGATGATTACTTGCCAATGTATCATCGTTCATCACCATCCTCTTCCGTATCAAATGATACGTCTTTAAAGAAGAATTTGATGACAATGATGAGCAATATAATCATAAAGATCGTTCCGGCGATACAGCTATAGAAAAACCAAGCCGGAAAGCCAAATACATATGAATATTTTTTCGGATCACCCGAACCGAGCCCATATGCAAAGCCAAACCATATTGCAAAATTGATGATAACTAATGCAATACCAATAAGCGCTTCGCGATGAGCAATTTTATAACGCTTATCGTTCATAATTTCTCTCCCTCAATTCAAATAAAATACCCTTCCTATTTTACTTATATAAGAAGGAAAAGAAAAGGATCAGAAGGGAAAATAATAAAGATCAGCTAATATTTAGAGTCGACTTTATCAAGTACTAATGAGATTAATCGTATCTTGCGTTTGAAAGATAAATTTAGTTTACATAATAAAATTATATGTATTTATACGATGTAGAAATATCTAAAGAGGTTAAGAGAATCATTTATGAAAGTTTGCTATGTGAATGGTTTTCTGATTTTATGGATCTATCTGCGTAAATTTACTGTGTTATCTTCCGCCTTGTTGTCATGTTATGTGTACAAAAATATCATTCCTTCTCAAGGCAGAAAATATTGAATAGAATGTATTTATTCATACAACCATCTACTAGAAACATCACAAAAATTAGCTAACATTATCAAGTTATTTGTCTCTTATCATGTGCAAAAAGTATAAAATGATTTGAATTGTCAGAAAAAATATATCATCATTTTTTGTATATTTTTGTCGATAAAGCGCACATTATCTCGTTTAAGTTATTTGTCTATAATTTTTAGAATATTCCCTATTGACTGTAACATTATATGTTATATAATTTAGAACATTACTTTATTTTACTCAATTGATTGGAGATTGATATTTATGAAAGACTTTTTCAACAAACTACTAATTGGCATGAGTATGGGAATTATCGTAGCTCTCATTCCAAATGCATTAGTTGGAGAAATCTTAAAACTGATTATTCCGTATGTTCCGTTTTTCCAATATATCTTAGATATTTCCGTTTTGGCAATGAGCCTTCTCCCTGTTATCACAGGGGTAATGATTGGTTTAACATTTAAATTAACGCCTATCCAAACGGCAAGTGTTGGTTTAGCAGCAATGGTTGGTAGTGGCGTTTGGAAAATGGGTGACGGCGGTGCCATCACTATGCAAGGAATCGGTGTTGTTATCAATACTGGTATAACAGCAGCACTAGCTGTTTTATTTGTACAATTTATCGGCGATCGTTTTAAGGATTATACCATTTTATTGATGCCTGCTTTATCTCTATTTATCCCTGGTGGAATCGGCTTATTTACACTTCCTTATGTTCGAACTGGTGCTGGTTATGTAGGAGTTGCCATTGATAATGTGACAAACTTACAACCAATATTAATGGGAGCTATTATCGCAGTTATCTTTAGTATTTTGATTCTTTCACCTCTATCCACGATTGGTGTTGCAACCGTTATCATGTTATCCGGCATTGGTGCAGGTACTGCAAACTTAGGGGTTGTTGCCTCAGGTGTTGGTATGTGTATCGCAAGCTATAGAGCTAACAATTTTGGTACTGCTTTAGCTCATGTTATGGGATCGCCTAAAATCCAAATGCGTAACTTCTTTATGAAACCAAGAATTGCGTTTCCAATGATTATTACAGCTGCGATTTTAGGTGCTCTAGGCGGTATGCTAAATATTACAGGTACCCCCTACAGTGCAGGGTTTGGTCTTGCAGGTTTAATTGGACCATTAAACTATATCAATCTAGCTGATGGTGGTTGGAATTTGCATAATACAATGATCATGTTAGTCATGTTCTTTGTCTTACCAATTATTTTAAACACAGTATTACTTCGCTTATTTGAACGCAAATTAAAAATGATTAAAGCTGAAGATTACTCCGTTAATTATCAATGATTCAATGACATTGATTTAAACATGAGATTATTCATAAAATATATTTACACAAAGCGCACAGTTGCCTGTTTGAATGACAACTGTGCGCTTATTTTGGTTCATTTTCATTATCTATGAGAACATGCTGCTTTATTCTTGATATGCAAATTTTAAAAAAAGGTTGAATCGCTAAAGTAGTCTGGAATCTTTTAGAAACAAAAGTTCCCGCTTTATTTCATGCGAGATATTTAAAATCATTACCATCAAATTTGCTTTTCAATGAAAGTTCTTATTAGTTTACATAATAATAATATTTTAAACTTAAATATTAAAAGGATTATTTTCGATTACTTGTTGAATTTCTTTGTCCTCAACATGCGTATAGATTTGCGTTGTGGATACATTGGAATGACCAAGTATTTGTTGAAGACTTCTAATATCAGCCCCGCTTTTGTACATCATTGTTGCGGAAGTATGTCTCAGTTTATGAGGTGTCAGTTTTTTCTTATTCAGACCAGATGTGCAGTTAATCTGCTTCACGATTTTAGCAACGCGTTGTCGAGTTAGTCTAGTCCCCTTTTGTGATAAAAACAATGCTGGATTTTGATCTGCCTCTTTTATATGGCTTCTTTCATGTGTTAAATAGTTTGCTAAAGCGGATGTGCACGCGTTATTAAGGTACACGGTACGCTCTTTATCCCCTTTTCCCGTTACAGTTAAAAAATTTTCTTGAATCGAATCCAAATTCAAATGACAAAGTTCACTGACACGGATTCCTAAATTCAAAAAGAACATCATCATGCAATAATCCCTGTAATGATGTGTTTTGGATTGAATTCCTTTCAAAAATACTTTTGCTTCCTCAAAACTCAAATAGATGGGTTGACGTTTACTGATTTTTGGTGTTTCAAGATCTTCCGCAGGGTTTTCTTCTATTAAGTGGCGTTTTGATTTCAAATATTTAAAAAATGATTTTAATGTTGCCACCTTGCGAGCTCTTGTAGAAGCGGAGTTATGTCGATTTTCCTCGCAATACTCCAGAAATAGATACATATCCTCTAAAGCGATCGTTTTGAAAAAGGTAACATCCAATTTACTGATATCTATTTCTTCTATTTTTTCAAGTTCCAATTGCTGCTCAACTACTAGTAGAAACTTCAAAAATAATGTTAAATCATACTCATATTCATCGCGTGTTCGTTTTGATTTTCCCTTGATGGCGGTGAGATAAATAAGAAAATCGCGAAGAATTTTTGGCTTTTGCTGACTCATATGTATGTGTCCTCTCCCATATATGATCGACTTTTTCAAACGTATCATTTTATCTATTAAAATTGGCATCATCAATAGGGGCTTTCATTTCAGATTGCCACTTTTGCAGTTGAATTATCTATTTTTGATCTTCATGTCTATTATTTTAACATAAAAAAGGTTCCCAAATTCATATTTGGGAACCTTTTTTATGTTTTAGAGAACCATTAAATGATGCATGTTAAATTCTTCGCTTGAAAAGATCGAATCCATAAAAATCAATCCTTGCTGTTTTTCACCTGCTCTTTTATTTAAAATTGCTTTTATCCCACCCTAATTCAAATAAACCCATAAAAAAGTTGATACAGATGGAATTCTAAAAATAGCAGAAAATATTTGAATTGAATAGAAATATATTGTTTTAAGGAGAACAAAAATCAAATCAGTTATCCGTTTTCATCCTCCACTTGTATCATCATTTTGGTCACGTAGTTTTCTTCTCTGTTTACCGAAATTTCGTCTAATATATATTCTTCGTATGCGTAACCTTTCAGTTTTAAATGATGTTGTTCCATAAACTTAAAAATTTTAAAGTAGGATGATGCCATTTGCTTATCATCCCCCTTGTGATACCCAACTACATATTTTCCAGCAGGTTTTATAATCGTAGAAGCTTCAAGAAAATGTTGAGGCATCATTGTGTATAAATAACTATAATTTTCAAATTGGTGCTGGAGCAATTCTTCTTTTGCAAGCATTGCCCCAATTGGATGGCCTATATATAATTCATAGCTATTGCAAAGATTTATAAAGTCGGTAACGGCATTTAAATATTCTTTATCTGAAGCATCTAAAATAGAATGGCTAATGAACAATACGCTTTCATCCATTTCTTCAATTCTTATATCCTCAATATCTATATGCAACGCTTGTTGAATATTAGCTATTTTCGTTTCGACAATCGTTTTTGTATGATTCAATTTACGTATTTTATGATCGATTTGAGTTAATTGATGCTGCAGAAGTTGAATTGCTTCTTTTGGTGTTTTATTTGTTAAAAAGTCTCGAATTTCTTTTAATGGCATATTTAGATCTTTTAACAATTCGATCACGATGAAAATTTCATATTGTTGATACGAATAATAGCGATACCCGTTTTCTAATTTGACCTCAGGCTTGAGCAACCCGATATCGTCATAATGAAATAATGTTTGCTTTTTAACATGGCATATTTTTGCGAATTCTCCAGTTGTAAAGTATTTATGCGAAATTTCATTCATTTTGTTCACCTCAAAGAAACTTTTTATATCCTAGTTGACTATATGGTTACCGTATACTATAGAATGATGGAAGACTTACTGTTTAATGAAAGGGCGTGTTGCTCCGATTTGGAGAATATGATGACTGAAACAACTACAAAATTGCAGGAAACGCCAATCCATCAATTATTTTTATCGTATTTATTTCCATCATTATTAGGCATGGTTTTAATGTCTGTCAATATTTTAGTAGATGGAATTTTTGTTAGTAATGGTGTCGGGACCTTAGCACTTGCTGGCGTCAATATAGCTGTCCCTATCTTTTCTATTTTACTTTCCATTTCTTTATGGATTGGTATGGGAGGAGCAACACTCTACTCGATTGAAATGGGTAAAGGCAATATTACTAGGGCTAGATCTATTTTTACACAAAGTGTGATAATGACCATTTCCATTGTTGGCGTGTTAGTGATTATTTGCCTATGGAAGCAGGAACAGATTGCTTATTTATTCGGCGCCAGTTCCAAAGTATTGCCATATGTTGAAGATTATTTGCATATCATTTTACTTTTTGGTCTTGTCTATGTATTAGAAAATATCTTCAGTATTTTTGTACGAAATGATGGTAGTCCCAAGTTAGCTATGGTGGGCTTGATCTTAACCTCAGTGCTGAATATTATCCTCAATTATCTCTTTATTTTTCAAATGCATATGGGGATTAAAGGTGCGGCCTATGCAACTGCCCTTTCAACTGTCGCTGGATTGTGCGTACTTGTATCACACTTTTTCACTCAGAAAAATAATTTAAAATTTATTCATTTTCATTTTGATGTAAAAACATGCTTAGAAATACTGAAAATAGGTTCACCAAGCTTTATAACAGAAGGTTCGGCAGCAATTGCGGTAGTTGGTTTTAACATTGCGTTTAGCCATTTTGTTGGAGAAATTGGTGTTACTTCTTATGCCATTGTAAACTATTTACATGCTGTATTTATCATGATTTTTATTGGCATCGGCTCAGCCATTCAGCCAATCGTTAGTTTTAATTATGGTGCTCAATTGAATGAACGGTTGAAAAAAGTATTGCAACTAGGCATCAAAACAGGCCTCATTTTCGGTCTAGTCGTTTTCTTAATGGGTTGGTTATTAAAGGACCAACTCATTTCCCTTTTTGCTGTAACAGATCCATCTGTGATCGATTATACAAAAGAAGGGATTGACTTATTTTTTATTGGCTATTTATTTTTAAGTTATAATTTGATACAAGCAGAATTTTATCAATCCATTAAGAAAATACGATTGTCCATGATCATTATTGTGATGCGTAGTTTACTATTCTTTTTACCGTTATTATATTTTTTACCATTAGTGTTGAGTAGTAACTATATTTGGCTGGCTTTCCCGATAGCAGAAGGGGCAACATCACTGGTTATTATACTCTTTAAATGGTTAGAAAAAACGTGGCATACAACGGAAGATGCCACGATTGAAAAAGATCATTCTGTCGTAAGATAAAGTGAAACTCCATCAGGGGGGGTTTTCTTCATCCCCCGCTGAAATAGAGGAACTCAGGTTAAGAACGCCACGTCCTGTGGCAACACCTGAGGGACCAACATCTTGTTGGCCCGAATCAATTGGACTTTTACGGGCACTTCATCCCACATGTATCTCTCTCGTTTCTTTCTAAATCTTGAGATGGGGGTCTTACTGCCCGTTAAAGCGGGATAAGGGGAGTCTATTAATTTTATACAACGCAATAGGCTTCCAAAATGTTGCTATTTAGGAGCAATTTATACTTATAAAGTGACACTTTCCACTCCTACTAAAATAGAGGAACTCAGGTTAAAAGCGCTATATCCTGTGGCAACACCTGAGGGACCAACATCTTGTTGGCCCGAATCAATCGGGTACATCCGGCAGTTGTTCTCTCTCCTGCCTTCTTAATTTTGGATACGTATTATTGCCCGTTCATGCGGGATAAAAATCCACTATTCGCCTAAATCCTGAATAGTGGATTTTTACTTAAAAGAGAAGATAATGTCCATTAAATAGAAAAATAATTATTTTTTTGTTCAAAAAATGTTGCTATTTTTGTCAAATTTGAATATGATTATTTTAAGAGTTTGAAAGCACTTTCAAACTCACCAATTAGGCAAAGGGGGATTTTATATGAATTCAGATCTTTCAAGTACGGTAGAAGAAAATCAAACAGCCGCTCGCGATCATGTACTAAATCGGTTTTCTAAGGGGAGGAAAGCTGATTTTACTGCAGAAGAGTATGTTAATATTTCTGAAAGTTCAGAATTTAATACGTTGGTAAAAAAGAAAAGTGGATTTATTGTACCAGTGGCTATTTTGTTTTTAGCATTATATATTCTACTTCCCATCTTCACCTCTTTTACTTCCATTTTAGATGGTAAAGCTTTTGGTGATATTACATGGGTATGGATCTACTCATTAGGTCTTTTTATCATGACATGGTTTTTATGTATGACTTATGTTAGAAAAGCGGCATCATTTGATGAAAATGCACAGCAAATAATCGACAAGGCTAAGGATGGTGGATATGAATGAGTACAGTTGGCGTATTTTTCTTTGTTGCAATTGTAGCTTTAACGTTAATCGTGACATATATTGCTTCAAAACGTACAAATTCTGCAAGTGAGTTTTATACGGCAGGTGGTGGTTTAACTGGTTGGCAAAACGGCATCGCCATTGCGGGCGACTATTTATCAGCTGCCTCCTTCTTAGGGATCGCTGGTGCCATTGCATTATTTGGATTTGATGGTTTCTTCTATAGCATTGGCTATTTAGTCGCTTATTTAGTTGTTCTATATATTGTAGCAGAACCATTGCGAAATCTTGGACGTTACACTTTGGCGGATATGATCACAGCACGGTTTGATCAGAAAAAAGTTCGTGGGACTGCAGCAGTTAGCTCGATTGTGATTGTATTATTTTATATGATTGCACAATTAGTTGGTGCAGGTGCACTTATTCAATTATTATTAGGTATTCCTTATTGGGTAGCCGTTTTAATCGTTGGTGTGATGATGACGATTTACGTTCTTTGGGGAGGTATGGCTGCAACAAGCTGGGTACAAATTATTAAAGCTATCTTATTAATGATCGGGACTGTTATTATTTCTTTCCTTGTCCTTTTAAAATTTAATTTCAATATTTTAGAAATGTTCACATCTGTCAAAACAGCTACTTCACATGGAGAAGCCTACTTAAATGCAGGTGTAAAATACACGAATGGTTGGGATACAGTATCCATGATGATTGCATTAGTACTTGGGACTGCTGGACTTCCCCATATTTTAATGCGCTTCTTTACTGTGAAAGATGCAAAAACGGCTCGTAGCTCAGTTGTTACAGCCACTTGGATTGTTGGTATCTTCTATATTTTAACGATTTTCTTAGGCTTTGGTGCAGCTAAATTTGTGGGAGCTGAAAAAATCGTTGCCGCTAATGCTGCTGGAAACATGGCTGCCCCTCTGCTTGCAGAAGCATTGGGTGGAGATTTCCTTATGTCATTTGTATGTGCCGTTGCCTTTGCGACGATTCTTGCGGTAGTAGCGGGACTTGTGTTATCAGGCGCTTCAGCATTTGCTCATGATATTTATGGTCAGATTATTAAAAAAGGAAATGTTACTGAGAAGCAACAAATGAAAGCAGCTCGTTGGGCATCACTTGGTGTAGCCGTATTTTCGATTATTTTAGCGTTGGGGGCTCAAACTTTAAATGTTGCTTTCCTCGTTTCACTTGCATTTTGTATTGCTGCAAGTGCGAATTTGCCAGTCATTATTTATACCATCTACTATAAAAAATTTAATACGACAGGTGCAGTAGCTGCAATGGCAACAGGCTTGATCACTGCGGTAGTTCTTGTCATTTTAAGTCCGAATATTTGGAGCCCAGAAGGTACTGCTATCCTAACAGGTACGCCATTGTTCCCATTGACCAATCCAGCGATTATTTCTGTACCACTTGGATTTTTAGCAGGATGGATCGGTTCATTAGTTGGGGAAAAAGCAGATGCGAAGAAATATGCCGAAGTGAAAGTAAAGGCAACAATCGGATTGAAGAATAATTTATAAAGTGGTTTTAGCGAATTTGCTCATTCTATTTCAAGAATGAGCAAATTTTTTATGTAATCCACAATTTTGTCTCAAATCGTGTGAAAGGCTGTAGGACAAGTGCTGAGATATACAAGCCCCATCTTTTCAACTAACGTACAATAATAAATGAAGAAACTTGTTGATTTGAAATAGTTGTACTGTTTATAAAAAAGATGTACTGAAATTAATTATGCTCTGTTCTTGCACTAACGGAGCAGGTTACTCTGTAAGGATTTGTGAAAAAATATACAAAATGTTACAATTAAAGTGGTTTAGCCTTCATACAAAAAAGGGGTAAACAATGAATTATAGTGTCTTTCGGAGGTGAGTGTTTTGTCCATCGGAATTCTTGCCCTTGTAACTATGGCTGTATGGATCATACAAATTTATGAATTCATTAAACATGAAGAAAAACAAGACAATAGAAAAACAATATTATTAACTTCTTTTGGTTGCTTGTTAACAACAATTTTGACCATCCATCTTATTCAAAATTTCATCGCTTAAAAGAATTACAGCAGCTCCTAATTAAGGAGCCTTTTTATCGTTCAATTTATGGATATCACGAATAAGTAATATTAAAATAATCAAACTTTTTTATAAAATTTCATACTTGAATCAATTTTAAATCATTTTCTTCTTAAAAAATACGAACATTTGATAATAACTAATTTTGATAGTCGTGGAGCGGAGGACGGCGACTCCTACGGGAAAAGCTTGAGCTGAAAGCCCCGCAGGAACGTAGTGACGAGGAGATTGAAGCCAAGCCCGTGGAAAGCGCCGTCTGGAGCGGAACAAAATTTCTGAATATTAATGCTCATATAGATATACAACATTCGTATTTTTTATCTGAATTTTACATTATGAAATTGATTCACTTAGTTAAAAAGAGAAACTCTATTTTGATCAATCTTTTTTCAAAATGGAGTTTTTACGTTTGCTTTTAAATAAGGATCAAAACACATTTTTAATCACCCTTTATTACCAAGCTATAAAACTCTCCTCTGTGTGAAGTTTCACTTGAAAACATCCCATCCATTCTTCTATTTTTTTGCAAATCCTTTTCTTTCTATTCACGAATCTGTCATAATATAAGTGTAATATAGAAAGGATATAGTGATGAATAAAAGTAATATAAAAATGATAGCAAGAACCGCGCTTGTTGGTTTAGTTGGAGCCATTCTTTTTAAACTGATTCATATACCGGTCCCCTATTTACTTGGACCAATGATAGCCATCTTACTCGCAAATCGAATTTTCCATTTTGACATGTATTGGCCAAAACAAATCCAATCTGCAGGATTAATCGTTATTGGTTATTCTCTTGGTATTGCATTTAATGAAGAGGTCTTAAAAGCTATGCTTCTAGATATACCTATGATGCTATTAGTGACGACCTTTTTATGTGCCTTCAGCTGTCTTTTTGCTTTTCTTATTTCAAAATATGGGAAAATCGATTATCCAACTGCTTTAACAAGTAGCGTACCAGGTGGATTAACACAAATTATAGCATTTGCTCAAGATATGAAAGGAGTCAACTTATCGACAGTTACTTTCTTTCACACAATCCGTGTCATTATGATCGTTATATTAGTTCCATTTATTGTGCACTTGCCATTCTTACAACCAAGCAGCAAGGCAAAGTCAACTGATATGCATACGGTTTTAGGAACGCTCAGTTGGTCTCATTTTCTTATTTATATGGTATTATGTACAATCGCTGCCCTTATAGGCAGAAAAATAAAGCTGCCAGCTGCTTATTTACTTGGTCCGTTGATCATCACCGTTTTGTGTAATCTGACTTTCATACGTGCCTCTTCAATGCCGCCGGGATTATTAAATATAAGTCAGTTTGTTGTTGGGATACATATTGGTCTACTTCTACATCCAGAATCATTGAAGAATAAAAAACAACAACTTTTCTTTGCTTTTTTAAGTAGTATCATCTTGATTTTTATTGCCTTTGTTTTGAGTATTGTCATTATGAAGTATTTGGAACATACCTCTATTATTACAGGCTTTTTAAGCTTGGCACCTGGTGGGATGGATCAAATGGGCATTATCGGTCATGAAGTTCATGCGGATGTAGCAACGATTACGATTTACCAGTTATTTAGAATTCTCTATATCTACATTTTGATCCCGCCTTTACTAACCATTGTGAATAAACGATTTCATAGAGAAACTGATAATGATAAAGATTAGAAACTATAGCAACTCAGATGATACGTTTGGATACAACTTTAAGTAAAAAGAGAGAGATAAAAGGGATACGGTCCCATTTTATCTCTCTCTTTTATTGTACGATAACAGGCGTGTAAATCAGCGAATACCTAATATTTTTATGTGTATAATTGGATAATCAACATGCCTAGTATGATGATAAAAGTGCACTAAAAACAACTTTTCAATTTAGTAATCCCTTCTACGATATCTTTGTTATTGACACCACCGAACCCAAGTATAATATAAGACACCTCGTCAGGATTTAACCAATGTTTTTTCGGGGAATATACTTTAACGCCAACTTTCATAGCACGTTCGATTAATGTATCTGCGTTCGTGTTTTTTAATTTCAATAAAATATGCAATCCACCCTGTTGACCTACTATTTCCACTTTATCTCCCAATTGTTCCTTGATAGCTTGAACCAGTATTTGTTGTTTCTTTTGATAGGTTATTTTCATCCTGCGCACATGCTTTTCAAAATACCCTTTCCTCATGAAAATAGCGATCGCTCTTTGCAAAAGGGGTGAACAATTTTGAGTTTGTTGCTGTAGCATCGCCTCTGCAGCCTCAGCAAGAGAATCAGGCAGAATGATATAACAGCATCGAACAGCTGGAAGTAAATTTTTTGAAAACGTTCCTAGATAAATAACCCTTTCAAATTGATCTAATGACTTTAACGAAGGGATTGGTTTCCCAATATAACGAAATTCACTATTATAATCATCTTCAATAATATAAGAATCTTGATGTGCTGCCCATTTTAGTAAGCCATAACGTTTCTGTATTGGTAAAATTCCCCCTAAGGGAAATTGATGAGAAGGAGTAACATAGACAACCTTTGCTGTATTATTGGCGATGGTATTCATGTCGATCCCATCATTTTCTATAGGTACTGGTATAATATCACAATGCCATTTTTGAAACATATTTCGTACTTCATTATATCCGGGATCTTCAAAGAATACAGGTTGTTGCATTATATTTAATAACTGGATAATCAATGATATGGATTGTTGCGTTCCATTACAGATCACTATTTGTTTTGTCGTACAGTTGATGCCACGAGATTGGGCCACATATTTTTTAATTTCTTCTCTTAAAAAAGGGTCTCCCTCCGGTGCACCATATTGTAGAATATCCAAGTCCTTTTCCATCGCTAGTTTCATACATTTTACCCAATTGTTTAGTGGGAATTTTTCTAAGTCGATCGAGCCGTAATGAAAGTCAATTGTAGGTTGATTATTTTTAGGGATAATAGATGAAGTATTGATCATTTCTTCGGGTAATGGGAAGCCTTCAATTGGTAAGACGTATAACCCACTCCGAGGAACGCTTTGGATATAACCTTCTGCCAGTAATTGCTGGTAAGCGGCATCAATAGTATGTTTACTTAACCTCAATTGTTGCGCCAAATATCGGATAGATGGAAGTTTTTCTCCCACTGTTAATTCATGACAAATTATTTTTTCTTTTAGTTGTTCATATAACTGTATATATTTTGGCGTTTTTTCATCCGTATTTAAAAACAGTTCCATCTTCAGCTCGTCCCTTCCTTTGTCCATCCTAAAATCACAAATAATATGCTTCCATCTGTAGAGTTAAACTTACCTGTAAAAAGCTTGATTGGAAGATTGAAGAATATCAAGCTACTGTATGTAGCTTTATCCCGCTTTAACGGGCAGTAAGACCCCCATCTCAAGATTTAGAGAGAAACAAGAAAGATAGATGGGGGATCAACTGCCCGTAAAAGTCCGATTGGTTCGGGCCAACAAGAGGTTGGTCCCTCAGGTGTTGCTACAGGACGTAGCGCCTTTAACCTAAGTTCCTTTATTTCAGTGCGGGATGAAGAAAATCCCCACTGATGGAAACTTCACTTTATTTGATCTGTCCTGTATAAATTGTTCTAATCTGTCTATTTTTAATTGGTCAAAAACTTGTTTAAATAAACTATAGCAAACATTTGGAGGGATTCATATGCGAATGAAGGATCGAATTTGTGAGGACAAATCAAAAATAGAACAATTATTATCTTCAGCAGAAACAGGATTTTTAGGATTAGCCCAAAATAACGAACCATATGTTGTTCCGCTAAACTATGTCTGGTTAAATGGGAGTATCTATTTCCATGGAGCATCTGAAGGGAAAAAAATAGATTTTATTCAAAATAATCCTCTTGCAACTTTCGTTATTAGCAGGTTTGAAGGGACAATGGTTTCCCCCATTCCTGCCCATACCGATTCCGCTTATCTAAGTATTATGCTGTTTGGAAAGATTCAAATCGTCAATGATTTAAAAGAAGCAACAACTGTTATGCAAGCACTGCTGGATAAGTATGTAGCAGGTTATTTCAGTACACCATTGGCTTCCCAACATGTGGCACGCTATCAATCTTCGCTTGGAAGTAAAACATGTATATGTAAGCTAACCCCCACAGATATAACAGCAAAAGAAAATATGAAATTAGAAGATCAATTGTACTATAAAGGAAGAAATGTTGTTACAGACGTTTCCATCGACTAGGCTTGAAAAGAATTAGAATCTATTTGAACGAATTTTTTCAAATAGATTCTTTTGATCTACAATAAAAGTATGAGACTTATAAGATACTTTTAATTAAATTTTTTCAAATAAAGTATCCTAAATCTATTGGTAGCGAAATATTCATTAAATCCATATTAAGTTCTTTAAAAAAATTTAAATGTTTCGCTTCTTATAATTAAAATAATACATACTTAAAGGCCACCAAAGTACGGTAAAGATTGGATAAACAGCCCAGATTTCTTGTGGTGAAAAGATAGCATTAATGCTGATAAAAAATAGACTAATAAACAAAGAAGCAGAGATAGAGAATCCAAAATAGGATTTTCGTTTTATGTGGTAAAGGGAAAGCGGCCACCAAAGAATCACGAAAGCCGGAAAAATAAACCATGGAGTCTGAGGAGCTAAAAAGATATTTAAAATTATATAGTATAGAATAAAAGAAAAACTTCCTATAAGAGCTGTGGTCATGCTTTTTGCTCGTTTTCCAAGTAACATAAGAGCCGGCCACATTACAATAGGTGCCAACGTATAGAAAAACCACGGATAACTAGGCATATCAATATAGTTCTCTGTGATAAGAAAAAGCAAAAGCAGAAAACTTCCTACCATAGAGAATAGCGTATATTTCTTTGCATATACGCAGTACAACCCCAGTGGAAATAGCACTAATATGAAGGCAGGATAAATAAACCAGGGGTATTGAACGCTTGTAAAATAATTGACTAGGATTAAAAATACAATGGTCATTACACTGCCTGTAGCAACAAATCCAATATCATATTTCTTCAATTTTTACTCTCCCCTTTCACTTTCATCCATCTAAAATACATCGTCAACGGCCACCAAAGCACGGCAAAGGTCGGATAAACAAACCAAATTACATGAGATGAATAATAGAAATTCATAAAGACAAACAAGGCAATGATTAACACACTTCCCCAAATCGAATATTCTAGGTTTAATTTAGTATTATTTTTCGTATTTGATTTCCCTGGTTTTGCGGACTTATTGACCCCAAGTTCTTTTGTCAAGTCCTCGATATCTCCAAATTCAACAATGGCTTTATTAATTGCATCCTCTTCAGCTTTCCCTTGTTCCATCAAGTCCCACACTTTTTCTTCGAGGTTTTGTAGCACTTCCTGCATAATCGATGCTTTTTGTTCACTTTCTGGAACATCTTTAAATAAGTCGCTTACATGTTGCGTTAATCGGTTCAATTAAATCCCTCCATAAATAAATCAATAATTTCCTTTGTTTCTTGCCATTCAACGACCGTTTCCTTGAAGAATGCCTTTCCTAGCGTAGTGATTCGATAATACTTTCTTTTTCCTCCCTTTGAAACACTCCCGTAATACGATTCAATTAATTCCTTTTTCTCCAATCTTTGAAATACTGCATACAGCGTAGCTTCTTTTATTTGAAATTTGTTACCTGTACGCAAACTGATCTCCTTCGATATTTCAAAACCATAGCGATCTTTTTCCATTATTAATCGCAGAATAATGGAATCCAAATGTCCGCGAATAATATCACTTCTAATCAATTTGTCACTTCCTTGCCTGCAAACTACTCCATTACATAGAGTTCTATCTCATAGAGTAATTATAATGAACTGTACTCTATCTGTCAAAGTAATTTTTATATAAAATTTCAGGCGTGTTGATTATCCAATTTAATCCATAAAAATAGGGGAATTCGTTGATTGTAGCGAAGGCTTGCTCGCTTTCCTGCGGGAGTCGAGCAAGCCGCAGCGAAGATCTATATAAATGGTCCTGAAAATACAGGGTTTTTCAAAAATTACACCAAATAGGTATTCCTAATTTTTGTAAAATCAACACATGTGATAAAATTTACTACCACCCTACGAATAAAATCTGAATATTTAGTATTTTATTTTTAAAGTAACTATCATTGTTCGTAAAGCAGGAAAAAGTCGGGGCAAAGTTAAAGAAATTGATACTGTGATAGGTGCATATTCACGCATCTGCTTTGTTATGCACAGATATACAGCCACTATAAAATTAAATTAAAAAGCAGCATGAAACAGTTACTTTAGGAGCTCCCCTGCATCTAGTTTAAGTGCTATTTTGCACTATAAGTGACTATAAAAAAGCGACAAACGCAACCAATTCCACAACAGTCAAAAACAATTTTGCACTATAAGTGACTATAAAAGAGCCTCATTTCTCAGCATTAAACTTGAGAAATGGGGCTCTTTTCGTTACTACGGAAAACCGTTCTATTATTGAATAAGGGATTCCACATCAATTGAACAGAGATAAACTTCAAAGATCTCCTTCAATACACAAATAATGAACCAAAATAAGTTAACCCAATGATTTAGTTGAAGAAAAAAATTCTTGATTTTATCTATTATATATAATTCTCCAACAAGTATTTACAGAATTTGAACGTATTTGATCGAGGAGTACTCTACTGCGAGACGAGCAGAAAACTTGCATTACGATGATTACCAAAGATAAATAGTTAAATTTTTGGCTTTCTCTATTTTTTTCACATAAATGTTGAGTGAATAAATACCAAAAATACAGCCAAGTGTCTACAGAACAACTTGGCATTCTAAAGTGCTTGGCAGCAACGATTATATTTTGAGACAAAATCGCAGTTTCCTTATAAAGGATCAAATTGTGCTCGAGTTGGTATACCGATCATTTTATAGACCCGCTCCATATCGATATGTTCCCGAACATGATCGGCTAATAATTGATAGGCAGCCTCTCTACGTTCTGCATCGGATTGGATTTGTTGATCGAGTGGTTGCAATCCTTTTTTTACACGCAGTTGATTGACCATTTTTCGCGTAAATGCTCGATTGTTAAAGATCCCATGAAAATACGTACCAATCACTTGCCCATCCATCGCAATAGCCCCATCACAGCGGCCATCAGACAACTTCATAAATGGTACGCAATGATCATCTTCTATCACTGTTTGACCAAGGTGGATTTCATAACCTGTTAGTGACATCGTATCAAAAATAGTTGATACAGTATGGCCGGTCATCTGTACTATTTTTTTATCCTTATTGAATATGGTAGTGACAGGTAATAGGGAAAGTCCAGTCGCGCTACGACCGTCCCCTTCGACTGCATAAGGATCTTGGAGCTCTCTACCTAATAGTTGGAACCCTCCACAAATTCCAAAAATGGATGTACCTTTTTTGGCGAGTTTTTGAATAGCTGAGGCGAATCCTTCATCCTTTAACCACTGTAGATCTTCTATCGTATTTTTTGTACCCGGAATGATCAGCAGATCTGGCTCCCCAAGCTCTTTTACATGACGAACTAAGCGAACCCCTACTTCTGGTTCATCAAAAAACGGATCAACATCTGTGAAATTTGAAATTCGTGGTAAACGAATCATGGCTACATCTATCGGAAACTCGCCTTGTTTTGGTCTTTTAAAGCGCAGTGAAGATAGAGCTAAAGAATCTTCCGCTTCGATATTCACCTGAATATATGGAATGATCCCTAATACAGGAATTCCTGTTTCCTTTTCAAGCCATGCAACGCCATCGTCCAATAGCTCTCTCATTCCACGAAATTTATTAATAATGATTCCTTTTACTCTAGCCCTTTCTGAATCATCGAGGAGTGCCAACGTGCCAATGATGGAAGCAAACATACCCCCTCGCTCAATATCGGCAACTAAAATTACAGCAGCATCCGTAGCATGAGCCATGCGCATATTCGCAATATCTCGGTCCTTAAGATTGATCTCAGCAGGACTTCCGGCACCTTCTAATACCATCACATCAAAGTCATTTTGTAATTTATGTATAGATTGTTTCACAATGGGCATTGCCTTTTCGACAAAATCATTGCGATAGCTAGTGGCACTCATATCCATGAAGTGCTTGCCATGTACAATCACTTCAGAAACCATATCTTGTTTTGGCTTTAGTAAAATCGGATTCATATCTGTCGTGGCGATGACTCTAGCAGCCTCCGCTTGCACCCCTTGTGCTCTGCCAATTTCACCGCCATCGATCGTTACAAAAGAATTAAGTGCCATATTTTGAGATTTAAAAGGAACAACCTTCATCCCATCATCAGAAAAGATTCGACAAAACGCTGTACATATCATACTTTTTCCCACATCAGATGCAGTACCTTGAATCATTAAAGCTTTAGCGGTCATAAGCTTACGCTACCTTCTTCCATTAAAATTCTAATCCTTTGACAGCAGGTATTCCTCTTTCATAATAATGCTTGGTCGCTTCAATGGTTGACACTAAATCCGCTATCTCTTGTAATTCTTGTTTTGCATTTCTACCAGTAATAACAAGGTGCATCGTTGAAGGTCGATTTTGAATAGCCTCCACTACTTCTTGTAACGGTAGGACATCATCGATTGGAAATTTGTCGATCGATAAAGCATTATTTAGTTCATCCAGTACCAATAGATCAATAGAGGGATCCGCTAATGCAGCTTTCGCTTTTTTCCAAGCGATCCTTAAAGCTTCCCGGTGCTCTTCTGGTGTTTTCGTCCATGTAAAACCGATGCCCATTTGTTCGATTTCCACCCCTAGTTTTTTTAAAGCCAAATCTTCACCATATGTACGTTCAGGTGATTTGATAAATTGCATATATTTCACCTGTAACCCTCTACCAATCGCTCGAAGTGTAACCCCCAGTGAAGCAGTTGTTTTTCCTTTTCCTTCCCCTGTATAGATCAAAACTAGTCCTTGACGTGCCATTTTCACATCCCCCTTTTTCTATAACCAAGTTGTTTTTTCATCAAATGATATTCGCTCTGTTGGAGGAACTTCTTTTCCTTCTTCAGGATATCCGATGAAAATAGTACCGATGACTTTCTCATTTTCGGGTGAACCGATAAATTGATGCATCCGTTCATCATGGACTAAGCCGACCCCTCTTGTCCGCCATACGAAGCCCAAGCCCAACTCTTGCGCTGCTAGCCACATCGAATGGATCGCACAGCAAGTCGCAAAAATATTATCCTCTGAATCATCTGGTTTATCCGGAATTAATGCCGAAGTTACAACAATCGCTACAGGTGTTGTCGTGACAACTTTTAGAGAGCTTTCTACTAAATGTGGTTTTGTTGGAAAACGTTGTTGCAAGTACTCCGTTGCCATTTCTTCATATCGTTTCATCGCATCTCCTTGAATCACATAGAAATGCCATGGTTGTCGTAAGCGGTCATTTGGCGCATATGTCGCTACATCTAATAATTTTTCGATTTTTTCTTTTTCGACAGGCCTATCTGCATAGTTTCGAATGGCTCGGCGGTTTTTCATCGCTTCCATAATCGTCATTTTTTGTCCCCCACTAACATTGTTTGTTTTTCAAACCATTTGATTTTTTCTCGTAATTGCACAACTTCACCGACTAATACCATCGATGGATTGTGGAATTTTTCTTGCGTAACAAGATCATAAATGGTTTCTAATGTTCCTGTGATAGTACGTTGCTGTTTTGTTGTGCCCCATTCGATCACTGCTACAGGTGTAGTGGAACATTTGCCATTGTCCATCAGCTTTTGACTAATATATTCAAGATTGCCAACACTCATATAAAAAGCGATCGTATCGATCCCATTTGCTAATGCCTGCCAATTTAAATGATCTTGTCCTTTTTCTTCACGACCATGGCCTGTTACAATGGCAAAACTTGAAGCAAATTCTCTATGAGTAACTGGAATGCCTGCATAGGCTGGTGCCGCAATTCCCGCTGTAATACCCGGAACAATTTCATAGTCAATACCATGTTCAACTAATACTTCGGCTTCTTCTGCTCCACGTCCAAAAACACATGGATCTCCACCTTTTAAGCGTGTAACCATTTTGCCTTCTAAAGCCTTTTGAACGAGTAATTCATGAATTTGTTCTTGGATCAGGTGATGCTTGCCAGGGGATTTTCCACAGTAAATCAGCTCTGCTCCTTCTTTTGCCTGTTCTAATAGAGCGGGATTGACAAGACGATCATAGGCAATAACATCTGCCTTCTGTATACATTCTAATCCATAAACAGTGATCAGCTTGGGATCACCAGGACCTGCTCCAACTAAATATACTTTTCCTGGAGTCATTGAATCGTCCCCTTTTTCAATAATTTCTTCAATAGTTGATCGCGTTCTTCTATCTGTTTTGCTTTAGTTAGCGTTAAAAATTTTGAATCTAGTAATGCGGACAAAAGGACACTTTTCAATTCGGCATCTGTTATTTCATCAATAATTTGACGTCTTGCTTGTTGTAAAAATAAAACGTAGTCTTCATAAGTTTCATCATATTGTGTTTCTAACTCTTTCTTGATTTTTTGAGCAAGTTTTGGATTGGCACCAGATGTAGAAACAGCGATGGCTAATGGTCCCCGACGAACGACAGATGGAACGATAAATTGACTTAGATCTTCCCGATCGACAACATTACAAAGTTGATGCGGATGAACAGATTGAGCTACGAATTCATTGATTTCAGAACAATTGGTGGCAGCAATGATCAAAAATGCACGATCTAGGTCATCTGGTGCAAATGTTTTCTTTCTCCATTCAATCGATTTTTCTTCCACTAATCTTTGAAGCTTTGGTGACAATTCTGGGCTCACTATTGTTATTTGAGCCTGTGCTTTTAACAGGCTAGTAACTTTACGTGTAGCCACTGACCCACCACCAACAACTACAACAGGCCGATCTGTTATGTTCAGCATGATTGGATAATAATTACCCATTTGTATTCACAACTTTCTTCTGGTAGTTTTTACATTGTTCGATCCATTGAGCAGCTAGTTGTGGGTTAGAAGCAAAATGAAAATGCGTATAGCCTGCGATTAAATTTTCATGCCTATAGCCTTCTCCTTGTTTTTTGAAGCGGCTTTTTGTTTCATAGGCATAATGAATATTTTCCGGTTTTGAATAAGTAGAATAATGGAATTCATGACCCTTTGCCTCTTGATCTTCCTTGATTAAAAAGTTTCCTTTTGTACCGAAGATTTCACGATATCCCAATGCAGCCCGCTTTGTTTGCATTTGTATCGTCCCCGGGATACACCCAACCATTTCAAAGCGCTTGCCATCTGTTGTGAAGATAGCCTCCGTTAAAAACATAAAACCTCCGCATTCCGCTAATGTTGGAATTCCTTTTGCTATCGCTTGTTGTATAGATTTCTTTACATCCGTTTGTTGTGCAAGCTGCTGCGCAAATTCTTCAGGGAAGCCTCCTCCAACATAGAGACCATCTGCATCAGCGGGTACTTCTTCACCATTTAATGGAGCAAAATACTCGATTGCCGCCCCGTTCGCTTGAAGTAATTCGATATTTTCTTCATAGTAAAAATTAAAGGCAGCATCTTTCGCGACAGCAATTTTCACCTGCTGATCCTTTTGAACATCAAAAATACTTGACTGAGTAGCAGAAAGTTCAGGAGCCATCGATAACTCATAAATTTTTTCTAGATCAACAGTTGCACGGATTAAATCTCCCAACTGTTGAAAAAATGGTTGTAATTCACCGCGTTCAATTGCTGGAATAAGTCCTAAATGTCTACTTGGCATTTCGATGTTTTGTTCTTTTTTTAAATAGCCGACGACTGGAATTCCACATTCTTGTTCCACCGCGGCTTTTACGATTTTATAATGTCCTTCACTTCCAACCTGATTCGCAATGACAGCGACTACATGGACCTTCGCATTGAAGAGTTGAAAACCTTTGACAATGGCCGCTACACTACGAGCCATGCTTGCGCAATTCACAATAAGTAATATAGGACTTTTCGTTAAGATGCTGATTTCAGCTGTGGAACCTCGATCTTCTAATGGAGATTTTCCATCATAGAGCCCCATTACACCTTCAATAATGGAAATATCTGCATCTCGACTATTTCGTTCTAGGATGTCTACGACCGTTTTTTCATCAAACATCCAGCTATCTAAATTGCGAGAAGGTCTACCTGTAACTGCTGTATGGAATGTAGGATCAATATAATCGGGTCCACATTTGAATCCCTGAACTCGAAGGCCTTTTTGCTGTAAGGCAGCCATGAGCCCAATCGTAAAGGTTGTTTTGCCGACACCACTACCAGTACCGGCGATGACTAGTCTATTTGCTGACATCTATTTTCCTCCTATCCCTGCTTTAACGGGCAATAAGATCCCCATCTCAAGATTTAAAAAGAAACGAGAAAGATAGATGGAAGATCAACTGCCGCATGTGTCCGATTGGTTCGGGCCAACAAGATGTTGGTCCCTCAGGTGTTGCCACAGGACGTGGCGCTTTTCACCTGAGTTCTTCTATTTCAGTAGAGGAAGAAGAAAATCCCACTGATGAAAGTTTCACTTTATCGTATCAATGCAACAGATATCGTCGTATTGCCTGATTTTTTCTTGACGAGCTCTAGATCTTCTGCACCAGTATAAATTCTGACGGCAGGCTCACTGACACCGTAGACACCTGTATATTTAAATACGGTGGCAGAAGGCGCCTCGATTTTCTGAGCATTCAATTGTTCTGGTTGATAATAGACAAATTCCCACCCATGTTTCGATGCAACCTGTAAAAAGCCTTCTTCATCTTTTTTTAAATCGATGGTACAAAGTGCTCTTACGCTTTTGACGGAAATTTGAAGTTCCTCTAATGTTTCTTGAATAACTTGTTCAATTTCTTCAGCAGAAGTCCCACGATTGCATCCCATGCCAATGACCACATTTTTAGGCCGATAAAGTACACCATTTTCAAGAATTTGTTCCTCTTGTTTGGTTAAAATACGGTGTGTAATCACAAGTGCTGCATCTGGTTTTGCCTCGATCGCTTGTTGAATGGTTGGATAGATTTTTAAATGATCAGGCATAGGGCTTTCTAAATGCCACCAATTGGTTTCACCAGATTCCTGAACGATTGCCACATGTTCTTCATTGACGACAGATGCACTAACGGGTGTTAGTTTTTCTGGTGAATCCCACTCCCAACCAAAACGTGAACCAAACAAATCAACAGGTATTGTTTTTTGCACATCAGAGGCAGTTGTAATAATCGCACGTGCATTCAAAACATGAGCGACCTCACGCGTTAATTGGTTGGCACCGCCAAGATGTCCGGAAAGTACACTAATGACATTTTCTCCACGATCATCTATTACAACAACAGCAGGGTCCTTTTTCTTATCTTTTAAAATAGGAGCGATCATTCGAACTACTGCACCAAGTGAAATGATTAGGATAATCCCTTTATACTGTTTGAAAAGAGTCGGAAGAAGTATTCGAACACTTCCTGAAAACAATTGAATCTGTTTTGTTTCTTCATCGCCTTGTTCAAACTTACTCATATAATACACATCTGAATGAATAAAAGAATGCAAATTTCGCGCAAGTTGTACACCATGCTTCGTAATGGCTACAATGGCATATGGATTTTGTTGGTTGACTTCTGGTTGAATCCCTTCTTGTAATTCAATCATTGTGGTTTCACACCTTTTCTAAATCCATGCGTAAATGTAGCATCATATAATTTGGAACGATATTCATCTTTGTCATATATATTTGGATCTAAAGCCCAACCGGCTAGGATCATCGCATGTTTTCGAATCCCGTTCTTACGCATATCTTCATCTAAATTTGCTAAAGTTGTCCGAACGATTTTTTGATCTGGCCATGAGGCTCTTTGGACGACCGCAACAGGTGTGTCATCCGACCAACCGGCAGCTTGAAGCTCTTTGACAATTTTTTTCGTTAATGTAGCACTTAAAAATAATGCGATTGTACAATGGTGACTTGCTAAATCCCGTAGTTTTTCGAATTCTGGTACAGGTGTACGACCTTCAGCTCGAGTCAAGATCAATGTTTGTGTTAAATCTGGAATCGTCAGTTCAGCTCCAACAGCCGCTGCAGATGCGAACACAGAGCTAACACCTGGAATGATTTCCACTTCAATACCAGCCCTTTTCAATAAGGCCATTTGTTCCATAATCGCTCCATACATCGCAGGATCTCCCGTATGGATACGTGCAACTGATTTGCCAGCATTGACACGATCAATAATGGCTTCAACCATTTCTTCTAAGTGCATACCTGCCGTTTTTAACACTTCTGCCTCAGGTTTTGCTTTGGCGATCAATTCCTCATTTACGAGAGAATCTGTGTACATCACAACATCAGCAGTTTGTAAAATTTGCAACCCTTTTACCGTGATTAAGTCGGGATCACCAGGTCCTGCTCCAACGATATAAATCTTCTTCATCATTTACGCACCACCATTAATGTTAAATATTCTAAATCTGCCCCTTCTAGTTCATCTATTGACCAAATCACTTCTTCCTCAGAAGTAACTTTGGTTACAACAGAAGCTTTGTCGAGTAAATTCAAATCTCCCAATACTTCAATCATCAAATCGATCACTTTTGCCACTTTGATAAAAACAACGGCATCATGATCTTCAATGGCTTTACGCATCACATCATATTCATCGGTAGCAGGTATAATCGCTACATGATCATCGCCATCCGCCAATGCAATACCAAGGCGCGAAGCCGAGCCGTTAAAACTAGAGATACCAGGAACAGTTTTGACTATGATCTCAGGGTGAAGTTCTTGCATCAGTTTCATCATATGGATGAATGTACTATACAAAAGGGGGTCGCCTTCTGTTACAAAAGCAACATCTTTTCCTTCTTGTAATTTGTCATAAACAATTTCAATGGTTTTACGCCATTCAGCATCTAAAATCGCTTGATCTTTTGTCATTGGAAAAACGAGTCCAAGCATCTCTTTTTCGCCTGGTCGTATGTATACATCTACAATGCGCTGCGCATAACTTTTACTGCCTTTTCTTTTTCTTGGGTACGCAATGACTGGCGTTTCTTGAATAACACGAAAAGCCTTTACTGTGATGAGTTCTGGATCTCCCGGACCTACACCAAGACCATATAAAGTACCAATATTAGTCATTGATTTCTTCCTTTCTAGTAGCTGTTATAATATAAATAGGGTTAAGTGGTGTAAAGCGGTTCATCCCTAAAATCGGCTTATTGTGTGCTAACTGTGCATGTAGAATGCTCGTATGAAAATTCAATTCTTTGAAACATTCAATTGCTTTATATAAATTTTCGATCGTTGCAGCATTTAGGACAATTCGTCCACCATCCTTTAATCGATCACAACAAACATTCAGAAGGTCTGTCATATTTCCTCCCGTTCCTCCGATAAAGATAGCATCTGGATTCGGAAAAGTTTCTAAACCTTCTGGTGCTTTGCCATGAATGGCTGTAAGATCTGTTCGGAATTTATGTTGATTTTCAATGCAATTAGCTAAGTCACCTTCGTTTTTCTCAATGGCGAAAACTTGCCCATCACGTGCGATTCTCGCAGCTTCTATTGCTACTGAACCCGTGCATGTTCCGATATCCCACATAATACTGTCTCTTTGTAATTGCAAAGCTTGTAAACTCAATACACGAATTTCCTTTTTTGTAATCAAACCTTTATCGGGTCGTCTTTGCGAAAATTCATCATCTGGGATTCCGAGTGTCCATTTGGGTGATGGCGCTATTCTTTTTAAAATAACGACATTTAAAGGTGAAAAATCACTGTTTTTCATTTCTTCTAAGGAGTACCAGCCCGTTTTTTCATCATTTCCTTGCAAATTTTCTGCGACGAATGCTTTATATTCCGTCATTCCAAATTGTAGCAAATACTTGGCGATCGTACTTGGGTTATTTTCTGAGTCTGTTAAAATCGCAATCTTATCATAGCCTTCGATTTTTTGAACTAAGCCTTTCATTGAACGGCCATGGACACTTGTAATATAAGCGTCTTGCCAACTTTCTCCTATTCTTGAGAAGGCTAACTGAATGGAACTCAGATATGGATATACTTCTATCTTTATTTTTTTGGATAAATACCCACCAAGTCCATAGAATAATGGGTCTCCTGATGCTAAAATAACCATATTTCTCGTATCATTTTGAATGGTTTCCACTAATTTTTTTAAGCCGCTTTTAACAACAAGCTTTTCACCTTTATAATAAGGAAAAAACGCTAATAATCTTTCGCCACCGATCAGCACATCACTTTCCTCAATCCACTTTATATACTGTGGTAATAAACTTGCTTGTCCGTTGTCACCTATTCCAATCAACTTAATCGATTGTGTCAATTTCATCAGCCCTTCCTAATAATTCACCCTTCATCGAATAGATAGCCGTATCCATCACAAGTCCACCTTCTACATGTTTCAAAGAAGAAATGCAGCATGCCTCACACAAATGATCAAAAAAATTCCGATTGCCAGTTTCTATCATAATCTCGCCAACATGAGATGCCGTATTCGCTGCTAAAACTTCATTTACAACTTCATCTGACGCCTCGACATCTTTCGCTAACTGTGCTAGAAATTCGAAGTTGATCGGTGCACTTTTTGAATGTACCATCATGACGCCTTGAGCAACCTTAGAAAATTTGCCCATCATTCCTACTAATGAAACTCTTTTGATCCCTTTCAGTTTACAATGCTTGATCGCAAATCCAACAAAGTCTCCCATTTCAATAAACGCTTCTTCAGGAAGCCCTTCATATTGTTTCATGGCATAACGTTCGCTTCTGCCTCCTGTTGTTAAGACGACATGATCATTCCCCGTTGCATGTGCAACGCTAATCGCTTCCACAACACTTGCTCTATAGGCAGAACTTGAAAAAGGGACTACTGTTCCACGAGTACCTAAAATAGAAATACCACCAATAATACCAAGTCGACCATTTAATGTGTTTTTGGCGATTTCTTCTCCATCAGGAACAGAGATCACCACTTTTACGCCACGTTTCACGTTAAATTCGGATAAGGTTTCTTCGATGGTTGAATAGAGCATTTTACGAGGTACGGGGTTAATCGCTGCTTCACCAATTGCCACTGGAAGACCTGGTTTTGTCACTCGTCCGACACCAACACCGCCATCTAAGGTGATCCCTAACTCATGTTGCCAACTTACAGTGGAAACGATGGTTGCTCCATGAGTTGCATCTGGATCATCGCCTCCATCTTTGATCGTTTCACAACTGACAGCATCATTGGTAAATAAGTTTTTTTCGATCGTAAAAGTTGCATCTCTTCCAATCGGCAAATGAATCGTAGCCGTTTCTTGTGCCTCACCAGTGATGAGTGCCGTTAATGCCGCTTTCGTTGCAGCTGTCGCACAAGCGCCTGTTGTGTAGCCATGACGCATTTGCGATGGATCTTTTTTATTTTTCTTTTGCATTTAGAATCGTTTTACACTTGATCAGCTAAAATGGAAATAGCATTTAAGGCAGCTACAGTAACTGTGCTACCACCCTTACGTCCAATATTCGTGATATATGGGACTTCTGTTACTTTAGCCAATTCTTCCTTGGATTCCGCGGCTGAAACGAAGCCAACAGGCATACCAATGATTAAATCTGGTTTTGCTTCGCCCTCTTGGATCAATCGAATAAGTTCTAATAATGCTGTTGGGGCATTTCCAATAGCGTAAATGCCTCCTTCATGCAACTTTGCGGCTTTTCGCATAGACATGATGGCACGGGTCACGCCAGCTTCTTTTGCCGCTTTTGCAACATCTGGATCAGAAATATAACAGTGAACGTCACCACCATATTTTTGGAATCGTTTATGCCCCGTTCCTACTTCTACCATTTGGACATCTGCAATAACAGGTTTGCCGGCACGAATGGCTTGAATTCCCGCTTCAATAGCTTCAGGCCGAATAATGACACTTCTCCCTAAATCGAAATCTGCGGATGCATGAATAATACGGCGTACTACTTTCCATTCGTTTTCTGTAAAATCATGAGGACCATATTCTTCCGCAATCGTTGCAAAACTATGGTCATAAATTTTATTAGGGTCAACAGTAACTGGTTTAAAATCTGATTTAGAATTCATGTTATTCCTCCTCGCTTTCCCATTTTGAAGATAACTCTTCGATAACACCTTCAAAATCAGAATGCATATTTTCATATTTTACTTTTGGTCTTGCTATCATGATTGTTTCAATGCCACACTCGAATGCGGCCTCCAATTTCTCATCAACAGAACCGACCTTGCCGCTTTCCTTTGTGATCATCAATGTGACATTGTATTGATGAATAAGTGCTATATTCAACTCTTTTGAAAAAGGTCCTTGCATAGCGATAATATCTTTTTGCGCTACCCCTAATGCCTGACATTTTTCCATATTATCAACTCTCGGCAGCATACGAGCAAGCACACGAGTATTTTCTAATCCTAATAAATATTTGGTGAAAATGCCGAGCGTTTTACTACCTGTCGTTAACATGATGACACCGCGTTTTTTGGCAGCAAGTGCTGCTGCCTCCTCATAGTCTTGAACGACAGTGACTAAAGGATGCGTGAAACTTTGACTTGCTCTTTCATAACGGATATAAGGAATTTTAGCTATTGAAGCTGCAGCTAAAGCGTTTTTGGAAGCCTCTTCAGCAAATGGGTGACTCGCATCAACAATTGCTTGTAAATGATGATCCTTGATAAATTGTGCCATTTGCTCCGCCGTTAAGCGTCCAACATTTGTGCTAATACCAGCCTCCCTTAAACTTTTGGCTGCTGTTTCTGTTACAACCGTTGCGATCACCTTCCAGCCGCTTTCTTCGATTTTGATGGCCAGTTCCCTTGCATCGCTTGTACCAGCTAACATGAAAATCATTTGTCAACACCCACTAAATGATCATGGTCGTGGTCAGTGTGATGATGGTCATGATCATGATGTTCGTGCTCGTGGCGATGTTCATGTTCATGATCGTGATCATGATGATGCTCGACAAACTGAGCTGCATTCAAACGATACTGGCATGTATCACAATTCATCTTGACTTCACCTTGTAGCGATTCCGTGATGCGATCTTTCAGTACATTTTTTAAAGTTGGATGATAGCCAAAATAGTTAGCTAGAATAATATCTATTTCTGGATAATATACTGCATATGTTTCTCGCATATCTTTCATTCTTTCCATTAATATACCAGTGAATAGGAAATAAGGGAGCATAATGATTTTTTTCGCACCTAATTTCACACATCGTTCCATTCCCTCATCAACAGTTGGATAAGTGACACCCATAAAAGCACATTCGACTGTCAATACGTGGAGTTGTTCCCAAAGCATTCGAGAAATTTTATAGAAATCACTATTTGCATCTATATCACTACCACCTCGTCCGATTAACAAAATGGCTGTATCGTCATTTTTTCCTTCAATCTGAAAGCCGGCTTCCGTAAGGCGTTCTTTCAAAATTTCAAAAATACCTTCATGTACCCCAAGTGGCCTTGCGTAGATGATGTGAACATCTGGATATTTTTCTTTTCCTGCATCAATTGCAGCTGGAATATGAATCTTCGAATGTCCTGCTTGCAAAAGAATGATTGGCACTACATGAATTTCTGTTGCACCTTTTGAAACACAATGATCTATGCCTTGTGCGATATCGGGGGATGCGAATTCAAGGAAGCAGCTTTCAACAAGTAGATTTTTATCTAAAGTTGGTTTCAATTCTTCGACGAACTGCGTCACCTCTTCGTTTCCTGCTGCTAATCTACTTCCATGCCCCACAAATAGAATGGCTTTCATTTTTTTACCTCCATCATCATTAGTCACCACAAGGTGCTGGTTCAATTTTTATTTTTGGTGCTATATCTTGATAAATATATCCCTGAATATTTTTCACTCTTTTGAAATATTTAAATAATCGTTCATTTGGATGTGCATTTTCTTTATATTCTTTCATAATGTTTGAAATGACTTCTACGATTTTGTCTGGTTCAATGCCCTCTGCTACAGGCTGTCCGGGATGTGCAGTTCTTCCAACAGGTTTGGCTCCTAAAAATAAATCAAATTTCCCCTTTCGGTAAATAATGCCAATATCTTCATTGACCGCTTTATAACAAGCCATACCACAACCATTGAAGCCAATTGTCAACTCTTTTGGTAATTGCATACCACCCAATTTTTCTTGAATTTCTTCTGCGTAAGGAATCCCGCCCGTTTTTTCACCATCACAAAAATCACAAGCTTTTAATGTTAAAACATCTCCTACTGGCGATAGCAGGAAGCCTACATTTTGTAATTTGGATGTAATTTCATCGGGATTTGAAGTAGGTATTTTTAATAGAATTTGATGATTGGGTGTATATTCCATGGTGCCTTTTTCACCTACAACCATGGCTAAAGTCATCATTTGTTCAGGTGTAAACTTTTTATTGGCAACACCAGGACTTACAGCTAATTCAAATATTTCTTCAAAATCTTGATGAATGTATTGTGTAGTTGTAGTTTCAGGTTGTTTACCAGTCACGCGTCTTAAGGCTTCCAGAGCCATCTCATATGAATTTACTTTTGGAAGCTCTGTCTTGATCGATTCAACCTTTGGGACTTTCTCAACAACAGCTACAGAAGATTGAATACGCTGAACGCCTGTTTTTTGATCCATTGCCCATGGCTCAGCTTCCTCTTTTAAGCGTTGATGTGGTTTTAATGTTTGTTTATCTGCATGCAACGTGTATTTTCTTTGATAGCCACGTGGGGTAATCATTTTATTGTCATAAAGGAAGGTGGAAGAGTTACCAATAATGACAGTCGTTAACATTCCAATATCATTTTCAAGCATTTCACTCAAGTTGGTAATCGTAATTTGCTGACGGTCACGATAAGCACTTTTAACTAATCCAACAGGTGTATCGGGTGATCGATATTGCAAGAGAATACGTTGAGCTTCAACAATTTGACGTGTTCTACGTCCACTACGTGGGTTGTAAAGAGCTATCACAAAATCCGCCATGGCAGCAGCTTCTATTCTTTTAGCAATTAAATTCCATGGTGTTAAATGATCACTTAGACTGATCGTGCAAGAATCATGCATAATAGGTGCCCCTAACAAAGAGGCACATGAATTGATCGCAGAAATACCTGGAATGATTTCGATTGGGACCCCAGTTGCCTCGGTCCAACCTTTTTCGATCAACACCTCGTATACAAGTCCTGCCATCCCATAGACTCCTGAATCTCCACTTGAAATGACAGCTACTATTTTCCCGGTTTCTGCTTGTCGAACTGCTTCTTGAGCTCTTGAAACTTCCTCTGTCATCCCTGTGCTAATAATTGTTTTTTCATTCGTAATGAGATCTTGGATTAGTTCAACATAAGTTTTGTAACCAATGATAAAATCACTTTCTTGAAGTGCTTCTACTGCTCGCGTCGTAATATGTTTAAAATCACCAGGGCCAAAACCAACGACATATAGTTTACCTTGTTTTGCCATGTGAACTTCTCCCCTTTTTATTTATTTGTTTTTGTGAATCCCAATAGTAGCTGCAACTGTTGGATTTAAAACCATTTTTCCATCTTCCATCTGATAAATCGTGTGGAGTTCACTTTGCTGCGTGATACAATCTCTTACGATTTCACGGCCAATATCTGTACTTGAAGCTTTATACCAATTTCCTTGAGGATAAGCAATGACAATACAGGCATCTTGACAACGTCCATTACATCGAGTTTTAGTTGTATGGATTTGTTCGTCCATCCCTAATTGTGTAATTTCATCTCGAATGGCGAGGGTGATTTCCTCTGCTCCTTTCCTCATACATGAACTTCCGTTACAAATGAATAAATGACTTTTCATTCCAGATAAATCCCAAGTCGCCATATCCACTCTCCTCTTCATCCTATTTATATTTATCGATAGAGGAAGGAAAATAAAAAACCTTTATTCTTGGAATAAAGGTTTAAAAACTAGTTTGTTAGCGGGTACCATAGTTTTTACCTTTCCCTCCGAAAAGTATCGTACTTTTTAAAAGCAGGTTTCCTGGCTTACATTTCACTTTACTCTGATCTCTTCCCAGTCATTTTGACCAGTGAGTTTCATCATTTCATCCATGTTTACAGTAGCGGGGGCTGCACCGGATTTGAACCGGTTTCCCTATTATCCCTTGAAAATCTACAAGAGCACTTTTAAAAATAGTATGTAATTGTTCATTAGAAAAACAGGTGTATAGATCGATCAATTTGAAAAAAACTTGTTGCATTATGATCAGCGAGTTTTCATCTCACCCCGTTAGAAAAATTTTAAACTGTCATAATCATATACTATTTTGTCATGATTTAAAATATGTTTTTTATCTTATAGACTGTTTTTCAATTTAAAAAATAGATTTCTTGTACAATATTTCTCTAAAATTTTAGTAATTAAATCAATTTCATAATGCAAAATTCAGATAAAAAACACGAATGTTTTAAATTAGCATGAACATTAATATTCAGAAATTTTTGTTCCGCTCCAGACGGCGCTTTCCACGGGCTTGGCTTCAATCTCCTGCGGGGCTTTCAGCTCAAGCTTTTCCCGTAGGAGTCGCCGTCTTCCACTCCACAGCTATCAAAATTAGTGATTATTAAATGTTCGCATTTTTTAAGAAGAAAATGATCTATAAAATTGATTCAATTAACTGTTATAAAACAAACTTTTATAATCATCAGAATTTCTTCTAATAAAAAGATAGAATTGGGCATATAATCGTGATACACTGGATTTGTAATATAACAATTCAATAAATTTTATGGTGCTAAATTTAGATATTTAGCTTAAAAGGGAAGTTTGTGCAAAACAAACGCGGTCCCGCCACTGTAAAGCCGAGTTATGCTTTTAAGATGCCACTGTCAATGATGGGAAGGTGAAAGTATAATGATGACGCTAAGCCAGGAGACCTGCCATGAAATGCGAATTAGTTTCAGCCTACGAGGATAGGTGTGAGAATAGACATGCTAAGCAATTAGTATTATTTTACTATTCACCAACACTTCTTCTATCCGTAAGAAGTGTTTTTTTATTGTCCTTATAGGGTGTGATGGAGGTGCAACGAAAGAAACTTTTAAATGTCACAATGGAATAAGTAATAGAGAGGATTGGTAAAATGAAAAATTTAAAAAAATATTTAAATTGGAAACTAGTTTATTTTCTTCTAGCCATTATGATTGTACCAAAACCAGCTTTTGCCATGCATATTATGGAAGGTTTTTTACCCGTTGAATGGGCTATTTTCTGGTGGGCAGTTTCCATTCCATTTTTAGTGATTGGATTCCGCTCCATCCGAAAAACAATTATTGAAAATCCAGAAGCCAAAATGATGTTAGGATTATCTGGAGCCTTTGCATTCGTATTATCAGCATTGAAAATTCCGTCTGTTACAGGTAGTTGTTCCCATCCTACTGGTGTAGGCCTTGGTACTGTATTATTTGGACCAATGGCTATGAGTGTGGTGGGTTTTATCGTTCTTTTATTCCAAGCATTATTGCTTGCGCATGGTGGATTAACTACATTAGGCGCGAATACAGTTTCTATGGCGATTGTCGGTCCCCTTATTGCATACGGCGTGTATAAAGGATCTACTAAAATGGGATTATCTTTTTCATGGGCAGTATTTTTAGCCGCTGCACTTGGTGATTTGGGTACATATGTAGTGACATCTATCCAATTAGCACTTGCTTTCCCTTCTGATGTAGGCGGTTTCTTTGCTTCATTTACAAAATTTAGTGGTATTTTCGCTATTACACAAATTCCTTTAGCCATTAGTGAAGGGATTCTTACAGTTGTCATCATGAACTTCTTACAAAAATACAATTTAGCAGAGTTAAAAGCACTGAAAGTCTTTAAGAAAGGAGCAGAACAACAATGAAAAAGAACTTATTGTTAATAGCATTAGTCATTATTTTGGCTGTTCTTCCTCTTTTCTTCCAAAAGGGTGCGGAATTTGGTGGTTCAGACGATCAAGCTGAAGCGGAAATAACGAAAATCGACTCTTCTTATCATCCATGGTTTTCTAACATTTGGGAACCGCCAAGTGGTGAGATTGAAAGTCTATTATTCTCCTTGCAAGCTGCTATAGGAGCAGGTTTTATCGGTTACTTTATCGGACTATCACGTGGTAAATCTAAAAAAGATGATAACAAAGAGGGCAAAGGAAAGCATGTTACTTATTGATCAATATGCTTATATCAATCATTTAGCAAAAACCCATCCCGTAGAAAAAATCGTCTTATCACTTTTTCTTTTGATTTTTTCTTTGACAGTCAAGGATGCTTTGATTTCTCTTATTACTTTTTCGATGATGAGCGGACTCATTATTTTTGCAGCTAAAATACCTTGGACATATTATTTAAAATTACTTTGTATACCTGGATTGTTTTTATTGAGCAGCATGGTTGGAATACTATTCTCTTTTACTCAACATGCTGAATTGCTATACAGTTCAGTGTGGCAAATTTCATTTTTAAATGGGACTGTGTATATCACAACTCAAAGTATTCAAATGTGTATTCAATTATTTTTTTCGGTTTTAAGTAGTATTAGCTGCTTATATTTTTTAACGTTAACAACACCTGTCCATGATTTAATGCAAGTTTTGAAAAAATGCAGAGTACCACAACTAATGATTGAATTAACCGAGTTAACGTACCGATTCATTTTTGTATTTTTAGAAATTTCAGTTAGTGTTTTTCAGGCACAAAATTCAAGACTTGGCTATATTTCGATAAAAAGAGGCTTTCATTCTTTGGGAATGTTAATTTCCTCCCTATTCGTCCATGTTTTTCACCGTTCTAAGGAACTTTCAATAGCTATGGATTCTCGTGGCTATCATGAATCAGTGAATTTTCTTGAAGATTCTTATTATTATTCTAAAAAAAATTGGACTTTGATCAGTTTTATCTTTGTACTCATCATTGGTGTTTACATTGAGTTTGGAGGAATCCTCGTTTGAATGATTTATATTTTGAAATTCAGCATTTAACACATCGTTATGCTGATGGAACTGTAGCATTAAATGATCTATCTCTGACTATTTCCAAAGGTAAAAAGATCGCACTTCTTGGAAATAATGGTGCGGGAAAGTCTACACTATTTCAGCATTTGAATGGTATCCTTCAGCCGTCTTCTGGCAGTATTCTTTTTGAAAATCGCCCGATGAAATATGACCGAAAATCATTACTAGGATTACGTTCACGCGTGGGGATTGTATTCCAAGATCCTGATTCACAATTATTTGCTGGAAATGTACGTCAAGATATTTCATTTGGTCCATTAAATCTAGGTTGGTCTGAGGATAAAGTGAATGAAATGGTTGAATGGGCTATGACCGAAACAGAAGTTACTCCTTTACAGGACAAACCTATACATTTTTTAAGTTTAGGCCAAAAAAAGAGGGTCGCCATTGCTGGTGTATTGGCGATGAATACGGACGTTTTTATATTAGATGAACCTTCAGCTGGACTTGATGGGTATTATTCCAAGCAAATTTTACAGTTGCTTAATCAAATTCATCAATTAGATAAAACCATTATTTTATCCACGCATGATGTCCATTTTGCTTATGAGTGGGCAGATGAAATTATTGTCATGAGTGATGGTGAAGTGATTTATCATGGCGATCCTATTCATATTTTTAAACAAGAAGATTTACTATTAAAAGCACATTTAGAAAAGCCATGGATTTTTGAAATGGCAGAAGTTTTGCAAGCTAAGAACATCATTTCAAATATAAATGATTTTCCTAGAAATAAAGAACAACTGATCACCTATTTGAAATAGCCTTTCCCCCAATTGCTGCTAGTTCAAATAGTAAACCCGTTATGAAACTTCATAACGGGTTGTTCATTTATATTTATCTCGCGTTAACGGACAGTAAAACCTCATCAATGCGGGATGAAGAAAACTCCCACTGATGGATGGAAGCTTCACTTTATCTAGGATTAACAGCAAGTAAGATTCCACTTCAAAACGGAAGGATCGAGCAATCAGCGGTAGCTTTCCTCCTCATAGAATCACAATTGATTCGTTGAACACTCAAGTTTGGGACGAAGAAAACTCCCAGTGTGTGTTTTCTTCATTTCGTCTAATGTCTAATCGTTCACAACAACCTTTGGCAATAACGCTTTGATTGCTGACTCATTCCCTTCATGGAAGGCCTTCACAATGGCACTACCTACGATTACACCATCTGCCATTGCTCCTATTTTCTCTACTTGTTCAGGTGTCGAAATACCGAATCCGGCAAGAACCGGAATATTACTGATTTCTTTAAGATTATGCAAATGTTCATCTAATGACTTGCCAAATTCATTGCGAACGCCAGTAATCCCATTAACAGTAACTGCATAGATAAATCCTTCCGCCGCCTTCGCGATTTTTTCAATTCGGTTTTGAGGACTCGTCAAGGATACAAGCTGAACCAATGCGACGGGAGATGTTATTAGCTTTGATCGAATCATCTCAGATTCTTCTACTGGTAAATCAGGGATGATCAAACCGGCAATACCCACTTCCTCACACTTTGCAACAAATTTTTCAATGCCATAAGCAAGGATCGGATTCAAATAACTCATAATAATAAGTGGTACTTGAATGTCCTCTTTAAATTGAGCCATTTCATTTAAAATTACTTTTAAGTTTGCCCCTTCTTTTAATGCACGACTTCCAGCTTCTTGAATAACAGGACCATCTGCAACAGGGTCTGTAAAAGGAATGCCTAATTCAATAGCAGTGACACCCTCATTTTGTAAAAATAGTATTTGCTTTCGAATAGCTTTCAGCCCGCCATCTCCTGCCATGATGTAAGGAATAAATGCTTTTTGACCAGCTTTTATTTTCTTTTCAATTGCTACTTGTAAAGGTTTAGTTGTCATGATTTTCTGCCCCCATTGCTGCTCGAACTGTTTCAACATCTTTGTCTCCGCGACCGGATAAACAAATGACTAAAATTTCATCAGGTTTCATCTCTTTGGCGATTTCAGCAGCGCGATAAATGGCATGTGCACTTTCCAATGCTGGGATAATGCCTTCCGTACGGGATAATAATTTTAATCCCTCTAATGCTTCATCATCTGTTACTGAAGAATATTTTACACGACCAATATCATGTAAATAACAATGCTCTGGACCTACTCCAGGATAATCTAAACCTGCTGAGATTGAATGAGCCTCTTGGATAAAGCCATTATCATCTTGCAATAGGTACATATATGCTCCGTGCAACACGCCTTCTTTTAATTCGGCAAAAGCTGCTGCATGAAGACCCGTTTGGATGCCACTTCCCGCAGCTTCGACACCATATAATTTGACGGATTCATCATTGACAAATGGATGGAACATACCTATAGCATTACTGCCTCCCCCTACACAAGCGACGATAGCGTTCGGTAATCTACCTTCTTTTTCAAGAATTTGTTTTCTTGTTTCATCACCGATAACTCTTTGGAAGTCACGCACAATACGTGGGAATGGATGTGGTCCTAAAGCTGATCCTAGAATATAATGCGTATCTTCTACATTTGTGACCCAATAGCGAAGTGCTTCATTGACAGCATCTTTTAAAGTGCCGCCACCTTGGTCAACAGAAACAACAGTTGCACCTAATAATTCCATACGAAATACATTCAATGCTTGGCGTCTAACATCTTCTTTTCCCATGAAAATAACACATTCTAAATCAAAAAGTGCACAAACGGTTGCCGTCGCAACACCATGTTGACCTGCCCCTGTTTCAGCAACAATTTTCTTTTTGCCCATTCTGAGCGCAAGAAGTGCTTGACCTAAGGCATTATTAATCTTGTGTGCTCCCGTATGATTCAGATCTTCACGTTTCAAATAGATTTTTGCTCCACCTATTTTCTTTGTTAAGCGTTCCGCATAATAGAGTGGATTTTCACGTCCCACATAATCTTTTAAATAATATTGTAATTCCTCATGAAAAGATGGATCTTTTGTCGCTTCATCATAAGCTGTTTCTAATTCATTTAAAGCCGTCATCAATGTTTCTGGCACAAATTGACCACCAAATTTGCCATATCGTCCCGCTTTTTGTTCACTTAGTTCTTTTACCATTTACAAGACACTCTCCTTTTGCTGCTTCGATAAATCTTTTGATTAAAGCATGATCCTTTTGTCCGTTTTTTTCTACACCACTGGACACATCCAACATATAAGGGTTAGCAATATCAATGGCTTGTTTGACATTTGAAGCGTTTAATCCCCCTGCAAGGATGATTTTTCGCTCTTTTAGTGCTGGATGATTGAACAACAAGTTCCAATTGAATGTTTTTCCACTACCACCTGCAAACTCAATACCAGGTGCATCTAACAACAAATAATCTGTATCATAGGTAGATGCTCGTTCAATATCCTCTTCACATTTCACAGAACAAGCTTTTATGGAAGGAAGACCTAGTCTTTGAATCTCTTCATTTGTTTCATGACCATGAAATTGAACATAATCTAATGGCACTTCTTGATAAGCCTTGACAATAAATGCCGGCTCCGCATCAACAAAGACACCAATTTTTAATATACTTGCTGGAACAGCTGTTGCTAATTGGGCCGCTTTTTCAATAGAAACTTGTCTTTTACTTTTCGCAAAAACAAATCCAATCGCATCAGCCCCTGATTGAACAGCCGTATTTACATGTTCTTTGTTCATCAAGCCACATATTTTTACTTTTGTCATAGTGCTACAACACCCTTTGGAACTTGTAATGCTGTTAATGTTGTTTCAACATCATTACTTCGCATCAGCGTTTCACCAACTAAAATAGCACTAACACCACATGCGGCAACAAACTTCGCATCTTCAACCGTTTTCATACCACTTTCGCTGATTAACACTCGTTCCTCTTGAAAAGGAAATTTTTTGGCAATGGTTGCGGTATGTTGCAGATCCACCTGAAATGTCTTTAAGTCCCGATTATTAATGCCAATTATTTTCGCGTCGATTTCTAAAGCCGTTTGAAGTTCTTTGTCGTCATGTACTTCAACTAACACATCTAGATTTTTGGATGTTGCGTATTGGTACAGGGATGCTAGTTTTTCCTTTGATAACGCGGCAACGATCAGTAAAATAACGGAAGCGCCATGGAATTTCGCATAATCAATTTGTATTTCATCAATAATAAAATCCTTACAAAGTACAGGGATTTGAACAGCATCTGTCACATTTTTTAAATCTTCAAATGTTCCCTTAAAAAATGGGGTGTCTGTTAAAACAGAGATACATGCAGCACCCGCCTTCTCATATAATAAGGCTTGTTTTACTGGATCTACGCCATTATTAATGATCCCCTTTGAAGGTGAAGCTCTTTTAATCTCAGAAATCACTTGAAGTGTTTTCGCACTTTTTAACTTTTCATAAAGCGAAGGTCGAATTTTTTCCTCAGATTGTTGTAAAAGGTTTTCTTTTTTTAATCGTTGTACTTCTTCCCTCTTTTTTTCGATGATTGTATCTAGGATGGTTGTCATAATAGTTGCTCCTTTCGATGTGCTTCGCTAAAGGCTATGACGGCTTCTAATTTTTCCAATGCTTTGCCAGACTCAATCGTATCAATCGCAAGTTCTACACCGTCTTTTACTTTATCTACCTGACCATATGCAAATAATCCAATACCTGCATTTAAAGCGACAACATCAAAGTAAGCATCCCTTTTTCCTTTTAGCAATTCTTTTAAAATCACGGCATTTTCTTCAGCATTCCCACCACGGATGGCTTCTATCGGAGCTTCTTTTAAGCCAACATCTTCGGGACGGAGGGAGAATGGGATTAAATCACCATGATCTACAAGTACTAATTGGTTTTCACCAGCTAATGATGCTTCATCCATGCCACCTGCCCCATTTACGACAACAGCGCGTTCTTTACCAAGTATTTTCATGACCGTTGCATATTCCATCAAGAAATCTGGACGATAAATACCTGTAAATTGTGTGGCTAAGTCAACGGGATTCGTTAAAGGACCCACTAAATTAAAAATAGTTGGTTTGCCAATCTTTCTTCTCACTTGACCAATCCTTTTTAATTTGGGATGAACATTTGGCGCGTATAAAAAAGTAAGATTTTCTTTATCTAAAAGCTCAATTGTTTCTGGAATTGTAAAGTTTGTATGGATTCCTAATGTTTCTAATATATCCGCACTTCCAGCGGCACTTGAAATTTTGCGGTTGCCGTGTTTTGCGATTTTTACACCTGTTGCCGCCAATACAAACGCTGCTGTTGTACTGATGTTAAAGCTGTTACAGCCATCTCCACCTGTCCCGCAATTATCGATATATCGTCCTTCTTTTGCGGGAACGTTTAATGCAAAGGATTTCATGACCGTTGCAAGAGCTGCCACTTCAGAGGCGGTTTCCCCATTTTGAGACAATGCGATTAAAAATTCTTCAATTTCCTCAAGAGGTGTTTCATCTTGAAACATTTCTGTAGAAGTATTTAACATTTCTTCATACGTTAAATGTTGACGATTTTTAAGTTGTTCAATTGCTTTTTTCATATTTATCTCTCCTCATTTTCTTTACTGTGCATTTGATCATACAGTTCAAGAATTTGTTTTGTGCAATATCTCTAAAACCATATATCTGTTCGAGATTGAGAAATGATGATGATTTTCTTTATTTTGCTGAGGGAGTCGATGAAATAAAAAAGCCCCCATGAAAGAATAATTCTTTCATGAGGACGATACATACCGCGTTGCCACCTCAAGTTGAAGTTCGAAAACTTCCCCTTAAAATCTGTAACGTAGATTAAACGTCATTCGCTACTCACTTTTTCACGAATGCTCTCCTAAGTCCATTCACATAGATCATTGGTCAGCTTTCCACCCACCGCTAACTCTCTTCACAATGATTGCATATGCTACTATTCTTAATCTTCAATTTCTCAGCTATGCTCAACTATTCTCATCTCAACTCAAAAGGCCAACCTTGCTATAAAGTTGCTACCTATCGAACAATGTTTAATGTAATTCTATTCATTCTAATGAGATATGTCAACATTTTTTTACTATTTCCGCAGAAATATATTTTAATTTTCAATCAATTTCAATTTACTTTTAAAAATGCTCTTTTAAAAATGTGATGAGACCTTGTTGAATATCAGGCGTCACGCCATGTCCATCTTCAAAGGATTGAAATGTAACGTCTGCGCCCTGTTCGGCAAAAAAGTCTCGGCTTGCCTCTCCCCATTGATAGGGAAGTACCATATCATATGTGCCATGTGAAATGAATACAGGTAGTCCTTCGATAGAATGCTTCTTATACTCTGTTTTCACAAATTCAGGAATGTATCCGCTCAATGCAACAATTCCAGCTAATTTTTCTTTTCCCATCGCAAAAGCTAAAGATTTGGAAAGAATAGCCCCCTGGCTGAAACCCATCAAAAAGATTTTTTCTGCATCGATCGGATATTCAGTGATAGCTTCTTGGATAAAGCTCATAATATGCACAATCACTTGATCAAATACATGACGATGTGGTTTCCCAAATTCTTCAATCGTAAAAAAGGCATATCCCGGCTGTTGAACAATAGGACCTTGTAAACTAAAAATAAAACATTGATCCTTGATCTCGTCTAGTAATCCTGGTAAATCATGTTCGTTACTTCCCATGCCATGCATGAGGAACACTGCGGGATATAATTTTCCCTTTTCCAAGTCCTCTGGTGCTGAATATATAAATGTAAATGGAGAATTCATGTATATCTTCCCTTCGAGATAATTTAACTTTATGATAGCATACTACTAGTAGTATATTAAAATATTTACTCACAGCTTTATAAACAGGATTTCCATTGATTCATTTTTCACATGAATAGACAGATTTAAATCTTGAAAGTGTATATGTGGAAAATGTAGTTTTTCTATCTTTTTTTGAATTATGAAATGAAGTTAGTATGATATAAACTATGGTGAACGGATCAGATTCAAGCGTTTTTTTAACTTAGCGAATGGAAGATATGATCAATTCTATATTGATGTTTGAATTTTCTAATATTTATATGTAATAATAAAAAGGAAAAAAGGCAGGCGATATAATGGAGTTTATTATATTTGATTTAGAATGGAATTCAGTTTTTCAAAATGGTAAATTATACAACCAAGATATTACAGAAATAGGCGCTGTTGAGGTAAGCGAAGTAGACCAGCGATTAATATTAGGAAGAAAATTTCACTCTTATGTAAGACCACAAAAAACAATATCACCTCAAATTAGGCAATTAACAAATTTACAGGAAGCGGATCGTTGGTTAGCACATAAATTTCCTATTGTTCTAAAACATTTTTATAAATGGCTCGGTCATAAATCATACATATTTTGTTCTTGGGGAGAACAGGATCGCACTGTATTGCAAAAAAATTTACGATTCTATCAACTTAAGGGGAATTACTTTACGCAATATTTTGATTTGCAAAAGGCATTTTCGGTTTTAAAAAATCATCAAAATGGAAACCGAATAGGTTTGCTAAAAGCAATAGAAACTTTAGACCTAACCTTTGAAGGAACTCCCCATTGTTCAGTCGATGATGCTTTTAATACAGCTAAAGTTTTTATGAAAACTTTTCATCAATTGTCAATCCATCCTGAGCCATTTCTAAAAAATTGGCAAGATCATGAGTATAAAAAACAAATTCTGAATATTATAAAACTACGAAAAGAGCTGGACTTTAGCTATCAGGAATTGTCAATCATTTCGAATATCAGTCAAGAAGAACTAAAACAAATGGAAACATTTCAAGTGCAAAAAAAGCAAAAAGAAATTACAAGGTTAGTTAATTTACTTTATGCCATGAAAGCTAAGGGACTTTGAATAATAGGAAAAATTATTACGATTACCCTATTCTTAAACTTTTTAAATATTTATTCATGAATACATACAGACTGCAGACAAAGCCAAATTTTGAGTATGCCTGCAGTCTTTTTTCAATGAAAATAGAATTCACCGATTTACGCTTTGAAAAACAGTTTTAATGGATGTAGTGAATTTCTATCCTTATTTGCACTTCGATATCTTAAAGTTTAACTAATGAATACCCCCTCTGAAAGAGTGCACAGTATTTTCCTTAATGCGGTTTGTTTTATTTAGTATATAGACTATCGAGGTTTATAAAATAAACTATATTTTAGATTATTTAAATTTGTTTTGCTTACATAAAAAATCATGTTTTGTATCAACCTATTGTTATAACTAAGTTTAAAAAGGATGAGTCAAAATGCGGAAAACGATCATTGTGATGTTATCGATTGTAGCTAGTTTTTTATCTGAGCCTTTTGTGAGCAGTGCAGTTGAAAAGGATTTTGAGAAGTATTATGTTGATATTGGCTACACTGATATAGCAACTGCTCTTATAGATGGGCAAAAACATTTCAAAACGGATATTTCTTTGCCCTCAAAATTGCCGGGAATTTCGTTTACACATGCATTTGGTCGACTTAATGATTTAGATGGAGAAGTAGATGATGAGTTAGAATTTGAATTTTTAAATGCCAAAAAAGATCAGAACCATTTTAAAATTTTAATCAAACCTGTTCAATATAAAGAGAAATTTGAAGAAAAGAACATCAAACAAAAGATCAAAATGAATAATGGCAGTGAAGCTATATATAGTAAAAGCTTAACTGGATTCGATACATTAGTTTTTGAAAAAAATAACCTACAATATATATTAATTATGGATGATAGCAGTAACTTAAAGTCATCGATAGACAGTTTAGTTGAGATAGCAAATAGCGTAAAGTAAACCATCACAAGCAGTTGCTCCCAGGTCTTGCTCTACATGAAAAAGTTTTCAAACACTAAAAGACTTGACCTAGTTTTTGCTAGGAACAAGTCTTTTAGTAAAAATTTCACTTTATGTTTTGTACAGGTTAAATCTTGTGTATCCTAGTCAATCAATAGCGAAGTTCCTTTTTTAAACAAGCCTTTTAAAATTCAAAGGGAATCTTCTATACATTAAATTTTCCCGTTTCTTCTTGAAGATTCTGAGCCAACTTGGCTAATTGTTCAGCGGCAGTTGCCATTTCAGTCATTGTTGAAGCTTGCTCCTCTGTGATAGCAGAGACGTTTAACGTATGATCGTTTGTTGCAACCGCTTGTTTACTGATTTCTTGAACTTTAAAAGTCACTTTTGTTAGCTTATCATATGCATTTGTTGTACTAAAACTAGTTTGTTCAATCGTTTGTTTTAATTCCATAATTGCTTTTGCAATAGTATCAAAATTTACCCCGGCTTGTTGAACAGAAACAAGCCCATTTTGAGCAATGGAACGACTTTGCTCCATCATTAAACTCGCTTTATTAATTTGATTTTGGACATTATGCACAAGTGTTGCAATCTCCTGAGAAGCTTGACTTGTTTGTTCAGCGAGTTCTTTCACTTCTCCAGCTACAACTGCAAAGCCCTTTCCTGCCTCTCCAGCTCGTGCAGCTTCAATAGCTGCGTTTAAAGACAATAAATTGGTTTGCTCCGTGATGGATGAAATGAGTTGACTCATTTTCTCTATTTTTATAGAATAATCGCTCAAGTTACTAACTAAATTAGCTGAATCCTCAATTTGCGTATGCAAGTGAGTAAATTCGTCAACAAATGCTGAAATTTGTTTTGCCCCTTCTACTGCTAAATCAGATGTAGCAGCTGAATGGGTTACCGTATTTTTTAGGGTATTTTTAACTTTTGTCATTTCATTAGCCAATTGAGTGGTTGCAGATTCTAATTGATCACTTACAACCTGCTGTTTATTTGTATTTTCTGCGACATCTTGAATAGAAATAGCAACCTCTGTTACGGAATGGTTGACCTCTTGCACGCTTGCAGTCAACTCTTCTGCTGTGGAAGCAACTGTTTCGGATTCAGTTAAAATGTTTTTGACCATTTTCCTTAATGCTTCGACAGAATGATTATAATATTGCGCCATCTCACCAAATTCATCTCTAGTAGCAACAGACATTGTTTGTGTTAGATCTCCTGTGGCAAGATGACCTAAATGCTTATTGATCACCTGTACTTCACCACGCATGTAACGGGCTAACAAATAAATAATGATTGCAATTAATACTATCAAAACAATACTGACCACAATTTGTTGGTAGACCATCCCTTGTACATCTGCATATAACTCTTTTGTTGGAACTAGTAAAACAAGTTTCCATGGTACACCATCTATTTTCTCATATTGTAATGTATAATTTGTCCCCTTAATAGTCGTTTCCATTAATTGCTTCTCTTTTGAAAACTTTTCAATAGGAATTTTTAAAAATTTTTGAACGGTTTCTTTATTAACCTTCTTAGCATCAGGATGTGTTAAAAACTTTCCGTTATTATCCATTAAAAATGCATAACCACTATCTCGTATTTTGACATCTGACACAATCGATTGTATGGAATCTAGCACGTAGTCACCTGTAATAACCCCAACTGGAGTTGAATTTTTCACTACTTGAACACCAAATGAGATAAACATTTTTCCTAATGATTGATCAAAATAAGGCTCTGTATAGGTTATTTTTGATGATTGTATGCTATCTGTATACCACTTTTGCGTATGAAAAGCATAAGAAGGTTTTTCATAGACATTTGTATAAACCATTTTTTCATTTTCTTTATATACATACGGTCCAAAGTTTTTTCCACCAGCTGCATTTTTTTCAAGCCAAAGTCCCATTCCATAAGTTTCTTTATTGGATGGGAGTAATTGCTCAGCAAACTGTTTAAATTGCTCCCTTGTCATCACTTTATCCGCAGATTCTATAGAAGATTTTGCACTATAAATGAGCTGTTCGTGTGAGTGTAATTTATTTTCTACTGAATTACCTACATTGTCTGCTAGCAACGCCATTTCGTTCTCAATTGATTTTTGCAATTCTTTAGATGCACTAATATAGTTGATGATGGACATTCCAGCTAAAAAAATTGTAATAATGGGAAAAAGTATACCGATTTTTAGAATGAGCTTAAGGTTCCCTAATAGCTTTTTCATTCACTTTTCTCCTTTGTATTTGATTTTAAAAAAACATGTTCATTTATATTTTTCAACTTCATGCTCACCATCATGAGGCTTCATCTTTATTTTAGTTTAAATATAGCTAATGTTTGATTTAAATCATCCGTTAATTGACGTAAATCTGTTACTTTTTCTCCCATCTTTTTAAAAGATGTCAGTTGTTCTGCTGTTGAGGCTGATATTTCTTCCCCTCCTGCTACAGATTGTTCGACTACCGCGCTAATACTTTCCACATTTTGAAGCACTTGAGTCCCTCTCGTTTTTGATTGTTGAATAGCTGACTGTAAGCTTGTTAATGCGGTCGTAATTCCTTGGACTTTCTTCTCAATATGATTAAATGTTTTGTTTACTTCTTCCATTGACTGACGCTGTTGATTCGCAATAGTTACGCCGTTTGTGACTGATTGTGAGATATCAACGATGCCAGTTTGGATGAGCCCCACCATTTCAAAAATTTGTGATGTCGCCTTTGTTGACTCTTCTGCCAATTTCCTCACTTCTTCTGCTACAACAGCAAAGCCCTTTCCAGATTCTCCGGCACGAGCCGCTTCAATTGCTGCGTTTAAAGCAAGCAAATTTGTTTGATCCGCAATATTTGAAACAGTTTGTGCCATATCCCCAATATTGGATGTGTAATGAACAAATAATTTTGTCGCTTCTTCAATTTGTTGCATAGTCTCTTTGTTCTTTACGATTAATTCTTGCTGAATGGCCATCACCTGTTGACCAGATTGAATGGCTTCTACTGACTCCTCTCCATATGTAACTACTTCCTGTGAGCGTTCAACATTTGTTAGCAATTCAAGATCTACTTGTTCAATAAGTGACACAGCTTCTTGTAAATCTTCTGAAATAGTTTGAAAGCCCGCTGATAATTCGTCAGTAGCAATAGCGACCTGATTACTCATTTGTGTCAAGCCACCATTGTCTGTTTCAATTTCTTTAGCAAATCCTTCAACTTCTTTACTAACCTTTTCAATAGAAAATAAAAGCCCCTTTAGCTGCTTGACCATCAACGTAAAGGAAGTATTCAGCGTACCCACTTCATCCTTTACAGCATATTTAAACAACTCCACATTTAAGTTTCCTTGTGAAATTTGGCTTGCATGAGAAGCAAGATTCGTTAATGGTTTAGTGATTGATCTCATCATCTGGATACTAATGATGATTGCAACAATGATTAGAGCAATACTGCCAATCACTACGGATGTAACTATAAATGATATTTTATTTTCTAAATTTTTTTGAATAGTATCATAATCATCATTCACATATAAATTAAGTAAATATATATCATTTAAAATACCGTCTATTCGGATCGATTGCTTCTTTGCCTCCGCTTGATTTTTTGTATTTAAAAAAGTAGTCGTTTCTTTTTTCCATATGTTATATTTTTGGCTTACTTTTTTAAAAACTTTGACGCTATCTGCATCTGTTAATTGTTTAGATAATTGTTTCATAAGCAAATCAATTTTTTCTATATTTTGCTCTACTTCTGCTTTGTTAGCATCTGTGACTGTAAAAGAAAAATTATTGATGGCCTGCTTAGTCATACTCATGTTAGCATCCAATTTTTGTACATCTATTAAAATCGCAACATTATCCTTATTTGATGATTGAATAGCAACCATATTGAACAATATGAATGCGATCATTAAAATTGCCAATAATAATCCAACTAAAGAGTTCAATATTAATTTCTTTTTGAGTGTCATGACTGATAACCTCCCTAATAATTACCATTGGTCAGTTTTTCTTTTTCTTTCTTCAAACGATCTTCTTGTTCTTTTGTTAAAGAAACAACCCTAATAGGAGCCAGTCCCACTCCATTTTCATCTATCCCCAATTCTTGCTGTTTCTTAGTCACTACACCTTTTTTGGTTAGTTGTGCCGCGATTTCAAACAAAGCCACATCTACATGTTTCAACATAGATGTCACTACAGCTTTTTCTGCATAGAAATATTGATCGGTATCTACACCAATTGCTAAAACTTTTTCTTTTTGTGCTTCTTTCAGCATCCCTACACCTGTAAAGCCAGCTGCTGCATAAATTACGTCTGCTTTTTGGGCAATCATCTGTTTTGTTATTTGACTACCAAGCTTGTCATCTCCAAAGTTACCTGCATATTTTTCAATAATCGTAATATTAGGTTTAACCGCTTTAGCACCTTTCTGAAATCCTTCAGAAAATTGTTGAATAGTGGGAACATCGTCTCCACCTATGAATCCCAACACATTTGATTTCGTTGTTAATGCAGCTACAACGCCAGCTAAATAGCTCCCTTGATCTGCTTTAAAAGTAATCGAACTAACATTTTGAAGGTTAGATACGGCATCTATAAGAACAAACTGCTGTTTAGGGTATTTTTTTGCTACTTTTTCTAAATCTTCCTGAACCATAAATCCTAACCCTACAATGACATCATTGCCCTGTTTCACAAGTTCGGTTAACCCTTTTTCATAAGTTTTTGTATCTTTGATTTCCCGATAATCAAACAAAATTCCTAATTCATCACGTGCTCGAACTAATCCCTTAAAAGCCGAATCGCTAAAGGATTGATCGCCAAGTCCTACATCTGAGAGCATAATGCCAATCTTCACTTTATCTTTCACATGTGTTTATTGCAAAATAAAAGTACAGAGGTTTGCGAGAAATTTGTGCAGAACTCAACTGCATAAAAAAAGGCTTGCCAGCCCCATAATAATTCCCTACTGTATTGATTGAGAGACCACAACAGTAGGAGGACATGAAAGGATGCTAGCGATGCCTGAAGTAAATTATATCAAACATTTAAGAGAAGAAGAAGATTTATCTATAAACGAGATTGCAAGAAAAACTGGTTGTAATTGGAGGACTGTTAAAAAATACGCAGATGGAGAAAGTTTTCAAGAAACACTCAAGTTCACTAAAAGAGGAATGATGTATGAGGAGGGGTTCGGAGAAATTGTTGACTGTTGGCTTGAGGAGGACATGAAACTCAAGAGAAAAGACCGAAGAACTAGCAAGAAGATCCATGAAGAACTTAGAAACAACCATGATTTTAAAGGTTCGTATCGGACCGTATGCGAATATATCCAACACCGAAAGCCCCAACTCAAAGCAGCCAAGGTTGAAAGACATGAGCGTTTAGAACACCCTCCGGGTGAAGCACAAGTGGACTTCGGAAACATGACTGTGGTAAAAGACGGAGCGTATAAAGATGTCAAAGCCCTAATCTTGAGTTTTCCACATAGTAATGCTGGATTTAGCTACCCTCTTCCAAGCGAAAATACGGAGTGTTTCCTTGAAGGGCTAAAGGAGTTGTTTCACCAGGCTGGAGGGGTCCCAACCTATCTACGTATTGATAACTTGTCTGCGGCAGTAATTTCAATTGGCAAAGGGGACAAACGGACCTACACTGACGCATTTTTGAGATTCAAGTGCCATTATGGTTTTGAAGTGCAGCCATGTAATCCGTCAAGCGGGCATGAGAAAGGAAATGTGGAAAAGAAGGTTGGTTATACAAGGAATAATCTATTTACAACAGCACCGATAATGAAGAGTTTTCCACAATTAGCGGACTGGTTGAAGGAGGGAATGGAAAAGGATCGGCAACGCCTCCACTATGAAAAAAATGTGTTGATTGATGAGTTGTGGAAAGAGGATAAAAAACATTTGAAAGCCTTGCCTTTAACGGATCTTCCGATTTATTCTGTAAAATCCACAAAGGTTAATAAATATGGGGAAATTGAAGTTGACGGTGAAAAAATTGTTATCCACAAAGCGAAAATGAAACAAGGATTGGTCCTCAAAATGGAATGGGATCGATTCACCTGTTTTACGAATGGCGGAGAAATTGTTTACCAGGAAGACCGCCCTTATATGAATACAACAAGAGCGATACCATGGAATGATATTTTAATAGATTGGGAGAAGAAGCCTCGGTCTGTCAAGTATTCACGATTCTTTAAATATTTGCCTGAGAGGGTTCAAGCGTATCTGACGATACACCCGGAAGAAACCCGAGCAAGGGTTAAAGGTATAAAGAAACTATTAGAGAAGCATACACTAGATGATATTCACTCCTCTCTGGAAACAGAAGAACGGCTTGAAAGAGCTCCACATGAACTGGG
>NZ_VCBL01000001.1:1563856-1697246 GCF_007896435.1 Rummeliibacillus suwonensis
AATTTGAGGAGATACCTTTTGAAAGCAAAGAACAGTTTTTACGTGATATTCTATCGATTGAAGTCAATTCCAGACAAACCACCAAAATCGCTAGACTGATAAAAAAGGCTAAATTTAGAGAGCTTAAATGGCTTAGGGATTATGAATGGTCCGACCAGCTGCACTTACCAGCAACAACCTCGAAAGAGGAAATCTGTGACCTCCGTTTTATAAAGAAAAAACAGAATCTTCTACTTTTAGGAACGCCAGGCACTGGGAAAACTCATCTAGGAACGGCTTTAGGTGTGAAGGCATGTGAACTGGGATTTGAGGTCCGTTTCTTTAGGGTGGCTGATTTGGTGGGACAATTAGAAGAAGCGATGAAAGAAGGCACCTTGCAGAGATTAAAACGACAGATTGAGAAGTGCGATTTGCTTATACTGGATGAATTGGGATACGTTCCTTTTCAAAAGCAAGGATCGGAATTATTGTTTCACATTATTGCAGACTGTTACGAGCATAAAAGTGTGATTGTAACCTCCAATTTGGAGTTTGGTCAGTGGAATCGGGTTTTTGGGGATAACCGTCTAACTTCCGCCCTTGTGGACAGACTAGTTCACCACGCGCATGTCATAGCGTTCACAGGGGAAAGTTACCGGTTGAAAAATGCCTTATCCTCCGTAAAAACGGATACTGGGATTTAATGTAAAAGAAAAGCTGCAAGCCTATGTAAATTTCTCTGCAATTTTCTGCACTTTTTGCTTGCAAAAAACACACATGATCAATCTGACTTTCTTGCCCTCTGCCACATCCAGATGAAAGCAATATACCTATTAATATCAGTAATAGACATCTACGCCCCATAACGATCACTCCCTTATTTTTTTGTATATTCATTATAGTACAATAGTCATCGATACATCCTACTTTTCGACTACTTTTTACAATTCTCTAACAATTTAATAACAAAAAATTGATTTTTATCCAAGACAGTAGTTTTTGAAACAGAAATTCATGTGTATTTTTTAATGAGATTGTCGTTTTCTAAAGAACACAAAAAACCGCCTTTTTTTATATTTGTAAATACTGATACAAAATAAAAGAAAAAGACGGTTTTTATGAACAATTAACAGATTGTCATACTCATTATAATGAGTAGAAAGGACTCTCTATTATAAAAGATAAGTTTATTTCAAAAGATGAACTGAAACATTTTACACATTATCAGAAAAACAAAGAACTCTATGATTTTACACTTTAAATTCTTGTATTTGATTTTGTAATTTGACTGCTTGATCTGTCATTTCTTTCGTTACTGAATTAATTTCTTGAATCGTTGCTACCTGTTCCTCGGTCGCTGCGGCTACTGATTCAATGGCTCCAGCAGCACTATTTGCCCCATTTGCCATTTCTTGAACGGAGGCTGATACTTCTTCGGTTGCTGCAGATACCTCTTGCGCTGCGGATGACACTTGTTCAATACGGTCTGTAATTGAATCTACTGAATCTAAAATATGTGTAAAGGCTTGCTGTGCTTCTTCAATTAACGTTACACCACTTTCTACATCGACAACTGTGGTATTAATCGATTTTTCTACATCCTCTGTATCATTTTGAATGTTATTCGTTAATTCTACAATTTCGTCTGCTGACGCTCTAGATTGTTCCGCCAATTTCCGCACTTCTTCTGCTACAACAGCGAAACCTTTACCATGTTCTCCTGCACGTGCTGCTTCAATCGCAGCATTCAATGCCAATAAATTAGTTTGATCGGTAATATCTGTAATCACCTTTGTAATATCACCGATTTTTTCAGATTGCTCTGCCAATTGACGAACACGCGTACGCGTATCATATGATGATTCTTGAATACGTTTCAACTGTTCATGTGTAGAACTTAATGTTTGTCCGCCATGTTCAGCCGTTGTTTGTGCTTCAGTTGCTTCCTGATGTACTTCCTGTGTGGAGTGGGCAATAGATTGTACACTTTTAGCTGTTTCTTCTACCGCAACCGATGTATCTTTTCCAACTTCAGAAGAGGATGTTGCAGCATTTGATACTAATTCCAATTTTTCAGCAACATCTTGAGAAGCCTTTGCTACTTCTTCCGTACTTGCCGATAATTCTTCAGCAGCTGATGTGGAGTGCTCAATATTCTCAGATACTTTCGCAATTAAATTTCGTAAACTATTTTTCATCTTGTTGAAAGATGCCCCAAGCGCACCTATTTCATCTTTTGTTTTAATTGAAATATCCGCTACTGTTAAATCTCCATCAGCGATAATATTTGCTGTATCATGAAGCAGGTTCAATGGACGAATAATAGTTCGACGTATGAATAAAATGAGGAAAACGCCAATGGCTATTGAGATCAGCAGACTAATTAATGATGTTACATTAGAAGAACTTATTGAATGTTGAATACTATTTTTGGTATTATCTAATTGTTTATGCTGATAATTTATCATTTTCTCCGAACTATTTAAAATGGCTACATTTGCTTCTTTTAAAGGACCATTAACAATTTCGGCAGCCTTTTTGTTATCTTTTTGATCAAGAGCTGTATTTAATGTTGCCATTTCATTATTAAATGAAATATTTGCCGTGTTAATCGTTTTCCAATATCCTTGCATGGTTTGACTTCGAATAAGTTTTTGTAATTGTGCAATGGAAGAGTCTAAATTTTTCGCGTATTCTTCAAGATTTTGACGATTTTCTTCATTTGGGTCTATAATAGATGCTCTCGCGTAAAGTCCTTGCATCGCCAAATCCGTACGAATTTCATCCACTACCATGATTTGTGTCACACGGTTATCGAGCGCCTCATCAACATTAGCATCGATCGATTTTAAATTCACAAAATTAAGAATAATCGAAATAATAAATAAAATAATGATTCCGTAAAATGACAAGTTTAGTTTTTTACTTATGTTCATAAAGATTTTTCCTCCAATAGGATTATAATATAATAAATATATTTATAATACAATTTTATCACTTATATAGAAATAATCACCCTCTCTTTCCTATATAAAAATAGGAATCTGTTTACATTTATGTGACTATATTCATCTTAATTTTTTCTTAGCTAGTGCACCCAATGCACTATAATTTTATCAAACCTTGTATCTACGTCAAGTCTTCAGGTATATAAAATTTTTCTTTTTTGTTCTTTACGATTCACCATTTTAGCGCTATCTACAAAACAGTGATTTGAGTACTAAAACTCATGAGTAGATTCTTAGTTGAAAATAAGTACTCAATAAATCTTTGAATAGTTTTGTAAAAATTAAATAATTACGTAATAACAAAAATTTGTTTATCTCAAAAGTAATAGAGTATAAACTTTGAAAAGTATGTTATGTACATTAAGATTTAATTTATAGATATAGATTTCAGACCCATAGAACCAATCGAAAAAAGGAGACACAAAAGCTTTACATACCAAAAAAGCATAGAATACCGATTTAATAGTATTCTATGCCCTTTATAGTGGTATAACCTTTTCACTATTCTAATCATTATTATAATTATTTAAAAAAGTTAATCTTCATCAATTATACCACAGCGTAATTGCGTCTGGATCTTGCAAGCCTGCTTGAAATGCTCCTAATTAAAATGCTGCGTGATATGCGTGCTAGCTGAAAATTTGTGTCAATATAAGTTTTCAATCATTGTGGCTGACTCTCCGCTTTCGCACAGATAAAATGCCATAGGATTTTGCGCCTTTAGCCTGAGTTCCTCTGATTCAACGATTGTTTATACCCGTTGAATCAGGATAAAGCATTTTGGGGCTGATGGGCAATATATTGGCAAGAATTATGTATAGAAGTAAAGAAAATGGAATTAAAACAAATGCTAGTCTAACCCAAAATGATGGTAAATTTAGATATTCCGCAATTCCTCCACAAACCCCAGCGATTGATCGATCTATTGCAGATCTTCTCAACTTTCGATGTTGCAAGTAAATCACCCTCGATTTCCTTAAAATTTAAAAGCTTTTCATATAAGTAGATCGTTCTTTTTCTTATAAAGATTGATCTTATAATTGATGCAATAGGTACTATTGAAACATTATTATTATTTAATCTTTCAGTGATCTATAAACAGTTCTTATATCTTCGCCATTTGAATATTCTCAGTATTTTGGACAAATCCTCATCTGATAAAATTCCTATTTTTTCCTCAAAAACTTTCCATCATACATCTTTTTCTTTCATGAATTAATGTCAATCGTAACCAATTCCTAAAGCATCCTAATAGATGTTTCAATTATACTTTTCTCTGTTTTGGCCAGATGAAGTAAGAAATTGAAAAAATGAAGTCAACCCCTAAAACAATTGCCCATATTCTTAAAACATCTAGCAAAGCCTGCGTTTGAGATGAGTTATGGATTAAGAAAATGACTAATACTAACAAGCCTGCTCCTATCAAAAATGATACTACGTGTTTGCCAAAACCTTTTAAGTAATGTTTTGCATAGTCTAAGCCATATAAACGCCCGGGTTTTATCCCATCTTTTTTTACATAGTAAAGGAACCGCTCATCCGCCCATTTAACCATACTCTTTCCAAACCCAATCGAAACACCAATATACACTGCTGCAATCGCATGTGCTACTGTTGCAGTCGCTCCATGGTATAGATCGATCCCTGCTGTAATCAATAAAGCTAAATCGATCAAAGGCGTTAAAGCTAATAAAAAAATACCTAATTTGTTTAGATTCAAAACATATCGCGTCACCAAACCTAAAATAATCACGATCCAAAACATTATTTCACAGCCGACAATCATCCATGCAATGGAATTCAAAAATTCTCCTCCTCGTAAACATACTATAAGAAACGCTACATGATATGTTGAAAATAGTATTAATGATATTTTCATCAGTAACAGTGCTATTATTCATATTTAATATACATGTTTTTCATATTATGTTAGTTTTATTATATAACAGCAGGCAGATGAGGAAAAGTGAGGGATTCAAAAATGACATTATTAGTTAAAATGGATGAATCGGATTTTCAAGATTATATCACTGACAAAGAAAAGCGATATGCAGAAACTTTATCTAGTCATACCTACGAAATAGCAGAAGACCCTAAAATTCGTGCTAAAAATCTATTAGATGGTTATCTGGCAAACGGATTTAAAACTTCATATCATGAATTCTATAAAATTGTTCATGAAAAAGAGATTTGTGGGTATGTGTGGTTAAAGATTGAAGATGAAAAAAGGAGTGCTTTTTTATATGAAATCTATTTGTTCGATCGCTATAGGGCAAAAGGAATAGGTACACAGGTCATGTCAGAAATAGAAGAAATTCTTCAGGAAAGAGATATATTATATTTCAAACTTCATGTTTTTGGGACAAATCAGAAAGCGATGAGATTATATGAAGCATTAGACTTTAAAATTGCAGGAATCAATATGTATAAAAGACTACATGAGTAGAACAAAAAGGCAAACAACATTCATAAATCGCCTATGCTGCACAGATGGGCTCAAAAAATCAATAACGACAACATCAAATTTGATGAATAGATCCATTACCTTAAAAATCCTGTAAAAACATGATGGATTCCAGATGTATTTGGCTTAAAAGCAAATCATGAGAGGCTTTACTTTCACTATAAAAAACGATGTGAAAAGGAAGGGGTGCTGCTGTAAAATGATCATACTCTCTTCCCTCATTCCATTCGATCGTTGTATTTACTAATATATCTAAAAATATCTTTAAATTCTCTTGTTTGTTTTTAAACATTGCATCTAAATCATTGATAAATAGAACATATTGTTCACAATCTAACCACTCTAAATCATTGAAACATTCGTTGAGGGCATCCCAATTATTGCCGAAGTAATTAGGAAAGCTCAACTTATTTGCCAATTCTTGAAATAACTTCTTTTCGTTGCGACATTTTTTACCTTCAATAATGGCGACAAATTTTTTAGAGTGATCCTTAAAATTTTTACACGTAGCTTCATATAATTGATTAAATATTTTTTCATTAGTAGCTATATGAAAATAAGGCTTCTCATTTTTATTAAAAATATTGATATTCATATAATACACCTCATCATGTATTTAACCATTTTAAAATTTCTTCTATTATATTTTAACAAGCTTGTTGATTATCCAATTTTCTTCACAAAATATAAGGGTATTCACTGGTTTCCGCTACGGCTTGCTCGCTTTCCTACGGGCGAACGCTGGGGGCAACAGGATGTTGGTCACGGAGTCGTTGCCACAGGACGTGGCGCCCTTAGACTCCGTTCCTTAATCGCTTCGCTGCGGGGTCTCAACTGTTCGCTTTTCCCGTGGGACATTGAATTGACTTCCTGAATCCACACCGCACGAAGGAAATGCACATGCATTTTCGAGGACTCGAGCAAGCCTTCGCTCCAATCTACATAAATGGAGCTAAAAATACATGTTTTTTTAGAATTTTGTCCAATTTATCACTTATTTTTTTCCTAATCAACACGCCTGATTTTAAAATAACTTATCATCTGTTGAAAATATATTCACTCTTTTTCCTTTTCGTTCAATTTCTCTTTCTTTCGTCATTCCTATATGAATGGCTACTTTTTGTGAGGCTAGATTACCCATTTGGATGAGAGCGATCATTTGATGCAACTGTAAGTTATTTTCTCCATATTCTTTTAATGCTTGGGCAATTTCTGTTGCGAAACCTTTCCCCCAATATGCTGGAGCAATCCAGTATCCAATTTCAATTCGTTGTTTTCCCTTAATCTCTTGAGGTACAAGCCCTGCATGTCCAATCGGTTTTCTTTCTTCTTTCCATTCAATTATTTTTAAACCATAATCCTGATGAATCGCATATGAAGCATAAATCCAATTCAAAAAGTCTCTAGCTTCTTCTGCATTTCTTGTTTTCCCGTTGCCTATATACTTCATCATCCACTCATCTGCTAAAAGAGAGGACAAAAAAGGTAGATCCGCATCCCTATAATCTCTAAGCTTCAATCTCTCTGTCTGTAACATTTAAAATACACCTCTTTCTCTTTCTAATCATCGATTCTTTCAGGCAGCCTGATGAACTGATGTCTTGCTATATTGAATGAAAGCAAATGTTGAAATTCAGCTTTGCTTAAACACATCAATACATTATTGCCATTATCTTGTGATGTAAAAATGGACTTAGCTTGATAATCATAAATATCAAAATGAAAAAATGGTGTAATCGAATCATGCTCTTCTTTCATACTCTCAATAATAAACTGAATTACTTCCTTTGATAACGCTACATGTAAAAGCATAAGCCCATCTTCAGCCGCGCACAGCTTATAGTGACGTTCAAGTTGCATAATTTCTGTGATACCGTAACTTGAAAAGAAATAATTTGACGTTGAATCACTAACATCTTCTTTCCAATATTTAAAGGAGATAGTCAGACCTTTTTGAAGGAAAAATGAGGTGATACAATTCCAATTATTTTTAGTTTCTTGTGCTCGAAGTTCATATTTATCTTCCGTATCTTCAGGATTACTATTGTCAAGCCGATAATTATAATTTTCCATTTCACAACTTCCTTAAGTTCATATCATCATAACTTGGGATTGAAACAACTCATAACATGACCCATCAAAGTGAAATTTTCCAACTTATTCTAACCGCTAATCACATAAAGTCACAAACAAACTCATAACCGCAAAGTCCATTTGCAACTTGATTAAAACCATTACCCTTCAGTTTTCTCCTCAGCGATGCTCTTTTTATCTTCCTCATCCATTTGCCACTCTTTATTTCGTGCAAAAAAGCCCAATAAAAATGCCATGAGATGAATCAGCAAAAAGCTGTTCTCGTTAAAGTACCAGCTATTGGTATAGAAATTAAAAGCTCCTTTTCCATAAATAACGGAATCTGAATTATTCCAATTTCCGTGTAAAGCATGTAAAGATCGTTCAATGAGCTGATATTCGCCTGTTATCCCTACGAATAAAATAAAGATCGTTATCAATAAAAATACCCACGCTCTCTTTAAAGGGCGGATAGCAAAATATTTTCTTCCCACAGTCCAGGTAATCAATAGACTTAAAACCAAAAAGGGAATGAGAATTGTAATCGGTATAAAAGCATCATTTCCATGTGGAGCACTTTTAGAGGGTTCTTGCGTAAAATAAAATTCAATCATCATAAAACCGAAAAATGTAATGGCCAAAGATATGTACCATGCTAAATTTCGCAAGCTCATTCTCCTTTCAAGGACAACAATCTTCAAATTTCGCAAACAGCACAGAATATTGTTGCCATCATCATCTTATAACATCTTGTTTAGAATTTTGGGAATTTCCTCGATGACAGTATTGGGTGTCACACCATAATGAGATAGCTCCTCCGCTTTACTCTCTGCGGCCATTGCATGTAAAAAAGTCGCACAAACTAAAGCTTGTTCTGGAGTTGCGCCTTGACATAATAATGATAATATCACACCTGTCAAAACATCACCGCTGCCTCCCTTACTCAATGCATCATGACCAAGTGGGTTGATCCAAGTCTTTCCTTCAGGGGTTACAATGATTGTGCGATGTCCCTTTAATAAAACATAGACATGATATTTTCCAGCAAATTGCTGGGCGATTTCCAATCTATTTGTTTCAACTTCTTTTACAGTTTTATCAAGCATTGTAGCCATTTCTCCTGGATGTGGAGTAATGATTACAGAACCATTATAATCCTTGACTAAATGCATTTGATTCCTCAAAAAGTAGAGACCATCTGCATCAAAGATTATCGTCTGACGGTCAAGTTGTTTGAATAATCCTTGGACGAACTCTTCGCCACCAGCGAATCGACTAATACCAGGTCCAAAAGCAACAGCTTTATATTTTGATAAGTCTACCTGATGCAGAGCTGTCGGTGTAAAATGTCCGTCTTCTGCTTTTAAAGGTAAAAATAGAGCTTCTGGAAGTTGGACAGCAGCAATTTCGTAATTACTTTCCGGTATTGCTAAAGAAACCAAGCCAATCCCTGAATGAAAGGCTGCTTTTGCGGAATAAATAGGTGCACCAACATATGGCTTTGAACCACCTATGACTAAGCCATGACCAAATGTTCCTTTATGCCCATTGGAAGGTCGTTTTGGTAGCTGTGCAAAAACATCACTATCTGTGATTAAATGAGGTAATTCAAGTTTTAACTTTTTGACTGATGATGGGGGAACTGAAATATCAACCACTTTCCAATCACCAATGTATTTAGGTCCATCCTGCAAAAAGAAGCCCTTCTTCGGCATCACAAATGTAACTGTTTGATCAGCTTTTACCGCAAATTCTTCTACAAGCCCATCATCTGCTTGTACACCCGATGGAATATCCACAGACAGAACGAATGCTGTAGACTCATTGACCAGTTGAATGACGGAACGATAAGGTTCTTTCAGCATGCCCTGAGTACCTGTTCCAAGCATGGCATCTACAATAATCGTAGCACATTTTAGTTTTTCACGAAGTTTCTCGAAATTTTCTGTTGTTAAGTGGGCATAAGGTAATTCACGATTTCGATAAATGGTAAAGTGTGTTAAAGCATCACCTTTCAGCTTTTCCTCATCAACCAGTAAGCAAAGCTCAACATTTAAACCGCGATCATAAAGTTTTCTTGCAATGACAAAGCCATCCCCACCATTGTTTCCTGCACCGGCCAACACGACAATTTTTGCTTCAACATCTTCATAATGTTTCAATAATGTTTCCACAACTGCTGATCCCGCATTTTCCATTAAAATAGTCCCTGGCAGACCTAATGTCTCAATTGTATATTGATCTAAAGCTTGTAAATCTTTTTGACCACCTATGTACATAAAACCACTCCCAATCAAAACCAATTTTCCACTAATATCACTTTCTTTTCTGTCGCATTCAGTTCGACTTGCCGCCCCAATGGCATTGAATGCAAGGGATGTGTATGACATGAATCAAAATCCGCTAAAATAGGTATATCTCGTCCATCAAGTTGTTCCAATAAAATTTCGTATGGCTTCCTACCTGTTCCTAAATCATCATATTGCTCATGCTTCCCCAATATAATACCGGAAACCTTGTCCAAAATGCCATGTAGTTTTAACATCGCAAAATTTTTTTCAACAATTGCAGCTGTTTTAGTTGTATCTTCTATTAATAGAAGATCTCCCTCTTCAATGATTGGGAAATATTCAGTACCGATCGTGCCATACATCGTGTTTACATTCCCACCTACTAGTCTACCTTGTGCAATCCCCTTTTGCACACAAATCCACTTATTCCTATACAATTTCTTTTCAATTGTTTTCTCTAGCCAATTTACTTTCTCATCAGACCATTGTTCAGGCATTGGTACAATATAAGGTGTTTTCTGTTTTTCCATAAACATCTCTTGAAAATAGTGCATGGTATCATCGATTAATGGAGGAAATTCACCTAAAGTAGAGGCAACGGAAGGACCGTAGAAAACAGGAATTCCAGTTTTCCTGTATAGGGCTAATAAGATAGCCGTCACATCAGATAAACCAACGATCATTTTCGGATTTTTTCTAAACGCTTCATAATCGATATAGGGTAGAATACTATTCGCGTTTGTCCCCCCCATAGATGGCATAATCATCTTTACTTCTTGATCAAGAAGTAATGCGTTCAATTCTTCTGCTCGCTCTTTTGGCGTACCCGATCTATAATGATCTTCTTTTCCTGTTAGTATTCCTTCTTTTACTTTTAAGCCCAGCGATTGAAGTCTTTCTTTTCCTCTGACATAGCGTTCGAAAGCCATCACCGAAGCTGGTTTAGAAGGAGAAAACACACCAACTGTATCGCCTTTTTCCAATGGTTGAAACATACAAGCCCTCATTTCTCTATTCACAACAATTGGTACTATTATAAATGAATTTTCTTGCTATGCCAAAGATGTTTACTATTTTCATAAAATACTTGTTTCTTATTCTAATTTGTTTTGTACATCATCACTTTCTCTAATTGCGGGAACTGATGATACTTTCTTTCAAATTCCTGATAACCAAACCATCTATAAGCTCTTTCTAAACCTTCTTTTAAAGAAATAGTGGGTATAGATAATCCAAAATCCTGCAATTTTTGCGTATCTAATAGATACGTAATATCTCGAAATGGAAAAAACGCTTTACTAGTGATACCTAAAAAATCTAAATCTTTTTGTGAAACTTGAATCGTTGATACTTCTGTACTTGTCACATCTTGAAGCACCTGCATTAGTTCATGCCAAGTATATATGTGAGGATTTGTTATGTTAAAGACTTCTCCATTCGTTGCCTCATTTGTCATTGCTTGAAGCGTAATCATCACTAAATCGTCAATATGGATAAATTGGGTTTGTCCATTTCCTGTATCGGGATATGGTATTGGTAATTGATCCTCAATCCTTTGAAAAAAATAAGATTCTCGATATAAATTATTTCCCTCTCCATAGATATAGGTAGGTCTGAATATTAAAATAGGAAGATTTTCTTGTTTGTGCGCTTGCAATAATAGTCGTTCTACATCTCTTTTCTCAGTCCCATAGTTTCCCCAATTTGGGTTGAAACCAATCTGAGCATCCTCAGATAAAATGGCTGTAGACGGTATATAGACTCCACCAGTGCTCATAAAAAAATAGCGTTTTAATCTTGAACGATCCATAATTTTTACTATTGGCTTGATGTCTTCGATTGTATACGCTGAAATATCAAAAATATAGTCATATGTATGGTGTTTCAAGTGCTTTTCTAAAGCAACTGCATCTCTTCTATTGCATTTAAAGTGATGTCGGTACCCTTTTGTGGTAATTGGCTTAATACCCCTAGTGACCAAATCAACTGTAAAACCTTCAGCTATAAGTTTTTCTAAATAAGCTCTTCCTACAAATTCACTGCCTCCAAACAATAAAACGTCCATTGTGGTCTCCTTTATGTATAATCGATGGTTGAAACTAACTTTCTGTTCTTTTCATTTTACCATTTATCAATCAAATTAGGTTTATATTTTAACACATGCATTGATTATCCAATTTCACATCACAAAATAGTTCATTTCTTTGATAAAGTAATCAAAACCACCAGTATAACTGGTGGTTTGCTCTGCGCGTGAAACGCTGGGGTACTGGCCCATGTCTAAAGACATACTGAAAGATCCGCCAACCGCACTCCGTTCTCACACTACCACTAAAGTGGTTCTATTATTTCCTCTTTTTAGGTTTTATTTCCTCACCTGTGAAAGGATCAATGAATTCTTTCATCGTCATTTGATCCTCCAAAATATCTTCCTGTAATTGATTTTTTATATACTCTTGAATCACTTTCCTATTCCGGCCTACTGTATCTACATAGAATCCTCGACACCAAAACTTCCGATTGCTATACTTATATTTTAAGTTTGCGTGTCGGTCAAAAATCATTAAACTACTTTTTCCTTTTAAATATCCCATAAAGGATGAAACACTTAATTTTGGTGGAATACTTACCAACATATGAATATGGTCAGGACAAGCCTCTGCTTCTATTATTTCAACGCCTTTTCTGTCACATAATTGGCGTAATATTTTCCCTACATCTGCTCTTATCTTTCCATATATAATTTGTCTTCTATATTTTGGTGCAAAAACAATGTGATACTTACAATTCCATGTTGTATGTGCTAAACTTTTATTATCCATTTGGATCCCCTTTCGTACAGAGTCGGTTGGCTAGACCTCACTCCATTGTACGACCGGGGTTTTTTTATTGTCCATAGCTAAAAGCTTTTTAGAACCCCTCGCATAGCAAGGGGTTTTCAATTCTACAAAAATTCACCCAGTAGGATCTTTTTCATCCCTACTGGGTGTTAGTTGAACCAATCGAACTTATACAAGATAGTAGATCTCACACTAATCGTCCTAATTTTACTGTAGCCTTGATGTGAGGATCTAATCGCCCATTCATGCAAAATAAATGTAAAGGAATGGGCTGTCCGATATTTTTTAGCTATTATTTTTGATCTTTTGCATTAATCCCCCATCATCTAAGTATGTGATTTCACTAATCTTTCCTTTTTCAGGAAGTGTTACGATTCCTTTAACATTATAATCCTTTTCCGTACCACCATTTTTTTGATATTTTACTTTTACGATAAAATCATAACCTTGTTCATCGTCTTTATTCTTTTTAATTGAAATATCATTCACTTTAATATGGACATCTTTTGATTGAAGAGTATATTTAAAAGCCGAACTGATGAAAAATTTTTCAAATCCTGCTTCAGTAAAGGAAGATTTATATAAACCTTCAATGTATTTATATAGTTCACTCCCACTTGATGCCTTTACAACTTTTTCACCACCAACTATCGTAAAATTTTTGGTGTTTTGAATGATTTTGTTATACTTCAGTTTTGGACTTGTAAATTCAGATGTTAGAACATGTTCAATCGAATCTACACTTTTTTGATCTATAATTTTATCATTTTCTTCTACAATGACCTTATCTGCTTGAACAAGCTGATCTTTTACCAATTGGTCACTTTGCGAACAACCAGTCCCTATCAATAGCACAAAAATCAAAATACTTAAACCAACAAAACTTTTTAATACGAAAAATTTTTTGAATAACCTATTTAGCATTAAACATCACCTTTCATTTTTCATTCATTTTCAGTAAAATCTTCTTCATATTTTCTTTTAACTAGCGATCCAGCTTTTTTTGAACTAATCCCCATGGTTATTTCACAAAGACTAAATTTTAAGAGATATGTTTGTAGTTTTCAATTTGATAAAGTGAAACTCCATCAGTGGGGGTTTTCTTCATCCCCCACTAAAATAAAGGAACTCAGGTTAAAAGCGCCATGTCCTGTGGCAACACCTGAGGGACCAACATCTTGTTGGCCCGAACCAATCGGACTTTTACGGGCAGTTGATCCTCCCATCTATCTTTTTCGTTTCTCTCTAATCTTGAGATGGGGGTCTTACTGCCCGTTAAAGTGGGATAAAGTGAAACTTCATACAATGAAGACTTTCTTGATCCTCAACCTATCTATTTGAGTCTTAAAATAGGGACTGTCTGTCGTTCATATAGGATAAATGATTGTATTTTGTTGTTCTACATCCTATTGAGAATTTAGCGTCAGTATCATTACAAAAGAGTTAAATATCGCCACGTTTTTGAAATGAATTTGTAACACAATTGCAATTTATAGGAATTAGAAGCTATAAACCAGGCTTTTTAAAGCTTGGTTTTGAGGATCATGTAATAGGTTACATTTTGAAAAGATTTTAAAAGAGGTATTCAAAAAATTTATCTCGTCAAGGAAATATCTAAAATTTTCCCTTTACTAACCTTTCTAAAACAACGGATTGAATAATATGATACAGTATCAGCCATTATTTTAATGATCATGATTCGAAAAAGGACGGTAGAATTGTGTATGAAATATTTGCGGCTTATCTATTTTTTTATCCTTGTTTTTTGCTTTTGGTACTCCATTAATCTAGAAAAAATATTTTTTATAGAAAAACAAAATATAGTTCAAAGCAGAATCGCACCAATGACTGAATTTGAAGTTGAATCTTTCCATTCAACGCCCAATAGAAATATTACCTTACGTGAAGCCATTATGCTTTCCATTGAACAAGGAAAAGCATACGATCACACGCCTGAACTAATCAGCATTTCTAGTGTCAATAACAAAGAAACAAGTGGTAAAGGAGGAAAGAAGCCAAATTGGAATAGCATGATCAGTCTCCCAAATGCACAATATCGTATGAATGTCATCATTGAAAATGGAAAACTAAAAAAATACATCCTATTAGATGCATCCGATGACAAACCCATTAAAAATCAAGATATAAGCGTTGATAGTGATAAATTGATCAACTTGGCGATCAAAAAATATGGTCTTAAAGCCATTCATTCTAAAAAATCTTCTTCTGATGACTATCATTTTCAAATTCAACGAAATGATGAGCAGGAGCCTGTTTTCATCATTGAAGGAAAAACAAAAAAAGGAAAATATATGGAAATATATTTTAATCCCTTCAACGGTAAATATTTAGGAAAAGGTATTAAAGAACAAGCAGATTTGGATGAAAAAACTGGTAGCTAATAGGCTTATTCCGAATACTTTTCGTATGATTCAATCTTCCTTTTGCCATTTTTATGTATAGCCGCATCCTAAAGTGAAACTTCACTTTATGGCGGTTTCATCCCAAGCTTTTGTCCCCCGCTTATACCTTTTACTGAATTCTCGATACGGGGGACTTGCTGCCTATTCATGAGGGATCAATCTGTCTTAAGATACTAAATCTGTTTCCAACGAATTCAGCATTTCATCAATTTTTTGTTCTCCAGCTTGGACCCACTGATTTTTATCTTTAATTTCCCCATCTTTGTCGATAGGTTCTTGGAACTGACTAAGTCCTCCAGTAACCGTTAGCAATGAATTTTCATCGTAATCTAATCCAAGATTCACGACATGCTTAATCACAAAAGGTCTTTCAAATTCAATATAGGCAGAATGATGATCTAATTCCCCATCTATAACACGAAAAGGCATCCGTAGATAAATGGTTTCGCCATCTTTCCGATGAAGAATGGAATCGAATTTTCCTTCATGATATTCAAAATTAGAGCAAAAACTACAACCAAAACGTTCAAAACTATCTCGAATGTACCCAAATTCTGCTTTTTTACCTTCAATACTGGATTCAAATTGAATCATGATTTCACCTCTGTAAGAATTATCTCTTCTTATTCTTGACAAAAAAATGAATATCATTCAAAACGAATTAAAGTATTTCTTTTTTATGCCAATATTGTTTCATTCATTAATGAGGTAGTCCCTTCTGGTTGAATAACTGTTCCTTTTGGCAAAAACTCTTTCATTACAGGTTTTATATCAATAATGGATGTTCCATCAATCGCATCCAAACCCTTTACTAAAATTTGATTTTCTTTCACACTTAAAAGTTCAACCATGGTAGTGCCTAATTTATTTGTTTTTATCAGACATTTTTAATTATCCAATTTTATCCATTTTGATATAGAGGATTTGCTGATTTCCGCTGCGGTTTGCTCGCTTTCCTGCGGGCGAGCGCTAAGCCGCTTCCTCGCTACGCTCGTGCAGGGTCTCAGCTGTCTCGCTTTTCCCGCGGGAGTCGAGCAACCCTCCGCTCCAATCTACATAAATGGAACTAAAAAATATATTTTTTAGGATTATGTCAAATACATTTTCCAGTTTCTTCTTAACCTTAATCAACCCATCTGAAATTTTATAGCACAAATATCATTAGGTAAATGAATGATAAATTAATATTTTTATAAGAATTTATTATAATTAAATTTAATTCCATAATGCATTTTTGAGGAGTCGAACAAGCTGCAGCTAAAATTTATATACATGAAGCTAAAAATACAATATTCTTTAAGATGGAGCCAAATATTCACCCTGATTTTTTCCTAATTAACATACTTTTTTTATATAATTTTGGCACTAAAAGTTTTTCAATTTATCCAATAGTTTTGTCATACTCTGAATATGTTTGTGCACTTATTTTCATAATAAATGTTCAATTCTCATTTTTATTGATGATCATGTTCCTCACAATCACAAGCATCCGGAAAAACATAGCCATCTAAAACAAGCTCTACTTCTTCCCCACTATCATCAATCCCAATCGTTACATCTTTCAAATCATCAACAACAGCTTGTTCAATAGCAATCCTTATATGTTCAACAATTTCTATCTTGTCTCCATCTTCTGCAGGCTCGAACTCAGCTGTCAATGTTGGATGACAGCAGCCAGCCAAATTATAAAATCGTAAAGTATCTTCCTTTTTTTCTGCCATTTCTTTTTTTAAAAAAGAGGCCGCTTGTTCTGTCATTTTCATCATCTATACCTCCAAAATTTGAAAATAGTATCATCATAGTTCTATTGTGGCCACTCCTTTTTTACTTCATACATGCTCAAAAGTTAATTGACCTAATTGGAAGAATAATGATTTAAATAAACTAAACGGATTGACACCAACAAACTGGCATCAATCCGTTTTGATCAAACATCCTAACATGCTATCTAATTCGATAATAGATTTTCAATACTAATATTCACACTTACTCGTTCATCATTTTATACTAGCTGATGGTTGTGATGAACCTGAATGATTCCCCAAATGCAATTTCTCTTTTACAAAGCGACGAATGAATGGAATGACCCAATAATCTCCGCCGATTTTACCGGCATTGAATCCACTGAAAAGTAAAATAGATCCTAGTAAAATATAAAGTGGATTGACTGAAACTGTACCAGCGAACAGATATATGAAATTCATAAACAGCGCAAAGAAAGTAGCCGCAGTTGTCAGAACACCAAATATTAATCCAAGCCCTATCAGAAATTCTCCCCACGCCACAAAAAAGCTAAACAATTGTGCATGTGGCAATGCAATATTTTCGATAAATCCATTAAACACTGGATATAAAACATCTTTTTCTGGGCCAAGCACAGGATTTTTAACAACATTTTGCATATATCCTGCCGCATTAAAAGGACTCGAATCTCCCCACACTTTTGAAAAACCATCTAAAAGCCACTTGTATCCAAGATACAGACGAATCAATAACAAAACAACAGATGCATATTTATTTGTTCTTAACCAATGTACCATAACTTCATCCACTCCCAAAATATAATTCAACATTTTACTCTTTGAGCATCGTCATGCCCCTACTACAGAAAAGTAGATCTACTAAAATGGTATATTCCATGGGATATATTTACTACAAATAAATTATATCGCAGTTCTTACTAATGCAGAAGCTTTTTTAGGACATTTTACTCAACTTTTAGACAAATGTTACAAAATATCAACAAATTATTTGACTAATATCTCTACAATGTATGTTCAAAACATCAACCATTTATTATAAATCGAAAGAACTAATTTATAAAAATAGATGAATATTAAATTATCAAATGTAAATAAAAACAGGAGCTTAAAGAGATCAACTAAGGAGGCCACTGAAAAAGTGTAGTAACACAATAATTTATAGTATATATATGATATTAATTGAAGTGGAATTAGCTTCGCTTTCCGTGGGCAAACTGCCGAGCCTCCTCGTCCGCTCGCTTCCTGCAGGGTCTCGTCTAGTCCGTTTTCCCACAAGAGTCTACGCTAATTCCACTTCAACAAAGTAGTAATATCGGATTTTTATGATAAAAAATTAGCTTTTTTTACTTTTTCGGTGGCCTCCTTAACTAAGTATGGTCTCTTTTTAGTCACTACCGTCGCATTAAAACCATGAATGACAAGAGTATATCTCTGTTATTATGGAAAATGGCTTATGAAGAGGCATATACAAAAATTTATTTATGAAGAAATGGTTCTCTCCATCCCTGCCTATTCAACAAACAGCCAGATTGTTGAGTAATCCTTAATAGTGTTTAAATGTTGTTATAATGTGCCAATTGAATTCAGATAAGGTTCGTAACATTAGTTGTAGCATAACTTTCATCAAGTCTAGATGTTGCCGATTCTTCCCCAAATGATCAAGTGGATGTGTAACTTGTGTAGTAAATGTGCAGTGGTGATAAAAAAGTCGCGAGAACTAATAATAACGCCAAAAATAAAAATTCCTTATAGATGCTTATATATCAGCATCTATAAGGAATTAAAACATTGTTTATAAAACTTGCTTTTGCTACAATATGCCGACTAAGAGAATCGAACTCTTATCAATGGAGTTGATTTTATAAGGTTTTACTACGGCATGAGTAACATTTTGAGTAACGGGTACATTTCTGTACTCGTTATTTTCATGTATTCAACCAATCATATTTACATATATCAAATGGTGGCTTATTTTCACTTAGATCCAATTCGCTAGAGTCTTTTTGTTTAGTAGATAGCCAATTATACCTTATAAGGTTCAAATGTCTGTCACGTCTTTCTATAGCTTTATTATAAGCACCTTCTATCAATGACCTCACGCTTGAAATTATACGCAAATGAGATAGTAAATCTAATGCTACTTTCTTGATCGTATCTTTTGCCACTATAAAATCTTCATTAGAAGTCATTTGAATAGCTAGTGATATTTCGTAAGCTGAGTTCAATACACTATCTCTAAATGGCATCATACGAATGAACTCATACAACAATTGCTGATACTTATTTCCATATTGTTCAATCAGATTCCCCTTATCGTCTATATTATTATTTGTTAGTGCTTGTTTTTTTAAAGAGTGTAATGGTTGACTTTCAAGATTCCTATCGCAATTCTTACTCTCCGTTACATTGTCAGATTCTTCACGCTCAGACATTTTCGGTGGGACATTACAAGGTAAAATTATAAATATGTTTGCACCTTGACCACCTTTTCCACGTACTGTAGTTTCTTTTTTGATAATACTTAATGACTCCAATTTCTTGATGGCTCGATATACTGTTTTCGTACTAATCTCTAATGCGGTAGCTATTGTAGATGCTTTAAGATGACACGCTCCTGGATAATCAAGACTATGTGATGCAATTTTATATAAAATAGAACGTTCGCTAGCTGTTAAATTGTAATAGTGTACTTGGATATGCTTGTCCACTTCTTGATCCATTTCGTCAATTGATTGAAAGGTTATGTACTGTTTTAGATATTCAAATGCCATTTATATCACCTCACCTTCGTTATAAAATCATCTATTAATGATAATATATAACTAAAAAGTGATAATGTAAAGTGATTTATAATTATTTAGTGATAATTTATTTACATATAATTATGTGGAAGTGTATAATATCAATAATTAGAAAAAGGTGAAATAGGTGAAATATATGAGTATGGCTAAGAAAATTAAAATGTTATTGATTGAAAAGGAAATGAATATATCAGATTTAGCTGATAAAATTGGAACATCTCAACCAAACCTTTCTAATAAGCTAAAGCGTGATAATTTTAACGAAAAAGAATTGATTGATATTGCAAATGCTTTAGATGTTGTTTATGAAGCAAATTTCATATTAAAAGATGGACGTAAAATTTAAATAAATCAAATAAAAAAGTAGCCAAAACTGGCTACTCTATTATTCTTGAATTGTTGTTAAAATTCCATCTTCAAAATATAGATATTTATAATCAGGATATACCCATTGTTCACTAACTCCGTACGATGATGTAGTTTTATTTATCTCTTGTGGTTTACCCCATGTTGATTCTAAAACTTCTTCATTAGTCATACCAATGGCTGGATCGACTCTATTACTATTTTCTAACTCCTGTTCAATTTCCCTTTGATGTTGCTCATAAATTGATTCCCATTCCATTTTATCAATTGGTAATACTCCACTCTTCGCATAATAACTATCATCTGTAATTGCTTTTACAATATCGTTTTTCAATCTTCCATTATAATTTGGATTAACAAAAGTCGCCAATTCATAAGATGGGTTTTCTGAGTTTTCTTCATTTTGAAGATATATGACATAATGATACAATGTTGATCCTTCCGCATCTTCTTCTATTATATTATTACTTTTATATAAGATTTCTAAATCATTATAATTTTTTTGAGAAATATAATTTTCCATTTTATCTAATAATTCTTCTTTTTTATCTTCTAAAAAATTTTTCAAATCCTTTTTTGATTTATCTCCAAAAGCCATTGAATTTTCAATAGTGTCACGATTTTCATATAAAAAAGAATAATTATCCATTTTTATTAATTCACTCAAGAAATCTGCACTCAATTTCTTAACTTTTTTATTATCTGTATCTTCAAAATTATTTAATTCAGATAACAATTCTTTATATTCTCTTTGATTTAATAATTTTTCTAACTTTTTAATTTCTGTTGAATCATTTATTTCTTGGTTATTACTTGCCTCCGATGTTCTAACTGTATCGCTTTCATTACAAGAGGTTAAAATAAGTGAAAATAATAATAAAAGAAGTAATATAGACTTATTCATAAATAATATCACACTCCCATTTCTCTTTTAAATAAATGATAACATTAGAAAAATAGGATATAAATAGTAATTATATGATATTAAAGTACATTAATTAATTCAGTAAAAAAGTATTCAAAAACTGATGGTATAAAATAAGATTCTAATAGTGAGATACTTTTTCACTTCTGAACTTACTTAACTTTATTTTTACTTTTATTATCAAATAATCATTTATCATGGTATAATAGTAATAAATAACTATATTTATAATGTGTTTCAAAGAATTTATGAATGGACTGAGTAACATTATAGAAAACGAACTAAAATTTTCAACCCTTTATGATCACTATAAAGAAACTATATCTTATCTCAAAAGTGACTTAATCAAAAGGGACAGGGTAACTCTCTATATATTTTTATTGTTGATAAGCTATTTCTTAGTAGAATTAAAACCATTAGATTCCGTTTTACTTGCTAATAAATGGGTTGAAAAAAAAGTAGGATTTGAATTAAATATAAATTATAATATTTTGATTACTGCCTTATTATTACTTTTACTCAATTTTGCAATTAAATATTTTCAAATATGTATGAATATTGAAAGACAGTATAAATATATACATACTCTAGAAAATAGTTTAAATACTTTCAGTGGAAGTAAATTGATAACCAGAGAGGGTTATTCTTATTTAGAGGAATATCCTCTTTTATCCGCTTTAATACACAGAATCTATTATTTCTTACTACCTATAGGAATAATATTTGCAATGGGTATAAAAGTTTTTTCAATTTTGAAAAATGGATTAGATTTTGTTTCAATCATAAATGTATTACTTAGTCTTTTAATTATATTATGTACTATACTGTATCTGTTATTTGTTTATAGAGATATTGGAAATGTTAAACTTCTAAATGAAAATGTAAAAAAATTATTTGTTTATATAAAATTGTACAAAGAAGAAACAGAAGCTAATGAGGAGGTAATAAATAATATGGCAAAGAAAAAGGTATGCATAAGTTTTGACTATGAAAATGATAAACATTATAAAAATTTGTTATCTGCATGGGATAAAAACACTGATTTTGAATTTTCCTTTAATGATTTAACCCCCAGTGAGATAAACAGTGATGATTATAGTAGAGTGAAAGCGGTATTAACCCAAAAAATTAATTCAGCAACTTATTTATTAGTTATAATAGGGAAACATGCCAACGATAAGCACCCAAGAAGTATTGAAATAGGTGATAAAAATTGGATAAATTGGGAAATAAACAAAGGAAAAGAATTAGGAAAAAAATTGATTGCAGTAAAATTAGATAATTCAAATGAATCTCCGTCTGCAATACTAAATTCTGGAGCTTCATGGGCAAAAAGTTTTACACAAGAAAGCATAATAAATGCTTTAAATAAGGCATAAAAACTTATATTAAACAAATAATTTTTTAGGAGCTGGAAGTGCTCCTTTTTTAATAGTTTGAATAACTTATTAGAATCAATCTTCAATATTTTTCATCTCCTATCCATCTTTTTAATATTCAACAAGATAAAAAACTTAAAATTCACAATAATTATCATTAAATCTAAAATTAAAATAAATATGTTGATTAAATGCCAAGTCAATTATATCTGTATTTCTGAAATACGACATTCTGTCGGATTTGATTTTGGTTCTAATATGATTAAATAATAGTATCTGAACAGGTACGTTTTTGGTAATAATTATAAACTTAATAGTGCATTTGATAATTAATATTAATAATATATAACACTATATAATATAGTTTTTAATTATTACCATTATCATACCTGTTGAAATATTACACTTTCTTCACATACGACTTATTAGCACTAATCCAATATCCACTAGCAACTTTTAATCTAGTTGTACCTGCCTTTGATTTACCTGTTTTTACAATAGTGAATACTGTACCTTCTGGATATGCTATCCCTGATTTAGTATGATCATTAAACTCTACAGAAGTGTATAAGTTGCAACTTTTAAGCAATTTAACCTTCTTAGGATTCATAGTGTAGTATTCATCTTTCCCCACTTGCGGTCAATTAGAGCAACTATAAAATTAAGTGAGCGCAAAATTGCTTTGTCGTAAATAGGACGGTACATAAATGTGCTGTCGTAAAAAGTTACGAGTCCTAGCTTTTTATACGTTATCAATCAAATTAGGGTAGTGGTTTATTCTAAGAACCGTTCATACTAATTGTATGTGTGGTTTTTTCATCATCTGTAATAGCGATTCTCTTAACTTCCATTTTCGCACGTTCAATATTTAACATTTACATTCGCCTTTCCTTATCCTTATAAAGGATAATAAAAGCACATCACATTAGTGACATGCTGAAAATGTTAATTATTGTTGAATTTCAGTTTCTATATATAATGAATTTTCAAAAGTATTTGCGAAATGTCTAAATAATTTTCCAGAATAATTATAATCAAATACCATAGTACTATCTTTATCATACCATGTAGGATCACCTTTAACTTTGAATAAAACCATCTCTGACTTATCTGGTTCTATAATTATTGATTTAGGATAAGTTATTTTATCATCTATTATTTTTACTAATGTTAGACTTCTAGTAAAACTTGAATAATCACTATCTACTAAATATCCAGTTTCTTGAATTTCTATCTTTTTACTACTCTTATTCTTTATAAAAATTCCTACACTTTTTACATTACTTCTTGCTTCAGTAGTCATAAATGTATATAGATTTTGTTCAGTCTTTACTTGAGTTCTTATAGTAATAGTTTTTGAATACTTACTGTAAGTCGTTTTATTTTTCTTTTTTATATAACTTTTTACTTTATAAGAATATTCTGTATCTGGTTCTAAATTAGAATGTATTATTGAATTATGCTTAGTGGTGTATTCTTTTACAAACTTACCATCGTCATTTTTTAAATATAATACGTATCCAGTTACACCTTTTACTTTATTCCATGTTAAAGTATTTGAATATTCTTCTGAAGATGTTTCAAATTTACTAGGTGCTTTTACAGTTTTTGCATGTACTTCATCTCTACCAATACTTAATACTGAAACAAATAATATCATCGATAGTAGAATGGAAATTAATTTCTTCATATTATTTCCCTTTTCATAGTTATTTATATCTATTATAACAATATATTGCAAGGGAATAAATAGAAAACTAGTTTTTATAATTCTGTACAATAATGCTATGTAACAAAATGAAGAGTTAACCATATTGGCTAACCCATTCATTAGTTTATCCTTTATTCGAAGCTTTTATAGAAGCCAGCAACTATTATAAATACCACATTAAAGCTGCAATAATAAGCAAAATAACACCTATTGCTCCAAAGTATAAGCCTACTTTTTCTCGACTATTTCTATATTCTTTTGTTTCAGAGAAAAAATTTGCTCTTTGCTCAGATCCTGAAGTCCATGCTCCAATGCTTAATCCTGAAATGACAATACAAATAATTCCTATAATTACTAAATATCTAATAAAAACATCTCCTTACAATTGACCTTTTAATTAAAGATTTCCCGAATGATTATTAGATAATTTTAATGTCCAAGTAGAACCACTACCATGTTTCAAAGTTACTTGCGTGTTTACGCCCATATTATGCCCCACTTCCAATGATACATATCCCCATGAAGAAGGAGCATTATAGCTAAAAGTATTTGAGGAAGGTGTATATGTCTTACTTTGTGTTAAAGAAGGGAAACCACTAGTACCAATTACAACTTTTCTTTTTGATAAACTTACAGTTCTATCCTCAATTTTCCATCCACCTGTAACTTTTGTAACCTTACCTCTAGTTGTTCCACTAACAACTTTTGTTTTGTAATAGAATCTACTATAGGCTTGTACACTATATGATTTGTCCCATTTGCTTGTTCCCTGATCTATAGTAGATAATGTTGTGATAGCATCACTATGAGAAGCATCATCTAGAAGTATATTTTGAAATTTTGTGACCATTACAGTTTGTTCTTCAACTCCATCAACTTCTTCTTCATCTAAAATTTGTGCTGTTTCATATTCAGCTACTTTAGGTTCAGGCAATGAAGAGTTTATCGTATATTCAGCTATTTTATTTTCTGAAAAACTTAAATCAGGCTTTACTGTTTCCAAGTCTGAAACACCATTTATGGCATCTTTATAAGAATCTTCAATGCTCTTTTCCTTTGAAACTTCCTTGGCATACGAAACATCACTTTTGGTTGCCCCAATAAGACAAAAAACTGTTAATAAACATAACGACATTAAGATTTTCTTCATAAAAACACTTCTTTCTGTATTATTATTAATAATAATAGCATATTTTGTTTATAAATACAACAAATGGGTTAATATTGTTTTTTTAGTAAATATGAATATTATTTATATAAAATGCAAAAATCAATCTAATGATATATTTACGCACCATAAATGGGGTATCTTTGATCTGATGATCTTTATACAGAAATTTTCCTAATAGATACATTATATTACTATTTAAAAGTAACATATTTTGTTTTAAAAATAAACCAACTTTCCAAATAAAAGGATTTTATTAAAGCCAAGTCCCTTTATTTCCACACTCTTTAATTATATTAATTTAACTTAAATAATCCAAAATCGGATTCTGCTAAATTTTTTATTGAATCAATTCAGATTTTCCTTACATATTTCTTATTGGCACTAAGATAATATCCTGATTTTGTTTGAAGTCTTGGAGTACCTGCTTTAGACTTTTTAATTCCTGTAATAGTGAATATCGTATTTTTAGGATAATACATGCCAGTTTTATTCTTATTCGTAAATTCAACTGATTTATATAAATTGCAAGTCGTTAACAATTTCACTTTACCAGGATTAGATGTGTAATATTGCGATGAACTAGAAGTAACCTTTACAGCTTTCAATTTACTTAATAACGTTGTATTTTGACCAGATGTGCCTTTATAGTTAGAAATACTATATTTTTTAGCTAAACTTGCACGATTGCTAAATGATGAATTTAATCCATTTGATGTCATAAAGTCAATTAAAGAAACTGTATTTCTATTTTTTGTATATTTATAGCTTGTAGTGCTTGATGATTTACTTGTTGTTGAACTTGAAGTCTTAGTTGTTACAGGTGTATCAAATAATTTCTTTTCAGCCGTACGCCTATTCAACAAGCCTTTTTTATAAGTAGTATTTGTACCCCAATACACTAAAAAGTTATTAGAAATAGCACTAACACTCTTTGAATGATGTAATAGTTGATACAATCCATTATCATATGTAGATGATCCAAGACCACGATTATAAGCATAGGAAACTAATGCATCAAATTGATTTTGATTCACTTTAAATCCGAATTGTTGAAGTAATTTGTTTGTACCATTTACGAATCCAGCACAGTCTTCTTCAAACCATTTAATTGCTTGTGTTTTCGTAATTTTAGTTCCTACAGTAATACCTTTTTTCTTAGCTTCAGATAATGAGATGGTATGTCCTGCCCCAACAGTCATAACCCCATCATTTAGCTTGTACCATGTTAATTTAAATCCACCTTCATGTGAAGCGATAAAGTTAGCGCCATTATCAGATAATTTCATTGTCATTATATATCATTTCCTTTCTTGAATATAAAAAGGAGGGCGTATAGCCCCCTTTAGAATTTATAATATGTATTACATTACTTTTGATCATTCTCATCTCTTATGTTTATAAATTTCTCTTTAATTGCCTGTGGTAGAGGTACATTCATAGTTTCAAGGTTTTCTAACACACTAATTCCCTCTATAGCTATTAAATAATAAGCTACCATCGTTCTAAACACTGGTACTCCACCTACTAATAAATCCAGCATATTGGCAACGATTAACGCCACAAAATACATACATTTGCGTAGAACACCTTTAAAGCCTATACGACTAGATACTTTACCAGTAATCCAACCTTTCGCTATTCCAGTTATAAAATCAAAGGTCATTAACACAACTAAAATTGATAAACTAATATTCCAATCGCCTATCAGCCATGTCAATCCTGTGAGTGTTAATGCCCATATCCATGCTAATTTTTCCATTTATTCACCTTCTTCTTAAAACGCTAATTTGACGTGTTATGCTCTGTAACACCTTTTAAAATTGCATAATAAAAAGGACACCTATACAAGGCATCCTCTAATATTTATTAATCTATGCTTAGAAAATATCTAAGAGATTTATCTACTATTTTCGACAGAAAGGAAATATTTCCTGCTAAAAAATGCATACAAAGATTAAGAACTCATTCTATTATTTTAAATAATATTGCTTTTCGTTCTGAAGAAATTGAATCGCTTCTTCAAATGCAAGCAATACATACTTTCCGTTCATTTGTTCCAAATATATCTTTTTTTGATTATCATACCCTTTAAATTCTTTATTTTCTTCCCAAAGAACTTGAATAGAACCTAATTCGATACCTTCTTCAGGTATTTCTAAAGGAAAAGTTAATTTTGATTCAAAATGATTTCTATGCAACTGAATACATTTCATATCGTGTTTTATCAGATTATAAGCATGTCTTAAACCAAATAATAGTATTCCTTTTGAATCAACTTTTTTTCTATCAGTGTATCCAGGTGTATTATTCTTACAATGCCATTCATCCGTAGTGAGCACCCATAACAATAAGTTGCCTATCTCTAAGTATAGTTCTTTTTCTATCGCTCTGCTTAATGCATCCTTTAACCTTTCTAGCGACTTATCTATTGCATAATGATTGTACTCTAATCTTTTCATAGGATCTAAATTTTTATCTATAGTCATATTATCACTTGATCCATCCTTTTTTATCCCCATTTTCTTCTTAATCCTTTTTACTTCTTTAAATTTAACCTCTGAAATATCTTTAATAAAATCAATAACACCGTTTCTATTTTTAATCATGTATCCTCTTTTGCCACTATTTTTAATTAATTTCCACTCTAATTTTTCTTCTAAAACACTGTCAGCAAACAATATATAATAATCGTATTTAGGAATTAGAAAATAAACAATAACTCTTACAATAAGAAACCATGCAAGGGAAATTACAAAAACAGTAATAAGAAGGGCAATTATAAATATTTTTTCTGAAAGATGTTGAGCCATTTCTTTTGAAGGATTAATAATCAAAACTATGAGAAATGTAACGTAAGCTACGATAAAAATAAATAATTGGTTATAAAAGTTAATTAACTTAGAATTTAATATTTTCTCCAATGGATTGTTATCTGAGTTTTCAATCCAATTCTTAATAATAAACAATAAAAAACCTACTATTAAAACACTCCATTTATAGTTCTCTAGTAATTTCAAAAAATCAGCCACTGAATCACCCTCAATCAATAAAAATTTATATATTTATATCGGTATCAATAGTTAAAATTTACATAAAAAACATAAAAATGGTGCTACTCAATTGACCACGTTTTTCGATTCTGTTCCATTAAGCTACATAATTTTCATTCGTAATAGTTTTTTAAATTCCAATCGCAACCCACATTAAAACAGTATTTGTTGAATTAGTACGGGTAACAAAAATATCACATGCATCAACGGCAATATTTGAAGCACCACAACCAGTAACAGTTGTCCCCGGAACTGTTGTTTGTGCAGTCACCATTACAACAGGAGCAGAAGAATAAGTATGACCAAAAGAAATATTTTTTGATGTTGGTGTATTTGCCGTTGGTGAAATAGTAACTTTACCAGTTGTTATAATTGGAACTTGTTGGCGGTCACTGCCTAAAAATAATGAATTTGCAAATAAGGGCGCTAGTGCATTAGATTGATATTTTGTAATTTTTACACCATTGTCGTGTTGAATATAACCTCTATATGTTTTAGCACTATCATTGTCTTGTGCTTCACAGATACGGCCAACAAAGTTAGAGCCAAATTGCATATTATCAGTAACCATTAAAATAGGTGTTTGAAAACTCATATTTGTATTAAACAATCCAGTACCATCACGTGCGGGGTCTGCATTTTCTAAATTGCCGTCTTTTTCAATAACCTTCATTATACTAAATACATTTCCTTCGCTTGCAACAGCAAATGAATTTTCATCATAAATGTAATTACCTGTTTCAAAATCAGGTGTTGGATTTCTAAATTTCATTAAATAAGGAAAATATCCAGCATTAATTGTTTCTTTATAATCATTAGCATTTTCAGACCCAACAGTAACAAGTTTTGATGTAATATCACCTGAAAAATTACCTTTTTTAGCTTGAATAGTTCCATCAGATCCAACAACAAAATTATCATTAATATTGATAGAACCAGCTGTAACAGAGCCTAAATCAGTAGATAGAGCTGATAATTTACCAACGGAAAGAGTATTATAATCAAATTTCTTTTCTATCCATCCTGTATTAGACCAAATATAAACAGCGATTATTTTATTATTACTATCTATTTTGTACCAAATATCACCAGTTGCTAAAGGAGTGGGTTGCGCTTGTTGTGTGAAAACGGTTGTTTTAGATGTTGCAGTAGTCAAAGCATTAGTTGCTTTATTATTGGCATTTTCAGCAGTATTTACAGCATTTTCAGCATCAGTCGCAGCACTGGCAGCCTTATTATCAATAGTTGTATTGATTAAAGAATTTACAATATCACGTTTTGAATAATAAGTGATAAAAGCATTTCTAATAGTTGATAGATCAATTTCTGAAGTTGTAGACATATCTTTCAAAGGTGCATCAGTATTTTTGTAAAGAAGGTCATTCAATGTAAAATAGGCTGTTTTAAAATCAATAAAATCCTGTTCAGTTGTTAATGAATAATTTGTACATTGTTCAACTAAAGAATCGTGTTCAGGTACTAAATTTTGAAACTCATTATCTAATTGTTGCTTTTCAAAAGGTGTAATCATTCCATCATTATTTAAATCATCTAATAGTTTATTAGCCTTTTGAATATCATTAGAATTTTGTTTATTTATAATACCATTTTGTGTAAATGATATTTGATTTTTTGCGGCTATCATAAATTTTTTATCTCCTTTGAAATTTTAGTGTAGTTATAGGCAAAAAACCTACCTTTGTAAAAAGACAGGCTAAATTTTAATTAAGTTCTAAATGTTTCTCTTACTCTATATAAACAGTTATTTCGTCTTAATAATGCTTCATCATCATTTGTAAATGCAAAACCTTGTACAAGCCATTTTTGACCATTTAAATCATAATAACAACTTATTGTTTCGGCTTCATGATGGTCATCTTCAGGAACGATTGCATCCGTTGTAAATGTATAATTTATTTGATATACCACTGAAGAACTTCTTACATCAATACAATATAATACTGGTGTATCACCATTATTTGCAGTTCCATTAGTACCGCCAAAAGTTACATATAAATAAGGAAAATCTAATGTACTAGATTGATAAATTTGGTTTTCTTGAACTAAAAAATCTGAAGCATTAAGAATATATTTTGAAAGTAATCTTCCTTCATTTTCAATTTGTTCTTTTGTATTGATTCTAAATCTTATTGAATCTGCTGAACCATCTACAAATAAATAATAATTGTTTTTAAAATCAGCGTTAACACGTGCCATTGTTTCAGCAAGTTTCACAACAGATACATCATTAATATCAATCATTGTTTCAGCTCGATAGGGGAATTTACAAGCATAAGCAGTATCGTTATCAACGTCTTTTATTTGTGCGTAAACCATAACCTTATTATTTTCAATATTTAGGGCAAAGTGTGAACCATGACCACCGTTTTTAATTTCCATACGGTCAATTATTAAACCGTTCATTCCAGTGCGAGTAATAGAGTAGCTTTCACCTTTAGCAATGTCGGCAGCGGTTAATTTAGAACCTTCATAAATTTGTGACCAATAAATATTTTGATTTACTGGTTCAACAACTGCATATTGAACAACTTTCACATTTAAATCTTCAGTGTTTGAATTATTATTTTCTAATTTACTAAAGAAAAAAAAGTCTTGTTCTAATGCAAAGAATAAAGGTGTTTCTGCTGTTACAGTATCAACGGAACAAGTAATTGTATAGCCAGCTACTTCTTGACCAACTTCAATAACATTTCCAATACCGATATGTGCATTTTCCCATTCTTCGTTATGAACACCATTAACATCTGTCATTTGCCATACAAAAGAAGCTTGTTCTAAGTCATAAGTAATGTTTGTCATGCCATCATAAACACGTGCGATAATTGATTTTTTATCAGTCATATTTTCAAAATCTGTTCCCTCAGGTGTGAATAATTCAACTTTCCAAGATGAAGCCGCATTCGCTTTTTCTAAAGCCTGTGAAGCCAATGATTCAAGTGCCCAGATTGAAGAAGGCTTTACTACGTCTATTTCTATAAAGTCGCCAAAAACAACTTTATTAGCTATATAATCAGATTGTGAAATTTGTACTTCTATTGCACGTGCTTCAAGATATAATTCAGGTGACATTTCTGTATCAATAATATAAGCACTGTCACCAAGTTCAATATCTTCATCAATTAAAGCTACGTCAACAGTATATTCATAATGAGGATGATTATAAAATTCTAATTGTTTTTCCCCCAAGTCAAAAGGCCTGAAGGATTTAAAATACTTTCACGTGTAACAGCGCCTTCAAGATACTTATTACCAGCGTTATATAAATCATTCGCTTCATTATCTAGTAAAAATGTTTGTCCATTATTAACTGAAGCAATTGTTACTCTTTCGCTCTTTGAATTAGTACCACCATAAATATATAATTTTGTATATAATTCTAAATCTGATTTTTTGCGAGTAACACCAACTAAATTTCTACTATATTCAAAGCGAAAATCTTTATTTTCATCACCAAGTTTTTCAACAAAATTAATAATTTTGTCAACAATATAACCATTCTCTAATACAACATATGCTTCAACTTCACATTCAAAAATTTGAATAATTGAATCAATTGCAGCTTGTACAGTACCATCAGAAACCTCAAAAGACTTTTCTCCATTAAAATATGAATCTAAATCATTTAAACGCCATGAAGTGCCTTGTAAGGCATATAAAATGATGTCACTTACAAGTGAACCAGTAAAAGCTTTTGCTGCAACTTGCGTATGATAAAAATCCCAAATTGCTAAATTATAGCATGAAGCTTTTCTTGTATGAATTCCACCAGCAACAAGTTCATCCTCAATATCATCAATACGATAAATAAACCATTTTGAATTATCATCTGAAGGAGCTAGAATATGATTACCAATTTCAATTAAATCAACTTCATTCGTACCATATGGGACATTGATTTCTAATGTATCTGACCAAATTTTTTGAGAATCCTCAGCGATTTTTCGAGTAATTAAATCATTATAAAAAGGAGTTGCTGAACCTTCTAAAGAAAGAATTCCAGCAACTTTTAAATTAGTATCTAAAATATAATACATATATTTCATAACCCCCAATCAATATTTTGTTGGCACATAATCAACTTTTATCTCAGCTTCATCAGGAGAAGGAGAAAATGAAAATACTTTTGACGTACCACCAATAACTTTAAAAAATGTTGAACCAATATAAAAATTGTTCATGTATGGAACACCATTTCGATAAACACGACCATCTTCAGAATCAATTTTTATTTCTTCACCAGCATAAGCCACAATTTCAGGTTCATTATTAGCTTTATTACCGCCATCTATTAAGTTCCATACTTTAACATCACATAAAGCCATAGTATTAGGTGTATAATCAATGCCATTTAAATCTTCAGTAATGTCATATTTACTGATTACAAAAGCAATACCGCCTAATTGTTTATTTGAATATCCTTTAGTATCTGTATAAGTATAATTCTTTGTTTTTGACCAAGCATTTGAACCATTTTCATTTAATTTCATAAATGAGAAAGTATATTTATTCCCTACTTTTTCCAATTGAAGCCAACCATAAAAATCTGTATAAGTTGATTGATGAAAATCTGAATCTAGTTTCAATGTTTTATAAACATTTTCAGTAACTTTTGTCTTTTTCTTGTTCACTGTTTTTGTCACTGTTTTTGTACCAACTTTAACTTTTACTGTCTTCGTTGCTGAAGAAGTAGTTTTGTATTTTGATAATACAGCACCAGTTGAAGCATAAATTTCTTTACGGTTATCACTGTTATAACCAACATCACAAGCAATCATGACTTCACGTGTATTATCATTATCTTTTAACATCATTTTTCCAATTCGTGTACCATCAGTTGCTAAAAGATATACTTCAATTTTATTTTTTGCACGAAAAGTATGTTCAATGTTGTAAAGTCTTACACGAACTCTATAATCATCACAAGCTTGTGTAACCATTTGTCTTCGTGCTGCACCATGCCATTGTTTTGAAACATTACCACCAAAATAATCTTTTCCATCTTTTTGACCAATTCTTAAAGAATTTGCTGTTGAACGCATATCTGCAACAGAAGAAATATAAACATTTTCAGTTGAAAATGTCATAGTTTCTTGCGTTAATTTTGTCCAAGTGTCTAATGTGTTACATGCGTCATTTAAAATTTGTGGTTCTTTATTTACTATCGTTGTTTGAGATTCAGTATTTTCATCTTGCCCTAAAAAAACGTATGAACCACTATCATCTGAAATAGCAATATTTGTAACATCTGTATTTGGAATTATTGTAAATACTGGATATGTTGGTGCTTCTCCATCAGGTGTTAATTCATAAACATCTTCAGTAATGGTTTCACTTTGTTGTTCACCATAGGCAAAAGGCTTAGAACATGTAAAAGTTATAGTAAATGAAGAATAACTTGAAGTATTTGAAATACGCTCAGGTGTTGAAATGGCCGCAACATGTGCATGATAAGCATATTGTGGTTCATCAGAAAGAATTAAATCGAATTCATCATTAGAATCATCAAAAAATAAATTACCTAATTCATGAATCATTTCAGCACGTTCTTCTTCAGTTTCAGCTTTCATTACACAATCAATATCTATTTTTTTAGCACCATGAGAAGTACCATTGTAGATGTTACCAACCATTGCTGGTACTTCTTGTGCAATTTCTGAAATATCCCCTAAGATTCCTCTTTTGATTTCTTCAACAACTAAATTTAAATCATCAGAACTATTGAATCCACCATAGGTAAAAGTGATTTCTTTCATATAAACTTCCTTTCATACAGTTGAAAAACTCATAATGATTAAATGCCATGTAAATATTTGTGAATTTTTCAGCATTAAATTGATATTTCTATTAGAATTTAAAAGCTCATGAACTAAGTAAGTCCACGAGCCAATTTATAATTCATATTCTCTTTTTTCGTTAAGTTATCCATACTTTTTTTCAATTGTTTTCCGTCTAAATATGTATTATTATCCTTTGCTAGAATAGCTGATAATAGATGAATGATAGATTGATTTTGTTTAGCTAATATTTCTATTTGTTTATCATTTGTATTTGTTTGTGTAGTATGAGAATCACCTATAAAGCGATTCGCAACTTGTGCTAGTAATTGTAATGCTCTACTGCGTTTGCTTACATCCAGCGGAATAATAGCTTCTGGTTTATTGCCTTCACCAACCATTGCTAGATGCTGTTTTGTGATAATACCACCGTCCGCATATCCAACTCCTCGCCAAGCAGAAGTAAGCGAACCGTATCGACTTAATGAGTATCGAATAGCTGCAAGAATGTTTGACAATGGATCATAAATATTTTTATTATGCCCTGGTAATGCATAAGCTTTGAAGGTTGGATCGATAACTTGCATTAATCCTTTCGATGGAGTACCTTTTAACGCATTAATATCCCATAGATTTATCGCCTTTGGATTACCACCCGATTCTGTGGACATTTGCATTAATAACCTACTAAGATTAAGAGCGCTATATTGACCAGTCATTTTTAATGCTTTTGTTGCTATACCTTTCCACTGATTAACACCAGCCGATGACTTATATTTAATGTTTCCACCCATATCACTAGACTTGTCAAATAGCCAGCCAGAAGCTTTATCCACTACAGTATTGACTATCCCTTTAATCAAGGTAGGAGTGATGCCTGTTGTAAATTGAGCAGGGATTAAATTTCCAATTTTATTTTTCAAAAGTTTAGAGATATTTGTTTTACTGTCAACCCATTCCCATATTGATGTACCCCAGTCTTTAACTTTATTAAAAGCACTAGAAGCTAAAGATTTGGCATTAGACCATAGCTTTCCAATACCATTAGCATATCGAGGAATTAAACCGAGTTTCTTTGTATCTTCAGCATTTAAAACCTGTGCTCCTTTTGGTAGATTCATCACGACATTGCGTTCTTGTGGGATAAATGCTTGTCCATTTGGCATAGACACTAATTCACGATAATTTTTGCCTTTTGCATCATTAACCATTGCTAATCCGCCTGGATGTCCGTCTGTACCTTTTTCGTATCTAGCAAGCTTTAATTTTGGTATTCTCGTTTCAGCACCTACTCTTTTTAGTACCCAGTTGATGCCACTACCTACTTTATTAACACCCCATTCGACGCCTGAAATCATGCCGTTTAACATTTTCTTTGCACCTGATTTCATCGCACTCGAACCTTTGGAAATACCATTAGCCATTTTATTTGGCATATTTTTCACACTTTTAATCATACTAGACACTTTTTTAGAAACACTATCGCCCATACTTTTAAATATATTCGTTACTTTGGTCTTAATATTTCCAGCTTTATCTTTAATAATCTTATAACCATCACTAAACTTCTTCGTAACATATGACCACATTAATTTAATAGTGCCTTTAACACCTAACTTTTTAAGTACATGCCAAACTTTTACAATACCATTTTTCATTGTGTCTACCTTTTTGCGAAAAGCATCACTATGCCTGTATGCATATTTAAAGCCAGCTGATAGTAAAGAAATACCTGTGATAACCAATCCAATCGGTCCCGTTAATACTCGTAAAGCTGTTCCTAGTCCAATGCGTAAAAATGGAGCTAGTATTTTACCTACTTTGATAACTCCCCAAAAGCCTTTTGATAATAAGTTAAATCCACCAATAATTGCTTTTGTTCCAATGGATAATGTACCTTTAAATATCTTCCCTGTTGCACTGGCAATCTTTTTAAGAGTATCAAGAGATGGTGTTACTTTACCAATAACATTTTTAATACCTGTAAAAGTATTTTTCACTTTCGTACCTTTGTTTGGAATCTTATCAAATAAGTTAAAAACGATACGTAACGGTTTTAAAAATAAACTTAATGCCATTATTACAGGCCCCGTTCCTATACCAATACCGCCAATAGCAAGAGTCACTAACTTTCCTTTTTCACTCATGCCATCAAACCATTTTGTAACAGTTGCTATACCTTTTTCAACATGTGGAAGTGCTTTTTCTGCTAAATCTAATAACGAGTTACCTAAAGGCTCTAATGCTGTACCTGTAGAACGTAATACACCTTGAAAGCGTTGTCCAAATGATTTCTCACTATTATCATTCATTTTCTTCATTGTGTCATTGGTGCCTTCTAGCTTTTTATTAACAGTGTCCATAGATAAAACAACATCTGCACCTTGATCTTCCCATTTAGTACCGAAAAGAGCCTTACCTATTGTGTTAAATTCTTTATCAGGTAATGTTTTACGCATCTTTTCCAAGTCAGGAATTACTGCTTTATACAAATCGGATATAGTTGCTTTTCCATTTTGATAATCTTTGAATACTTTTTGAGTATCTTTAGACATAGATTTCATAGCACCCGTATAAGTTTTACTAGAATCCTCACTTTGTAACTTAAATTCCAACAAAGTATCATTCAATCTGTCTAGGTTATAACCTTTTTCAGCACCATTTGATAAAATAGCAAACATTTCTTTAGCAGAAAATCCAGCTTCTTTAAAGTTAATGGTGTATTCACTCATATTATCAAACATTTCATTTGAAAAGTTCATACCATTCTTAGCACCTTTAGCCATTAAATCAAATGATTGTTTGGCAGTAAGTCCATAATTCTGCATCAATGTATTACCTGCACGAGTAACTTCATTCACATCAGAATTGAACTCTTTTCCTAATGTGATAGCGCTTTTCGTTGCATAGCTTAAATCAACATCGTTTAAACCTTTCATATTCTGTTTTACTTGTACAATGGCATTCGTTATATCATCTAATGATTCACCAAATCCTTCAGAATAAAGCGTTTTTGCAGTTTTCTTTGCTTGTTCTAGCTGTTTAGTTGTTAAATCAAGAGCATTTTCGATATGTGTACCAGAAGTATCAAAGTCGCTGGCAACTTTACCAATAACAATACCAAGACCACCAATAGCAGGCGTAACTCGTGTGGTCATCGTTTTTCCTAACTCTTTTGTTTTATCGTTTAATTTACCAAAAGCAATCCCTAATTTGGAAGTTGCTTGTTCACCTTGATTGTGAAATCTATTTATTGCTATTTGAGTAGATTTTAATTGCTTTTCAAGGTTCGCTACTGCCGCAACTTGTTTGTTGAAATCAGTTGCTAACTTTTGTGCTTTTGCAGAAGATGCCCCACTGGCTGCTACTTCTTCATCATAGGCTTTTTTTAATTTATCAAGATATGCTTTATTAACTTGTAATTGTTTACCTAATCCATCATATTGTGCTTTTAACCTGCCTAATTTATCTCCAGCTGCATCATAAACAGCCATGTTTGCTTTCATTTCCGTCTGTGCTGCTTTAACTGCACGTTTAACAGAGGTCATTGAATTAGTAAATTTTGTAGAATTTAAATCCATTTCAATAACCATTTGACCAAGTGGTTTTTTATTCTCCATTTTTCTCACCACCCTACTTTTGCATTTAAAAAAAGACCCCCTTTAAGAGAGTCCATTCATATTTTTAAATCCGCTAAATCCATCCTTATATTTCCATTTGATTCATGATTCTTATCACCAAGAACACGCATCAAATGATAATAGTCTGCATTAGCTATATCATCATAGCTCCAACCTTGTTGCATTAAATTTAAAAATAGCTTATCTAAGTTATCTAATGCTTGTTGTGGAGTTAAACTTTTTCCGCCTGTTCTCGAATCGCTTGACGCTTTTTTTCATCGAATCCCATTACATCAAATACAATGCTTTCCAAAACATCAGAAATCTCATTTGATGGTGTTCCATCTATAATCTCATCCGCTGTAATTCCAAATATTGAAGCCGCATACTCAATTAATGCATTGACTTGTTCAAATTCAGATTCAAATGTTTTAGCCTGTAATTCTAATGCTTTTAACATATGTCTAGTTGATACAAATTCAACCTTATGTACTTTTGTTTCCTTAGTTTTTGGATCATAAATTTCAATTTTAATCATTTTATTGCCCCCATTATTTTAATCAATTAAAAAAGACTCCCATATAAGAGAGTCCATATATTTAGCCTTCTGGTAATGTTTCACCAGGAAATGCATATGCTCGTAACTTAGTGACTAAATCAGCACCAATTGCTTTACCAAGTGTTTCCCCATCTTTATTAGCTACACATGACATTGTCATCGTTTCTGGATCAGGCTCATAGGCTCCAGCTTCTTTTGTTTTGAATGCTACATCACCCATCGACATTTTACCCTTAAAAGCCGCTAACATAACAGGTTCTCCATTTTTATTCTCAGACTCTAGTAAAACTGCCATGTATGGTGGTTTAGAGTTCTTACCAACAAGTGTAAAACCATCTACATGTTTTGTATGACCTGCTGCACAATTCATCAAATCCTCTGGTAAATCTAAAATTGTAAAGTTGACAGACACATCGCCTGTTCCTTGTTGAGAAACATAATAAGCTACATCTGATCCAAATACTTTACTTGCTTCAGCGGACAATCCTGCAATAGTTGCTTCTCGTGTCGCGCCTTTGCCATCTACACCATCCACTGTAAAAATATTATCTTGTACTATTTGATCATTTTCATCTAATTGTGCAAAAGTAGCACGTTTAAATCCCACAATAATCCCCATTATTGAATCACCTCATTATAAAATCGCACTATATCTTCGTGCGTCTACATATCTTTTTGTGTCTTTAAAATACTCATCTAATCCATTAGGTAATTGTTCAAAACCTAATTTACGCATTTCTTGCCGAATAGCTTCAGCAATCAATTTAACTGTTTCATAATTTTGTCCTTGAACATCAATTTGATAGCTATATTCAAAAGCATGATTATCATTACTACCGTATACAGTAGGCGTTGGAATATCTAACGGATCAATAACAACAAATGGTTTCGCTGTATCTGCTGATTCTGGATACTCATACACTTTAATACGATTTTCGCAATAAGCTGCGATAATATCATTCGTTACTAATTTGTTATGTACTATTAATAACATATCTGTCATTGATTCTGTTTCAACTCCTTATATACACTGTCAAAATAAGCTTGTTGGCTATTATCTATAGCATGTTTTAAAGCACCATATCCTTTAGGTTTAATCTTTTTACCATTCTTGTCATATCCAAACTCATTCAAGTGAATAATTCGATAACGACCTTTCGGGCCATTCCAACCTAATTTAACAGACTTTTCGCCACCTCTTACACTTACTTTACTAATGACTATTTCTTCAATCGATGCACCAGTGTCTTTAAACTTTTCAAATTCTTTTACAACTTCTTTTTTAACTACTTCTGCACCTTTTTCTAATGCTTTATTAGTCACTTTAGATAGTTGACTTGATTTCATTTGCTTCTCTAATTCCTTTAATACTTCATCAAATCCGTTGAATTTAATACTCATTTATCTACCACCACCAATAATACGGTAATAAAATCGTTATTAGTTAGATTTGGACGAACATCAATCACACTGAAACGGTCATATACCATCACACCATCTACTAATTTTCCATACCTATAATCTTGTACTTCTGCATAATGTTCAGTAGATGGATAATACTCACCAAAGGTATCACGAATATTGATCGTTACTGACTTTTTCGCACCTGTACCATTTAATATTTCTAAGTCTTTCATTGATGCATTGTATGGCTCACCAAAACATGAATACACTTGCGTCAGTTCTGATTCAGTTGGGAATGGTGAATCGTCTGGTGCATACTCATAAAAAATTACTGGTGTACGTAACTCACCACTACCAATCTTATTCGAGTTAAATTGTGGTTTCATCTGCGTTCACCTCGTCACTTTCTGGCGTATAAAGTTCTAATGCTAATGATGTAATTTGACTAGCAAAATTATCGTTAAAAAATTCTAATGCATCATTATAAGCATAACGAGTTCGTTCAAATACTAACTCCTTTGCTCGTCTATTGACTTCAATATCAAATTGACCACATTTTTGTACAATATCATCACAAGAAAAGGACAATAACCTTTTTAGATTATCGTCCTCAATTGAATGTGATATTTTCATTCTCTGTTTAAATTCAGTCAGTAATTGATCAGTGATTTCCAATTGAATCACCTACTTTTCTTTATCTTCTACACGACTTAAATAAGAACTATCAAGATTAGATTCAACCTCTTTAGCTCTCTTTACAGTCATATCAACAATTTGATCTGCTTTATAAACATCTTTTGTATGTATATCTTTAAATACTTTTTCTATTTTATATTTTACCAATTAAATGACCTCCCTTAACCCTCTGGAACAGTTGTAGGAACATCAAGCGTATATATTACTGCTGCTTTATTATCTTCAGCTTTACCAAATGCGAATTGTTTAGCAGTATATAAGTTGCAATCTTCAAGTGCTAATGTTTGATCATATTTATTAATTTGAACACCACCGCCAATATAAGCATCATAACGATCATTTACAAATGCCAATAATTTATTTTGAGCAAGAAACTCAGATTCTACAATTCGTAAGTTGTAAGGTAATGCTGTTACATAAGTACCTGCCGCATTTAAGAATGTGTATTGCGCTTTAACGTCCCATGCATCAACAGGGTTTACAAGTAGTACAACTTTCCCTGAAATATTGACAGTTTTACCATTCGATTTAGTAGAAAGATATTTCATGACACTTGATAATTCTTTAACTGTAGTAGCTGAATCTTTAAAAGTAAGTGTACCGTTTGAAGCTTTGTCAGCATAACCATTTGTTGGATCAATAGCTGCTTCCAAATCTTTAATCAATCCAATTGGTTTATCTTTACCATTCCCGTTGATAAATACATCTTCAAAGCCTACTGCAAATGTTTCTACAATTTGAGTACGTACATATGCTTCAATCCACTCAGCTCCAAATTGATCTAAATCTTTTGGTAATACAATAAATGCAGTCGCTTTATATTGAGTAATATTTTCTTCACTAAATGCTGCATCCAATTGTCCTTGAATAGAGCCAAACATTTTACCCCATACAATCGCACCTGATTTTTCAGATTTAATTACTCTTGTTTGTAAACCAGCGTTTTGCAAATTGATTTCACGTAAGAATGGATGATCAGTTACTAAATCATCAAATACACGATTGATTGTAGTTTCAGGTAAAATTACTTCTGATTCAAAGCCACCTGAATGAACCACTTCATTGAAGAATTTACGTTCCTCAGAAGTTAAAACATTAGCTCCTCGTGCTGCTAATACCGATTGGTCAGTATTACTATTAGCGACTTGCTCAGTAATTTGAGTAGTCAATGAATCTACTAATGCATCTTGCATAGTATTCCATGCGATTTCTACTTGTTCACTTGTTGCTGTTTCATCTTTTGCAATTTGTGCGTATGCTTTCTTTGCTTCGTTATAAGCTTCTGTATGATTTTTTAATTTAATTACCATCAATAAATACCCCCATTAATTAAAAAATGAACCCATGTTTTTTAGCTTTCGCTTTAGGTTCATCCGTTTCCATATTTTCAATTTTATTTATAATACTTTCTTTTACTTTCTCAACAATATTATTCATTTGTTGTTCATCAAATTTGATATTGATAAATTTATCGTCTGATACATTTGCTTTCATGGCTTGACGTGCTTTATCAACTACCGCCATCGGTAAAATAGATGCTGAAACACTTGCAACTTTCGGTTCCTGATTTTCAAACATAACCGAATCGGCAAATCCATTTTCAACCGCTTGTTGAGCTGTAAAGTATGTTTCATTATTCATTAATTCTAATAATTCCTCATATGATTTACCTGTTTTAATCGCATAGGCATTAGCAATAGATTTATTATAATTCTCTAACACTCCTGCTTCATGTTTTAAACTTCTATAATCACCTGAAGCACCACCAGAAACATTATGTATCATCATTTGCGCTGTTGGACTAATTAAAACTTTATCACCTGCCATTGCTACAATTGATGCTGCACTTGCTGCCATACCAACTATTTTTACAGTTACATTACCTTTATAATCTTTTAAAGTCGTATAGATTTCAGAACCTGCTTCAACCATCCCACCTGGAGAGTTTATAACAACTTCAATATTTGAACCATCAGTAGGGAGTGTTTCTAAAATATCATTAGGACTTGCTGATTCTAGCCCATACCAGTCATAAACATCTTTATAGTCATTTGAAATGATAGTACCTTTTACATTAATAATCGTCATTCTTGTTATTCACCCCCTTTCGTTGCATCTACAGTTTGATAGTTTTTAGTAATAACATACTTATCCAATTCAGGATCATCTGCACGTTCATCACCAAATTTTTCACGTACTTCATTTCGTGTATAAGCTCCACTTGCTACTAACTTATCTACTGCTTCTGCATTTTCAATAACATTCGAAATTTGAATACCTCTAATTTCAATTTTGTAACCATCTTGTATTTCCGACTTTTCAAATATTTTGGCATTCAATTCATCTTCAATTTTCTTCAATAATGGATTAATACAAAACTTAATATATGCTTTCATTGATTTGTCTAAATCAGCCATTTCACCATGTACTAAAGCTGTTGGAATGCCTAATATTTTAGCTACATCATCTGTAAGCGCCCGTTTGAGTTTGTTACCCTCTTCAATTGATAAGTTTGAGGTAGTTCCATCTGAGATTTCGCTGTATTTCATACCCTTTAGTTGTGGTACTATTGCCAGGGTTTTATTAGCAAACGCATTAAACAATTTATCAATGTAACCTTGTAATTTATTGTTGTTATCATCACTAAATGATTGTGCAGATTCGACATCTACAACACCTCTTATTTGATGCGCTCGTTTAGTTGCATCTATAACATTTGCAAATACATCAGCATAATCACTAAATAATCCATCCATAAACTTAGTCAGTTTTGTGTTGTTATATGTAAGATAAATCACTTGATCCATATTAAATTTTCTATTAAATGTGTAATTTTTATATGTAACATTACTAAAAATATCAGGAAATAACGCATACTCCTCACGATAAAATGAATCAGCAATTAATAGATTATCGTTAATATTAACAATCAATACCTCGTTATTGTTTATTAATTTATATATGAGTGACTGCCAAAAATCTGAAGCCGATTGATCCGTATTAGGACGCACATTTAGTAAGTAATCCCAATCATTCTTGATACGTTTATTGTCTTTAGAGAAACGCACATCATTAGCAGAAATTGTACGTGCAATAAAGTTAATACATGTCTCTAAAGCTAGTTCTTTTAGATATACTCGTTGAGATGATTCATAGTAAAACTCAAAGTCATATGATGATGCAATCTCACTATTTCTTGTAAAAATATTATTTAAAAATCCGATTTTACTCACCTCCTTTTACGCAAATAAAAAAAGCCACATCATATTGTGACTAGAAATTTATACTATTTAAGAAATCTAAATTTGCTCCGATATCTATTTCTTCGATTTCATCCATTTTATATAAAGCCATTAAAAAAGCCTGGAAACCGTCTGTTTTCCGAGCCTTTTCTTCTTTCTTCATATAAGTTTTATTACCTCTTGCATCAGTTTTAACTAATGTATTGTTTGTAAACCACCTCATCAATGGATTATTTCCATATACTACATTATTGTTACCAAATGCAGTTTCTACAATAGGGGCTATCTTGCTATGTACACCACTAGGATTTCGTATAAATTCATATTCATATCCATTTTCCTCAAGTAATGGCTTCAACAAATCCATTCTAAATCCATCCGCTACAACTTTATGTATACCGTAAACTTCTCTTTTATCATTGAACCAGTCAATTAAATGTTGTGGATCAATAGTAGGCTCATCAACAATTGTTAATAATCCGTCTATCTCCCATTTTTTAATAGGTGCTTTAATTTTGACTTGCTCTAACAATTCTTTACGAACCCAAGTATGCGTGATCCAGTAATATTTACCATAAACTTTAAACAAACAACCTGCTGAAGCAAAATCTCGAATTGAAGCATAGTCGAATGAAGCTATACATGTTTTACCTTTTAAATCAGGATAAGGTTGATTAGTAGCTAATAGTTGTTCACGACTTGCTACATCTTTCTCTGGATCAACTTCAGGTAAATTCATTCGTTTAGTCATAAATTCTAATCTACCTTTTGGTAAGTCATTATATTCATTTGACACTGTTTCATATAGTGTTTTAGCATAATCTGACATAGGATTACAAAACATAGGATTAGCTAGTTGCCAATTTGATTTATCGTGTATTTGCTCAGCATCATCTAATTTACAAATAAAAATGAACATATTATTTGTTTCGTTTATTGTACCATTCAACACATCGTTAGCTATATCTTTCATTTCATCTAAAAATCCTTCACGAACATAACCATCGGTGCTAATCATGAAACTTCTCGATTGAGGAACTTTTCCTAGTCCACTGTTCATTACTCGTACAACACCATCATCTTTATAACCGTGTATTTCATCATAGACTATACAACCATCACGTCTTGAGTCTTTTGTCTTAGCACTACTTGTCAAAAACTCAATTGTACTATTTGTTTTTCTTGCTCGTATATGTGATTTTCTATTTTCAAACGCTTTTTTTAATGGAGCGTTTTCTTCGATAATGTTATAGATTTCAGTAAAACTCGTTTTCGCCTGTTTTTCAGAGTTAGCAATAATCGGAATATCATAACCTTTTATTCCATGTAGTTCACTTGTTAAAAAAGTTACTATTCCACTTATTAAACCGTTCTTACCTGCTCCACGTCCCATCATTATGAAGAATTTACGATAAAATCTCACACCATCATCTTTAAATAGAAAGATAAACGCAATAATAAACTTTTGAAATGGTAACAGTTTAAAGAACCATTTTTCAATAAAACGTACACATTTATCAATTAAATCTTCATCAAAATACAAGTCATCTCGTAAAAATACATAATTTTCCAAATGTTCTATGAATTGAATTCTTTCTTTATTAAGTTTTATTTCACTATTTTTATATTGTTCTATGTATTCTGTTACGTATTTGTTAATGATCATAGTAGATCACTTTCCAAATACTCTTCTGCTTCTTCTTGTTTTTCTTCCGGTAATAAATCGACTAACTGTTTGATTACTCGTTGATAAGCTTGATCTCTACTATTGTATTGCTTAGCGATTGGTCTTTCTCTTTCGTAAGCATCTAGCTTTTCAGATTGGCTAAATAACTCATAATCTCCATGTTCGCTTATGTCTATCCACATTTCATCTAATAATACTCTCAAACGTGAAGCCTGTATAATTAAACCTTCTACTAATTTACGTTTATTCTCTGTGATATCGACAAAAATCTTATCAAGCCGCTTCTTTTCTTTTTTAACTAATTTATTTCGCTCAACTAATTTTGTATGATCTGTCACCTCATTCACCTCATTTTTAAATTAATTTGTATATATATGGTAGGGTTGTACGTGTGATAATCAAAAATTTAAACAGTCAAGTCCCTATACCGTTTCCTACTATTATATAAATTGTCTGATTATTTTAGGCGGGGGTATATTATTGTCTAAACTTCTACCACCATTCATCGTTCCATTTACTTTTCTTCTTCTCTTTCCCGCCAAAACGATTGTGCTTTTTGTTGTGGCATTTGATATGTTTTTTGCAAGCAAAAAGTGCAGAAAATTGCAGAGAAATTTACATAGGCTTGCAGCTTTTCTTTTACATTAAATCCCAGTATCCGTTTTTACGGAGGATAAGGCATTTTTCAACCGGTAACTTTCCCCTGTGAACGCTATGACATGCGCGTGGTGAACTAGTCTGTCCACAAGGGCGGAAGTTAGACGGTTATCCCCAAAAACCCGATTCCACTGACCAAACTCCAAATTGGAGGTTACAATCACACTTTTATGCTCGTAACAGTCTGCAATAATGTGAAACAATAATTCCGATCCTTGCTTTTGAAAAGGAACGTATCCCAATTCATCCAGTATAAGCAAATCGCACTTCTCAATCTGTCGTTTTAATCTCTGCAAGGTGCCTTCTTTCATCGCTTCTTCTAATTGTCCCACCAAATCAGCCACCCTAAAGAAACGGACCTCAAATCCCAGTTCACATGCCTTCACACCTAAAGCCGTTCCTAGATGAGTTTTCCCAGTGCCTGGCGTTCCTAAAAGTAGAAGATTCTGTTTTTTCTTTATAAAACGGAGGTCACAGATTTCCTCTTTCGAGGTTGTTGCTGGTAAGTGCAGCTGGTCGGACCATTCATAATCCCTAAGCCATTTAAGCTCTCTAAATTTAGCCTTTTTTATCAGTCTAGCGATTTTGGTGGTTTGTCTGGAATTGACTTCAATCGATAGAATATCACGTAAAAACTGTTCTTTGCTTTCAAAAGGTATCTCCTCAAATTTCTCGATAATATGGGCAAGGTGGAGTGTTTTACAAATGGCCTTTAAATCGTTCATCAGGAAACACCTCCTTCCAAGGAAGGACAAAGTTTTTTATCATAAGTGTGCAAATCTGTTTCGTAGTTAAGCAAAATCTCAGGTGTGTGTACTTCGGTTAATTTTTCTGGATAAGCAGCCTCCTTAGCTTCTAGGATATACCCCAGTTCATGTGGAGCTCTTTCAAGCCGTTCTTCTGTTTCCAGAGAGGAGTGAATATCATCTAGTGTATGCTTCTCTAATAGTTTCTTTATACCTTTAACCCTTGCTCGGGTTTCTTCCGGGTGTATCGTCAGATACGCTTGAACCCTCTCAGGCAAATATTTAAAGAATCGTGAATACTTGACAGACCGAGGCTTCTTCTCCCAATCTATTAAAATATCATTCCATGGTATCGCTCTTGTTGTATTCATATAAGGGCGGTCTTCCTGGTAAACAATTTCTCCGCCATTCGTAAAACAGGTGAATCGATCCCATTCCATTTTGAGGACCAATCCTTGTTTCATTTTCGCTTTGTGGATAACAATTTTTTCACCGTCAACTTCAATTTCCCCATATTTATTAACCTTTGTGGATTTTACAGAATAAATCGGAAGATCCGTTAAAGGCAAGGCTTTCAAATGTTTTTTATCCTCTTTCCACAACTCATCAATCAACACATTTTTTTCATAGTGGAGGCGTTGCCGATCCTTTTCCATTCCCTCCTTCAACCAGTCCGCTAATTGTGGAAAACTCTTCATTATCGGTGCTGTTGTAAATAGATTATTCCTTGTATAACCAACCTTCTTTTCCACATTTCCTTTCTCATGCCCGCTTGACGGATTACATGGCTGCACTTCAAAACCATAATGGCACTTGAATCTCAAAAATGCGTCAGTGTAGGTCCGTTTGTCCCCTTTGCCAATTGAAATTACTGCCGCAGACAAGTTATCAATACGTAGATAGGTTGGGACCCCTCCAGCCTGGTGAAACAACTCCTTTAGCCCTTCAAGGAAACACTCCGTATTTTCGCTTGGAAGAGGGTAGCTAAATCCAGCATTACTATGTGGAAAACTCAAGATTAGGGCTTTGACATCTTTATACGCTCCGTCTTTTACCACAGTCATGTTTCCGAAGTCCACTTGTGCTTCACCCGGAGGGTGTTCTAAACGCTCATGTCTTTCAACCTTGGCTGCTTTGAGTTGGGGCTTTCGGTGTTGGATATATTCGCATACGGTCCGATACGAACCTTTAAAATCATGGTTGTTTCTAAGTTCTTCATGGATCTTCTTGCTAGTTCTTCGGTCTTTTCTCTTGAGTTTCATGTCCTCCTCAAGCCAACAGTCAACAATTTCTCCGAACCCCTCCTCATACATCATTCCTCTTTTAGTGAACTTGAGTGTTTCTTGAAAACTTTCTCCATCTGCGTATTTTTTAACAGTCCTCCAATTACAACCAGTTTTTCTTGCAATCTCGTTTATAGATAAATCTTCTTCTTCTCTTAAATGTTTGATATAATTTACTTCAGGCATCGCTAGCATCCTTTCATGTCCTCCTACTGTTGTGGTCTCTCAATCAATACAGTAGGGAATTATTATGGGGCTGGCAAGCCTTTTTTTATGCAGTTGAGTTCTGCACAAATTTCTCGCAAACCTCTGTACTTTTATTTTGCAATAAACAATTTGATACACAATGTTTCAAGGTTGTCCATATGTAATGCTAATTTAGGATGATGTTCTAAGTCTTTGATATGGTTTACATCTAAACTCTTATGCTTATCTTGATTATGTTTGTCAGTAAAACATCGACCATTTCTTTTACATTCCTGGCATTCATAGTTATCACGCTCTAAAGCTTGCTGTCTAACACGTTCCCATTCTTTACTACGATAAAACTTATAACGTTCTTCCTTGCTCATCATAATCTACTCATCACTATCTAACTCATCAACTCTATTATTAAACTCATGTTTAGTTCGCACTAGATGTTTTTTATCATCAGCTATATCCAATGTATTAATGTCTATAAAGTATCCTGAATTATGATTTACTTTAGTCAACCATTTAAATGTAATATCAGTTATACCAGTTTTATAGTAATAACTATTATTAATACCATCCATTGTGATCACTGGAACTGAGTTCTCATCTTTAATATGTATAGTCAATGGGAATTTAATTTGCTTATTAACCTTAATTTCCGGATTATTATTACCAGATTTACACAAGAAAGCATTGTCTTCCACATCTTGTATCCATTCCCGTTCCAAAACATTTAACCTATCTCTTAATCCAACTATCTCATTAGTGATATCTTCAGCTTTTTTAAACTCTCTATCATTAACTAATATGATTCGGTTGTTATATAACTTATTAATAGTGTCATGAAACTCTTGTATATCTTTATATTTAACCATACGCTTCATTCAATCATCTCCATTTATTTAAATTTGTGCATAATAAAAAGCACCTCAATTGAGATGCCTACTGAATAAAGCATTATCTATAATATCTGTAGACTTCTTCAGCAATATCATTTGCAAAACGGTCAGATATTTCTCTGTCCATTTTATGTAGAGCTTGTGCTAGATTAACTATTAATTGTGGTCTGTCTTCAATGTTAGTTAATGTCATTAAAGTTGCTAATGATACTATTAATTCTTTGTAATCAATTTCATTTTGACTATAAATCACTGTATAACTATCGCTATCAAGAAAATCACCTATAAATATTTGGTATCTAAAAGGATGATTTTCTGTATCACTTTTTAATAAGCTTTTAGCTAAATCCAGCAAATACTCAATAGAATAATTTGAATACTCTTTTTTAAAATTATACACAGTTTCTTTTCCACCGTGTTCCATCAAGATATCTTCCCAAATCAGTGTTAGTTTTCTATTATCCAAATTCATCATTATCCATCCCTTCAACACTAATCATAATGCATAAGCGAATAATTGTATTTAATAGAAATATAATGAAAATAATAACTATAGCATGTAAAGTACTATTTATATTTCCATACTACTTTTTGGAATCTATCACGTTCAGTATGATTTTTTCTAAGAATTTTTAAGAATTCATCCTTTGAAGGTCTGTCAATAATATCGGAAACATCATTCGAAGTCCACTTTCTATTCCCTATCCGATACCCTTCTTCATTTAATCTATTCGCAACTTCTACAACTCTTCCGCAGTGAGCATAATATTTAATTGCCTTTTGTTCAGGAGTATCTTCAGGATATAACTCAGCAGTTTTCACAAATCTTTCAATTTTTTGAATTGCTTCTTTTAAGATATCAATATCCTTTATTGCATTTTCTACTGTGTATTTCAAAATCCCACTCCATTCTACATTTTTATAGATATTTTACTCATCTCTCTTCAATAATCATAATATAAAAGGAAATGTATGTAAATATATAAAGGATTTGATCTATTAATGTCGAATTACATATTTAAAGGAGGTGGTTTTATGGCAAATAATTTCCTAAAACCTGGCGATAAAACTCCAGAGTCTGGACAATATGGCTTATTTGGTTCAAGAGGTGGTTCAAAAGGAGTTGAAATAACCAGTGTTAAAAACAAACCTCTACCACCTACACCAGAACCTGGTATGCAATACAAACTATTAGATAAAACTAAACATAAGAAAAAGTAATAATAGAGACTACCTTATTTTATTGTAGGGTAGTCTTAAAACTTTTATAAATATATCTTTGCAGTCTCAATAAATATGATTTAATTTTCTTAATTTATATTAATAATAAAATATTCCTTGCGATGGATCAGCTACAATACAAAAAGAATCATTTTCTCCATATCTTTGTTCGAATTCTGAAGCTTTTTTTAGATAGTTAAAAAGCTCTGATGTTAGTTGTATTTCATCAGAATTGTAATAAAATGTTATACCATTAAATGAAATTAGTGAATCTGTTTCATCTTTAGATAGCTTACTCACAAGAATATCATCATTATCACATTTTGAATGTACTATTACTGTTTCATCATCTTCATACCTAATTCTTGTTCTATCAACTACAATGCTACTCATTATGTATTCTCCGTTCTATAATTTTCTAAATATGTATACTTGCTATGTATTAGTTATATAAAATATTTTTTAATGTTTGAGGACTTAAATTGTATTTATTAATCATAGCCTTGAAACCATGAATCTTATCTCTAGGAATATAATTCTCCTTTATGTATTCTTTTTGCTCATTTGTTAATCTTATAACTCGTTTTCGCTGAATCTTATTTCTACGGCAATTTTCTGCATGTGTTAGGTATCTTAAGTTATCTATGCAGTTATTTTGACGATTGAGATCAATGTGATCCACTTCTAATTTTTCCATATTATCAACTGGCTTAAATATCATCATAACTAATCTATGCACTTGGAAATGTTTTACTTTTCCTTTATGAATCGAATCCTTATCGCTATAGATTCCTATTTGACAGTAACCGTCACGATCTATTTTTTGGCTTCGGATAGTCAACTTTCCATTTTTGATACTTATAACTGTCCCATTTGCACTAATCCAATATCTACTAAAATTAGGTATCTGTCTAAATAACTCAACTCGTCCATCTGGTAGTTGTATTACTTCTTCATTCATATCAATCTTAACTTTATTAATTAATTCGTTCATTTATATCCATCCCATTCATTTTTAATTCGAACGGATTCCATCCCTTAAATAGTTGTCACCTCACAACTTGTAGACAAAATAAAAAGACTCTTCCCAAAACAGGAAAAGCCTTTAATATGTATGTATTTAGTTATTACTATATGTACTATGCTAATTTCTTTTTCACTTGTGCCAACTTTCCTCTAGTTTGATTATGTTTTACACTTTTAATATCTAATTCAATTGTTTTAACGCATTCACTCATCAATGATTTTAATTCAAATTTATATTGACTTCTATAATAATGTTCTCTTTCTTTTGCAATCTTTAAAATTACATTCATAATTTTAATCTTACTATCAGCAACTGATAGCTTCTTATCACTACGTCTTGTTTTACTAGTTCTTTCATACTCTAATCTAGTTTTATTTTGTACATGCCATTCAATACATTTTTGATACTCTTCTGCAAAGAACTCAGCACCAATTTTAGAAAATGTAACATCAAGCATATTGTAGTTGTATGATTTTTGTTCAATTGTAGCTTCTTCAGATACGTACAATCCATTCTTGCGTATTTCAGGTAAAACCTCGCTAGTTACCCATCTTTTAAATTGTTTTGCGGTATCTAATTTTGATCCAAATATCAGGCTATATAACCCTGATTCGTTGATTATAACTGCTTTCGATTTGTAATTTGAACCAGTCCCCTGAATCAGGGTAGTGGTTTTATCTTCAATATCAACATGTGTTGCAATAGCATTTTCTGGTTTAACATAACCTAAAATTGTTGCAACATCTTTCCCTACAAAATACGCTTCGTCATCAACTAATACTGTTCTTACTTTTTGATTTAAATACTCAAATACTTTTACTTGTTTCATGTTAAAATCCATCCTTTATTTTATGATTTTTTTGATTGAGTAAGCACGAGAGTCATCTTCCACTTTTTCAAGCGACAACCCTCATCTTACTTCTCTCAACTCTGCTCAGCTCAGCTCAACTAAAAATAAAGAAAGGCAAAATTGGTAAACCTTTAAGCCAATACGATCATGTCATATCGGGTAATGTCAGTCATCTCACACTAACTAATTTCACTGTTAATCATCTTCTCGCCAAGGATCATTTTTAGATGCCACAGGTAATCCATCATTATTTCTTACTGTGTTCTTTTCAGCTATTTCATGTAATTTACTTCTATTGCGTTTTACTACATCTTTTAATATTCTAACCATCTCCTTTTTAATTTTAACGGATTAAATCCCTAGTTGAGTGCCACATCACACCCTGATAAAGCTATTTATTCTCTAATTCAGCAATTGCACTTTTCAATTTTTCGATGTTTGATCGACTCATTTCGCAATTGTTGTTTAGATACTGACTTAGTAAACTCGTTGATATGCCGATTTCTTTTGCAATTTGTTTTGAGGTCACTCCAGCTTTCTTAAATTTTAAAAACACTAATAGTTTTTCTTCATCTGACACTTTTATTCACCATCTTTCTGTTAAAATTTTAATTAATACATAGTTCTAATTGCTTATATTAGTATTCAGTGTTGATTTGTATTTTAATTTATAGTATGTTTTAAATAGATAATTTTAAAGTAATTTAATTTTAAAAAATAATAATGTAGATTGACAGAACAGCAGTCCGTTTTAAAGACTGCTCTCTATCATCACATACACATAATAATAAAAGGAGAAATTAATAATGAACACTAGTAAGATATAAATAAGTTTAGTTTAAAAAATATTTATACCTTTACCATATTATCCACTTTCACCTTGCCCCTCAAAACTTCGATAAACATTGGAGTTAGGTAGTCATGATTTTGAAAGATGTATTACTTTTTTGCAGATTTTTGTGTAAAGCAACTCATAAATGCATCATGTTTTGTATTATATAATGTGTTAAATAGTTTAATTAGACTATTGCATTTTCCACCTTCAACTGAATGGTTAACAATTGCGTACACGGTTTTGTTATTCATTTTTCGTTTTCCAATCGCTTCGTTCAGTTCTTCTGTGACATCTGCTAATAGTCTATATTTTTCTTCCGTTTTGTCGTCATCATCTTCGAGATTACTGTATTTTGCATTGATACTTTTTACTTTATTAACATAGTCATTTACAAATTGAATTGTAATTTCTTCTTGTTTTTGATTGTAACCTCTAAATTTGACATCATTTAATAATAATTCAACCTCAACATTTTTATGTCTGTCTGCATATTCTTTTTTAATAACCAATTGTAGATAATCCATCGGTGTTTCATATTTCGCATTGCCCCATTTTGTATTATTGTTACTATTGTTATTACTTTTTTTCTCAATCGTTTTAAAGAACAAAGGTTTAGCAACCAACTCTTCATTTTTATCATTAACAACTGGCATGTACTCAACAAGTTCCTTCTTAATACGCTCAATCTCATCTTTTAGATTAACTTTGTAGAATCTCTTGGCCATATCTATCGCTAACATGCTAGCTATTGTAACAACATCCGTATATTTTAATATTTTTTGTAAAGTAGCATCATCTTTATTTTTCGATTTTAGATTCCCGTATATACTTTGTGCTAATTGTCCGAGGTTAACTATTTCGCCTATAATTTTCGTACTCTCGCTCAATTTGTTATCTATCTTACAAGCATCTTTATTAGTTAAACGATATTTAACACTTTTCTCTGGTTCGATACCGTTCACAACTACATTACATTTTCCGTACACTTTATCTACTAACTCGAGTAGCAATTTATTGTTACTTACATAAATTTGATCAGAATCAAAGTCACATCCTGAAAGACGATCCATTATTGGTGTACACACACTATTGATTACGATTATGTTATTACTCAATTCAAAATATGTATTAATTTCTTTATTATATGTATTTGTAAATCTAGCATAATTTGAACTAGCAGTATGGGGATGACGTGCCCCAACTAACTCCTCATTCCAATCAAATAATTTACAGTAAACTTGATTGTCATGTAATGCTAATGATTTTACATTTTCAGTGTCATATCGACCAATTGCACGGTAAAGGTATTCTATTGGATTACTTAATAATACGCAGTTATCACTCTTAGCTATGCGAAGATGCCCCTTCTTAACGTGCTTGATGTAGTTTCGGATTACATCTTTTCTGAAATCACGAAACATTTTTGTTCCTTCAAAATCATTATTTAATTGATATAACTCGTACATCATCTTATTACTATTTACCGCATTAGCTGTTTTAAGTATATGTTCTGCAAATATTTCATCATTATTTTTAAGTTGTTCTATGTATTTGATTTCAAAATCGGCTAATTGCTTAACATTATCAAATTTAGCTGGTAACGTATTTAGTAGTTGATAGCTCGTTTGTTGTAATACTTCTCCTTGTTCGTTTGTACCCTGTTTTGATGTCTTTTCGTGTTTAACTACGCCAAATTTACAACCATCTTTTTCAATAAACTTTTTCCAATGATCATACATTTTCTTTTTACCGCCAACATAATCAGCAAATTTTAATGCTTTTAAGGAGTTTGGAGTTGTAATGAGATGTACGTCTTTCGCATATATAAGATCTCCAAACATGTCCTTGATTTGCCATTCTTCGAATTTAATGTTAGCTGGATGCTTATCTTTTAAAAATTGTTGAACATTTGTAGCAAACGCAGCCGATTTGTACATATGATTTCTTAGAAGCATCATAGATTGTCCATCTTTGAAGTAACTAGCTTTTAATAATGATTGACCATCCCAAATATCGTTTTTAATTTTATGATCATCAACAGTTGTACTATCTAATTTTGTGATTTTTTTACCTTCATTATCTATGTATGTGACTGGTTTGACAACATTAACAGTATCTCTAAACACGCTCTTAACATCATCAATTAATAAGATATTTTCTGATTTAATAGTAAGCGTATCCTCAATGCTCGAACTAATCAATGACTCATAACTCATGAGTGCTGGTAAGTCAATTTCATTGGCCTGTTGCATTTGTTTGTTCAATCCTAATCGTGACCAGTTGATCATCGTATCATGCAGTGATTTCTTTATAAACAAACATTTTCCTGTACGACTTTTAGCACTTGATCTTTTATAAAATACGTACTCGATAGTTTCTTCTGATTCAATTTCAGATTTTCCATCTTTAGTTTTCTTCCATTTTGGAAAAGTTAATTTAAAGCCTTCTGTATACAGTTTTTCACGCAATTTACTTCGATTTAAACCTTTCCATTTCGGATTCCTTTTATTTCCTTTCAACTCAGATTCAATTAGTTGTATATAGTTGTTTTTATTCTCAATATCCTTAGTTAAACTTTTATATTCTTGTTTGTCTATGTATTCACCATTTTCATCAACTAGTTTAGATTGTTCTTCTTTTATTTCATCAATTTTTTTGGTTAGTTTAGTAATCAAATTTCTCCCACTGATAACCTTTTGACTAAACTCAACATTGATAATATCATTTGTATATAACTTAGATTGTTCTTTCTCTTTTTTAGTACGAGTTTTATTTTTCGTAAAAGCATCAAAATCTTTAAGCGATAACATTTTTTCAAGCTCTAAACTATAAGGCAGTGCCCCTTTGTACTCTTCAAAATTTCTAATTCGTCTACATCTCACATTATTACTGTAAATATCACTAGCTTCGATTGATTTAATATAGATTGATTTGTTCATATTATGTATAATTCTCTCCATTTCAATTTTATTTTTCGATTATGATATGTAATAAATTGGTACTAATTATTATGTGATATGTACATCAAGTTGGATAATCTGAATAAGTTACGTTTTGACGATATATATAATATAGTTATATAACTGTAATAATTGTTAAATTTTAATACTATTAACTACTAGACTTCTACATATTATATAAATATTAATGGCTTATATTAATATGTATCGCCAATTTATAACTTATTCGGTTTTCTAATTTAAAATGGCAACTTTTCAAGTGGAATATCAATCTTCCCACCGAATAAGTTTTCAAATTTCTCATCTCTCATTTTGTAATACTCGCTACTTCTTATTACTTTTAATTTTTGGTATGTTTGTGGTTCTACTAAAAATTTATCAAATTCATTAACGATATATGTATTAGACTTTCTTTCCTCTGGCTGTGTCGCCAAACAAAAATATTCCATATTATGTATAGTTTCAATCATCTTATGTTTATTTAATTGGTCGAGATAACGTTCTAGTGTTTTCTTCGACACCCCTGTATCTTTTACCATTTGACGAATTGATATATCCCAACCTCCTAAAAATTTATCGTTCATCATTTTTATGTACGAATAAAGATAGAAAGCTGTACAGCCTAGTTTGTCATTCTGCATGGAGAATATGAAAACTTCAAATGGTACGCAATGGGTATTCATTATGTTATAAAACGTGCCTTCCTCATCTATATTACCTTCATCATCATATTCCCTTACAAATGCTTTAACAGGATATTTAATACTGTATTTTCTACTCAAATGTTTTTTTATATCTTGTTGAGTGAACCCATCCATGTCACTAAGCATAATAAATTTTAAACCTTCAAATTTATCTAATTCCCACATAACTGGAAAGTCTTTGACAGTTTGTGTATATCCAATTTGATCAAGTACGCCGTTCTTTTTTAAAATGTAATCAATAGTTTTTTGGTCTGGATGATAGCCCAATATTTCTTTAATTTGCTTATTGTTAATCCTAGTTTCATAATATTTTGTATATCTGTAAAGCCAATTAATTAAGTAGTAATAACTATAAGCAAACGGAATATGTACAGGTTTAATATCACTTTGTTTTAAATCTTCAAATATTTCATTTGGCATAAATACTTTTGATTCCATCTCGTTATATCGCAATAATTCTTTAATATCATTCAATAATTATTCTTCCTTTCTATTTATTACTTTTTGAACAATTTACTAGTAGCTTTGCCTATTGCTCGGTTGTATAATCGTTTACCAATTGTCCCCTTTTTTATTGCATTAATATTACCTAAAAATTTTGCAAAAGCATAAAGAAAACTCCTTAATCCGTTCATATTATTTATATTCCTTTCTATATTTAATTTTTATTTAACGCTATAAGCATGATTGATAAGCGACAATACAAATTTTACTCATCAACCACACTATAACGCCTTATATGTACAACTGTGATGCTTTAAAGCTTATGATATGTGTGTTATTTGATTAGTTTTAATTTAATTTTGATTTGTAATAGCGATCATATAATTCTTCCATCAATTCATTAGCAAACTCATTTTCTTTTTTATCTTCGATTTCCTCGATTGATTGGAATAGAAAATGGAATATATCCTCGTTTGAGAAATCTTTAATTTCTACTGGTTCAAGTTTATTAGCTTCGTTGATGATAAATTCCTGTTGAGTTTCAATATCTCTAACTTTCCATACTCGTCCTACATCAACTGTTGTGCCACCAAAAGTAACTGTGTTAATATTGTTAGCTAATGCATATGTGATTGTGTCAGCTACATATTGTGATGTGATATTACCACTGCATTCGGTATCTAATACAAATGTCTGACCGTCTCCTCCTAAAATAATGTACGCAATACCTCTTACTTCTTGTGTGTTTGCCATTGTTAAATCTCTCCATTTCTATGTATTTTTTATTTTGGGATGGTTGATCCCAGTAGCCACTTAAAACTTTTAAATAGCTAATGCAATCAATCAACTTTTATAGATATTAGAGATGCAATTAAGCATCTCTAATTCTATGATCAAAAGAAATTTCATTAAATCTATTGACATTTGATTAAAAATAGTGTATAATTCTAATAAGTTAATAGTTATTAAAGGCACTGGTATGTCTATAAGTTAGAAATAGATTCACATTTAATATTATCAGCTTTATTTTTATTTGTCAATAGATTATTTTAAATATTTTTATTTATATTAAATTGACTGAATATTTAATATAAATATATCTTTTAATATGTTATGTTTCGTAACATATCTTAGTTAAAAGTATCAAAATCAAAACTAATACTAGCGTGCATCACTTCAAATTCGTAACTTTCTCCGTCTTTTCCACACTCTTTTATTTCAATCTGTTTAAAATTAAGCATATGTGACTGTAATCTATAACCTACTTCCATTGCCGCTTCTTCTTCTGTTTTTGCATCTAGGTCAATGCTAAATACTATGCTTATGACTTGTCGATCCTCATAATTATAAAAATCACAATTTAATACTTCAGCAATGTATTCGTAAGAATGAACTGTAGGAATCATGAAATCTTCTACTTCATGAAGGATACTATCTAAAAATAACCACTCATTCTTTTTGACTGTTAATTTTAATTCTCCACCTACGTAATGCTCTCTCAAAATTGGGAGTTCTGGGACATTATTCAAAAATTCTTCTGTGTTCATTGTGTTCATTTTACATTTCTCCTTTTTTGTTTAGATATATTACTTCCATTTATCAATAAGTGATTTTATATCATTTAACTTTTCATCAAAGTCATCTGATGCGAAGTTTATCATAGATCCTCTTAAATTTGTTTTTACTTTCTCAAGCAAATTGTACATTTCAATATGTCTTTTAATTATTTTTATATTCAATTCAAAAGTTGGAATGACTAAGCTACTACCTTGCTCAATAGCGTTATTTAAGCACGCTTGATTAAAAATCAATTCAATCTCAGCTCTCTCTAATTCCCCTATCTCTTTTTCTTCTAATAAAAATAATTTTTCATCTGGAATCTGAAATAGTCTTGCAATCTCTAATTTGTATTTTTTAGGAAAATTTCTACTTCCATTTTTCCAGCCAGTTGGCGCAGATTTTTTTATACCTAAATGATTGCATAATTCCGTCAATGTTATTTTGTTTATCCTACAAAAATAATCCAATCCATGCATTTTATCAGCCCCTAATGATTATAGTAATCATTTTCATAAAAGTATTCAATTAAATATAATATATCAATAAGATTACAGTAATCATTATAATAATGCAAGTATTTCTTTTAAATCATATCGAAACCACTTGCAATGTGATTTGTTCCACGATTATTTAAGTTGATTAATTGTGGATAACTGTAAATCTAATGCTTGTAATGCGTATGCTGATACATGATTAATCTTGTAATAGCCACTTTCGCTATTGTAGTAGCAATCAAATAACGATTGATCAAGATGTTTTGTTGCATAGTTATACTCACTAGCATAGATAAATATAAATTTAGAACACTCATCGATATTACTGATTACCAATTTATTTACATCAAATAACATTAGTCTTTCCATTAATCCTTTTATAAAATCTAGTGATGTTATCTTAGTTAATTCTTCCAATTCAAGATGGTCATCTTTAAAATATTGGTTGTTAAACGATGGATCATATGTTATTAAATTTTTCATTTACTCACCTCTAAAATTAGAATATTGTAATAGATGCAAGTGTAATCATGATAGCATAAAACGAATAAAACCAAATTTGATCTGAAATAGAATACAAATCGAGATATTGGTTGATAGACTTAATTAGCTGCATTGATTCAACTCCTTTTAATTACCATTTAAGTATTACATTTTAAGTATTACTTTATTTGTAATATTAATATATTACATTTCAAGTAATACGTCAAGTGTTTACTTAAATTTTTATGAAAGATATAATAAAATAAATTAATGTTATAAAAGGAGTTGATAATAGTTGTGATTGAGACAACGTTACAAAACACATTAGATGAGTTAGGGATCACTCGTAATAAGTTATCAGTCGAATCAAAAGTAAGAGCTGCAACATTACAGTCATTAGTAGATAAAAAAGCATCATCACTTAAATTTGATACATTAAATGCTCTATTAGATACGATTAATGACTTAGCTAAACAGAAAGGAATTGATAAAATTTACGAGATAAACGACATCATCACTTATCAATACAAAAAAGAGTAAGGATTCGTTCCCTACTCTTTAATATTGGAGGTATGTATATATGGCTAGTATCACAAAACGTGGTAACACCTGGCAATACTCTGTTAGTAATTATGTTGATGGAAAAAATAAGCCGATTCGAAAAGGCGGATTCTTATCGAAAAACGAAGCTATTTATGCAGCGGCAGAAATTGAAGCGCAAAAAGCAAAAGGAAAAATTAAAACAACCAGCGAGAAACCTTTTGCATTATATTTTGAAAAATGGATTAAAACGTATAAGAGTAACGTACATCCAAATACGAAACTTCGATATAAAAACAGCTTGAAATGGATTAAAGAATACTTCAAAAATAAACCTTTGAATGAATTGACTTCTTTTGATTATCAAGAATTTCTAAACTGGTTTGGAAAAAATAGAAGTCGAGCGAGTGTTGAAAAAATAGATAGTCATGCGGGGGCATGTATCAGACACGCTTTTAACGTTGGGGATATTAAATATAACATTACGTTTAATCGGCAAATAAGCGCTACAAATGATGGGAAAAAGGCACATGACAAATATTTAGATTTTGATGATAGTCAGAAATTGTACGAACATTTATTACAACATCTTGAGGATTCACAATTTAATTATTTATTTTTATTAGCACTAGTGAGTGGTACAAGATTTCAAGAATTGGTTGGATTGACCTGGAAGGATTTGGATTTTGAAAGTAATACAATTGATATTAATAAAGCATGGGATCATCAAAAACAAACAGGATTCACGAAAACAAAAAATGAGCAATCTGTACGCAAATTAACTATTGATCCTGCTGTAATGCAAGAATTTAAGTTAATTTGTCCAGACACTCATTTGGATAGTCGAATATTTAAATCAACGTATAACCCATCAAAATCACTAACTAACAATGGCGCTAATTCAGCGTTAGAAAAGATTCTAAGAGAATTAGGAATTAAAATAATAACTGTACATGGGTTGCGTCACACTCATGCTAGCGTCTTGTTGTATAACGGAGCTAACATTCACTACATCTCAGAGAGATTAGGTCACAGAGATCTCCAAACAACCATGAATACGTACAGTCACGTAATTAAAGAGCTTAAAGAGCGTGACGATAGTGTTGCTACTGGAATTTATCATAATCAGAATGTGTAACATTTATGTGTAACCCTATGTATAATGTGTAACATTTTGTGTAACACAGTCCAAATAATTAGATAAGTTCACATTTTTTATTTTTTAACGTTTCACCTTACAAATGCTTATATATCAGCATCTATAAGGAATCAAAAAATTTTTAAAAAAACTTGCTTTTGCTACAATATGCCGACTAAGAGAATCGAACTCTTATCAATGGATTACGAGACCACCGTTCTACCATTAAACTAAATCGGCAATAATGAATGTGTTCCTTGTTAAGAACAGATATTATTGTAGCACGTATTACTAGGATTTTCAATAAAAAATTTTATCAATATATTAAAATATTCGTTAATCATTATGCATGCGTTGATTTTCTTAGTTTATAACGAAGTTGTTTTAGTTGGAAGAAGATAAAACAACCAATGCAAAATCCTAAAATAGCGATACCAGAAGCCGCTGCAACCATTATTGTAAAGATATAGCCCATCACTGGTTTATCTAATTCAAATCCAATAAATCCTAGAAGTAAACATGTGATCGCAATACATGAATTAAATTTTTGCTGTACAACATCTTCAGGGATATATTCAGAAGGTTTTTTCTTTAAAAATAAACGAGCTAATTTCATAAATGGGTTAAAATTAAAGAATAACCCCATCAGATTAGCGATTAGTGGGATCAATAAAATAAGTGGTTGTTGAAATACCCACGTAGCAATTGTACTTAATAAAATAATCCATTGATTCACACGAACCAAAGGTCTTGGAATAAATAAAGGTTTTTCTGCCATAAAAACCAACCTTTCATATATGATTAATTAAATATTACTCCATTATAAGAAAAAACAAAAGAACTTTGTTTCAAAAATTTAAAGTTTACTAGTTGAATCATTTCATCATGTAAAGTTTCACTTTATCTAAAAGTATCAACTTTGCAGAAAATAGGTTATGATATTAAAAAAGAGCCTATGAAAGGGGGCCCAATATGAAAAACTGGAAACTATTCTGTTCCATTTGTTTAACAGCTTCTTTACTTTTTGCTTGTGGAAATCCTACAGAGAAAAATTCAGAAGAACACAAAAAAACGGAAGCTTTTACAACAGAGAAACCATCTTCCAATGACAGTTCGAAAGATACATCTTCTAACAAACAAAATGAAGAAACAACAAGTATAACTGGTCAGAAAATGACGGATGTTGAGCAGCAAAAGTTGTCTGATTTTGTCGCAAAATATCCTGTCGAATATGCAAAAGCAATTGAAACGGGCGACTTTACACCTTTAGCAAATGAATATATTATGCATGATACAAAATTATATGAAAATCTTTTAAAGGAAATCGATGAAAAACATAAAGCCCAAACAACAGAAGAAGTAAACAAACTAACAATTTCTAACATCAATCGAAAGTCGGACACAGACTTTACCGTTGATACAAAAGAGATAATTGAAGAAACCAAAAATGGGAAAAAGAATACGATCGAACGTCATCGTCAATATTCTCTTTACTATGACTATGTTGAAGGTGATGTTGACAATAGTTTCTTCAAAATATCCGATATCAAAGAATTAAATGAATAACCAATAGATTGTCCAAATGAGACCAGTTCATCAATAGCCTCAGCATTTGTTCATCTACAACAAAAATCTTTAAAGCCCACTATTCAGGCTTTAAAGATTTTTGTGTTTTCCCCGGGTAGTAAAACCCCCATCTCAAGATAGAGAGAAACGAGAAAGATAGATGGGAAACTACTGCCCGTAAAAGCCTGATTGGTTCAAGCCAACAAGATGTTGGTCACTCGGGTGCTGCCACAGGACATGGTGCTTTTCACTTAAGTTCCTCTATTTTAGTGGGGGATGAGGAAACCCCCACTGATGGAGTTTCACTTTATTGAATTGCCTAAATCGATCCTATTTTCCATATCAGCGTCATTACATTCTATACAAAATCAAAGGCATTTTGCTGAAAGAGGCATTCATCCTAATCGTTTTTACAAACACTCAAAACTTTTCCTATTTATAGTTACCTAAAATTTTGACAGCTTCTTCGGTAACAGACGTATCGATGGCTTTATCAAAATCAAATTTCCCCTCTGTTGCACCATTGGCTTTATACATTTCGTATTGTTTATGAATATCTTCAATACGCATCGCACCATCTGGATCTAAACCTGTTACATGCACTTTATCCCATATTGCAGGATCTTTTAATGCTGTATATTTTGTCATGATATGAACGATTTCTGCTTTACCTTCTCCTTTTGTAAATGCATCATTATAATCACGAACACCTTTTAGATAAGCAAGCATGAAACGAAGTGATATATTTTTTTCAGTACTCATAAACTTAGGAGAAGCTAATACTAACGCGATCTGCGAATCCGGTGCAAAGTCAGTTGCGTCGCCAAAACGATGTACGATCCCTTTGCTGGCACCTTGCGCTATTAATGGCTCAATACTAAGCGCTGCATCAATAGAACCGTTTTCTAATGCACCTAGCATACTGCCGAAATCTGACATAACAACTGTTTTCACATCTTTTTTAGTTAATCCGGCGTGTTTTAGCATTAACTCATAAATATAAGCATCGATCGAATTTTTAGAAGAAATAGCGATTTTCTTTCCTTTAAAATCAGGATAATCTTTGATTACATCTTTCATTTTATTGCCAATGACAAATGTAAAATAAGATTTTCCAGGTATATTATGTCCTTTATCCCCTACTATTTTAACGTCAATTCCTTGTGCAATAGCATTAAAGAAGGATGCTGTAGAGACACCTCCTGCAATGTCTACTTCACCTGCGGCAACTGCTGGAAGCATATCATCGCTATTGGCAAATTGTGCAAACTCCACTTCAATATTGTAATCTGCAAAATAGCCTTTTTCATTTGCAATATAGAATCCTGCACCAGAAGCTGCTCCATCCTCAGCAATTACAACTTTTGCTTTCTTTTTTAATGGTGCAAGATCCCCTGATGGATTATCTTTGTCTATTCTATTGTCCACTTGAGCATTATTGGTCGTAGTAGTGCTTTTATCGGAACATCCCGCAATTAGTATGGCAAACACTAGTAACGGAATCACGAGCGCCCATTTTAACCGTTTTCCCATTGAAATCCCCCTTTACTTTAAAACAAACTACTTTCTAGATTTTTGAACTTCTTCATGCAAGTGTTTTAATATTTCAATAAAGCTTTCTGCGGTCTGTTGGTTTGCACGAATTTGTTCGATATTTCGTGGCCTTGGCAAGTCATTTTTGATTTCTTTTATAATCTTTCCGGGCTGCGCACTCATCAATAAAATACGATCACTTAAAAGTAATGCCTCATCGATACTGTGTGTAATAAAAAGTACTGTCTTCTTTGTTTCTTCCCAAATAGATAATAATTCTTCTTGAAGGATAAATTTGTTTTGTTCATCAAGAGCTGCGAATGGTTCATCCATTAGTAAAATTTCTGAATCATTCGCAAATGCACGTGCAATGCTTACTCGCTGTTTCATCCCACCAGATAGCTCTTTAGGATATAATTTAGAAAACTTCTCAAGTCCCACTTTTTTAAGATAATAATCTGTTCTTTCTTTCACCACGTTTTTGGGTAAGTGCCTCATTTTTAAACCAAAAGCTACATTATCTTCAACTGTCAACCAAGGAATAATACCTCTTTCTTGAAAAACCATTGATTGAAGAGGTCTATCCTCCTTGCCCTGCTTAATCTCAAAGTCACCAGCACTAGTTGTTTCTAATCCCGCCAAAATTCTAAGTAATGTCGTTTTCCCACATCCACTCGGGCCGACTAAGCAGACAAACTCGCCTTCCGAAATATCTACTGAAACTTGATCTAAAGCCGTTACACTACTATTTTTTTTATAAAATACTTTCGTTAGGTTGCGAATCGAAATTTTTGTTTGCTCTCTCATTCCTTCACCTCCAAGGAAGAATTTTCTTTTGAAGAAACCGAAGAACTAGCGAAAATAGATAACCAAAAAATGAGATGAGTATAAGCCCAACAAACATTTCTTTCAGTAAAAATGCTTTATAAGAAGTCCAGATTAAATAGCCGATACCAGAAGTCGCACCCATCATTTCAGCAGCAACGATTGTTAAAAGTGCTATTGCCTGCCCCATTTGAATACCTTCCATCATGACTGGTAATGAACCTGGAAGAGCGATTTTAAAAAAGAAGTCTTTTGAATTAGCCCCGTAGTTTTTAGCAACATCCAAATAGATGGAATCGATATTGACCACTCCAGCAGTCGTATTGATGACAACTGGGAAAAAAACACTTCCTGCGATTGTGACAATTTTAGAAAAATCACCAATTCCAAATAAAATGATAATAATTGGCAACAAAGCTAATGTTGGAATCGGCATGAGTGCCATTACAATGGGTGAGATGAAATGTCGAACCGGTGAATATAATCCCATCAATAAGCCAATGACAATACCGGGTATTGCGCCTAACAAAAAGCCCGCAAATATCCGATAGAGTGATATCCATATATGATGGAATAATTCTCCACTAACAATCATGTTATAGAAGGTGCGTAAAATTTCTGTTGGCGGCGGGAAGAAACGTACATCAATCAAGTCTGTCTGGGATAAAAATTCCCATAAACATAAGAGAAAAATAGGTGAAGCGATTGTTAATGTCTGCTTCAGTCGATCATTTAACCGTCTTTTTTTCCATTCCTGCTGTTCAATTTCGACAGGGTTATGGTGTTTAGCTTGTTTTTCTTCTCTCATCCTTCACCACCTCTTCAGTAAAGGATATGTATTTGCCCTTTAAAGTGTGTCGATTACCTATGAATGAACTTCAGATGAAAAAAATAATGTGGAGTATGATCATTTTGCAGCACTATAAAAACGATAGCCTGTTGCCGTATATTCACTTAAAAAGAGAAAAGCAGTGACGACTACTGTCATTCAAGCAAACTAAATTTCACATAATCGCATTAAAAAAGGGCGGATTTAAAACCAAATGAAAACAAGTGTTTGTCTAGTGAGTTAGCAAAAATAAAGTGAAGCTTCCATCAATGGGAGGTTTTCTTCATCTCCCACTGTATACAAAAAAGCATGAATGCTGTTCAATTCAGCACCCATGCTTTTGCTGTTTTGTAGGATCTTGCCTTAAATTTAATAAGACAATCCTTACAATGTGATTGCACCTTTATCCTACATGATGATTAAAATTGCCGAGCTTTCGCTTCGCTTCTCAAAAGACGGTTATGAAGAGTAATCTCCGATTGACCTTTCACTTGAGATTTTGAATGTTTTAACCTAGTCCAGAGCTGATGAACTTTTTGAGATTTTGGATCTAAATGGTCCGATTTCCCCATAGGTTCTTCCCTCCTGATCATGTTGGATTTAACAGTGGAATCTTTTTTAGTATCACTGATATATTTCTTTTTATACACTTGAAATTGGTTCAGCATCAAAATCTGTTTTTCTATCTTATACTTTCATACTATCTACCAATATATAACCAAAAACCAATCCTGCAATCGTCGTTAAAGTTGTTGCAGTATCTCCTAGCAATAGCAATTGTTTGGTGAATATTAGCTTTTCCCCATATGATGTGTATATCAGATATGGTAGCAACGCAATATAGAGAGAGGGTAATGCAATCGCGATTAACTTGAGCCAATCCAAATGCCACTTCTTTTTTCCTTTTTTCTCTCCTAGAAACTTAGGCAGTCGAAATAGCATACCCAATACAATAGGAAAAATGATGTTAAAAAACATAATTGGTAAGTTATCAAAAGATACTTCTGCCTCTTTCCCTAAATACACTCGAAATCGTAATCCTAAATATATGACAAATGTAATGATGATTAGCCAAACAACATAGTTCAACAAACGTTTCAACAATACAATCCCCTCCACTAACAGGATAACACTGCCTCTTACTCATTAACTTTCGCTATCCAACGAATAGATTCCTGTATGGGATGGTTGATCAATAAGAAAATTTGCTGTCTATAGAAGTTGGCTGCTTCTGACTTGTCGCTACAAAAAAGATTAGCTTTTGTCGCTGCACTTTCATCGCATGAAAAACATGTGCTCCTGCCGCTCTGCTTTTGTCGCATAAAAAGTATTGCTGGATCAAAATAAAAAAACCCGGAAAATTAATTCCGGGTCCGATTTCACTCGATCCTTCATGAGATTAAATTGTTTTTAGCTTTCCTTCTCAGACTAATGCATGAAGCATTTTACCTGAGATATGGGACATAACTTTTAATGTAGCCCACAGTAGATGAACTTGCCATGAGGATTAAGAACTTTGTTCTGTTTCTCATTGGATATTCAACAAACTGTTCATAAAAGTTTTGAGCCTTTTATGATGATCAAAATGTTCTGCTTTTCGCTTTTTCCCTGAGCTAATCCACGAAGGGTATTTCACTCCGTTTTCTAAGCTTGAGAATGGAACATTTTAATCTGCCCAGAGTAGATGAACTTTCTGAGTAATGAACGCTTTTTCGGCGGATCACCCATTGAGTTCTCCCTCCCAATCATGTTAGATTTACAAATCCTTTATGATGATTAAATGGTTATGCATTCGCTTTTTCCTCAGACCTGGTCCACGGGTCTTCACTCCGTTTCTTAAGCTTGAGATTTTTAACATTTTAATCTAGAGTAAATACTCACCTGGACTTGGTTCACCCATTGGTTAACCCCTCCTGTCATGAAAGGATCTCTTAAGTGAAATCTTTTATAGTATGGCTCGTACATCCTCTTTTATGCGCCTGCTAAAAAGTTTTTAGCATTATTCAAACATACGGCTTAAATTAGCCATTTCAATGGCTGAAACTGCTGCATCGTATCCTTTATTTCCTGATTTTGTACCAGAGCGTTCGATGGCTTGTTCAATATTTTCAGTCGTAACGATACCGAACATAACTGGAACTCCAGTTGTTAATCCTATATTTGCAATACCTTTCGCTGCTTCATTGCAAACATAATCATAATGTGAAGTTGCCCCTCGGATTACTGTGCCTAAACCAATGATGGCATCATATTTTTTAGTATCTGCCATTTTTTTTGCGATAAAAGGTACTTCAAATGCACCAGGAACCCATGCAACATCAATATCTTCTTCTGAAACACCGTGACGTTTTAAACCATCCAATGCCCCACTTAGTAATTTTGACGTTAAAAATTCATTGAATCTTCCAACAACAATCCCAATTTTTAAATCTGTCCCGATTAATTTTGCTTCAAATGTTTGTCCCATTTATACTCACTCCTACGCTAAAATATGTTTCATCTTTTCTTTCTTTGTTTGTAAGTATTTCTCATTTTCTGGCACAGCTTCAATTTCAATAGGCACTCGTTCAACAATTTCAATTCCATACTTTGTTAGGCCTTCAATTTTAGCCGGATTGTTTGTCATTAAACGAATTTTTGTAATGCCCAGATCACGTAACATCTGTGCACTTAGACCATAATCACGCATTTCTGCCGGAAAACCGAGATGAAGGTTTGCTTCAACGGTGTCATAGCCATGTTCCTGTAATTCATATGCTTTTAATTTATTGAGAAGCCCGATTCCTCTTCCCTCTTGGCGCATATAAAGAACGACACCATTTCCCTCTTTTTCGATCATTTCTAATGATTTTTGTAGTTGAGGGCCACAGTCACAGCGTTTTGAATGGAAAATATCTCCTGTCAAACATTCTGAATGGATGCGAACAAGTGGCGCTTCCTCATTTTGTGGCTTTCCTTTGACAATGGCAACATGTTCTTTGTCATTTAGTCGATTGGCGTAACCAATCATTTGAAATTCGCCAAATGCAGTAGGAAGTTTAACGGAAGCGACTCTTTCAATTAATGTTTCAGTTTGATTTCGATAACTTATCAAATCTTCGATCGTCACGAATTTTAAATGATGTTCCTTTGCAATTTCATGTAACTGAGGTACTCTTGCCATTTTCCCGTTATCTAACATAATTTCACAAATAACACCCGCTGAAACAGAACCACATAGTATAGCAAAATCCACCGCTGCTTCTGTATGACCTTGTCTTTCAAAAACGCCATTTTCTTTTGCAATCAATGGAAACACATGTCCAGGACGACGAAAATCTCCAGCTGTTGATTTTTCGTTGATCAATTGCAAAATAGTTTCAGAACGTTCATATGCACTAATTCCCGTTTCGGTTGTTTGATAATCGACGCTTACTGTAAATGCTGTATGATGATTATCTGTATTATTTTCGACCATCGGGTTCAGCTCAAGGCGACTTGCTAATGTTTGAGACATTGGCGTACAGATTAAACCGCGACCGTATTTTGCCATAAAATTAATATTCTCAGGTGTTGCAAATTCGGCTAATACAAGAAAATCTCCCTCATTTTCTCGTTTCTCATCATCTACGACAATAATTATTTTACCTTTTTTTAAATCTTCAATTGCTTCTTCAATGGTATTAAACATTTCCAAACACCGCCTTTTAAAATCCATTTTCTTTTAAGAAATCTAATGTAATGCCGGACTTTTCTTCTTTTCTTTCTATATGATTGATCACATATTTACCAAGCAAATCGTTTTCAATATTCACAATATCATGTTCCTTTTTGATGCCAAGAATGGTTTGGTCAAACGTGTGTGGTATTAAAGACACCGTTAATTGAGTTGGTTTTATATCGAAAATCGTTAAGCTAATACCATCAATCGCGACAGAACCTTTCATCATGCAAAACTTACTCAATTCTTGACTGATACCAATATCTACATAAACAGCATTGGCGAATTTTCGTTTTCTTAAAATAACACCAGTGCCGTCTACATGTCCAGAAACAAAATGACCGCCAAACCTACCATTTGCAGGCATTGCCCTTTCTAAATTGACCAATTGCCCCGTTTGCAATGATTGAATATTTGTTGCTTTTACTGTTTCTGGCATCACATCAACTGTGAATTGATTGCTTGAAAAAGAAATGACAGTTAAACATACTCCGTTCACCGCGATACTATCACCGACATGAATGTCTTCTAAGATTTTCTTAGATTCAATTGTCAGCTGCATACTTGTCGTTGCGTTTTTAATTGCTTTTACAGTTCCTAAATCTTCTACAATTCCTGTAAACAAATGAAACACCTCATTTCGGAACAGAAGTTATTTTAATATCTTTCCCAATCATCTCAACTTTTTTAAATTCAAGAGGGTAAGCATCTTTTACTCGTGTAATATCGAGATCTCCTATCATGGGAACTGCATGATCATCACCAAAAATCTTTGGTGCAATGTATGTGATGATCTGATTGACATAACCTGATTTTAAGAAACTGGCATTAATTGCACTTCCACCTTCCACATAAAGGTTCATGATTTTACGTTTGCCTAGTTCTTTTAATACTTCTTCTATCGATATAGTTTGTTTTGATAATGGAATAATTTCGACATGTGCTTGTAAAAAGCTTTTAACCCTTTCCTCAGATACGTTTGAACCTGTAAAAATCCATGTAGGTGTGATATCTTCTGTCATTACTTTGGCATCATGTGAAATGCTTAAGTTAGTATCTAAAATGACACGAATAGGTTGCTTTTTCGTATAGCCAAAGCGATTTGTCAAGCTTGGATTATCCTTTAAAATCGTCCCAATGCCTACTAAAATGGCATCGTTTTTTTCTCTCTCCTGATGAACATCGTGTTGAACCTCGATACCTGTAATTGCTTCTCCATCGCCTGTTTTCGCTGCCAGTTTACCATCCAATGTAATGGCTTGTTTCAAGGTAACATAGGGAACCTCATGTTGGATGAAATGGAAAAAAGCCTTATTTAACTGCTCCGCTTTCTCTTTTAAAACACCCGTCGTAACTTCAATGCCCGCCTTTTTCAAAATACCAATGCCCTTTCCTGCAACTAAGGGATTCGGATCTAATGATGCAACGACAACTCTTTTAACCCCTGCTTTCACTAGCGCATTCGCACAGGGTGGTGTTTTGCCATAATGACTACATGGTTCAAGTGTCACATAAATGGTGCTTCCAAAGGCTTTTTCTCCTGCCATTTGTAATGCGTTGATTTCGGCATGTGGTGTCCCAGCTTTTAAATGGGCACCAAAACCAACAATTTCTTGGTCCTTTACGATGACTGCTCCAACAACAGGATTCGGATTTGTTTGTCCTTCAGCAACCTGTGCAAGCTGTAGTGCAAAATTCATGTAAAAATCATCTGTCATATGAATCGCTCCCATTTGGAAATTTTTTTGCTAAATAAAAAACCATTCATGAGATGCTTCCTTAGGAGTAGTTAATAGGAGGATATGTAGTAAATGGCATTTTAAAATAGGTCAATTGAACTCTATTTTTGCGAACTTTACCATACCCCATGTTGTTCTCCTATTTAAAAAGCTATACGAGATCAGTTTCGGATTTGTACAAATCCCTCTTAAACAAAATTACAGGTTTAAAATTTTTCCATCACCATCGATTGGGATTTTCATCTTTCATTTCATGAAGCGCGATCCATTATGTCCTCATGTAATGGCTTTTAAATGATGCTTCTGAATCATGAGGCTGATCAGTTAACGGTCGGTCGCTTTCATTGCAAAAAGCTTAAGGTAAATGAAAGTAAAAAGAAAACCCCATAGATTTTCTCTACGGGGTTGGATTGGAAGTTTAAATTTAGTCATCACCAAATAGACTCATGAAATCACGTAAATTTCATAAGCAAAAGCATTCCATACATCCTTCTCTCATCCAGACTATACTGTCGGCTTTGGAATTGCACCAAATCCTGCCTATGAAGGCTCACGGGCTTAGAATTTCTTCATCACCGTCGATTGGGATTTTCACCCTACCCCGAAGGATTATTATCTATAGGGAAAGTATAGCACTCTTTTTCTGAAAAAGCATTACTATTTTTATTTTTATGAATAAATTACATACAGCCACCAGAAAATTCCTATAAAAAAACTTTGCAAAGTATTTTTTTACATACTCACTGATCCAATTGTCACTAGATTCTAGAAGTTAAATAAACTTTCAAACGGGTTTGTTATCCAATTTTATCCACTTAAACTTAGATAACTCGCTGATTTCCGCTACGGCTTGCTCGCTTTCCCACGGGACATTGAATGGACTTCCTGAATCCACACCGCACGAAGGAAATGCACAAGCCTAATCGAGGACTCGAGCAAGCCACAGCGAAGATCTATATAGATTGGCGTTTACAATGAGGAATTTTTCTCATTTATACTCATATATTTCCTAATCAAAATGCCTGATGAATTTTATCTATTCAATCGGTAAATTTAAACCACTCGATTTGAATCTTCATAACGACTTATAATTACTTTATCTAATAAATCATACCGTTTTATCAGAACGCTGATCATCTGATGCCATTTTTTACAGAGCTTAAATGCATCCTTATATTCATCTGAATCTTGATCAATTGGTTCCTCGTTTTCTAAAAAGACATATTCGATGATAGGATCATCTAAATCATCCACAACTATTTTCAAACATAGTTTTTTGATCCCTTCCTTATCCTTTTCTTTATTTTTTTTTGATTTTTCCTCTTTTTCTTCCTCTGCCTCTTTCATGTCGTTTTTAGAATCCTTTTCTTTTTTCGTAACATTTATCAATGAGTTTTCTCTTTTCTCGAGTAAAGAGCCACCGAATAATCCTCTTCTGGATATTAAAGCGATTGGATGATCATTTTCCTCAATAGAAGTTTCATATATTTTGTCGAAAGGATAGTCTCTTACCTCAAAGCCAGAATCCGTATTTTCTCTATTTGCGATCAATAAAGTTTGTGATGCCTCGTCCAGTAAAAGCGCATTTAAATAATCAGAAGATACGGTCAATTGTGAATAGGCGAATTCTTGTAGTAATTCTTCCATTTCTTTTTTTATTTCTTCCTCTTTTCTTTTCTCCACTAATAGAATTTGATTCGTTCCCCATTTAAACAATAAAAATGAAATCAACAAAAAAAATAACTTAGCACTGAGTGTTTGAACGATAAACGTAAAGATAAAGAATATTCCACTTGTCAGAAATAGAAGTAATATACTCATTCACAAGCCACCTTTAAAGAATCATTTCATGTTAATAGAATTCTATTCATCTATCCTAGATTTCATGCCTATTTTTAGTAGTGTTAATGATATTTCATAAAAAAATAGCATGCTAGAATTATTTCTAGCATACTATTTTTACTTTTGAGACATCTTTTAAAATGAAGTGATTCCATCTTGGACGGTCATTTCTTCACTTTTTACGAAGGGATTGGGCATATGATTTTTTATACCAAAATGATAAAGGATTGCATCGACAATTCGTTCAGAAGCATGTCCATCTCCATATGGATTAGAAGCTTTTGACATTTTTTCATATTCCGCAGAGTTGGTTAACAATTCTTTCAAAGCCTGATAGATCCTTGATTGATTTGTACCTACTAGCTTTAATGTACCCGCTTCTACTCCCTCTGGTCGTTCAGTTGTATCACGGAGAACTAAAACTGGAACACCAAGAGAAGGTGCCTCTTCCTGTATACCTCCTGAATCCGTCAAAATAATATGGGCTCTAGCTAAAAAGTTATGGAAATCGACAACTTCTAAAGGTTCGATTAGATAGATCCGTGGATTGCCATCTAATATTTCTTTGGCAATTTCCCTTACTGCTGGGTTTAGATGAACAGGATAGACCACTTGAACATCCTCATGTTCATCTACAATTTGTTTAATCGCTTTAAACATGTGTCTCATTGGTTCTCCAAGATTTTCTCTACGATGAGCAGTTAATAAGATCATCTTATCTTGGCCTATTTTTTCTAATATGTGGTGATGATAATTTGTAGAAACGGTTGTAGCTAATGCATCAATGGCGGTATTTCCTGTAATAAAAATAGTTTCGGGATCCTTACTTTCATTGAGCAGATTTTGCTGTGCTTTTCTGGTTGGGGCAAAGTGAAAATCAGCTATAACACCTGTTAGTTGGCGATTCATTTCTTCAGGGAACGGCGAATATTTGTTCCAAGTACGTAAGCCCGCTTCAACATGTCCAACTGGAATATGATTATAAAACGCTGCAAGACTTCCCACAAATGTCGTTGATGTGTCACCATGTACAAGAACTAAATCAGGTTTTTCATTTTGCATCACTTCATTTAATCCTTTAAGTGCTAAAGTTGTGACATCGATTAATGTTTGACGATCCTTCATAATATTTAAATCATACTTAGGATGAATATTAAAATCGCTAAGTACTTGGTCTAGCATTTGGCGATGCTGCGCCGTTACGGTTACAATCGATTCAATTTCTTCTTGATGCTTGTCTAGTTCAAGTATTAATGGAGCTAGTTTGATTGCTTCCGGTCTAGTACCGAATATCGTCATGATTTTTATTTTTCTTTGTTTTGTCAATGAAAACTACCTCCGATTTTTTTAGATAAAGTGAAACCTCATACAAAGATCCCTCTCTAGATGTTGGTTGAACCAATCAAGCTTTTACAGGCAGCTGATCTCCCACTTGTCCATTCTGTTCCATTTCCACTAGAATCTAGTAGAAGGATCTCACAGCCTGTTAATGTGAGCTTAACATATATGTTGCACTTACAATAACCGCAACTAATAAAACAAAAGATTGCAAAATGACTGATAGATTGAAGCCATTCTTTTGCTGCTCTTTACTTTGTGGCTCATTTACATTTTCTGTATACTGTTTCTCCAACATTTTCGTTCTACTAATCTTCTTTTCTTCATCACTTAAAGCATTGAACGTATGGATAAATTTTTTATATTCACTGATTACCTTTTTAGTTTCGTCAAACATCTTGATTTCTCCAAAATGGATCCACATGACTCGATCACAAAATGCTTGGATCTGAGACAATGAATGACTGACAAAAATAATTGTTTTTCCTTCACTTTTAAACTCATTAATCTTATTAAGACATTTTTGATAAAATGTTTGATCCCCGACGGACAACGCTTCATCCACTATTAAAATATCTGGATTTGTATGAATAGATATCGCAAAACCTAATCGTGATTTCATACCACTAGAATAATTTTTAACAGGCTGATGGATAAAATTTCCGATATCCGCAAATTCAACAATATCATCCTGAATCATATTAATTTCCGCATTCGTTAAACCATGCATCAAACATTTCATCTTAATATTTTCCATCCCCGTCAAAGAGGGATTCAAACCAACAGAAATGGCAATTAATGATGTCTCACCGTTGATCTCTATATCGCCAAAACTTGGAGGGATAACCTGTGCAAGTATATTAGAAAGTGTCGACTTTCCAGAACCATTCAAGCCAATGATTCCAATTGCTTCACCTTCATTAATTTCAAAATCAATATTTTTTAAAGCATAGAACTGATCTCTATCTTTTTTTAACGAAATGATATCCAATAATTTATCAGATTGTTTACGATATAATCTGAAACTTTTTGATACGTTTGTGCAACGAATTTTCGGATTCATAGATTTTCCTCCGATTATAAATAATCAACAAATTTGTTTCGGAATTTAATATGCAAATAAGCTCCGATTGTCAGTATCAGCAAACTGATACTCCAAAAATACAGCGTATAGGCGCCATCTTCAAAAAACCATTGTCCACCTAAAATGGAATATCTAAAACCTTCGATAATATAAAATAGTGGATTTAGTTTTAGTATATTCACAAAAAAGGTAGGAAAGTTATGGACATTCCAAACAATAGGTAAAAAAAACATCATCAATCGCACAACCGATTGTACCATCATTTGAACATCTCGAATAATCGTTGTAAGTGTCGATAACAATAGTGTGATCGCAAATAGAAACAGATATAAGCATGCTAGATAGTAGAATAATTGTAGCAGGTATAGACCTGAAAATATGTCATAAAAGCAAGCAATTACAATTGTAATCACGATCATTGGGAATAATGAAAGTGAATTTCCTACAATTTTAATACTTGGTAATACGCTAACTGGAAAATGCATTTTTGATACTAAACTAACCTTTGCAAATACACTATTAGATGCTTGAACAATCGTTCGGCTAATATATAGCCATGGTACAAGTCCTATGATCAACCAAAGGAAAAATGGCGTACCATCAACTGGTGATCCCTTTCTTATACCAAGACCAAAGATAAGCCAATACACCATTATTTGAATGAATGGATTCAAGATTTGCCATAGCATCCCAAAATAGTGCATTGTATATTTTCCTTTTTCTTCATATAAACTAAGTCTAACTATTAAGTTAAAATGAAGAAATTGTTCTTTCAATACTTGCCATGCGAAGTTCATACAAGAGATGTTTCCTTATTATTTGTATATTTGTAGAGATTGCCATAGTTCATATAGTTAACATCTTGTGGTAACACTTTTACAACGTTTTTCGTATCAAAAATTCTTTTATTGGACATATTCGCTAACATAGAATCGCTAAATTGTTTGAATTCATCATGATCTGATAATATAACGATTAAATCTGAGTCTTTTACCGCTTGATCAAAATCTTTCATGACCCATTCCTCTTTTACATGTGGATCATATGCACGAACTTCAAAGTCGCTTTGCGCTTGTAGCATATGGTAAATTTCTAAAGCTGGGCTTTCACGAATATCATCAACATTTCCTTTATAAGTTAAACCAAAAACGGTGACGATTTTTCCATTTTCACTTTTCATTAATTGTTTAACATTATCTACAACAAATTGTGGCATAGATGTGTTGATCGTACGAGAAAGGCTAATAAGTTGAGCTGTTTTGGGAGCTTTTGCTACGATAAAATATGGATCAACTGCTAGACAATGTCCTCCAACCCCAGGTCCAGGAGTATGCAAATTTACGCGAGGATGTTTATTGGCCATTTCGATCACATCAAGTGCGTTGATTTCCAACTCATTACATACTTTTGCTAATTCATTTGCAAGTGCAATATTCACATCTCTAAATGTATTTTCCATCAGTTTAGACATTTCAGCTGTTTTTGCATCCGTTCTAATAATTTCCCCTTGAACGAAAGTACTATATACTTTAACACCAGCTTCTGTACATGCAGGTGTAATACCTCCAACAATTCGGTTATTAAACACTAATTCTTGAAGAATTTGACCTGGTAAAACTCTTTCAGGGCAGTGTACAAGGAAAATATCTTCACCGACCACAAATCCTGCTTTCTCAACTAAAGGCTTAACAAAATCGTCCATACTGCGAGGTGCGATGGTTGATTCAACAATGATCGTATTGCCTTTTTCAATATAAGGGATTATAGAGCGTACTGCACTCAATACATATGTTAAATCACAGGATTTATATTGGTCATTACAATTGGGTGTTGGAACTGAAATGATAAATGCATCAGCTTTTTCAGGTTCATAGGAAGCTTTAAACGTTCCCATTGAAATAACTTCTTCCAAAGCTTCTTGCAAACCCGGTTCTTCTAAATGGATTTTTCCATGATTTAGTGAATCCACAGCTTCTTTTTTCACATCAACACCTACAACATTTACATGATGTTTGGCAAACATGATAGAGGTTGGTAATCCTATATATCCAAGACCGATCGTACATAGTTTCATTTTAATTTCCTCCAATTTTCGAGTAGATTTTTAGTTTTCTTTTTTATCGCAGCCTATATATTGAAAAGCAATTGCTTAAACTGATGAAAAAACGTTAGCCTTCTCGCATCACCCCTTTCAAATAAAAATTCAAATTTTTCTGAATCTATATTCTGGTGAAGTATTTTGCTATTTTCTTGTACTTTCCTTTTTTATAGAAAGCTTCGAATTTTTCACCTTCTATTGAATTTTCAACTATGAATTCTTTGTATAAAGAATAAATTTGATAGAGAATATCGATCGCCTCTTTTAGATCCTCATCTCCAATCCGTTTAATGCGGATCAAATACCAATTTTTGAAGTAAAAGTTGAATCGTTTATCCATATATAAATCGAGCAATTCATTTTTCTTTAAAAATGGTAATCTCTCTTTTTCTAATGTGTAATATTTATGAAAAAACTTTTTTGTTATCGTATTTGTAACAGATCCTGAAACTGCTGCATAATAGATGTGAATATCCAGATCGAGTACTGCTGCCTTCGTTGAATGCAATAACAGCTCTTGGAAAAACAGTGTATCTTGTCCGCCAGCATTTTCTACCATCTTCAAGTGATTATCCATAATGATCTTTTGCTTGACGATCAATGCTTGGATACTTTGAGTTCTCAGTTCTGTATCGATCAATAGCTGCTTCGGATTTTGAATGACCTTACTATGAATCACGTCTGTAACCGTTTGATAGTATTTGAAATAACTAATTTTTTTGTTATCAAATTTGACCATATTGCCAATTGCCATGTCTATATCAGGATTCCTTTTTAGCAATTGCAATAATTTCGCATATCCATCGTTGATCGCTTCATTATCCGGATCTAAATACGTTATATATTCACAACTTGCTAGTTCGACACCTCGATTTCTTGCCCTTGATGCACTACCACTTCCTCCTTTCGGGAAGAAATAAGTCATAACATTCGTATTTGACTCTGCAATTCGACGTATCGTGCTAATAGTTTCCTCATCAGTGGATCCATCATCTACTAAGATAATTTCCATCTTGTCAAAAATGCTGCTTCTTTTTAAGCTATTAAAACATTTGTTCAACAAGTATTTGCCGTTGTTATAAACAGGAACAATTACAGATAATTCATATTGACGATCATCTATCAACCCTTGCTGCAAGCATTCTTTGCTGTTTGTGTTGAGTTCAAAATGGTCAATGCAATACCCATATTGTCGTTTGTAATGAGTAGGCATTTTGAGCAATTCGTCGGTAGCAAAAGCTTCAGACCAAAACACTGTTTTATATTTATCTTGAATTTCATTCACGTACATGTGTTCTAACCCTTCTACTAATTTGTTTCCCTCGTAATAGCTGTTTTTCGTAATATAATCTGAATCTGTATATTTAAAACCGTTGATCATATCTTCTAAATAATATTCTTCGTATTGATAACCTGAACGGAAGAAAGCAATGATATCATATTGTGCTCGAATCTCATCATTGAAATCTGCTTCAGTGATTAAAGCTTTTTCTTCATAGGATTGATTCTCAAAATTTTTGATCACTTCGTCATTCAATTGATCTGCTACGACCAAAGCTTTTTTCAAGGATACTTGTTTTTCCATTTCAATTTTTTCTAATAACCCATTGAATCTTTCAAATGTTGTGTAGGAAGACATGACATTTCGGATTCCTAATACTTGATGCTTATACACTTCTTCATCTGTAAATTCATTTAATATATCTTTGACCTCCTGCTGACTATTCACAATAAAGACATTTGGAAATTTATCGTTCACGCCAACACTATAATTTGAAATAATAATATTACCGATAGCTTGCAGCTCATAAATTCGATTGGCAAACATCGTTTCACTAAACTTCACAGAGTTTAAGTTAATCGCCCAATCATAAAGCTTATGCACTTTTTGAAGATATTGATGTTCAATGGCTGGCGACACATATTCTAAATACTCTTGTGGGAAGAAATAATTTAAATTATTTAAATGAAAATTTCGATCGATGATTTTTAGATCTCGATTCGCACTTTTTACACCCTCGAAAATATCAATTGTTTCCCTTTGCCTTTCGGGATATTTGTTCAGCCATGATCCTGCAAAAAACACATCTTTACTCTTTGGATGGTTTCGGATACCAATTGGATTATGGTAAAGTGGATTGATACCAAATTCCAAGACGAAAACTTTTTGGTGCTTGCAAGCTTTTTTATAGCTTTCCACTTTTTCTTTTGCTGTTGTAAAAACATAATCACATTTCTTGGCGATCCCGATAAATTTTTCATAATTGACAGGGTCTTCTTTCGAGTAAAATACTGTTTTGACGTGATTCTTTTTAAAATATTGAATTACCTTATATAAGTCTTTTCTCTTTTGAGACTTATCATTGGCTAAACCCGTCCAGCTACCATCTAACCCCTTCCAAGTCGTCACTACAAACAAGAAATCTAATTGGTCCTTATAAGACTGATAATTATCGCGAGTAATAGAGATGAAATTGGCCACATCTTTATAAGATTGGTACAAAAATTCATCTGCAATAATCCCAACTTGCATGGAATACTTATTGTAATATCTACTGCCATTACTTTCAGGGATATTGTCCAGTAATGGTTTTATACGATCAAAATAATGCAAATCTGCTACTTCATCACGATAATCCAAGTATTCTTGTTTGGTTGTTTTTAGTGGTGCTGTTTGAATTTCATATAGAAATAATGACTCTTCAGGAATACTTTCAGGTAGAATGCCATTTTCCTTAAAATAATCAATTTCATACTTTTCTCTCTTAATGGCATCTTCAAGTTGTTGTTTACGTGATTGAATCTCTCTCAATTGTTCTTCAATTTTTGATGTTTGCATTTCTTTTGCCTCGCTTAATTCTTTTTAAAACTCGCCAATAAACATAGGTCAGTCTTCCAAGCTTCGAATGACTGATTGCATAATGTTTTGAATGTAATTTTTGATATGAACTTAATAGATGTTCTTCTTGAATATACATTCGTAAAAGTTCTTCTTGAATCATTACTTTTTCTTTTTTTTCTTGTAATAGTAATCGTCTAAGAGACTCCAATTCTCTCGATAAGTCTTCCGTTTTTAATTCCAAAATTAGCACTCCTAGTTGTAAAATTGATAGCTTTTAAGATACTTTGGCATATACATTCACAAACAATTCTTTTTCTTTTTCCCAATTGAACAATTTGCTAGCCTTTCTACTATTTTCACTATATCGAGTTCGTAATGCTTGATTTTCAAGCAATTTGTTGACAGCGTCTGCAATTTCTTGCGGTTTATGTGAGTCTATACAGATTCCAGTTTCTTCTCCTTCAACGACCCTTCGAATCTCAGGAAAATTACAAGCAACAACCGGTATCCCTGCCATCATATATTCGAATAATTTATTGGATGAAGCTGAGTAATGGTTGTAATTTATATTGTTCAACACTTGAAATCCAAGATAGGCATTCTTCGTATATTGAGGTAACTCTTCCAATGGTACTTTAGGTAAGAATTTGACCTTTTCTTCAAGATTCATGTCCTTGACCATTTTCTCCAAGTCTGGTTTTATACGCCCATCCCCTATAAGGACAAGCGTTCCCTCCTTAAACATTGGCACTGCTTTGATTAATTTATCTAATCCTCTTCCTGCCTGTATGCCACCTTGATATAGCAAGATTTTTTCATTTTCCGGCAAATGCAGAATCTCATGAAGATCGATTTTATGATTGAAAACTTCTTTTTGTATGAATGGATAATTATGCACTACATTTGGATAAAACCCATATAAAACTTCGTTGTATTTTGCTCTTGTGTGATTTTCAACAATCATAGAATCCATTTTTCGGATAAAAAACTTTTCCATTTTCGCGTATATTGAGCTATCATATCCAGTTCTACTCGTTTGAACTTCATGTGAATCATAAATTAATGGTTTTCTTCTTAATCTCCACTTTGCACATATATAACCTTGTGGTAATGTGTTTAAATCATTGGAATGATATATATCATAATTTTTCATTCGACCTTTTAAAATCATTCGGATGATAATGCAGCCTCTTACGACCACTGTTTTGAGTCTTGTCTTAATGATTATTCCACCAAGTAATGTAAGCGGAATAATGATAAATGGGAAAAGATAGGCTAAGAACAGCCATAAGACAAGTGCAACACTACCTACCAGCTTATTTTTTATACAAAATTGAAGTACGGTGAACATAATCGGATATCTTCTAACCCTATATACATTAAAATTGTCATTTCTTTTTTCAACATATTTCATGTCAGGATCATTTGGATCATGTATACAAATGAGATCAACCTTATAGCCCTTCTCTGATAGAGTCGTGCATTCTCGAAGTACTCTAGCATCATTGGTAAAATGATTCCAGACAAACATGCATACATTCTTTTTCATAATTTGATGTCCTTATCTATTCGTTTTAATAATGGTATGGGTTCTGCACTTGGTTCTTCTTTTAGTAAAGAAGTTAAAGTTTTGATATTTTTTTCCCATATAAAATGTGATTGGATCAATTTCAAGCCATTACTTGCTGTTTTTTCTCGTAAATCTGGATTGTATTTCAATAGCAAAATCTTTTTGACAATTTCGTAAGCGTCTCGTTTTTCTGAAACAAAGCCTGTTTGATATGTTTCTATAATTTCTTTGGAATAACCTGAAACAGCAGCTACAACTGGAATACCGCTCATCATATAATCGATTAACTTACCTGGCAGCACCGTTTCAAATACTTCATTGTTATTTAACGAAAGAATGCCCACGTCATGTTTTGCATTTAATGCCAAACACTCTGCCCTTGTGGTTGGATTTACGATTGAAACATTGTGTAATCTGTTTTCTTTTATAAAATGGATCAAATCGTTTTTCTTTTGTCCATATCCAACAATCGTGATTTGAATATGCTGTTTATCTAATTTTCGAATGAGATCTTTTAGAAATTCAACATCTTGAGCAAGTCCTATATTCCCTGTATAAATGACTCGAAAATTTTTATGGAATTTATAGGCTGGCTGTAATTCATATAAACGAGCCGCGTTTGGTAAATAGGTGATTTTATCTGGATTGATCTTCGCCTTTTTCACTATATAATCTTTAAAACCGATACTGTTGATAATGATGTGATTCGATTTCTTATATAAGAAGATCTCTAAAAGCGAGAAAAACTTGATGATTAATGCGTTATCAAATACGCCTACTCCCTTTAAGGATTCTGGCCATAAATCTCGAACGTCCAATATAAATTTTGCCCTATACCTCAGTCTTGCAATGAGACCAACAAATGCGATAAAAATTGCCGGCGTCGTAACAAGGACAATATCAAATTTTTGTTTTTGAAAGAGAATAAACAGAAGCATCTTCATCGATATTTCCAGGTAATGGATTAAACGATTCAGCATATTCAAAGCATACTTTCTATTTTTCACTTTCACTCGGTGGATTTTCTCTTCATTATCTAAAGACTTGTTATCCCAAAATTTCTTGTCTTCATATATATGCTTATTTGGATAGGACGGTTCAGTTGTTAAAACCGATACATCATACCCTTCTTGTTTTAATAGCTGAAATAGATTTGTCATCCGATTGGCATGACTACCGATTTCAGGGTAAAAATTTTGCGTGATGATCAAGATCCTAGATTTAGACAATTTGAGCATCCTCCTAAATAACCTTTCTAAATAACCCTTGAAGATAAGATTCGAACTATTGTTCTAATTATTTGGTTACGCGTTAATTGTAGCACAACACTTTACATATTTTGTTAAGCCAATGATTCTTTATTATTAATGGTTTGTAAATTATTATTAATTTTATTAATTACCTCTTCTTTTTTTCATAAAGTAGTCTATTTTAAAAGAAGCCCCTATTATGAAAAAAATGAATAAAATCATTTTTTCATAAAGATTTCATGGCAACAATTTACAAATATTATACGGAGGCACACAATGGCTGTAGAAAGTAGAAGATTTCAAAAAAGGAAAAAAAGAAAGATATGGAAATGGATCGTAGGGATTGTTGTTGTGCTCGCACTTGGCATCAGTGGAGTAGCATTCAGTATGTATAACAGTTTTATGTCTAATATGGAAAAAACACATATTAATATCGACCGCGATCAATCAAAACATCGTATCAAAAAAGTCAATTTCGAAAGAAAAGATCCTTTTTCAATATTGCTTTTGGGTGTCGATGGACGTAGTGGTGAAAATGGGAGATCCGATACAATCATTGTTTTGACAGTAAATCCAAATTCAAAAGATACAAAGATGCTTAGTATTCCTAGAGATACATATACTGAAATTGTTGGTCATCATTCGTATGACAAATTAAATCATGCCTATGCATTTGGTGGCATCAAAATGGCCATGGATTCTGTGGAACAGTTGTTGAATATTCCTATTGATTATGTTGGTGAGATCAATATGGACGGGTTTTCAGATATGATTGACGCAGTTGGGGGAATAACGGTTAATAGTAAACGTGCTTTTGAACAAAATGGTTATCAATTCAAAATTGGTGAAAATCAATTGGATGGTAAAGGAGCTCTTGCGTATGTTCGTAATCGACATGATGACCCTGAAGGTGACTTTGGAAGACAAGAGCGACAAAGACAATTGATATCAGGAATTATTGAAGAAGCTGTTTCTGTAGATAGTTTGTTTAATTATCAAGATATTTTTAACTCATTAGGAAACAATGTTCAAACAAATTTAACCTTCTCGGAAATCATGAAGCTTCAAAAAAATTATAAAGATTCGATTACTCATATTGATCAGTTGCGTTTTGAAAAAGGCGGCGGTGAAATCATTAATGGAATTTGGTATTACAAAATGGATGAAAATGAATTAAAAGAAATTTCCTCAGAATTACGAAAGCATTTAGAATTATCAAAATAGGTTGGTGCTATCTATAAGCCAGTAGATTTCCTATGCTTATAGATAGCTTTTTGATTTCTGCTACAGCTTGCTCGCTTTCCTGTGGGCGAGCCGGTGAGCCTCCTCGCTTCGCTGCGTGGGATCTCCACCTATCTCGCTGTTCCCGCGGTCATTGAATTGACTTCCTGAATCCACACCTTACGCAGAAATGCGCATGCATTTTCGAGAACTCGAGCAAGCCGCAACGAAGATCTATATAAATGGGGTTAAAATTAAATATTAAACACTATTTTCACCAATAAATATGCCTATTTATTTCGTTAAGCATATGTTTTGGCAAAAGCTCATAAAAACCAATGTATTTTTTCAGTTCTTTCCTAACGACTTGGTCATTCACGCGATATCCTTCTTTTAACATGGCTATTTTAAGACCAAATGTCATTTGTAGGTGTGGATAGTCTTTAAAGTCTTCCCAATCACCACCCCAATCGAATCCAAGTTTCTTTGCCATATCTGCCACTTCAAACCAATCAGATTCCCCATTTTTATTGCCATCGTAGTCAATATCCCAAATGATAGTACCATTCGAATCCAAAAGTGCATAATCGAATGCTAATCCATAATTATGAAAAGACTCCCCTGCTTTTTTATGAGTAACGATATTTCCAGTTGTTGTCCTTCCTTGTTCATACAATTGCTTTTGTTTTTCAAATGTTCGAATTCCTTCTGTTATAACAACATCGATCTTTTGATTTGCTGCTTTGTTTATTAATATATTTTTTCTTTCTTCTACGATGGGATTTAGTTGTGACGGAATTGGCGCATCTTTTCCTAGATAAACATATCGTTTATCTTTTTTCTCTTCTTGTATGTCCGGAATAACATTAATGCTTAATATCACCATAAGGAAAAATAGAATGACGACACTCCAAATAATATATAGTTGATTTTTTTTGTTCTTCATATTTATTGATGTTCTCCTCGATGTAATCCCATTTAGTATGAATAATTTGTTATTTTTCATTCTTTTTAGAATATTTTAATGGCTAATAAAAAAATTTTTTATCATATGAATTAAGGTGTGTTGATAATCCAATTTTGCCCACAAAAATAGAGAATATTCGCTGATTTACGCCACAGTCCTTGCTTTTTTTGTGGGATATTGAATGGACCTCACTGAGCGGACCATATGAAATATGTATGCATTTTCGAGGACTTAAGCAAGCCTGATCTAAATAAATAGAGCTAAAAATACAATGTTTTTAAAATGACACCAAATATTTTTTCTTAATCGACAATCCTGAGAAAAGATCATTTAAATATTCATATTTTTTATCAGGCGTGTTGATTATCCAATTTTCTCCATGAAGATAGGGAGAATTCGTTGATTTCCGCTACGGCTTGCTCGCTTTTCTGCGGGCGAGCGCTGAGCCGCTTCCTTCGCTACGCTCGTGCAGGGTCTCAACTGTCTCGCATTTCCCGCGGGAGTCGAGCAAGCCTCCGCTCCAATCTACATAAATGGAACGAAAAATACATGTTTTTTAAGAATTATATCAAAAATATTCCCTAATTTCTGCCTAATCAACACGCCTGATTTTTTATATAATTTTGGCATTATAAAATTGATTCCTTCATTTAAAATGAAGGAAAAATTCATATTGTTGAAGACTTTCATTAGGTGAGACAAATCAATCAGGTCTATACTGAAAGAAGATCCTTTGTTTGTGATTTGTTTCTTGATATGGGGATCATAGTTCTAGTTATTACGATGAAAAGAGGAATGAAATGAAAAATATGATACAAAAGCGTTTATTTGAATTGCAAGATTTAAACTATCAAGAATTTAATGCAAAATTACTGCCAACGGTTGATAAAGAAAAGATTATCGGCGTTCGTCTTCCTACCATGCGTAAAATAGCAAAAGAATTAGCGAAAGGGGACGTACATACATATTTATCCACTTGGAACGATGATTATTATGAAGAAACAATGCTTAGGGGGATGGTCATCGGCTATGCAAAGTTGGATTTTGAATGGCAATTAAAATACATTGCAGAATTTATACCGCATATTGACAACTGGGCAGTTTGCGATAGTTTTTGTACAGGACTAAAAGGAACAAAAAAACATCAAAACGAAATGTGGCAATTTTTACAGTCTTATGCTGCTTCATCTGAAGAATACAATGCCCGTTTTGCAGCTGTTATGCTTTTGAACTATTTTATAGATGAATTGTTTATCCACCAAACTTTAATGTTACTGGACTCCATTCAAAATGAAAAATTCTATACGCAAATGGCCGTTGCATGGGCGATTTCTGTTTGCTATATGAAATTTCCTGAAATAACGGAAATTTATTTGAAAACAAGTACACAAGATCATTTTACTTACAATAAAGCCCTCCAAAAAATTATAGAATCAAAACAAATTGATAAAGATACAAAAGAAAAGATTCGCACGATGAAGAGAAAATAAAGTGAAGCTTCCATCAGTGGAGGTTTTCTCCATCCCCCATTTATCTTTCTCGTTTCTCTCTATATCTTGAGATGGGGGTCTTACTGCCCTTTAAAGTGAGATAAAGTGAAATTTTCTTCATCCGCGCTGTATACAAGTAGAATCAAAATCAATCGGATCCATACTGCAGTGATCCCCACTGATCCTCCATTTGTTACTTGTATTTTGATGTGGGGATCTACTTCCCGTTAATATGGGATGAATCATTTTTTATTGTTTTTCGACCACTTTTTGAATACTTTCATGATACTCAGCCTTTAACCTTTCAACTAACTCAGCAACCGGCAATATTTCATGAATGCCACCAACTCCATGTCCAGCACTCCAGATATCTTTCCAGGCCTTGGTCTCCCCTTCAGCCTTGTGTAAGATTTCTAGTTGTTTAGGTTTTTCTAATGTTGCTGGATCTAAACCTGCGTTTAAAATACTTTTTAAAAGAAAGTTTGCATGCACACCGCTAAGTTTATCTGTATAAATAATATCCCCTGCCTGTGCTTCTAGCAGCATCTTTTTATAGGCTTTGTTCGCTAAGGATTCTTTTGTTGCGATAAAACGTGTACCCATATAAGCAAAATCAGCACCTATTACTTGTGCAGCTAAAATATCTTGCCCCTGTGTAATTGCACCCGATAAAATAACCATTCCATCGAAAAATTGTTTTACTTCATGCACAAATGCCATCGGATGTAATGTACCACCATGACCACCTGCACCATTACAGACAAGAATAAGTCCATCAATTCCTGCTTCCGTAGCTTTTTTAGCATGTAGAATACTAATGACATCAGAGAATACCAGTCCGCCATACTCATGCACGATTTTTATAATATCAGTTGGTTTTCCTAACGATGTAATAACAACTGGTGGTTGGTATTTTTTGATCAGTTTAATGTCAGCCTCATAGCGATCATTAGACTTATGCACGATTAGATTAACTCCCCAAGGCGCAACCTTTGAAGTTGTTTTTTGTGCTTCTGCTAATTGTATTGTAATCGCTTGCATCCACTCTTCTAACTCCTCACTTGTTCTAGCATTTAATAAGGGGAAAGTTGTGACCACTCCTGATTTACACCCTTCTACTACGAGTTCAATACTAGAGACTAAAAACATAGGCGCCACAATAACCGGTAAATCTAACCTTTTAAATTGTTCTTTCACATTCTTCTTCAGCATATCATCCCATCCTTCCCGAAATAAATCAATCTTGATACTGCGCAAAGTAGAGAATCCTACACATAAAGGCAAATAAAATATCATTTAAGAGAATGGATATCATTTCCTCTAAAATGTATGATATTTTTTCGAATATATGCTCAATCCCATACATACTGTAGCCTGTATGATCTGATACAAATTATCGCCTACTATTTAGGAGGAGCTGACATGATTGTCAAACAAAGATATGTAAAAAAAAGTGAAGTTGTTTTTTGTAAGGAGACGGATCTTGCTTCATCTGTATTAGAGAAACTTTATGCTTCTGGTTATAGATGTATCCCCGTTTTAGATAAAAATATGGAAAAATTTATTGGAAATGTATATAGAGTTGATATCCTTGAATATCAAAAGAAACATGGTGCTCAAGATGTGCAAATTGCAGAGTTAGCGATCGATCAGGATGGTACCATCAATATGGAAAGTCCATTTTATAAAGTTTTTTTTAAGATTAAACGGCTTCCCTATCTTGCAGTTATAGATGAATATGACAATTTTTATGGTATCCTTACCCACTCTAAAATATTTGAGCTGTTAGAAGAGGCTTGGGGGTACAAAACTGGAAGCTGTGCTTTAACCATTGCAATTCCCGTTGCTGAAGGTATTCTCGTCAAAACACTCTCACTAATTCGAAAAAAATGGCCAGTTCAATGTGTTTTCTCCATCGACGATGACGATTGGTATTTAAGACGAGTGATTATTACGCTTGATAAAGGAGCAAATCAGCAAACTGTAAAAGAAATTGAAAGCATCCTCCATAAAGTCGGTGCTCGCCTCGTTGATATAGAAGTATTCGATGAGGAAGAATTCCATAAAAAAAGAAAGAATAATTTGATCTTTTGAGTGAACGCATTTAAAAATGAAGGAAACTGACCAGCTGAAAGAAACGGAATTATCCAAAAAGCAGAAAAATCCAATTCAATGTTCAATTAAATTATCAGGCGTGTTGATTTGGAAGAAATCAGGAAATATATTTGACATAATCCTTAAAAAACATGTATTTTTTAGTTTCATTTATGTAGATTGAAACTAGCCATAGTGGAGATCAACAAATTCCCCCTATTTTTATAGAAAAAATCGGATCATCAACACGCCTGATAGATGTATTAAAAATGAAAAAGTTATTCTGTCTAACGGCATATAAAAAAGAACCTTCGATCTAAAATTAGATCAAAGGTTCTATATTGGATCTCAATCATATTCTAATGACTTATTTCGTTCTCTAAATAAAATTTTTATTTTTCAGTTAAACCAAGCGCTTGTGCTGTTGAAGTGTGAATTTCATCGATAAGCTCTGGATGTTCCACTAATGCTAAGCCGTAAGAAGGAATCATTTCTTTGATTTTTGATTCCCATTCTTTTGCATGTTGTGGGAAACATTTTTTAACTACCTCAAGCATAACAAAGACAGCAGTAGAAGCACCTGGAGAAGCACCTAGTAATGCGGCAATTGAGCCATCAGCACCCGTAATAACTTCTGTACCAAATTGAAGTGTTCCTTTACCGCCAGCAGCAGTATCTTTAATAACTTGTACACGTTGCCCTGCTACGACAATATCCCAATCTTCACTTTTCGCATTTGGAACAAATTCTTTTAATTCTTCAATACGTTGTTCTTTTGATAGCATAAGTTGTTGCACCAAGTATTTTGTTAATGACATGTTCTTTGCACCTGCCGCTAACATTGTAAATACATTATTCGGTTTCACAGAACCTATTAAATCGAAATTTGAACCCGTTTTCAGGAATTTTGGTGAGAAACCAGCAAATGGTCCAAATAGCAATGATTTTTTGTTATCGATATATCGTGTATCAAGATGCGGAACAGACATTGGAGGAGCACCAACAGCAGCTTTTCCGTATACTTTTGCATGGTGTTGAGCAATAACTTCCGGATTGTTACATACTAAGAATAATCCGCTTACTGGGAATCCACCAACATGTTTGCTTTCAGGAATACCCGTTTTTTGTAGTAGAGGAAGAGCACCTCCACCACCGCCGATAAAGACGAATTTTGCTGCATGGTTTTCTATTTGACCGCTAGCATTACGCACTTTTAACTCCCATAAGCCATCGCTTGTACGTTTAATATTCTCAACTTTATGTTTATAGTTGACTTCGACGTTTTTACGTTTTAAATGTTCAAACAACATACGTGTCAAAGCACCAAAGTTAACATCGGTTCCAGAGTCAATTTTTGTTGCTGCTATAGGTTCGTTTGATTTACGGTCTGCCATAATAAGTGGAATCCATTCCAACAATTTTTCTGGATCATCAGAAAATTCCATACCTTGGAATAGAGGATTATTTGAAAGCGCTTCAAACCTTTTTTTCAAAAATGCAACATTTTTTTCACCTTGTACTAAACTCATATGAGGAATCGGCATGATGAAATCATGTGGATTTTGAATTAGATTGCTTTTTACAAGATAAGACCAAAATTGTCTTGAAAGTTGGAACTGTTCATTAATTTTGATCGCTTTGCTAATATCTATGGAGCCGTCTGGTTTTTCGACTGTGTAGTTAAGCTCACACAATGCCGAATGTCCTGTTCCCGCATTATTCCATTCGTTAGAACTTTCCTCTCCTGCTTTATCGAGCTTTTCAAACACTTTAATTTTCCAATCTGGCGCTAGTTCTTTCAAGAGTGTTCCCAAAGTAGCACTCATGATTCCGGCACCAATTAAGATAACATCTGTTGTAGTTTGTCTGTTACTCATTTTTTACCTTCCTCTTCCTTATACCCTAAGATTTGCAGAAAGGATGTAGGCACACCTGTTTAGGGACTACAGCAAACAAGGCACCGCCCAGTCACATACCTTTTCTGTATCAATTACAACCTTACCATAGTGTATCATAATTAATTATAGATTAAAATATCTTCTATTATAACACAGCTATAAGTTGTTTTAAATGGTGAAAAAAAGGAAAAAGTCATCTAGCCGTTATAGAATTGCATAAAAAGCATAACAAATGTCCTAGCTTTTTACAAAGGGCAAGACTACCTATTGAACCACCATTTCTTCATTCCACTATACCAACTAATTTCCATCTCCTCTATTATAAACAATGGGATTTTCCTAATCTTTTTTATCAGTTCTGTTTTGTCGACTTTTGACTTAGATCTTCCACTCCAAATGTATGCTCTTTTTTCTGATATGAAATATTTCGTCCCCCATTTTCTCTAAAATCTCCTGTAATATGAATCCACACAGAATAATATAACTCTTGTCCTGCATAAGCTCTAAAAATAAAGTCAATTAGTCATGTGAATTATTCACTTATATAATGAAGCTTCACACATAAGGATAGAGGTTTGCTAGTTGCTGATATTGATGGAAATAAAATTTAATAAATATGTAAAGTTTCATAATTTATTGAAAAATTTATTGTATAATAGAATAATATATATTCCATTTTTATTGCATCACCATACCATTTGCATAGTATGAAAAAACTTCGCCTGTTGGCATTATGTATAAAGTGAAGCTTCCATCAGTAGAGTTTTCTTCATCCCCCACCGAACTAGAAGAACTTAAGTGAAGAGCGCCACGTCCTGTGGCAACACCTGAGGGACCAACACCCGCATGCGGCAGTTAATCCCCATCTATCTTTCTCATTTTTGTCTATATCTTGAGATGGGGAAGCTTTACTGCCGTTAAAGCGGAATAAAATCCAAACATTATTTATGTATAGGATTTAATTATAACTAAAGAAAGGATGGTTCAATGAGATCTTTGGAATTTCAATTCATAAAAGGAACACCAAAATATCAACAAATTTATTTTTATATTAAAGATTTAATCCTGAACAAATCTTTAAATGCAAATACTAAACTGCCATCCATTCGCCAATTATCAAATGATTTACGTGTCAGCCGTAGCACGATAGTATCCTCTTTTAACCAACTATTAGCGGAAGGATATATACGCAGCGAAGGGAGAAAAGGATACTTTGTAAATCCCGTTAAGAAAAAACAAATTCAATGGAAAACAAGTAACTCCATCATTATTCGCAAACAAATACCGATCTATAAAATAAAATTTCAGCCAACTGCTGTCGATCAGGAATCTTTTCCATTAGCCAAATGGCGACAATGTACAAACTTGGCAATGGAGCAACCTTTTATCTATTCAAAGGACCATTACCAAGGAGATCCATTTCTAAGGCAACAACTTTCTTTTTATTTGTTAAAGTCAAGAAAAATCGATACAAATGCGCATTCCATTATTATAGGGAGCAGCAAACAGGAATTGTTTATGAAAATTGGTTTATTAGTGAAAAATGATTTTCATACTATTATCTGTGAAGATCCTGGCTCTGAAACGGCACGTAGATTCAGTTCTTTGTTTGATTTCGACATTTTGCCAATGCCCTTTTCCTCAAAAGGCACGCTTTTAAAGCAATTGCCAGAGACAAACCATCATATTTTCTATACGACACCATCTCATCAATTTCCAACTGGTGTAACAATGCCTATCTATGAACGTCAACGTTTGATTGAGTGGGCTTATCATACAGATAGTTTTATTATTGAAGATGATCATGACAGCGAATTTCGTTATTCACAACAACCTATTCCTGCTTTAGCGTCTCAAGATTTGAATCGTGTCATATATCTAGGAAGTTTCGCTGAATCATTTTTACCAACATTGAAAATTAGTTATATGATTCTTCCTCAAAAATTACTGAAAGCTTATCATCACTCTTTTTCAAATATGGAGCAAACCACTTCTTCGATCCATCAAAGAGCTATGGCTATTTTTATGGAAAATGGTTTTTGGGAATCACATATTCGAAGAATGAAATCTATATATAAGAGAAAAATGGAGATATTAACTACTGCAATACAACAAGCATTTTCAGATGGCATTGAAATTCTAGGAAAAGAATCAGGACTTTATGTATTATTACGTATTCGAAACGGTTACACAGAACAACAATTGATCCAAAGAGCTGCTGAAAATGGTGTAAAAGTGTACGCTGCTTCTCGTTTTTTCATTAAGAGGAAGCCAAAATATCCATTGATTCAATTAGGCTTTGGTGGTAATACAGAAGAAGAAATCTTAAAAGGAATCGAATTATTGCAAAAAGCATGGAACTAATCATGTATATCATGTTTCATCATTCGCTTTTCTAAAAAAATAAATTTCCTTAGTTTGCCTGTTGACATTATTAAAATATAGCGTTATTATAATAAATGTCTTAAAGCAAAGGGCGTATGGCGCAATTGGCTAGCGCACCTGACTCTTAATCAGGGGGTTGTGGGTTCGACCCCCACTACGCCCATATTTGAAAGGACATCATCTATTGAGATGGTGTCCTTTTTTTTTTCATTCTGCAGAAACGCTCTATCTATCTGCCAATCTTCAACCATAATCTTTTCTCATAAAAAGCCAAAGATGGAACGTCATATGATATACTTTATACAATCAATCATCAATAAGAAAAAAAGAGAGTGTTGAAGCATGCAGATTAAAAATCTAATTTTTGACTTTGATGGCACACTTGCAGATTCAAGGCAATGTAGTGTACTAGCCACGCAACAAGCTTTTATCGAATTTGGTTTAAAGAAACCGAGCGAAAAACAGATTGAATATTATATGGGTGTTCCCATTGAAGTATCCTTTAAAAAAATGGCAGCTACAGGTTTCACGGATGAATCATTTGAAAAATTGCTTACTATCTTCCGACAAACCTATAAAAATTTAGAGAATAAAACCCTCTCTACATTTCCAAATATACCAAATGTGTTAGAAAGTATAGCCTCAAGCGGTAAGCAGCTTTTTGTTGTATCAAGCAAAAAATCGGATGTACTTCTTCGTAATTTACAAACACTCAATATCAATATATATTTTAAAGATATTATTGGTTCTGATAAAGTGACACATTATAAGCCTCATCCAGAAGGTATTTTAAAACTAATGGATTTTTATCAATTAAATGCAGATGAAACGGTAATGATCGGTGATACTATTTTCGATTTGCAAATGGCGAAGCGAAATCCGCAAATGTTTTTTCATGTGGAGTAACATGGGGAAGCCATAGCAAAGAAGCCTTACAGGAGGAACGATCAACATTTTTAGTTGATAAAGTAAACCAATTAGCCATGTTAGAAGAATTATGGTTATAGCAATTTAGAAGTTCACATTGTTGGATATTCTAGTGATACTTGTTATTGAAGTATTTACATAGCAGCCTTTAAAAGATTTGATATTCGTTTGAACGGATTATTTCTTGTTAGATTTCACCACATGTTTTCTATTCACAATATGCAAATTGAACAAAACAAGCTTTTCAGGGCGTTTTCCCCCACCTATTGATACTTGAATCTTAAAATATGAGCTGCTTCCTACCAATTAATATGGGATAAAAAATAGCTAACCCCTTTACATTATATAAATATAGTGATATGATAGTTAATGTCTTAAAACAAAGGGCGTATGGCGCAATTGGCTAGCGCACCTGACTCTTAATCAGGGGGTTGTGGGTTCGACCCCCACTACGCCCATACTGGAAGAACATCATCCATTCGATGATGTTCTTTTCTTTCTCATTCATGCAGAAATAAGCTTAACCATCCCCCATATCTTCTTTAGCACAATCTTTTTCATCAATGTTAGCTCTAATTCTTTAGATAATAAAATAGAACATAAAAATACCGCTGTAAGAAATCGAATAACTTACAACGGATTTTTTACCATTTCCTTCATTCCCATTCATAAGGTGTTTCTTGGTATACATAATAATTTAACCAGTTTGAAAATAATAGATGTGTATGTGCACGCCAAGTATTTAAAGGTGTTTTCGATGGATCATCGCTTGGAAAATAATGTTTTGGAACAGGAACATCTAATCCCTTTGCTACATCTCTCTCATATTCTTCTTTTAACGTGCAGGCGTCATATTCTAAGTGACCCGTTACCATGATAAATCTTTCATCCTTTGAGATCGCTATAAAAAGCCCTGCCTCATCTGAAGAAGATAGTACCGCTAAATCCGGATGCGCCTCCACTTCTTTAAGAGAAACTGAAGTATGACGTGAGTGTGGAGCTGTAAACACATCATTAAAACCTCGTAATAGTTTAATGGTTGAATCATTTACCGTGTGCTTAAAAATACCTGAGCATTTTTCTGGTAGAGGGAATTTTCCAATCCCAAAATGATGATAAAGGGCAGCTTGTGCACCCCAGCATATATGCAAAGTTGATGTCACATTTGTTTTGGACCAATCCATGATTTGTTTGATCTCTTCCCAAAAATCGACTTCTTCAAATTCCATTAACTCAATTGGCGCACCCGTAATAATTAGTCCATCAAATCGACGGTGTTTTACTTCTTCAAATGTTGTATAAAATGTTTCTAGATGTGATTTACTTACATTTTTAGACTCATGAGTTGCTGTATTTAAAAATGTTACATTCGTTTGTAATGGCGTATTCCCTAATAGCCTAAGAAGTTGCAATTCTGTTTTCTCTTTTTGAGGCATTAAATTTAAAATAGCAATATTTAGCGGACGGATATTTTGACTTTTGGAACGATCTTCATCCATTACGAATATCTTCTCTTTCTTTAATAATTCTGTAGCAGGCAAATCTTTAGGGATATTAATAGGCATTCATAAACTCTCCTTTTTACTATCATTAATCAGCAAGCCGCTCATTAACGTATTCATCTACCGTATTGAGACATTTTCTCTAAACGAAAACCCCTTTTCTATGATAAGAAAAGAGGTTTGAAATGCACTCAATTCTTATCTTTCAAGACTGTCATCTGTCTTGTAGGACTTAGCACCTTTCTGCTAGGCAGAGGTTGCTGAAGCTTCGCTGGGCCATTTCCCTCGGCTTCTCTTGATAAGTGTGTTTTATGTAATTAATGTAATCCTAACATGGAAATGCTACAATTGCAAACTTTCGCGAAATTAGAAACAATCAATAAACATTGATATATAGAGCTTTTTAAAACCATCAGCTTTATATGATCTAAAACATCAGGGGGTGTCCGGAAAGTCTCTAAATTAAATGAAAAACGAAACACTTAATACTCTCTGGACACAATCCCTAACAATTTTTCTATACCTTCTATATTTTGGCGCTGTACTTAATCATTTTTCATCCGAACTGCGTTTATAAAGAAAATGCCAGAACAAAAATAGAACAATAAACCAAAATAATTATGATTTGTTATTTGAAAGGTACCTATTACGATAAATAATATGATTAAGAAATAATTATAAATTTTTCTTTTCATACTCAATCCCCAAATCTTTTTTAGAACTCTTTCTTTTCGTAAATCCGCAATGATAGGAAGTAAGAAACTAGAGCAATCGTTAACGTTATAATCATACAGGAGGTCACTGGATACTTGAATACCATGGAAATAATACCTGACTTAACATCTAACGATAGTAGCTTTCCAAGTCCAAAGGAGAACAGAAAAAAGAGCCCCACTATCAGTATTTGAGCAGCTTTCCAACCAAATTTATAGTAAATCGGATAAAAAACCGCTGCAAGAATATAAGTTATGCAAAGAGAAAAAATGAGTGAGTTTAAATCAAAAGTTGGAAATGAAAATTCATGAAATACATTTTTTAAAATAAAAGCTAAAATCGTACAAGAAATATAAGCACATAACCACCAGACACTCACCATAACATATTTGGCATTGATAACCGACCATCTTTCTACTGGTAGACTAAGCACAAGGCGATTATGCATTTTTTCGGTCTCTCCTGTATTAAAGTTGGAATAGACCAACATGAGAAAAGCGATGAAAGCAACGGCAAGACTATATGCCATGGCAATCAGAGAACCTGTATTTTCTAGTTCTCTCCCCATAGTCAGGAAATAAATCAGTAAAAAAACAGGTGCAATAAACGCTGTTTTTCTTTGTATATAAATGTCTTTCAACATAAGCTGAAACAATTTGCTACCCCCTTCATAAATAGATGAGTTTTTGAACGATCATGATTTTTTTGATTTGACTATGTAATACATAATTTCATCAAGATTTGGTCGTTCAATATGAATATCAGTTTTTGAAGTCAGTTTCCTTGCTGTACTACTTGGCATAAACGCCTCGATCCCAAATGATGTTTCTTTTAATGCAATAGGTTGAGCGCTTTTGATTTCTGGCTCAAGACTTCTTGGCCCCTTAACAATAACATAATTTTCCAGTAATTCTTCCATCTCACTACTAAATACGATTTTTCCATCAAGGATAAACGTGATGTAATCAGCTATTTTTTCGAGATCTGTCGTGATATGCGTTGAAAAAAAAATCGACTTGTTTTCATCTTGAATAACTCCCAGAAGAATATCTAGTAATTCTTTTCGGAAGACAGGATCCAATCCACTTGTTGGTTCGTCCATGATAATTAACTCGGCATGGTGCGAGAGTGCAATTGCTAAAGCGAATTTCATTTTTGTTCCCTTAGATAAATCCTTTATTTTTTTATTTAAGGGAATATTGAATTCTTTTATATATCGATAAAAAACGACATCATCCCAATGTTCATAAAAGGGAGAAATGATTCGTTTATTCTTATCAACCGTTAAATCCTCAAAAAAAACATCCTGGTCATAGACAAAACCAATACGTTGCTTTAAAGATTTCAAATCATGACGAAAGTCTTCTCCAAACAACCGTACATTGCCACTATCAATATGAATAAGATCCATCATACAACGTATTGTCGTACTTTTCCCAGCACCATTCGGGCCGATAAAACCCATAATATATCCTTTTTCAAGCGAAAAACTCACATCTTCGAGTGCGAATCCATCAAATGCTTTACTAACATGATTTAATTCCAAAATATTTTCCATTCTCAGTCCTCCTCATAATATTGACTGATTAACATAATCAGCTGCTCCAATGTAATGTCAGCCTTTTTGCTTTCTTCAACCATCTGTTTAATTTGTTGCTTAATCCCTTCCTGTTTTTGTTTTAACAATGCCTCTTTGTCCAGTACAGAAACAAAAGTCCCTTTTCCTGGTACGGTATCAATAAATCCCTCGTTTTCCAACTCCTTATAGGCTCGTTTAGTAGTAATCACACTGATTTTTAATTCTTTGGCAAGCTCACGAATTGACGGTAATTGTTCCCCCACACTAAGTTGCCCATTGACAATCTGCTCAGCGATTTGCTTTCTTATTTGCTCATAAATAGGCTGGGCAGCTGTATTTAAAAGTATGATATCCATTTTCATCACTCATTCGATTATACTGTGTATATACATTATACACTGTTTGAAAAGAGAGTCAATATTTTTACTAAACAATGGTTAAATAGTTATCATTTAAAGTAATCAATCAGATAAAGTAAAGCTTCCATCAGTGGGGGTCTTACTGCCCGTTAACGCGGAATAAATAAAAAATTCTTTACGAAAAAATACGTTTCTATCGCAAAACATCTCCTAAATGAAGATAATAAAAACAGCACCGTATTAACAGTACTGCTGAGATAAACCGATTAATATTTCCTTAATTACTTCTTCAAAAAAATCATTAAACGTATAATCTAATAACATTTAGTCAAAGATGGGAGTAGACGGCTCCACACCGTCTTTAAACTCCCTTTTCGCACGTTTGATAATTCAAACGTGTTTTTTATTTTTGAACTACATCAATACAAGCATATAAAACACCACCGTAGTTATGTCCTGTTTATAAAACTTACTATATTGGGCGCTAGCCAAGCTCTTGATGTTTTTCATATATATGAAATCATACTTTGTCACTTATTCAACTTTCTTATGATTTTTAAAGATGCGCTCTCTAAGCCATTGAAAAGAAATTCTGCCGCATTGATCAGTTTGTTAGCGGACATAGAAAGTGCCTCTTCTAGACTAATAGGTTTATCATGCTGGGAGGTCCTGAAAATTTTATGAGTTGTTTTGATTACGGGCTCGCGCAAAGCATCTATTACATATACATAAAGATAAAAATGGGTAGCCCAAACCACAATCGTGGTGTTGTGCTACCCATTTTAGTGAATTTTTATACTAATCTTCAATCATTCTTCGAATCTGTATTAAATTTTTTGATGGCAGTAGAAAGTTCGTCACTTAAAAGCGTTAAGTTTTCAGAAGATGTCGAAACCGCTTCTACTGCATTTAATTGTTCTGTTGATGAAGCACTGACTTCCTCACATGCAGCCGCTGTTTCTTCTGAAGTTGCTGCGATATGTTGGATCAGTTCCACTACTTCATCTTTAAAATTCGTTACTTTCAGCACATCATCAGAAATTTCTTTAATCGAATTATCAAGACGTTGAATCAGTTTAGAAATGCCATGGAATGCCTCACTTGTCGTTTCAACCACTTTGTTTTGGCTTTGGAAGGCTTTTTTCGTTTCTAGCATCTGCTCTGTAACTTGATTTGATTCTTCTTGTAAAGCATTAACTGTTTCACGTACTTCTTCTGTAGCCTTAGCAGATTGCTCAGCTAATTTTCTTACTTCATCTGCCACAACTGCAAAACCTTTCCCGTGTTCTCCAGCTCTTGCCGCTTCAATGCTTGCATTCAATGCTAGAAGATTCGTCTGATTCGAAATTTCCATAATGATCTTCATGACATTATTGATAGAACTGATTTTATTTTCTAAAGAAGAAATCATATTTGCCATTTCCGACATACTATTTCCCCATCCAGAGAAAGTAGTTTGTAAATGATTGAATTGCTTTTGCCCACCTTTATTCACTTGATGTGCTTCCTCAGCAACTTCTTTCATGGCAATCGATTTTGAGTGAATTTCATTAATTTGATTACTCAAGGCTTGTGCATGTTCCCCTGCAGTTTCTGCACGTCCTGCGGAACTACTTGCCCCTTTAGCAATTTCAGTCATAGCTGCTGTTACTTCCTGACTTGATGCACTTGTTTCTTCTGCCAATGTATTTAATTTCGTAGAGTTTTCGTTTACTTGATGAGAAGATTTTTTAACAACTTGAATGATTGAACTCATATTTTCAGCCATTTTATTAAAATCATGTGACAGTTGTCCAATTTCATTTTTTCCATTATAGGTTGAACGAACCGTTAAATCTCCATTAGCCATTTTTCCCATTAAAGTCCTAAGTGCTTCTATTGGTTTTGTAATTCTAGCAATCAAGAATACTAAAGCTACAAATAGGATCACTAATAAGATAGCTGACATTAGAATAAAAATATTCCGAATATCCTTTGAAGTTTGATAGATTTGGTTTTCATCATAGACCGCAGCAATTTTCCAGTTTAAATTTGGCAATGTATCATAAATCGTTATATACGTTTTGTCTTTTTCATCTGTGCGGACAACGCCACTGTTTTTATGGCTTCCTAACATATCCTTTACATATGAGTAATTCGATAAATCTTTACCAAATTTTGTTGGATGAGCAATCGCGGTTCCGTTGTTTCCTATAATAATGGGAAAACCGTGATATCCTAATTCACGTTTTGAAATTTCTTTTGATAAATTTGATAATAAAATATCCGTTCCTACAACACCAATCACTTTTCCATTTTTCACGACAGCTTTTGCTGCGGTGATTGCATATGATTTAGTAGCTTGATCGATATATGGGGTAGTCCAATAAACCTTATCTGGATTATTGTATGCATTTTTATACCAATCTCGAGAAGTAGGATCAAAATCCTTCCCTAAATCAACTTTTGGTAAAATATCGAGATGTCGATTTGTTTGCGCATAATAAACAGAGGAAGCTGAAGTATATATGGACAAAAAGTCGTTAAACTTCGTACTCACTTCTTTGGCTGAAGAAGATCCTTTATAATTGAGAACTTCAGATGATTTTGAAAACTGAATAATGCCTTTTTCATAACTTCCAAGATAGTTTTCGATGGAAGAAGACATTTCCGTAACAAACACTTGACTTTGCGCTTTTAAATTAGCACTTGTTTTATGATTGACCGTATAAGTACTTACAGCATTCAATAAAAGAACCCCAATTACAACAAGCGCTATAACAGTACTTATTATTTTCCATTTTATTGTTTTTCCCATGGTTTTCTGTCCCTTCCACATACATTAAAACAAAAGTACAAATTGACTATCCCAATAGAAAAATAGTCATATGACTTAAGTTCATCACTAAGTATAACAAATTATGTATTAAAAGTTCATAAAATATTTACAAAAATCTAGTAATTTAAAAAAACATTTTTTTGAATCCATTTCATCCGCCTGATGTTTTATGATAGCCGACTTTCTAGATTATAAAATTAAGCCTTATTATAGAAAGCCTTTTCCTTTATGATTATTCAGAAAAAATTTTAATTTACCCTGTTGTATAATAGATAACTATGGTAGAATATTTGTTATATTAAATTTCAATCTAAGGAGTGCTTACTAGTGAAAATCGAACGATCAAAGAAAATGGCTATGTTTCCAAAAGCAATATTCGGAGATTTAAAAGCCGCCGCCAATCGTAAAGCAGCTACAGGTACAAAGCTGATCGATTTGAGTCTTGGTAGCCCCGATCTACCACCAGATGAAAAAGTGCGTACAGAACTTTCAAAACAAGCAGCTTTGGCAAGTTCATACGGTTATACTTTAGGCGGAACAACAAAATTCTACAAAGCTGTTGCCAATTATTATAAACGCCGCAGCAATGTTGATTTAGATCCCGAAACGGAAATTATTCAAACAATGGGTTCTCAAGAAGGATTGGTTCATGTCCCTATGGCCTTTTGTAACCCAGGGGATTATGTATTAACAACTAATCCCGCCTATGTAGCCTATGATGCCGGTATTCACTTAGCCGAAGCGATTCCTTATTATATGCCTTTATTAGAAGAAAACTCTTTTTTACCAGACCTTGATGCAATACCTGCTGAAATCACTGAAAAAGCGAAAATGATGATTTTAAATTTACCTGGAAATCCCGTTCCTGCAATGCCTTCAATAGATTTTTTCACTCAAGTTGTAGCATTTGCGAAAAAATACAATATTATCGTGCTTCATGATGCTGCCTATTCAGAATTCTATTTTGATGGTGGGCACCCAATGAGTTTCTTATCAACACCAGGTGCAAAAGAAGTAGGAATGGAAATCAATTCACTTTCTAAAAGTTTCAGTTTAGCAGGCGCTCGTATCGCATATATTGCTGGTAATGCTGAAATGGTTTCTATTATTCAAGAACTAAAATCGAATCTTGACTATGGTACGTATAGACCTATTCAAGATGCGGCTTGTGTAGCTTTAGACAATGCTGAAGAAATTACGGATCGTTTACGTGCAGTCTTTACAAAACGTCACCGTATTTTAGTAGATGGACTAAAGAAGATTGGCTGGACTGTTACCCCTTCAAATGGTGGTATGTTCGTTTTTGCAAAATATCCTAACCAAGAATTGAATGATATCGATTTTGTCTATGAAGCAATTGAAAAAACAGGTGTCGTGATGGTTCCTGGCTCCATTTTTGGTGAAGCAGGGAAAAACTATGTTCGTCTTGCGCTAGTTCAGGATGAAACCCTACTTGAAGAGGCTGTAGAACGCTTGGGAAAGCTTTCTAAAATAGAAGTTGGTATTTAAACGAAAATTCCAAACCAATCAATTGAGAAATGCGTAACTGTTTAAAAAATTCTGTTCTATAAAGTGAAAACTCACCCAGTATGATTTTCTTCATCTTATTGGGTGGCAATTGAATCAGTTAAGTTTTTACAGACGGTTATTCTCTCCGTATACGGTCTTGTACTATGATAGGGGATCAAAAAGGCTTCGACTAGTTAATAAAAAATCTGCTCATTCTCATGTACAGAATGAGCAGATTTTTTATTACTCTATATGAAAAGAAGCAGATCACCATAATTTATAACAAAATAAAAAGTGCTCCCAAATAAGAGAAAAGGTACCCGTTCCTTTTCTTTTTTAGAAGCACATTAAAAGAGGTTATTTGCTGTGAATAGCGGTTCTCGGAGCGCCTTAATTCACGATGATTATTGATTATTTTGATGTGGTGACTGGAATGGAAGCTTGTAAAATTTCAACTGCTTGATCTAATTCATCATAGCTTACTGTAAGAGGTGGCAATAAACGCATAACTTTCTCTCCAGCTGGAACAAGCAATAATCCATTCTTGTCTGCTATTTCAACTAACTTTGATGAATTTTCGCAAGTAATCCCTAGCAATAAGCCCATTCCCCTTACTTCAACTGTAGGTGGTAAGGCTGCCTTTAATTTTTCTTTAAAGTATTGTGATTTATCCTGAACTGTTTTTAAAAATTTCTCTGTAAAAATTTCATTTACAACAGCTGTTGCTACTGCCATTGCTAACGGATTTCCACCAAATGTCGTACCATGAGTTCCTGGACCAAAGCTATCATATAATTCTGCTGTTCCAAGCATAGCTCCAATTGGGAAACCGCCTGCCAATCCCTTTGCAAGTGTCACAATATCTGGTTTTAATGCGGTTTGCTCATAGGCATAAGCAGTTCCTGTACGCCCAATCCCTGTTTGTACTTCATCTACAATGCATAGAATGCCTTTTTCATCACAGATTTTTTGAATAGCTTCAGCAAATTCTGGTGTGATGACGTGAACTCCCCCTTCGCCTTGTACGACTTCTAACATAATAGCGGCAGTTTCATCATCCACTGTTGCACGTAAACTTTCAACATCGTTAAAAGGAATATAGCTGAATTTCTCTACAATTGGTCCAAATCCATTATGTACTTTATCTTGACCAGTTGCTGACATGGCACCAAAAGTTCGACCATGGAAAGAATCCAAACAAGTAATAATCTTATGTTTACCTGTATGCTTTCTGGCTAATTTGATCGCCGCTTCATTTGCCTCTGTCCCACTATTACAGAAAAAAGCATATGACAAATGTGTATTCTTTACCAATTTTTCTGCTAATTGTTCTTGGTATGGACTCTCAAATAAATTGGATATATGCCAAAGTAATTCACTTTGATGTTTGATTGCATCAACCAAAATTGGATTTGCATGACCTAAACTTAATACAGCGATGCCGCTTGTGAAATCTAAATAAGATTTACCATTCTTATCCCATACTTTTGTTCCAAGACCTTTTACAAGTTGGATAGGTCTTCTTTTGTAATTGTCAAATAATGCACTCATAACAGTACTCCTTCTTTTGAAATTTTTGTTCCTTCAAAATGTTGATTGACAATATGAATAGCTGGAATCCCCGCCTCTAAACATTCAATAGCTGCTTGCACTTTTGGGATCATTCCACCATAGATATCTTCCGATTGAATCCATTGTCGGATTTTCTCAGGATTTACTTCTTTTTGCACTTCATCGTTAATTTTAATACCAGCAGTGTCAGTTACTAGCAACAATGCATCCGCATCGAGAGCTAATGCAAGTTCACTTGCCACCGTATCACCATTGATATTCAGCGGAATTCCTTCCTCTGTAGCGCCAAAACACGCAATAACAGGGAGTTTTCCTTCTTCTAAGTATTTTTGAATCGTTTCATGATGAACATTTTTGATCTTTCCTACATATCCATAAGTCGATTTGTCGAGAAAATCACTTTCAAAAATAGTTCCATCTATTCCATTTAAACCTATTGATTGAATACCCGAAGCGTTTAGTTCATTCGTTAAAAGTGGATTAACTTGATCAACAAGTGCTTGCTGCACAATTCCAACTGCTTCTTTTGAAGTAAAACGAATACCATTTACAGTCTTATAAGCAATGTTGCTATCCTGTAATGCCGCATTGATCGCTGGACCACCACCATGAACGATGATAATTTCATCACCTTTCGCTAAGTGATTCTTTAATGTGGCAAAAAACGATGGATCAAGACCTGCCAACATACTTCCACCCAGTTTGATGACTAATTTTTTATGATCTGTATGTGGCATTGATTTGGACATAGTCATATGTTAAATCACACCCCCATGCAGTTCCCTTACCATCACCAATTCCCATATCAACTGCGATTTTCACTTCGTTTTCCTTCAAATATTCAGTTAATTGATCATTTAAAAATAGAATAGGCTCACCAAATTCTACAACTGGAATTTCGCCGATGTGGATTTTAATGGTTTCTGGGTCCACTGTCATACCACTATACCCAACTGCGCAAATGATTCTACCCCAGTTGGCATCACAGCCAAAGACAGCGGTTTTCACCAAGGAGGATCCTACAACTGTTTTGGCAATTTGTAATGCTTCCACATCTGTTTTGGCTCCTGTCACGTTGACCTCGATTAACTTTGTTGCACCTTCCCCATCTTTGGCAATCATTTTAGATAAGTCTTCACATGCTGCCTTGAAAGCTTCTGTAAAGACATTCCAATCTGGATGATTGGGCGTTAACTCATTGTTGCCTGCCAAGCCATTTGCCAACACAAGCACCGTATCATTGGTAGATGTATCCCCATCAACTGTGATTGCATTAAAAGTTTTTTCAGTAGTATCCGCAAGTAATGCTTGTAATGTTTCATGACTAATATTAGCATCTGTTGTGATATAGGCTAGCATTGTTGCCATGTTTGGTTTAATCATACCAGATCCTTTTGCGACTCCTGCAATGATCACTTCTTTACCATCTATTTTTAGATTATAGGCTGTATGCTTCGTGGCTGTATCTGTCGTAAGGATCGCTTGTGAAAAGTCTAATGCGTCTTCCAGTTGAGAACCCACTTCGATTTTTTCAATCCCTGCTTTGACGATATCCATTGGCATTAATTCACCAATAACACCTGTTGAACAGATACCTACTAGATCTTGTGCAATGCCTAATTTTTCGGCTGTTAACTTTTGCATTGTATAAGCATCATCTGCACCTTGTGATCCTGTACATGCATTTGCATTTCCAGAATTCACAATGATTGCTTGCATTTTTCCTGTATTTTGAACTACGTCTTTGGATAATAATATTGGTGCAGCTTTGATGACATTTGTTGTAAATACACCTGCTACATTCGCAGGGACCTCACTCACTAATAACGCTAAATCTTTCTTTTTATGTTTAAGGCCACAATGGATACCTGCTGCTTTATATCCTTTTGGCGAAATAATATTATGACTTGCACTTCTCTTTAATTTATCTGAAACGGTCACCATACGTTTCTCCCCCCTAAATCCAAATTGGAATTTGTGTTAAACCTGTTGTTTCTTCTAAACCAAACATGACATTCATATTTTGAATGGCCTGACCTGCAGCACCTTTGACTAAGTTGTCGATAACAGAAATGATCGTGGCACGTCCTGTACGTTCATCCACATTTATATGAATATCACAATAATTTGTTCCTCTAACTTGACTAGTACTAACCTTTGAAGTTTTTTCAATAATCCGAATAAATGAATTTTGATCGTATTTATTATGTAGACTTTGTAGAAGATCTTCCTTTGATACGCCTTCTTTTAACTTTGCATAACTAGTCGCCATAATACCACGATTCATCGGTACCAAATGTGTTGAAAAAGTAATTGGACTATCTTTATGAGCAAACATTGCCATTGCCTGTTCAATCTCTGGAATGTGTTGATGCTGATTGATTTTGTAAATGGCTGTGCTATCGTTTGCTTCACAAAAATGGTTGTTGGCATTTGGCTTGTTCCCTGCCCCACTTATACCACTTTTGGCATCAATTATAAGATTTTCTGAATCGATCAGGTCATCATGTAATAGTGGTAATAATGACAATAAAACAGCCGTTGGATAACAGCCCGGATTGGCAATCAAATTTGCTTTCTTGATTTCTTTACGATTCCATTCGGTTAATCCATAAACACTTTTATCAATAAATGGTTGTGGAGCTGAAGGCAACTTATACCATTTTTCATAATCTTCTGTATTCTTGATTCGGAAATCTCCTGAAAGATCAATTACTTTTATATGTTCAGTAAGGACTTCTGGAATTAGCTTACTTGATACGCCTGATGGAGTGCTTGTAAAAATGACGTCTAACTTTTGCAATGCTTCAGGTTCAATTTTTTGTAATGGCTGATCGATTATTCTTCGGAGATGTGTATATTTATTCGAAAATGAAACGCCATCCTCTGATGAAGAGAAGAGATGGATTTTTTCAATTTCTGAATGATTATACAAAAACCTTAATAATTCTAGACCACCATACCCTGTTGCTCCAATTATACCAACCTGCATTGCTCTCACCTCTTGTATATGATGTTACTATTATATGTTTGGATATTTATAAAGTCAATTGTATTTTTATTATTTATTAATTTTTTTAAAATAGAATGCTTTAGAATTCAAATTTAAAAAGAAAAACATCCTAATGGCTTTTGTAACCATCAGAATGTTCTTTCTCAATTGGTTTATTCGTAAAAACACTTTAAACAGGTAAGTTGCATTTAAAATGATGCATGTCTTAGAAATGTCAAATGTGATTTTTGACGAAGAGCCTTTGGATTTCACATTAATCTTCTTTTTTCCAATCTTCCAACTCATACTCCAAAGCTTTATCATCTGTATACCTATTGTAACGTTTTTTAAATAAATAAAATAAATGTGTGACCAAAACTTTTAAAACTGCATAACCAGGGATTCCTAGAATAACTCCTGGAACACCAAATATAGAACCAGCTGTTAATAGGACAAAAATAATCGTAATCGGATGTACATGCAGTGATTTCCCCATTATTTGAGGTGAGATGAATTTTCCTTCCACAAACTGTACGATTGTCCATACGACCACAAGCTTTAATAACATAAGCGGTGCATTCACAATCGCTATGATCGCTGCAGGTGTAACGGCTATGATTGGTCCAAGATAAGGCACAACACTTGTGACCATTGCAAGTACCCCTAAAACAACCGCATAATCTAATCCAATGATTAAAAAACCTATTGTCACCATGATTCCAATGCAAATAGCAACTAAAATTTGGCCTTGTATATAACTACTAATTTGATGATCAGCTTTGTGCAATACATAAGCAGTATCATCTCTCATACGTGGTGGAAGAAGGTTTAATGCGTATTTAGGTAACTTTTCTCCATCTTTTAAAAGGTAAAACAAGATAAATGGTACTGTAACAATCGCTACAATTATACCTGTAAGGGTAGAAATAAAACCCGTAATCCCTGATGCGATTCCGGTTCCCAATCCTTTAGCAGCACCTTTAACTGTACTATTCAACTGATTCGAAATATTATTTAATACTTGATTTAAATTGAAATTATACTTAGCTAAAGTTTCACCAAAACTTGAAGTTTCTATTAGATTCTGCACAGAATGAACAACTTGCATAAAATAATTAGGAAATTCTTGTATTAGGTTCATGAATTGCTCTTTTAAAAACGGGAAGATAAGTGTCACGAACAAAGAGATAATCCCAATCCCAGCAATATAAATAATAAGTATTGCCCAGATCTTAGGAATTTTCCATTTCATCAATAAATGCAATACTGGTCTTAGTAAATAATACAAAATCAACGCTAGTATAACTGGTAAAACAACGGTTCTCAAAAAAACGACAATTGGATAAAAGATAAAGGAAATTTTGTCATAAACAAAAATAATACATCCCACTAATAATAATGTAATTAACCCAAACAACAAATTTTTGCCACCCAGAAACTGGATAAACCTTGTTGTAAAGAATGATCTTTTTTCTGGTTGCAATGAATTTCCCCCTCTTTTATACTAAAAAATCTTCTGAATCTTTCTTACTATTGCCATTATACTCCCCTATTACGGATTAGAACCAAGAAATTTCTCTAACGCTTTTTTATTTTGATCCACATTAATATCAAGTACTGAACCAGCCTGTGGATAGTATCCATAATTATAGCTATGTTCAACAGGAATCGTTAGACGATGAATAGAAAGATTTCCTTCCTTTATAGCCGTAAACAGATAGCCTAATTCTTGACTATTTGTCATATCAGTTTGTACATAGCCTTGAATTGCCCCTAAAAGCTTCGGATAATTTTTAAAATTGCTTGGTGAGAATGCCTCTTTTTTTAAGGCTTCTAGCGCTTTTTGTTGTCGATCCACACGTCCAAAATCTCCAAGATTATCATGGCGGAAACGTGCAAAGCCTAACAACTCTTTCCCATTAAGTTTTTGTTTTCCTTTTTTCAAGCTAACACCAATGTTTTGTGACATATCGTGATCGACATAGACTTCTACCCCATTTGGTGCAACGATATCCACTAGTTTTTCAAAGCTTTTAAAGTCAATCAATGCATAATGGTTTATTTCAACATCAAATGTGTTTTGCAATGTATCTTTTAATAACTGCACGCCATCTAAATAATAGGCCGTGTTGAGCTTATATGATTGATAACCAGGGATATTTGCGTAAATATCACGCATGAAAGAAACCATTTTAATATCATTCGTATCTTTGTCCCAAGATACTAAAATCATAGAATCTGTTCGAGATTTCTTTTCACCCCTAGAGTCTACACCTAATAGTAAGATATTCTCTATATTCGACTTTGTTTGTGTATCACCTTTAAATTGTTCTGTTTTTTGAACAGTGTTAGATGCTAGTTTTTGGCCTTCTTTATATTGAGTATATGAGTAAATAATAGCCGTAATTGCCAGTAGAATAAGTATAGTAAAGAAGACACGTCCTTTTCTTAACTTTCTTTTTTTCTTACGGACATATGAATGACGACTTTCGTCCATATGAATTTCTCCCTTCAACACTTCTTTTTTTCTAAGAAGTTATCGTGTAAACTACATAATAGTTGTAGAAACTATTCTACGCAAGTAAAATGGACAAAATAGACTTAAGGAGGTCAACTAAATTGACAGAAACAACTCTTTCAACTGCTACATTTGCTGGTGGATGCTTTTGGTGTATGGTCAAACCATTTGTCGAATGGGATGGTATCCATAGTGTCACCTCTGGTTATATGGGCGGACATTTAAAAAATCCTACATATGAAGACGTAAAAAAAGGCACCTCAGGTCATGTAGAAGTTGTCCAAATCCTATTCGATGAAAAAGTTTTTCCATATGAAAAATTATTGGATCTCTTCTGGCAACAAATCGATCCCACTGATGATGGTGGCCAATTCCAAGATCGTGGCAGCAATTATCGAGCAGCTATCTTCTATCATTCTGAACAACAAAAAATTGTAGCCGAAAAGTCTAAACAAAATTTAGCTAACAGCGGTCGATTCAAGAAGCCTATTGTTACAGAAGTCCGAGCCGCTACAGCTTTCTATCCAGCAGAAGGTTATCATCAAGATTTTTATAAAAAGAACCCTGAACACTATAAGCAAGATCGTGCTGCATCTGGTAGAGATGAGTTTATACAAAAAAATTGGAAGTAGAAAACACAAATAACCTATTCGATTTGAATCAAACAAAGCTATATTCGATTCATATGTATAGACGCTTGATAGATGAATAAGATGCATTAAAAGGAGCATAACCTAAAACCTATTTTTATTCATTTTTTTGCAAAAATACTTGCCATTCTTTCGAAACATGAAATAATAAAAATAGAAAATGATATAAGGAGGGAAATCGTTGGATTTGTTTTTCATTATTTTGCCCGTATTAATCGTGTTTTTGATCGGTTATATCGGACAAAGAATCATCGATTTTGACATCAAAACGATTTCTACAGTTTCGTTGTATTTAATGTCACCTTTTCTTGCTTTTCGTACATTCTATACAACTGCATTAACAATGGATTATTTATACATATGTTTGTTCGCAATCCTTTTAATTATTGTTTTATTTATCATTACATGGATTTGGGCTCGTTTTTTAAAGGCGGAGCGTTCTGAAGTTTCAGCAATGATGCTTGGTGCGGTCTTTATGAACAGCGGTAATTATGGCGCACCAGTCGTATTATTTGCGCTTGGCTCTCCAGGATTTCATATTGCTGTCATCATTATGGTATTGCATTCATTGTTTATGAACTCACTGGGTATTTTCTTTGCAGCCATTGGAGGAAAAGGAAAAGCAACGGTCAAACAAGCGTTCAAAAATGTCCTTCACATGCCTGTATTACATGCTTCCATCATTGGGATATTCCTTCAGCTCATTCATGTGCATGTCCCAAAGCCAGTGATGAATGGGGTTGATTTAGTAGCTGATGCTTCTATTCCTCTTGTTATGCTTGTATTAGGGATGCAACTTGCAGCTATTTCCAAAACGCGTGTTAAATATCGCTTTGTCACAGCGGTAAGTATTATTCGTATTATTTTATCGCCACTCGCAGCAGTAGCCATTCTTTGGTTTATGCCTCTTAGTGATTTGATTAAATCCGTTTTAATTATCCAAGCAGCTATGCCTGCAGCGGCAAACACAACTATGCTCGCTTTACAATTTGATACAGAACCAGATTTAGTGTCTTTCACAACATTCGTTACGACTATTATTAGTATTTTTAGCATTCCGATCGTCATGCATTTTATAGGGATTTAAAATGGATATTTTCTAAAAAGAGAAGATGTTATCGATCATATTAAGGATTTATATCGAATTTTATCGCATTTTCCAATCAGCACATTTGTAAAATTAATTTATATTTTAAAAGTGAGGTCTTTTGATGAATAAGTTTCCTCCAGTTGTATTGCTTTTAATAGCAACCATATTATGGGGTGGCAATTTTGTAATAGGAAAAGCCGTTGCCAATGATTTACCGCCATTTACATTAGCATTTTTTAGATGGTGTGTTGCACTAATCATATTCCTACCGATTATTTATACATCACTGAAACGCGAATGGTCGCAAATCAAAAAGCATTGGGCCATTATATTGGCATTAGGTTTTACGGGTATCGCAGGTTTCAACACACTTATCTACATTTCTTTGCATTATACTACTTCGATCAATGCTTCTTTGATGAATATGTTGACACCTGTCATTATTTACATGCTTTCATTTCTTTTCCTTCATGAAAGATTGAATCGCAATCAAATCATTGGTACAGCTATTTCTTTTATTGGAGTCATAACGATTATTTCAAATGGATCTTTAGAAGTACTCCGTCACTTTAGGTTCAATAAAGGTGATTTGATTGTCATTATTGCTTTAGTTTTGTGGAGTGTTTATTCATTATTAGTCAAGCAATATGCAAAAGAACTGCCAGGACATTCAACATTTTTTGTATCTATTGCAGTAGGTATCGTTATGCTTCTACCATTTTATATCTATGAAACTTTAACAACTACAATGGTTGTTCATTGGTCGGCTACTTCTATTTTCGCTATTCTTTATACAGGGATTTTGGCCTCTATCGTTGCTTTTATTGCATGGAATACTGGTGTAGTCAAATTAGGGACAAATCGTGCCGGTATTTATTTGAACTTAATCCCTGTATTCGCATCTATCTTTGCCGTTATTTTTATAGGAGAAAAAATCGTATTGTCACAAGTCGTTGGTGGCCTTTTAGTTCTAATGGGCGTCTATTGGACAGGTCGTAAGATTGCTAAGAAAAAACAAATAAAGTGAAGCTTCCATCAGTGTGGTTTTCTTCATCCCCCACTGAACTAGAGGAACTCAGGTTAAAGGCGCCACGTCCTGTGGCAACACCTGAGTGACCAACATCCTGTTGGCCCGAACCAGTCGGGCGCATGCGGCAGTTTGATCCCCCACCTACCTTTCTCATTTCTCTCTAAACCTTGAGGTGGGGGGTCTTACTGCCCATTAACGCGGGATAAATTAATCTATTTATCAATCTTTAGAATTTCTCATAGTTGTAATGGGCCTCATTTCCTTAAAAGGAAAATCAGCAAGAAACAGTTTCAAATTCATATTCAAATCGCCCTTTCTGTATGTTAGTTTAGTCGCTGAACATTAGAAGAAAAGGACGATTTTTTTGCATTCTTTTTTATAGATCAATTTTCATAAGTGATTGCTCCCATCCTCCTTCATCAATACGCCTAATCTTTTCACTTGAATATGTATATATGTAAATATCTTTTGCATATATTTACATAGATGAATCAATTTCATAATGTAAAATTCAGATAAAAAACACGAACATTTTAAATCAACATGAACATTGATATTCAGAATTTTTGTTCCGCTCCAGACGGCGCTTTCCACGGGCTTGGCTTCAATCTCCTCGTCACTACGTTCCTGCGGGGCTTTCAGCTCAAGCTTTTCCCGTAGGAGTCGCCGTCCTCCTCTCCACAACTATCAAAATTAGTTATTATCAAATGTTCGTATTTTTTAAGAAGAAAATGATTTATGAAATTGATTCAGATATTAATGATTGAAAATTCCATTTACTTCCCTATTTACCTACTTCTTAATTAGAAACTTCTTCTCATAAAAATCATTTTTCTTCATTTAAAACTATTACAAAAGTATTCATTTTAAAAATGTTACAAACTTTACTTGTATTTGTAACATTCGTAATATATATTGTACTCAAGGAGGAATTCTTTATGAAAAACAAGTCCATTATTTCATTGTCCTTAACTGCTACTCTTGCCTTTGGAACGATTTCATCTATCATTTTGCCAAGTCATACAGCAGCAATCTCAAATATTTCAAATGTTACAAAAAATACGCAAACTTCTACATATAAAACGGCATCATTGAAATCATTTAAATTAGTTCAGTCAAATCATTCCGTAAAAATATATCGCAAAGCTTCAACAAAGAGTGGTGTTATGGATTCAGTAAAAAACAATCAAGGTGTAGTTGTTTTAAAGAAACTTAATAATGGTTGGTCAAAAATTTCTTTACAATTTTCAACTGGCTATATTCCTTCAAAATACTTACAAAGTGCAAAAGCAAATGCAAAAACACCATATGCTATGAATACAAATAAAACTTATTCGTACTATTCACCTGGAAACAAAGGCTCTGGTTTTAGTACATTATACAAAGCTAAATTTAAAACGGTCTTCTCTTCTGATAAAACATTGACTAATTTTTGGTATTTAAACGCTGAACCCGATCCATATGGAAGAATGGAATACGAAACCTCAAAAGGACTTTTTACAGGATATAAAGATGTTGGGATTGCTGAATTAGCTATCAAATACCCAGTTAAACTGAATAAAACTTGGAAAGGACTAGACGGTCAAACACTTAAAATCGTTGCTACGAATAAAAAGCTCAAAATAAAGGCTGGTACTTTTAAAAACGTCATTGTTGTCAGAGATAGTAAAGGTAAAACTTATTCCTACTATGCACCTAAAGTAGGTCTCATCAAGCAAACTTTTAAGGGTAAAACTTTTACAGAACTTTCATCAATCAAGTGAGAATTTTAACAGAGGGGATTTTCTATACCCCCTCTGTCTAGTGTTCGTTGAATGAGGCAAACTTTTACTGGCGATCGCTCCTCTCTTTATGCTTTCTTATCTATTTCTTGAAACGGAATGCTTACTTTGCTTGCTATTGCGAGGGCAAATCATAATTCACGAGGACCCTTCAGTAAAATTCTTAAACATTCCATATCAGTATATAAACAGTTGGTCATGCTGTTTTTGACCAACTTTTTTGGGATGAACAAATTTGTTTTGGTATACAATAATCGTTCGATGAAAAATAATGTTATAATGTATATCTATGTTTGATATGAAAGGCGTTGAAATACTTGAATTTAAAAAAATTATCCCAAAAATTACAAAATTATGAGCATATCCATTTAATCACTCATACAGATTTGGATGGTGTAGGTCCATCTATTGTCTTACGTGCATATGGTATTACACATTCTCCGTACTATGTTGAAACACGAAAGGTGGATGAAGCTGTACAAGCTCGTCTAGCTGAATTGAACGACCATGAATTATTAATCATAACAGATTTGAGTGTAAACGAAGAAACAGCAGAAATGATTGAAAAAGTGAATCAAAAACCTGATGATCGTTCTGTTGTTTTAATGGATCACCACGCATCAGCTATCGCTTTAAATAAGTATGAGTGGGCAACCGTTCTTCCAACTCTAAATAATATTAAAATGTCTGCAACAACCTTAATTTTTAAAGCATTAAAAGACGCTGAATATGAATTATCCCCTATTTTTCATTCTGTAGACGAAGAAGAGGCTGAAACTGAAAAGACGCCTGAATATACAGTTCTTGAAAAAGAAACCTTTTTTGATCGTTTAGCACATTTAGTAGAAGATATTCGATTATACGACACTTGGGATTGGAATGTTCTTTCGATTCAAGAGGCTACCGATCTAAATACTATTTTCTATGCAAGACGCCGACATGATTTTATCCATGCAAGATTGGATTATATCTTAACTGGTCAATTCTTCACACCGGAAGATGCTACCTATCTTGAATTTTCAAAAGAGGAATTGCGCAAGGTATTAAAGAAAAAAACAAAACAAATGGTGATCGTACCCAATTTTCATTTAAAAGGTCATGATGCACCTTTAAATATTGGTGTTGTTGAGACAGACTCTTATTTTAGCGAATTAGGCAATCACTTGGCAGAGAAATTTGCTGAAGAAATTGATGTAGTATTTATCATTAGCCTTGTTAAAAATCGAGTCTCACTCCGTTCAATCGGTGATGCTATTAATTTAGCTGAAATCGCTAAAGCTTATAATGGTGGTGGACATCCAAACGCATCTGGTTGTGATCTTTCTGAATTAGGGACAGAATTCTTACAAGCAGTGTTAGAAGCAAGTAAGAATAAATAATAGGTGATTTCACAGTAAACGACTACAGCGATTTGTTTGAAATGTAGTTTGCTCAAAATTTATTTTGCAAAGAGACCTTTAAAACGCAAGACTCCCAAAATTAGCCTTTTAGCCTTTTTAGGAGTCTTGTTTTTTTATTCCAACTTCACATGATGAAGACGATTTCATCAATGATTGCCGGACTTTTTTTATTTTTTTAGATATTATTGAATCAATTTCACAAATCATTTTCTTTTTAAAAAATACGAACATTTAAGAATAACTAATTTTGATAGTTGTGGAGCGGAAGACGGCGACTCCTACGGGAAAAGCTTGAGCTGAAAGCCCCGCAGGAACGTAGTGACGAGGAGATTGAAGCCAAGCCCGTGGAAAGCGCCGTCTGGAGCGGAACAAAAACTTCTGAATATTAATGTTCATGTTGATTCGAAACGTTCGTGTTTTTCATCTAAATTTTGCATTATGAAATTGATTCTATTTTACTTTTTAATAAAAAATATTAGAAAATTTTGATTTTTAAGTAGAAAAAACAGTATCATTCTTATTATATTAAAAATATTTTAATATTTTTAAAAAAAATTGTGGATTATTGTGATCATTTTGTGTAAAAATATAAGTAGAAACCGTTTACATTTTGTATGATAGTGTTTCGTCTAATATTAACTTTACCCATCTTACTTATCAGTAAAATGATCAGTACATGTAGACCGACTGAATTTCCTTCTAGCAAATTCATGTTATCTAAAAAGCTGTAGGATGAAGTTAAAACATTTAATTGTTTCACTTAGGGGGATGAAAATGGAAGCGACAGTTGAAAAACGTATTGGATTGAAAGAATTGGCAGACAAAGTAGTAACTGCACAGGAAGCTGCAGCACTTATTTCAGATGGTGATGTCGTAGGAATGAGTGGTTTCACACGTGCTGGTGATGCAAAAGTTGTACCTATGGCACTTGTTGAACGCGCAAAAAACGAAAAATTCAAAATTGATGTATATACCGGTGCCTCACTTGGACCAGAAGTTGACCAACATTTAGCGGAATCTGGCGTTATTCGCAAACGTGGTCCATTCCAAGCAGATAGAGCAATGCGTACTTTGATCAATAAAGGCGAAATCCTATTTGCAGATATGCACTTATCACATAGTGCAGAACAATATCGTCAAGGAATATTTGGTACAGTCAATTATGCAATTTTGGAAGCGTCTGCAATTACACCTGATGGCTATTTAATTCCAACAACTTCTGTGGGGAATAGCCCTATCATTGCCGAAGTTGCTGAAAACATCATTATTGAATTAAATGTTTCACACCCAGAATCTCTAATTGGAATTCATGATGTTTATGTTCCGGAAGAACAGGGTAAACGTCAACCAATTCCTTTAACAAATGCAGCTGATCGAATCGGCGAAAAAGGGATTAAAATTGATCCTTCTAAAGTTAAAGCGATTGTTATTTCTCACGAGCCTGATGCACCATCACTTATTGTGCCACCAGATGAAGAAACACAAATTATGGCAAATTATTTACTAGATTTCTTCCGTTCTGAAATTAAGGCTGGTCGTTTAACAAACCGATTGGCACCTATTCAATCTGGTGTTGGTTCAGTAGCGAATGCTGTATTAGATGGATTTGCAGATTCAGAATTTGAACATTTACAAGTATATTCTGAAGTACTACAAGATGCTGTATTCAATTTATTTGATGCTGGAAAAGTAGATTTTGCTTCAGCTACTTCTATTACACTTTCTGCTGAATTAGGAAAACGTGTTTATGGCGATCTAGAAAAGTATGCTGATAAAATTTTATTGCGTCCACAAGAAATTTCAAACCATCCGGAAGTAATTCGCCGTTTGGGCTTAATCTCAATTAATACAGCTCTTGAAGCAGATATCTACGGAAATGTAAACTCTACTCACGTATCTGGTAGCAAAATGATGAATGGTATTGGTGGTTCTGGAGATTTTGCACGTAATGCTCGTTTAGGCATTTTTGTGACAAAATCATATGCTAAGGGTGGCGCAATCTCATCTATCGTACCAATGGTATCTCATGTAGACCACACAGAACATGATGTAGATGTCATTGTAACCGAACAAGGCGTTGCTGATTTACGCGGCTTAGCTCCAAGAGAACGTGTGCCATTGATCATCAATAATTGTGCACATCCTGATTATAGAGAACAACTTTGGGATTACTACAATGCTGCAGTTGAAGCAAAAGGCAATGTCCAAACACCACATATTTTAAGCCGTGCTTATGAAATGTATGAACTACTTGAAAAAACAGGATCCATGAAAAAATAATTTACTCTATCATGGAGGACTACTATTCCTCCAAATAGTCTTGATCTATCTAAAATAGTATGCCTGCTTCTGGCATACTATTTTTATTTTTTAGATAGCTCTATTCGTTCTTCCCCTCTTTTCGTACACAATTATAATATTATAGAGCTTTACACATTTCCATGATATAATAATAGCATTGCGAAAAAGGAGGCACTTACATGATTCAAGTAAGTAACGTAGGTCTTCGCTATGGCGACCGTAAGCTATTTGAAGATGTTAATATTAAATTCACACCTGGTAACTGTTACGGTTTAATCGGTGCCAATGGTGCTGGAAAATCTACATTTCTAAAAATTTTATCTGGAGAAATCGAACCTCAAGATGGGCATGTCAGTATGAATCCTGGTGAACGTCTTGCTGTTCTAAAACAAAATCACTTTGAATATGAAGAATTTGAAGTTTTAGAAACAGTTATGATGGGACATAAACGATTATATGACGTAATGAAAGAAAAAGACGCCATCTATATGAAAGAAGATTTTTCTGATGAAGATGGGATTCGGGCTGCTGAACTTGAAGGCGAATTCGCTGAAATGAACGGTTGGGAAGCTGAATCAGATGCAGCAATTCTTCTACAAGGTCTCGGCGTTCCAGAATCTATGCACCATCTAAAAATGTCTGAACTTACTGGTTCTGAAAAAGTGAAAGTTTTACTTGCACAAGCTCTATTCGGAAAACCAGACGTTTTGCTTTTGGACGAACCTACAAACCATTTAGACCTAAAAGCGATCCAATGGTTGGAAGAGTTTCTGATCAATTTCGAAAACACGGTCATTGTTGTATCCCATGACCGTCACTTTTTAAACAAAGTATGTACACACATCGCTGATCTTGACTATTCTAAAATCCAAATTTATGTTGGTAACTATGATTTCTGGTATGAATCCAGTCAATTAGCACAAAAAATGTTAGCAGATCAAAATAAGAAAAAAGAAGAAAAGATTAAAGAGTTGCAAGAATTCGTTGCCCGCTTCTCTGCTAATGCTTCAAAATCCAAACAAGCAACATCTCGTAAGAAAATGCTTGAAAAGATCCAATTGGAGGACATTAAGCCATCCAGTCGTAAATATCCTTATATTCACTTCCAAATGGAACGTGAAATCGGCAATGATGTATTAACAGTGGACGGCTTATCTAAGTCAATCGATGGCGAAGTACAATTCAAAGATATCCGCTTTACGATGAACAAAGAAGATAAAATCATCTTACTTGGCGATCCAATTGCGAAAACGGCTCTTCTTAAAATCTTAGTTGGAGAAGATAAAGATTATGAAGGTAGTTACAAATGGGGCGTTACAACTTCTCAAAGCTACTTCCCTCTCGATAATGAGGAATTCTTTAAAGGTAATGAAAAAACGCTTGTTGAATGGCTGCGCCAATTTTCACCAGAAGATGAAACAGAAACGTTTTTACGTGGTTTCTTAGGACGTATGCTATTCTCAGGTGAAGAAGTGAAAAAAGCGCCTTCCGTACTTTCTGGTGGTGAAAAAGTGCGCTGTATGTTATCTAAAATGATGCTTTCTCACTCAAATATCCTTTTATTAGATGAGCCAACGAACCATCTTGACCTTGAATCGATCCAAGCGTTAAACGAAGGATTGACGAACTTTAAAGGGGCTATGATTTTCACATCTCACGACCATCAATTCATCCAAACCATTGCCAACCGCGTCATCGAAATTCGCGAAGACGGCTCTATTCTAGATAAGCAACTTACTTATGACGAATTCTTAGAATGGAAAGATGCTCAAGGATTACAATAACTAAAAAAAGAGGATTCCTTCAGCAGGAATCCTCCTTTTTTTTAGTTCTATATAAAGTAAAGCTTCCTTCCATCAGTGTGGGATGAAGAAAACCCCCACCCCCACTGAGCTAGAAGAACTCAGGTTAAAAGCGCCACGTCCTATAGCAACACCTGAGTGACCAACATCTTGTTGGCCCGAACCATCGGACTTTTACGGGCAGTTGATCCCCACCTATCTTTCTCATTTTTCTCTAAACCTTGAGGTTGGGGTCTTACTGCCCGTTAACGCGGGATAAAAGGTCGGCTAAAATTTAGAAAATCTAATGAACACGGGTTCTATCTGTCCTTCCTGTCCTTCGCTCTTACCGACCACCATCAGGCTCTCTTCCACGATCATAAACAAAAAAAGCCGACAGAGTACAAAAGCTGACTCTGTCGACAATTTCTTTTTATATACGCTATTAAAGTTTCGTAACGTTTGCTGCTTGTAGCCCACGTCTTCCTTCAACTATTTCAAATTCCACTTTTTGACCTTCGTCAAGAGTTTTGAAACCTTCGCCTTGGATAGCTGAGAAGTGTACGAATACATCATCTTCCCCTTCTACTTCGATAAATCCAAATCCCTTTTCTGCGTTGAACCATTTTACTGTACCTTGTTTCATTTAAGAAACCTCCAAAAAATAAATATTTTAAAGAAATACGCAATTTTCAACCTAGATTATAGATTTACATATTATAGAAAGTGTCTATTCGCCAGATACTTTTTATAATACATAAATAGGACTCAGGCAAAAGTATGTAATTGAAAAAAGGGGTAAACAAAGTTACCCCTCCTATAAGCAGTAAATTAAAGTTTTGTAACGTTTGCTGCTTGTGGTCCGCGGTTACCTTCAACAACTTCAAATTCTACTTTTTGACCTTCGTCAAGAGTTTTGAAGCCTTCACCTTGGATAGCGCTGAAGTGTACGAATACATCGTTTTCGCCTTCTACTTCGATAAATCCGAAGCCTTTTTCTGAGTTAAACCATTTTACTGTACCTTGTTTCATGTGAGAAAACCTCCAAAAAAAATAAAAGTGAACAAACAAAAATTAACAACCCAAAACAAAAATTCACATATTACATAAAGTACCGATGACAAGCCGATCACTTTTTGTAATATGTGAATGGAAGTTTGCGGTAAATCAATTTCATTTGTTGTAAATAGTATACCACGTTCAAAAGTATTGTCAACAAAATTGAAGATTTTTCTAAAAGTTTATTACTTTACAACTTGGTCACATTAGCTCTTCCCATATAATTCCATGATAAGTTTGAATGTTATCGTCACAAGCCTCGCAAAAATGCATTTCATCATCTGACCAAAACGCCCAGAAGCGCTCTTTTTTATGCCCTTGATGCCTATATTTTTTTCCGAAATCATTTAATGTATCTTCTAAAAAACGTTTTGCTTCTTCTTTGCTCTCAAAAATTTTTTCTTCCACTATGTTCTCTTCCCAACCATCAAATTGCCACCATGGCTCATAGTCGGCTTTCATATAAATGATTTTATACATATCTGTCAATCCCTTTTGTAAATTTTATATATCAATTTTCCCTTTATTTTAAACCTTCTTTATAACTAACGTCCTATATGCTAAACTTGTTATATAATGTATTAGGAGGCGGATGTCTATGTTTTCAACTATAAGGCCTAAGTTAGAAATAAAGCAACTGTTTGAAAGAGGTACTGATATTTCCATTAATGGACGATTTAAAGAAACATTAGCATTTAATCATTTTACGCATAACGACGAAGAAAGATTAAAGGCACTATATGATTCATTTTCAAACATAACCCCAACTTTAAAAGAAATCTTTATTTCTTATTTAGAAGAAATTTCTCCAAACAAGCATAATCTTATTGATGATCATTTTGTAGATCAATATTTACATACATTCTTCAATGCGCAAAGAGATGAAAAATACGTCAATGATGTAGTGAATTTCTTTTATCTTTTTAGACATTATAAATATGAACCTGGAAAGACAATTGTCATGTTTAATCAATTCGCATTTTATGTGACTACTCATATATTGTATAACTTTGGGTTTAAACCTGCCAAAGCTTTTGACTTCATGCGATCTTTTCAAGCTGCCATCAACATCGAACAGGAACTTTTATTTGAAGTGGCAACGGAAAGAATGGTCGAACATTCTGTTACTGAAGTGTCTTCACTTATGGATACAACGTCACAAATCATGCAGATGAAAGATTTGATCTTCAATTTAGATCAACAATCAAATGAAATTCAATCTTCCACAGCGGCTACAGAGGAAATCACTGCTTCTATTAACGAAATAGCCAAAAATTCGAGTAGAATATCAGAAAAAACTGCAGAATCTGTTAAATATGCAACCGATTCAAAAAATAAAATAAACTCTTCTTTAAATGATATTTTCAAAACAGGCGAAACATTTGCTTCCATCGTTCAATCATTCGATGAACTGCAAAAGCGAGTATATGATATTGAAAATGTCGTCACTTTGATCAACAACATCGCAGATCAAACGAACTTGCTTGCATTAAATGCTTCCATTGAAGCAGCCAGAGCTGGTGAGCATGGAAAAGGTTTTGCAGTTGTGGCACAAGAAGTTCGGAAACTTGCTGAGAACACGGTTTCTGCTTTAAGTGAGGTTTCTACAAACGTCCATCATTTAAAAGATTACTCTCAAAATGTCGCCAACTCGATTTCCGAAACAACCACTATTATCAAAGATGCGACAACAGAGGCAAAGGACTCACTCCCTTTGCTCACTCAAATTGTAGATAATATTGAAGATATCAACAATGATGTTACACAAACAGCTGCTATTTCTGAAGAACAGGCGTCTGCTGCAGATGAAATTTCCAATCGAATGGTTCAAATAGCAGATCTGCAAGAAAAAGTTAGAGAATTAGCACATGACACATCTTCAGGCATTTATCAATTAGGAAATGAAATTAACCGTTTTAGATTAAGCTTAGTCGAAAATAATAATATTCAACTTTCCAGCCTTGCCCTACTACAATTATCAAAAGCAGATCATATTTTATGGAAATGGCGTATCTACAATATGTTCTTAGGTTTGGAAAATATTGAAGAAGGCGATGTTTCTTCACATCAAGAATGTCGACTTGGTAAATGGTATCTTTCACCAAAGGCACAACAACGTTTTGAAAATGATGCCAACTTTAAAGAACTAGATATTCACCATCAAGAAGTGCACAACCAAGCGAAGATAGCCGTTCAATTATTCCATGATGGGCGCATTGAAGAGGCAGAAAACGCCCTACATCAACTAGAGGCAGCTTCTAACAAAGTGATTGAAGCCCTTAACCAATTGATCGAAAAAATTGAAAAAGAGCGTTTAGTCTTTTAAGTTTATGTATATGAATCCCTCAATTTTAAAATAAACTCGAATAAGAAAAATTGGCTGACAGGTTTAACCTCGTCAGCTTTTCGCATTTTTATTTAAAATATATTAAAATAAGAACGTACTTAAAATCTGTCAATTCAGCTAATCATATAGATATGAATGAACCATTCTCTTATTTGTTTATACAGATGAAACTTTCTTTCACTTCATTCGTACATAAAATAAGAGCGTTAGAAGGAGGAAAATCCATGCTCAAATTTGGACAATTTATATTTAGAAATTTTCTCAATTTCATCGTCATTACAACTGCTTTTCTCGTATGTTATTGGAGTTTTGACATCAATTTTTGGATAAGCTCCCTTATCGGGGTCATTAGCTATTTCCTATCAAACACCATCATTAAAACGATTCAACGATTTCGCTATTTGAAAAGAGTAGGACTTAACCGTTCAGAATATAAACATATTCAAATACAATTAGACGATGCACATTCTGAATTGCGTAACTTGAATCGTTATTATACAAAGGTTCGTTCGATTTCAACTTTCAAGCAACTTTTAGAGCTACACCGTTTAGCAAAAAGAATTGTGAATATCGTGAATAAAAATCCGAAAAAATTTTATCAGGTCGAACAATTTTTCTATGCTCATTTACATTCTGCCAGTGAACTGACTGAAAAATATGTACTTTTATCATCACAGCCCATTAAGGACGCAGACGTTCATCTAGCTTTGCAGGAAACACGCGAAACCTTAGAAGATTTAAATAACATTATGCAAGAGGATCTACATTCAGTACTTGCAACCGATATCGAAGAACTTAAAATGGAATTAGACTTCGCGCAGCTTTCAACAGCTCAAAAGCAAACTTCTGCAACTATGAGAGGAGAATCTAAATGACAAACTCATCGTCCAATTCTTCACCATCCATGGATGATTTACTAAACAATCCATTTGAATTACAATCTGAACCGCAACAAACGAATACAGCTTCGACTGAGCAAAAACCTCCTACCGTTCTTGAACGTTTATCAGAGGAAGAGCAAAAAAAAGCGCATCAATTGGCTGCTCAAATTCCCGTTGACAATTATGAAGCGATTTTAACCTATGGAGCGAATGCACAAAATGAACTATCACGTTTTTCGCATCAAATGCTCGATCATGTGCAACGAAAAGATATCGGTCCTATTGGGGATATTTTAAAAAATTTAATGGATAAGCTAAATGAACTGGATCCTGAAGAACTGCAGCAAGAAAAAAAATCAGGTCTTCGCAAATTTTTTAAAAGAGTTTCTCGATCCTTGCAAGAATTAATGACAAAATATCAAAAGTTAAGCACGCAAATTGATCGAATTGGTATTCAATTAGAACATTCGAAAACGGGTCTTATTGAGGATGTTCATATGTTAGATCAGCTTTATGACCAAAACAAAGTTTATTTTCAAGCATTGAATGTTTACATTGCTGCGGCTGAACTGAAAAAAGAGGAAATTGTTCATGAAATGCTACCCGAATTGAAACAAAAAGCAGAAACTTCACAAGATCAAATGGATGTTCAAGAGTTTAATGACTTAGCGCAATTCGTTACTCGACTTGAAAAAAGAATATATGATTTACAATTATCTCGCCAAATAACGATACAAACGGCACCACAAATTCGTATGATTCAACAAACCAATCAAACATTGGCCGAAAAAATTCAAGCATCCATCATGACAGCGATTCCTTTATGGAAAAATCAAATTGCGATCGCACTAACCTTAAACAATCAACGCAAGGCAGTCGAGGCACAAAAACAAGTAACAAAAACAACGAATGATTTACTATTGAAAAACTCTGAAATGTTAAAAGTAAATACAATTGAAACCGCTAAGGAAAACGAAAGAGGTCTAGTCGAAATCGAAACTTTAAAAAAGACGCAGGAAAATTTGATTTCTACGATCGAGGAAACCCTTCAAATCCAAGCAGAAGGACGTCAAAAACGAAAAGCGGCTGAAATTGAAATTGCCAAAATGGAAGAAGATTTAAAACAACGTCTTCTTGCTATACACTCAAAGCAACAAGGCTCAACCTATTAATTGATTTATGCCCTCGCGTGATTGTGTCCAGATTTTTCGAGTTTGTTCAAAAAGCTTCTCTTCAAAATCCGTGATATTCGCTTGAGGCTACTTCTGACAGTGTGGCTTTCTTTTCAACAACACTGTCTATTAGTTGAACCCATTAGGAATTTCACATGCAATAACCCCTTATCCTCTATCCATTGCCTGAGTTTTGAAGTGGAAGTTTACTGCGGGGCATATGTGATAAAACTAAAAAAAGCTTTCCGCCTAATATTTAATAAGCGAAAAGCTTTTTTCATTGCTTCTAATAGATTATTCGAAGTAATTTTTATAATAGCCACCAACATGTCCCGTATTATCAATGACAAAATAGAATTCTTCTGTTTCATTCTTCACTTCATATTCTTTTCCAACTGTTAATACATTGGAAACTAAATATTTCTTTGCATTTGTATGCTTACAAATAACTTTTTTAATGGTTGGTGCATTTTTCCAATCTAAATGAATCATTTCTTTAAACAACCTCTCTTAACTAAAATAAAGCTTCTTCCAATCATTTTTTTAGTTGATGAATGTTCAGAAGCCGACTACCTATTCATCTATAATGATGCCATGTTCTTTTATTTTATACGATTTCACTATATTTGTCCCAAAAATAAACCATTTTTTTAGAAAAAGTGTACAAGCCGAAAATTTATCATTCTAAAATGGAATTCAGAGAGAGTTATGCTACTATTATAATAAGAATTTTATGGGGGTGTCTATTTGTTTACATTTGGTGGAGTTCCAGCATGGTTTTTTATTTTAGCATTTGCCTTTTTTATTGTATTTTTTATCGTTGCAGAATGGCTTACACGAAAATAAAGATTTTTCGTATGTTGGATGACTTCTTGTTTAAATCATAAACAGTCGTGGAATACTTACACCAGAAAAGAATTCGGATATTGTGTAAAGGATGATTCACGATGAGACTAACCAATCAGGGAAAGAAGTATATCAAAAATTTAACAGCTGATAATAAGTACCATCTGCTCCGGTTTTATGCAGTAGCGGATCGCAACGGAATACAGTTTGCTGCTGATATCGATACGCCCATTCATACCGATATCATTGTGGAAGTAGAAGGTGTTCATGTCGCTTTATCCCCTAAATTGCTACCTGTTTTAAAAGATAAGATTATCCATTCAGAAACAGTCAACGGGATTACAGGGATTGTGCTATTAGACGAAAAACATGCACACCTAACATTTTAAAAAAGCTTTTCGTTTAGTTCGTTTGAAAATTTTTATCTTATAAGAATGCTTGCTCTACGGCTATCCTTCAAACTAAACGTTTCAGGATAAGTACCAATCACCTAATTTTATACTGATCAAATAGATTCAAGGATAAGTTAGGTGAATGAGTATTTCTGGATTGTGATTATCCAATTTTTCCTATAAATTATAGTAGTTTATCTGCTAATTTCAGCTAAGGCTTGCACGACTCATGCGGGCGAACGTGCTGAGCCTCCTCCTTACTTAGCAAAGCTGCGGGGTCTCACCTGTTCTTTTCACGGAGTTATTCGCTCTTTTCGTGGGGTTATTTGCTCTCTCGGAAGATTTATTCGCTCTTTCCGCGGAACATTGTATGCCCAATTTATCACCTATTTTTTCCAATAAACACATCTGATTTTCTTAATCAATCCTCTTATGGATATTCATTTGATTTCCTATAAATGAACACACGTGTTGATTTTACAAAAATCAGGAGTACCTGTTTGGTGTAATTTTTATTTTTGAAAAACCCTGTTTTTTAGGACCATTTATATAGATTGGAGTGGAGGCTTGCTCGAGTCCTCGAAAATGCATGCGCATTTTCTTCGTGCGGTGTCGATTCGATGAAGCAAATTCAATGTCCCGCGGGAAAAGCGAATAGATGAGACCCCGCAGCGTAGCGAGCAAGCCGGAGCGGAAATCAACGAATCCCCCTATTTTTATAGATTAAATTGGATAATCAACACGCCTGATAAATGAATGCTTTTCTGCGAGTGGTTACAAAGCCTAATGATGAAAAGATGGAGCTCTTTCATATAGCAATACCACTTTGGATAACTTTATATTTTCATATAGAGACGAAACTAAAAATAAGGTTGTCCTAATTCTTTAATCAACTGTCTGGAATTCTGCAATGGCTTTGATGAATGTCTCTCCATATCTTTCAAGTTTGTTTTCCCCAACACCATTTACTTCTAAAAATTCTTCAGCATTAGTTGGTCTTTTTGCACACATATCTCTTAATGATTTATCTGAAAAAATAACAAATGGCGGCACATTTGCTTCATCAGCTAATTGTTTTCGAATTACCCTTAATTCTTCAAATAATGGATCTGCTTCAACAATTTGTTTCGTGATCACAACACCGCGTTTTTCTACTTTCCTCTTTCCAATCAGGACTTCTTTTCCCTTTGGTGTAACGTAAATGGTAGGCATTGATCCTTGATTGACTGCCAATAAATCTTCAGCAATCATGAACTCGATAAAATGGGTCACTTCTTTAATCGTCATTTCTTTTAATAATCCATACGTTGATAATTCTTCAAATCCGAAATTTCGGATCTTTTGATTTTTGGAACCTACTAGTACTTGCGCTACCATTGTTTTGCCAAATTTTTGTCCCATTCGAACAATACAAGACAAAACTTTTTGACAATCAACCGTTACATCGAATACTTCTCGATCATCGGTGCAGTTACTACACTTTCCACACTTTTCTTCTGTTTCATCACCAAAATAATTGACAATATACTGCTGTAAGCAATTTTCCGTATGACAGTAGTCGACCATAGACTGCAATTTTTGCAATTCTACCGGTATTCGTTCTCTATCATCTGTTTGGTCGATTAGGAAACGTTGTGTTTGTACATCCTGAGGAGCATACAATAATATGCATTGGCTTGGTAAACCATCTCTTCCAGCTCTTCCGGCTTCTTGATAATAGCTTTCCATATTCTTAGGAATTTGATAATGGATGACATATCGAACATTGGATTTATCGATCCCCATCCCAAAGGCGTTGGTAGCAACAATAACGGATGCCTCATCATGTAAAAAACGATTTTGTTCTGTTTGTCTTAAGGACTCTGATAGCCCTGCATGATATTTGGCTACCTGAATGCCTGCCTTTTTTAGTACATTATACAGATGGTCGACTGTTTTCCTTGTGGCTGCATAGATGATGCCAACTTCAGCTCTATTCTTTTTTACAAAATCTTTCACATACCGTTCTCTATTTTGTCCAAGCAGCACAGAAAAACTCAAGTTATCACGTACAAAACCTGTCATAACTGTATTTCCTACAGGTATTTTTAATTGGTGGCAAATATCTTCACGAACTGCTGGAGTAGCAGTTGCCGTCAAAGCAACAAGTGTCGGACATTTTTCAAATTGTTCTGCCAACCGACCAATCGCACGATAACTTGGACGAAAGTCATGTCCCCATTGTGAAATACAATGTGCTTCATCTACTGCTATAAGCGGTACATTTAATAAAGCGATCAATCTTCTAAAATCCTCTGACTCTAGTCTTTCAGGGGCGATATACAAAAGTTTATAGTGTCCATCTTGAGCATTTTTCAATGTATCATGGTATTCCCTTTGACTTAACGAAGAATTGATATAGGCAGCTTCAATCCCCATTTCAAGTAAAGTGTCTACTTGATCCTGCATCAATGAGATGAGTGGTGAAATAACAATAGTTGTTCCTTCAAGCATTAAGGCTGGGATTTGATAACATACAGATTTACCACCACCTGTTGGCATAACACATAAACTCGATTTTCCCGATAAAACAAGTTCAATCATTTTTTCTTGTCCTAAACGAAAGTTTTGGTAACCAAAAAATTGCTGTAAATAATGGCGGGCTCTTTCAATCATTTATTCTATCACCTTTCGTTTGTTATTCTAACGTTATTGTACCATGCTCCCTGTCATTTCGCCTTTGCGATAACCATTCATCCATATAATTACTTGTTCATTGAATAGCGATTAGATTCACATACATCTCTCCTACTATAAAGATAATGATCTTCTGCTTCATCAAGATCATCATATCCCCCAAACTTGACTATAAAAAAAGATTCATAATCTAGTTGATAATACTTTTCAATTACTTTCATTCACTGTATAATAGATTAGCTGTAAAATTGAATAAGGAGTCCTAAGAATAATGTGGTTTTTATTTTCTATACTGACTGCTCTAGCATGGGGCGGTGCAGATTTATTTTATAAAAAGGGATCAGACAGCAACGATAAATATAGTCATTTGAAGATTGTTGTTATCGTCGGACTTGTCATGGGTCTTCATGCTACTGGTTATATGCTATATAAAGACATCGATTTCAAACCGTTCGATATGGTGAAATATTTGCCTGTGTCTTTCTTCTATATAGCCTCTATGACAATTGGTTATGTAGGTTTGCGCTATTTGGAACTTTCGATTTCTTCTCCAGTGCAAAACTCTTCAGGGGCTATTACCGCCATTTTACTATTTATCTTCTTTCAGCAAGATATCGATTGGATCCATATTCTAGGCGTTATCATCATTACATCTGGTGTAATGGGAATCGCTATCGTCGAGAAGCAAGAAGAACGTAAAATAATGCGTTTAAACCGTGTAGAAGTCGACAAAAAATACCAACTAAGCTTTATGGCTATCACCTTCCCAATCATTTATGCTTTATTAGACGGCGCAGGTACATTTGCAGATGGTATTTATTTAGATGAGTTAAAGCTCATGAGCGAAGATGTTGCTCTATTAGCATACGAGTATACGTTTTTTATCTGTGCAGTAATTACATTTATTTATCTAAAAGCATTCAAGAAAATCCCATTCAATGTTTTTAAAGAAAGAGATAAAACTTGTGCTGCTATACTTGAGACAACAGGTCAATTTTTCTATGTATACGCGATGAGTGCTTACGCGATCATTGCTGCACCATTGATCGCATCTTATAGTATTTTCTCTGTTATTCTTTCTCGTATTTTCTTAAAAGAAAAGCTAACGGCAAAACATTATATGGTCATCGCTATTGTCATGATCGGCATTATTCTACTAGGTGTTGCAGACGAGCTATGATTGATTTTTAGTACCATTCTTCTAAGAGAAAAGCAGTTAAAAGAAAATTTTTTCTTTTAGCTGCTTTTATGTTTGAATGTCATCTCATGAGAATACTTCTACGGATATGTTTTAATTTCTTTGATATAACATGATTTTGATCCCAAACCTTCCTTCATCCCATTTAAAAGCACCTATCTATTCATGCCACCGTTTATGATAAAATCAAATTTCGTTAACTTTTTATAAAGCAATCCTTGTTAGATAATCTGGTTTAATTTATTTTTTTACCATCTTTACTTGTTATTTCAATTTGATAATGGTCATCCTTTATTATTTTTTTAAGCTTCTGAGAGGAAAGAAACTTATGAATATCTTGTTCAGTGATCTTTGCTTTTTCTTTTGCTCTTGAATCTCCTGCTCGAATATCTAATTGTACATACAATTGAACCTTATCTTTAACAGAAAAACCAAAGGACTTAACTGAATATTTTTTATTATTGAGTAAAACATCATGAAGAGTATCAACAATACTTACCCACCTAGCATTTCGGTCACGTTGTTCAAAAGAATATTTCTTAAATGATATTTTAAAGTTCCCTACATCATAGGTCTCGCCAGCTTCTTTTACAATACGAATAATTTCATTTTTTCTTGTATTAAAGTCACTTTCAGGAATTAATAACGTCAATTCAGCTGGTTTCGGCTTTATCACGAACTGATTATATTTTATATTGAAACCAGCTTTCTTCATTTGTTTCCTAATTTCAAAGAGAAAATCCGTATTTTCTAAAGGATATTCCCTTATGTTCTTAAGCACTATTTGTTCAGTATATTTCTTTACCTTTATTTTAATATTGCTGTATCCCTCCTGTTGTAAATATTGTTTTGCGGCTTGCTCTACTTCTTCTTTCTGATTTGTATATTGTTTTGCATCTAGTGCTATCGAAATTTCATGTCCGTAATCAGATTGGGTAATATGACTTACTGCAAATCCTTGTTTTCTCAAATGTTTCATTAATGCAGTATCAATTGTCCCTCTATTAAAAACGGTATTGAACAATGGTATTTTGGAAGCGATTGTAGCCATTGCTGGTGAAACGAAAGTAGAACCGATAAAAAGCCCTACAAATAGGATAGCAGCAGAGGCCACCAAGAATATTTCCCTTTTTATACCTTGTCTTTTTCTTAATGATAGATGACCGCTCTCTTGCTCTGCTTGATGAAAACCCTCCATAATCCGTGCATTTAATTCTTTAGGAATAGCAATTGAGTTTATTTTTTTTCGAATTTGATTATCCTCCATAAAGATCCTCCCTCTTAATCTTTGTTTTGAGTTTTTTTAAAGCACGATATGTAATGGTTTTGACAGTACTTAATGGCAAGGTCATAAATGCTGAAATCTCTTGAAACGTGAACTCTTGATAATACTTCAATAAAATTACGGTTTTCTCCGTAACATCCAACTCATCTAAAATATCTTGCAATGAGAGACTGAGCGGCATATCTAAATGTTGAATGGAATCATCACAATAACTATCTAAGTCGTTTGAATCCATGACTAACTTATTATTTTTTTTCAACCAATCTATAGAACAATTGATCGTAATTCTGAACAGCCATGTTTTAAAATATTGTGGTTCATTTAATGTATCTATTTTTTTCAAAGCTCGATATGCCACTTCTTGTACAACATCTAAAGCATCCTCATTATTTTTCACATACGTATATGCCATTCGAAAAATATCCTGTTGATATTCTTGAAATAGTGAGAAAAGCACTTCTTTATCTTTTTTTGAAATGGCTCTTTTCTTCGGCAGAATAATCATCTCCTTTCTTTCTACTCAATTAATTAGACAGTAAAAATGAATAATTGGCCGTTACTTTTTAAAAATTTTTCCAATCTTCATAGTTTAAATTTTATATATAAGGGTTAAGGAATAAGGCAAAAATATAATTCTTTTCAATAAGTCAATTTTATAGAAATCACATATGCCTCAAGAAATGAAATTCATCCAAACCTTCATCAGCCAAGAAATTGAAAAGTGAACAATCTAAAATGAGAAATGGACAAAAAAGATGTTTTCAAAACGGGATCATCAAAATACAGAAAAGAAAAAACAATACTCAGCACGGAGATGAAAAACCGAAGTTGTGGAGAAATTTTATAAAAAGAGAAAATGAAGATTCACTCAATTGTGAGGTTTTCTATCGTTATTCTGATAAAAGGCCACTGTATAAGACCTTCCCTACTTTTAGTTAGTGGCATCGAAAGTTTTATTACTGATATGATACAAATATGACTCACAAAATTCTGATGATTATGTAGAAGAAATTACGCTTTTGGTGGTAGGATTTATAATCAGAGCTATGATGTGGTTTGGAGAAACATTAGGGGTTATGTAGATGGCTTAAATGGCAAAGCTGAATTTTATGCTGTCCACGCCGAAAACTATGAACTTGATACATCGCTTAGAGTTGATAACATTGACTAAAAATTAAAACTAACATTAGTAGAACAGACCAAGACCATGGTTTGTTCTACTTGTTATTAATATATTTTGTTGATCGAATATACCGCTACATCAAATATTTCGTTTAAAAGGTCTTTCGCATGAAATTTCCGGAACTATCTATTTTCTTCACTAGCTGAATCAATTTCATAATGCAAAATTTAGATGAAAAACACGAACATTTCGAATCAACATGAACATTAATATTCAGAAGTTTTTGTTCCGCTCCAGACGGCGCTTTCCACGGGCTTGGCTTCAATCTCCTCGT
>NZ_VCBL01000001.1:1697256-1698260 GCF_007896435.1 Rummeliibacillus suwonensis
TCAAGCTTTTCCCGTAGGAGTCGCCGTCTTCCGCTCCACAACTATCAAAATTAGTTATTCTTAAATGTTCGTATTTTTTAAAAAGAAAATGATTTATGAAATTGATTCAGCTATATTTATTTTTAAAGTAAAATACAACGGACACGATGATGACTACAAATAGAACGACGCCCCAAATCATAATAAATCCCATTGTATTGCCGTATAACTTAATCTTTTCATTCGTGTTTTCGCTTAAAAGCGTACTTTGGTGTTTCTCCATATACTCTGCAACATCTAACATATGTAAAAATTTCTCTTTTGAAAAATTATTGGTCAACCGAATTTGCAAATTTTGATAGTAGATTTTATCCCATTTATATGGATTTGTCTCAAAAGGCTCCCCATGATTGGCTTCCCAAAATTCTTCTTTTTGTTCATTTATCACTTGTAAAATAGACTCTTTTTCAGTTGGATGATCTACAATATATTGAATCAAAGCTTTTCGCCTTTGAATAGAATCTTCCAGTGATAATATTTTCTCCAAAGTATCCATCTTGCTCTCTCTACCTTTCTAATCGTATTTTAAGACGCAGCGTGGTACACATTCTAATTTGGTTTTCGTTTGAAGTAGAGGTATACGAGAATTACGGCTAATGGTGGAAAAACAAATAAAATAACGTTCGTTATTTTATAAATAATAAACATAACAACTAGGCTAATTAAAAAACTAATGAAATACCAAAACCACATATATGAAAACACTCTCCAACTTTTTTCTTTTAGTATACACTCTTCCCCTCCCTTCTTCATTATTTAGAGACAAAGTTAGACAGTATGGTAATTTAACCTATTTCTTTAGAGGAAGTTTCTTATAATAATCCCCAACTTTCTAACCTATGTTTCTAGTATAAATTTTAAAAAATGACGAATCCCCCTATTTACTTTGTCCGTTTAAAGCGTTAAACTACATGTGCGAAATAGAGTGTGAACACTCTGATTGAGGAGGAAATTTACTAATGAAA
>NZ_VCBL01000001.1:1698270-2045067 GCF_007896435.1 Rummeliibacillus suwonensis
TCAAGCTTTTCCCGTAGGAGTCGCCGTCTTCCGCTCCACAACTATCAAAATTAGTTATTCTTAAATGTTCGTATTTTTTAAAAAGAAAATGATTTATGAAATTGATTCAGCTATATTTATTTTTAAAGTAAAATACAACGGACACGATGATGACTACAAATAGAACGACGCCCCAAATCATAATAAATCCCATTGTATTGCCGTATAACTTAATCTTTTCATTCGTGTTTTCGCTTAAAAGCGTACTTTGGTGTTTCTCCATATACTCTGCAACATCTAACATATGTAAAAATTTCTCTTTTGAAAAATTATTGGTCAACCGAATTTGCAAATTTTGATAGTAGATTTTATCCCATTTATATGGATTTGTCTCAAAAGGCTCCCCATGATTGGCTTCCCAAAATTCTTCTTTTTGTTCATTTATCACTTGTAAAATAGACTCTTTTTCAGTTGGATGATCTACAATATATTGAATCAAAGCTTTTCGCCTTTGAATAGAATCTTCCAGTGATAATATTTTCTCCAAAGTATCCATCTTGCTCTCTCTACCTTTCTAATCGTATTTTAAGACGCAGCGTGGTACACATTCTAATTTGGTTTTCGTTTGAAGTAGAGGTATACGAGAATTACGGCTAATGGTGGAAAAACAAATAAAATAACGTTCGTTATTTTATAAATAATAAACATAACAACTAGGCTAATTAAAAAACTAATGAAATACCAAAACCACATATATGAAAACACTCTCCAACTTTTTTCTTTTAGTATACACTCTTCCCCTCCCTTCTTCATTATTTAGAGACAAAGTTAGACAGTATGGTAATTTAACCTATTTCTTTAGAGGAAGTTTCTTATAATAATCCCCAACTTTCTAACCTATGTTTCTAGTATAAATTTTAAAAAATGACGAATCCCCCTATTTACTTTGTCCGTTTAAAGCGTTAAACTACATGTGCGAAATAGAGTGTGAACACTCTGATTGAGGAGGAAATTTACTAATGAAAGATTTTTTCAACAAACTATTAACGGGGATGAGTATTGGAATTGTCGTCTCTCTAATCCCTAATGCATTGATAGGAGAGATTTTTAAGCTTTTAATTCCACATGCGCCCTTTTTGCAGACTATCTTAAATTTAACGGTTATTGTGATGAGTTTGTTACCAGCAATGATTGGCGTAACAGTTGGTATGACATTTAAACTAACCCCCATTCAAACAGCTAGTGTTGGATTAGCTTCAGTTATAGGTAGTGGTGTAGTGACGATGAAAGAGGGAATCATGACTTTATCTGGTATCGGTGTCGTCTTGAACACTGGGATCACTGCTGCTTTAACTGTCTTATTCGTCCAATTCGTCGGAGCAAAATTAAAGGATTATACTATTCTGTTGATGCCAACATTATCAATCTTTATTCCTGGTCTTATCGGTTATTCTATATTGCCCTATGTTAAAGCTGGTACTGGATTTATCGGTACAGGTATCCAACATGTCACAACTTTACAGCCTATTGTAATGGGGGCCATCATCGCCGTTATCTTCTGTGTATTGATCTTGTCTCCACTCTCTACTGTTGGTGTTGCAACCGTTATTATGCTTTCAGGCATTGGATCTGGTGCGGCAAACCTTGGTATCGTATCTGCAGGAGTTGGTCTTTGCATTGCTAGCTACAGAGCAAATTCACTTGGAACAGCACTTGCACATGTACTTGGTTCTCCCAAAATCCAAATGCGCAATTTCTTTATGAAACCCAAAATGGCCTTTCCTATGCTGATAACCGCTGCGATTTTAGGTGGATTAGCGGGCGTATTTAATATTCAAGGTACTCCAATGAGTGCTGGATTTGGTTTATCCGGTTTGATTGGTCCTTTAAACTATATAAATCTGACAAAGGATCACTGGACAGGAACGAATATTGCCATCATGGTGACAATGTTCTTTATATTGCCGATCGTTTTAAATGTGATATTACTTCGATTATTTGAACATAAATTAAAAATGATTAAAGCGAGCGATTACAAAATATCTATTGAATAATGGCGGAATCCATTTTTTATATTCTAAAAAACGATTGCTTAGAAACAAAACATTGTCCATAAATCTTCGGTAAAGGCAGTGACTTTCGGAAAAATATATTCATATTTTTATGAAATAGTACGACAATGAAATTCTACTTGCAGATGATATCCTTTTAAAACAGAAATCATCCATTAAAAAGAGCATTTACATTTATTTGAACTTTTGATCGTCAAGCAGATTTCTATCATATGAATATATTAGTTGATATAATGAAACGATTATATCAATGGAGGACTTATAACGTATGAAACAAAGTGAACTACGTAAGCGAATGTTTCGCAATGAAGATCATATAAAATATTTAGACGCAGATTTACGTGTGCTACAAGCAAAATTCGATATTGAATTTACACGTTTTCTAAAAAAAATCGGTTTAATCGATTATGATGATATTTTCGAAAAAAAAGCAACCATCGGTAAACTCTTTCAAGATCTGCCTGAAAGCAGTCCCATTAAGAAAGCCTATGATAAACATTTCAAGCATTTTCTTGCGGAAATGTTCTTCAATCTATCCATCGAAAATGATCATTTTAAAATAGAAGTATTCATAAACAATGATGAATATATCGTTTTAGATGAAGATAAAGCAAAGATTAAGCCATTGATTGAAGATATTCATAAAGCAATTGAAGAAATCCAAGTGGAGTATATGGCCATCCAACAAAAATATGTCGATATGCGTTATAATTTGATGGAATCGGCAGAGGATTTAACGACAGAAAAAAATAAGATTCAAAGCGAATTACAAAAAACACAGCTTGGGTAAAATCTTTACTTATAAAGTGAAGCTTCTATCAGTGGGGTTTTCTTCATCCCCCACTGTGCGTTGATTATTTTACAGGCAGTGAATCTCCCTTCCCTATTCACCATGTATTATTAAAAATTTGTAGTGAAAGGATACTGCCTGTTCATGTGGATAAAGAAATTAAAAACGATTTGTTTTTCTTTTGTTATTCAGTGGTATACTATATATACGAAATCTTAATAGTTGGGAGGTTTTTGTCGTGGGACTTTCAAGTATCGGTGTGCCCGGATTAATCATTATTTTAGTCATTGCATTGATTGTATTCGGACCTTCCAAATTGCCACAAATCGGTAGAGCTGCTGGTGATACGATTCGTGAATTTAAAAACTCTACACAAGAACTTAGAGATGATGTTTCACCAACCAAAAAATCTGATGACAACAAATCTACATCAGACAAATAATCATATGTGAAAGAGCAAGGCAAGATTGCCGACAAAGTCATAACTTTGTCGGTATTTTTATGTCTTCTAATGACTATAAAGCTACTAAACAAGACAAAACGCAAATAGAATAAGACAGATATTGCTTTGAACCTCTACTGACTAAAGTCGCAAGTATTCTCGGCTATTCGATAAAGTGAAGCTTCCATCAGTGGGGTTTTCTTCATACTCTACTGAAATAGAAGAACGAAAATGAAAAGCGCCACGTCCTGTGGCAACACTGAGTGACCAACATCCTGCCCCCCCGAACCAATCGGGCGCATACGGCAGTTGATCCCCACCTATCTTTCTCATTTCTCTCTAAACTTTGAGGTGGGGTCTTACTACCCGTTAACGTGGGATAAAAATGTTGATCCATTCTAATTGAAAAACATTGCATAATTCCCCTTTTTATATACAAACATTTGTTCTTATACAGTGTTTCATGTTAAAATACTGCTAGGAGGAATTTTTTATGAAAATCAAACTTAGAATACTTTTCACTCTTTTTAGCATCCTACTGCTGACAGGATGTACAATTACATTAAACGAAGCCGATTCATCAGACACTTCAGAGACAAAGCCTGTTACTTCAGCAAATGATCAAGTCTTTGTACATATTATAGATATAGGACAAGGTGATTCAATATTTATCCAAACACCGAAAGAAAACATTGTGATTGATGGTGGGAACAAAGGAAAAGGTGAAACAGTCATCGATTATTTAAAGGAGCATGGTGTAAAACAGCTAGATGCCGTCATTTCCACACATCCAGACGCTGATCATATCAGCGGACTAGCTGATATCATTAATGCTTTTCCTGTTCAATCTGTTTATGCACCACGTATTACACATACAACCGTTGCATATCGTAACTTTTTACAATCTGTAAAAGCTCAAGGATTAAAAATAAAAGTAGCTAAAAAAGATGTTCAAATACCTGTAAGTGAACAATCCCTTGATCTACATTTTATTGGACCTACAAAAAATTACAGCAAAAATGACTTAAATGACTGGAGTGCTGTATTGCTGATGCAACATGGTGACAAGAAATTCTTATTTACAGGTGATGCTGAAACACAAGCCGAAGAAGATATGTTGGAAGCTGGTATTGTCCCTAAAGTAGATGTATTAAAAGTCAGTCATCATGGGGCGAGAGAGGCTTCTAATTCAGACTTTTTAGCAGTGGCAAAACCTACTTATGCCGCAATTAGTGTTGGTAAGGATAATCGTTATGGTCACCCAACAGCTGAAGCCTTACATCGTTTAAAAACTATTCATGCAAAAATTTATCGAACTGATCAACATGGAACGATCGTCTTTACTTCAAATGGTACTAAAATTTCTGTAAAGGTGGAGAGATAAATGCAAAAAGGCATTATTGACCGTTTTGAAGGGAATTTCGCGATCATTGAAATTGGTGATCATACAATCGACATCCCTAAGTCAAAATTACCTATAAATGTTAATGTTGGCGATCAAGTGATGATTGATGGAAAAACCATTACATTGGATTCTGAAGGTACAAAAAAATTAAGAGCTGAAATCGATGCACTAGCAGATGATTTATTTGAAGAATAATATTTTTCGACAAATGTTGATTGCTTTCCAAACAAACATTTGATACTATTATTACACATAAGTTTTATTTAAAAATATCATAATTAGAAGAGAAATCATGATGATTTCTCTCTCTTTTTATTTAGACTTTTTATTGATGGCACAGCTACCTTTTACAGAAGACTTCTCAGTAAATCTTCGTTTGTATTAAAAACGATAGCCACACATACAAGGATATCAGAAACACATTTTCCTGCTTTTATACTGATTTTGCCGATGATCAACTACAATATTTAAAATAGAGACTTTTTATAAAATTTTCAAACCCAAAAAGAGATATTCAGCCAAATTCTGAATATCTCTTTCTTCTTATGGGTCGGGACAGAATCGAACTGCCGACACTTAGAGCTTCAATCTAATGCTCTACCAACTGAGCTACCGACCCGATATGGAAAATGAAAAGCGGATTTGCCACCATATTTGAGACATTAAATGGTTTCCAAACCCAATCCTTTCAACCGCATTGGATGCTCTTCCATTTGTGAAGCGGAAGACGGGGCTCGAACCCGCGACCCTCACCTTGGGAAGGTGATGTTCTACCACTGAACTACTTCCGCAAAATTATAATCATATATCTTTTCGACAACTAATATTATAGCACTGAATATTTATAATGGCTAGTATCCTATACAAACTTTCCAATTTTTTTCTGACCTCTTTTAGGTTCCTAAATCAATCAAACTTCACACGGTGAGGATTCCTTCATCCCTCACTGTGTGTAAGTTAATGCAGGCTTGTTAAAATCTATTGATCATCTTTTTGACGCTTGGAGAGTAGGAGTCTTGCTACCAATTAGGTAGGATAAACTAATAGCCTATGGTAAGCATCTAGTTAAAATATATTAGATGTTACAGTAGTTTATTTTAATACATAATCTGCTAGAACACTTTGGATTTTATAGATATCTAATGTTTTATTGAATCTTTTTTGAATAGGCTCTGTACCATTCGATAACCATATTTTCAGCTCTGCTTCGAGATCAAAAGTACCCGCTGTTTCAACAGAGAAGTGCGTAACACTCCTATATGGAATGGAATGGTATTCGATTTTTTTACCAGTAACCCCCTGCTTATCAATTAAAAGCAAACGTTTATCTGTAAATACAAACATATCTCGGATCAATTTATAAGCTTGCTCTACCCTTTCACTTTTGCCTAATAATTTTTTCACTTCAGATTCGATTGCATTCAAATTGACTTCTGATGCATTTCCTATTAGACCATCGAATAACCCCAGCACAACTCCTCCTCTTTCTCATCTTCTTCTTTCACATTATCATCTCGATATAGCTCAGCATCGTTAAAAAAATCATTTTCTTTATCACATTCTATTAAAGATGATTCCTGCATTATTCCACGACTTGAATCCTTTTGCTGACATATTTTAATAATTCGTATAATAATTCAGGCATTTCTTCAAAAGCACTTTTGACATGTAGTCGTTCGGAAATTTGATGAGCGTCTTTACCATATGGGCCTACATTTAAAACAGGTGCTGAAAACTGCGACATTTCTTGAAATGGAATATCATATGTTTCACCCCATACTGGTGTATTTTTCTCATATGCTTTCCAATCTTTATCTACACGAAATTGACAATAGCTTAAATCACAAATTCCATTAAAGTAATGAATCTGTTCAAGAGGGATATTGTATTTCTTGGCTTCTTCAAGTAAAAGTGAAATAGCACCTTGTATCAACAAATTATTGGATGAATTGGCTGGTGGATAGTAAGGTGGTGCAAAAAGTAATATGACTGCAGGTGCCAATTCCCGACAATGGATCAATAATTGATCTGCAATTCGCAATGACCTTTCACGATCATCATAGGATCCATTGGCTATAACAAATGTTTTTAGCTCATTTACCTTTTCTGTCCCCAGTTTTTGTACTGCATACGCGTACAATTCTTCAAATCGTATTACACTGATCGTCCCAATGGTAGAGACCCCTTGTTTTTGACAAATTATTTCATAACGCGACTGACACTTTGCCATCGCTTCTTTTGCTACTTCCTCAAAGATGTCCATGATTTCACCTGCACTACGTTTCATCAAGAAAACATTGTACATGGTCATAGCACGATAGGGCGTTTGTGTCGAATATTGATTCTTTAAATCTTTTAACTGTAGTGAAACTGGGAGCGGTGTCAGCTCTCCGAAGTCTTCTTCACAAAATTTATCATTCCATTCCATCTCTGCTGTTAAAAAAGCACTCATAAATGGTGCAGTGATTCCTTTTAACGGTTCCCCAACATGAGTTTCTTTTCCGTAGAAAAGAGCTGCCGGCATAATCTTACCGATTGTCCCCGAATAGACATATTCCTTTAAGTCGGCAGGACCTTGTGAAAAAGATGGTTCGCTATTTAAAAATAATATAAATGTTAAATCTTGTTTCTTTTGTAATTCTGATATATGCTTCACTGCTTGCCGCATGCCTGCAGAATTCACTTCTTCATCAGGTACGGTGACAAGTAGAAGATTTATAGGCCATTCTTCCATTATGGCTGTTTCTACCAATTGCAAATGCAACGCTAAACCCATTTTCATATCCATTACACCACGACCAAATAAGTAATCTCCACTTGCCAAATCCTTTTTAGCCGATAAATTTAGCATGCTCGGGTCCGCTCTAAAAGCATTTGTTAACTCTTCCGGCATTGTTGCTAAAGGCATAAACGAACCATACTCTTCAATCTGAACTGTATCAAAATGGCTGATTAATACAACTGTTTCCTCAACATTTGGATTTTTATATAAAGCTGACACTAGTTGCCTCTCATGGTCAACATCACAAAAAGTTAAATACGATGGATGATCTACAAAATATTGAAGTTGCTGCAATTTTGCCTGAAGCTTCTTCGAAAATTGTTGCTCCCCTTTTGTCAATGTCTGACTTTCCCAACTTACAAGCTCACAAAGCAATGCACGTAATTTTTCCGGTGTATCCCACATCATTTCCCCCACCATCCTTTAAAAATTATGAAATTATCTTGCAGTATTCTTCCTATTGCTCCTAAATTTCCATCCGAAAGAACACCATAAAAAGGAAATAGTACAGTTTGAATATACGTGAGTTTTACTATATAGTCAATGTTCAGAAATCTGACATATCATAATTTTCCTAACATAAAACGTTAGATTTAATTTAATTCTATCTTTTTATTCTATTTAAAATCATTTGATCATTTAAAATTGTACTATCACAGCAATTAAATGTAATAAAATATAACATTTTAATAAATTTTTATCTATTAATGATGCTATCCAAAGATTTTATTTTGGGATTTTTCCCCATTCATTCACAAATTCTTTATAAATATCATCCAATGTAAAAACTTTTTTATCCATTAATTTACACTAATTGAATACTATTTGTCGAATAGAAAAGCACCTACGATAACGTAAGTGCTTAAATTTAAAATTATTTTTACCAATACAAAAGTTGCCACTAGAAGTTGTTTTGAAATACGCCCGCAGAAACAATTATAGGGCCACAAAGCCTAATTTCGCCACATCCTGTGGCAACGACTTCACATCTGTCGCTTACGCTTTCGATGCGGAAGAAAATCTGCAATCAACATCGTGTTGACCCAAGGAGCTTAAGGCCAAGCCCGTGAAAAGCGCCGTATGTAGCGGAACAAAATTTCTGAATATTAATGCTCATATAGATGTAAAATGTTCGCATTTCTTATCTGAATTTTGCATTATGAAATTGATTCAAATATACAAATAAAGTTTTATTTTCATAAATTCTGATTTTTATTTCTTCTTTCGATTTTTTTTATGATTTCATTGATTCTTATTAACAGCGTGATAATTACACTTAATATAGCAACATTTAAAATATTCATAAGAATGATTACTTCTGATGCAGTTGGGGCACCTTGACCTATTTGCAAAATCACAATTCCTAATATACAACAAAAGGCAAAAATTAAAATAGCAATTGATATATAACGACTCATGGAAAATCACCCTTTTTTATACAAATATACTATTTATTTATTAATTATACAATAAGAATATTATCAATTTTTACAATTATGATGATGACTTTTGGAAAGTAATGCTAGCAAACGCAAGTTCATCCTAGTTACGATAAGGAGTCATTTGCATGATATAATGACAAATAAACAAAGCCACATGAAACAATTGAATATGTTTCATGTGGCCCTAATTTACTTTTGTACAAATTTTTTATAAGATCATTGCTTAATGATTATGCTCCAACAATCTCATGTTTTACTTTTAAATAAGCATAATTTATATTCAAATACTGTTCTTCATGATTTTGAATCAAATCACACGCTATTTCTTTCAATGTTTTCGGATGGTCCATTCCCATCGAAAGCATAATACTGTCTTTCATGATTTGTTCATACTTGGTGACAATTTCGTGATCCATTAATTTCTCTCCCTTTCTCATAAAAAAACACATCCCTCTAAAATTTGAAGGATGTGTTATGAAAAGCTTGCTCGTTTATACGACTTCCGCCATAGCCAAATAAGCCCTCTATTTTTGAGTGCAATTTGCGGCTTTGTCGTACAATGAGCATGCAGAAGATATTCTGTCACACTCTACACCTCCTATCCTCGTAGGTATTATGGCTGTACTCGGAAAAGGCAGGTCTCCTGGCTTATCTTCTTCACTCATCGCACCTTCCCATTTTCACAGTGGTTTTGCGATTTGCTCCAAATTACAGTTGCGGGACAGCGTCGGATTCACACCGATCTTCCCTTTTAAACAAATCAAAGAATGATTTGTACCTTTTTCGTCATATTCCGTTTCTATGATTATAACATATTATTAAGAGTTGGTTATAATTTATTATTTTAAAGTAAGTACTCTTTCGGAAATATTGCTTCGCATAAACTATTATAAATTATAAGATACTGCTGCCAATAGAAACCGTTGAACGTTTTGAGGTCTTTCAAATTATATTGTTTAAATTCTGCTTCACTTGAATCAATTTCATAATGCAAAATCTAGATAAAAAACACGAACATTTCGAATCAACATGAACATTAATATTCAGAAGTTTTTGTTCCGCTCCAGACGACGCTTTCCAAGGGCTTGGCTTCAATCTCCTCGGGTCGACACGATGTTGACCCCGAAGCCGTTGCCACAGGACGTAGCGAACTTAGGCTTTGTCCCTTAAAACGTTCCTGCGGGGCTTTCAGCTCAAGCTTTTCCCGTAGGACTTTGAATAAGCCTTCTTGAACTCACACCGCACGAAGGAAATGCGCATGCATTTTCGAGGAGTCGCCGTCTTCCGCTCCACAACTATCAAAATTAGTTATTCTTAAATGTTCGTATTTTTTAAGAAGAAAATGATTTATGAAATTGATTCACTTAACTTATAAATCAAATCATTTTCTAAAAGATGTCTATATAAATATGAATACGTTTTATCAAAAATAGCATGATAGGATAACTCCTAACATGCTTTTATTTTAGGATCATTATGATTGATCTGCTTCTATTTCACTTTCGATTAGCCACTTATGGTTTTTAACATCACTAGTACCATTCGTTGGCTTATAATTAACCATATAAACGGTTGTATGAATCCCTGATTCGACGGTTGCAATCGCGCCTTTCATACCGGGTAAATGATCCGCTTCAAGCGTTACCTTTGCACCTGGTTGGAGTATTTTATCTTGCGGTTTCTTTATTTCTTCTTGAATCACCCATTTATGATTTTTTACTTCTTCCCCACCCGTTGTAGGTTCATAAGTAACCGCATAAGCATTCGTATTATAAGCACCAACGATTATGCCCTTCGCACCTTTCATGCCTACCATGTGATCTGCCTGTATGATGACTTGACTTCCCACTGGATACGTGGGATTTTGAGCCTTTTTCACTCCCTTAGGAACAATTCCAGAATTGGTATGGTTCACATGGTTATTGCCTTCCGCTACAGACTGTTTTTCATCCATACTTAAGTCGTCATCTGGCGCTAAATTCACATTTTTATTGGTATCAATATTTTCACCCTTTAGGACATTACCACAGCCATATAAAGTCATAAAGGCCATAAAAATTAATATACCTATTCTATATTTGTTTTTCATATGCTTCCTCCAAATAAATGCTAAGTTTTATCATGCATGATGATCCAATGTGTTATGCGTAACAATAAACATCTGCGAACTAAAAAATTATGGCCTTGTTATCGATCCATTTTATTTCTATTTTTTCTTAGTCAACGCGCTTAAAGTTTTATATGTTTATAGAAATGCCTTTTCATTCTTTTAAAAAAGTATTCCCAATAATCAACGGTTTAAACATATTGAAGCATACATAAAATTTTAGCAAGAGGAAAAAACAATAGCACAAACCTTGATTTGTAGTTTGTGCTACTAATGTTCCTATATCTCAAATTATCTGATGAATATATCTTATTCTGCTAATAATTCTGTTTGCGCAATAATTTCTATTCCATGGATTGCTTGTGTAGCGAGGTGATCTGCTTCTGTATTAATTTTTCGTGACACATGTTCATATTTAGGATGAATGCCCAAATCCTTTAGTTTGTTATCGATACGATCAGCCCAGTTTAATAATTCTGGTTCCAATACTGCCCAATCACCATTCATTTGATTGATAACAACTTGTGAATCGCCAATAAAACGTACATTCATATTTTGGACATTTAATAATTCGAGTTCCGTAATACTCAGCTGAAGTGCCGCATATTCAGATTCATTATTTGATTTGAGCCCCACTGTTTGGGCATTTTTTCGAACTCGAAACGGCTTGCCATTTTGTTCAAAATAGATGGCACAACCTAATCCTGCGATGGCAGTTTGTCGGTCATAACCACCATCAAAATAAACGATAACATTATGTGGTTCTCCCTCGATTTCTGTTAAATAATGTTTCATTTCCTTCATCGTCCACGAACTATCATACTGGTCTGTGAATGTAATCGTTTTTGCTCGCCCCGTTTTGTCGATATCCTGAGCTACTTTATACGCTTGTTCCGCTGGCATTTCATCTGAACGAAAAACGGTTTCTATTCCTTTTGATGTTCGATATATCCATTCAATCATAACATTCATCCTAAGGCCTCCACTATCTTCATCTATATGCGCTTGTTATATATAGGGTCATTTTCTCCATTGTCGATATAATTTATGAAATTTTTTTGCTAATTGGAATGGTTCTACTCATAGGGTGAGACTCTATCCACAGGAAAAATCTTCTATCTATGGAAGAAGAGTTTCTATTCTCAAAAGTGACTCTTCTATCTACGTGAAATATTCTCTTATCCGTGGGAAATTACCTCCTATCCACGGAAGAAGAGCTTCTATCCACGAAAGTAGCTCTTCTATCCACGGGAAATGGCCTTCTATCCACGGAAGAATGAATTGTATCCACGAACAAAAATATTTACGTCACCAATTGCTTCTTTAGAACTCAGAATAGTTGAGGTTTTTTCCAAAATAAAAAGCGTTCAGAGGCTTTGACCTCGTTTGGAATCTGTTGATTTATGGGCTGCCACGGCCCACACTCATTCAATAGGGATTAAAATCGCTTTCATCTTGCCACACCTATAAAGATCTGGATCAGGATAAAATAGGCTTGAACCGTCCGTCCTCATGAATTCCGATATTACCCATATATATATTTTATTTTGAAATAACAAAAATGCCGCCACAATGAGAAAGCGGATAGAAATCGCAACGGCAAAAAGTGTTCAGAATAGGAGAAAGTTCTTCATCAACAAAATAGAATTCATCTTCATCCCAATCATCTATACTATTCTTTCTACAGCTTTCCAGATTTCCCCTTGTTGCAAAAGCAATATCACCGATGAATAGCTTCCCATCCTCTTTAAGTAAGGCTAATAAATTTTTTATAAAAGGCACCTTTTCTTCATCTATTAAATGATGCAATGCATAGGTACTAACGATCGAATCATACTTGTGTCCTTTTAAAAAATCAGGCAACCCTTTTGAAATATCCCACTCCATCAAATTGGCTTGTGGCATCTTCACTTGTGCGATTTCAATCATCTTTGGTGAAAAATCAATTCCATCTATATTATGCCCATCTTCATATAGCTTTGCTGTCAATACAGCTGTTCCAAAACCTATATCTAGCACATTTGAGTGTTTCTTTTGCATCACTTTGTTGTAAATAGTATTCAATATTTCTTTATACCCAGCGAAAGGATATCTTTCATTTTCTTCACTTTGTTGTACTGTTTGGTCATAATGATTCGCCCATAAGTCAAATCCTGTTTTGTTTAACAATTAACATTCCTCCAATTGTTTGAGTGAATCATCAAGCAATTCAGCATTTTTTAATTCATTATTCATGTAAAATGTACTTTATGTTTAGGCGTACAGAACTTTTTAGATAGTCCCACCGAATATTTCATCAAGGCGTTTCCGACCTATGGTAGCTGATTGAATCATATCATCTATTAGTTGTTGTACTGTTGGCACATCATGGATTAATCCCATTACTTGACCTGCCCAACCAAAGCCGCTTTCCACATTGCCATCATAAATATAATGCTGATTGGCTTTCCCACTAATATCGTTTTTTAAGTCTTCATACGTCGCACCTTCAAGTTCCTTCTGAATAATCGCTTCCGTATATTGGGACTTAATCGCCCGTGCAGGAGCTCCTAATGATCTTTTGATCACAACGGTGCCTGTTTCTTTGCCATTTAATAAGGCTTGTTTATAAGTATCACTAGCATGTATACATTCTTGTGTTGCAATAAAACGCGTTCCCATCTCAACACCTTCAGCTCCCAGTGCTAGAGCGGCAAGCAATCCCCTTCCATCTCCAATACCTCCACTAGCCAGCACTGGAATGGAAACCGATTCAGCAACTCTTGGGACGAGCACCATTGTTCCAATATCATCACGCCCAAGATGACCGCCACCTTCTTGCCCAACAGCCATTACAATATCGGCTCCCAGTGCTTCAGCTTTTTGCGCTTGTCGTACACCAGAAACAAGTACAAGCGAATGAATATCTTCATCTTTTAAACGCTCTAATACAGGCTGCGGATTACCTCCAGTTATTGAAATAGCAGAAACCTTTTCTTCAATGGCAACTTCCAACAAATGCTCATACTTTCCTTCATGTCTTGAAATCGCAAAATTGACGCCGAATGGTCGATCCGTCAGCGAACGTGTCTTATGAATCTCTGCTCTAAGCTTTTCAGGTGTACCTAATGTTGCTGCAGTAATTTGGCCAAGTCCGCCTGCATTTGAAACAGCCGCGGCCAATTCAGCATATGCTAAATAAGCCAATCCCCCTTGAACAATTGGATAGTTCACTCCTAAAATTTCCGTCACGCGTGTTTTCAAACATGACACCCCCATGATCAATGTATTAATACCAAAAACCTCTACTAATCATTATAAGGAATTTTTTGCTATTTTCACACAGTTTTTTATTTAGATAGGTTTTCTAATATTTGGCTAAACTGATTTTTGTTGAAAATAAAAACAAGGAGTTAAGAACGCTGAACAACATTCCTAACTCCTTGATGGTCAAATTATAGACTAAAACGATGATCTTATTGTTATGATTTTACAGAGGATGCTACGTCTTCTCGCAATGTTTTTGCTGCCTCTACCATGTTTTGAAGAGATGCAACAGTTTCTGTTTCACCACGCGTTTTTAAGCCACAATCAGGATTCACCCAAAATTGTGTTGGTTTCAATACTTCAAGACTTTCTTGCATGATCGTTTCCATCTCTTTTATCGATGGAACTCGTGGACTATGAATATCGTAAACACCTAAACCAATGCCTTTGTCGTATGGTGTTTCTTTCAGTGAATCGATTAACTCACCATGACTGCGAGATGTTTCAATGGAAATGACATCTGCATCCAATGCACTTATAGGCTCGATAAAATCATTGAATTCGCAGTAGCACATATGTGTATGAATTTGTGTTTGATCTTCAACAGATGAAGTAGCTAAACGGAAAGCCTTTACACCCCAATCTAAATATTCTGACCAATTTTCCTTGCGAAGAGGAAGTCCTTCACGCAAAGCAGGTTCATCCACTTGAATAATGGCTATTCCAGCTTTTTCAAGTGCTTCTATTTCTTTTTTCAATGCCAATGCAATTTGATAAGCAATTTCTTTACGTGGAATATCATCTCGTACAAATGACCAATTTAAAATGGTCACTGGTCCAGTGAGCATGCCCTTGACATAATGATTGGTTAAACTTTGTGCGTAAACGGATGATTTTACAGTCATTGGTTCTTTCCAAGCCACATCTCCATATATAATTGGTGGTTTTACACATCTAGATCCGTAAGAAACAACCCAAGCATTTTCTGTGAAAGCAAAGCCGTCTAATTTTTCACCAAAATATTCAACCATGTCAGTACGTTCAAATTCACCATGTACCAAAACATCTAGTCCTAAATCTTCTTGAATATGAATCCATCGTTCTGTTTCTTCCTTAACAAATGCTTCATAATCAGCATCTGATATTTTTTGTTTTCTCCACGCACTACGAGTTTTCTTTACTTCTGTAGATTGTGGAAAACTTCCGATTGTTGTTGTTGGGAATAATGGAAGTTCTAAAGCTTCGCGTTGAATTTCTTGACGTTTTTCAAATACACTTGACCGTTTAAAGTCTTCTTCTTTAATAGATGCCATCTCAGCTTTGACGGTTTCATTGTTACGTGATGCATCTTCTCTTAACAATTGAATAGCTTTAATACTTTCTGAAATAGCGTTATTACCTGGATCTTTTGGATTGTTAGCATAGCTTGTTAATTCTTTAAGCTCTATTATTTTTTCATCTGCAAATGCTAAGGCATTTTTTAATACAGGTGCCAATTTTTTCTCATAAGCAGTTGTTACTGGTACATGTTGTAGACTACAAGATGACTGAATCCATATATTTTCACATTTGCTCAACTGTTGAATGGCTTGTAATGTATTATATTTTTCTGCTAGATCAGCTCTCCAAATATCACGACCATTAATAATACCTGCCGCTAATACTTTATTCTTTGGAAAGCCAAATTTTCGAAGTGCATCCATATTTCCTTTATAACCATGCACAAAATCTAATCCAATACCTGCAACTGGAAGGTTTACGATTTCTTCAAAAAATGAAACGGATTCAAAATAAGTTTGAAGTAAAATTTTCGCGTTCGGCACTTCTTCAACAATTTGTGAATAGATTTCTTTAACAGTTGCGATGTCGGCTTTATCTAAAGTTGTAACAAGAGAAGGTTCTTCAATTTGTATCCATTCAGCTCCTGCTTCAACCAGTTGTTTTAAAACCTGAATATACAATGGGATCAGTTTTAAAATATACTCTGGTTCCGTTTTTGCATCATAACCTTTTGTTAAGCGACTAAATGTATAGGGCCCGATAATAGTTGGCTTAGCTTCAATACCAAGCTCCTCTTTCGCTTCCTTGTAGGCTTTTAAAATCGTGTTTTCCGTAAGATATAATTTTTGACCTTCGTACTCTGGTACAATATAGTGATAATTTGTATTAAACCATTTGGTCATTTCAGAAGCAACTTGTCCTTCTCGACCACGTGCCATTGCATAATAGGTTCCAAGATCAACGGTTTCAGCTGTCCATTGATAGCGTTTTGGCACAAGTCCAAACATCACCGCTGTATCAAGCATGCGATCATAGTAAGTAAAATCACCGATCGTTACTTGATCGATCCCTAATGCTAATTGTTTTTTCAAATGGTCAAGGCGAAGTTGTTTCATGCGCTCATGTAATTCATGTTCGCTAATTTCTTGCTTCCAATAGCTTTCTACTGTGCGTTTCCACTCTCTATTTCCCCCGATATAAGGGTATCCAATCACTGAATTTGTATATTTCATATTTTCCGCTCCTCGTCTTTTAATAGTAGAATCAGGCGTATTGATTATCCATTTTAATCCATAAAAATATAGAATATTTGTTGATTTCCGCTCCGGCTTGCTCGCTTTCCTGCGGGCGAGCGCTGGGGGCAACAGGATGTTGGTCACGGAATCGTTGCCACAGGACATGGCGTTCTTAGATTCCGTTCCTTCAATCGCTACGCTCGTGCAGGGTCTCAGACTGTCTCGCTTTTTCCGCTGGAGTCGAGCAAACCTCCGCTCCAATATATGTACATGGAGCCAAAAATACAGGGATTTTAAGAATTGCAGCAAATATATCCTAAATATTTCCTAATCAACACATGTGTAGTAGAATTCTTTTCTGAACTACTGTTATTTTTAAAATTGAATCCTTAGGCAAATAAAAAAGCCATCTCCAAATACAGGAAATGGCTGTGTAGAAAAAAGGCTATGCACAAATAAGCAATACCTCGAAATTGCTTTCTTATCACTTCGTACTGTGAATCTCACTCCCACCCCCTATCCTCGTAGGTCAATCGGTGTGTACTAGCTATTGGCAGGTCTCCTGGCTCATGATCATTGCTAATCGTACCTTCCCATTATCATAGTGGTTATTACGAGTCGCTTCCATTTACAGTTGCGGGACAGCGCCGGATTTTCACCGGTCTTCCCTTTTAATCCAAATTGTCATTTGGAACCATAACTTACACGGTATTAAATTGTCCTTTTACTATATCATACTTTTATCATTAGATTTTAAATATTCTATAATTTTAGAAAAAAATATGAAAATTACCTTGTTCTTAAAGCTTAAGTAGAAAAATCCCTCTATACCGATTTTTCTAATAGATTTACTAAACTATATTTTCAGGCGTATTGATTATCCAATTTTATCCACTAGAATTTAAATAATTCGCTGATTTCCGCCTCCACTCCAATCTATATAAATTGGCGGATTGTTTTCATGCATAATCAGATCGGGCGCATGCGACAGTTGCTCCCCCACCTATCCTTCATTCTCGTTTCTCTCTATACTTTGAGGTGGGAGTTTTACTACCGTTAATGCGGAATAAATATTTAATTTGAAACTTTTTTTGCATTTTTGCCGTATACGAAATAATAAACGATTAAACAAATTAAAATCCAAACAGTAACCGTACCATACAATGCTTTAAATGACATAAATGTCACTAAAATGCCGACTATATAAGGTCCGATCCCATTCGATAAATCTAGAAACATGAAGAACGTTGAAGTAGATAGTGACTTTCGATGTGATGGAGATTCTTGAATAGCGATTGCTTGAAAATTAGAAATAAGTGTCCCGTAACCAATACCGATCAAAACAGCAGATAGTAAAAATACCAAGCCAGTTTGTGCTATGCTCAATGTAAAAAAGCCCATAATGGTTAATATGAGCAATGGATAATTCACTCGATTCGCCCCAAATTGATCAAACCATTTTCCAGTAAAGGGTCTAGTTATGATCAGTGCAATAGCATAAACAATAAAAAAGAAACTTGATACAGAAACCAAATGGATTTCCTTGGCGTACTGTGTCAAAAATGATAGCAAACTTGAATAAGCTATCGCAATGAGGAAGATAACTATTGAAATAGGGATCGCTTTGGGTTCGATAAAATCTCTCCCATGAAATCCTTTCCTTGGTTCTTCCATTCCTTTAGGTTCCGGTACTTTTAAAAAACATGAAACTAGTAAATCAACAACAGCCACTATACTCCCTACTACAAAAACCGTTGTAAATGATGCGTGTTCATAAAGGAAAATGCCTAGAAATGGACCAAAAGCCATGGCAATATTCATAGAAGTTGCATAATATCCAGTACCTTCTCCGCGGCGATCATCTGGAATAAGCTCTGCAGATATAGTGCCAGCCGCAGTTGTAATACATCCATGCATAGCCCCCTGTATAAATCGGATGATGAACAAGACATATAAATCATCCACAACAATATGTAACAACATAGAAACTGTAAAGATACTAAGCGAACCAATAAGCATTCGCTTTCTACCCAATCGATCTAAATATTTTCCCGCAAATATTCTCGCTATAAGGGATGCTAATACAAATATTCCGGTTGCTAATCCTGCAACACTTTGATTTGTATGAAATTTTGTTGCAGTATAGACAGCGATCATGACCATTAGCAGGTAAAAAACAACATGTGTAAAAAAATTAATTAAAAAGATAATGATAAAATCTTTTGTCCAAAGTTTGGATGACTGTACCAAAAGTCAATCCCTTCTTTCTTTCTGTCTATTTTACATTATCTATCGTAAACCCTCCTCTTAGTGGAGAGTCAATGGAATTATTTTAACCCGTATTTCTTTTAGCCATTCTTTGGAATGATTAGAAATGATGCCATCCACAATTTTTCGAATATATAAAGGCCCTTCCGTTTGATAATTATGAACTCTGGCAAAACGTAAAAGTTTTTCTATGTATTTTCGATCATCTCCCATTTCCTCCCGCCATCTGATCACTGCAAAATCTCCTTCATCCACCGGTGTCATCATTTCCATCTTCATATGCAATGATTGATCTACTAATAAAAAAATGCCATCATAGGTATTAACATTTTCAAGCTGATTTTCTATGTTTTTTAAATACCCAACATTCCCTATAACGATCGGTGCAATATGTTCATAATGGGATTTCAACTGACGCAGCTCTGCCTCTATTTCTTTTAGGGAACCAACTTTCTTATTGACCTGAATCATATTATGTGCCTGAAGATGCTCAATATATGGTTTTTCTATTTTGTTTTCATCCTTTGTACCTTCCAATTCTATGACACGTGAAAAAAGTCCTTTTTCAATACGTTTTAAGACATCAATCTTCTCTCGTGTTATTTTTCTAACATTTTCTAATACAGAGATAAAATCATCCAATTTACGATTTTCTAATTGTTTTTTTATATCTTTTAGAGGGACTCCCATCATCTTCATATACAAAATAATATCAAGTTCCTTAAATTGCTCGATAGAATAGTATCGATAACCAGTTCCTGCATCCACCTCGCTCGGCTTGAATAATCCAATCTCATCATAGTAACGAAGCGTTTTAATAGAGATATTATTCAAGCGCGCCATCTGACCAATCGAGAATTTATTTTTCATCTATTGTCCTCTTTCTACATTTCTCTATTCTATTATAAAAGATTATCCATACATTTTTACAATATTTTCTTTATTTTTCATAAAATCATTAAAAGATACCGCTAGATTGGGCTTATTTTCTCAAAAATTTTTGAACGCATTATGCTAATATATTGATATACTAGAAACACCGTAACTACAGGAGGAAATCAGTTGGATTTTATTGCTATTGGAATAGAAACAGCTAATCAATGGAGAGATAGTGTTTGTTCGATTGAGCTTGTGAAAGTCGTACAAAATGAGATTGTAGATTCACTTTTTTCATATATAAACCCTAAACAAACATTTGATGAATATCATATTTCTCAGCATGGCATTACAGAAGATTTGGTGCAACATTCACCTACATTTCATACATTTTATCCAATTTTAGATGAATGGCTCACAAATCAATTTGTCATCGGTTATTATCATGATTATGATCAATCAGTTATAGAAGAAGCTTGTGCAACAATCGATAAACTTTCGCCATATTGTCGATTTGGTAGCATCCTTCCATTTGTGAAAAATAAATGGCAACATCAGCAAAATTTTTCGTTACAAACCCTTGCATCTCAATTTGGGATCTCCCTTGAAAAAGAACGCGCCGAAATCATTGCTGAACTTGTATTAACTTTCCCAAAAAAATTTGACAACTTTTCCATCAATGAACTTACACATCAAGTTGTTTTTCCAACAGCTCATCAATCATCCTTTTGTTCCCCCATCGACTTTCAAGATAAGACAGTTGTATTTACAGGTAAGCTGGAAGGATTAAGTAGATCGATGGCTGCAAAAAAAATCCGTGCAATCGGCGGGATATTCAGCAACACTGTCACTAAGCAAACAGATATCCTTATTGTTAGTGACAGTAGTTGGCAAAAAGCACAATTGGGTCAGAAAAGTACAAAACTCCTAAAAGCCGAGCATTTACAAACGCTCGGCTTTACGATTGATATTATTCCTGAAAAAAACTTGAAAAAGATCTAACCCAATTAATCATGAATTGTAGGAATTTCAGTCATATTCTTCGAAGTTCTATTAAATTCTTGAACATAAAAATTGTTTGATTACCTTTAATTGATGACGGAACCTAAAATGTCCCTATATCGATATAAATTCTGGAGTGCAGAATGGGATTAGAAAGACAAATTATTTAGGAATCTTAACAATAGTAATTGTATCTTTTCCTGATTCTGCTATTCGAATGGTACATCTTTTCCATTTAAGATTAATGAATATGTAATGTCTGCTTTTAAAGAAGCTGAGACAGCACAATATTTTTCCTCACCCAATTTGATAGCTCTCCATATTTTGTGTGCATCGAGATCTCCATCAACTTTAAACGTCAAATGTGCTGCTGTAAACGCAGTCGGCATTTCTTCTCGTCGTGTGCCATCTACAACAATTTCTAGATTAGTGATTTTATCTAAATGTGGTTTCAAAATCATCGTTACATCAATACCGATACATCCAGCTACAGCGCTTAGCAGCATTTCTGTAGGTGTAGGTGCCTGACCTTCACCTCCATAATTTGTTGTCGCATCCATCGGCATTTTATAACCCGATGCTCCAATTGCTTCAAAAGCACGTCCACCTTGCCATTTAGCAGTAATTTGCATAGTATTCTCTCCTTAAAATTCAGTTACTTGTTGTAAGAATTGCTGAGCTCTATTCGTTTGTGGCCGTTTAAAAAATGCTTTAGGATTCGCATCTTCTACGATCACACCATCAGCCATAAATAAAATACGATCAGCTACGTTTTTGGCAAAGTTCATCTCATGTGTCACAATGATCATCGTCATACCTTCTTCAGCCAAACTTTTCATCACTTTCAGTACTTCACCAACTAATTCTGGATCTAATGCTGAAGTCGGCTCATCAAAAAGCATCAGTTTCGGCTCCATCGCTAGTGCTCTTGCAATCGCGACTCTTTGTTGTTGGCCCCCAGATAGCTGTGATGGATAAACATTCTCTTTATCTGACAGTCCAACTCTCTTTAATAAAGCTGAAGCAATAGTGTATGCTTTCTCTTTTTGCATTTTTTTCACGACGATAGGAGCTTCCGTCACATTTTCGATAACCGTTTTATGTGGGTACAGATTAAATTGTTGGAACACCATACCTGTTTCTTGACGTATGGCATAAATCGCTTTTTGCCATACTTTCTTAGAAGCATTGGCATCGATCTCATGTCCATTAACGGTTATCTTACCTTGTGTCATCTCTTCTAGCCCATTTATACATCTTAAAAACGTACTTTTACCTGAACCACTAGGTCCAATGACAGCAACTACTTGATGTGCAGGAATGGTTAGGTTGAGGTTCTTTAACACTTGATGGCTACCATAATTTTTATATAGTCCTTTAATATCTATCATTATCTGCACCTCCTAGTATACTGATAATCGTTTTTCTATTTTGTTTAATATGAATTACTCATCAGCCAATACATGATGCCGATTGATAGATAGAATGGCATATATACATAATATTGAGCCACTAATAATTGAGCTGAGCGCATTAATTCCGTCACAGCAATAACCGAAACAAGAGAGGTTTCTTTTAACATACCAACAAATGTGTTGCCAAGTGGTGGAATCGCATATCGTATCGCTTGCGGAATAATGATGCGACGCATAGCTTGTTTCTCCGTCATCCCCGTTGCAAGTGCCGCTTCCGTTTGACCTTTTGGAACGGATTGAATCGCACCGCGGAATGCTTCAGAAACATAAGCCCCTATATTAATACTTAAAGCAATATAAGCAGCTGTTAATGGGCCAAGTTCGATTCCATAATCGACCAAACCATAGTAGACAATGACAATTTGAACAAGTGGTGGTGTTCCTCGAATAATGGAAACATAAGCTCTTGCGACATTACGCACAAAGCGATTGCCCTTTATACGAGCAATCGCAGCTAATAAACCAATGATTAAACCGAAGAACATGGATACCACTGTAATCAGTAGTGTGTAATAGGCTCCTTTTAATAGAAAAGGGATATTTTCTAAAACTAGATCCATGTTTGTTCCTACTTTCTCTATTCTGCTGGTGGTTCTTCTCCAAACCATTTGACGAAGATCTTCTTATACGTACCATCATTTTTCATATCTTCTAATGCTTTATTGATAGCTTTTACGAATTTAGGATTTCCTTTTTTAACTGCTACAGCTGCTTTGTCTGCTTTAATGGCTTCTCCAACAGCTTTAATCTTATAACCGTTTTCTTCAATGATTGGTTTTAATGCATAAACATTGTTGATCGTTGCATCGATACGACCAGCATCTAAATCTTTTAAAGTGGTAATGACATCATCATATGTGCTGATTTTAAAATTGCCGACTTCTGGCATTAAATCATTCCGTAAATAGGTTTCATCATTTGTACCAAGACCTACGCCAATCGTTTTACCTTTAAAATCTTTTACTGATTTGATGTTGTTATTATTTTCTTTTACAATCACTTTTACTTCGTTTGTAATATAAGGTTCTGAGAAATCAATGGCTTTTTTACGTTCATCTGTAATAGTTACTTGACTAACAAGCGCATCAAATTTGCCTTTTTGTAAGCCTGGGATTAATCCAGAGAAATCTTGTGCGACAAATTTGGCTTTTACATCAAGACGTTTTGCGATTTCCTTTGCAATATCAACATCGAAGCCCGTATATTCTTTATCTTTCCCCATATAGTTATAGGGTGCATATGTTCCCATGATTCCGATGGTCATTTCCCCATTTTTTTGAACCTTTGTTAAAGCATCGTTGTCTTTCGTTTCTTTTTTTGTTGCTGTTCCTCCGCACGCACTAAGTACCAAAACGGATGCAACTACAAGCGTTAATAACCAATTTATTTTCTTCACGTTTTTTCCTCCTGTTAGACACCGAAAATACCGAAAAATTCAAAATGTACGGTTTTTTCAATGATTTCTTGTAACGATTTTTCAGCGAAAGGATGATTTTCGCTTCGTTCTGTAAATAGCCATCGAGATAGCACACCTTCTAACAGACTCATGATAAAGACGGCCTGCATTTTAGGTTCCATTGATTGGTTTAACATTCCTAATTCTTTTGCACGTTGAATATTATTTGCAAAGGCTATCTCCATATCAGATTTGATCTCATCCACTTTTTGTTGTAATAACGGTTGAGAATGCACACCCTTTAAAAGTATGTGTATCAAATATGGATTTTCCTCGGCAAAATGAAAAATTTGTTCAAATAAATGACTTGTAGAGATAGTGGATTCTTGGATAGAAGCTTTTGAATCGCGATAGCCAATTGCAATAGCCTCTAATATTTTTTTGCGTCCATCTTCAAGCATTTTTAAAGCAATAGCCTCTTTGCTTTTGAAATACCAGTAAAAAGTCCCTTGAGAGACATTTGCTTTTGCCACAATATCTGAAATCTTGGTATTCTCATAGCCGACAGTTGCGAACAACTCAAGTGCTATTTTAATCAACTGCTGCTCTCTTTCCTGTCTACGAACATCCGCTTGCATTCTTTTTCACCTCGACTGACTCGTTAGTCAATTAAATCCTATAAGATTACTAAAAATTAGTCAATAGTAATGCTCAAATTTTTTTACACACGTGTTTATTTTACAAAAATTAGGAATACATATTCGGGTGCAATTTTTGAAAGACTCTGTATTTTTAAGACCATTTATATAGATCTTCGCTGCGGCTTGCTCGAGTCCTCGAAAATGCATGCGCATTTCCTTCGTGCGGTGTGATTCGAGGAAGAAAATTCAACGTCCCGCGGGAAAAGCGAATAGATGAGACCCCACAGCGTAGCGATTGAAGGAACGGAATCTAAGAACGCCACGTCCTGTGGCAACGATTCCGTGACCAACATCCTGTCGCCCCCAGCATTCGCCCACAGGAAAGCGAGCAAGCCTTCGCTGCAATCAACAAATCCCCCTATTTTTATGGATTAAATTGGATAATCAACACGCCTGATTTTTTTACTGTTTCAAGCAAACTATCATGATTGCTCCATCTACACTTTATATAATTACAGCTAAAATTGTTCATAGAACATCACAAATAAGCCGCTAAAACCAATTTCAAATGCATTGGTTTTAGTGGCTTATACTTAGGTCTGTTCATGTGTGACTAAAAATATATTTATTTGAATCAATTTCATAAATCATCATCTTCTTAAAAAATACGAACATTAAGAATCACTAATTTTGATAGTTGTGGAGCGGAAGACGGCGACTCCTCGAAAATGCATGCGCATTTCCTGCGTGCGGTGTGAGTTCAAGGAGGCTTATTCAAAGTCCTACGGGAAAAGCTTGAGCTGAAAGCCCCGCAGGAACGTTTTAAGGGACAAAGCCTAAGTTCGCCACGTCCTGTGGCAACGGCTTCGGGGTCAACATCGTGTCGACCCGAGGAGATTTGAAGCCTAGCCCGTGGAAAGCGCCGTCTGTAGCGGAACAAAAATTTCTGAATATTAATTTTCATGTTGATTTGAAATGTTCGTGTTTTTTATCTGAATTTTGCATTATGAAATTGATTCATTTAAAATTATAATTTGTTACAATTTTTTCACGATTCATAGTCACATCGTGAAAATATTCATATAAAGAAATACCTAAGAAGGATCCAGACACATTATATACATGATCATACCCTGAATTTTGTAGTGCCATGACTGCATTATAACTCCGTTGACCAGAGCGACAATGTACATAGACTGGTACATTTTTTGGAACTTCATCCATACGATCGCGTAATTCGCTCAATGGAATATTCATAGCATTGACTAAATGTCCATTAGCAAACTCTTTTTTTTCTCGAACATCTACAAATACAGCTCCACTTTCAACCAACTCGCGGACTTCTGAAACATGAACTTGTTGATAGCGACCATATAAGATATTCAATCCGACAAGCGCCGCCAAGTTTACAACATCTTTTGCTGTACTGAACATTGGAGAATAGGTTAATTCTAGTTCTTTTAAATCTTCTAATGTACCATCCATCATGATAAGTGTTGCTATAACATCGATCCGCTTATCGACATTTCCTTTCCCAATAGCTTGTGCGCCTAAAATGCGGCCTGTTGGTACTTCAAAAACTAGTTTAAAATGAAGTGGATGACTATTAGGCATTAAACTTACTTTATCTGGTGCAATAATATACACGCTATCAGCAGGAATTCCTGCTTTTTTGGCAGTCTTTTCATTCAAACCGGTTACTGCACAATTCAGATCGAAAATTTTTATACTCGAAGAACCGATTACTCCTTTGTTTTGATGTGGAATACCATACATATGATCAGCTGCTGCACGAGCTTGTCTTTGGGCAGGACCCGCTAGAGCAAGACGCGTTGGTTTACGTATAATACGTTGATATACTTCAATCGCATCTCCTACTGCATAAATGGAAGGATCTGATGTTTGATAATTTTGATTTACTTTGATCCCGCCAAGTTCTCCGATTTCAAGACCTGCTTCTTTTGCCAAAGTGGTTTCAGGGCGAACACCGATTGCTAAAACGACTGCTTGTGCCTTCACTTGCTTACCTGAATTTAACTCCACATGATCTTCTGCAACTTTTGCAAGACCATCTCCTAGAATCAATTGAATACCTTTATCTGTCATTTCTTTATGAAGGATTTGAGCCATATCATCATCAAAAGGCACCATAATTTGATGATTAAACTCTACTAAAGAAACGTTTTTACCTGCTAATTTTAGATTTTCTGCTACTTCAACCCCAATAAATCCTCCACCGATGACAGCAATATCATTTAAACCATCGCTTTTTATATAGTGATTTAAGCGTTCAATATCTGGTACATTACGTACAGTAAACACATGTGGCATATCAATACCTACTAGATTGGGTACAAATGGATTTGCGCCAGGTGATAACACAAGCGTATCATAGCCTTCATCATATTGTTCACCCGTAGCTACATTTTTGACTGTGACTGTTTTTGGATCACGATTAATTTTCACGACTTCTTGATGAACACGTGCTTCAATATTATATTTTGATTGAAAGCTTTGCGGACTCATCAGAACAAGCTTTTCGCTATTTTCAACAATCCCGCTTAAATGATATGGTAAAGAACAGTTTGAAAAGGAAACATGAGGTCCTTTTTCAAACATGATAATTTCCGCTTGTTCATCTAATCTTCGAATACGTGCAGCAGTTGATGCACCACCTGCTACTCCACCAACAATTAAAAACTTTCTACCCATTCACTATCACTCCTTGGATTTATTAGCTCTGTGGAACCATACAGTTATCGATTTGTTCAAATAAAGCAAAACATTTTATACCTACTAGGGTATATAAAATAACAAAATGACCTGACTGAATCTATTTTATAAAGTGAAGCTTAAATTTTACTTTAATCTAAATTTATACCCATGTAGGTATTTTGTCAACAAATAAAGTTTACTCGCATCAGAAGTAACAAAAAACACGATCTATAGAGATAAAAACCATTAAAGATGACGAAAAATTTTATTCTTAGGCTACTTTCGTAAACTTTGTTGTTTTTGTTTGTAATTCTTTTTGCTGATAAAGAACAAATGTTCTATAATATATAATAAAGAAATATGGGGGCGTAATTTATGAGACCTAACCTAACGAAAGATATAAGTGTAGAAGGTTTTAAAGATTTCTATTGGTTAAAGGAAGAATTACAATCTTTTTGTAGAGAAAATGGAATAAGTGCTTCTGGTTCTAAAATAGAGATTTCCAATAGGATTGAAACATTTCTTCGGACAGGAGAAATAAAAAATCCTACCAGAAAATCGAAAGCGAATAAGAAGATGGAGCCTCAGGTAGATTTAAGTCTTGATACAGTTATTACAGAAAACCATCGTTGTAGTCAAAATGTAAGAGCTTTTTTTAAGACAGTTATTCCGAAATTTCATTTTTCCACCTATATCCAAAACTATTTTAAAAACAATGTTGGAAAAACATATTGTGATGTAGTAGATGCTTGGTATGAGGAAGAAGAACGGAAAAAAGATCCTTCGTACAAGAAAATCATTGCACCCAAATTTGAATATAATCAATTTATTCGTGACTTTTTTGCCGACCCCAAAAATCAAGGAAAAAGTCGTGAAAAAGCGATTAAAGCCTGGAATGAAATTAAAAAACTTCCTGGAAGCCATAAATATACGTCTAATTAGTTGGGTACATTTTAACATTTCTACTATGCTGTGATTTGACTTTTGACAAGCGGAAACAAGCATTTGTTTGACTCGTTCATCAAATGCCTTTTCCCCTAATTCAATCCAACTCGACCAGTATGGGTAACCTATCCAAGTATTTTTGCCCATACCTTGAGAACGCTCCACCCTCCCCTTCAAACAATTATAAAAATTATTAACGTGTTGGATATGGTATATCTTTTTACACGCTGTTTTTGGTGTTCAACCACTGTTTCGTGTTGTAAGCATTTTAGTTTATCGAATTCTTATAGTTTATGCTATATCTGAGCAATCCTTGAGAAAATCTCATAAGATTGCTGACATGACATGTATAGATAAGTGCTTAGAGTAGTGACCACTCTTGCACAATCATTATGTGATTACAATCCAAAATAACATGATATCTTCAAATAAAATCCTCAAAAACCTGGAATGGAGGTAAGAATTTTCTAGTCACGTTCAAGAGGACAATAACCACAAGCGCCAAGACCCGGAATATCTTTTGACAAGCAACATGATCTTCGTATGGGCTGATTAACGAGGCTTGCAGGTGCTCTGCCTTTCGTATACTCATAAAACAAAGACTTTTCACTAAAACGTGACCACACTTCTGTTGACTCCAATATTTCTAAATCTGCCATTGCTCGATCAGCAAGTTGCGGATCATCAAGTAATTTTGCATAAACGTTTACTATATGTACAAAAAAATTATCCCAAATAACCCGTGGCGAGATGGAAGTTGTGTTACGTAAATCTTGAACGATTTGATAACATTGCTTATATAAAATGGTTGACATGACATGTTCACGTTCTAAGTCTTCTACATAACGCCAATCATTGGGACTCGCAAACATGCAAATCGTATAAAGACCATTTTCTTTTGTAGCATCGAATTGCAAATCACGATCACTACCATCCCAGATTTCATCATAAGCACTTAACATATAAAATTGCATCGCTACAAATTGACCATAACGCTTGGAAAAATGCGAAATAGCGGCCGTTTTCGAACGAGCATTTGTAATGCCCATCATTAAATCTGCAAATTCATCTTCTTGAAAAAATTCTTTATGCACACGTTCTAACGTAAAAAGAGTGCGCGCTGGCATTGTTGTATAAACATTGTACGAATCAAGCATCAAAACTTGATCTATCGTAAGTGCTGGCATCTTATCACCTGATTACTTCATCATATTTCTTCTCTATCATATTACAAATTACACCTTTTAGCTTTAAAATTGCATCTTTATAGAGAGAACTCAGATATGCTATTTCAAATGAAAACAATCATTACATTTGCTTATAGCCTGATGGCAAATCATTTATACAACATAGAATAAAAAGCATCGCAAAATCAAAATACGATGCTTTTTATGCTAGATTGATCGACTCAGATGATCATTTACTACGCTTACGGAACAAAGTTATGAGCCCTGGCAAGATCGTTAGTGCACAGATCAGGCTTAATAGCGTATCAAGAACCGTCGTAACACCAAAATCTTTTAGCACTGGAAAGCTGACAAACATCAATGTCGAGAATCCCAAAATCACTGTTAAACCAGAAGCTGTAATAGCTTGCCCCACTTTAGAGAGCGACACTTTTATAGCTTCTTTAGCATTTAAACCTTTCGCTTCCTCTTCTCGGAAACGTTCCATTATAAGAATTGTAAATTCTGTACCAATCCCTAACACTAAACAACTAAGAGCAATCGTTAATGGATTGTACGACATATTTAACAATAATAAAGTACCTGGTGAAAATCCTAGAACTAATGCGATTGGAACTAATGGATATAATGCTTTGGTGTCAGAGAGTCTTCCATATTCTTTTCAATTCTCTTGACATCTTTTGGATCAAACTCATTCATCATCGTCTCTTGCATTAAATGGTTATTTTCCTCAGAGGCACTACCATTCATTGAAGAAACATTACCTGATTGAAACATCTCGTTCATCAACGTTACATAGTTCAGTGTCCCAGTAATATTATCTATTTTAGTGGCTTTTTCGTTAAAAGATACTAATTTCTTGGTCATTTCATGCGAAATCAGTTTATCCCTGTCGCCACTGATTAATAAGTAGACGCCATCACCACCAAAGTTTTTTTGATACGTTGTTGTGTTTTTATAAGCATCAGAATTGGAACTTACAAAAACATCATTCCCCATTTTCATATCGATTTTTGTTATACCGAAAGCAAAGAAAATGGTTAAAATTGCAATACTAATTAATATTGGCTTTGATTTTTTTACAATCAAATGACCAATTCTATTAAATAATCGATCTAGCAATTTATCTTCCTCCCTCTAATACTTCTACAATATATACAATTAGTAATAGAGGAACAAACGCCAAAATAGAATAGATGTTTTATTTTAAGACATGTGTCTTAAAATGTCTTACTTTTGCACCATTTCATCTAATATATCTACCAAATTTTGTCTATTTATATGTCCTTCCCGATTAATCCATTTTTTGATAAGGACAAGAATCATATTTCCATAAAGTTCGCTGATCACTTCTGGATGATTTAAATTTTTTACTTTTAATGAAATGGGGTCATTGCGATTTTTTGCATTTTCATAAATCATTTCCCCGCAAAGCTTTGACAATTTATCAATAATATTCGTAACATCACCCTTTCTGATAACATTTGCAACCAACGTATTATGCTGCTCTACATAATCAATAACCACCTCCGAAATATTTTCATATTGTCCCTGACTTTCAAGAACCTTTTGTTGAACTTCTTCCCCCATTATATTGATCACCTGTTCTAACAATTGATATTTGTCTTCATAATAACGGTAAAAAGAACTGCGATGAATCAATGCCTGCTGACAAATATCATTTACTATAATGGTAGAGAATGATTTTTTATATAATAGCTCCATAAAACTATCCAATATATTTTTTTCATACGTTTTTCTGTATTGGTAGACATCCAAAAACCTCCCTCTCCCTGCCCATACCCAGATAAAACATGAATCATCACCCATATCATATCTTTTCCCAAAGAAAAAAGCTGTTCTTAAGTCCATGATGAGAACTTTAGATACAGCTTTAAAAGAGCATTCATCCTACAGTAACAGGCAATTATATCCTCCCCTTTAAAACACAAATAAAAAAGAGAGTCAACTGCTTATAAAAGCAAGACGGGTTTGCCTAACACACAATAGGAGGATGAAGAACCCCCCACTATGAGAGCTTTGATTTTAACAGGTAGATTTGTCATTGGATTTTTAAAATATTTAGCGATTATCAACTTTTTCTGGATAAAGATCATGATGAAACAACCGATGCTCAGCCATTTTTTCATACTTTGTACCTGGACGTCCATAATTGCACCATGGATCAATGGACAGACCACCTCTAGGTGTGAATTTCCCCCATACTTCAATATAGCGGGGATCTAATAGCTTCACCAAATCTGTCATAATCATATTGACACAGTCCTCATGAAAATCTCCATGATTGCGATAGCTAAACAAATACAATTTCAGCGATTTACTTTCAACTAACTTTTGATCCGGAATATATGAAATATAGATCGTTGCAAAATCCGGCTGTCCAGTCATCGGACAAAGACTAGTAAACTCTGGACAATTAAACTTTACGAAAAAGTCATTTTCGCTATGCAAATTATCCACCGCTTCTAATACGTCTGGTGCATAATCATATGAATATTTTGTATTTTGATTACCTAAAAGCGTTAAGTCTTTCAATCCCTGCTCATTCGTTCTTCCTGACATGAAAATGCCTCCTTATAAAGTGAAACTTCCATCAGGGGGATTTTCCTCATCCCCCACTGAAATAGAGGAACTCAGGTTAAGAACGCCACGTCCTGTGGCAACACCTGAGGAACCCAACATCCTGTTGGCCCGAACCAATCGGGCTTTTACGGGCAGTTATTCCCTCATCTATCTTTCTCATTTCTCTCTAAATCTTGAGATGGGGGTCTTACTGCCCGTTAATGCGGGGTAAATAACAGAAGCCACGATCGCAATAACCCAAACTAAAAAGCCATGTCCGCAAAAGTGGACATGGCTCGAATCGCATGTTCCATAGTTTTTTATAGAGGGTTTGCGCTATGAACCTCATTTTATATTCGAATAAATCATATGGGAAGTTTTCAATTCTGTCAAGGAACCGATTTCTGATATAATTCTATTCATGAGAAAGCCTCTTTCTAGATGTGTTCCGCCGTCCAAGCGTACATTTTATGATAGAGTGCTTTCTCTTTTTTTATCAACTATTTTGTTCGAGAACTATTTTACACATAGCACTCAGTCGACCATTTTATCCTACATGAATAGAGGATCACAGACCATTTTCCAAACTAATTTTATTTATTTTTGAATCGATAAAGTGAAACTCTATCAGTGGGGGTTTTCTTCATCCCCCACTGAACTAGAGAAACTCAGGTTAAAAGCTCCACGTCCTGTGGCAACACCTGAGTGACCAACATCCTGTTGGCCCGAACCAATCGGACTTTTACGGGCAGTTGATCTCCCATCTATCTTTTTCGCTTCTCTCTCAATCTTGAGATGGGGGGTCTTACTGCCCGTTAAAGCGGGATAAACTAAAATGGAAAAAATACAAAATAAGATGGAAGCACCTAAGATAAACACTATATGGGTACCCTGTGATAATAGATGATGATGCCATTCATACGTAACTCCATACATAGACATATACTCTTCTTTTGCTATAGGTGCACCAGCAAAAACCTTCCCTAATGAATCATTCATCAATAAGTTTCTTAACATGACTGTTGGATGGCTTAAAGGAAAGTAAACCATGAATTTCTGTACATATTCAGGAAGTGCACCCATAGGTACATAAACACCACATAAGAAGCCGATCACTGTACCGATAATGGTACTTAATGTTGAAAAAGCAGTCTGAGATTCAACCAATAACGTGCATACCAAGTTAAAAGAACTTGCCAGTGTAACGGCTAATAATAATACACCAACCATTTTAAGCATCGTTGGAAATTCAATCCATTTGTCACCTGTCGATACTAGGAAAATTTCGCAACCAATCAATGCTAAAATAGAAAAAACACTCCCAATGATAAATGCATTTATCACATAACTGATCAGTAAGTTTCCTCTTGAAATCGGCATAGTTAAGAAATCTTCTGCCCTTTTTGTTTCGAGATCTTGTACATAAATACCAAACGCACCTAATGTGGTTGTAATAGCTAGAATAGATAGCAATCCAGCAACCATCCATTCATTGACCATCGATTTGATATCCGTTGTTACCGTCACCATCTGTGAAATCGCATCCAACTGCGTTTTCTGTAAAAACAAAGCATACAACAAAATCACGATCAAAACAGATAACAATGAAAAAAATACGGTTGTTCTTTCTCTTCTAAATACTTTTGAGTGTCTGCTCACTAAGCTTAGCATCGTTGACATATGGCAATTCTCCTTCCTCATTGATTCGAATGAACACATCATCCATAGATCCCTTAATCACTTCAAATGATTGTAATACCGGTTCTAATTCCTTTAAAATTTCTAATGCCTCTATGGTTGATCGGATAGGCATGGTGAATGTACCTTAATTGAACGTGTATGGATGTGATGATAAATATTTTGCCCCATCAATCGCCTTATTGAACTCAACAGATAGCTGATCGTATGCATATCTTTCTTTTAACTGATTGGGTGTTCCTTGTGCCACGATTTTTCCACTTTTAATGACGACAATCTCATCCGCCATTGTGGCCTCTTCCATATAATGAGTCGTCAAAAATACTGTCATATTCGTTTCTTCTTGTAGCTTTTGGATAGCTTGCCAAACAAATTGCCGCGTTTTCGGATCTAGTCCTGTTGTCGGTTCATCTAAAAAAAGAATAGAAGGTCGATGAATGAGCGCACGGGCAATATCTACACGCCGTCTTTGTCCACCTGAAAGTTTGCCATATTTTTTCTTTGCAATATCCTCTAAATGCAAATAGTTTGCAACGAATCGGTAATTGTTCTTCCATTCCTCTTTGCTTAATCCATAAGCGACACCTCTGTGCCAAATATTTTCATAGACGGTTAATCGTTCGTCTAAAATGCTGTCTTGAAAAACGACTCCAATTTTTTTACGAATTAAATCATTTGCACTTCCTGTTCCAATCGTATGGCCAGCAATTTTGACAGTACCAGATGTCTTTGCTGTTAACGTACATAAAATATCAATCGTCGTTGATTTGCCTGCACCATTTGTTCCTAAAAAAGCAAACAACGACCCTTGTTTTACTTTAAAAGAAATTCCTTTAACAGCTGCCATTTCGCGATAATTCTTTTTTAAATTTTGTACTTCTATGACATCGACCATTTTTACATCTCCTTTCTTTTTTGAAGCAATTGATTCATCTCACTTATATCATGCTTTGCTTTTCTATAAAAATAAGTCCAAAGTACAGCATAGATCATTAATTCGGTGAAAAAGACACTTACAAATGACCAGGCATTATCATAATCAAACCAATGGCCAAAATATCCAGCGATACCGACAAAAATAGTAACCAGCAAAAAGTGAATAATGATTTGTACTGCAAAAGGGACTCGTTCAATATGATAGATCAACATACAAATTCCGATAGCTATCCCAAGAATAGCGGCTACAACTAGCTGCTCTAATAGTTGCTGCCCTGTAATGGAAGCATTTTCAACCAACACACTGATCGTCACCATAATATAGGAGATACTAAGACTAATGAGGAAACCAATTAAAGTCGATTCTAAAGCTTTCTTCATCGTTACTCCCTCCCTATCCCCAGTTTTTTCTTCAAATCTTTTAAATATTTGCGGCTTACATGCACGGTCGTTCCATTATGCAAAATCAATGCGGTTGTGCCAAGTATATCCAGTTGAAAAGAACGTATGTGATCCACGTTGACCAATGTGGACTTATTGACTCTTGAGAACTTTTGAGTAAATAACTCTTCTATTTCATATAATTTCTTTTTCGATTGATACTCTTCTTCGTCCGTTTGAAAATATACTTTTCCATCTTCCACATACACGGTATAAATCTCTGAAACTTTCAACATACGAATTTCTTGATCAACATAGCCATCAATCACATTGGTCATCGGCATTTGAAGCTGTTTCATCAGTTGTTCTACTTCTTCATCAAAGCTTCGTGCATTTATGTGAACTTCAATTTCTTGATACTAATCATCTATCGTCACCTGAACTTTCATCCACAGATCCCCTTTCCTCAATAAGAATATAGCATAGAAAAATTTAGATGTTCTTACTTTTTTAATAAGTGGTTAAAAATTGTGGGTAAGAAGTCTATTTTGGAAGATAAGTGACAATAGCGCATTTAAATGGAATAAAAAAATACAATTCAGCCTCCAAACTGAATTGTATTTTAATAGTTGATGTCTGTTCCAAATAAATGATTAGTGCCCTAGCATCTTTATACTTGTAAAATCTCAAGCTCTCACTTTCTCACAAAACTCCGAATAAGCATCTCTGAGTGGGACACTGCATGAGGAAAGCGAGCATGCCGTAGCGGAAATCAACGAACTCTCCCTGTTTTATGTGCAAAATCGGATAATCATCACGTCTGAAACTGGAGCATAAAAATATCCGCTAAAAATTACTTCAATCGGCTATATCCAGTAAGTTGCATGCCGACTAAAAGAACAATCCCTGTACACATAAAGACCATCGAAGAACTTATACCTATAAACACCTCATTTGTAGCCCCCCATGATGAAAAACCAACAAAAACACCGAATAGAATGAGAGCAAAACTCAATGTATAAAACAATGCTCGATAAACGTTCATACCATATTTTTTATCTGTTTCACGGATCAATACACTAAATACAAGGACTGAAACACCAATAACAATGAAAATGGTGGATCCTGTGACAGCCGCCAACTTATTATCATGCAGCTGTCCATTCGGCATAAAACCAACAGTCGAGCTGATAAATAAACCAAATAAAGTGAACGCAAGCCCCAATAGTATCCCTATAGTTGAGAATAGATGGCGCCTTTTTCCAGAAAGTTTTTGCTTCACCTGCATCGCTCCATTCAATTCGTTCATCATATCATCGATATTCCCCAATGCATCAAAGGCAAGTTCTATAGCCGTTTCCATATCTGCTCCTGTTTTAATATGATCCTTCGCATGTTCGCGTATATTGACGAATAGTTCTTCCTTCATCTCAAAAGTTTCCTGAGTGGATGGATATTTTGAAAAAAGTGAATCTAGCTTCTTTTCTATGAGTTGATTTAATTGACTATTACTCATTCTCCTTGATCTCCCCATTAATTAGAATTTCAATGATTTCTTTTGCAAATCTCCATGATCTCCGATGTTCTTCAAGCACTCTCTTTCCACTATCCGTGATGCGGTAATATTTTCTTCGTCCTCCTTGGGTTTCATCTCCCCAATACGACTCAATCGATCCTTCTTTTTCAAGCCTTTTAAATACGGTATACAATGTAGCCTCTTTTAACTCATACCGATTTTCACTGAGAACCAGAATATGCTTATAAATCTCATAGCCATAACTATCTCCCTGGCTAAGAATATTTAAAATAATGGTCGCAGTATGCCCCCTAATGATCTCCTTTGAAATGGATTCTTCCATTTTATTTCCTCCAGTTATTTGCTGTTTTCAACCAATGTCCCATCTTGCATATAAAATACACGATCACATAGATCAATCATTCGATGATCATGTGTGACCATGATGGCAGCTTTTTGTCGATTTCTCACTTCACATGCAATCATTTCTACAACATTTCTTCCTTTTTCCGAATCTAAACTTGCAGTTGGCTCATCTGCTAAAATAAGATTGGCATCATTCATAAGAGCTCTCGCAATGGCCACTCTTTGTTTTTCACCACCTGATAATGAGCGAGGATAACTGTTTCTATGATGGGATAATCCTAAATTCTCTAGTAATTCTAGGCTTTTTTTGTCACTTGAACGGCGTTTTCCCTTTGCCATGTTTTGAATAAGTAAAAGCTGATCTTGTACCGTTAAATAAGGAATAAGATTGGCAGATTGAAAGATAAATCCTATTCTTTGGGCACGAACTTTTGTCAATTGCTTTGAATTATAGTTTGTTATCGTATCATTTTCTATATTGACATGTCCCTGTGATGGTGTCAGGAGCGCTCCGATAATGGATAATAATGTACTTTTACCAGATCCAGATGGTCCTAAAATGGCTACAAATTCACCTTTTTGAATAGAAAAGGTTATATCTTTCAAGACCTCGATAGTAGAATGACCATCCTTAAATGATTTTGAAATATTTTTTACCTCTAAAATGGTTTCTGCTGGCATTATTCAACCCTCCCAATTGCTTCTAGCGCATCTGCTTTTATAACTTTAAATACTGACAACATCGAACCAATGATATTTAAGCTCAAAAAAACAACTCCTGTTGCCAAGATTAATTTGAAAGGTAATACAAATGGCATGGTGTTAGGCAATATAGATTTAATCCCATAAATACCTAAAGTACCTATTCCCCACCCTAAAACCGTCAGTATCGCAACTTGTATCAAAATACCTTTTGCAATGTACCATGATTTTGCTCCAATGGCTTTTAATACACCAAATTGATGACTCTTTTGAATGGTAAGAATGTAGAAAAATACACTAGATACAAAGGCGGCAATGATAAATAAAAATACTTTCATCATTGTAAATGATCCTTGCGTTTCTTTATAACCCGGCATCGCTTTTACGGTTTCTTCTCTTGAAAATGTTGCAAAGTGATCGACATCTACTTTCTTCCCACTATAAAGAACGGCATTGTATATTTGTTGTGGTTTGTTTAAGTTTTTGTTACTTATAAATATGATCGGTGCAAATGAATACGTGTTGTCTTTCGTAAATCCAGCAATCTTATATTCTTTTTTTGAATTTTTGTCTTCCAATGTATCATTCAATTTATATCCTTGTTGTTTCATACTTTGATCAACAATGACCTCGTTTGTTTTTAAATCATGAATTTGTTTTCCTTCTATGATTTTCAAATTCCCATATTCTTTGGTATCTACTGCAAAATACATGATATCTAAGTCATTTTTGTTTTGCTGCTGGATACTAGACATATACATTTTAATCGGAGTGGCATGTGCATTTACTTCTTTTTGTATTTGTTTCACTTCTTTTGGTGTTAATTCAGATTTTACTAAAACACCGTCCGCCTCCTTGTTCGTCACTATGTAATCCGCTTTTAGGCTTTGAAGTGATGAACTATCTGCATGGGATAGTCCCTTCGCTAAACCTGTAATAAAGAATACAAGAAATAAAATAGCGACCATAATCGCACAAACTAGAAAATAACGTAGTTTTGCTTGTTTTAATTCGCGTAATGCTAAAAACATTCTTTCACCCTCTTCATTTACTGTTTTAAATTGTAAATATATTTTAACACAAATTACTATGTGTTGAAAAGTACTTTTTATCAAAATGTTTTATGTAACAAAAATAAAGGTTGGTAATTATGGTTATTTTCACGATTAGTGAGTCCCTTCTTCATCAAAAAGGTCATGTTTGTCATTTATAAAGGCAAGGCAGGCTATGTGTACAGTTAATTAAAAAGAAATTTCACTGTTCAAAATGTAGTCGATCACAAGTTATGGAGATAAATCGCCTATTGATTGATATACCTTAAATGGACATGTTAAAATATATTTAATTTACTAATATTGAAGTTTTCGCTATCACAGCATCTATTAGACTACGTTTCCAAACTTTGAATCAATAATTTAATATGTTCAAAGCTCTGCTCATTGTGTGGAGTAAAAAGATTGGTCTGCCTTTTAGTGAAATTTTCAATTGATGCGAACGTAAAAAAGAGGGTGACGATGAGTCTACCCTCTTTTTATTGTACATAGATACATTTTTATCTATATTCAATAATTTCTCTAAAACAACAGCCTAGCTCACTTGCTCTTGCGACAGAAATACTATATTAAGAAACAGAAAAGGAAGTATCTACATGCCACAAACCAATACATTTTCTTTTGAAAGCTGGAAGAGAAACATTATTCTCTTTCTAAGTAGTCAAACCATCTCACTTTTTGGTTCATCTTTAGTACAATATGCCATCACATGGTATATTACCATCCATACACAGTCAGGTATGATGATGACGATTTCGATTCTATGCGGATTCGTCCCGACTTTTATACTTTCCCCAATCGCAGGTGTATGGGCTGATCGTTATAATCGTAAATTTTTGATCATTTTATCAGATGCCTCGATTGCCCTGTCCACGCTATTGTTGGCCATTTTGTTCTTTATGGGCTATGGTGAAATTTGGCTACTTTTTGTTACTTCAGCAATTCGTGCAATCGGAACAGGCATTCAAACACCTGCTGTTAATGCGGTTCTTCCTCAGCTAGTCCCAGAAGAAAATCTAACCAAAATTAATGGTGTAAATGGAAGTATCCAATCACTAATTATGCTCATCTCCCCAATGATTAGTGGTGCATTATTGGCGACTACTCCTATAGAGTACATTTTCCTGATTGATGTTCTTACTGCTGCCATTGGTATTTTGATCTTAGTGATATTTGTACCCATTCAATCTCACACAAAAGCAGCACAAAAACAGACAACTAGCTATTTCCTCGATTTAACAGAAGGTTTTACTTACATCAAGCATCACGATTTTATCAAAAAGTTTTTTACATTCTGTGCTATTTTCATGGTGTTAGCAGCTCCTGTTGCTTTTTTAACCCCACTTCAAGTGACACGAAGTTTTGGCAATAATGTTTGGCGTCTTACTGCTATTGAAGTTGCCTTTGCATTGGGAATGTTAATCGGTGGTATTATCATTGCTGTTTGGGAGGGTTTTAAAAATAAAATTCATACGATGATGCTGGCTAGTTTGTTGATGGGTTTATGCACCTTTTTACTTGGTGTTGTTCCTTTCTTTTGGATTTATCTCTTATTCATGGGATTATGCGGGATAGCTATGCCATTTTTCAATACACCTTCCATCGTACTTTTGCAAGAAAAAGTGGAGGGCGATTATCTTGGTCGTGTGTTTGGCGTGATGAGTATGATTTCAACTTCTATGATGCCACTTGGAATGTTGATTTTTGGACCTTTAGCAGACTATATAAAAATTGAATGGATGCTGATCGGGACTGGCATTCTAATATTTATACTTGGATTTTTCTTAGTTGGAAGTAAAGTATTAATGGAAGCCGGAAAGCCTAAAATTACTGAAGGATAATTACATCAACATATTTATTATAGAAAAAACAGGATAATTATATATAATCGTCAAAAAGTTCATATTTTACACTTCATTTTAATGAATTAAAATGTGAAATTACTTGTTCTTTGCGAAAAAGATGAAGAAGCCTTTAGTCTTACAATAAGTAGCTGCTCACATCAAAAGGAAGTGAACTCCTAGAGCAGAAAACAACTATTAAAAAAGTACAATTCAAATTGGCTGAATTGTACTTTTCGACATACCCTATTTATGATTTTTCAATTACACCACATGCAATACGTGCGCCTGAATTGCCGCTAGGATCTGTTTTGTAATCATCTTTATCTTGATGGATGATAAAAGCATTTCCATTCGAATCAAAAAGGGAATTATCTACTCCTGTTTCAAGAGTAAAATCCTTTGATATAAATTGTGCATCTACTGTCCCATCTGATTCAACTTGTAAGTTCGGTAAATCGCCTAAATGATAACCTTTTGGATTATAATACCCATGTTGCTTATGAGCAGGATTCAAATGGGCACCTGCCGATTCAAATGTTGGCTTTTCGCATACCCCTGCTTCATGAATATGAATACCATGCTCGCCAGGAGTTAGATCATGTAACTTTATATCAATTTTTACCCCCGTTTCAGTCTGCGTTAAATTCGCTACTCCTATATCTTTACCTTCTGTATTGATAAATTTTGCTTTTGCGGTCAAACTTTTTTCACTAGTTACAGGTGTCATTTCTTTGTCCTCTTTCATTGCTGAACAACCTGCAATTAGACTAATTGTCGCTATTAATAAAAACATTTTTTTCACGTAGCAACACTCCTTTTTTTCAGAATGTGCAAAAATTATACGATTTAATCATTTCAAATTCTTATCTAGTTTATTCCCCGTAGAAAAGAAATGCATTCTCCCAAGTAAAAAAACGCATCCTTTGTAGAATGCGCCTTTTCAGGTAAGATAACATATTGATTCACTTTTTTAACCACCAAAATGATCCTCATCCACTGATTTTCATTTTGGATAGTTGGGTTTCTCGAGAAAGTTGAGCAATTTGTAGCGAAACTATATAAAGGATCGTATCAACAATTTAAAATAAGGATGGCAACTAACTATTCATTTTCTAATCAATACAAGATAAAATGAATAAATATAAGTGCATTTCTTTCTCATCGTTTTGAAAATTCCATCAAATCATCTTTAACAAAGCTTCTTCCCCGATCATGCCTTTTGTAATACCGATTTTTTCTGCTTCCAAAGTGACAGACTCAAGCGGTGCATAAAGCAAATCCTCAATCGTTTTGACCCCAACAGCCCTACCTGCAATAATTTTTCGATCTGCTAACCTCGTATTTAAAAGCTCTACATCTAATGCACCACACATAATGTACCCCTTGTCATTTGAAATTGTCAGCAATGTTGTTTTAGGCAAAAAAACAGAAACAGCCGTGAACGAATATCCCTGAATAATGAATGTCTCGGTTGCAACCATCTCTCATCCTCCTTAATATATACATATGGAGCTGGGCGGAAATGGTTCAATTAAATTTTCGTTTGCACGAAGACTAGGACCGAAATCTTATGATGCTCTGTTAAAATGGGACCAACTGAAAGTCAAAATTAACATATAACAGAACTTTGTATTACATATGAAACTGCATTCATCCTTCAAAAATCACCTTTTAACATCCAAATTCTCTATTTTATCCGAATTATATTGTTATATAACACCTAATTCCATTAGAATAGGTCATATATGCCTTGAGGGGGGATTTAGATATGTCCAATTTTGAAGAATTATTACATACTCTACCTACTACAGCGATTTCTGATGCGCTAGCTGGTACTACGAATGTGAATGCTGCGATTAAACCATTAAAGGATCAATATCATATTGCAGGTCGTGCGGTTACTGTGCGATTACCTATTGGAGAAAATGGTGCTTTGTTAGAAGCAATTCGAATAGCACAACCTGGATCTATTTTAGTTGTTGATGCAAAAGGCGATACAAATCGAGCTGTTGCTGGAGATTTTGTTGTCTCATTGATGAAGGGAATGGAAATTCAAGGGCTTGTTGTAGATGGCGTTATTCGAGATATTCAAGCAATCCGTGATTTAAACTTTCCTGTTTTCAGTCTAGGAACAACGGTAGCTGCTGGGAATAAATTTGGTGGCGGTATGATACAGGTGCCGGTTGCAGTCGGTGGAATTAGTGTGCAGCCAGGTGATTTTATCGTAGGAGATACTGATGGAGTTGTTGTCATTCCTCAATCTCAGGTCAAAGAAGTCATTCAGAAGGCGCAAAACAAGCTGGCAAAAGATGAGGCACGCGCTTTAGCTGTTGCTAATGGAAAAGAGAATATCATAGCCTATTTAGATCAAGCGATAGGAAAAGAAAAGGCTTAACCTTTTTAACATTCTTTACTGATCTAAAGAATGCAAATATATGACAAGTTAATAAATGTTTTAGTATGAAAAAGAACCATCAATTCATAAACTGTACACCCATTTTCAGGGATGAATGAATACTTGGAGTCAGTTCAGATTGGTTCTTTTTTTCTAATGATTGGCCTTATTTGAAATGTATAGAAACATAGAAACAGCCTTTCTCAGAGTAAACCTTATAAAAAAGTTTGAATTGTGACTATTGAAAAATAAGAAATAAAATGAAGCTTCACCCAATACAAGATTTCCTTCATCCTGTATTGGGTGTTTTTTATTTGTATCAATCAGTTTTTCCCTTTTGGCTGAATCTTAATATCGAGATCTCCTTATCAATATGAGATAAACAAATGATTCATTCAAATAATCCTATATATACATTTTTTCGACACATAATTTATAACCACAAAATGTTTTATGACCAATAAAAAAGGAAATAGATAGACTATAACGATAAATTGGAGGGAATCTATATGACCAACAAAAAAGATGAGCAATTAAAAAAACACACCATCAACAACGAAAACACAGCTCCGTTGACAACCAATCAAGGGTTAAAAATGACTGAAGATGCTTTTTCTTTAAAAGCTAGTTTACGTGGTCCAACATTAATGGAAGACTTTCATTTTCGGGAAAAAATAACGCATTTTGATCATGAGCGAATTCCAGAACGTATTGTTCACGCTCGTGGTGTTGGTGCCCATGGTATTTTTCAGCTTTACGAATCATTAAAAGATTATACAAAGGCGGATTTTCTGACAAACACCTCTAAAATAACACCTGTCTTTGTACGTTTTTCAACAGTACAAGGATCTAAAGGATCAGCGGATACAGTTCGAGATGTACGTGGATTTGCAACAAAATTTTACACAGATGAAGGAAACTTTGATTTGGTTGGCAATAATATTCCTGTTTTCTTTATCCAAGATGCCATTAAATTCCCTGATTTTGTACATGCAGTGAAACCTGAACCAGATACAGATATTCCTCAAGGTGCGAGCGCTCATGATACCTTTTGGGACTTTGTCGGGCAGAACCCAGAAACAGCCCATATGGTTATGTGGATTATGAGTGATCGTGCAATCCCTCGAAGCTTAAGGATGATGGAAGGCTTTGGCGTCCATACTTTTCGTCTAATCAATGCTGAAGGCACAGCACATTTTGTCAAATTCCATTGGAAACCTAAACTTGGCTTGCATTCCTTAGTTTGGGATGAAGCTCAGCGAATTGCGGGGAAAAATCCAGACTTTCATCGTCAGGATTTGTACGACGCTATTAACCAAGGAGAATACCCGGAATGGGAGCTAGGTTTACAAATTATTCCTGAAGAAAACGAGCATCAATTCGATTTCGATATTTTAGATGCAACAAAATTATGGCCTGAAGAAGATGTTCCTGTCAAAATAGTGGGTAAATTAACTTTAAATCGAAATGTGGATAATTTCTTCGCAGAAACAGAACAAATTGCTTTCCATCCTGGACATGTTGTGCCAGGAATTGATTTTACAAATGATCCACTTTTACAAGGTCGCTTGTTTTCGTACACGGATACTCAACTTTCACGTCTTGGAGGTCCAAACTTTCATCAAATTCCTATCAACCGACCTGTATGTCCATTCACTAATAATCAACGTGATGGAATACATCAAATGGTGATCCATAAAGGTCAAACAAGTTATCATTCAAATGCTTTAAATCATAATCAACCTGCTCCAATACCAGCAGATCAAGGCGGATATGAACATTATCAAGAAAAAGTGGAAGGTCAAAAAATTAGAGGGCGCAGTGAAAGTTTCTTGGATTTCTACTCACAAGCAAAATTATTCTATAATTCTCTTGCTCCTCATGAAAAAAGGCATTTAAAAAGTGCACTTAGCTTTGAAATCGGAAAATGTAAATCGCCAATGGTCCAAACAAATGCAGTAGCCATTTTAAATCATATTGATCGACAAATAGCTGAGGAAGTGGCTGATACGATCGGTATTCTACTACCTGAAGAAAATCACGAAATCACCTCCACTAAAAAATCTCCTGCCCTTAGTATGGCAAATACGATTTACAAAACGAATACAAAGAAAGTAGCTATCTTACTAACCGGGCAACCAGATGAGAAAAAACTAAGAAAATGGATAATGGCTTTATTAGAACATAAGATCAACTACACGCTTGTTGAGAAAAAAATTCAGCCCTCCAATAATACGGGGGAAACTAAGGAAACATACGAGATTGCCGATCCAGTTCTTTTTGATGCCGTTTTACTGATTGGTAATGAAGGCGCGATCGCAAAACCAGCGATAGAATTTATCGAAACAGCGTTTAAACATTTCAAGCCAATCGCATTATCTCTCAGTCATCCAGATTTCCTAAAAAGTAGCAGCGTCAAATTAGAGGCTGATGGTATATTCGATTTAACAAACTCAACCATTGAACAATTTATAGAAGGCATTGCCATTGGTCGTTTTTGGGATCGAAAATTATAATTTCTAAGCAGAATCTTCAATAAGTTTTACAAAATGGGACTTACACAGTGTGGGTTTTCTATATCCCCCACTGTGTTTATGTGTTAAATCCCAACTCTCTCCTAAACAACCTGTCAGTTTTAACATAGATAACCTTGAAAATAAGATCCTCCTGAATCCATGCTAAGACCAAAATGATCATGTTTTTCATAAATTCAATGCTAGAATGATATAAAAACACGATTTATGATTTTTAAGAAAAAGTGATGGATAAAATTGATTCACTTATGTAAAAATAAAATGATTTTCCTCAGGCATGTTAATTAGGAAAAAACTAGGATAAATATTTGGTACCATTTTAAAAAATGCTGTATTTTTAGCTCCATTTATGTAGATTGGAGTGAAGGCTTGCTCGACTCCAGCGGGAAAAGCGAGCAGATGAGACCCTGCACGGAACGATTTAATGAACGGAATCTAGGAACGCCACGTCCTGTGGCAACGATTCCGTGACCAACATCCTGTTGCCCCGAAGCGGCTCAGCGTTCGCCCGCAGGAAAGCGAGCAAGCCGTAGCGGAAATCAACGAATACCTAATATTTTTATGGATATAATTGGATAATCAACACGTCTGGATTTTCCTATTTTAATTAGGCTCTAACTTGCAATATAGACAATTTCAACGTATATTAAAAATTAAAACATATAATAGTTGTTTGTATATTTAAACCCCATAAATACAATAATTTAACTCATCTAAGTTTTCAGCTCAAAGATGAGTTATTTCTTTTAGTTCATCCAGAATTGTGACAAACACATACAAATGTCATTTCAAACATCCAAATCTAATATACTAGTAATGGTATTACCTACTAGCCAATCACACAACCTGAAATGGGAGGCTATCCTCGGCATTGTTATAAATTATGTACCCACTAACCAAAGTTATATTGAAAAAAGTAGAAAACTATACGAATCAAAACATTTCAAATTCATACGACTAAATATACCCATATTTTATCATTTCAACCTGTATAAATTTTTCTTCTTTTAGGGAAAATAAAATGTATCATTATCGAAAATTCTATTAAAATTACATAAAATTAACATTTCCTTATAAAGGAAAATATATACTTTATGATAGAAAATAAATGGGAGGTGCGCTGAGATGGAAAAAATAAAACGTTTATTATATATGATCCAAACGATTATCCCAAGAATATTACAACTATTCCTTAATATTTGTTTAATCATTCTCGCTCTTTTTTTAGTTTTTCTTATGTTTCAGGAGATGATTGTGTTTTCCAACATTTTATTTAGCCACTACAAAACATCTTATGAACATGAAGTTTTCTTAGCAAATATTTTAATCTTCTTTCTCTACTTTGAGTTCATCACGATGATTGTGAAATACTTTAAAGAGGATTATCACTTTCCACTTCGCTATTTCATCTATATTGGCATTACTGCCATGATTCGTCTTGTTATTATTGATCATTCCAACCCCAAAAGTATGCTACTCTATGCAATTGTCATTTTATTTTTAGTCATTAGTTACTTTATCATTAATATTACGCCATTAGAGCGCCCTAAAAGCTTCTGGTACAAGCAACCAAAGGAAAAATAAATGTATTCTTTATTAGAATCAAAATTATTTCTCCACTATAAAAGGATTATTGACCATTTAGCTACACTGATTCCGACATGGTTTTCTTGTTTCTGACAAATTACATCATTTTTCTGAATTTTTAAAAAATATTTCCTGAGAAATAATTTTTAGATGATTATGTACTAAAAAAGAGAGTTACCTTTTGATGATAACTCTCCTCCAACCCTTTAGGTTTTTCCTATGCTTTTAAGAAATCTGGATCTAAGAATGATGGATTTGGATATTTGTAGAAGCCTTCTCCAGTAGCTCTACCCATTTTTCCTTTGTCAATGTACTCTTTCTTTAGTAAATCAGCTATTGGTTGTGCAGCAGGGTTTTGTTTTGCTTCTGTTGCAACAATATTGTATGCAGTTTGAAGTCCAACGACATCAAGAATGGCGAATGGTCCAAGTGGAGCTCCTGTAGCAAGCATCCATGTTTTATCGATTGTTTCTGGATCAGCCACACCTTTGGCAAGTAATACTTGACCAGCGTTTAAAAATGGTACTAATAAAGAATTTAAAATATAACCAGGTTGTTCTTTTAAGATATGAAGAGGGATCATACCAATAGATTTTGCAAATTCAATGACTTGCTCTTCATATTGCTTGTCCGTTCCTGGATGACCCATTACTTCAGCAGTGTTGTTTTTCCATACTTCGTTTGCAAAGTGAAGTGCTAAGAATTTTTCAGGACGACCTGTGTATTTTGCAAATTGGCTAGGTACCATTGTAGACGAGTTCGATGCAAACACAGTTTTTCCTGGTGCAAATGTTGCTAATTCCTTATAAAAATTGATTTTGATTTCTTCTAATTCAGGAATCGCTTCAATAACTAAATCTGCATCTTTTACAGCCTCTTTTAAGCTTGAACTAAAAGTAAAGCGTTCTAGCGCCGCTGCTGCCTTTTCTTCATCTTTGAAATAATTTGCATAAGTATCTTTTAAAATCGTCAAACGTTCTTTTGCTTTTTCTAATGCTGCATCATTAATATCATAAACGCTTACATTATAACCATGAAAAGCTGTTTGAAAAGCAATTTGACTTCCTAGTACGCCACTACCTGCAACTGTAATATTTTTGAAACTCATATGCACAATCTCCTTTTGAATGTTAATCATTACATGCCTATTATGGCAACGATTCTATTCAAAAGTCAACAAATAAGTAAGTGATTACTAACTTTTGTGAAAAGGTTCAGCTATGATCATAATGTAATGCCTTTTTGCAAATAGATCCAACCTATTTTTCTTTTAAAAAGAGTTTTTGCATATGCTCGATAGCCTCGAATCTTGTCTATTAAAATCATGATGATCCGGACGATTCATCATTTGTTTCCACCACTCTTGGTGCTCCATATACCAAGCAATGGTTTGTATGATCCCTTTTTCAAAAGTGTATGCCGGTTTCCAACCAAGGCGCTCTATTTTGGATGGATCAATTGCATAGCGTTGATCATGCCCTAATCGATCTGGCACAAATTCAATAAGCTTTTCTGACTTCCCCATTGCTTGGGCAATCGTCTTCACCACGTCTAGATTTGTTCGTTCATTATGACCACCGATATTGTAAACTTCTCCATCTAACCCTCTATGCAATACCAGATCTATCGCCATGCAATGATCTAATACATGTAACCAATCTCTAATATGATTTCCCTTTCCATATATCGGAACCTTTTGATTGTTCAAAATGCGTGTGATTGTCAATGGAATAAGCTTCTCAGGGAAATGATACGGTCCATAGTTATTAGAACAACGTGTGATATTGACTGGTAAACCATACGTTTCATGATAAGCACGAACGAATAAATCGGCTGATGCCTTCGTTGCACTATAAGGACTATTCGGCTGTAATGCGGTATCTTCTGTAAAAAAAGTTTCGGGATCATCATCTAATGCCCCATATACCTCATCTGTAGATACATGAAGAAATTTTTTAACGCTGATTTGTTTTGCAGCATCTAATAATACTTGTGTTCCCATTACATTTGTATGAACAAAGATTTCTGGATCTATTATCGACCGATCTACATGGCTTTCTGCTGCAAAATGAATAACAAAATCAAATTTTTCCTTTTCAAACAATCGGATGATTGTATCACGATCCGCAACATCAGCTTGTACAAAATGATAATTAGGTATCGACTCAATATGTTGATGTTTGGTTAAATCCCCAGCATACGTTAGTATATCCAAATTAAAAATATCATATTCCGGATATTTATCTACCATATAATGTATAAAGTTTCCACCGATAAATCCTGCTCCACCAGTGACAAGTAATTTTTTGTACAGCACCATTCACCTCTCTTTATAGATGTTGATATACCAACGTTTTGAACCGTTTTTTATGATCAAAAAATTTTTTAAGATGCTCTTCTCTCAATTTTTAAACGAATATTTTTTTCCAAATGGTTGAAGTGCCATTTCTTGTAGATAGCGCCCATACTCCGTCTTCAAAAGTGGCTTTGCAAGCGCTAATAATTCCTCTTGTGAAATATAGCCTCTTCTATATGCAATTTCTTCTATACAGGCGATATACATTCCTTGCCTTTTTTGAATCGCCTCCACGTAACTGGAGGCCTGTTGTAAAGAATCATGTGTGCCAGTATCTAGCCATGCCAATCCTCGCCCTAGGACCTCTACTTTTAGTTTCTTTCTCTTTAAATAATGATCAATGATCGATGTAATTTCTTTTTCACCTCGAGCTGAAGGTTGAACATTTTTAGCGATTTTCACAACTTCATTATCAAAGAAATATAACCCCGGAACTGCATATGAAGATTTCGGAAATTCAGGCTTTTCCTCTATGGATATAGCATTTCTTTGTTCATCGATTTCAATCACTCCATAAGCACGGGGATCTTTCACAAAGCAAGCAAAAATAATTCCCCCATTATCTAATGTTGACGCGCCCTGTAGACGATTCCCAAAATCGGAACCATAAAAAATATTATCTCCCAATATTAATGCAACGGACGAATTCCCAATAAAATACTCCCCAAGAATGAATGCTTCCGCTAAACCATTCGGCTCCACTTGTACTTCATAGGATAGTTCAATCCCTAGTGCACTTCCATCTCCTAATAATTCTTGAAAACTATTAATATCTCTAGGTGTTGAAATAATGAGAATCTCTCTAATCCCTGCGAGCATTAGGACCGATAATGGATAATAGATCATCGGCTTATCATAGACAGGAAGCATTTGTTTTGAAACAGCTTTTGTCAAAGGATATAATCTTGTACCAGCTCCACCTGCTAGAATAATTCCTTTCATACATGCTATGCCTCCTTTATGATGCTGCAAATTCGATCTACATCTTCTAATGCCAAATCCGCATAAAGCGGCAATGTTAGTACTCTTTCTGCTATATAGTTAGCGATAGGCGTATCCGTAGAATTGAATCGATCTTGATAACACTGCAAACGATTGGTCAAAGGATAAAAATATTTTCGTGCGAATATATTGTGTTTTTTCAAGCTTTCAAATACTTCTTCTCTTGAAAATCGATAGCCATCAAAGACAACCGGGAAATAAGCATAATTACTTTTTACGCCGTTCTGGGGACCAACCAGTTTTATCCCTTTTATTTCGCTAAGCTGTTCCATATATCTATCATAGATACTCTTTCTTTTTTCAATTTCTCGATGAATATAGCGAAGATTACAAATCCCCATAGCAGCTTGGAATTCATTCATCTTTGAATTTCCACCAACATACTCAATAGTTTCTGCCCCAGTCATCCCAAAGTTTTTATAAGCATTTAAAATATCGGTTAGCTTAGGATCACTAAAAGCAAGCGCTCCTCCTTCAATTGTATGGAAAACTTTAGTCGCGTGAAAACTAAATATAGAGGCGTCACCAAAATTAGCTATTCCTTGACCATCTGCGGTTACACCAAAGGCATGCGCAGCATCATAAATAACTTGTAAATGATATTTTTGCGCAATTTTTTCAATCTGACGTACATTGCATATATTTCCATAAACATGGACTGGGACAATTGCTGTTGTCTTTTCGGTAATACAATTTTCTATTTGTTCAACTTGTATGGTGTAATCTTCTGGATTAATATCACAAAAGACAGGAGTTAATCCATTTCTAACAATTGCGTGTGTAGTTGAGGCAAATGTGAAAGGCGTCGTAATAACTTCTCCACTTAGATGAAAGACAGCAAGAGCTGTTTCTAAAGCAGCATGTCCATTGGAAAAAAGGGAGATATTAGGTGTTTCTAAGTAGTGTGTTAAGGCTTTTTCTAATTGCTGATGTTTTTTCCCCATATTCGTTAACCAATGATTTTGCCATAGGCCCTTAATTTCTTCTGTATATTCTTCAAAAGGAGCAATAGAAGATTGGGTTACTTGAATTGGTTTGTTCACTCTCATTATTACCTCACATTCCATATTCAATTCTATTAACAAATTATTTTCAAACTATTTTATGTTTTGAAAATGATTATATGAGGGATTTTATCAGAAAGCCTGATAAATTCTAAAAATAGCAGTCATTGATAAAATTTTTAATGTAAATTCCTAATCAATATATGTGATTTATGAATCATTATCCCCATCCATAAATAGGATAGAAAATTTATCAGCAATCCTTCATTTAAGTATTTGTCTATAAGTTTTTTTCTTATTTAACTCATCCTGGCAATCCGGTTCTTCAATGATTACCTGAACCCAGTCCGTTATATTTTCCATCTTTTCTAGCATCTCGTTCATCGATGAAAACTTCAAAATCATGATTCCTATTTTTTGATGAGCACCTGTTAAAGCTGTAATAACATCACCCGGTTTGACGATCAGTTCACATTCCACAATGTGATTTTTTTCAAACTCTTCATGGGTTGAGATTTCCTTCAAAATGCCTGTTTGCTGACTGTTGATGATATACATGCCCCAAAAACCCTTTGTTTCAACCATTTTTAAATCACTACAATCTTCTCCTAATGCTGCCCTTATCGTATATTCGATTAAATCCACTCCTGTCGCATACTTTGTTGCTTGAGCAACCCATTCCCCACCATTACGAGCAGCGATTTCTATCAAAAAAATATTTTCCTGCTCATCAACTATGACTTCAAGATTATAGGCACCTGTCTTCATATGCAGTAGCCTCAATAGTCTTTGAATTTCAGCATGAATCTTATTTTGAATATGCTTTGGCATATTATAAGGCCAGCTGGATCCAATTGGGACAAATGGATTAAAATCCGATAATGGGAAGTTTGTATTTGCAAAGCTCCTAAACACAAGTTCCCCATCAACTGAAAACCCATCTCCCGAAACTAAACTACCGTTTTTTTCAATATATTCCTCGATGATAAAACGCTTCTCTCTTGAAAAGCTTAATGCATACTCCACTTTCTCTTGAAGATATTCTATCGAATCTATTTTTGAAATCCCCTTACTTCCAGAAGAATCAACAGGTTTAATCATGACCGGCATTTTATATTGATGAAAATCTAACCTTGCAGCCTCTAATGAATCATAGCCCTTAGCCTTTGGAACATGAAAACCATTTTGCTTGAGGAACGCTCTAAACTTATCTTTATGAGATAAGATTTCAACAGATTCATAGGGCTGTGATGGCAATCCTAATTTTTCACCTACGTATGCCGCTGTAGGAGCAGCGGGATCTGATGCATAACAAATAATGCCATCTATCTTTAATGATCTTGCCAAAGCGAGTACTCCTTCTTTGTCAGTCGTGCTGACATTATGGTATTCATGTGCATATTGATGACCAGGATTATCTTCTAAATAATCACATGTAATGACATAATGTCCCATTTCTCGTGCTGCCTTTATCATCGGGATTTGAATATAAGCGCCACCAAGCATTAGTATTTTTTTCATTCTAAGGCACCTCTCTTTCAATGATAAACTTCGATCTTTTTTTACTGCCAACCATCTCTTTTAATGTGTTCAATAGATAAGTAAAACGTTCTAGTTTCAAAAGGATGGATAATCCTACATAAATAATGACTCCCAGTGTGATCTGTACAATTAGCATGATGATAGGTAATAACTTTAGCCAATGGATCGTATATACCATTGCTCCCATAATCAGCGCTAATGCTAAAGAAGGAACAATATCTTTGCATTGTTCCTGAATACTATAATGAAGAAGTTTTACATTAGGTGTTGCATTGATAAAAAAGGAGATAACGCCACTCACGAACACCCCCAATGCTAATGTATGTGCTCCAAACGGTACACTAATGACTAAAATAGTAAACGATATGATTGTTTTGATAATTTCCAACTTTAAAAAAAGATCGCTTCTTCCTAATGCATTAATCGCTTGCAAATTAGCAGAATGAATTGGGAAAAATGCATAGGCAGCACAAAATATTTGAAGGAATGGCACAACTTTTGACCATTTATCTGTTAATAATATCTGTATCAATGGATCTGCAATAACAGCTAAACCAATCATTACAGGAAATATGATAAACGTACCTGTAACAATAGATCTTCTGACAATTTCTTTTAGTCTTTTTGTATTATCTTGATAGGATGATAATGTTGGTAGCATCACAGATTGTATAGCTCCATTGATATTACTAGCTATTAAGTTAGGAAACTGTTCTCCTCTATTGTAAAATCCGAGTATAGCAGGACTAAACATTTTCCCGACGATCAGACTTTGTAAATTCATATAAAGCGTATCTAATAAATCCGAAACTAAAAGCTTCCATCCAAATGCAAAAAGGCTTTTGATTTTTTCCATCGAAAAAGTAAGCTGAGGCCTCCAGCTAAGTACGAGCCATAGGATGAAGGTAAGAACGAATTGATTCGATAATTGTTGACCTACGATGGCCCACACACCCAAATTTAAATAGGCCATAACGATACCGATTGTTCCTGACACCATAATGGCTCCTAAACTACTAACAAACAATTTTTTAAACTGCATATATCGTGCAATGACAGCGATTTGAATGGAATTAAGTGCTCCAAAGAATAATAGTAACGACAGGACCCGAAGTACAACTATAAAATCCGGCTGTTCAAAAAATATTGCTATAAAAGGCGCAGCCAAAAAAAGAATGAGATAAAGTATAGTTGCAATAACAATGTTAAAATAGAACACGGAAGAAAAATCTACCTCATCCGCATCTTTCTTTTGAATAAGGGCGGTATTAAAGCCACTTTGTACTAAAACTCTTGCAATTGTTACAAAAATCATGACCAGAACGATCAGTCCAAATTGCTCTGGTTTTAGAAAACGTGTTAACACAATGATAATGATGAGCTGAATTCCCTGTACGCCACATCGTTCTAACATTCTCCATAATAAAGAGGAGATCACTTTTGATTTTGTTATTTCATAGCCCACCTAACCAACTTCTTTCTTGTCAATTTTAGAAAGTTCAGTAGTGCTGGACAATATTGACTCATTGTTATCATGCATTTTCTTTTAAAGTCTAATGTTGAATATATGTTATATAACTGTCCTGATTTTATATCGCTAAACTTTCTTTGCTCCACTAATAGAAAAAAATGATTCCGAAGCTTCGTATTTTCTATGACATGTTCATATTGATAATTTGTATAGATATTTAACTCGTCTAGCATTTTGGCAATATGATGAAAATGTTCTTTTCGATCTTCCATATTTGAAAAATTTAGCGCAGTCCATGAATTGGCATCCCCAACCCGATAGGCGGACATACTATCATCCATATAATAAACCGTTCCTAATAGTGCTAGATGAATAGCTAACGGGTAATCTCCTACTGGTGAAGCTTCAACAAACTTTGGCTTTTTTTGAACCATTGCTGTTAAACAAAGCATGGAGTTAGTAAGGAAAAGACCTCCTCCTCCTGCTATCACATCAGAAACACTAACAATCGTGCTTTCCTTATATGAACGATATTGTGCTAGCAATTTTTTCTCCGATGCAGTCACTATATTGCCTGCATGAACACATAAACTGCATTTTGGATGTTTTTCCATATAATCTACTTGTTTTTGTAGCTTACATGGATCTATCCAGTAATCATCGCCTTCACAGATAGCCAAATATTTTCCCTTTGCTCTCTTACTATTAAAATTTTCTACTGCTACACCTTTTGAATATTGATTTTCTAGTTGATAGATTGGTTTGATAATTTCAGGATACCTTTTCTCATACGCTCGAATAATTTCCGCCGTTCGATCTGTAGACGCATCATCATGGATTAATATTTCATACTTGAAATTGGTCTGCTGCATTAAAAAACTATCGAGCGCATCCGCTATATACTGTTCATGGTTATATGTTATACAGTCAATACTGACTAAAATATTCTCCATCTAACACAAAACTCCTGACTTCTTTATCATATTTTGGAAAATGCTCTAAAAGATAATCTAGGCTAAAATAACTTATGTTTGACAAACCAAAGAGATTTACAGATAGCTATACATACGTTAAAACCAAAAGCTCTGCATATGAAAGCAGTCGTTTTTTTAACAAAGCCCTTGCCGCATTTCAGAAAGATATCATTTTCCTTCAGCAATCTGATCATATTCCTTCTTTCATTTTTTCTTAATTTTCCCGAAAACCATATGGCAACAAAATATCGTGTACAAAGATTATTTAAAAGTCGCATTTTAAGCGATTCATCCATATCCAGCGCATCATCCATCAATTTTTTATACCAAAATTTCGAGATGAAAATACCATCTTCTAAATTTTCACTTGAAAAGTCAGAGGTAATAGAGCCCGTTCTTTCTCGTCTATAGACGTATACAGATTTATCAACATATGTTATGCTCTTTGCCTTTAAAAAAATTTGAGGGGTCCATAGCATATCCTCGTACTTCTTTCCTTTTTCAAAAAACAATTGATGCTGAATGATATAGTCTCTTTTAATAAGGTAAAGAACAGCAAACCAATTGAATCCTGGATTATGCGTAAAAATATGTTTTAGAAATGTTGGACCATCTGCTTTCGTCAGTTCTTCATTCATATTTAAGTGAGAATCTACTATTATATTTTTCTGCTGGTAAAAATTTTTATATCTAAAAAACAGAAAATCTAGATCCTTATATTTTTTTAGTATCTTTACTACATCACTTAAGAAATCTTCTGACCAAAAATCATCAGAATCCAAAAATAGTAAGTAATCTCCTGAAGCATTTAAAATGCCATCATTTCTTGCTTCCGATAAACCTTCATTTTTTTTATTGATCAGTTTGATAAAAGTATAATTTTCCACATAATTTTCGCATATGCTTTTACTTCCATCTGTTGAGCCATCATTGATCAGCAAAATTTCCTTATTATCATAAGATTGCATCAAGACGCTTTCAATACATTGTGTTAGATACTCCTCAACATTGTATACAGGAATAATGACACTAATTTTCATTTAAAATGACCCCTTGTTCTTATTCATCTAGAAAATCGATATATCTGTTTTTAAAATAGTAATCATTTTTGTGGAAAATATTTGTATACGGTGTTTGGAAAGAATCTACAGAATCTAGCCCTGTTAGTTTTTCTAAAGAATTCAACTCCTTGGTTAAATAAAGAGCACTTAAAGCGATCAAGCAGATTGCATAAATTAATTTGTTCACTTGATCCTTATATAAATAATAAAAATTTGCTAATAGAATAATATTCAAAAGCCCTCCATAGAGCGCTATTCTTGCTGCAGTAATTTCAGAGAATTTCAATAAAAAATAGAAGCAATAGCTGATGATATAGACATTGATGATTCGTTTTGAGTATCCACCTTTGGATGTATAAGCATCGTAATAGAAAAAAATAATACATAAAAAAATAATTCGAATCGTACTTTGAAAATCAAAAATATTATTGAGCCCATTACTGAATGCTGTGTAGGGTAAAATCCGATCCATAAAGGGGATCCAAGCCAAACGTTGGATAAAAGCACCAACAGGTAATAGCGAGATAAAAATACTAAATAATACAAAATAAATAAGTGTTTTTTTCTTAAAATGAATTTTAGAAACTAAATATAGTGGTATTAATATAATGGAAGAGGTGTGAACAAAAGATAATACTATCGTGATGATGATAAGTTTCAAGAATTTATTTTTCTCGATACACTGGAGTAAATAATATATACCTATCGCTAAAGTCATTCCTTGCCTTAATCCGCTAAATGTCCATACAAAATAATAAAAGCAAAAATAAAGAAAAAGCGAAAGTGTTGGATTTTCACTATATTTCCTGCATATTTTGCTAATGTAGTACAAGTTGATCATGGCAATAACCATAAGATATTGTTGATAAGAAAAACCTATACTTTTTAACAAGGACCCAAAAAGTCGAAAGAGAATTTCTTGTTGATCTAAACCAAACGAAAATTCATGAATAGGTGATTCATCTAAGCGATTAAATAAATATTCATATGCAAAATAATCCGGACCTACTCCATATCGAAAGAACGCTAAACATGCTAAAGAAATGAAAAATAGCATAAAAAGGATTTTACTCCTACCATTTATAAAGGAAAAAATCAGTCCTAAAACATAAACGGCATAATACATGATCGAATCACCTTCTTTTTACAGAAACACTATTCACGTAACATTTGTATAAGTGGAAATATATTCGTTAAATCGATCTTCTTTTTTATATAATTTTGCTCTTTTTATACAATGGTGCATGTAGAGAGGTTTTCCGTTGTTATATACGGTTTCAATTGCCTTATTTAAAGCGTCCATATTTTCCTTTTCAACTACTATGCCACATTGGTCATTCAAATTCTCCGAGCAACCTCCCGCATCAAATGTAATGACAGGTATTCCACATGCTAACGCTTCTATATTCGTTGTTCCCATCACTTCTTCTAATGTCGGATTGACAAAAACATCTGCAGCTGAATAGATTTTGGCTAGTTCCTGAACATTTCGAGTATTGCGTATGCCAATGATGTTTTTGGGTAGCTTCTCCATTTGTTTTGGTGTTAGCCCTACTAAAACAATGACTGTATTGAGGCTAATTCTTTTTGAAAGCTCTATAAAGTAGTCAAATCCTTTTTTAGCATTCCATACATTCGCAACGCCCAAAATGATGAACTTGTCCTCTAAATTAAAAGTTTTTCGAAAATCACTTTTAGTAGGCTTAAAAGCTGCTAGATCAATCCCGTTATTGATAACTTTTATAGGATATGCTCCTAAAAAAGAATCTTTCACTAGATTTGCAAGCCACTTTGACGGAGTCGCGATTGTTAAGCTTTTCACCCCTGTAAATGTTTCCTGCTTTTTTATATAATTTTCACTAGAATTATCATAAATATAGCTAGATGGGTATGAGCTTGTCTGCGGACAATACCCGCATCCGGTTTGCCATTTTCTACATTGAATATAATCAAAGTGCGCACAGTGGCCTGTAATTGCCCAACAATCATGGAGAGTCCAAATAACAGGTTTATTTGCTTCTTTCAAATAGTCAAATAACATTTCAATATTGATATAATATCCATGAATGTTATGCAAATGGATAATATCTGGATTTAGTTTTTCTACTTTTTTAATAAAATCTTTTGTTGCTTTTTTGGATCCGAACCCATGCTGATCATATATACGTGTCAAAGCAACATGCGCATAATTATCATACTTCGTCCCTATCCTAATGATTTTTTCATCCTGTATCGTTGAATCTCTACCATATGCGATGTAACTATCATATCCTTGTTCAAGTAGTAACTGATGAATATCTGTCGCGATTCGGCCTGTACTACCAATCCCACAAACAGAGTTAATCTGCAATATTTTCTTCATCCATTGGTCCTCCAAACAACTCGTTTCACATAATCTGTATAAGATAAGATGAGTCGAAGTATTTTATCAGATACATTCGGGATTTCGTAATCGGTCACAGGATAAAGCGTATGTTGCTTTTGAGTTTCTAAAATAGATAAGCCCTGTAAGATCCGCTCCTTTTTTAAACCGACCATCATAACGGAAGCCTCTTCCATCGCTTCAGGTCTTTCATGAGCTTGTCTTATATTAAGTGCTTTAAATCCTAATATGGATGATTCCTCGCTGATTGTTCCGCTATCACTTAAAACAGCCTTTGCTTTTATTTGAAGCTTTACATAATCATTGAAGCCCAATGGTTTTACTGTTTTTACGAGTGGATGAAAAGGAACCTTTTTTGCCGCAATCCTCTTTCTTGTTCTGGGATGTGTGCTAAAAATAATAGGAAGATGATAGATTGTCGCCATTGCATTGATGCTTTCTACTAATTCTAGGAAGTTTGTTTCTGAGTTTATATTTTCTTCTCTATGGGCTGATAACACAAAATAATTTCCTTCTTCAAGCTCTAATTCTTCTAGCATGTTTGAATTTTTAATATCCTCTTCTCTTGAATGGAGGACTTCAAACATGGGACTACCTGTCTTAATAATTCGGTCAGCAGGTAATCCTTCTCTCAACAAATAGTCTCTAGCTATATCACTATAGGTTAAGTTAATATCAGCTATATGGTCGACAATTTTCCGATTTGTTTCTTCGGGTACGCGCTGATCAAAGCATCGATTTCCAGCTTCCATATGAAAAATAGGGATATGCCTTCTTTTCGCGGCAATGGCACATAAGCAACTGTTGGTATCACCTAGAACCAGAAAGGCATCTGGTGTTACTTCTTCTAGAATAGGATCGATTTTCGCTAAAATATTGCCAATCGTTTCAACCGGCGTACCTGCTGCTGCATTTAAGAAATAGTCGGGTTTTTTCAAGTTAAAATCATGGAAAAATACTTCATTTAACTCATAATCATAGTTTTGACCTGTGTGTATAAGCGTATGTTCAATAGCATCGGACTCTTCTAATTTACGAATAACAGCAGACAATCGAATGATTTCGGGTCTAGTTCCAACAACAGTCATGACACTCAATTTCTTCATTCATTAAACCTCCAGGAAGTAAGTATCCGGTTTGTCAGGTTCAAAGCATTCATTTACCCACATAACGGTTACTAGATCCCTGTCGCCCACATTGACAATGGAATGTGTATAGCCAGTGGGGATGTCCACAACTTCCAGTTTTCCTCCACTTACTCGATATTCAATGATTTCATGTGAATCCAGTTTTCTAAAACGGATCAGTCCTTCGCCACTCACCACTAAGAATTTTTCGTTTTTCGTATGATGCCAGTGATTTCCTTTTGTTATGCCTGGCTTTGAAATATTGACGGAAATTTGGCCTCTTTCGGGTGTTCTTAAAAATTCTGTAAATGCGCCTCGATGATCTGCATTCATTTTCAAATGGTATGAGAATTCTTTTTCAGGTAAAAAACTTAAATACGTACTGTAAAGCTTTTTCGTTAATGCATCCTCCATATTGGGAATCGTCAAATTCTTTCTACTTTCTCTGAAACTCTTTATAAGCTCTGCTAATTTTCCAAGCTTCACTTTATAGGCTATAGGTATAGCACAGAAATGATCTTGAGCATTCACCCTCCCTGCTAGCAGCTTTAAGAACTCATCGATTACATCATCGATATAACATAGAGTGAGTTCTGCATCTGGATTACTAATTTGAATATCTATATTTCTTGAGATATTATGACAGAATGTTGCGATGACTGTGTTATAGTTGGGTTTACTCCATTTGCCAAATACATTCGCAAGACGGTAAATATAAACCTCTGCACCTGTCTTCGAGGAATATTCCAATAATAGATTTTCCGCTACTCTCTTACTTTTTCCATAAAGATTCTCTTGTTCAGCCTGAATGGAAGAAGTAAAAAGAACTGGCGCTTTGTTTTCATATTTTTTTAGCTTTTTTAATAAATGATCCGTTAAATGGTAGTTCCCCTCTAAAAATTCTTTTTCATTTTTCGGTCTATTCACACCTGCTAGATGAAAAACAAAATCACATTCTTTCGTATACTGATCAAGTAAAGAGGGATCACTTTCTCTTGTGTACTCGAAAATATCGGTAAAGCCTTTATTTTTTAACTCAGCAATCAGATTTTTCCCTATAAATCCCTTAGCTCCTGTAACAAGAATTTTCATCTATTCATTCCACCTTTTATCTGAGTATATGAATTTCACTGTTCCATTTTTTCAACTCATTTCGCACATAATCCAGTTTTAATAATCTCTCTTTTATTTCATCAATGTTTAAAATATGTGTATTATTAGAATTGTATTCTTCTACTTTTGTGAGTTTTTGACTACCTTCAATAAAGTATTTATCGTAATTCAGATTTCTTTGGTCTGCAGGGACCTTAAAAAATCCTCCTAAATCTTCAGCGACAATATATTCTTCTTTTGTCAGAAGTGTTTCATACTGTTTCTCACCATGGCGTGTGCCAATCACTTTGATGTCATTTTCGGCATGAAAAAGTTCTTTTACTGCTTGTGCTAAATCGCCTATTGTACTCGCCGGTGATTTTTGGACAAAGATATCTCCTGCATCCGCGTGGTAAAATGCAAAAACCACTAGTTCTACTGCCTCTTCTAAATTCATCAAAAACCTGGTCATGCTTGGATCTGTCACCGTCAACGGTTGTCCACTTTTAAGCTGTTCGATAAATAAAGGAATAACCGATCCTCGTGATGCCATCACATTCCCATATCTAGTTCCACAAATAAGTGTTTGCTCTGAGTTGACTGTTTTAGATTTTGCTACAAATACTTTTTCCATCATCGCCTTAGAAATGCCCATCGCATTGATCGGGTAGGCTGCTTTATCGGTAGATAGGCATATCACCTTCCGAACACCAAATTCAATGGCCGCTGTTAAAACATGGTCCGTTCCTATTACATTGGTTTTAACGGCTTCAAGTGGAAAAAACTCACAGGATGGTACTTGTTTTAATGCTGCTGCATGGAAAATATAATCGACATTGTGCATGGCATCTTTTACACTCGCTAAATCTCTAATATCTCCTAAATAGAATTTGAGTTTTTCACTTTTATAGATTTTTCTCATATCATCTTGCTTTTTTTCATCTCTAGAAAAAATACGAATTTCTTTTATATCCGTATTTAGAAACCTTCTCATCACTGCATTCCCAAAAGAACCAGTACCCCCTGTGATCAGCAATGTTTTTGCTTTGAACATTTTTAGCCCCCCAACTTGAATATGGATGATTCTAAAGATGATAGAAAATTTTCCTTACGAAAATGTTTCGTATAATAAGCGTAGGAATTTTCACCCATCCATTCTTTTTCATGACTTTGACAAAACTTTAGAATCATATTGGCCAATTCTTTTTCATCCTCAGCAGGGCAACAAAATCCACAGTTAGCTTCTTTTATGACACGGCTTGTCTCCCCGTTGATGGCGCCAATTATTGGTTTACGAGCAGCCATATAGGACTGTACTTTACCCGGAAGTGTATAGGATATTACCTGGTTATTTTTTAAGGTAATAAGCATCGCATCTGCCATGCTATAAAACTTCGGCATTTCTGTGATAGGCCTTCTGCCATAAAAGATCACATTGTGTAACATTAATGCTTGGCTCAGTAATTGGCATTCTTCAAGCCTTGAGCCATCTCCAATAATATGAAAAATAATATCTTGATATTCACGTAATAGATGTGCAGCTTTGATGATAGTTTCTACACTTTGCATGTCACCAATATTACCAGCAAAAACTAAATGGAAACGATTGTGCTCCCTATTTTCTTCCACCTCCAAATACACATCTTCAGCATATTGAGGAAGGTAATCGATTTGATCGATATCCATTTCAAAAGTTGTTTTAAAATAGTCTTTAAACATGCAAGAAGTAACAGCGATAGCATCTACAGAGTTATAAATCCACTTCGACATTTTTAAAAATGGTTTATAAACAATCGAATTTTCTCTAATTCCTCCAGCAGATAAACTAGCAGGCCATAAATCTAAACAATAGAGCAAAATTTTCGTTTGATATTTTTTCTTATAAATAATAGCTGGAATACTCATTGTGACAGGGGAAAGCTGGTATACTAAAATTCGATCAAACTTTTCTTTTAATAGCAGTGTTTTGAAAGATGCCGAAAGCGTGAAGCTTAAGTAATTCATGAATAATCGATATTTCCCGCTGCCTCTCCCTATTTCAAAATTTCGGATAACCTTTACCCCATTGATGAGTTCAGCTCTTTTTTTCCCCTTACGATATTCTTTTACCACTATTCCTTCTGGGTAATTTGGAAGACCTGTCAAAACGGTCACATCATGTCCTTTTCCTACTAGCGACTCACAAATATCCGTAATTCGAAAGGGCTCTGGATAATAGTATTGGCAAATGACTAGTAATTTCATCAGCCTCTAATCCTCCTTGTTGATTGGTATGAAATGCGGCTTTACCTCTATTCGATCTGTCATTTCGATGTCATTGTTTGCCTGTGTGCTTCCTTCGACAATGCCTTCACGTTTTACAATATATAGGATCGTTTTAAAGAAGCATGTCACATCCATCCTAAAGCCCATTCTTTCTACATATTGACCATCTAATCTTGCTTTAACATGAATAGGTAGCTCATCTCTCCCATTAATCTGTGCCCAACCTGTTAAACCTGGTTTCACACTATTAGCACTATATTTTTCTCGTTCCTCTATTAAATCGTATTGATTCCACAATGCTGGACGTGGACCAATGATACTCATTTGTCCGATCAAAATATTCCAAACCTGAGGTAGCTCATCCAACGAGCTTTTTCTTAAAAATTTTCCTATCCGCGTCATGTATTGATCTGGGTTCTTGAGAAGATGTGTTGGAATATCCTGTGGTGTGTCGATTTTCATTGTTCGAAATTTTAGGATTTTAAATTGCGACTGATGAATGCCCATACGATTTTGCTTAAAAAGGATAGGCCCTTTAGAATCGAGTTTTATCGCTAGTATTAACACGACAAATAAGGGTGATAAAACAATTAAACTGCACGTGGATAATACAAAATCTATCAATCTTTTTATCTTTCCATACATTTCGTTGTTCCCTCCACTTGGCATAACCATTGTTACTAAGAAAAGAAATACCTTATTCCACTGCACAAATATAACTTTCCTACTCTTTACACCCTTCGTTATGGAAGTCCGATGCCATACACTTCTCTTTTAGCTGCATTTATCCTTTGTCCAAAGAAATAAATGATTATTTTGATTGAGGGTTTCCTCTTTATCCAATCTCTCTCGACTTAAAAAGGAATGAATGTCGGATGATCGGAGGATTTTAGATGGTTTCCTTTTCATCCTGAGAAAATTCGACTAACTTCATAGCCAGTGACTGAAAAAAGAGAGTTTGTCCCAAAGAATACATATCATCTTCAACGCAAAAATGGAGTCAATCTTTAAAATGATATGGAGTAAAGTTCATGAACTATCCAATATGATCCATAACTACAGGTTGCTTAGCTTTTCCACGGGACATTAAATTTACTTCCTGAATTAACACCGCACGAAGGAGATGCGTATGCATGGACTCAGGCACCACTCCGCTCCAATCCATAAATGGAGTAAAAAATATTGTGTTCTATACATCTGACATCGAGTAAATCCTTATGAATCCGATTGAAACAGGTACTTCTTAGTCAGTTCTATAGATAAACTTGGCTATTTGGTCTGTTGGCCAAAAGTAGTAGGACTACATGCATCATATGAAATGGAGTATGCTGTTATTCATGAATTGTTTTATTTTAGTGGGATAGTTTGAGGAGTCAAATGGAGAAAGTATGAACAAAAAATAATTGGTTCTTTTACTAAGTGAATGGATGCATTAAAAAATCCCTTATCTATGTTATAGATTGGATAAAGGATTGAACAATAATGGAAACAAAAGAATCGTTTTATGTAAATAAAAATAAGATCATAATCTAGAAGTATTTATGAATTATTTTTTTCTTGAATTTCAATATTGCATTTCCTATTATCATTGCTAATATAAAACTCCATACATAGAAACTTAGCTTATCCGGTAAAAATTTTAGTACCAATATGGCCATCATAATAGTTGAAAGCGTAAGGTAATTTATCTTTTCCTCATGTTCAAACTTTTGGATCTACGTCAAGTTTCTGGACACACAAAAGTTTATTTTTTTCTGCGCAACCTCCATTTTGGAGTGTTCCACGTCCCAAGTAGCCCGTCAAAGTAAAAAGAGCCTTTGATCGCCTACTTGGGAATGTGGAGCAAATCATTCATAGAGGTTGTTCCACAAAAATTAGGGGGGAGGTTCAAATCTTTTATTAACTATTATGTTGAATCAATTTCATAATGCAAAATTTAGATGAAAAACACGAACATTTCGAATCAACATGAACATTAATATTCAGAAGTTTTTGTTCCGCTCCAGACGGCGCTTTCCACGGGCTTGGCTTCAATCTCCTCGTCACTACGTTCCTGCGGGGCTTTCAGCTCAAGCTTTTCCCGTAGGAATCGCCGTCTTCCGCTCCACAACTATCAAAATTAGTTATTCTTAAATGTTCGTATTTTTTAAAAAGAAAATGATTTATGAAATTGATTCGTTATATTATTATTTCGTTATTTGTGTTTAAATAGTGAAATAGTTTAAATTGAAGTTTACTAATTATTAATTATATAAATAAGCCTCATAGACGCCATCTATGGCATTTATGAGGCTTATGAGTTCAAATTGTTGTACGTTAATAGGTAGGTAGTTTACTTATTTATATATGCAATTGCGTTTAATTCATTATCATAGCTATCTCCTTTGTTACCCATTTTAAATTGGATAGAAGGGACTTTACCATACTCAAATGTGAATCCATCTATCGATATTACCTCACTAGTTATTTGATGTGTAAAAGCCCCCTTAATATTTACTGTACTATAATCATAATTTTTATTTGCAAATGTAAAATCAAACCAAGAATTATGTCTTAAATTAACTAGATTGCAATATTTTCCTCCATATTTATAATCATCTTTTAAATTTTGTACTAGCGCAGCTCCGGAAAATGAATTATTCACCCAATTTCCACTACTAGCCGAATATTGAATAGTGTCAGAGTCATAGTTTGGAAAATAATTACCGTATGAATCATATGCATCTGATTTATAATATTGTGTTCCGCCCCTCTTTGAGTGATCAACGTTCCAAAAATCTGGATATCTAATTGAAGCACCTATAACATCCATTTTCCTAGTTTTAGGTATTGTTAGCCAATTTAAAGTAGTATTTGAACGGTATCTTCCAGTTGATAATTTTGAAATTGTTACTGTTAATTTTTTATAGCTTGTAGAATCGACTCCTGTTTCAGTTCCAAAAGTTGAAATCCCACCTTGAGATTGTAATTTTTTAAATTCTTTAACCTCTTTATTCGCTTCTTCTTCGGTTAATTCTGTGTTTACAAACGTTGTCGGTTGAGCACTTGAGGAAGCGACAGTGCCTTTATCGTACACAGCAGTAGTTTTGATATACTTAACAGTTTCTGAAACTTCTGTCGCTTGAATATCTTTATTTAAATCAAAAGCCTCTTGGCTCATGATTTGAATATCTATAGGTTCAAATCCCTGAGAAATCAGATTCTTATACTGTTCTTCATTAATTTCAATTCCATTGTCATTAACATAACTCCAATTTGGATCATCTTTAGTTAAAGGTGATGCTGCTGAGACAGTAATTCCAAAATTACCAATAAAAAGACTACAACAAATGATTATGCTACTTATTGATACTAAAACTTTTTTCAACTTCATCTCTCCCAACCTACTTAGTCATAAGGAACCTACTTAATATCAAAATTATGTCTTAATGTTTGTATGTGTTTAATTAATTCAAAGCAAATAAAAATCATAGCGCAATACATTACGATAAATAAAAAGTAAAAAAAACGTACTTCAATTTCGAAAGTCAAGCACCTATCAGCATTTTCCCTCCTTTCCAGTCTTATATAGTTCCTGCTACTAATGATTTACCTAAATATTTGCCATTTAGATATTTCCAATTATTTATAACAATTAACTATATATTTACATTTTAACTATATTTACAATTTATTGCAACTGAAAATAGTTGAGTTCTATGAGTGGTTTAACAACCCTTAAATTATTGAAAATTGAAGTATCATATATTGACCAAAATTAACGGAATTACTGTTTGAACCCTCTACTTCCAAAAATATATATCAAAAAATCCAATTTCTAATTTTAAGAAATTGGATTTTAATTATAAATGGAGATTTTTTATTGATTGTTTTAGCAAAGATACAGTATTAGAAATAACGTCTATTTATCATTTTTAATATATTCCTTACATAAAATAAACAAACCTATTATCCAAATCCCTAGTAAAAACAAAATTAAGTATTGCAAGTGATGGTTTTTGATAAAATATGTTAAAAACCATTTCTTTTGGGGCCCATCATAACTTAAAACATATTCCATAATTCCATTGATAATAGGCGCTAATGCGATTGAAGCTGATAATATTAAAGAGAAACCAAGCATTGTTTTCTTCATATATTTTCCTCCTTACTTCTATAATGTAAAATACTCGTTTATACAGTAATGTATATTTTTATAATATGTGCAACTTTATCAAGTTATAATATAGTGAATGTAGTATAGATGTATGGACACACTCGAGTTAAATTAATATGATAGAACAAACGAGAGGACGTGTCCAAATATGAAAGCAAAAAAACGGGATTGATTTCTATCAGTACCTCGTGAAGCTATTCAGCGAGCTCCCCAATTTACCAATCTATCATTAGCCAGAACTTTTAAATGATTACATGCCTTAGTCAAAAAACATCCAAGCGACTTGTGCAAAATAGTCAACTATCCGAAAAAAATTTCAGATAGTTGGCTATTCATCGAGCGTACCGAAAAGGTATTTTTTATATTTCGGGCTTACGGAACATACAAATCTGAATATTGATATCCATATTTATAGGGAACGTTCGTGTTTTCATCTAGATTCTGCATGATGAAATGAACCCGATTATAAAAAAATAAGTTTTCTAGCGATAAGTTGCTCATATAATGATGCTAATGGCAGGCCGACTACATTTAAATAATCTCCTTCAATTCGATCAATCAAAAAAATACCATCCGTTTGGATCCCATATCCACCCGCTTTGTCAAATGGGTCGCCGGTTGCTACATAAGCTTCTAATAGTTCATCCGAAACATTTTTGAAAATCACCTTTGTCGTCTCCACAAAAGTTGTTTCTATGCCGTTTTCATCAATAATAGCAACAGCTGTTAACACTTGATGAGATGTACCTAGGAGTGAGCGAAGATGAGATATAGCTTCATCATGACTTGTTGGTTTATGAAGTAATTGATGATCTTTCACAACAATTGTATCTGCCCCAATAATGACGCTTCCAGGTGATTTTTCCCTAACATCTCGCGCTTTTAATAAGGCTACCTCTGTGACATATTGTGATGCTTCAGATGCTTGGACACTTGTTTCTTCTACATCAGATGTCACGATTTCAAACGGTATATGGAATCGAGCAAAAATTTCCTTTCGACGTGGCGATGCAGATGCCAAAACAAATGATTTTGTTGTATGAAATTGCATTCCTTTCACTCCTTCTTTTGTTAGGATACAAAAACCAGAAGGATTTTTAAACTTTAATCTACATGTTGCTTTTTAGAAAATTCCATAGATTCCTGAATCATTTGCTTTAATACTTCGATATCTATATCTGCTAATTTATTGACATAAACGCAGCCCTTGCCGGCTTTATATTTTCCTAATTTTTCGAGAAAGGCGCTTTTCTTATGTTCTTTCATTGATAAATATAGAGAAAATTTCGTTTTTCGAGCTGCAAATCCTGTTAATGGAGCTGTCCCCTCACGACCACTATCATAACGATAATGATAACTTCCGAACCCGATAATATCTTTCCCCCATATTTTCGGTTGAAGCTGTGTGACCTCTTGAAAAATAGCTAGCATGTGAAAACTATCTTCACGCTTTCTTGGATTTTCAATTTGATCCAGTAGCTCCATTACATCATGATCCGTTTCCTTTGTCTTGGTCTTATACATTGATAGCCACCTCGTTTATTATTGTGATATTGATTTAAATATCTAGGCATGTTGATTAGGGAAAAAACAGGTGATAGATTGGGCATAATTCTAAAAAGTCATGTATTTTTAGCTCCATTTATGTAGCTCCTTATTGCGGCTAGCTCGTTTCCTTCATGCAATGAATATACTTCGTTGAAGACAATCCAATGTCCCGCGGAAAAAGCGAATATATCCTGTGAGAGCGAATAAACTCTCCGAAAGAGCAAATAAACTCTCCATGAGAGCGAATAAGTCCTCCGTGAGAGCGAATTAATCCTCCGTGAGAGCAAATAAATCCTGTGAGAGCGAATAAATCCTGTGAGAGCGAATAAACTCTCCGAAACACTAGGTACGGGGCGATTGGGACATGCATTTCAATTTTATATATATTTTTCCATAATATATGGACCTATAAATTATTTCCATCCTTCCCTATTTATTATAAGAGAAAAAAACACCTATTCAACGCCCTTTTGTGTCCCTCATGTTTTCATTTGCCAATTCAGAGGTACACCGCGCTTATTTTTCGTCAAAATGATTTATCGATTATGCGAATAATGTCCTGGATTCGGGATTGCTCCAATTGTACTGACCCAGCGATTTGTGTAGTTGAAGAAACCAACAACGAATGCTGCTTCTAAGATTTCGTGATCATTGAAGCCAACTGACCGTAATCGATCGACTTCTTCTGTTGTCAGTTCAGCTACATTTTTGGTCGCTCGATAAGCGTAATCACATAAAGCGCGCTGCTTTTCTGTTAGCTCAGCTGACCGATAATTATAAGTAAGTTTATCCATCCATGCTGGATTTTTGGTGAGACCACGCAATGCGTCACCATGTGTTGTTAAGCAATAATTACAGCAATTTGTAGAGGATACAACAAGCCCCATCATTTCCTTATCGATATTGCTCAAATAACAAGTTTGTGGATCGAACAAAGACTGTTTAAATGCCAAAAATCCTTTATATTGTCGTGCATTCAATGGTAAGACCTTGAATCAATTACGCCTCCAGCGTAATTGCGTCCGGATTTTTTCGAGCTTGCTCGAAAAGCTCCCTTCAAAATCCGTGACATCCGCCGGAGGCTTTATCTTGATTCAGCAGACATTTGTACACCCGCTGAATAAGGAAAAACAAGCATTCATCTCAGCACCTATTGAGGGTGGGTGTCTTCTGCTGAATCAAGATAAATGATTGAAAAAACCTTGTTGTTCTTCTTGTGCCTTAATCGCTTCATTGAATTCTTGTTGTAATTCTTCTGGTATATCCGCTTCATTCGGCGGTTCTAAATAAGAATATTTTTCTTCTGTCATTCGAATCTCTTCTCCCTTCCATGCAATTGTAAAACGACCTGTCCAAAAATCTGTTAAATCTGAATTTTGATATGGCAACTTACCACCTGTTCATGCGGGGCATAGTGAAACTTCTCCCAGGAGGATTTTTTCTCCCCCTAGGTGTTAGTTGAACCAGTCGGGCTTTAACAGGCAGTTGGCTTCTCTTACTGCCTGTTAAAGTAAGACAAATTTCTATTTCAATCGTGTTTTCAATTTTTCACAGATACGATTGCCCACTTGCTCAGTCGTTGCATGTCCACCGAGATCTGGCGTTACAAATTTTTCTTGAATGACTTCTTCCATTGCAAGAATGATTGCTTTCGCGGATTCTGGATGTCCAAGATGATCGAGCATCATGCTTGTACACCAAATCGACGCGAGTGGATTGGCGATACCTTTTCCGGCTATATCAGGAGCAGATCCATGCACTGGTTCAAACATGGATGGATATTTTTTCTCAGGATTGATATTGGCAGAAGGGGCAATACCCAATCCTCCAACAATTGCCGCTCCTAGATCTGTTAAAATATCCCCAAATAGATTGGAGGCTACAACGATATCCATTGTTTCTGGTTTACTTACGAAAAAGGCTGCTAACGCATCGATATGGACAATATTACTCGTCACATCCGGATATTCTTGATTGATCTTCTTGACATATTCATCCCAAAAAGGCATCGTATGATTGATGCCGTTCGATTTTGTTGCTGCCGTAACATGCTTCCTTTTTCCCTGTTTTTGCGCCAGATCAAAAGCGTATCTTAATACCCTTTCCACCCCTTTTCGCGTGAAAACACTGTTTTGGATGGCCATGTCCGCATCCGTACCTTCATAAATCCGCCCACCAATATTGGAATATTCTCCTTCGTTATTTTCTCGAATAACGATAAAATCGAGATCCTTAGAAGTTTTTCCTGCCAATGGAGATTGAATCCCTTGTAACAATCTTACAGGACGTAAATTGATATACTGTTCAAATTGTCTCCTTATTGGCAATAGTAATCCCCATAATGATACATGGTCTGGTACGCCTGGATACCCAACAGCTCCAAGAAAAATCGAGTCAAAATCTTTCAATTGTTCCAAACCATCTTCAGGCATCATTCGACCGTGTTTGGCATAGTATTCACAACTCCAATCGAATTCCTTATAATCAAATGAAATACCTCCATGTAGTTCACTAACAGTATTTAATACTTTTGTTCCTTCTCTCACAACATCTACACCGATTCCATCCCCTGGAATTAAAGCTATTGAATAGTGATCCATCATCATTCTCCTATACTCGTTTCATTTTTTAGCACTTCTGGATTTGCAATATATTGTGATGGCTTTCCCTGTAATATTTTTAAGACATTTTCTGCAACTGTCGAAGCCATTATCTGATTGCTCTCCACTGTCGTTCCTGCAACATGTGGCGTAACAATTACATTTGGCAATCTCAAAAGTGGTAAATGTTGATCAGGTGGCTCTGGGTCGAACACATCAAGACCTGCTCCCCTTATTTTACCATTTTTCAGTGCATTATATAAATCCTCTTGATGAATAATTGCACCCCGTGCTGTATTGATAAGATAAGCAGAGGGTTTCATAATGGATAAAAGCTTTTGATCAATCAACATTCTTGTTTCATCTGTTAATGGCAGATGTATTGAAATAAAATCACTATCCTTGAAGACCTCTTCTATATTCGTATGAATATGGATACCCATCTGATGTGCAAGTTGATGTTTTTCCGATTTATAGGTACGGACCCATGCAGTAACATCCATTTCAAAACCCATTTTTAATATTTTGGCGACTTCTTGTGCAATATTGCCAAATCCGATTAACCCAACCTTTTTTCCTTTTACTTCTCTGGACAGAATTGAAATTCGAGCATCGTAATGACCGTTCTTCAACTGTTCATGAAATGGCAATACTGATTTTGCTAAGGCGAGAATCAGCATAACAGCATGTTCTGCGGTAGAAGTTTTATTGACTGCAGGAGCGTGTAATACAGGAATGCCTTTTGTTGTAGCATACTCCACATCGATATTATCCAGTCCAACACCTGCACCTGAAATCACCTTTAAATTCGGACCTGCATCAATTATTTTCTTCGTAACTTTTGCTGGCGCTCGAAGGACAATCCCTTGAACATTTTTGACAAGCTCGCATAAACACGCAATGTCATATTGATCCGTTCTGATGACTTCTGCATTCTGTTGTAAAATCTTTTCCCCATTTGGGTGATACATAGAGAGAATCTGAAGAATTCGTGGTTTTTCCATATTTTCATCCTCCGATGATCAGACTCTTAAATTTTCAACAATGGTAGCAATTCCTTGACCTCCGCCGATACAAGCAGTGATCAATCCATATCGCCCGCCTCTTCTTTCGAGTTCATGCATTATTTTGACGGTCAAAATAGCCCCCGTTCCCCCTATTGGATGACCTAATGCAATGGCCCCACCATTTACATTTACTTTTTTCTGATCAATATTTAATTCTCTTAAAACAGCGAGAGATTGTGCGGCAAAGGCCTCATTCAATTCAATGAGATCCATATCATCTAATGATAGTCCTGCCATTCTTAATACTTTTAATGTTGCAGGTACCGGACCAATCCCCATAATTTCGGGTGGTACACCTACAGATGCCTGCGCTATTATCCGAAGTCTTGGATGTAATCCCTCTTTTAGTGCCTTTTCTTCTGACATCAAAACCAGTGCCGCGGCCCCATCATTACGTCCGCTAGAATTACCAGCTGTCACTGTTCCGTCCTTTTTAAAAACTGGTTTTAAAGCAGCTAATTTTTCAAAACTTGTTGAGCGAGGATGTTCATCGGTCTCAAATTGAATGGTTTGTTTGTTCCTTTTAATATCAAAAGGAACAATTTCAGCTTTAAAATTTCCTTGTTTTATCGCGGTAGCTGCTTTTTCCTGACTTTCAAGTGCAAAATAATCTTGTTCTTCTCTACTAATATTATATTTAACTGCCAGATTCTCAGCTGTTAACCCCATCGTTAAATTTCCATATTTCTCAATAGGTTGTGCGCGAGGTTGACTTTCTGTGTTTGGGTCGACTAACTCTGCATTTCCTGCCCCATAGCCATATCTTGCTTTTCGTAAATAATAAGGTGCATTACTCATGCTCTCAGCACCCCCGGCAATGATGACATCTGAAATACCACAAATAATCTGTTGTGCAGCATTATTAATGGCTTGCAATCCTGATCCACATTGTCTCTGAACCGTATAACCTGATACATTAATAGGGAGTTCCGCTCGTAATGCAGCGAGTCTCCCTAAATTTGGCACATCTGAACTTTGTTTCGCATGTCCCCAAACAACTTCTTCTATTTCTTCAGACTTCACATGACTTCTTTTGATCGCTTCGCGTATGACTTTTTCTGAAAGAAAATCGACATCAATATCCTTTAGCGATCCTCCCATGCGCCCAATCGCTGTTCGTACACCATCCATAATCACTGCCTTTCCCATCCTAGCACCTCCCCGGTTTATTCACATTCGCCCATCACTCTAAACAGGGCTTATAGAAATGCTCGTTTTAGTTCTCCCGCAATAATATTTTTTTGAATTTGGCTTGTACCCTCATAAATTTTAGTAATTCTCGCATCTCGGTAATATCTTTCGATTGGATAGTCCTTCATATAGCCAATGCCTCCATGGATCTGTACGGCTAAATCGGCCACTCGATTGTATACCTCTGAGCCATATAGTTTAGCCATCGCTGCTTCTTTCACAACCCTTTTTCCCTGATCTGCCATCCATGCGACACGATAAGTCAACGAACGTAGTAGCTCAATTTCAAGGGCCATATCGGATAACATATGTTGAACTGCTTGTTGTTCGAATATCGGCTTGCCAAATTGAACGCGTTGCCTAGCATAATCTAAACTGTGTTCAAGCAATTTTTCACAGGAGCCGAGATTTCGCGCGGCAAGTCCTGCACGCCCATTGGCTAAAATTTTCAATGCATTGATATATCCCTTTCCTTCTTCGCCAAGAACATTTTCCGCCGGTACCTCTAAATTTTCAAAGAATAGTTCAGCAGAATGCGACCCACGAAGCCCCATCTTCTTCTCAACATTGCCAACAATAAAACCTGGAAAATCTTTTTCAACGATAAAAGAAGTAATACCCTTTGCTCCCTTACTTGGATCTGTAACAGCCATTACAGTAAAAATATGACCACAAACTGCATTGGTAATATAATGTTTGGAGCCATTAATCACATATTTTTCGCCTTTTCTTTCTGCCCGTGTTTTTAAATTGGCTGCATTGGACCCTGCACTTGGTTCTGTTAGGGCAAAGGCACCGATCCATTCTCCACTTGCCATTCTAGGAAGATACTTTTCCTTTTGCTCTTTTGTGCCGAGTTCAACAATACCGACAGTTCCAATCCCTGTATGCGCTCCTATCAATGTTGTATAACCATTATGCGTTTTCCCTAATTCTTCATAGATCGCACATTTTCCAACCATATCGAGTCCAAGTCCACCATATTCTTCAGGAATACTCAGTCCAAACAATCCCAATTCTTTTGACTGTTCGACAACAGACTTAGGGATCTCATCATTTTCTTCGATTTCCATTGCTACTTTTTCAACTTCACGTTGTACAAAATCATGAACAATCTTTTTTAATAGTTGAATATCCTCTGGTAATGTAAAATCCATCGTAGAGACCTCCTATTTTCCTTTAAATTGTGGTTGTCTTTTTTCAAGAAATGCTTGCGTTCCCTCTAGCTTATCTTTGGATTCCATCAAAATAGTTTGGGAAAGCTTTTCTAAGTAAAGAGCAGTGGCCATTTCAAGGTCTGCACCGCGATTGACTGCTGCTTTTGCTAAACGTAAAGCTAAGGGACCTTTTACACTGATTTTTTGGGCATATTCTTTTGCTTTTGCCATCAATTCTGTTTGCGGTACAGCCGCACTTACTAATCCTATGTTTTTGGCTTCTTCTGCTGTGATAATCTCACCTGTCAGAATAAGTTCCATTGCTTTCCCTTTCCCAATGATTCTAGAAAGCCGCTGCGTTCCACCTGCCCCTGGGATAATGCCAAGCCCCACTTCCGGCAATCCCATCTTTGCGTTTAAAGACGCAACCCTAATATCACAGGCAAGAGCCAATTCCAAGCCCCCACCCAAAGCAAATCCATTGATAGCGGCGATGGTCGGCTTATCATATTCCTCTATTTTGCGAAATGTAGCAGTCATATTAGGTTGAAGCGCTTCGATCATTGTTCTTTTGTTTAATTCTTTCATATCTGCACCTGCTGCGAAAGATTTCTTACCGGCACCTGTAAATATCACGACATGCAAATTTTGATAAGATTTCCATTCATCTAATGCTTTTTCGATTTCAAGCAATGTTTCTAAATCTAAAGCATTACGTAATTTAGGACGATTGATTTGGATAAAACCTAACTCGCTTTTTTGTTCTACAATAATATTTTTATATGGCATTTTCTTCTCCCCCAACTATCAATCTATTAGCATCGTCTGAAGATTTTTTGAAACAGTAAAATGAGCATCGGTTAAACGTTTGATTTCATCCAAAGATGAATCTGCTGCCATTTCTTCTAAAATGAAAGAATCATTTTTGATTTTAAAGACAGCTTTATCTGTCACAATAACATCTGCTGTACGTATACCGCTCATCGGATAGGTAAGCCTTTGAATGATTTTTGGGACATGATCTTTTGTTGCATGTGTCATCGCGATAATAATTTTCTGCGCACTTGCCACTAAATCCATCGCCCCTCCAACACCTAAAATATCCTTACCAGGCACTGACCAATTGGCGATTTCACCCTTTTCACTAATTTGAAGCGCTCCCATAACCGCAATATCAATATGTCCGCCACGGATCATGGCAAATGAATCTGCACTTGAGAAAACAGAGGAGCCTATTCCTAATGTGACGGGCTGTTTGCTCGCGCTTATTAGATCCATATCGATTTGTTCTTTTGGAGGCGTTGGTCCCATACCTAAAAGCCCATTTTCAGATTGAAGATACACCTGACTTTTGGAATCAAGAAAATTGGGGATCAGCGATGGAATTCCAATGCCTAAATTGACTACTGAGCCCGCATGGAGTTCTTTTGCCACCCTTTTTGCTATCCTGTTTTTAATGAATGATGGATCAATGTTTGCCGCGCTCAACATATTCACCACCCATTTTTTCATATCGATCATTTTGCACGATATAATCAACATAAACGTGCGGTGTAACGATTTGTTCAGGATCTAACATACCAGCTTCCACGATGTCATCCACTTCTGCGATCACTAAGTCTGCTGCGGTCGCCATCATTGGATTGAAATTACGTGCGGTCTTTGCATACACTAAATTGCCCATTGTATCCGCTTTATCTGCTTTGATCAGCGCAATTTTCGCTCGGATTCCTCTGATGAATAAATATGTTTCTCCATCAAACTCTCTTTCTTCTTTTCCTTCAGCTAACTTTGTTCCGACTCCCGTTTTTGTATAAAACCCAGCAATTCCTGCTCCGCCTGCACGAATAGCTTCTGCAAGTGTACCTTGTGGGATCAACTCGATTTCCAGTTCGCCCTTGTTCCATGCTTTAACAGCATCACGATTTGTCGTAAAATAGGAGCCAATTGCTTTTTTGATATGTTTTGAGATTAATAATTTTCCAAGTCCTTTCCCCGTTTCCCCTAGATTATTACTGATAATAGTCAGCTCTCTAGCATGATCTGATTCAGCAATGACATCGATGAGCGTAAAAGGGGTACCACAAATACCGAATCCACCAACTAATAGACGATCTCCGTTTTGAATCATGTTTACAGCATCTTGTGCAGATATTCTTTTTGCACAATCTCCTATCTTCACGATGAACTGAGCCTCCAATCATCCTTCGTTGTATCAATTCTCATAATTGTAAAATCCCGAACCTGATTTGCGCCCTAAACGTCCTGCTTTCACGTACTTAATCAGAAGGGGGCTAGGTCTATATTTTTCGCCTAAAGTTTGATAAAGATATTCCATATTGCGTAAGCGAACGTCTAAACCTACTAAATCGGCTAATTCTAATGGCCCCATTGGATGATTTAGACCTAGCTTGATGGCTTTATCAATATCTTCAACAGACGCTAATCCCTCCATTAACATATTCATCGCTTCATTTCCAATAAGACAATTCATCCGACTTGTGACAAAGCCGGGGTGTTCATTGATTTCAACTGTTTCTTTCTTTAATCTCGCGCCAACTTCTTTTACTTTTGCGCATGTGTCATCTGAGGTTTCAAGCCCTCGAATAATTTCGATAAGCTTCATCTTGTGAACTGGATTGAAGAAATGCATGGCGACGCATTTTTCTGGTCTAGTTGTTTGAGCAGCAATTTCTGTTGGACTCATCGTTGATGTATTAGTCGCTAAAATGGTATGTTGGGGGCAAATTTGATCCAGTTTTTTAAAAACGTCGATTTTAATGTCAATTAATTCAAAAACAGCTTCGATCACGATATCTGCTTGTCTAGCACTAGCTACTAAATCTGTTGTATAGTTCAAGTTTGCCAACGCTGTTTTAACCTGTTTACTTGTTACATACCCTTTTTCAGCACTTTTGTTCAGTTCCTTTTCAATATAGATTTGAGCATTGTCCAAATTTTCTTGCTGCACATCATTTAAGACAACATTGAAACCATTTACTGCTGCTGTGTAGGCAATGCCTCTTCCCATGACACCCGACCCAACAACCGTTAAATTTTCCATGTTCTGCACCCCTTACATACATTAGATAACCTGCATTCCATTGGCGGATTGCAGGTTATTTGATTATTTATCTAGCCATAACAGTCAGTAATTCAGCGAAAGAAAAGAAGTTAGGTGGGAGATCAACTGCCGCATGCGCCCGATTGGTTTGGGCGGCCAGAATGTTGGTCACTCAGGTGTTGCCACAGGACGTGGCGCTTTTCACTTCCGTTCCTCTATTTCAGTGGGGATGAAGAACCCTCCTGATTAAAGTTTCACTTTATGTGGATTCGTAATTGTCGATTTGGGCCCGTTGTAATTTTCCACTGTAGTCAACATAGACCGCCTTCCACTCTGTATAGACATCTAACGCTGCTACACCTGAATCTCTATGCCCATTTCCTGTACCTTTCGTACCCCCAAATGGCAGATGAATTTCAGCACCTGTCGTTCCAGCATTGATATAAACAATACCTGTGTCTAAATCTCGTATTGCCGTATAAGCTTTATTGACATCCACTGTATAAATAGCACTAGAAAGACCGAATTCTACACTGTTATTCACTTCAATGGCTTCTTCTAAATTCTTCACTGGTAATATGGAAATGACAGGGCCAAAAATTTCTTCCTTCGCAATACGCATTTCTGGTGTAACATCTGTGAAAATCGTTGGTGCATAGAAATTGCCCTTATCTAAGCTTTTTTCAGTTACGATAATGCCACCTGTTAGGAGTTTTGCTCCTTCCTTTTGGCCAATCTTCACATATCCATCAATTCTTTCTAAGGCTGCCTGATTGATCACAGGTCCTATTTTGACTGTTTCATCAAGACCGTCGCCCAATTTTAAAGTTTGAATACGATGAATCAGCTTTTTTTCAAGTTCTTCTTTCACCTCTTGGTGGACAATGACTCGACTCGTGGCTGTGCATCTTTGACCTGCTGTTCCAAATGCTCCCCATAAAATCCCTTCTACAGCAAGATCCAAATCAGCATCCTCTAATACGGTAATAGCATTTTTCCCGCCCATTTCAAGCGATGTGCGTTTTAATAATTCACCTGCACGTCCATTGATGACCTTTCCGACCTCGTTAGAGCCTGTAAATGAGATCAAGTCAATAGCAGGATGTTCAACCATTGCGGTACCAACAACACTACCGGAACCATTCACAAGATTGATCAGTCCTTTTGGTAAACCAGCTTCCTCATAAATCTTGACAAATTCCTGTGCAGTCATGGGTGTTTCGGTGGCTGGTTTCCAAACTACTGCATTACCAGAAACGAGAGCAGGGAGGGATTTCCATGACGCGATGGCAATCGGAAAATTCCAAGGTGTAATGATACCAACCACACCAACTGGCACTCTTACACTCATCGCAAATTTGTCGCGAAGTTCAGATGGGATGGTTTGACCAAATAAACGGCGTCCCTCCCCTGCCATGTAATACGCCATATCGATCGCTTCTTGTACTTCTCCCCGTCCTTCATCAATGACTTTTCCCATCTCACTTGTTAAGATTTGCGCAATGACTTCTTTTCTCTCTTTTAATAAATGAGCCACTTTATATAAAATCTCTGCTCGTTCTGGAGCAGGAACTAATCTCCATCGCTTTTGTGCATTTTTGGCAGCCTGCACTGCTTGGTGAACATCTTTATCTGAGGACTGTGTCACTTCTGCTAGTACTTTTCCATTGGCCGGATTAACAACTGGAACAAATTTTTTTAATGAGCCTTCAAGCCATTCACCGTTGATATAATTTAAAACTTTTGACATTTGTATCCCTCCGGTAACGTAATCATTCGCCTTCATAAAGTAAAGCTTCCATCAGCGGGGGTTTTCTTCATCCCCCACAGAAATAGAGGAACGGAAGTGAAAAACGCCACGTACTGTGGCAACACCTAAATGACCAACATTCTACTCGCCCGAACCAATCGGGCGCAGGAGGCAGTTAATCCCCCATCTACCTTTCCCGTTTCTCTCTAAACCTTGAGATGGGGGTCTTACTGCCCGTTAAAGCAAGATAAGCTATCTTTCATGGAAAATTGAATGCTACAGCTTCTCTACAATAGCTCTTATAAAACTAGATTATTTTTCATTTTTGGTGGTTATGCATACTACCTCGTAATTTTTCTAGCAGATATTTTGATAGGCATTTCTTGCTATTACAGTGGCTTCAATAAAAAGAGAATATGAAGGGATAAAACATGGAAGGTTTTTCTCATATTATTTCAGACATGTTGATTATCCAATTTAATCCATAAAAATAGAGGAATTCGTTGATTTCCGCTCCGGCTTGCTCGCTTTCCTGCGGGCGAATGCTGGGGGCAACAGGATGTTGGTCACGGAGTCGTTGCCACAGGACGTGGCGCCATTAGACTCCGTTCCTTAATCGCTACGCTGCGGGGTCTCATCTACTCGCTTTTCCCGCGGGAGTCGAGCAAGCCTCCGCTCCAATCTTTATAATTGGTCCTGAAAATACAGGGTTTTTCAAAAATTACACCAAATAAGAATTCCTGATTTTTGTAAAATCAACACGCCTGATATCATTTATCATTTTTGCAGAAAGACCAAACATGACTGATTGCAGAAATACAACAAGAAGTCAAAATAATTGAAACAAATTGAGGTAAAGTGAAACCTTCTATAGCGAGTTTTTTCTTCAGCTTATGTATATTAATGAACCAATGAATTGTGGATCTACGCTGATTGCTTACGTCTTGAGGCGGGTTCTTACCGCTCGTTCATAGGGATAACCACTTGCTAAATATGGAAGAAGGATAGAAAGACTCTATCATAACTATGTCTTGAAGGAGATCTATATGCGGAGTTGCATGGAAGTTTAAGTCCTTTTTCATGACCAAGAAAAAGGAGTAGCCATATAAAACTACCCCTTTATAATACTCATATTGATGAACTTTTAAGATGTTCAGAAAGATTATTTCATGTTGATCCTTGTGAAAAATAATAGGGTCATTTTTGTTTTTCAACACGTGATTTAGATTTAATCTTAAATTGCATGGCTAGAATAATAATTGTAAGAAGTGCAATCATTACATTTACGATAAAAGAAAGATTTACAGCTTGAACATAGTCACCGCTATACTTACTGAGTCCAATATTAAGCAATAGGATACCGACAGCCGTCCCTGTCACTTGTCCAAAATTTCTTATCGTTGCAATTAGACTGCCAGCAATTCCAGACTGAGATGGTGGAAGACTCTCGATTACTGAAACATTATTAGGTGAAGCAAATAGTGAAAACCCGATCCCAAGAATCAGCATGACAACAACAATTTGATGGGGAGTTGTTGTGCTATCGAATTGACTTATTAGTAATAAATCTAATGCAATAATAGCCATTCCGATTAATGCAGGAATAAGGGTACCAATTTTATCTGCTAACCAACCACTTAATGGTGAGGCAATAATCATGACAATTGCTTGTGGGGTCATTAATAACCCGATATAAAACACTGGAAACTTTAAAACATGGCTTAAGTACAATGGCAGTAATACATAAGTTGACATCATTAAAAAATAGTAAAAAAAGGTAGCGATAATTCCAATGGTAAACTGTCTATTTTTGAAAAATTTTAAATTGATCATCGGATTATCTGCCGATTTTTCCCTACGTACAAAAATAATCCATGCTAGCACTGATATAATTAATAATGATAATCCACCTAAACTGCTCCATCCTATTGTTTTTTCATTTGAAATGAAAAACAATAACGTGCTCATTGCTAGGAAAAATAACAATGCACCACTTAAATCAAATTGCAATTTTTGCTTTTTTTCTGAATCAAAGGAAGGTAAGAAAAATATTGATCCTAAAATTGAAATAATCCCTAATGGAATATTAATCAGAAAAATAGAGCGCCATCCAAATTGTGAGATGAAAAAACCTCCTAAAGAAGGACCAATAATTGTACCAGCTGCTACGACCGCTCCAATCATTCCTAAAGCTTTCCCTCTATTTCCCCTTTGAAAAATATTCGCTACAATTCCCATCACATTCCCCATAATCATCGCCGCTCCTACAGCTTGAATGCAACGAGATACAATCAAAAAAAGAAGATTGAAGGCTAATGCACTGAGTGTTGACCCAATGATGAATATGACTATACCGAATAGAAAAAAACATTTTCTTCCTTTTTGATCTGATAAACTCCCTATGAAAGGAAGAATGCCAGTAATCAACAACAAATAGGCTACAATAACCCACTGTACTTGTTCTATAGAAACATGAAATGTCTTTTGTAATGTCGGTAACGCAACATTAATAATACTGCTATCAATATTTACCATAAATGTGCCTATTGTAACAAAGATAAAAATGATCCAAGGATTTACTGAATGAGTAGTTATTTTTTCATTCATTTCCATCACCTTTTTGTCCTTCTTCATATTTTTCTATAAAATAATCGAGCATTTGTTTTCTTCCAAGGATGTCTTCATACCATTTATCTAATTCTTGAAGACCTGACTCATTGATTTCATATATTCTCTTAGGACGCCCCTCGCCTTCTGTGATCCACTCAGAGGAAACAAAACCCTCCTCCTCTAATTCTCGTAAAACTCTATAAATCCCACCTCCATCTACCTGCATAGAGTTCGGTTTAATCGTCTGAAAAATTTCTAATATTTGGCTGCCATATAATTTTTGCTTTCTTAAAAAAAGTAATATGAATGCAGGTAGATGGCGAGATTGCTTTCGATTCAAATGTTTGGACAAAACAATCACTCCTTTAAAATGTTAATAACATTATAATGTTATTAACACTATAATGCAAAAAACATGCTCAAATCATTTTTTACTTATATTGTTTGATGACAAATTGTACATTAAGAGCTACACCTAAATTCCAGCATAAAGGTACCTATAAAGTGAAGCTTCCATCAGTGGGGGCTTTCTTCATCACCACTGAAATAGAGGAACTCAGGTGTTGCCACATCCTGTGGCAACACCTGAGTGACCAACATTCTGTCCGCCCGGAACCAATCGGGCGCATGCGGCAGTTGATCCCCCACCTATCTTTCTCATTTCTCTCTAAACCTTGAGGTAGGGGTCTTACTGCCCGTTAAAGCAGGATAAAAACATCGTATAAAATAAATTTCCACTCCAATATTTAAACGTGGAAATCATTCAATTAGATTTATTTTTCTTGTGGGGGACTTTTTGTGAGACTCTTTTCCCAAAAGTGTGATAGAATCTTTATTGAATCGAATACAATGCTTACAGAGCAGGAGAGGTACTAGAACAACCCTCTATAAAAAACTAGGGATAACTATATCTTTAGGGTATAGTTTTTTTATTTTTCTAGCATTCTCCTTTTTAGAACGGCAGGAGGAGATGAAAAAATGAATTTTCCATATAGTAAAGGATGATTACATCAATTACGCCTCCAGCGTAATTGTTATTTAAAACATTGACTTTTAAGTACATGGATGAGCGCATTCGTTTTATCCCATATATCAACGACCATTTATCATGTACTTTATTTTTTTTAAAGGAGACTTTTCAATGAGAATCATCTTATATCTTACAGCAATTGTTTTAGCAAATGTTATTACAGCAAAGTTTGCACCACTTCAATTGGGTGTCTTTATTATCCCTTACGGTTCTTTTCTAATTGGAGCTACGTTCATTTTACGTGATCTTGTACAAAACAAATATGGTAAAAAAAATACCTATCTTTTCATTGGTCTTGCGTTATTCTTATCCGCGATTTCTAGCTATGTTCTAGGCGATACACTGTGGATCGTTTTCGCAAGTGCCATTAGTTTTGCAGTTTCCGAAACAACAGATACTGAAATATATTCAAGATTAAAGACATCCATCAACTTACGGATCTTATATAGTGGTATATTTGGAGGGATTTTGGACTCTTCTATTTTCGTCATTGTTGGTCTATCCCCAATTGGTGCAGGCATGGTTCCATGGGACGCTGTTTGGATGGCGATCTTGGGACAACTTATGATCAAAATTGGCATGCAATTCTTAGGAGTACTTGTTCTTCGTTTGACCAATTTCTCCAAAATAGAATGGGCAAATTAAATCAGGAGATGAATGATAGTGTTAAGAGATGAAAAAGCAATCGTCGTATTTAGTGGTGGACAAGATAGCACGACTTGCTTATTTTGGGCATTACAAACTTTTAAAGAAGTAGAGGCTGTTACATTCAATTATCAGCAACGACATGTAGCTGAAATCGAATGTGCAAAAGAAATCGCAAAAGAATTGAATGTGAAACACCATATTTTAGATATGTCCTTACTCAATCAGTTAGCACCTAATGCGCTTACTCGGGATGATATTGAGGTCAAAGCAGGAGAAAATGGTGAATTACCTTCAACTTTTGTTCCTGGACGAAACTTGTTATTCTTATCATTTGCTGGTATTTTAGCGAATCAAGTAGGAGCCAAACATCTTATTACAGGGGTATGCGAAACTGATTTCAGTGGCTATCCTGACTGCAGAGATAACTTTATCAAATCATTGAATGTGACATTAAATTTGGCAATGGATGAACATCTTGTCATCCACACACCGTTAATGTGGCTGGATAAAGCAGAAACTTGGAAAATGGCCGATGAGATGGGAAAATTGGAGTATGTTCGTACGAAGACTTTAACATGCTACAATGGTATTAAAGGCGATGGTTGTGGAACATGCCCAGCGTGTCAGTTGCGCTCAAACGGTTATCAAAAATATATGGAAATGAAGAAAAAAGAAAAGACGCTATTTTAAAGGGGTTTCTGGCAATAAGCGAAAATGCCTAGCATCAAAATACTCTGAATGAAGAGAAAAAATCTGCTCATATCTAACTAGTAGAATGAGCAGATTTTTTTTAATTGATTAAAGGATTATTTTGCGAAACAGGATTTTTAGAGAATCCTGTTTTTTTATATTTAAAACATCAATGGAATACAATCGTTTTATTGTCTTCCACGATAATCCGATTTTCTATATGCCATTTGACAGCTTTTACTAAGACGCGACGTTCGATTTGCGCACCGATTTTTTTCAACTGTTCTGCATTATCACGGTGATCTACACGTTCTACATCTTGTTCAATGATTGGGCCTTCGTCTAAATCATTCGTTACATAATGGGAAGTAGCACCGATTAATTTAACACCTCGCGCAAATGCACGTTGATATGGATTTGCTCCAATAAAAGCTGGTAAAAATGAATGGTGAATATTAATGATGCGATTTTTAAAGTGATCGACAAACTCGGGGGTTAAAATTTGCATATAGCGTGCTAAAATTAAAACATCCACATTATATTCTTCCACTAATCGAATTTGTTCTTTTTCTACTTGCTCGCGAATATTTTTATTGGCAGGAATATAATAGAATGGGATGCCTAATGCTTCAACCATCGGACGCGCCGTTTCATGATTGCTAATAACGAGTGCAATATCCATCTCTAAATCGCCATTTTGCCATTCCCATAAAAGTTCTAACAAGCAATGTGGTTCTTTTGATACAAAAATGGCAGAACGTTGACGGACATTTCGATAGTAAAAATGATATTCCATTTGGTAATCTTCTGCGATTCTTTCAAATTCCTTTTCCATTTCTACAGCTTTTGCTGGCAAATTGTCACAGTGATATTCAATGCGAATAAAAAACGTACCGTTCTCTGGATCTGTTGAAAATTGGCTAGACTCAATAATATTAGCATTGTGATTATGTAAAAAAGAAGATAATACCGATACGATACCAGGTTTATCCGGACATTTTACTAACAGGCGTGCTCGATTTTCTAATCTATTCGAATGATTTTCTAACTTTTCATTATGTTCAAGTTTATTCGTCATCTAAGTACATCTCCTAGTTTCAATATACCTTAAATTATCAAATAATTTCAGTGAATATTCAAGTTTTTTCTTTTCACAATGACAGTTATTCATTTCTTTTTATTATTTTCTTTCATAGGCGCGTTAATTAGCCAATTTTACTTGTAAAAACAGGAAGAATTCGTTGGTTTCCAGCTACGACTTGCTCGCTTTCCTGCGGGGGTAGAGCAAGAAGCCACAGCGAAGATCTATATAAATGGAGCTAATAATCCATATTTTTGAAGGATTATGTCAAATATATTTCCTGATTTCTGCCCAATCAACACGCTTGGCATGGTTATTCACCTGTACGAAATGAAAAGCAGTTGGATATACTTGTATGAAGACACATTTATCCTATTGAAGGAAAGAAGCGTGAACGATGAATCATTCATTTCATTACGATCCTTTTCAAAATCTGCAAGAAAAAAATATGACTTTCGAAGATGTTTTTCAATATATAGCCAATTTTATGCATCAAAATCCAAAGGGACAATATCGTTTAATTATTGGAACCGATTCACAAGTTCATAAAACGTATACCATATTTATCACTGGTATAGTTATTTTACGGGAAGGAGATGGCGTGTGGGCTTGTATAAGGAGAGTCATTGTACCTCGAAAAATGTTGCATCTACATGAAAGAATTTCATTAGAACTTTCATTTACAGAAGAAGTTGTTTCCATGTTTACAGAAGAAAAAAAGAAAGAGTTAATTGACATTGTTTTGCCCTATATATATGATGGTTCAACTTTTGCAATGGAAGGACATATCGATATAGGAGCTGGAAACCGCAACAAAACGCGAGAATTTGTGAATGAAATGGTTACTAGGATGAAATCTATTGGAGTGGAACCAAAGATTAAGCCCGATGCTTTCGTCGCTTCAAGCTACGCCAATCACTTTACAAAATAGCATGACATAAAATGGAACTTCCATAAATGGAAAACACTGATGAAGATGAAGAATAACGATATTCTGATTTTCATTTTCTAACGAATCTCAAATGACCACAACTAATGAAAAATCCATCCAGCAATATACACGCTGAATGGATTCTTTTATTCATCTCACATGAATAGACAGTTTGCACACTTTAAAACACAAGTAAAAAACAACTATCTATTTATAAAGAACTTCTACACTGAATGAAAAAAACACCACTGTGTCAAGCTTCTTTATAGTACCTTTCCTAAAAATGCTTTTGTTCTTTCGTTTTGCGTATGACCAAATACTTCTTCTGGATGACCTTCCTCGACAATATAGCCACCATCCATGAATATGACACGGTCTGCTACCTCACGGGCAAATCCCATTTCATGTGTGACAATCACCATTGTCATTCCTTCTTCAGCTAGTTGCTTCATAACATCCAACACTTCCTTGACCATTTCAGGATCAAGAGCGGATGTTGGTTCATCAAATAGCATAATTTTAGGTTTCATCGCAAGAGCTCGTGCAATCGCCACACGTTGTTGTTGCCCTCCAGAAAGCTGATCGGGATAATTATAAGCTTTTTCTCGCAGTCCAACTTTATCCAATAGTTCCAATGCTAATTTTTCTGCATCTTTTTTAGCCATTTTGCGAACTTGAATAGGTGCCATTGTGATATTCTCAATAACCGTCATATGAGGAAAAAGATTGAACTGTTGAAAAACCATCCCTACTTCTGTACGAATTTCATTGATATTCGTTTTTGGATCATTTACTTTAACATCGTCTATGTAAATTTCACCATCTGTCATTTCTTCTAATAAGTTAATACATCTTAAAAATGTACTTTTTCCTGATCCAGAAGGTCCAATCACACAAACTACTTCTTTTTCTTGAACTTCATAATCAATACCTTTTAAAACTTCAAGATTTCCAAAACTTTTGTGTAGGTTTTTAATCTTTATCATACCGCAGTCCGCCCTTCGTCATTGTTTTGCGGATGATCTAGTTTTCTTGAACGTCTTTTTCTTGGATTATAATGATTGCTAAAACGTTTTTCAATGTAAGCAACAAGCTTTGTTACAATATAAGTTAAAATTAAATATAATGCTGCTGCTACTAAATAAGGCTCCCAGAAACGTTGATAAGCACCTACTACCACTTTACTTGCATACAGAATATCGTTAGCAGCGATAACCGTTACAAGTGATGAATCTTTTAATAATGCAATAAACTCGTTACCTAATGGGGGAATCATGCGCCGGAACGCCTGTGGTAAAATAACTTTTACCATTGCCTTGCTATGTGTTAAGCCTAATGAACGCGCCGCCTCCATTTGACCTTTATCAATGGACTGGATTCCCGCACGAATAATTTCTGCAACATATGCAGCACTATTTAGAATAAGCGCAGCAATACCTGATACCATATATCCATAGGACTGTCCAAAAATAGAAGGAATCACTGCTAAATGAATGATTAAAATTTGAACAAGCATTGGCGTCCCGCGAAATAGATCAACGTATATTTTCGATGGCCAATAAATCCATTTACTTTTCGATGTTTTACCAAGACCTAATAAGATTCCTAGTATAAGGCCACCCAAATAACCACAAATGGTTAAAGAAACGGTTACCCATATCCCACGTAAAAATAAGTCACGGTAGTTCCAGACTATATCCCAGCGTAAATCAAAGAAGTTCATCTGGTATACCCCCAATCAATTATTTAAGTTCTTGGCTTGTAATCTTAGCTAGTTTGCCATTTTCTTTCATTTTCTTTAGTCCTTCATTTAGGACATCCAATACCTCTTTATTGCCCTTTTTCACCATAAAGCCATAGTACTCTTTTTCAAATGCGTCATCTTCCACTGTTTTCAATTTAGCATCCGGATTATTTTTCAAGTATTCGATGACAACAGCATTATCCCCGATTGCAGCATCAACCGAACCATTGATCACTTCTTGGAATGCAAGCGGTTGGTTTTCATAAGCTTTAATTTTTGGACTTGTTTTTCCTTGTAATTTTTGCGCAGCAATATGACCTGTTGTATTAATTTGAACAGCAATTTTTTTATCTTTTAAATCTTGAAGTGATTTAACTTTTGAGTCTTTTTTAACAACGATTAGCTGAGTCGCTTCATAGTACGGTTCTGTAAAATCATATGTTTCTTTTCGTTCATCTGTAATCGTAATACCAGATGCACCTAAATCGATTTCACCATTCGTTACTTGTTGGAAAACAGGTTCCCAGCCAATATTTTTCACTTCGAATTCCTTACCTGTTTCTTCTCCAATAGCTTTTAAAACGTCAACATCAATTCCGACAACTTTACCGTTATCATCCATTGATTCAAATGGCGCAAATGTTGCTTCAGTTCCTGCTACTAGTTTCTCTTTTTTATTCGAGTCTTTACTTGAAGAATCCTTCGCCCCATCAGAGCCACAAGCTGCTAAAATCATTGAAACAGCCATCACCAACATTAGCATTGATAATAATTTTTTTCTTTTCCCCATAAAATGGACCCCCTATGTGTTATCACTCTATTAATATAAAATTATTAAGCTAGATCAACTATCACTAGTAAGTCCAATTATATAAAATTAAAAATAGTAAAACAATATTTATTTTTTTGATAAATCAAAACTTCACATAGTTGGGTGTTCTTTTTCTTACATTGTATGTTAGTTGTACAAATCGAGTTTTTACCAATATCTGATTCTATACTCATTTTCTTCTAAATGTTAGAAATCTTTCCATCTGGCATATCTGGCAATACATGATAAATAGAACAGGTGTGTTGATTATCCAATTTTGTCCATAAGGATAGAGAGAATTCGTTGATTTCCGCTGCGGATTGCTCATTCTTCACTTGTCTTCCATTTCCATTACAAATAACATATATGACTATTATTACTCAAATTCCAATTTTCTCTTACATATTCACATAAGTATTTCAAGAAAAAGCCAACGAAAACTTTATGGTTTACGTTGGTTCTTATATATCAATATATGAATCCTTGATGAATGTTCTTCTAAATTAACCCTTTTTCGATTAAAATTTTCGATAGTTTCTCAACGCATTCTTCAATTGAATACTTTTCGGTATTCAAGGCGATTTCCGGGTTTTCTGGGGCTTCATAAGGCGCTGTAAGTCCTGTGAAATTGGGTATTTCTGCATTTCGTGCTTTCTTGTATAAACCTTTTGGATCTCGTTTTTCACATTCTTCTAAGGAACATTCGATGTAAACTTCAAGAAACTCCCCATCTTCTACAAGATTTCGCACTACTTCTCGATCTTCTCGAAATGGAGAGATAAATGCAGTGATCACAATTTGACCACTATCAACGAATAATTTTGATACTTCTCCAATACGGCGAATATTTTCTTTTCGATCCGTATCTGTAAATCCTAAATCATTGTTCAAACCATGACGAATATTATCACCATCTAAAACATACGTTTGTAAACCCCGATCGAATAGTTTGCGTGCGAATGTATTTGCAATGGTAGACTTTCCCGATGCAGAAAGACCCGTAAACCATAGGATGAAGCTTCCATGTTTATTTTTCTTACGGCGTTCTTCTTTCGCAATTGACGCCTCATGCCAAACAATATTCGAACTCATTACTTTCCCTCCATTAAATAGATACTTCTTGTTTTAACCCTCTGATCAATACTTCCACCACTTCTTTACGGCTAAATGTGCTTGGAGGTACTTCTCCGTTTCTTAACATTTCACGTACTTTCGTTCCAGATAAAATAATACGGCTTTTCGCATCATGCGGACATGTTTTAGTTGTAGCCATTCCTTCGCATTCCGTACAATAAAAACTATGTTCAAATTTTAACGGTTGAATGCCAATTTCCTCTGGTGTAAATTGATCGAATAATTTTTGGGCTTCATATGTACCATAATAGTTACCTACTCCAGCATGGTCACGACCAACAATAAAATGTGTACACCCATAATTTTTCCGAACTAATGCATGAAATATGGCTTCACGTGGTCCAGCATATCTCATAGCAGCCAAAAATACGCCTAATTGAACTCGTTCTTTTGGATAATATTTATCTAATAATACTTCATAACTTTCCATACGTATGGAAGCTGGGATATCATCTGATTTGGTTTCACCAACAAGTGGATTTAAAAATAAGCCGTCAACAATTTCCAACGCTGTCTTTTGAATATATTCATGTGCACGGTGGACAGGGTTGCGTGTTTGGAAACCCACAATTGTTTTCCAGCCTTTTTCTTCAAATAAGGCACGTGTTTCTTGCGGCTCAAATGTATAAGTAGGAAATTGTTTAGGGGATTTTTTGATTAACGTGATTTTTCCACCAACATACGTGTTAGGACGACTATAAAGTCTTTTAACGCCTGGATGTGCTTCATCTGAAGTACCATAAACGTTTGTCGCCTCTTTCTCTTTATCAGGTGTATAAATATCTGCTATATCGATAGTGCCATATACTTCTCCATCATATAGCAATTTTGCTTGTTCGCCGATTTTTAAAGTTGCTGCTTTTTCTTCAGTTACTGGTAATGTAATTGGAATACTCCATACTATTCCAGTTGATAATCTCATATTTTTGACAACAGACTCATAATCATCTTTCGTTAAGAAACCTTCGATTGGACTGTAGGCACCAACACCTATCAGTTCTAAATCACTGAAAGAAATCGCATCAAGATCAATTTCTTGTTGAATCTTTGTAATGTCTTTTAATGGTTCATAGCGTTGAATTAGTTGACCACCGTGTGGTTGAATACTCATATTTTCTTTCCCTCCGTCATAATTGATGCTGTTTTAGCTGATCAATTCATGTTCATGCTGTTCACTTTTTTAGCTTTCGGTATGTAAGCCACATTCCATTTTAGTCATCCCTTGCCATCTTCCTGCACGTAGATCTTCCATGGAGAAGACCGGCTTTGTACAATATTCACACCCAATGCTTGGATATCCTTGATCGTGTAGTGGGTTATAGGTTAATTCATGTTTTGACACATAGCGCCAAACATCTTTCCATGTCCAATGAATCAGTGGACAGATTTTAATAGAATGAAAACGATTGTCTTTATTGATAAATTCGACGTTTTTTCTCGTTTCTGATTGGTCACGTCGTAAACCTGAGATCCAAGCTTTTGATCCTGTTAAAACTTCATTTAACGGATCCAGTTTACGAATTTGGCAGCACTGATTTGGATTACGCTCCCATAATTTATCACCAAATTGTTCCTTTTGTTGTTCTAATGTGATCGCTGGTTTTTTTAGCACGATATGAAGTGATGGATATTTTTCACGTACACGGTCAATCGTTTCATAAGTTTCTTTAAAATGAACATCTGTATCAAGAAAGACAATTTGTGCATCGGGCTGAACTTTAGAGATTAAATCAATTAACACAATTCCTTCAATACCAAAGCTGCAAGAATAGACGATATCTTTACCATAATGTTGGTAGCTCCACTGAAGGACGTTCAATGCCCCCTTATAGATGTCATCTACATCAAATGACAGGTCCTTCCGATCTTCCCAAGTATCATATGTCAGCATTGTTGTCTCCCTCCTATATGACAAAATCTTCTGGAATAAATACTTTCATTTCTTTTGGTCGTACATATACGAATTCGCCGACAGATAAATTGAGCTGTTCGTATTCCTCTTTTGTAAGTTCTACTTCTACATATTCATCCATATTTTCACGCTTTAATTCCACATACCAAACCGGACCAATCGAATGGCAAAAGAATACCTTTGCGGCAATTGCATCATCGCTTTGTTTTTGCCGATCGATTTTCATATGATGGGGACGGACATATCCTACTGCTTCTTTATCAGATATATTTTGATATTCGGGTACATTTAGTTCTACAGAGCCCACCTTAAGCTTACCCTGATCCAATCTTCCATGGAATAAGTTCACATCGCCTAAAAAATCGTAGACAAATGGACTTTTAGGAGAGTCATAGACTTCTGAAGGTGTACCAATCTGTTCGATTTTCCCTTCATTCATAATGACAATACGATCGGCTACATCTAATGCTTCTTCTTGGTCATGGGTGACAAAAACACTTGTCACATGCATTTCATTATGTAATTTTCTTAACCAACGTCGCAATTCTTTTCTTACTTTGGCATCAAGTGCTCCAAAGGGTTCATCTAGTAATAAGATTTGTGGTTCAACTGCAAGCGCTCTCGCTAATGCTACGCGTTGTCTTTGTCCACCGGATAACTGAGAAGGATAGCGCTTAGCAAATCCACTCAACTTTACAAGATCTAATAATTCATAAACTTTCTTTTCAATTTCAGCTTTTTTAGGGCGCAATTTCTTTTTCCTTACGTTTAAGCCAAATGCTATATTGTCAAATACCGTCATATGCTTAAACAACGCGTAATGTTGAAAGACAAAACCGACATCTCGTTGGTTGACGTGCGTATTCGTTAAATCTTTGCCATCAAAAGAAATTATTCCCTCTTCAATCGATTCAAGACCTGCAATCATTCGAAGTAATGTCGTTTTACCCGATCCTGATGGCCCTAATAGTGCTACTAACTCCCCTTTTGGAATTTCTAGATTAATATTCTGAAGGGCTTGAAACGAACCATATCGCTTTGATACATCCCGTATTTCAATTGTCATTTTGCATCATCCATTCTTAATGTTTTTCCGTACGCCATTCAATCCAAGTCTTGATTAAAAGTGTAACAAGAGCGAGTAATGACATTAAAGATGCCACTGCAAATGCGGCTGAAAATTGGTATTCATTGTAAAGGATCTCAACATGGAGAGGCATTGTATTCGTTTCACCACGAATATGACCAGATACGACAGACACAGCTCCAAACTCACCAATTGCGCGTGCATTACAAAGGATCATTCCATAAAGTAATCCCCATTTTATCGAGGGCAACGTGACACGTAAAAACATCTGCCAACCATTTGCTCCAAGTGATATGGCTGCTTCTTCCTCTGTTTTTCCTTGTGCCTGCATAACAGGAATAAGCTCCCTCGCAACAAAGGGCAGCGTCACAAACATGGTCGCAATGATGATACCGGGAACGGAAAAGATGATTTTCAATCCAAATTCATCTAAAAATGGTCCAAGCACCCCACGAGGTCCAAAGAACAGCACTAAAACTAACCCAGCGATAACAGGTGATACCGCAAAAGGTAGTTCAATTAAAGATAATAAAATCTGCTTACCTTTAAATTGAAATTTCGTAATAAGCCAGGCAGCTGCAATACCGAATACCACATTTAACGGTACAGAAATAATCGCCACTAAGATCGTCAACTTAATCGCTGACAGTGCATCTGGTTCTGTGATGGCTGCGAAATAGACTTCTGCTCCCTTCTCAAATGCTTTAACAAAGATGAAAACAAGTGGGATTAGAAGAAACACCACTAAATATAAGAACATCAATGACATTAAAATATACTTTGTCCAATTGACTTCTTTCTTTGCATGTTTGATGCCATCTGTTGATTTAACTTCCTGTCTGACCAAATCAGTTGTCATTCTTTTATCCTCCTATTCGCTTTGGAATTCATGTTTTCGACTCCATTTTTGAAGTAGATTAATGACAATGAGGCAAACGAAGGATATAACGAGCATGACAACTGCTATAGCGGTTGCCCCTGCATAGTCAAATTGCTCAAGCTTTGACATGATCATAAATGGTGCAATCTCCGTTTTCATCGGCATGTTTCCTGCAATAAATACGACTGAACCATATTCCCCTAAACCTCTAGCAAAGGCCAGAGAAAAACCGGCTAATACCGGTGGCAACAATTCAGGAAAGATTACTTTTAAAAAAATCTGTTGCTTTGAAGCTCCTAAACTTGCAGCAGCCTCCTCTACCTCTTTTTCCATGTTTTCAAGTACTGGTTGCACCATTCTCACAACAAATGGCAAGCCGATAAACATGAGTGCAATTGTAATACCGATTGGAGTAAAAGCAATTTTGATATGGAATAGGGAGAAGAATTGTCCTAACCAACCATCCTTACCATATAACGTCGTTAAAGTAATGCCCGCAACTGCTGTTGGCAAGGCAAATGGTAAATCGATAAATCCATCAATAATACGCTTGCCTGGGAATCGATAGCGAACTAAAACCCAGGCAATCAATAAACCAAATACCGCATTCACCAATGCTGCAACAAAAGCCGTCGCAAAACTTATTTTGTAAGCATGAAAAACACGATCGCTTGTTACAATTTTGATAAAATCATGCCAGCCAAGCTGAGAAGACTCGATAAATACCATGGACAGTGGGATCAATACGATTAAACTCATATACAGCATCGTGATTCCCAATGAAAGTCCAAAACCGGGTAGGACGTTCTTTTTTTTATATTTTTTCTTCATATATTTATACCTCCTACCATTCCAAGCACTTACTTACTATAAATTTGGTCGAATACACCGCCATCATTAAAGTGTTTTTCTTGTGTATCTCTCCAACTACCAAATACATCATCGATAGTAAATAATTTAATGTCAGGGAATTGATCTTTGTATTTTGCTGCAATTTCTTTATTGCGTGGGCGATAATAATTTTTCGCCGCAATCTCTTGACCTACGTCACTATATAAATATTTCAAATATGCTTCTGCCACTTTTGTAGTTCCTTTTTTCTTTGCAACACTGTCTACCACTGCAACATTTGGTTCAGCTAGGATACTAACAGAAGGATTCACAATCTCGAATTTATCTTTTCCAAGTTCTTTTAATGAAAGAAGTGCTTCATTTTCCCATGCGATTAGCACATCACCAATACCCTTTTCAACAAAAGTAGTTGTAGCCCCACGAGCACCAGAGTCTAGAACTTCTACATTTTTATAAAGGTCTTTTACAAATTGTTTTGCTTTTTCTTCATCATTGTTATTTTTTTGAAGTGCATAGCCCCAAGCTGCTAAGTAATTCCAACGAGCTCCTCCAGATGTTTTAGGATTTGGTGTGATAACAGAAACGCCCTTCTTCGTAAGATCATCCCAATCTTTGATACCTTTCGGATTACCTTTCCTTACTAAGAAAACAATCGTTGAAGTGTAAGGTGCTGAATTATCATCGAAACGATTAATCCAATCTTTGTTTAACAGCTTCTGATCAGCAATCGCATCAATATCATAAGCTAATGCCAGTGTTACCACATCTGCTTCTAACCCATCGATAACAGAGCGTGCTTGGCTTCCTGAACCCCCATGAGATTGTTTAATCGTAACTTTCTGACCGGTTTCCTCTTTCCAATGTTTCGCAAATTCTTTGTTGTATTCTTGATACAATTCTCGTGTTGGATCATAAGATACATTCAAAAGTTCAACGGATTTCTTTGCACCTGATCCTTCTGAATCTCCTTTACCGCACCCTGATAATAGTAAAAAAGTGGATAATACCACCGCTGCACTAGTAAATAATTTTCTCTTTTTCATTCGTAATTCCCCCCATATAAACTTTTTCTGAACGAATTAAATATTTGCCGCCAACTAAAAGCAATTCTAAAGTATGTAAAATGCCTTTAGTTTCTCTAATCAGCATTTAAAATATTATAATTCCAATTAGTTAAATAGGTATTTAGAAACAAAAAAAGACTCCACATCAAAAGAAATATAGAAAAATATTTCTTTTAACGTAAGAGCCTCTAGTCTTCTAGTGAGCTTTACAATCATTTAATTCCTACTAACATAGTAACGATAGTATATTTTTTTATAGAGAAATTGTCAATACCTTTTTGGAATTTTCAGTTGAATCATCCGCTTTTTAATGTATTCTAACATGAAAAAGAAAAAAGATTTAAACTTCTAACTGAATCAATTTCATAAATCATTTTCTTCTTAAAAAATACGAACATTAAGAATAACTAATTTTGATAGTTGTGGAGCGGAAGACGGCGACTCCTACGGGAAAAGCTTGAGCTGAAAGCCCCACAGGAACGTAGTGACGAGGAGATTGAAGCCAAGCCCGTGGAAAGCGCCGTCTGTAGCGGAACAAAAATTTCTGAATATTAATTTTCATGTTGATTTGAAATGTTCGTGTTTTTTATCTGAATTTTACATTATGAAATTGATTCAACTATATGAAGGAATAATTCCTATTTTCCGTTAATGAGCATTTAGAATTATTTTTATCATATGTGTTGATTATCCAATTAATAGGGATTAAAATCGCATTCATCTTGACTCTTATTGAAGTGGTGTCTTCTGTACTTGTCGCTACGCTTTCATTACAAAAAGGATTTGCTAAATTAAGATAAATAACCCATCCTTAGAACTCTATTTTAAGATGGGTTATGTTTGTTAGTAGGTTAAATACTCATCCCTACGTCTTCAAAGGTTGGCATATTTTTCATCATGCTACATGCAGCTTCGATAATTGGAAAAGCTAAGGCAGCCCCAGAGCCTTCTCCTAAACACATGTTCATCTTTAGCATAGGTTCCTTGCCAAGAAGTTCGCTCGCCTTTTTCCCACCTGGCTCGTCCGTTGCATGTGAAGTAATGAGGTAATCCTTTACTTTTGGCTCGATAGTCGTTGCGATTAAGGCAGAGGCTGTTGAAATCAGTCCGTCTACTACCACTGGAACTCGATTCGCTGCAGCTGCCAGCATAACGCCAGCCATGCCTCCGATTTCCAAGCCACCAACCTTTGCTAATACGTCAATGCCATCAGCTGAATTGGGTTGATTGATAGTAATAGCATTGCGAATGACTTCTATCTTATGAACTAATCCACCTTTGCCCAGTCCAGCACCTCTACCTGTTATTTCTTTCGGGTCACAATTGGCTAAAACAGATAATATAGCCGTACTTGGAGTTGTATTGCTAATACCCATTTCACCTGTACCTAATAGATTAGCACCTTGTTGTATTTCTTTTGTCGCAATCTCAATGCCGACCTCTAGAGCTTTAATAGCCTCTTCTCTTGTCATAGCAGGTCCTTTAGCCATATTGTCCGTTCCTTTTTTTATTTTCCGAATAATAACTCCAGCATCACTTGGGATATCTTCTTTGATTCCAATATCTACTGCTACAATTTTAGCTCCAGAAACTTTGGCGATTGTCCCTACACCTGTAATTCCTTTGGCAATATTTAATGTTTGTTCAATCGTTACTTCTTGCGGATTACTTGTAACCCCTTCCTCATATACACCATGATCTGCAGCCATTACAATCATTACTTTTTGATCGACAGCAGGAAAAAGTTCTTTCGTAATTCCTGATAATTGAACAGCGATATCTTCTAATTTTCCTAAACTTTTTGGGGGTTTGATAAGGCTGTCCACTCTTTCTCTAGCTTTTACCAACATTTCTTGATCCAAGTCTTCTACTTTTTCAATCGTTTGTTGTAATAAATTCACTTTTCATCTCTCCCGAATAAAATTAAAAGCCTGCAGCTTATTTGCATCGCAAATAAACCGCAGACTTTTCCATCATCTGTGTCATTCAAGTAATAAGGCAGGTCTCCTGGCTTGGGGTCATCATTTGAACAAACCTTCCCAGAACAATGTCCAGTGGTATTTTCGAACAAACTTCCCTATACAGTGGCGGGTCCGCTGAAGCTTTTCACTTCATTCCCTATTCTCCTTAATTAAAGGCACCTTACACTTTTATGAATTTTCTATCATTATGATACTAGGAAATTGAATGGAAAGCAATATGTAAAGGATGACTACTCACATTTCAAATAATTCATTCAGGCACGTTGATTATCCAATTTTCTCCATAAAGTATAATGTATTCGCTGATTTCCGATACGGCTTGCACGATGTATGCGTGATGAGTCTACTTAGCAGGAAGCCTCTGAAAAAGTTAATCTAGCTTCCAAAATATGATAAGCATCGACTTTTTTAGCTTATAAAATGAAAGAAAAGGTAGATTTTTATCGCTAAAAATGGCAATTCTATAGTTTCCCAGTGTCCTCCTTAGCGAAGTTGCGGAGACTCGAAGGCTCAATTGTTCTCTTTTCATTTGGGTTTATTCGCTCTCTTTGGTATTTATTCGCTCTTTCGAAGACTTTATTCGCTCTTTGAGACAATTTATTCGCTCTCTCAAAGACTTTATTCGCTCTTTCCGCAGGACATTGGATTGTTTTTTTATCGAGTATGCGCTACATAAAAGGAACAAGTAAGCCTTCGCTCCCATCTATATAAATGGAACTATAAAATATATATTTTTAAGGATTACGTCAAACACATCTCCTAATTTTTTCCTAATCGATACACCTGGAAGAGCTTATTTAATTGATAGGGATTCAATGAGTTAAATTCTACGAAAAAAATAGAGCACAGAATACCATCTTAGCAGTATTCTGTGCTCTTTGCATAAGCCCCCACGGACTATTTTTAAAAAAATTTCTCGAACAAGCACTTAATCTATTTAAAGTTGACCGATTAACTGATTCGTAGTGGTAATCGTTGAACATCTTTTAGCAGCATAACGTATCGCCATCTGATGATCTTCTACTGAAAAATCCGCAACTGCATCCTTTACAAAGAATGGTTTAATATCATACATAAAAGCATCTGCTGCTGTTAATAAGCAGCCAATATGTGCATATACACCACAAATGATCAGTTGATCTCGATTCCATGTTTTCATTAGCTGCTGCAACTCACTTTTCTTAAAAGCGCTATAACGCCATTTGGTCAACATTATATCATTCTCGCTTGGAGAAAGTTGGGGAATAATGGATGTTTGCTCTTCCTTCTCTTCAAGACCTGTCCCCCAAAAATCTGTTAAAAGCGCACGATCTTCCACCTTTTGATTACCAGGTTGGGCGGTGTAAATAATAGGTATTTTAAGTGACTCACATTTTTGTTTTATTTTTTGAATATTAGCGATCAATCCAGGAATAGGCGATTGTCGTTGATTATAAAAGTCTAAAAAATATTGTTGCATGTCATGTATTAATAATACGGCCTTATCAGATTGAGGCTCCCATTGAACGGTATTTTCAACTTCTAAATTTATCGGCATTTCATAAGACTTAATTTTTGGTATTGACATATAAACACTCCTCAAGATAGATAGGTTCAAAATAGTTTATAAAGAGTAATATTTCCTCTTATTCATTTAATTTACATTTAAAATGATAAATGTGGATTCTCGATTTGATCCATGAATTATAGATGGTCCATTATTTCCGCTACGGATCTAGTTATTTTCTCCTGTAATGCCTATTGCATGAAGCATTGTTTGAAATTTCGCTCCTGTTTCAGCGCGCTCCTCTTGTGGTACAGAAGATTCTACAATGCCGGCTCCCGCATAAATGGTAATTTGATTTTCTTTCACTTGGGCACAACGAATCGTCACGATCCATTCCCCATCACCATTCGCCTCCATATAGCCCACAATGCCGGCGAAGAATTTTCGGTCAAATGGCTCTATTTCATGAATAAGCTGAAAGGCTTCTTCTCTCGGTTCTCCACAAACGGCTGGTGTCGGGTGGAGAGCACTAGCGATCGTAAGCGAAGTCGTTTGTGGATCTTTCAGCTCTCCAGAGATTGTTGTCGATAGATGAATCATGGAATCTGTATATAAAATCGATGGTTGATCCGGTGCTTGAATCGTTTTAAAGAATGGATTTAATTCACGGCAAACCATATCGACCACTACTTTATGTTCATGTAAGTCTTTTTCTGAATTTAATAGACTAGCAGCAAGTCTTGCGTCTTCATCTTTGTCATGCGTTCTTTTTCTTGAGCCTGCGAGAGGATTAGCGATAATCGTATTGCCTTTCTTTCGAATCAGTAATTCTGGACTCGCTCCGACCAATGTATTGATTTCTTTCTCACCTGTATTGATGGCAAAGGTGTAGCCACTTGTATTTGTTTTTGCTAAAGATTCAATAAGTGGTGGCAGATCGACTCTGTCACTCGTAGAAATTTGTAAAGTCCTTGCTAACACTACTTTTTCAAGCTTTGTTTCACGAATGCGATGGATGGATTGTTGTACCATTTCTTCATACGTTTTTGCTGAAGGAACTTGCTTGATTTTTTTGACATCCAAAATATAGGGTAAATCCAATAGATCTTCAGAAATATTTTCTCTTTCTAGTACTAGAGTTTCTTGAGGAACTATTAAAACAGGGCGTTTTGTTGTATCAAATGGAATAGCACCGATCACTAAAGGATTCTTCTCTCCATTTTCATGATACTTGTTCAAAGCTTTTTGAATGATCGCATCCAATTTTTCAAATGAACAAGGTTCATCAATTATCATTTTTTCTTTATATCCTTTTCCTAAAATCGTTTTGATCGGTGTTTTTAAGAAACTATCACCATCTTGATAATTAGCAATTACTTCTGATAATTTTTTCTTTTCTTTTAATTTTTTCATTTGCTTCCTCCTTCTACATCAATGTCAACTGTCAACCGTTTGATTCATTTTAGGCATGTGATTGAATGTTGTTTTCTAACACGCGTGTTGATCAACCGATTCTATCCATTAAATAGGATAGGTACCATCAACTGATTCGCGCCATGATTGCTCACTTTTCCCGCAGGAATTTGAATGTTCTCTAATTCTTATCATTTATGACTATTGAAAGCTAAGCGTAAGAGCCGAGTGTAGCACCACCATCTACAACAATATTGCTCATAGTAATGTGATTTGAATACTCAGATATCAAAAACAAGATGACCCCAACAATATCAGATGGTTTAGCTATTTTCTTCAAAGGAATACCTACTTTATAATTTTCAAGGTTGCCTTCAATCACTTTTTGTTCACTTGACTCATCTGCCCAAAGTGACGTTTGCATATCCGTATAGGTTGATCCTGGTGAAACCACATTGCAGCGAATATTATATGGCGCCAATTCTAATCCTAGACTCTTCATATACATGATTGCTGCCGCCTTAGATGCGCCATATGCACCGATTCCAAGGCGTGGGACTGATGCAGCATTTGATCCAACTGTCACAATCACTCCTTCATGGCGCTCCTTCATATAACGACTTACTGCCTGTGTAACATGAAATACACCCTTCACATTGATATCAAAAAGATCATCCCACTCTTCTTCACCAAAATCACAAAGTGTCCCTTCATGAAGAATACCTGCCACATGAATTAAAGTATGAATAGCTCCTATTTCTTCTTCCACTTGCTGAATGACCGTTTGCACTTTTTGGCGATTGCGTATATCGACAGGATACGCATGAATCTTTTTACCCTTTTCAAGCATTTTCGCTGTACGTTTTTCCAACTCAGATTTGTTGTAGTCAAAGACAACTACATCATCAAAAAGGTTGGAAACTTGCTCTACAACTTCCCCGCCAATTCCTTTTGCTCCACCTACAACTAACACGACTTTTCCCACGATCAACACCCATTTCTATCTATGATTTAAAACATATAAAGAATTATTCTTTATTTTGAAATTGACATTTTTACTGATACCGATGCATACTCCTTTGTTTTCTTTTCTGGCATACAAGCATATGCCAGAAAAGCTAAAAACGCAGGGATTGAAAAAGCGATAAAACTCCAATAACTTTCCCCATTAGATGCTAGAAGCAAGCCACCAATAGTAGGTCCCATTATGGCACCTAATCGTCCTACCCCAAGAGCTGTTCCAAGCGCTGTAGATTTCATATTGGAGGGGAAAAAAGTTGAAATACATGCATTATTTAAATTTTGTGCTCCAATAGAAGCTGCTCCACAGCAGCCGATTAATAGATACAAGACAATTACGGTTGGATTGAAAGCAAGCAGAATCAGGCTCGTTCCTCCTACAAAATAAAACAGCATCAGTACCTTTTTTGTGCCCATTTTATCTGCAGCGATCCCTCCAATTATGGAACCTACAATAGCACCGACATTTAAGCATAGTAAAAAGCCTAAACTAGAAGATAATTTAAACCCTGACGCAACCATCAATTGCGGTAGCCAAGTGGTTAATCCGTATACTAACAGAAGCCCCATAAAACAAATCATCCAAAAAAGCAATGTCATTTTTGTTCGTTTATCTTGAAATAATCGTTTTATCGGTACGCCTGTTGTCTCCATTTCTGTCACTAACATTGTATGATCGTTCAATGGATAGGTAGGATTTATTATTTTGACAATTTTCTTCGCATCTTCCTGTTCTCCCTTATTGACCATATAATATAAAGATTCAGGCAATGTTTTCATGATGAACGGGAGTGCTATCAGTGGAAGGGCACCAATATAGAAAAGAGATTGCCATCCATATGTGGGCAATAGCTGAATCCCTAATAGTGAAACTAGAATCCCTCCAACAGAATAGCCGCTGAACATGATCCCGATCATTAGATTTCGTATCTTTTTGGGAGAATACTCAGATGTTAACGTCACAAGTAATGGAGGAATACCTCCTAATCCTATGCCAGCTAAAAATCGTAAAACTGCAAATTGCGTTATATTCGTCACGAATGCATTTGCAAATGTAAAGACACCGAAAATGGTAATACATGCTACAATAATGTTTTTACGCCCTATTTTATCCGCTACGATACCGCAGATGAGAGAACCTATTAAACTTCCAATAAGGGTTAGACTTCCCACAAACCCTAAAATTGTCGTGGAAACTCCCCACTCCAGATGTAATGATGGAATAATCGCACCGAGTAAGGCTAGATCGTAACCATCAAATAAAATAAGTACGATACACCACGCTAACACGGTCAAATGTACTTTGCTAAATCGGCTGTTATCGATTATTTCTGATATATTGACTTTCTTCACTCATTACCCTCCAAAAAGGTTTTCAGATTTTGAATGGATATGCCTTTTCCTTTTTTATTTTCATATTTGTCCTTCATACAAATGGATACTGTATATGTCTCACTGAAATATTGAGAAATATGCCAAGGTGTGAGGAGATGTGATTTTTTTACTGCACCATTTGAAAGGACTCGGATATCTTTCACAGGATAGGTCAATCCGATGCCAAGGGCCTTTGTATAACTTTCTTTCGCTGTCCAAAATTTATAAAATGTAGCAATTGGATGATTACTTCTGCAAATTTCTTGGTATTCCCATTCATTTAAAACAGAGTGGAAATTTAAAACGTTGATTTCTTTATGCTTTTCAATATCAATCCCAATGGGCTTTTTTGAAAAAGCGGCAACTACATAATCTCCTGAATGTGCGACATTAAAGTGAGCATCCTCTCGGTTCAGACATATAGGTTTTCCGTAGTCATTTTTTGCAAAGAGCAATTCATCATTTGTACATTGTAATTGTTGGACTAATTCTGCACGCACAAGTAAGGCTGCTAGTAAAGAACGTTTTGCATCGTCAATATATTTGTATCGCTTTAAACGTTGTCGTCTTTCCTTGGATACAAATTTGGTAAAAGATTCATACTGATTATCTGTCAGCTCGTTGATATTGATATATATCCACTTCATCGTGTCTCTTGTAATCCCTCTAAGCCAACTTTTCCTTTAAAGACTTTGGTCTTAAATCTGTCCATGTTTCTTCAATATATTGCTGACAATCTTTTTTAAGAGACGAACCGAATACAAGCTTCCATCCATCAGGAATAGTCATAAATTCCGGCCATATTGAATATTGGTCTTCCTCATTTTTTAAAACGATAAATTGAGCATCTTCGTGATCAAACGGATTGTGCATGACAAACACTCCTTTTCAATAAATGTTGTAATTCCTTCCCTATGACTTTTAAAGGTTCTGGCTGACACATATCTTTATGGCGACAGCGAACAGGATAAACCGAAATTTGACCAACATATGGTTGCCAATCCGCTATATCGATTGCTTCAAACCATTCTGGTACAATAGTAGATTGAAATAAATGCATGTCACAGGATGTTTTTCTAGGATGGTGCTGCTTCAATAATGTTATGGAATTTTGATAAGTGGTCATTAAACGTTTCATCGTATCTTCCGATAAGCTAGCTAATGCACTACCATCCTTTTTCAATAAACGAATAACATTAGCTAACGTCAATTCTCCCTCTACAAGTTCAGGATCATATCCACCTAATGCCAATAGTGCCACCAATGATTCTTCTGAAATATTACTTGGCTGATCTTTTCGTTCTTTATGATGCGGATAAGCATCTAAAATGGCTAATAATCCCACTTCATCTCCAGCGCTTTCCAGTTGGACCGCCATTTCATGTACAACATTTCCTCCTAATGACCAACCCAACAAATGATAAGGACCTGTAGGCTGAATGGTTTTGATTTGTTGAATATATTCTTTCGCCATTTCAGCTAAGGTTGATGGTAATTTCTCTTCTTTTGCAATACCACTGGCCTGAATTCCATATAATGGTTGTCGAATATCCAAATGCTGCATCAATCCTGCATAACACCAACTTAAACCGCCAGCTGGATGGATACAAAATAGTGGTGCTTTTTGAGTGATTCCATCCCTTAATGGTAATACGTTGTTTAAAGCAGAATGTTCTTGTTCATGATTCAATCGTTGACAAAGCTTTTCGACTGTTGGTGCCTCAAATAAATGTCCAATCGTCAACTCTTTTCCGAATACTTCTTTAATACGAGACATTAGTTGCACGGCTAATAAAGAATGCCCGCCAAGTTCAAAGAAATGATCATCAATGGCTATTTTTTCGATATTCAATACTTCTTTAAATAACTGACACATTAGTTCCTCGTTTGGCGTTCTCGGTAATTTTGAAGACTTCGAATGATAAGCAGGCTTAGGTAACGCTTTTTTATCTAATTTCCCGTTATTGGTTAAAGGAAATGCCTCTAATTCCACAAACGCACTTGGCAGCATATAATCAGGTAAATCTTTTTGAATAGCTTGTCGAGTACGGCTTTCTTCAAAATCCGTCGCAACGACATAGGCTATAATACGTAAATCATCCTGCTGATCTTCTCTTACAATAACTGCCGCTTGATGAACATTCGGCTGACGTAATAGTACCTCTTCAATCTCGCCTAATTCGATTCGGAATCCTCTGATTTTAACTTGATGATCGATACGTCCAATATAATCAAGCTCACCATCAGTAGTCCAGCGCGCTAAATCTCCGGTACGGTAAAGCCTGCTACCTGGTTTACCAAATGGATTGGCGATAAAACGCTCGGCTGTCAGTGCACTGCGCCCCATGTAGCCACGTGCAAGACCTGCTCCCGCTACATACATTTCACCGATTACACCTGGTGGAACAGGTTCGAGCCATTCGTTTAATACATAGATTTGCAAGTCTGGGATGGCTTTCCCAATCAAGCTTTGATTTTCACCATTCAATAATTTTTGACCTATTTTTTGATAACTAACATGAACGGTTGTTTCCGTAATACCATACATATTCATAAGCTGTGGAGAGCTGTCCGAATGATTTTGATACCATTTTTTTAATCGATCAAATGACAATGCTTCCCCACCAAAGATTACATAGCGCAAGGATAGTTCTCCACTTTGCTGATGATCGTTCGCATCCACTTCTATTAACTGATAGAATGCAGAAGGTGTTTGGTTCAACACCGTCACTTTTTCCTGAATGAGTAATGACAAAAATTGTTCAGGTGCTCGGCTTGTTTCAAAAGGTACAACAACGAGTTTCCCACCATATAAAAGGGCACCCCAAATTTCCCAAACCGAAAAATCAAATGCATAAGAGTGGAAAAGTGTCCAGCAATCATACTCGTTAAAGTGATACCAATCATTTGTGGCATCCAATAATCGAATGACATTTTGATGCGGAACAATGACGCCCTTTGGCACTCCTGTAGAGCCCGATGTGTAAATCACGTAAGCTGCTTGCTGTGGTTGAATAGATATCCCTAAATTTGAAACCGGCTGTTGAGCAATCTCACTCACGAATTCTTGATCCTTCCACACAATTGTTTTAAAAGAAGATATTTCTTTTAGTTCCTCACTAATGATGAAAAGTGGTTTTGTATTTCGAACAATAAAATGAATCCGCTCCTCTGGATAAGTAGGATCAATAGGTACATAGGCAGCACCTGTTTTTAAAACACCAATGATTGCGACTACTAAGTCTACTGATCGGGGCATGAGTAAAGCAATGTAATCCTCTGCCCCCACACCCTTATCTTTTAAATAATGAGCAAATTGATTTGCTTTTTCATTTAATGTTCGATAAGTGATCTCTTCTTGCCCCATTTTCACGGCCAGATGATCAGGAAAACGTTCCACCATTTCTTCAAATCTTTTTATAATGGATGAAGATTCTATCAATGGAGCTTTCGGATTCCAATCATGCGTTATTTGTTCAAACTCACCCTCAAGTAAAATGGAGTAATTGGAAATATTTTTCTGAGAGTTCTGGACGATTTGCTCTAAAACTTTGTTGAATCGAATGAGCAACTTGTCAATCGTTTGTTTTTTAAATAAATCTGTACGATATTCTGCCATAACTTCAATGCCCTGAGGCTCTTCCTGAAGATGCTTTTCACGCATATCAATCGTCAAATCGAATTTAGATGTATTGGCAGAGATAATTTGGGTTTTCCCTTTTTGTCCTTCCAAAACAATATTCATCTCAGGCGTATTTTGTAAAGCGAACATGACTTGGAACAACGGGTGTCTCCCAGGAACACGGGTTGGGTTATGCAGTTCCACTAGTTGATCAAATGGGATATTCTCATTTTGATACGCTTCTAAATTCATTTGTCGTATTCGTTGGACAAGTTCTTTAAATGAAGGATTTCCTGAAGTATCCATTCGGAAAACCACTGTATTGATAAATAAGCCCAGCATATCTTGTAACTCCGCCTTAGAGCGTCCTGCGACTGGACTACCAATTGGTAAATCTTCTCCCGCACCCAATTTCGTCAATAAAATGGCAAAGGCGGCCTGCAAAATAACAAATAAACTGACTTCATGCGATTGCGCTAATAATTGTAATTGGGCATGAAGGTTTGGTGAAATGGTAAAGTCGATCGCATCCCCTTTAACAGAAGATTGGATTGGACGTTTGTAATCATATGGAAGATGTAGCTCCTCTGGTAGATCAATAAGTTGTTGTTTCCAATATTGACGCTCTTTTTCGAGAAGATTTGGATATCCCTTCATCGGTAATTGGAAAATTTCTTCTTGCCAAAGAGTATAGTCTGTATATTGTAATGGATCATCTCGAACAATCGACTGATGATAAGCATTTTCTACTTCTTTCAAAAAGGTACTTAAAGACCAGCCATCAATACTAATGTGATGGAAGGTAAAAATGACTACATGGTAGCGATGATCTACATTTAAAACAGTTGTATATAAACTCGTATCCGTTTCTAAGCAAAATGAATGTCTTGCTGCTACTAGCTTTTCCGATGCTAGTTTTTCAGAAGAGATATTTTTTTGCATCATTTGGATACCTGGATTTTTTAATATCACTTGGTTAGGTTTACCGTTTTTTGTGATATAAACAGTTCTTAAAATCGTATACTTTTCCGTTACTTGATAAAGCGCTTCTTTTAAGGCAAACGCATCTATTAAAGATGGGAAGGTAATCACAAGTGGTATATTATACACTGCACTCGGTCCTTCTAGCTGTTCCACAAACCAAAGTCTTTTTTGAGCAGCCGTTAATGGAGCTTTCTCTACTTTCTTCTTTTTAACATTTGGTAGAATATCGATATAATTGTCGAGCATCGTTGCTAATTTTTGAACGGATGGAGCTTCAAAAATAGAGGCTATCGATAAATTTACTCCATGCAGTTTACGAATTTTAATGATCAGTTCTGTTGCAATCAAAGAATGACCACCTAGTGCAAAAAAGTCATCTGTTATCCCAACTTTATCCACCCCTAAAACTTCAGAGAAAGCTCTGCAAAGATTTCTTTCCATATCGGTTTTAGGTTCGACATAATCACGTTCTATCCATTGTGGAGCTGGCAATTTTTTACGATCTATTTTGCCATTGTTCGTTTGTGGGAATTTTTCTATTGGCATGATGAACATAGGAACCATGTAATCAGGTAATGTTGCTGCGAGCTGTTCTTTGACATCTTCTGGTTGAACGTTTTTCCCTATGACATATGCCACTAATTGTTGCTGTTCCATTTTATCTAGGTGGATCATCACAAGGGCCTGCTCTATATTGGCCAGTTCTTCTAGTTTATTTTCAATTTCTCCTAATTCGATCCGGAAACCACGAATTTTAGTTTGGAAATCCGCTCTACTGATATAACTTAGTGTACCGTTATGATTCCATGCTACTAAATCACCTGTACGATACATCCTTGAACCGGGCTCTCCAAACGGATTGGCGATGAATCGTTCAGCAGTCAATGCACTGCGATGGTGATAGCCTCTTGTAACCCCTTGACCTGCTATATACAATTCACCAATAACGCCTACTGGAACAGGTTGCAAATGATCATCCAATACATACAATTGGGTTTGTGCAAGCGGTTTGCCAAGTGAAGGCATTTCTTCTATCATTCCATCGATTTCTTGACTTGTAGACCATATCGTGGTTTCAGTTGGACCATACATATTCCTTACTTTCGCTCCACAGGCTTGCAGATCATTGGCTAGCGAAATAGGTAATGCCTCTCCACCAACTAAAATAGTTAAATTTTTTAACGCATCTGGCGCATGTTTGACCATCATTTTCCATAAAGTTGGCGTCCCCTGTATCATCGTAATCGAGTTTGTTTGAATCGTTTCCGCTAATAATTGTGGATCATGAATGGTATCTGATGTAGCGATTACTAGTTTTGCACCATGTAATAATGGGAAATAGAACTCTAATATTGAAATATCAAATGAGATCGTTGTTGTTGCTAACCAAGCATCTCCATTGTCTATCTTCAATTGCTGATTCATCGCATGGAGGAAATTTGATAAATTATGCATCTCTACAACGACACCTTTTGGTTTGCCAGTGGACCCAGATGTATAGATCATATAGGCTGCGTCAAACACGGAACGTTTGATCGAGAGATTATTTGTGGGAAATACCTTCCAAGAATCAGAATTTAATAACAAAGCGTTTTCGAATTGGCTATTCTCTTCTGTTGTTACGATACATTTAGGTTGAGCGTCCTGACACATATATTCGATTCTTTCTTTCGGATATGTTGGATCGATTGGGATATAAGCTGCTCGTACTTTTAATGTAGCGATCATCGCAATGAGCATTTCAATAGAACGATCGGCTATAATGGCAACAAAATCGCCTGGTTTTATATTTTGACCGTATAACCATTGTGCACACTGATTAGTCGCTTTCCAAAGTTCTTCATAGGTAAGCGTTTTGTTTTTAAATTCAATGGCTATTTCTTGTGGCGAACGCCTTACTTGTTGTTCTAATAGATCAATAACATCCTCGTCTATGAAAGTATTTCCTTTTTCATTCCATTGTTGGATGACAAGTTCTAATTCTTTGTCACTCATCATTTGATGTAAGAACATTGGACGATCCGGATTTTCTATTAATGCTGTCAACAAATATAAATAATGTTCAAAGTGATCGGCTAAGGATCGATCATCATAACTAGCACTATTTCCTAATAGGTCCACTGTATAATCGCCATTTGCTTCAGCAAAAATATTCAATGAAATATCTTCAATGGGTCCAATGGCAATTTTCTTTGTTATCGCCGAAGCTTCTCCAAATTTGAATTCATCATAAAATGGCATAATATTAATTTGAGCCGAGCAAAATCGTTCATCTTTTGGAATTTGTAAATCTCTACGAATCTGTTCATATCGATAATTACCAAAGCGTTTTGCTTCTTTTGTTTTCTCCTGAATGGCATCGACTAACTCCTTAAAGCTAGATTGCTTGTTCATCACAATGCGTATGGGCAACATATTCATCATTGTACAAGGCACATTCATGGAAACGTTGCCAAAACGGTTCATAAACGGCACATTCAATACGACTTCATCTTTATGGCTAAACCTCGCAATATAAAGTGCCCAACTAGCCATTAACAAATCATGAAATGCCATTTTATTCGCTTTCGCAAATTGTTTTAATGTCGTTACAAATTCCAATGAAAATTTTTCATGATAACGAATAACTGGCGCAAATAATACAGGCTTCTTTTCACTCAAAGTTGCTAATTCATCCATTTTTGCTAAATCAGATTGCCAGTATTCTTTTGCCTCTTTATAGGTAGCGGAAGATTGATCCTTTAATGATTCATGTATAACTTCTTCGAAAGAACCAAAGGAACGTTTCATAGGAGTTTGTTCCAATAATGCTCTATATTTTTCTTGTACAGCACGTTCTAGTAATTGATAGCTATACGCATCACTGACAATATGATGAATCATCAAAAACCAATAATGTGTGTGATCATCCACCTTATATAAGGCCGTTCTATAGATGGGGCCATTTTCTAAATCTAATGGTTCCTCCACAAATTGTTTCATCAGATTCAATACGAAATTCTGTGGATCCTTTTTTATCGAATAATCAAAATAAGGAATATCTACTTTGTCTGGTACATGCCATTGTTGGTAAAAGACACCCGCTTGATCACTAAACCTACTATGCAATGCTTCTGCTTCCATAATCGTATGAGAAGCAGCTTTCCGAAAAAGATCAATATCTAATGGACCTTGAATTTCCAAATATTCACCAGTGTTATAAGCTACATTTTTTTCCTTCATCTGCTGAGCGAACCAGATGGATTGCTGTGCTTCTGTCAATGAAAACATTTGATCAACTCCCATTAATTTGTATGAAGTGTAATTGCGTTATACCAGCCTTCAAGAGATGGCTTTTCTGCAAACTCCATAAAATTCACATTTATACCAGTTACTCTTATATCATCAACAATCGCCATCATGCGGATGGAATCCATTCCTAAATCTAGTAATGATTCTGTCCAATCTACTTCCTCCAGATCCTCATCCAGATACTCTTGCACTAATGTTTTTAATTCTTGTTTTGTCATAGGAAGTCACCCTTTCACTGAAACCTTGCTCTTTTGATCATTTAGTTTTTCTTGAATATATTTTCGAAGGTCTTTTTTGCTTACTTTACCTAGATGAGTTTTTGGAAATGCGTCAATCCATTCGATCCGATCAGGTATTTTATAAGAAGCAAGCCCTCTCTCACGTAAAAAAGCTTTTAATTCGCGCTTTTTGATTTTTTCATCTTTTAAAATAACGAAAGCACAACTTTTCTCACCCAAGTATTCATCAGGCATTGCAACGATCGCCACATCTAGTACACTTGGATGTGCTAATAAATGGTTTTCGACTTCTTCTGCGGCAATTTTTTCTCCACCACGGTTGATCTGGTCTTTATTTCTTCCTTCAACAGTCAAATAGCCTAAATCATTTATACTAACAAGATCGCCTGTACGGTAAAAACCATCTTTTGTGAAGGCTTTAGCATTATGTTCTGGTGCTTTATAATATCCCTGAATGGTATAAGGGCCTCTTGTCAATAAATGGCCTACTGCATTTCTTGGCACCTCTTGATCATTTTCATCCACCACTTTTACTTCATCGTAAGGAGAAAGTGGACGTCCCTGTGTCTGAACCACCAGATCTTCAGGATCATCTAATCTTGTATAATTGACCAATCCTTCAGCCATACCAAATACTTGTTGTAACTGACAACCAAATGTAGGCGCAATCTTTTTAGCAACTTCTGCACTCAACTTAGATCCACCAACAAGAAGAACCTCTAGGCTCGATAAATCTTCTTGCCTATTGCGAGCTACACTTAACCAGTGAATCGCGATTGGGGGCACTAAAGCACACATCGTAACTTGTTCCTTTTCAATTAAAGGAAAGGCTTCATCAGGGCTTGACCCATCACTTAGAATAATCCGACCGCCACCATAAATAATGCCTAAAAACCCCGGTGAACTCATAGGATAATTATGAGCAATTGGTAAAACGACTAAAAATCTCGTTTTCTCTGTTACATGACAAATTTCTACACTTCTTTTTAGCGTGTAGATATATTCATCATGTGTTCGTGGAATTAGTTTCGATAAACCTGTACTACCGCCAGATAATTGCAAAAAGGCAACATCGCTACTTTTAACATCCGTCGTTTGGAGTGATTTCTTTGCGTAAAGCGCAGAGAATGATACACAGTCTTCTGCATCATCTCCTACAAGGATAATATGTTGTAATGAAGCAGTTTCCGATTTTACGCGTTTGGCCAACGTTTCATAATCAAAAGAATTATAAAATTTTGGACAAATATAGGCTTTTGCTTCGGTAAACTTACAGAAATACGAAATTTCAACATATCGATGTGATGGTAATGCAAAAACAGGTAAAGCTCCTATTTTATATAGTGCAAAGCAAGTTTCTATAAATTCGATCCAGTTAGGTAATTGCACGACAACTCGATCTTCTTTTTCAATTCCTAACTGTTGAAAACCACTTGCTAACTCGTCTGTTTTATCATCTAATTGTCGATAAGTGACCTGCTCCCCATATGCTGAAATAACAATACGATTTGGGAATTGTTCAGCACGTTGAGAGAGCATTTCTCCCAATGTGATCCCTTCCCAACACCCATTTTCTCGATATTGTTTGGTACGTTCTTTTGGCCAAGGTACAAAACCTTCTAACATATGTACCCTCCTTTTATAAAATTATCTTATCAATGATAATGAGAATCATTATCACTAAACAATATATAGAATAGCGCTTGGCTTTTTTCTCGTCAAGAGCTTCCACAACATTCCAGCCTAAATACTTATGTAAAACTTATAAAATGCTACTTTATGTGGATAAATTTTCTAAATACATTTAATGGATATATTATATTTAGTTCTTTTAACCTATTATGTAATTTTTATCAAAATTTTATCATTTATTTTATTCCAAAGAGGTGTTCAGAAGATATTAAGTAGTTCGTTTCGCATTCCATTTAATAGTAATTCCTAAATCTTTGGTTTCCGTTGCAGACGACCTTTTTCCGTAGGCAATATAAAAACACCATTTGGGACAAAAACTTGAAAAAATCACAAGCTCAACGTATACTAAAATAAGAAAAGACATACATTAAAAAGGCCGCTTGATGTCAGTACATCAAGCGGTCAAATTGATAGTTGATTCCCTTTTAGGGGATTAGCTTAAAGGATAGATAGCCCACCCTGTAGAGCCGTCAACTCAAGGATGGGTTATTTTTTATGATTAAATGACAGAATTGAAATCACCAATGTCGCAAATGCAATCGCGAACATCAATGCTTCAAATACCGACATAGCATCACCCCCTTTCATAGTGGGAGTGTGCTAACCACCCTTGAGCACCAACTATCTAACATAAATTATAACAATTATTCATTCTATTTTATACTATTTTCCATAAAACCCATTAAAAACAATTATTTGGACATGTTCATGCGAAACAAGAATTCTTTTCTTTAGATTAGCAACTCAACCCATCCTCTATTTTCGAATCAACTATGCCAGACCTTATAGCTACAAAATCACTCGATCATCTGCTACCCTAATGTGGTTTTAGTATGTACCCCAAATTACAGATTATCATCCTTAAATAGCTCTTTGAAAACAATTTCGGGATTCTGTAGAAAACGTTTTGTCAAAATATAATGAATGGTTTCTTCATATCGAATCTTTTCAATCTCTTCACTATCAAAATTATAGATCGTAGCATTTGGATAACCAAGTAAGATAGGCGAATGTGTCGCAATAATAAATTGTGCCTGATGTTCTAAATCTTTCATGATTTTCATAAAACTCAGTTGTCTCACAGGGGAAAGTGCGGCTTCAGGCTCGTCTAATAGATAGATAGCTTTTCCTTTGAACGAATGCATAAATAACGAAAGAAAAGATTCCCCGTGCGATTGGTGATGCAATGATTTTCCTCCATAAGCTGCATATTTTTTTGGATCTTCTAATGCATCAATATAACTAGCAAAGTGATAAAAAGTTTCTGCACGAAGGAAAAATCCTCTCGTAACTTTAGGACTCCAGGACAATCGAATATAATCACCTAATGCAGATTCTGCCTGATCCACATCAAAAGTATTATTTCTTCCCCCTCCTGCCGTGTTAAATTCACATTTATCTGCAATAGCCTCCAAAAGCGTCGATTTTCCAGTCCCATTTTCACCTACAAAAAATGTGACGTTAGAAGGAAAATCAAGAAACTTAAATTTTTGCAACCAAGGAATGTTGAAAGGATAAATCGAGGAATCTATTTCTTGATTTTGTAAATAAGAAACTTTTTTAAGATACACTATGCCCCTCCTCTCCATGACAAGGTGGTATTCATTTTTAAACAGTTAGCACCAAATGAAAAAGCGATTTGCCTTTCACCTTTTTGTTTAAGTCAAACGTGTTTGTGGTCCAAATTCATCCGACCTATCTTCCCTAATCAACAAATATAAGCCATTTAATCAAACAATGATAGCTGCTCTATTTCACCAAGTCGTTCCAATGCTTCAGGTGCGTGATCTTGGAAAAAGGCTTTTTTCAATTGCTTTTCTTTTGTCATCACTTGCTTAGAAGAGTTTTCAATGTTGGATAAGCGGCAACTATAGACAATCGGGAAATAATCATTTAAAAATTTTCCTTCTGCATGAGCCGTCAGAGCAATGATCTGGAAGCCTAATTGTTCTGCGATGAAAAAGACTGGGCTTAGCACATGACTACTTGAGGCTTTACCAAATGGGTTGTCTAGTAATACTGTGCGATTCCTTTTGACATTTGATTCTATCCGTTTACTCTTTTCAGCGATAAAATTCAATATCCCCAAATACAAGGCCATATGTTTACTCCATTTTTCACCACCAGACCATTGATTGGACATTTCCCATGAATAATAGTTGCTTGAAATCTTTGAATCACTTTCTACTTTGCGACATTTTACTTTCATCGTATGATCACCAATAACAATACGAAGAATCGGAACTGTTTCAAATGATTTCTCTAAAAAGTGACGGATCTTAGCGGCATCCTCATCACCGTTAACATCTAAAAATTGCGGCGATTCAATGCTCGTCAAAATCCAATCAATATAATCCCGTATTTTTTCTTTTCCACTTTCTTCATCCCAATCTGGAATCACAAATTCATAGATTGGTTTCCAATTATCCTCTATCTTTACTTTTGTTTTCTTTGGAATTTCTAACAGATTATCACGAACGATTTTCAAATGCTCATGAATATATGTGACAAACTGTTGTAATTCCGCATCATAATCTCGAATTGCTGCTTCCGAAATTTGCATGGTTTGTAAAATTCGGTTTTCGAGTAATTGTTGATGCTCCATTATTTCTTTATAGGTATGTTTACTTTCGACACCCTCCATAGCCGTCTTTTTCAAACGTGGGTCGTGCAATGTTTTGCAGAAACTATTCAATTTCTCCTTGGCATAGTCTACATTTTTTCGTTCATTCTCCACCAATTGTGCCTCATGTTGAAGCGTATCAACCGTTTGCCCGATCACGTTTAACATACTATAACGAAACTGATTGCTTTGTTCTTCCGTCAATAATCCCTGATTCAAATTTGGGTCATTAATTTTATAAACAAGTTCATACCGATTAAAAATAGACTCCCCTTCTGAGCATATTTTTTCTTCATTTTGGTATCGTCTCTGTTCATTTTCTAAAAATTGATGAAGTTTTTCCAGCTCTATTTCTTCTTCTTTCAATTTGTTTTTCACAATTAATAACTCTTCATGGAATTGTTCAAGTTCTCTTGTTTGATAGTTTTCTAAATAGTTTTTGAATAATCCATCTATTTTATTTTCCACTGTTTTCGTGGCTACTGCCGCATCTTGAATCTTCTGATTGTGCTTTTGTATCATGTTTTCAGCTTGATTTATTTTTTTCAAAAGCTCAGAGCTGTACTCACCTGCTTGTACAGGCAAATTATAATCCTTATCTAACGATTCAAATTGTTCAAGTAAACGTTTCTGTTCCTCTTCCAATTCAGCCATTCTTTTTTCGCTATTTTTTGTTTGAATTTCCCAAGAATTACGGCTTGTTTGTATTTGCTTTAATTGATCTGTGAGATGATTGTAGCTTTGTTTTAATGTTTCTCTGTGGATTGTATTCGCAATCATTTTGAACGATTTTACTGCTCTAAATAAGGTATTTTCCTCAATTTCATAATGAATCGCACTTTTGATCTTTGAAATTTCATATTGGCAATCATTCAGCAAATCTGTGACTTCTTCTAGATGACGTTCTGTTTGATTCCATTTTTTATTTTCTTCTTCAAGTTGTGCAAATAAGCTTTTCAAATAAGTACGCAGCTGAGATACTTCTTTTTCTTTTTGCGTGTACTCTTTTGCATTTGGAATTTTCACATCTTGCAAATAATGCATCTTTTTTTCATTCTCATTGTGCTGCACTTCGTATTGTTTGGCTAACTCTTCATTGATTTTCATCATTTCTTTTACATTCTTAAGTTGTATCGAGATGTTTTGTAGTTCATGTTTTAACTCATTGAAATGATTTTTTTCTGCTAAATAGGTTTCGTTCGGATATTGGATGAAAAATGTATCAAAAGATGATTTGTATTGTCGTAATTCATTCCATTCATCTTCCAATTCTTTTCTCTCTTGTTCCTTTAATTTTGCTTGTTGCTGAATCTCTTCATTCCAATTGGCAAAATAAGTGTCGTCCAGATTGCTTTGCCAAATGACTGGAACAACTACTTCTTGATCATTCGACACCCCTTTTATCATATTAGCAGCTTCACTTGTTGATAAAATGAAAATAGGGAATGTTAATTCATGTTGAATAGATGAGACCTTTTCAACTAGCATTGTTTTTTCTTGAGTCGTCGTAATAAGTGTCGTACTCCAGAAAGGATAGGCTGTCAGATCTACCTCAAAATCTTCTTGCATGGACTGGATATAATCTGTCCCCGTTTCTAAATGGGAGAATTGGTTCCACTGATCCATTTGTTTGGCAATATAAGGATCCGCAAAAAACTGCTGTTGATCTGCGTAATCATCTACATAGCGCTTCGCTAATCGCTCTTTTTGAAGGGCTTGTTCTCTTTCTTTTTCTGTTTTCTGTACCTTTTCTTCTAACTGTATATGGAGCGTCTCATATTTTTCATAAAGTGACTGTATATATCCCCATTGCGAAAATTTTTGTACTAGGCTAGATCGTAAAGATTGATGTGCTTGTTCGTACTGATGAATCGTTTGCTCCACTTTTGCCATGGAAACTTTCACATCATTTTCTCTATTTTGAAGTTGCTCCGCTTCCATCTTCTCCTGCTTTATTGTTTGAGTTGATTTTTTGATCTGTTGTACTAGTTCTACATTTTCATTATCTAAAGTCGTCACTTCATCAATCCAGCTAGAAAGCAATAGATGAATATTCTCATTTTCATTGGAAACAAGTTGTTTTTTTAGTTTTCGCATCATTTCTTCAGCATCATTTTTCTTTGCTTCCGTTTTTGCTTTTTCTACATTCGTTTGTTGTATAAGCGCTTGTTGTTCTTTAGCTGTTTTCTTTAATGCTTGTTGCTCGTCTTCTAATTGTCTCTTTTTGAGCTGTTGATCCCGTAATTGATGTTCAAGTGATTCTTTGTCGTTCAAAAATTGATAGTGAAGTTGTCCTTTGACTTGCTCTAATTGGTTATTGATTTCTTCAATATTTTCATCTTGCTCTAACTTGGCTAATTGTTCACGATAAAAATCCAAATTACTAGCCACTTGGCTATATTTTTCACGTTTTTCCGCATATTGAATGGAATAATATTCGTGTTTCCACGATTGTAAGCGATGTTCAAGATTTTCTAGCTGTTCATGTAATTCTTGTTCTTCCTTTTTTAACACATCCAGCTTGTTTTGTTGTTCCAGAATTTCAACAGAATGACGTTTTTGATGGAATTGCTTTAATTTGTTGTGATAGAGTTTAAGCTGTTCCTCATTTTGAGATAAAGCCTGTTGAATACTTTCAATGGTTTCAACAAGCAATGTATGATAGCCTTTTGCGATACTTCTTGAGGCATTGTACTGCTGTTCCTTATCATCTAGTTTTTTAAATTGTGCCACATATTTTTCTAACTCTTTTTGGAGTAATTTATTTTCTTCAATTTTTTCACGTAATTTTTTATATTGTTTTAATTGTGCTCGTTGGTTTTCAAATATATCTGCAAATTCATGTTTCGTAAATCCTGCAATTCCTAGTTCTACAGATGGAATTAGTAAGCGATCGATTAATTCATTCGTTTTCTTACATTCCTCGAAAAATTCTTCGATACTTCCTTCCGATGCGTTAATATTAACAATACTTTCCCATTCATTACGGACGATAAAATAATGATCTTCAATATATTGTTGAAAACTTCTGATGGATTTCGGAAACGTTTTTGCTTTTATTGGATATTGACTTGCCATATAAGAATAGTATTCTGCCATTTCTTTTCTGCTTGCTACCGTTGTCCCTTCAGATGTTTCCTCTGTAAATGGAATAGACTCAATATTGTGAGGATCATTGAGTCCATATTCATATACGTAACGAAGTGATTCTAGATTATTATTTCTTTTGTAAAGCGAAACAGCTGTCACAACATAACGGCGTGGTTTATCGTTTATAATCCATTCAATAGCGATATGAGCGGGCCCATCCTCTAAATAAAGCGTATCTTTAATCTTTCTTTCAGCTAAATTCGTATGCGGGATCACTGCTTGTAGAACCGTTTGGATAAATACCGTTTTTCCTCCACCATTTTCAAGTAAAATCGCTCCGTTAAAACCATCAAATATGAAAAGCTCATCATGATAGCGTTTTTGCCCTTGCTCATAAATAACATTTGTCAAACGAATTTTACTGATTGTTGGCATGCAATCCCTCTCCTTCTCCTGGCATATCTTCTTTTACTTCAAAAGAATATAGGAATTCAAGAATTCCTCGGTTAAAATCCTGATCCATAAAATAGCGACCAATAATCACTTTTGTTTTTTCCGTTAACTCCAGTTCGCCATTTCCAATAGATGTGATGATATCTTCTTTTTCTAGAAAACGTCTAGTCGTATCAATAAAACTAAGCCTGCTTATTGTATTCCCTGTTTGTTTGGTAGAAGTTTCTTTCACATCGTCTAGTGCATCCCATTTCTCCACTAATGTTATCCAACGATACGAAAATTCTTTTTCTAATTTTTTTAGTTGTTCATCATCATGTTCTTTTAAACTAGCCATACGCTTATTTACTTCTTGTAGCCATTGATCCATTGTGATAAATCTTAATGTTGGTTCTACTGAATGATAACTGTCATAAAAAGAGCCAAGTAGTACAATCGTACAAAAATACATTAAATATAGATCCACATTCGTTGCCTTTGAATATAAGTACGTTTTCTTTAATTCCTCATTGCTTATATGGAAGGGTGATAATTTTGTTTCGGGTATTAAATACAATTCCTCCCCAACAGAAATACAAACGGCTGCCATTTCTCCAACAAAGTGGTCTGTTAATGAACGAACAGGTTCCTCAATTTTATAAGCGCGTGCTAAATCACCCGAAACAACCCCATTTTGTGCAAGCTGCGTAAAAAGTGAAAAGGCTTTAAAAATATGTTCTTCTTCGTACCGCACTACATTCTCTCCTCCAATAAATGTTGATATTTCAACGTTTTGATCCGTTTTTTATGATAGAAAAACCTATTTATAAGATGATTCTTTCCATCATTCCATATGTAAATACATATTTTGAATTTCATACCGATCACTGCCTGATAACACGTCGGGTAATTCTTTTACAATCAATTTTCTACCATGTAATTCTTCTAATGCTCCATCTAATAAATGAAGAGATTCCTCATCATCCCAATCATTTTCAGCATATAATGGGCTTCTTTGATGACAAAGTATAAAAAAACTATAAAATAGTCGTTGATCGAGAAATGGATGCTTTAATTCTTTTAATTTTTCGATAAATTGACTAAGTGTCCAATCTGTTTTCCCTTCCAACATTTGAAGCATTTCTCGCATAATTTCCGCATAAAAAGCGCGAACCATTTTAGCGTATTTTTCTTTTTGTTGTTCATCTGCTACTTTGGCAAAAATATTTTTGTTCGTTGTTTGCTCTTCTTCTGACCAAGAATGCGGTGCAAAGATCGATAAAAGCGACCATGATTTTTTCTTTTTCAGTGATAAGAAAGGCATTAGTATCCCTTTCATCGATTCGAGCGGGAGCGGTGTACTAACAATTCGCGACGTAATATCTTGGTCAAAATTAAATGTATCAATCCCTACATAGTAAAGTGATTCTTCTGCCGCTTGTAAAACTTCTCTTTTTAGAATCAAACTTTGATTTAATAATGCTCGATGTTGTCCATGAACCAGTGATAATTCTTTCTCAATTTGAGTCAGTAATTCAAATGCTTCTTTTTCTTTATTTTGAGCTGGTTGATAATAATAATTGGCTTTCATCTCATTGACAAACTGCTTTAATTCTTGAAACTCTTCATTTTCACGATTAAGTCGAAAATTTCGATCATCAATCGCTTGGATAAAGCGATTTTGCGTTTCGATCGAGACGATATTTCGCTTGACTTCATGTTCTAATTTAACAAGTCGTTCATAAATCGTTTCAACATCAATCTGCATTTCATTAATTTGTCTTAATGCTCCCTGGAATTCTCCCTTTTCTAATAATTTTCGCAACATTAACTGATGAATGGATAATTGAAACTCTTGGAAATACTCTTTCGTCGCAAAAACAAGCTCCAATCCATCATCATCTAATGTGTAATATTGTCGATTGGTTTGTACATCAAAATCCGTCGCTTTTATATAAGAAAATTCCAGCGAATCTTCCTTTCTACTTTCCCAGTTAAAAAATGTATAGGCCTTTATCTTCCCATTGGCAGGACGAAAAACATTGATAATTTCTCGAACGATCACTTCCCACTGTTTATCATTCAAGACATATGATTGAACCGTGATAGACTGCAATAATTCTATAATTTCAGCGATGCCTGTTTTCCGTTCTCGGATCAACTTCATCTCATAAAAATAAAGTAATGTAAATAACCCCAAACTCCTCATATCGACAGGATGACCATTTTGATCGGATTTTCTTTTTTGGGAAAGTTCTTGGATTGGTTCAAATAAAAGGATCCGCTTCATTCGCTCTCTAAAGTCTTTTTGAATGATTTCGGAGAAGGATGACTCCATGTGTTTTCACTCCAAATTTGTTTTAATTGAGCAGAAGATAACACCTCCTGCGCTAAGTAAAGATGGTTATGTAAAATAGTATCGATTTGCTGTTGATCTTTCTCTGAAAAATACTGCAAAAAATCTTGTAACGCTTCTTCATTTATCTTTTGTTTTGTCTTGATCGGCATTGCTTGTTTTTGTAGACTTGCCTGATAAAAGGGGATGGCTGGTATAACCTGAATTTTATTCATCAGTAAATGCCATATTTGAATCCCTTCCCAGTCAAGATCTCCGAAGTAATAAATGGTATGTTCTACATTTGGGAGAGGAATCTGTCTTGTGAAATGCTCCATGCTTTTGATAATTTTATAACCTTGTCCATAGATAAGCGTAGAAAAAGGGGTATCAGTTAACGCACCTAGTAATCCATCATAAGTTGTCTTATTTTCGACGACTAAATGGAATTGGTGCTTATTTTGCAAGACTTGAGGATGAATGGCAAAACTTAAAGGATCATGTACAGGAACAATCTTCATACGTTCCCATATTTGCAAACGTTCCAGTACTCTTTTACCGTTTTTCTCTTGTATCCATTTTTCATCTCCCGTAAGTGCGAGACTACGTTCAGGTGCAGGTACTTCTTCTTGCGGCCAATCATGCTGCATAATGTATTGATTAATTTTTTCAATATAAGGGAGATCTTCTTCCCATGCCGATGGTGGCAAACTGTAATAATTATCCAAGGAGAGTTCTCTATGACATTTGATTTGCAATTTTTCAATTTGCTTATGTGTTTTCTGATGAAGTTTTGTTCTTTGAATTTTATATTTATAAGAAAGCGATGGCATACGACCATTATTACCAGCACTTTTCACTGGAACCAATATTCCTTGTTCTTCAAGCCGCTGGATTTCTTGTGCAAATTGTTCATACGTCATGTTGGATGAAACCGCTTTTTCAAATACTTCTAATGGGATAAATGTTCTTTTATAGGTTGAAAGCATCTCCATAAACATACGGCATACACCACCTTCTTGAAAGATTGATCAACACAAATTTGTGAAAAGTTCATCTTCGTTTAGATCAACAATTGCGCCTAAGTCAAATGAGTTCTTTCTTTTTAGTATTTCTTATTCGACAAAATCCTTCTTTTATCATAAGCTATTTGCCAGTTGTTTTTCAAAAATTTACGAGAAAATTGTTTTAGTTTTTTATGTTTTCATTGTAGTTAGATAGAAGAGTTATTTTTTCTTCATACATTTTTCCTTAATCTACCTTTTTATCATTACATTTTGAAATTGAAATTTGAACAAGACAAAATCCATCCAATTTTTTAAGCAATCTTTTAGCCGCAATCCAATATTTAGTAATCTGTAATCACTGTTAATTGGCAATGATAAAAGTGGTGAACATCCAAGTCCCACTATAATCTTTATTGCTTTTTCAAATCGCTCATCGTTATAGCCTAATCATAAAAACTATCCTTGTTAATAGGCGAAAGAAAAATTTCCTTTTCTGATTCCTTCTCTACCTTAAATCAATCATCACTTCTTGAAAAAATAACAGCCTCAACGTATACTAGAAATAAAAGAAACATATGCTAAAAAGACCGTCGATGTTAGTCCATCGAACGGTCAATGTGATAGTCAGTTCCTAAAAGGGATTAGCTATACGGGATGATAACCCATCTGAGCCGTTAACTCAAGGATGGGTTATTTTTTATGATTAAATGACAAAATTGAAATCACTAATGTCGCAAATGCAAGTGCAAACATCAATGCCTCAAATATCGACATTGCATCACCCCCTTTCAAATCGGGAGTGTGCCAACCACCCTTGAGTACTAACTATCTGGAAAATATTATAGCAAACATTTGTTCTATTTAAAACTGTAGATGCGCGAAAATCTATTCAATCATCAAAATTTAGACTTATGAATCAGGTCAAAGTGATTACTTGTCATCATAAACTCACTAGTATTTTATAAATAGTGATAGAATTTTTATTTTTCCATAGAAAGAAGCATCTAGTTTCCTAGTGATAACAATGATTAAGACATTTAGATGAAAAACAGAACTGAAACGAAAGGAAATAGGTAGATGAACTTAGCTAATTACGAAAGAAATATATTTTTGCTCTGTCTTAGGTGGTGCCGGTATGGAATACGGTTTAGCCATTTATATAGGTGCTAAAGGTTGGAAAAACATCAATGATATCATGAGTGATCAAACAACAGATGACTTCTTCTATCAATTAGATAGTTTGTGTGTTTATTATGTCAATCGAGATGAACTTGAGAAATCTGACTATGAACTAATTAAAGAACAGGAGCTTTCTTTTAGAGGCGAACACAATTGGATTCAATTCCGTAGCTATAAACCTGGTTTTGTTCCATGGCATCCTGATGTGGAAGATACAAAAACGCTTATTTTAGTGCTTCAACAAATGATTCAGCTTGTTGAGCAATGTAAAAATGGCTGGCAACTGCCCTTTTTTGAGGATTCAAGCTTGTGTGTCACTCGCCATATAGATAGTCATGGAGAATGGATTGAAAGTGTGTTTCAAATAAAAGATCCATTGGATGAGGATGTGCAGATCTATCCTGCATTATCCGATTTTGAAATTGTCCAAATCAAGAAAAAAAAGCATAGCAATCTTCAACTAGAATTTGAACTATTCTATCTACCTCAAGCCGTAGAAGACCCAACTTATAATCGCCCATTTTTCCCTGTATTTTGTGTCGCAATTGATCGAAATACGGGCATGGTTTGCTATCAACAAATATTGCCTCCGCAAATAAATGCAGCGATAGCACAAGGAGAATTCGTCGATGCACTTAAACAATTGAGTGCCAGACCTCAAACGCTATTTGTTACTCCGAAGATCAACCATTATTTAGAACCTTTAGCCCAAAAACTAAACATCACATTGAAATCTTCCGAGCCATTAGTAGAAATACAACAGTTTAAAAATTACATGCGCTATCAATAGTAAATGTTTTATTATGTTCAAAAATATGAAGTCGAGCGCGCTTTATAAATATTAGTCGTCGTCCTTTAGCATTTTTTAATTTCCTCTTCCATCCAAACTTGAAAAAAGGCCAAACTACACGTATACTAAAGATATCAATCGCATACATTAAAAAAAGACCGTCGATGATGCTACATCGAACGGTCAACATGATAGTTGGTTCCTCCAAGGGATTGGCTGTTTAGAGTGTGATAACCCATCAGAGCCGTTTACTCAAGGATGGGTTATTTTTTATGGTTAAATGACAGAATCGCAATGACTAACGTTGCAAATGCAATGGCAAACATTAATGCCTCTAATACTGACATGGCCTCACCCCCTTCAGAAGAGGAGTGTGCCAACCACCCTTGAGTACCAACCATCTTTAGTATTATAGCAAACACTCATTCTTTTTTGTGTACATATTTATTGAGACTTAAAATCCCACTAAAAACAAATGATCTAGTTTTTAGTGGAATTTTATATTTAAAGACAATTATCATTAGATTACGGTCATCTGTTTTTGATGATTTTTAATAAGTTCTATTTATATTTTATCCTAATCAGTAGGCCTTTTTAAATGGAATTGTTACAATGAACTATATATTAGAAAAATTGGATGTGAAAATGATGGATGTGGAAATGGTGATGCAGGAACTCGAACAACTTGGAAAAGAACGAACGAAAAAAACATATATACGTAACGGCGCACATGAACCATTGTTTGGGGTAGCTACTGGTGCTATGAAGCCACTGTTCAAAAAAATCAAGAAAAATCAACCATTAGCAGAGCAATTATATGCCACAGGCAACTATGATGCTATGTATTTTGCTGGGATGATTGCAGATCCATCGGTAATGACTGTGGAAGATTTTGAACGTTGGATAGATGGCGCTTATTTTTATATGCTGTCCGATTTTGTAGTTGCTGTCACTTTGGCTGAAACAGACATTGCACAAGAAGTTGCTGATCAATGGATCGCAAGTGGTGAAGAACTCAAAATGTCAGCTGGTTGGAGCTGTTATTGCTGGCTATTAGGAAATCGAGCAGATAGTGAATTTAATACCACAAAGATTGCCAATATGCTTGATCAAGTAAAAAAGACGATTCATCATTCTCCTGACAGAACAAAATCCGCCATGAACAATTTTGTTTACACAGTGGGCATTTCATATGTGCCGCTACATGAAAAAGCAGTGGAAACAGCGAATGCTATAGGCCCTGTTGAGATAAACCATACAGGCAAGAAAAAAACGATTTCCGCCTCTGAAAGTATTCAAAAAGAGGTTGAAAGAGGAAAACTAGGTTTCAAACGGAAATATGTCAGATGTTAAAATTAACTGTGATTCCACGATCCAAAAATGCATTGATGGTACAAGCAGATTCGTGAATTAACTCAAACAGTTCCTATTGTCCATCCTAACGCGTCGCTTGTAACTCTAAAAGTAATATTAGTACCAAATTATTCCAAAAATACTGTTGATGGTTTCGCATCGAACGGTCAATATAATAGCCGATTCCTTCAAAAGGATGGGTTTATTAAGAGAAATATACCCCATCATGAGCCGCTAACTCAAGATGGGGTATTCTTTTATGATTAAATGATGACTAAGTGTCACATACTTTCCTCTGAAGACTGATTACTATACAAAGAGAAAGCTAGGTCTTTTTCTTACTCTACATATGCTTTAATAGAGTCTGGGTCAAATCCTAATACCCAGTGACCATTGATGTTTGTTTGAGGCACACCAAGCTGCCCAGTAGCTTGCACAAGTTTTGCTGCAGCGTTTTGGTCTAATTGAACATTAACCTCTCTATAAGGAAGACCCACACTGTTTAAATAATTTTTAAGCATCGTGCAATATGGACATGTACTCGTTGTATAAACTGTAATATCGTTCATGAAGATTCACCCTTTCAATTTATAATATACCTATATGGGTATATTATAATGACAGGAACAATTAGTCAATGATTATGTTCTTTATTTATGGTTCAACATAAAAACTAGGCAATTCATTATATCATCTTATCCTCAAAATATAGCTAATTCATTGATCTCTGCAACAGCTTGCTTTCCTATGGAATGTTGAATTTGCTTCCTTAACTAACTCTGCTCAAAGTGAACGAGTATGCATTTTCGAAGACTTGAACAATCCTCCCACTTCAAACAACCATAAGGTGCCATTGAAAACATGAGTTAATGTGTTCTTTCGCATTTTATGTATGATGAAAAATCATTATTCAAATGAATCAATTTTACAAATCATGTTCTTCTTGAAAAATTGGGCCATTTAATGCTGACTGATTTTAATAGTGAATTTTGAAATTGACTCGATCATTTAAATTTTATCGATTTTTCGATTGTTTGATTTCAAATTTTTATGTAAAAACTAAAAATTATTATTACCTTATAAATAGTTTATACATGATATAAACATCAAAAAAATACTATTTTTTAGATATTATATTCTATAAATTATCAAATAAAGGATTTATTATCAAACAAATTTCACAATAAATAAGGTAATACCCCTATATGTATTTTTATATATAATAGTAAAATCAATGATGGAATTATTATTTTTTAAGAAAATACATTTCATTCATATTTCTATTGAAAGGACGTTTTATAATGTCAAAAGTTGTGATTATTGGAGCTGGCTTTTCCGGTCAAACCGCTGCTCTGTATTTAAACAAAAAATTAGGAAGTCAACATTCAGTCACTGTCATTAACCCATCAGATAGCTTTATATATACTCCTTCTTTAATCTGGGTTGGTATAGGCCGTATGGATCCTGAACGAACAACATTCAGTTTAAGTGAGGTATATAAGAAAAAGGGGATTCACTTTATAAAAGGATGGGCACAAGAAATCCATCCAGATGAACAATTTGTGCTTGCGAAAAAAACGGATGGAACATCGGTAAAATTAGAATATGATTATTTAATCAATGCTACAGGCCCACATCTAAATTTCGAAGGTATACCTGGTTTAGGACCAAAACACGGAAATACGTATTCTGTTTGTAATGTTTCACATGCAGTTGCTTGTCGAAACCAATATTTAGAACAAGTAAAACGAATGGAAACCGGAGAACAAGTGAAGATTTTGATTGGGACAGGTCATGGCGGCTCCACTTGCCAAGGAGCAGCACTTGAATACATTATGAATATTCATACCGATTTAACCAAACGAGGATTACGCGATCACGCGAAATTAATGTGGTTTTCAAATGAACCAAAATTAGGTGACCTTGGTGTAGGTGGTATTAACGCACGGAAGCATGGGTATGTGATGCAATCAGAAAGTTTCATCAAATCTTTATTTGCTGAAATGGATATCTACTATCAAATTCAATCAGCTCCGACAAAGGTTGAAAAAGGAAAACTTTACTTTGAAAATTATGAGGGAGAAGAAGGTACTATCGACTTTGACTTTGCCATGCTTATTCCGCAGTTTTTAGGTGTTCGTTTAAAATGGATAAACAAGGATGGGGCCGATATAACTTCGACTGTCACAAATCCAGCTGGTTTTACTTTGGTTGATGCAAACTACGGGAAAAAATGGGAGGATTTAAAAGCTAGTGATTGGCCTTCTACCTATCAATCTCCTATTTATCCAAATGTTTTTGCAGCTGGAATTGCTTTTGCACCACCAGGGCCTATTTCAAAACCACACGTTACGAAAAATGGAACTGCTATTTCACCTGCTCCTCCTCGTACAGGGATGGCATCCGGTATTATTGGTAAAGTGGTTGCTTTAAATGTAATAGATATGATTCATGGGAAAAAACCATCTCATCATGAAGCAATGACAGAAATGCCAAGCGCATGTATTGCTTCTGTTGGTAAATCCACTATAAATGGAGCGGCAGCAACAATGGTCATGTATCCTACTGCACCTGATTATAAACGTTATCCAGAATACGGGCGTGATTTGTCTGTCACAAGTATGGAAGTTGGTTTAGCAGGAGCATGGATTAAACGTTCATTACACACGATGTTCATTTATAAAATGAAGGGAAATCTTGGTTGGAGCTTTATTCCAGAGTAAAACAAGGAGAGATTAATATGCAAAAAGTACATGAAATGAGACCTACAAAAAGGACGATTCACATTCGTCAAAACAAAATTATTCAGTTATATCGTTTTATCGTATTAAATACAAAAATTTTAAAAACAGCTTTCTTCCCACCCAAAAAATAATGGAAGAGATTCTCTTAAATGTAAAAATAGGACGGAAAACCGTATGAAAATGAATAAACCGTATGAAATCAGATTTATAACCCTGTTCTCATACGGTTTTATTTAGGTATAATGAAAATACCATTTTATCCAATAAATACTTCTTTTTATTACAAGTATATGTTTGGGTAAAATCCGTGAAAAAGACACCCAAATCTAAATATTGATCTCAGACATATTGGTGAGTAAAACGTGAAAAACTTCCAATTAGGTGTCCCACGTGAGAAACGAAACAGCTCATAATAAATGTTCATATTTTTTATATAGATCCTGCTTTATGATATTGATCCTATTATAAGGCTTTTTAGAAATCTACCTTCTAATAGATATCTAAAAGATTGTATTGTTTAGCGAACTCAATCCAATAGCTTCGTTTAGAATTACCCAGTTTGTTACTTATATTTCTTCGATGATTTTCTACTGTACGAACGGAGATTCCTAATTTCTCAGCAATCTCTTTTTGAGAATTGCCAAACACTGTTAAGATAAACACATCTTTTTCACGTTGAGTTAAAGGAAGATCCCATGGCGTTTTTTTATCGTTCATCACTTTTCCATCTTTTTCTACGATTTGTTGATTAGCAAACAATTTTTCGCCATGAATAATCTTTTTTAATTGTTCCACTAATTCATCTCGCTTTAGCTGCTTGATCAAATAGCCATCTGCACCAGCTTCATAGGCTTTTCGTTGATATACCTCTTCATCGTACATGGAAAATATAACGATTTTAGCGTGTGGAAGAATCCGACGTAGCTCCCCAATCGCTTGCATACCATCCATTCCTTCAGGCATTGACAAATCAAGTAAAATCAGATCGAATGAATGATTTAGAGCTTTCACAATTGCCTCTCTTCCATCCTCAGCGAAATGTGTTTCTTCAATTTCAAACAAATCTTCTAACAAAAATGCTAATCCATCTCTTACAACTGGATGATCATCTACAATTAATATCTTCATCTGTCAGTTCTCCTTTAACTTGATCGAGCCTATTACTTTCGTCCCCTCTCCTATATTACTTTCCCAATCGATTTTGCCACCAATCATTTCCATTCTCTCGATCATATGATAAAGACCGAATCCATTCTTTTTAGATGCCAACACATTAAAACCTTTTCCATTGTCTTCTATTTTAAAATAAAGTGTATCTGCCTCCACTTTAAAAGAAATATCGATAGCTGTGGCTTGTCCGTGTTTGACTGCATTTCGAACAGCCTCCTGGATAATACGATAAATATGCAATTCTTTCTCCTTATCTATCATGGCGATATCTTCTATATGTAAGGCAATCGCAATTTTATAAATATATTCCCAATCCTTAACGCTATCCTGCAGAGCTTGTTTGATCCCTAATTGATCGATAATAACCGGTCGAAGTTGTTTGGATAAGCGCTTAATGTCTTCCATTGTTTGCTGTAGAGTATGGTCTAATAATTGCAGATGTTTCTGATACCTGTCATTTATCGTCGCCCCTTTTAATCCTTGCAAACCTAAAAATACACTATATACACTTTGACCGATATGATCATGCAATTCTTGGGTCAAGCGTTTTTGGGTTTCCTCTTGAGCTCTTAAGGTATCATGGACAAGCAGCCTTTTAATCTTATTCTTCTCTTTTTCCATATTCCATTTAGGATCACGAACAGTAAGAATAATATAAGATTCATCCTCAATTTCAATACGCGACGAACTCATTTCTAATGATTCATCCACACCTTCATAGGTAGGCATATGCGCTTGGAACAGAGGAAGGGGATTATCTAATGCTAATATACAACGCTGTTCTCCAGGCTGAACTTCTCGAATCCGACAATAAGAACAATAAGGTACAAGTCCACCTATATGCCAGCCGGTTAAATCTTTTGCTTTTTGATTTAAATAGTAAATACTACGTTGTTCATCCATTAAAATAACGCCATCTGATAAATAATTAAGGATGATTTGAAAAGCTTGCCTATCCATTTTGATTGCCTCCTATACAAACCCTATAACTCGACCGTATCAAACAAAAACCATTAAGTCAAAAATGAAGATTTCAATCCGTTTTCTCGATAATTCAAGCGTTATTTTAATGTAAAAAGGTGGACAAAGTACAAGTTAGTAACTAATTGATGTTAGTATTAATTTTTGAAAATAAAACCGTATGAAACCAAGGTTTATAAAGTGAAACTCCATCAGTGAGGGTTTTCTTCATTCCCCACTGACGGGCAGTTGATCCCCCATCTATCTTTCTCGTTTCTCTCTATATCTTGAGATGGGGGGCTAACTGCCCGTTAAAGTGGGATAAATTTGATTTCATACGGTCTATTTATTTTTAAGAAGGTTATGTTCCAACCTTCTCATCATATCTTATTGCAAAATCATTGAATGTCTCGAACCCATTGGCTGTATCCACCTGTCATGTTCACTACATTTTCAAAACCTTTTGCTTTTAACAAGCTAATAGCAATTGCTGAACGTGCACCAGCCTGACATTGAAGGATTACTTTTTTGTCTGCAGGTACTTCGCTTAGTCGATTCTTCAATGTCCCAACCATGATATGTTTAGCACCTTCGATATGACCTTCATTAAATTCTGTTAAGTTGCGTACGTCGATCAATTCAGCATTTTCTTTTTCTAATATTTCTTCTGCTTCAAGTGGTGTTACATTTTCATAGCTGTCTAATTTTTCAGCTTGTTCCATCACTGAATCCACATCTGCATAACCTAACACATAATCAATACCGATTGAACGTAAAGCGATTAATATATCTTTCATTTGTTCCGGTTTTGCTAATAGGTAAAGTGGTTCTTTATACTCTACAATCCATCCAGACCAGTTTGTAAAAGAATTATTGAATGGAATGTTTACTGTACCAGCAATAAAACCTTTTGCATATACATCAGATGGACGAGTATCAATTACTTGGTTGCCCTCTGCAATAAGTGTTTGTAGTTGTTTGTAAGACTCTATTACTTTTACTTCTGGTAAATTTTTTATTAATTTGATGCCAATTTTATTTACTGATTTCATCACAGCAAAGTAGTATGGCGGTTCTGGTTGACCGTCTAATAAATCTTTGATGAAATCTTCCTCATTATCATATTGCATGGCCCAGTTGAATTGTTTTTCATAACCAACAGTTGAAGATGGTACTGCTCCTAATGCTTTACCACATGCACTACCTGCACCGTGAGCAGGCCATACTTGCAAGTAATCTGGTAGTGCTTTAAAGCGTTCAATTGATTTGTACATTGCTTTTGCACCAACATCTGCAGTCCCAGCTATACCGGCTGCTTTTTCAAGTAAATCCGGACGACCGACATCACCTACGAATACGAAGTCGCCAGTGAAGATCCCCATTGGTTTGTCAGCTTTGCCACCTCGATCTGTTAATAAGAATGAAATACTTTCTGGCGTATGACCTGGTGTATGCATTGTTTCAAAAAGTAGATTGCCAATTTTAAATTGATCACCATCTTTTAATAGTTTATGTGAAATACCTTCTAAATTTTGATATTTCCAGTTTTCATCACCTTCGTCAGAAATGTACATGGTTGCATCAAAACGATCCGCTAATTCTCGAGAACCTGCTACAAAATCAGCGTGTATATGTGTTTCAAGAGAACCTACAATTTTCATGTTTTCTTTTTTGGCTAATTCAATATATGGTTCAACATTACGCATTGGATCAACTATTACTGCCTCACCAGCTTTTTGACATCCAACCATATACGAAGCATGTGCTAACTTTTCATCATAAAAATAACGTAATAACATATGGAATTTCTCCCCCTTTTTTATATACGAAAATGGCTAAGTCCAAGGCCCTCATTTTTTCTAATTAAATTGATTGCTATTTACCTTTTATTTTAATGAGAAAAATCAACTTATTGAGTACATATCTTCTTTTAAATAACCATCTTCACAAACTAATTTATACCCCAATAGGTATTTTGTCAAACAATATAGATATGGCTTGTTTTTAAACTCATTAGAATCTCTAGATAGGCATTTTCTAAAGGCAATTATTCGATCTTATGCTAGCTTAATGTGCCGCTTGTATAATTTTCTAGCTGTAGCTTCTCACTCTTCATCTGCGATTAGATGCCATCTATGTAGCTTTGCATATTCGACACATCATTGGATAATTATTCTATATCTTTACTTTGATTATAATTAAATGGATGGACTTTTTCTTCAATATGTTTCAATGACCTATCAGCCATATAAAATTAAAAAATCCCCCAATCTCTATACTTGCGAAAGGGGAATTTTATAACTTAAATTGTATTCTATTATTGTCTGAATAGTTTTGGGGACAGGATCTGCTTTTTCATAAATCAGCCGTTGCCACTATATTTAGCTTTCTATGAGCATCACTCAGATTTATATAAGTTATCAAAGAACTCATAAAAACTATTTGCGAGGATAAACATATTATCCATTTCTTCTTCGGATTCTATATCATGAATCCCAAAATATACTTTTCCTTGATACTCTCCACTAACTCCTAATAAAATCTCATTTCCTGCTGGATCATTGGCACTTGAAATGAAATCCTCTGGTATTTCACCTTCTAAAACATCATAAACTTTACCTAAATTACTTTTCATATCCCCAACTCCATAAAACCCTATTTACTAAACTTTCTCCCTCATCATCTGAGATTTTGAAGCCAGATTCTTGTGGAAATCCTCCATTATATTCTAGTAGAGATTTGACATATTGCTTAGGTAGTGCAATATCATACTCTTGTTCAAATTATTTTATATCCTGTAAAGAAATTTTTGGATTTTCACTAAGTATTTTTGTCATATTCCCGCTCCTATATTATTACTTATTTTTTCCATTAACTTTTGATTGACCGTCAATGTGTCTAAACTCTCTGTGGATATCTTCATCTACTAACATCATAGTCTTTCCATCTTGATAATAATGCCATATGCAATAAACACTACTGGAACCTTCTCATAAATCTGTTTCTTCCTGAAATATGTGATTTAAATATTGAATGACGTAATCATATCCTTTAAGGCTTCTCATTACTAGACGTTATTGATTTTGTCTTTATAAACTTTTAAAATTATCGTGTTTAAATCACTGATTTCTGAGAAATGCCATTCAAACGTCGTTAGAATTCTATGAAGTTCAAATAACATTTTCTCTATTTCATCACCATTGTTCATATCTAATGAACCAAAATTGTTTAATATAATATCTAAATCTCTAGTTAACACCCTAAAATCCTCAAGGTTCTCGTACTGTTCATCTAAATCTTCTTTATTTACAATATTAATATTTGAATTAAGTTTATCTAGTATGTCCAATATTCCTTCTAACTTTTTATCCATATAAATTCCTCCACTATTATTTCCACTCCTTAACTACTCGTCCAAGTGCTTTCTTAGTCTTGTCAGGATTTAAAGTACCATCTAAATTCAATACGTATTTCACATCCCCTGTCTTATCTATTACTTCCAAATGGTCTTTGTGTAATGCGTCAAGATAAACTCCATAACCCTTTTTCAGATATTGGTTATCAGTTTTCTTTTCCACCTTATAAATTGATTGTCCATCATACTTTACTTTTGATTTTGATAAGGAATTACTTATTATTTTTCCAAATTCCATATCAAAAAACTCATTCATATTTGATACAGGTTTAACAATACCCTTAGTAACCGCACCACTTCCCTTACTTTCCACCTTCGCCATAGAAATCAACTGATCTCTCAACCCAACACTATTCACCGTATTATAAGGCACAATACCTGCATTTACACCGGCTAATTGATGTTGGGGCGCATAGGGATACAGGTTGAGTGTCGGGATTTTTTGGGCTGCGCCTTTTACCTTGTGGACGCCTACTTTGGTAGTGGCTTTGACTGTTTTGGATACAGCCCCTAATCCTTTGGTACCCACTGCGGATAATACGACATTTCCTAATGCATAGGAGATCCATTCCGCACGTGACTTGGCATCCCCATTGATGACATCTCACTGAAAAGAATCAGTAATGGATTTCGAAAGGTAATCGTACGTTTCGATGGGATGAACAATGGCATCCATTGTCCTTTCTATTGTTTTTACGGGATGAGTGGCGAAGTCAAATATGCCTTTTACAAAGTCTTTTCCCGCTTTAAGGAGACCCTTTGAGATGCCCTCCGCGGTTTCCAGCATAGCGACGGTTTGTTTCTGGTCATCATCGAGATTTTCGATGCCTATTTCTTTCGCGATTTTTAAATACTCATCTGGCGTGGAAGCTTTCTCAATCTAATTAAAATAATTCGAATTTAAAAAGCCTTCAATCTTTGTAGAGATTAAAGACTTTATTTGTAGCTTATTGTCAGAATTGTGTGGGTGCCTGTAATTGTGTGGGTGCCTGTCACTTGAACTTAAAACCTAAAAACTCTTTACTACTTTAAAAACTTGCACATTCTACCACCTAAGTTTACCCAGATATAATTTCTTAATATTTTTTCAGAGGTTAGTTATCTTAACTTCTTATATATTTCATATAAATCTAATAATTGTTTTCCAAGTTCGCTATTAAAATCCCATGAATCTGTAATAGCTCTTGGATATGATGGAATATGACTTTTGCTTTCAATCATTAGTTCTATATCTTTATAGAAATTTTTAAGTTGACTTATCGTTCCATCTTTACCTTGACCTAATTCATGAGCTTTCATTTCACACTCTAACTCCATTTTCACTTTTTCAGCTTCATTTATAAAGTTTACGGTTTTATTAGGCTGTCTAGGTTCGTTATATACCATTGTTCTACGCCTCCAATATATTGATTTCCCATTTGAAACTGCGGACCTGCTTTTCCTTTAATTATAATTGTGTCTGGTTTAACTTGCCATTGTTGAATACCTGTCATTCTGTTCCAATCTGGTGGAAGTGCTAAATTACTTCTGTTAACTTGTGGTGAAAATGTTTCAAACAAATATCTTCCTCTTGGATAAGCATTAATATTATCATAAAATCTTAATCCATAAGTATTTGAACCTGCAACATCAAGCCTAATTGTACCGATTTCAAATGATTCTAATGTAGTCTTTCTGAATTGACGTGGTACTCCTTGTGATTTTAAATATTCAGATGCTTGTTTTACCCCAATGTATGGATCATTAAAGTTACCCTTACCGCTACCACTTGCCTCCACCTTCGCCATAGAAATCAACTGATCTCTCAACCCAACACTATTCACCGTATTATAAGGCACAATACCTGCGTTCACCCCGGCTAATTGATGTTGGGGCGCATACGGATACAGGTCAAGCGTCGGGATTTTTTGGGCTGCACCTTTTACCTTGTGGACGCCTACTTTAGCAGTGGCTTTGACTGTGGTCATTCCTGTCTTCGTTACAGCGCCTAATCCTTTGGTGCCCACTACGGATAATCCGAGGGTTCCTAATGCGTAGGAGATCCATTCCGCACGTGACTTGGCATCCCCATTGATGACATCCCGCTGAAAAGAATCAGTAATGGATTTCGAAAGATAATCGTACGTTTCGATGGGATGAGCAATGGCTTGGATAGTGCCCTCTATTGATTTTCCAGGATCGTCTATAAAATCATCAATTCCTTTTAAAAAGTCTTTTCCCACTTGGAGGAGGCCCTTTTGGATGCCCTCCGCGGTTTCCAGCATAGTGACGATTTGTTTTTGGTCATCATCGAGATTTTCGATGCCTATTTCTTTCGCGATTTTTAAATACTCACTTGGCGTGGAAGCTTTTGCGAGTTTCCTTTGCAGTTCTTCGATTCGATCCACTTTTTCTGTCTCTACTCTTGAACAGGTACTTCCTACCTCATCCTTCAGCCAGCCATCTAGCTGATACCGGCTTAATGTGCCAATGGTATAGTTTTCTAGTTGTAGCTTTCCACTCTTCATCTGCGCTTGGATGCCATCTATGTAGTTTTGCATGTTCGACACATCATTGGATAATTCTTCTAAGGCTTTACTTTGATTGTAATCAAATCGATGGACTTTTTCTACTGTCGTCTGAATTTGTTTTTGGGCGTCCGTCACTTCCTCCAGAAAAGAGACATCATTTAATGACGGTGTAGCCACAATGTCTTGGATGGAAAGAATCGTCTGGTTAGCCTCATCTGTGAGGGTGATGGTACGACTGGCTGTGCTTTGGAGGCTAGTTTTTAAGTCTTCTGTTAAAAAAGCTTCGTCAATCCGGCCATTTTTGGCGGATTCTAGCTTTTGCAAATCATGGTCCATAGTCTTTAGTTGACGCTCGTAATCGGCTATAAAAGCTTGGTAATAGGAGATAAATGGAAGGTGTACTTCTTGATAATAGGCCCGAATTGCATCCCCACTTTGTCCTTTAAAGGCATCTTCTAGCGCCAGTATCCCTTGTACCGCTTTTTGAATCTCCGCCATCTCAGTTTGTTTATTTTTTAAGGACTTGAGCGTTTTCTCGATGCCATTCTGTAAACCTGCAACATCTAGTACCTTTGTGATAACGATCCACCTTCCTTTACATATAGTAAAACTTGATACCGTTTTGTATTTCACTGTGTGCTAGCTAAACCGGTCGGGGGTATCCACCACTTTTTACTACTTCGTAATGAAATGGATTTTCCTACCTCTTCTACCCCTTCATAAACGGCTCATTTCAGCATTTGATGGTGATCTCCCAGCTTTTCATCCAGTTCGATCATGCTCTGAACAGCTTGGCGGCTGGTTTCCTCGTTTTGTATTAATAGAACTTTGTAGGATTCTAACACTTGTCCAAGCGCTTGATGAAGGCCTTTCCATTTCTGGATGATCGTTAGAACATTATCCTCACCGATTGCAGAAGGGAGCGAAGTATGAAGCGTATTTGTGGAGGATTTCATCTTAGAAAGGGCTTGGTCAATGTCCGTTTGTTTGATTTTAATTTCCGTACTCATCCCATCGCGTCTCCTTTGATTTCAGTTATTTTGCTCTTGCTTTCTCTTTCTCCTTTTCAGCGGCAAGAGCTTCTTCCAGACTTTGAATCGTCTGCTTGATCGTACTGATTTCACTTTGTAAGCTGCTCGTCTTGTCGCTTATGGCCTTATAAACAGCATCAAATTGTTGCGTGTCTAGCTCAAGATATTTTGTCTTCATTTGTTCATGGCGAGTTTGATCAAACTTATTACCTAATACCCCTTGCCAGGTATGACTGGAGAGGTCAGGTTGTGTCAGCTTTTTTTCATACCCAATCAATTCTTGTTGATATATGTGTAGCTGATTGCTACAGGTCTGAAGCCTTTGAAGTTGATATTGCTTTTCACTTAAAAGTGCATAGTAATACGTTAAAGACATAAGTTCCTCCCCCTTTTATAAAGTGAAGCTTCCATCAGTGGATGGTTAGCTAAACCAATCGGGCTTTTATGGGCAGTTAATCCCCCACCTATCTTTCTTGGTTCTCTCTAAACCTTGTGATGGGGATCTTTACTGCCCATTAAAGCGGGATAAAAAACAAAAGTTCTCTAAACTCTTTCAGAATCATTCAATAAGTGAATCAATTTCATAATGTAAAATTCAGATAAAAAACACGAACATTTTAAATCAACATGAATATTAACATTCAGAAATTTTTGTTCCGCTCCAGACGGCGCTTTCCACGGGCTTGGCTTCAATCTCCTCGTCACTACGTTCCTGCGGGGCTTTCCGCTCAAGCTTTTCCCGTAGGAGTCGCCGTCTTCCGCTCCACAACTATAAAATTAGCTATTATTAAATGTTCGTATTTTTTAAGAAGAAAATGATTTATGAAATTGATTCAAGTACCATCCATTAAAAATAAAATATTATTATGTTAATATTTATCAATTATACCATGTAAAAAATCGACTATTGAGATTAAATTCGCCTATTTGTTCCAATGTAAAATAGGAAATATAAACTAATTACTGGCACCCAAATCTAAGACTATCTAAAGAAAAAATCCTTAACCCCTGAAGAGATGAAGGACATCATTTGCACCCTATTGTCTGAATTGTTTCAGCACCTATCACCTGTAATTCGAGCTACACAATATGCGATAGAACAATACCTCCGTATAGAAATGCCGCTAAAATAACGAAAGCTGGATGCACTTTTCGAATATGCATCGCAAAAAAGGCTACCGCTGCAATACCAAGAAATTGCCAAATTCCAATAGTCGTAAAAGATTCTTTAGCTAATTGCCATGTTACAATGAGCATCATGATGGTTAAAATCGGTTGGACTAGCAATGTCATCCCCTTCACAATGGGTGATTGACGATGTTTATTTAATAAGTTCATCAATAAAATAAGGAGAATCGCAGAGGGTGCAATCGTTGCCAGAAGTGCAATGATAACCCCTAACCAACCGTATTCATCGTACCCAACGAATGCCGCAATTTTTGTGGCAATAGGTCCTGGGAGCGCATTACCTAATGCTAGCATATTTGAAAACTCACTATTGTCTAACCATTGATAATGTTTGACGATTTCATCATACATCAATGGAATCGATGAAGGTCCTCCACCATAGCCAAGTATATTGGCAGTGAAAAAGGCGAAAAATAAATAAAGCAGAATCATGTCATCGCACCACCTTTTTTCCATTTCGTTAGCAATTTAAAATGGAACATACCATAAATAAGGAACAATACCACTGCTATACCTGAGTTCAGATGAACCACTTGCAATAGGATATAAGCAATAGCAAAAGCAATGATCCCCAGTACAATACCAAGTCCCTTTAATGTTTTCTCTCCAAATCTATAAGCCATTTCTCCAAGCATCACCGCAACGACTGGCATGACAGCGGCAATCATCCCTTCAATAATTTTAGAGTTACTTAAAATAGAAACAATAGAAAATAATGTGATCATAAAGAGGGTACTCGGTAAGATGTGACAAATGATTGCCCACACAGCACCTGTTTTCCCCTTTAACATATAGCCTAAATAGCCTGCCATTTTAGTGGCAATAGGTCCCGGTAATGCATTCGCAATGGCTAAAATTTCTCCAAAATCTTCATCATCCATCCATTTATATTTTTTCACCGCTTCATGGCGAAAGAGTGGCATTACAGAAGGTCCACCGCCAAATCCTAAAATACCTGTTCGAATCATTGATATAGCAAGTTGTTGATAAGCTTTCTCCACGATCTTCCCCCCTATAATTTCATGCCAATACGGCTTTTATAACGTTTAATCAATATTTGACAATCGACGCTCATAATACCTGGTAATGGATATAATCGCTTCTCCAAAAATTCTTCCATTTCTCTATTATCTCGAAATAATCCATGCATATGAAGTTTACTAGGTCCTGTCATATGATATAAGCTCGATACTGCTGGATCACTTGCTAAAATTTCCGCTACTTCTTGCAAATTTTTGGGCTCGACTTCTACATTAAAAAAAGCAGAGACTTGAAAACCAATTTGTTCTGGATTAATAACAGCCGTAAAACGTTCAATAACACCCTTTTCTAATAACGCTTGAATACGTGCTTGTACTGCAACACGTGATAGATTAACTTTTTTCCCTAAGTCAGTAAATGAGATACGGCCGTTCTGATTTAAAAGCTCAATAATTTGGTGATCCATTTCATCTAATTGTATTTTTCCCTCATTCATCATGTCATCCTCCTCATTTCTTTTCGTACAACTTCATCTATATTTTCTTTCAGTACGAATAATATTTGAAAATAATCAATTCTTTTCTTCGTAAAGAGAACAATAACATTTACGAAATGTCCTTTTTCTTACACTTTATATTATCGTAAAACATCACGTTTTTTTATAAAAAATGCAATTTTCTGCAATTCATTAATAGAAAACGGTTTCAAATATCTATTATTTAACACAATGTATTAAAAAATGATCTTATTCATTCAATTCGTAATACAAATTTATATAATACTTTTCCTTTCGTCTTATAAATAACGGTTAAAGCCTTCTTTTTTTACAAAACAACATTGACATCGCATAAAGTGTTATGTTTAATAACATTTAAAAGTTACTTTTTTTATCATTTATAATTTTTAAAATTAAATGTCAGAAAAAGTAACACAAAAGGAGGAGATTTCTATGAAAACGAAAAACCCAATTGTCTTGATTGTTCTTTTTTCACTTGGTTGGGCATTTATGTATGCGGATCGGAATATTCTGTCACCTGTTATGAGTATTATTCAAACAGATTGGGGGTTAAACAAAGGTGAACTTGGATTAATTTCTACAGTATTTTTTATTGCTTATGCCTTTATGCAAATTCCAGCTGGATTTTTAGCTGATCGGTTTGGGCGTTTAAAAGTTTTAGTTATCGGTTATATCTTATTTGGAATAGGAACAATCCTTAGCGGCTTTGCACCAAGTTTAATGATCTTTTTATTGGTGAGAATTATTACAGGACTTGGCGAAGGTATGTATTATGGACCTCAATATGCTATTTCTTCCAGTACCATTTCTAAGAAATACCGAGGGATTTCTTCGGCTCTTATTAATAGCGGGATGGCAATTGGGATTTCACTAGGGTTTATTGCATCTAGTTATTTCACATTTACACTAAAGAAAGATTGGCAATTCTCATTTTTCTTTTTTGGAATACTAACTGTCATTGTTGCTGCTTTAATTGCGTTTTTTATAAAAGATGACTATAAACCTATCAAAAATTCACAGGCTGTTTCAAAGAATCAAAGAATAAGCATCAAAGCATTATTCAATAAAAATCACATTATCACTTATATCCTAATTTTCTGTTCACTATATGGTTTTTTTAGTATGATTACGTGGCTGCCATATTATTTACAAACAGAACGCGGAATTGAAGGTTCTAAAACTGGAATCATCTCTTCACTTGTTCCATGGGCCGCTATTCCAGGAGCTATCTTATTTGGCTATTTATCTGATAGAATAAAAAATAAAAAAGGCATTGTAATTTGCCTTGCCTTATTAGGGACTGCCTGTCAATTTATCGTTCCTTATACCGAAAATTTCTCACTCATGATTGCAGGGTTAGTCATTTATGGCTTAATCGGTAAGTTGGCATTAGACCCCGTTTTAATTGCCTATATTGCAGATAACACACATCCATCTATGTATTCTAGAGCATATAGCATCTTTAACTTTGCAGGCATGACATCCTCAATCTTTGCTCCATATATCACTGGTTATTTAGCAGATATTACTGGGCATATTGAAATCGGATTTTATTTATCTGGTGTATTATTGCTTATTGGCGGGATTGCCTTCTTATTTACAGACAGTCCACTAAAAAAGACAATGATCACGCCAAATGATCCAACCCATCCATTTCAACACTCAGATAAAATCGCACATAGTTAATAAATATTAAAAATAAGGAGAGATGTATATGAATCAAACAAAATCGACGATTGGCACAAAAACAATGATTGTTAGTCCGCATTATTTAAGTTCAATGGCCGGTGCTCGTATTCTAGAAAAAGGCGGAAATGCATTTGATGCAGCTGTTGCTGTAAGCGCGTGTCTAGCAGTTGTTTATCCACATATGACAGGTGTTGGCGGAGATTCATTTTGGCTGACGTGGCATGAAGGAGAAAAAAGTTTACGAGCTTACAATGGTAGTGGTCGTTCAGGCTATAAAATTCATCGTGGTTTATACGAAGAGGAAGCAGAGATTCCCACACGGGGGATTCGGAGTGCTATCACAGTCCCTGGTATGGTAGACAGTTGGAATGCTATTTTAAAAGAATATGGTCGTTTAACATTACAGGATGTCCTCGAGCCAGCAATTGAATATGCACGAAGAGGTTTCCCTTTATCACCTGATCAATATACTACCACCAATCAAGTGGCTGATGTGTTACGTGCAACAGAGACGACTGCTCATATCTATTTAACAGATGGAAGCACACCATCTCTTCACAAAAAGTTCATCCAAACAGATTTAGCAGCTACTTTGACGACGATTGCTATAAAAGGACGTGATGCTTTTTATAAAGGGGAAATTGCAAAAGAAATCGTTTCATATATCCAACAACAAAATGGTTATTTAACCCTAGACGATTTTGCCGATCATCATGGTAATTGGACAGAGCCCATTTCAACAACTTATCATGATTATACTGTCTATCAAGTCCCTCCAAACTCACAAGGTTTTTCTGCTTTAGAAGCGCTCAATATTTTAGAAAATTTTGATTTTGAGCAGATTGAGCAAGATTCCTATGAATATTATCATATTCTAGTAGAGGCATTAAAAAAGGCATTTAAAGATCGTAATACTTATTTAACAGATCCAGATTTTTATCAGGCACCATTCGAACGATTATTAAGTAAGACTTATGCAAAAAGACTTGCAGCCGACATCCATATGAAAAAAGCTCACAATTTTTCCACTGTACCCCTTGGTCAAGATACAGCTTATGCAGCTGTTGTTGATGAGGAAGGAAATGCCGTATCATTTATTCAAAGCTTATATTTTGAATATGGTTCAGGTGTAGTTGCTGGTTCAACAGGGGTATTGTTGCAAAATCGAGGTTCTTTTTTCTCACTTGACCCAAATCATGTCAATACATTAGAGCCTCATAAACGGACATTTCATACCTTGATGCCCGCCATAGCTTTTTTAAATGAAAAACCTCGAATTATCTATGGCACACAAGGCGGTGAAGGACAACCGCAAACTCAGACCCTTATGTTTACACGCATGGCTCATTATGGCATGAATCCTCAACAAGCTGTTTCTGCACCACGCTTTGTTTGGGGGCGCACTTGGGGTCAAAAAAGTGAAGCATTAAAAATCGAAAATCGTATACCACAGCAAGTTTATAAAACTTTAATAAATGCTGGACACAACGTTCAAATTGTTCAGCCCTTCGACGGCGTAATGGGTCATGCGCATGCAATTCTTATCAATGATGACGGTTTCCGATGTGGTGGCACAGATCCCCGCTGTGACGGTGCCGCAATTGGCTGGTAAAGGAGAGAGACATATGAAAAACGATTTAAACGCATTTATCGATGCTGATATTACAATAGAGGCAACACAAAAAGGGGTTTTAGATGATACAACATTTGCAGTCAAAGATGTTTTTGCAATAAAACAGCACAAAAATGCTGCGGGTAATCCCGATTGGTTAAAAACACATGATGCTGCCACATCCAACGCCTACGTGATTGACCAATTACTAAATTCGGGAGCTACGTTAACAGGGATTACTCATACAGATGAGCTAATGTATAGCTTAAACGGTGAAAATATTCATTATGGTACGCCAGTAAATCCGCGATATCCAAATTGTATTCCAGGAGGATCTTCTAGTGGCTCCGCTGTCGCCGCCGCATCAAGGATGGTTGATTTTGCTATTGGTACGGATACAGGAGGTTCTACTCGTATCCCCGCTTGTTATTGTGGTATTTATGGATTCCGCCCTTCCCATGGTACTATTGATATGGCTGGCATTATACCACTAGCGCCTTCTTTTGATACTGTGGGTTGGATGTCCGAAAAAATAGAAACTCTAAGTAAAATCGCAAATGTACTTTTGCCAATAGATCACTCTTCTAATCACTTTCAAACGATTTATTTAGCAGAGGATGCGTGGCAATTAATCGAAGAGAATGCAACAAAAACTGTTCTACAAAAACAACTTTCATCTCTAATTCAAGATCATTTTACTGTAAAAACGATCACATTGGCTGATGAATCACTTGCTGCATGGAGTAAATCATTCCGTTTATTACAAGGGAGAGAAATCTGGCAGACCCATGGTGAATGGATCGCCAAAGAAGATCCAATATTTGGAACTGATATTGCAGACCGCTTTCAATGGGCTTCGACAATAAAAGAAGATGATACATGGCAACAAGCAAAACAATTGCGCCGTTCGATTCAACAAAAATTAGATAATTTGTTAAATAAAAATGGATTACTGGTTATTCCGACAACACCTGGATCTGCCCCAGAAATTGGTCGCTCATTAGTAGATGTTGAAAATACACGTACTCGTACAATGCAGTTAAGTTGCATCGCAGGGCTGTCTGGTTTACCACAGTTAACAATTCCAATAACCACTGAAGATGGTAAAGCAGTTGGCTTATCCATTATCGCAGGGCGAAATCAAGATCTCGCTCTACTTCAATGGTTACTAGAAAGAAAACATCTATTGATGAATTAAACGCAAAGCAATGGTACAAAGCATTCATTCTATGGATTGAATGGTATTTCTCTTGGATTGGACACTATTTCTCGGGAATTAGATTTTATTTTCCACGGATAGAACTTTATCCTTGGACTGATCATCATTCATGTGAAATACCTTCAATTTTTCATTCAATTTTTGATAAATGATTTTCATATAAGGTTCACTACATTTCCCTACTGCCTCGTCTAATGCCATCCATTGAATGGCGCTATTTTCATCTGGCTTTACTTTGGTTTGCTCGTTTTCATCTGCTTCGATCAAATAAGTGACGTTTAGATGCACATGTGTTGCAACATGCTCTCCTCTTTTCACATGTCCATCTACACCAAGAATTTCAATCGAGTAAATTTCCTCTGATAGGGGCTTGATATTTGTTAGTCCTGTTTCTTCACCTGTTTCCTTTAGGGCAACATGCAGAAGATCGGCATCTCCATCAGCATGGCCGCCTATCCAGGACCATGACTGATAAATATTATGAAAGGCCATCAAGACTTTGGTACGGTTTTGGTTGACAATCCAAGCAGAGGCTGTAAAATGAGCAAATTCATTTTCCCTTGTTAGTATATTTGAAAAGATATCGGTATATCGTAGCATAACTTCCTGATCTTTAGCCTCTTGTGCGTTACTGGCTTGATATGCTGCTAGTTGATCTCTTAAATTCAAGTGACTCGCCCTCCATTGATCGAACTCTTTTTATCATTCCAATTGTATCTTTAGAATACAAAATGGTCAAAATCTCTTGTAACAAGATTACACAAAAAAAGCACCCTATACAGGATGCCTTTCCTACTTCATTTTTAAAAAATTAAAGTTTTGTAACGTTAGTAGCTTGTGGTCCACGAGTACCTTCTTCAATACCAAATTCTACACTTTGACCTTCTTCAAGTGTTTTGAAGCCGTCGCCTTGGATAGCTGAGAAATGTACAAATACATCGTTTTCGCCTGGAACTTCAATGAAACCAAAACCTTTTTCTGAGTTAAACCATTTTACCTTACCTTGTGCCATTTAAATAACCTCCAACAAATGTAATTTAATAATTTATCTTCCAACCCCATATAAAAAAACGCCTTTCAAAATGATCGATACAAATACGATCACTTTAAAAGGTGAATGTTTTGTTTACGATTAGCCGAATCAATTATTAATTTGCTTAATTATATAACGATTTCTTCCAATTGTCTACTAAAAATGTTTTTTCTAATCCTAATCAATCTTATTGAATGAAAATGGATGAAAGAGGTAATAATTCCACTTTTACAATATATCCAGCCATACTTTAATAGCCGTAAGTAATATAAGAATCGCTAATAACCGTTGCAACATTTTTGTATTTATCTTTTTACTAACACGGGCACCAATTGGAGCTGCGATAAGGCCTGCAACAATAACAAAGACAGCTGGTAAATAATCGATTTGACCGGTAACAATTTTCCCGAATGATCCAGCAATCGATGATATAAAGGTTATCGCTAGGCTGGATGCAATCGTCATTCGTGTCGGAATACGTAAAATAAGAAGCATAATCGGTATCAGCAGAAATCCACCGCCTGCTCCAACAATACCTGCGCCAATCCCTACCATAAATGCCAATATGGCAGCTAATGGCACGTTGAATGTTACCTCAGTAAATGGCATATCATCAATTTGTTTCTTAGGAATGAACATCATAATAGTAGCAAGCAATGCGAGCACACCATAGACAATATTGACGCTTTCTTCAGATAATAGATCTGAGCCAAAGCTTCCTATTAATGTACCAAATAACACTGCAATCCCCATAACAGTAATGAGCTTTTTGTTTAAATAACCACCGTTTCGGAATGCTAAGACACCTGCAATAGATACAAATAACACATCTAATGCACTAATTCCTGATACCTCGTGTGCTGTAAATGCTGCAAATCCAAAAAGCGGCGGCACATACAATAAAAGTGGATATTTGACAATCGCTCCACCAATCCCTAGCATTCCTGAAACAAATGAGCCAACAAAGCCTATTATTATTAACGTAAGGATATACATGAGACTCATAAAATCTCCTTCTTTCTACCAAAAAACAGTGAGCTTTTCATTGAAAATACGCTCCCTATTAAACCTTTTGGATAAAGAATTTAATAACACCATCAATCTCAGATTGTTCTAGAATAGTGTGACCACACGCTTTTGCCCATGCAGGAAGATCCATAAGTGCTCCTTTATCTGTTACATGTACTTCTAGCACTTCACCTGAGCGAAGTGTATCTATGGTTTTTTTAGTACGAACAATTGGCATTGGACAAGATAAGCCTTTTGCATCTAATACGTAATTTGAAATCATATCATCTTTCCTCAATTTCGATATTTATTGATCATACAGAACTGTTAAAAAGCAATCGCAAGTATTTTTCTCCATGATTAAGCCGTAACAGGTAGTCAAGTCTCGCCTCAAAATTCAAGTAATCAGTGAAGATTAAGTGAAAGCTCAACTTCGACTACCTGTACCTCCGTTTCTCAACACATTCAGTGAGGAAAAAATTCTTACTTCCCCCACTCTCCCTGAAGAGTTAATTCATTTTAAAAAGCAGGATAAAAAACAATTTTATGGAATGAAAGATGGATTTTTATTTCAAAAGAAAGCAATGTGATTAGTTTTTCAGTACCTACTTCCCCATTGCGCAAAATTTTATTTTATCTCACTGCACAACGGTTTGGACCGATTTCCATCTCTGTTTGTTCATCCTGATCTGGTGTTAATTTCCCCATATTCACTTGACGGATTTGTTGATACGCATTTGGTTGTGGCGGTAAATTTTCAGTTACAACTGATCGGAACTCAGTTTCATCCTCAATATTTAAGCCGTGATTTTCAGCAAATAAATCACCTAAGCATTTTGCTACCGTACCATCCTCATTCAATTCATCGATAATCATAAAATGAGCTGGCAACACGATTAAGTCTTCTGCTAGTTCACGGTAGCGCTGATATAAGGTTTCACGAAGATCATCGACCCAATCTTCTGCAAGACCTGCTAAATCCGGACGACCGATTGAATCGATAAACAAAATATCACCTGTTAATAGATATTTATTGTCAACAACGAATGAGGTTGAACCAATCGTATGTCCTGGCGAATACAATGCACCCACTTCTAATTTCAATGAGCCCACTTGCACGATCAAGCCATCATCCAAAGGTTCATAGTCATAGACAGCTTCCTCTGCATCTTTTGGAGAAAGATAATATTTAGCACCTGTAGCCGCTGCAATTTGGCGTCCACCTGAAATATGATCTGCATGTAGGTGTGTGTCCAAAACATGTTTAATCGTTACATTTTTTTCTTTCGCAAAGTTTAAGAAGACATCTGTGAAACGTACTGCATCAATAACAGCAGCCTCTTCTCCAGAGATAACCATATAAGATAGACAACCTTTTCCGAGACGAACAAATTGATAGACTTCCCCGCCGTCTGTTAAATCACCTATTTTAATCGGTTCTAAATGCATGCTCCAAGATTTCATACCGCCTTCTAAATAGGCAGCGTCTCGTCCTGCTTCAGATAGCATCTCCGCTACCATCAACGAGGATCCTTCTTTTGCACAAACTACTAATATATCTTGATCAGAAGGAATTTTAGGTAAAATTTCTTCAACTCCATCTAATAATTCAAAGTAAGGAATATTTAAATATTCAAATTTATGGCCATCGATTTTCCAATCTTCAAATGCATCTCGGTTTCGCACATCTAAGATGAATAATTCCTGATTTTCAATAACTTTTCGAGCTACATAACCTGCCGACCATTTATTTACTGCCACTCCCGATTACCCCCTTAGGTATGTTTTAGATTTTTTGATTGGGAGAGCTCATTTGCCCTCCCTCTTAGGATCTTCACATTCGTCAGCATTTCAAATTCGTCAGCATTTTTGCGGTGATCTTCTGCCATTTTTATAATGGCGCATATGACACTAGTATTCTTCCCATTAGAAAGTTAACGCTGGCGCTGCATCTTTTGCAAATTCAAGGAATGTGACAGCTCCACCAACTTCAATGCCATCAACAAAATCCTCTTTTGTTAGCCCCATGACATCCATCGTCATTTGACAGGCAATAAATTTCACGCCTAGTTCTTGTGCCATGTCTACTAATTCCGGAATACTTGGGACATTCGCTTTTGCAAAACCTTCAGCCATAGATTCTTTTCCTTCAGGCATCGGAAGTGTATGCATCCCCTGTTTATGAATTAGGTTCAATCCTTCGAATGTAAAGAAAACACCTACTTCTTTATCCGAAGCTGCTGCTGCAGTCGCAATATTGAATACTTTATAAGCATCAAAAAGATTACCATTACTTGCGATAATTGCTACTCTGTTCGACAATCGAATTCCTCCTCTTGTTAAATAGATTTCGTCAAATCGCCTTGCCAGTCTGTCATACCAGGTAAAACATTATATACTTTTGTAAAACCTGCTTTTGCTAGTTTTTGAGCCGCTAGATCACTACGCTTACCGGTACGACAAATCACATAGATATCTTGATCTTTATTCAATTCTTCCATACGGCTGGCTAGTTCACCCATTGGAATAGATTTTGCCCCGTCAATATGACCAAAAGCATATTCAGCTTCTTCACGAACATCTAAAATAAGAGCGCCATTCCCAATGCCTTTTTCCATTTCTTCAATTGATATAATCTGTTCATGTATTTTTTCCACAACCGTATCATCCGAGCATTTTCGGAGATAGTGGAATAACACGCCATTTTCTTCTGCCACACCTATATATTGATGACCAACAGATTCCGACCAAGCCGGTAAATCTGCTTTAGATCCTTTATCCGTTGCTTGCACTTCTAAAATTTGTCCGTCAACTAGGTTATTCATAGCTTTTTTGGTTTTAACAATCGGCATAGGACACGACAATCCTTTAGCATCTAATCGAACATCCGCTTTTATCAAAAAAATAAGTCCTCCTTATACTATATAGGGTATATAAAATTCAAAAAATTACTCTACTTCGCCTTCCCAAGCTGACATGCCGCCAACCATATTTGTGACATCATATCCTAAAGAATCTAAAAATGCCGTTGCTTGAAAACTACGACCACCAGAACGGCATATCATAATGTATGCTTTCTTTTTATCTAAGTCTGGTAATTTGGCTTCCAATAATCCCAATGGAATATTAATGATTCCTGGAATATGACCAGATCTCACTTCTATCACTTCGCGAACATCGATTAAATTTAATGCTTCATCATTTTCTAGACGTTGTTGTACTTCTTCAGCTGTAATTTCTTTCATTTTACTCATCCTCTCCAAGCGCTCATGCCACCACGAACATTTGTAATTTTTTGATAGCCTAATTTTTTTAATTGCTTGCATGCTTGGCTACTTCGCATGCCACTTTGACAAATAACCACAATTTCCTTATCTTTTGGTAATTTAGAAAAATCGGAACCTAGTGGGATATTCTTAAACTGACGAATATTTCTTCCTTTATATTCACCAGGTGTGCGAACATCGATAAACACTTTATCCCGATCATTGAGGATCGTCTTTAATTGCTCTGTAGAAATCGATTGAATGCCTTTTGCTGGCATCATCCGCCAAGCAATAAATGCTACAACTAAGACGATGATTACTGCTATTTCCATCATGTTTCCTCCTAATATTAATGAAGACATAAAAAATGAGCGTAATTTTTAAACCGCTTTATCATTTTTAATTGATCTCAAAAATTATTTGTGGTATTAAAACAGATTTTGCTATGTTTTCATTTTTGCTTTTTACCCACTTATATGCATATACTTGTATAGGTATTACAAATTTAAAAATATAAAAAACGTTTGTTTATCATCGGCTTTTTACTAGCAAGTTAACTGCGTCTTGGATGGATTCATTCATAACAGATAAATCACCATCAGCATCTCGTACGCATTCAACCAAATTTTCGCTGACAATAACGCCTATTGCTCGATCTACACCTGAACGTACCGCAGAAAGTTGTGTGATGACTTCCTTACAATCTTTGCCTTCTTCCATCATGCGTATTACCCCTCTTAACTGGCCTTCCATACGCTTAATGCGGTTTACGACCTTACTATCATATGTCATAGCTGCACACTCCTTTCTTTATATGTTGTATTCCCATATATGCTTTATAATATACCCCTATAGGTATGGTGTCAACAAAAAACAAAAATTTTTGATAGAAATATTCTTTAAACGCTATTTGACTCGGAATAAAAGTATTGTAAGAGTAAATACAATTCGTCATTATGCGAATAATTCCTTTTGGAGAGTGCATAAATGATCAGAGCGAATATTCTCCTCTATCGAGCAAATAAAAGCGAATGACTTGTAGGATTGCACATTAACCTTGTCCAAACAATCACTGAGATTTATACAAAATAGCATCACACCATTTTACTTCTGTGCAATGCTACTATTGTTTATGATCATTGTTTAAAATCTTTATACGTATACCCTGGGAATCGAACAACAGACCATTTTTTCTTTCGTAAAGCATTCATCAGCTCCGACCCCACGTTTAAATTACTGCTGACAATTTGTTTCGGGGTCATTGCCATCCATTGTGTTAAAGAAATATCAGCATACTTAGGGGCTTTAAATACTTCTAAATACCAAAGAGTTTCATCACCTGTGTTTTGAACATAATGCCCATAACAGAATGGTACATATCCTACATCACCAGCTCTCACGTCAAACGTTCGAGCTGTCGCATCAGCGGCATATGCTGTCAGTCTCCCTTGACCTGAAAGGACATACTGCCACTCATCATTATTAGGATGCCAATGTAATTCTCTCATTCCTCCTGGTAATATCTCAACCAAAGCGGCTGAAATTTCTTTCGATACTGTAAAATTGGTGGAGTCTACAATTCTAACAGAACCACCTGGAGATTTGATAGGTTCTTGCCCTAGCAAATCATGTGTAAAATTTCTAGTACCAAAGGAATCAGAAATGACAACACTTTCAATAGGATCAGGAATCTTTCCTTGATAGATATACTTTTCTTTTTTGGGAATACACTCAAACGCACTTAAGGGCACACCAAAATTGGCAGAGAGGACATCTTTTGGGGTATGAGCAAACCAATCTGAAATCGTGAATGTATCTAAATCGGAGAAGTCTCCAGCATCGAAGACTAACAAAAATTCACATCCATCCTCTAATCCCTGAATAGAGTGTGGGATTCCCGGAGGAAAATACCATAATCCTCCCATGCCTACATCCGCTATGAAATTTTTACCATTCTGATCAACAGCTGTTATCCTTGCTTTTCCTACTGTCACAAATCCCCACTCAACTTCCTTATGCCAATGCATCTCTCTGACACCACCTGGAGTTAATCTCATATTCACTCCAGCAAGTGTAGTAGCGACAGGAAGCTCTCTGTTCGAAATTTGTCTAGACCATCCACCTGGTTTCAGGGTCATATGCGTATCGGAAAATGAAAATTTTAAATTTGGTACCGTTCCTGCATCTGTCGTGGGTGGTACAAGCAAATCTGGATTCTCCAGTGCTCGCACGATATCTCTTGGTCCAGGATCAGTCGCACCTGCCCCATCTGCCCGAATAGGCTCCGGTATTTCATCGGAAAAAACTTTAAATTCAATTGGTTTAGGCATTCATCAACCTCCTATTCAAAAAATCATACATCTCTATTTAATTCGATCAATCGGAATCATGTTACGCCCATTTTGAACGGAATTTTTTGAAAAATTAAATAGAAGCAATAAAAAAATTCAGTTCCAATTAGGACTGAAGCTTTTTTATTGTTTGATTAAAAAGGGAGGAATGAAAAAGGACTTGTCTCAACAATAGACAAGCCCCTTCCCTTTAAATAAAAAAGCAATGCAACTTCTCTTATTTTCCTTTTACAAACAGCACTTTAAACCACTGGTTCACCAAAAAGGGAATAAAGGATAAGACATAAATATAGCCTAATTGAAGTGAGCTTAAGTTGGCTACTTCAAATACCCTTGTCAATGAAGGAAGTAATAACACGAAATGTAAGCACACGACGCCGATTAGAAAGGCAACCCATGTATATTTGTTTGAAAATACACCAATTGTGAAGACGGATTCCTTCGATCTAGAGTTGAAACCATGTATCAATCTTGATAAACATAACGTTGCAAATGCCATTGTACTCGCTGTTAGTGTATCACCTGTTGATAATCCCATTTGGAAGGCAATAATCGTTGAAATAGCGATTAAAATCCCTTCAAGAATCATTTGAACTGTAAATTTTTTACTTAATAATGGCATATGGATATTTCTTGGCTTGTCCTTCATCACTTTTTTATTATGTGGTTCTAATCCAATGGCAATCGCAGGTAAGCTATCTGTTAGTAGATTGATAAATAATAGATGTACAGGCGCAAATGGAACAGGTAAATTAAATACAGTCGCATATAAAACAACAAAAATCGCTCCTGCATTTCCTGATAACAAAAACATAATAGCGTTTTTAATATTGGCGTAGAGGCTTCTTCCGTTCGCTATAGCTTTAATAATTGTTGAAAAATTATCATCTGTTAAAATCATAGAAGAGGCATCTTTTGCTACCTCTGTACCAGTAATCCCCATCGCTACACCGATATCTGCTTGTTTCAGTGCAGGACCATCATTGACTCCATCCCCTGTCATCGCAACAACATTGCCCTTTTCCTGCCAAGCTTTAACAATCCGAAGTTTATGTTCAGGTGATACACGAGCATAGACAGATAGATCCTGAACCTTGTCTTGTAACTGTTCGTCTGTTAATCCTTCAATTTCATACCCTTCAATCGCCTCTGATGGCTCTTTTAAGATTCCGATTTGCTTTGCAATGGCAGTCGCTGTTATTTTATGGTCACCTGTTATCATGACGGGCTTTATCCCTGCTTTTATACAGCTTTCAACTGCTGACTTTGATTCCTTTCTTGGAGGATCCATCATTGCGATCAAACCAACGAAGATTAGATCTTTTTCATCTTCTATATCGATGGTTTGCCTTCTATCCATGTTTTTGTATGCAATAGCTAAGACACGTAGACCATTCATGGAAAAATCACGATTCACGTCTTCGATTTTTTTACGATGTTCTTCCGTAATATGATAGACTCCTGATGAAGTCTCCATCTTAACCATTCGTGATAAGAGAACATCTAATGCACCTTTGGTGATCATCACATTTTGCTGATCAACACGATTCATCGTACTCATTAGCTTTCGATTAGAATCAAAAGGAATCTCAGCTATTCTAGGATGTTGCTCTCTAACAGCTATTTCGTTCAGGTGATAGACTCGTCCTAATTTAACAAGTGCTGTTTCCGTAGGATCACCAATTTCTTTTTGGTCACTTGTTACGGCATCATTGCATAATTGTGCCATTAAAAGAAGATCTTTTTCGATTTCATTTTTGGTGTTTAAACGATCATATGCTTTAACAGTTTGATTGACATAAACTTGTTGAACGGCCATCTTATTTTGTGTGAGGGTTCCTGTCTTATCTGAGCAAATAACCGACACGCTACCCAAGCTTTCAACAGCATAAAGCTTTCGTATAATGGCATTTTCCTTTGCCATTTTCTGAGTTCCGAAAGCCAATACGATGGTGACAATTGAGCTTAACGCTTCAGGAATTGCTGCAACTGCCAGTGATACTGCGAACATAAATGATTCAACTAACGCTCGTCCGCGAACAAGATCAATGGTAAAAATAAATAGACAGATCAGTGTAATACCTAAAGCTAAATTCTCACCAAAATGATCAAGACTGACTTGGAGAGGTGTCTTCTTTTCCATCGCTGTATCCAGGAGATTGGCGATTTTTCCAATCTCTGTTTCCATTCCAATCGCAGTCACAATAACCGTACCACGTCCATTCGTCACAAAACTCCCACTGAAGACCATGTTGCTCTTATCCCCTATGGTTATATTGTCGCCTTGAATGGGATCTGTACTTTTTGCTACAGCTAATGATTCTCCTGTTAAGGAACTTTCATTGATTTGAAGAAAATGACTTTCCAATAATCGCCCATCAGCACTAACATAATCGCCTGCCTCTAATAAGAGGATATCTCCAACTACAATCTCTTCTGAACGAATCTCCACAATCTGATTATTTCTTATCACCTTTGCTGTTGGAGACGTTAAAGCCTTTAAATTATCTAAAGAACGTTCAGCTTTCATATGTTGAACAGTTCCAAGAATCGCATTTAAAATGACGACAATCATAATAACGATTGTACTTTCTACTTCGCCTAATAAAAGCGAAATGACAGCGGCAACCATTAAGATAATAACTAATAAATCTTTAAACTGTTGAAAGAAAACAGCTAATGTACTTATCTTTTTCCCTTCTGTCAAGATATTTAGCCCATATTCTTCTTGCTTGATTTGGACGTCATAATCACTTAAGCCTTCATTAGTCACTTCCAACTTTTCCATAACTTCTACCGATGATTGTTGATGAAATTCTGACATTCACATCCCCTTTCACTATAATCATTAGAAATATAGACATTGCAGTAGATAGAGTGAAACTTCATACAATGAGGGTTTTCTTCCCCCCTACTGTGTGTTCATTGAATCAATAGGCTTTTACAGGCAGTGGATCCGATTTATCCGCTTGTTTTTCTCTGTCTAGAATTTTTCACATATAGGTTGGGAGCAATCGCTCATGAAAGTTTCGCTTGAATCTTGATGTGTAGAGCAACTGCTGCTCGTGTGGATAAAAAACCTCTCTCTATTAACCTAAATACGATTAGCTCTTATAATATATTCCTGATATTTTTCAGTATGATTAGATTTGCTATAGAAATGAAAATTTTTTAATTTGAAGAAGGTTTTCCTGATTCTATTCCGAGATTTTATGGCAAGGTATACAGGAACAACTTATATATACAAAAATCAAAAATAGTTTTTATGATGAATTTTTAACAATCTTTTGTTTCTCCATAAAATTTCTATATTTTTATGGATTTCATAGTTTCCGATGATGATATAAAAATGATAAGATGTGGTTAGAATTTTAATCTTTCAATATCAAGAGGAGATGATCAATTTGAATAGACGACTGAATAAAGCAATTTCTATCACAATGATAACAGGATTGATAGGGACTGCTACCATTTTAGCAACCCCCGATTCATCGGCAGTTTTTGCTAAAAGCGTATACCAAGTTAAAAATGGAAAATTAGTTTCGGCAAAAACAGGGAAAATTGTAAGGGGTTACAAAGTATATAAATCAATCCTCTATAAAAATGGAAAGAAATATACAGGTAGTTATAAAAACTATCGATATAAAAGTGGCAAAAAATTAACAGGCAGTTATAATGGATACCTGTACAAAAACGGCAAAAAGTTAACGGGCGCTTACAATGGATACCAATATAAAAGCGGTAAGAAATTAACAGGCACAAAAGATGGTATAACTTATCAAGATGGAAAAGTAGTATCTGCACAAAATGTGGAGAAAGTTAGTAATACAGCGATTGTTTATGTGCAAGACACCCACCTACTAAATCGCTTAAATGAGATTATGGGTCATAAAAATTTAACGCAAAATATGAAAGTAGCAGATTTAAGAAATTTGAAGGGAACATTATCTTTAGATGGAGATACCGATGAAAGAGAAATGTTTGGAATGTTTGATATTGAAAACATTCAACCATTAGCATTTTGTACAAATATTAGTGAATTGTCTATTGCTAATAATGCGGTCCATAACTTAAGCCCTCTTGTAAAATTAACGAACTTAAAAAAATTAAATATTCGCTTTAACAATATTCAATCCATTGATTCACTTCAAAACTTAGTCAACTTAACTGATTTGGATGTATCCGGAAATACATTGAAAGAAATCATGATCGTTAGCAACTTGACAAAATTGCAAGTATTAAGTGCATGGGATAACAAAATCCAAGATATTGAAGGTGTTAAAAGTTTAACAAATTTAGAAAAACTCAAACTGAATGACAATAAAATCAGAGATATTTTAGAAATTGCTTCTTTGACCAATCTTAAAGAAGTAGATTTATCTAACAATATCATCAAGGACATTCAACCGCTTAGTGAGTCTAAAAAATTAGAAACACTCTATTTATCTTACAATAGTATTTTCTCGGTAGATGCATTAGAAACATTGACCAATTTAAAAACGCTTTATGTGAATGCTAATTACTTAACATCGATGGATTCTCTTGCAGCATTGACAAATTTGTCTACCTTGCATATTGAAGAAAATGAAATCCCAACTTCATCAATTCTTCCAACTGAAACATGGCCATCTATGCAAGATTATGTAAATGATTTGAATAACTAATAATATGAAACTTTATACGGTGTTTTTCTTCTCTTTGAAACCACCAGCTTTTTATTATTAGTTCCTGCTTATACGGACGCTCCATCTAGGATACAGATGCAGGGCTGTTCAACAGAAAAATACCATTCATCATCAGCTGAATGGTATTTTTTATGGTTCCTATTCTTTCTAATTCTAGTTGGGGGGTTATAAATCTTATCAAGATTATTGATTTTCCTATCCACCCACCAACTTACTGATTTTTGAGGACTATAGTCATGAAATTTTTTCTAAATAATAAATCTTTTCAGGATAACTGTAATCACCAAATGTCTTATTATTGATTCGAATAAAATCTTCTTTCATATTGATAAAGATGTTATTTTGCAATATCTTTTTATTTGATTCGCTAAGCTTATTGTAAATAGGTTTATATTGACTGCCTGTATCTGTATTTTGCCAAACCATAAACTGCATCGCTCTTGGTATAGCTATAAATATATTGTTTTGAATAGTTGGATTACTAACACCACTTAATAAAATTCCTCTAGTTGTATCGTTAGGATCTGCATCGTTCCCAATATTCGTAAATGAATTATTTTCAATAATTGGACTAGACCAGTTCATCACACGGATCGCATCTGAATGCATACTTTGAATGGTATTATTGCGAATAACCACATTTTGATGTAGGCTACCTTCCGAATACTTATGTGTACCTATTGCACGATCTAATCCATCAAATCTGTTACTAATGATGAAAACATCGCTATTCGCTTGTTTATCGTATTTGCTCCACGCATGCGTAAATCCTTTTGTCGTAAGATCAGGTGTATCTAGATTGATCGCTTCTTTATCACGTCCATCTACATGACGAGAGGAAATAAAAGAAGAATTTTTAATCGTTACATTCTTGGATGCATCCAATTCAATAAAATGACCACCATTCATATTTTTAAATTGAATATGATCGATCGTAACATTCTGGTTATGCCCCATTACAATTCCCAATGACTGATCATCATAATTCATATCAATGGAGGCATTTCCTTTGCCAATCATTTTAATATTTTTTTCACCATCAAATTTACCATAAACATGCTTTTTTTGAGCTCTTGATGGACGGATGAATTGAAAAAGCGAATGAGATGGTAGCATCTTTTGTGTCCCAGTACTTGCTTCTTTCACAATAGTCACACCATTTTCAAGCTGGATCGTTACATTTGAAGGAATATATAGAGTATTGGTAATCTTATAGGTTCCCTTTTTTAAAATCAGTTTGCCGCCACCGTTTTTCTCTAGTCTTTCGAGATATGAACGTAGCAAATAATAGGTTTTTGTCTTACGATTATATGTAGAAAATTTTTGCATTTTAGTATCTAATACTTTTGATGCTGTCGTGACAGTATAAGTTGGCTTTGTTTTTGCATTGACCGTTGAAGGGGTTCCTTTTGCAAAACAAACCCCTACTGTAAAGATTAGTGTAACCACTAAAGTTGCTGACGACTTCTTTAGAAGACGTTTCAATACCCCTTTTTCTTTTGAAGTTTTCATATTGAATCCCTGCCCTTTTTCCAGTTATGCTACAAAATTATGTATAGTTACTACTATTATTTATACTATTCTAGAAAGCTATATAAAACATTCACATTGGATGTAAGATTTTCTTATCTTCCAATGTAGCTTAGCTAAACTAATCGGATTTTACCAGCAGCTGAGACCCTGCCTTTTCCAAGTAAAGTTTGGAGCAATCGCCGATGAAAGTTTGTTTGATTCTGATGTGTGTATATATTACTCGTTAATGCAGGTAACTTATATTTACAGGCGTGTTCATTATCCAATTTTTTCTTGCAATATAGGGAGCTAATTTCTGCCTGCTCAACACCTCTAGTATATCTATTCAGTATAACGTATATTTAAGAAAAAAATCTACTAGTAATTGTAGCAAATTAAATGAATATGGTTCTTTATCAAAAAGCTAGGTTGCAGGTTGACTGGTACAGAGCTAGCGTGATTCCTAGGATATTAGCAGCAGCTAGGGAGAATAATTTAAGGAACGGGGAGTCTAAGAACGCCACGTCCCTCTTTGACCAACGTCCCGTTACCCTGAAGCTGCTCATCAGACGTCCCTGAAAACATATTGGCAGAACGGAAGGAAGTCACCCCAAGTTACAGTGATAACAATGAATAAAACAAAGAAATAACTTACTGACCATCTTTTATAAAAAAGAGGACAAATACTAGAACAACAGTATTTGTCCTCTTCATATGATATGGGAATTAATACTTTAATAGGAACCTTTGATAGACCCTTTTTAACTTTTTACAAATTAATATATTGACACTTTACACATGTGATTTTACTTTATTGGTATATTTACGGTGGATTACTTCACCAGCCTGTTGTGGGAAGGTTCGGTCACCAAGTAAAATGATATGGCCGCTAACAATAACTGCATCCATCCCTTCATTATATTGACGCGGCTGTTCATAAGTTGCCTTATCAATGATCGTTTCTTCATCAAAGATGACAATATCAGCAATCATGCCTTCACGAATAATTCCACGATTTTGTAAACCTATGATACGCGCTGGTTGAGATGTCATGCGACGAATCATTTCTTCAAGCGATGTTAGTTTTTCTTCACGAACGTATTTTCCTAAGATTTTCGGGAACGTTCCATATGCACGTGGATGAGGTTCCCCACCGAGGAGGCCATCACTGCCAATTGTTCCCGCTGGATGTGTCAAAATTTTACGAACATCATCTTCATTGATAACGAAGTCGATCATACCTATATTATTTTTTTGGCTTAAAATCAGATTAAGTGCAACTTCAGCAGGATTGGGATTCACATCAATCGCTGCGATTTCTTGAATGGTTTTACCTACACAGTAAGCTTTTTCTTCAGAATTAACGGAAGTAACAATGATGCCATCCCATCCTGCCCAACGTGAAATACTATCCCATCCCCTTAAGCCTGTCTTCATTTCTTCAATCATTTTGAAACGTAGTTCTGGCTTTTCCAGTCTTTCAAGCAATTTTTCCGTACCTCCATCATGTACCCATGGTGGTAAAATAGCGCTTAGCATTGTACTACCAGCGGTATATGGATATTGGTCAAAAGTAACTTCAAGACCGTTTTGACGCGCCTCATCAATTTTTTTAATAACCTCTGGTGATTTTGACCAGTTATCGCGTCCACAGTTTTTCAAATGTGAAAAATGAAGATGAGCTCCAACTTCTGTCATCATATCAATCAGCTCTGTCATAGACTCTAAAATTTCATCACCTTCACTGCGTTGATGAATAACAAGTGGCACACCATATTCAGCTATCACTTCACAAAGTGCTTTTAGTTCACGCATATCCGCAAAACAACAAGGCGGATATATTAAACCAGTTGAAAGGCCAACCGCTCCCTCTTCAAGCGAACGACGAAGTACATTTTGCATTTGTGCAATTTCCTCATCGGTCGCGTAGCGATTCTCAAGTCCCATTACTTCCATTCGAATATTGCCATGTGGTGCAAGCGTTGCAAGATTATAGCTTGGTTTTTTATCTTCGATTTGTGATAGATAGTCCCCTACTGTCATCCAATTCCATTCAATATCAGGAGTACCATCAAGTCCAGCTAAGTTTTTGCGCCAATTTGAAACATGCTCGTCCGGAAGTGGTGCTGCTGCGATGCCATCTTGCCCAAGAAGATCTGTTGTGATACCTTGACGAACTTTTGCTTCAATAATACCCTGCTCTAAAATAACCAAGTCTGAATGTGTGTGCATATCGATGAAACCTGGGCTTACGATATGTCGCTTGGCATCGATTTCTTTTTTCGCCTTTAAATCTGTAAGCTTCCCGATTTTTTCAATTTTATCATCTTGAATAGCAATATCGCTATAATACCAAGGAGAACCAGTCCCATCAATGATTTTTCCGTTACGAATGATTAAATCATACATGTTCTTCACGTCCTTTTGATTGTGTAGGTAAAGCTGTTAATGCTGCCATAAGTGCTGCATAACCTGTTACCGCTTGCGTAAGTTGAGATAGTTGAATATATTCATCATCAATATGAGCCAGATATTCAAAAGATGGACCATATCCAATTGTAGGAATTCCGGCTTCTCCAGCAAAATGACTTCCATTCGTACAAAATGAGTAATGTGTTAATACAGTGGTTGGTTGAACTTGTTGTAATGCTTCTAATGAAGCTTTAACAAAATCTGCTTCTGCATCATACACCCATGCAGGGAAAAAACGTTCCGCTGTAATTGTGGCACCTGTATAACATTGTTCTGAACCTTTTGAGTAATAAGCTTTTGCTTGGAAGGTTGGATCTTCACTTGAGATTTCAGCAATTACTTGTTGAATGCTTGCTAGAATAGATTCCTTTGTTTCACCAACAAGAGTTCTACGATCGAATGTTGCCGTACAATTAGATGGCACAACAGATTTACCTGGATATGGAGCAGACTTAATATCTGTTAATTCTAATAATGCATCTCCTAAAACAGGATGATTGGGTAAGGGGACTTTTTTTACAAGATCCACTAACTTCATCATGTGATAGACTGCATTGACACCTGCTGAGGGATTTGATGAATGTGCCGGTTTACCAATCGTTTCTAAAATAATTTCTGCACGCCCTCGTTGACCTATTGCAAGTTGTAAATTCGTTGCTTCTCCAATAACAACATAGTCAGGCTTTTCTACTCTCGTAATGCTTCGCGAAGCAACTCCTTCAAAACATTCTTCATGAACACTGCAAGATACAATGATGTTCCCTTTAAATTGTTTGTTCGTTTGCTTAGCAAAATCGATGGCTGCGATAATCATTGCGCTCACAGCACCCTTCATATCGGAGGTTCCACGACCATACATCTTGTCACCCACGATTTCTGGATAGAACGGTTTTTTTGTCCAATGTTTGCTATTAACAGGGACTGTATCGATATGCCCATCAAATAATACAGTGGGTCCTTCATTTTTTCCTTTGATCTTCAGTAATACATTCCCTACTTCATCCACATGTACTTCATCAAAATATTTTGCTGCAAAGTCTTGGATTTCTTTTGCAACAGCTTCTTCCTCTCCCGAGTAACTTTGATGTTTGACAAGGGATTGGCATAATTCAATAACTAGTTGCGCTGTATTCATTTATTTGTTCCTCCTTGAAATTGGCATATTGACCATGCCATACAATGTTTTCATAAGAGTTTCGATCTGTATCACCTTCAGTAGAAATCACTAAAATTCGAGCATCTGCCCCTATATGCAAAGTTTCGACAATTTCATTTGAAGCTTGTAGTTGCAATGCATAATAGAGAAGTCCGAGTGTAACAGCACCTGATTCTCCAGAAATTACACGAGGATCACCCGTTATCGGATTGCCATATACACGCATTCCAAGTGCAGCAATTTCATCAGTACATGAGAATGCCGCAGTTGCCAAATATGACAATAGGTCATATGCAAAAGTATTAGGTTCCCCACAAGCAAGACCTGCCATAATGGTCTGCATATCCCCATCCATCGTTTTCATCTTGCAAGTTCTAAAAGATTCAAAAAAACAACAAGCTGGTTTCGCTTCAACAATTCCGATGGTTAAATCCCTCTGCAAAAATTGGTTAAGGCTTACAGCGACAGCTCCAGCAAATGAACCAACACCCGCTTGTAATAAAATATGTGTTGGTGGCTCTAATTGTTGTTCCTCTAATTGTTGAACGATTTCAAGTGCCAAAGTGCTATAACCTTGCATAATCCATAGAGGAATTTCTTCATATCCACCCCATGCAGTGTCTTGAATCATGATCCAGCCGTTTTCTTTCGCGAGCGTTGCACAATGTCGAACACAATCGTCATAATTCAAATCCGTTATTAATACATCAGCACCTTCCTCTTGAATCACTTTTAAACGTTGAGTAGTTGAACCTTTTGGCATCCGTACAACAGCTTTTTGCCCAAGCTCTCGTGCAGCCCATGCCACTCCGCGTCCATGATTACCATCCGTCGCCGTTATAAATGTGATTGGCTGTAATTTTTCTTCTGCTTGTTGTTTTAGCATGTCGAAAGATAAGTTTTCAAAAGGAAGATCGAGGACTCTCGCCATATATTTTCCAACTGCTACAATGCCACCTAATACTTTGAAAGCATTTAAACCAAATCGTTGCGATTCATCTTTTACCATGATAGAAGCAACTCCACATTTTTTTGCTAATTCCTTCAGTTCATAGAGAGGCGTTTTTGTATATCTAGAATGAGATTCTTGAAAATTTAAAATATTTAGAATTTCATGTTTTTGAAATGGTGTACGATGTCTTCTTTCCAATGGCTTTGGACCAAATGGATTTTTGGCTATTTGAATACCTATCATTTTCCCCTCCTAAGCAAGAATGCGACTTAAAAATGTATTTGTACGTTCATGTTGTGGATTACGCAGAACCTGTTCAGGTGTCCCATCTTCTACAATCCTTCCTTGATCCATAAAAATGACCCGATCTGCTACTTCATTTGCAAAACCCATTTCATGTGTAACAACCACCATTGACATACCGTTTTTGGCAAGATGGGTCATAACATTCAATACTTCTCCAACAAGTTCGGGATCAAGTGCGGAAGTTGGTTCATCAAAAAGCATTAATTCTGGTTCCATGGCAAGTGCTCGAGCTATTGCTACCCGCTGCTGTTGCCCTCCAGATAGATTAGAAGGATAAAAGTCAAAGCGTTCACTTAGACCTACTGTTGTTAATAATTCTTCTGCTTTTCTTTTTGCAGTCTCTTTATTTTTCTTTTTTACCCAGATAGGCGCTTCCATCACATTCTCTATAGCTGTTAAATGTGGGAATAAATTAAACCGTTGAAATACCATACCTAATTCTTGACGTATGCGTTTCTTCGACTCTTTCCCTTGTACAAGATCTTGCTTATAATACATTTCTCCTTCTTCAATTGCTTCCAAAAGATTCATACAACGTAAAAGCGTACTTTTCCCGGAACCTGAGGGCCCAATTATTACAGTGCGTTCGCCTTTTTCAATCTGCAAATTAATATCATATAATACTTGCTTTTTTCCAAAATATTTATTGACATGACGCATTTCAATCATAAACCCTCATTCCTTTCTCCAAGCGACTCGCAATAAACATTAAAACGGATGTAATGACTAGATAGATGGCTGCAATGATGAGATAGACCTCCAAACTATGGAAAGTTGATGTAATGATTGATTCTCCTGTTCGGAACAATTCCGTAATGGTTAATAACGATACCATAGATGAATTTTTAACCGTCATAACAAATTGATTGACCATAGCTGGTACTAATATTTTTAACGCTTGTGGACCGATAATACGATACATGGCAAGCGGCTTCGACATTCCCAGCGCGGCTGCCGCCTCATATTGCCCTTTATCTACTGCTTGTAACGCAGATCGTACAATTTCAGTCGCATAGGCCCCTGTATTCAAGGATAAACCAAGAACTGCAGCTTGAAATGGTGTAAATTGTACCCCTAATTGAGGAATACCAAAATAAATGATGAACAGTTGTACTAACAATGGTGTCCCACGAAATACCCAAACGTAAAATTCCGTTATTTTACGTAAGATAAAAATAGGCGAAAGTTTACTAAATGCACCCAAAATGGCCAGCACTAATCCGATGACTAAAGATAGAAATGAAATTTGGATCGTCATCCATGCCCCTTCGACTAAGGCAGGGATAAAAGGAGTTAATACTGAGAAGTCTAATCCCATATCATCTACCTCCTATTGATTGTTTTCTAACCATTTTTTAAATAGTTGATCTTTTTCCCCACTTTTCTCCATTTCGGCCAATACCTTATTGACCTCTGATATTAAACTATCATTCCCTTTTGAAGCAGCAATTCCTAGCTCTGAATGATCTAGCTCTTTTCCAACAATTTCGAGATTGCTATCAGGATATGTTTGGAAGTAACCTAATTGATTTAGGTAATCATTAACAACCACATCTACTCGACCTATTTCTAAGTCTTTTATCGCATCCAACGCTTCTTTGTAGGCTACGATTTTAATGTTAGCACCCTCTGCCTTTAATTTTTGTGCAACTTGTTCGCTTGTCGCCCCTGCTTTCACACCAACTTTTTTACCATCTAAATCTTTTTTAGAGGAAATACTTTTATCGGTTTTTGCTTTAACAAGAACCATGCCTGTATCTAAGTATGGATCTGCAAAATCAACTACTTCTTTTCTTTCATCTGTGATATACATTGCCCCAATCACTAAATCCACCTGCTTGTTTTGTAGTGATGGTACAAGAGCTGTAAATTGCATTTGTTTCCACTCCACATCTACACCTAATGCCTTTCCAATCTTGTTTCCTAGATCAATATCATAACCAACTAATTTCTGTGTTTTTTTATCCAAATATTCGAATGGATAATAGTCACCAGTTGCAATCACGATTTTTCCCTTTTTCTTAATACCATCTACTGTGTTATCCTCTGAAGATGTATGAGTATCCTTCGCTTTTGAACTGCTGTCATTAGACCCACACCCAGCAAGTACTAAACATACTGTTGCAAGCATAACCCAAATGATGTTTTTCAATTTCATATTTTCACGCCTCCTTAGTGTTAAGAAAACTAACTTTAGTCTAGCTTTCTTTTATGAATAAAGTATAAAATGAATAAAAAAATCGCAAAAGTCTCAAAATGAGATAGATTTATATTAAAAACGTATTTATTTACGTTAAAAAATATGACATCATAGTTATATAAAACATCACATATAAATTATAAGTCTCATTTTGAAACAAAAATCTTATTTTGAGATTGGAGCGGAAAAATATGAACAATTTTGATCTAAAAACAATTCAATTGCCTATTCAGCAAATCGTTAATGCTATTGCTTCTGTTTTAAAGATAGAAATAGAGGTTGCAGATAAGCATCTTTTTCGAGTAGCCGGTACCGGTCAAATAAAATCGCAAATTTGGAAAGAAATGAATGGTGAGGACCTCATTTATAAACGATGTATTCAAACCAAACAAACGATAGTTATTGAAAATCCTGGATTTAACTCATTTTGTTCTGGTTGCTTACACTTTGGGCATTGTAAAGAGCATGGGGAAATTTGCTGTCCGATTATATTAGATGGTGAAGCTATTGGTGTCATCGGTTTAATTGCTTTTGATAAAATCCAGCAGCAACGACTTTTTACACATAAAGTAGAAAACATTGCATTTCTTGAACAAATTGCACAAATAATCGCTACAAAAATGCAAGAAACAAAATTTTACAAAAACTATATCGTTTCGCAAAAAAAAATATCGACGATTTTTGATTACGTCGATACGGGTATTATTTCCATCAATCAGGATGGCGCATGTGAATATGTCAGTAAGGGAGCACTCCATATGCTCCATATGGATGAAGCAATCGAATCTTTCGTGCTACAACAACTACTTGAACAAGCCGAAAACATACCCAATAGTGGCAGAACAGTTTTTATAGATATTCATGATACAATCCATAAATTTCATATGAAGTATCAAAAAATTGAAGGAAATCAAGCTGTCATTATGCTAGATAACCCTAAAAATATCGAATCTATCAGCCATTCACTACTGAATGCACCTTTGCAAAATCAAAGATTAATAGGAAATCATCCGTCCATTCAAAATATCCGTAACAAAATGAGTAAATTTTCCAACAATTCTATGCCCATCCTTATTATTGGTGAGCAAGGGACCGGGCGGAGTTATATCGCAGAACTAATTCATCAGCAAAGCCCATTGAAAGACAAGCCATTTCATCGTTTCAACTGTTCATACTATTCTGAGGAACAACTATTAAAACAATTATTTGGCTATCATATGAATACTGAATATCTTAAAGGAAAACTAGAACTGGCACACCAAAGTACAATTCTGATCGAAGAAATCGAAACGATGCCGATTAATGTACAAGCCCGATTCATGAAATTTTTAGAAGATGGTCTTATTTTTCGAAAAGGAAAACTTTATCCAATCAATACTCGCATTATCGTTTCGTCTAACCACTACCTCATAAAACAAATGAAAGAAGGTCTTTTCCGTAAAGATTTATATTACAAACTTAATATTACACCTATCCATGTCCCCACCTTACACGAACGAAGTGAAGACATATTACCTTTGGCTGAAAACTTTTTGAAGCAAAATAGTCCAACTAAAAGTCGCCAGTTCTCTCGTGAAGCAAAGATCATTTTAGAAAATTATACTTGGCCTGGAAATATCAAAGAACTAGAAAATGTTATAGCCTATATTTGCGATATGACGGAAGATCCAATTATCTGTCCACAGCATTTACCTGAATTTTTAACAAGACTCGAACAGCAAAATAATATTGAGAAATTTAATCTACAAACGATTGAAATAAAGACCATCACTGAAGTCTTAGAGACCATCAAACGTGTTGGTGGTAGCAAGGATCAAGCTGCACAGCTTCTTGGAATTAGTCGAGCAACGTTATTTAGGAAAATTAAGGATTACCAAATAGGTCCATGATTTTGTTGAAACAAATCTTCAACGTCTTATATCTCTAAACAAAATTTTGTAACTCTTTCTGTTTGTATAATTCGTAATTTTTCTATCACATAAGATGAACGAATATATATTTTAAAGTTACCTCACGAAAAATGCTGTTTCATCGTAAAATTTCATGTTACTTTTTTCTACATTTAATCTTATCTTAATTTCTAAAAAAATGGATCGTATCATAAAAAGAGCCTTAAGTATAATTTAGGAAATAATAGGATTTAATGTAAATATAGAAAAATAAAACCGTATGAAAACAAGTTTTATAAATTTGATTTCATACGGTTTATTTATTTTAATAAAGCTTCTTCAATAGGTAGAAATTTCAAAATATTCTAAAAAAAGGACAAAACATAAGTGATATGATTCGATTCATAGCTTATACTTACAGAATTTTCACTCGATAAGTTAGAGGTAAATTTTCAGCAGTGCTTTTTAATCAATCGAACCCCATCGCAAACCATTCCACATCTAATATGACTTCCGTATTTTAGTGCAAACTCAGTTGCGTTGAAAATTGTTCTAATTCTACCATTGCTTCACTGACCTTAGCTGGTGTAATCTCCCCAATTGGAATCACATGGATGGATTCTTGTGGGAGCGTTGCTTTTTCGGCTACTTGTTGAACCGCCTTATCCGTTAGTTCTTCAATGCCCAATTCTTTTAAGGATAGCGGTAAACCTAATTGTTGATAGAATGGGATAAGTGCCTTAATTTCATCCCAACGATTTTCCAATACTAATTGAACTAAAATACCATAAGAAACTTTTGCCCCATGTAATGCATGATGTGTTTCATCTAAAACTGTCAACCCATTATGAATCGAATGTGCGCCAGCTGTTCGTCCAAAATGATCTCCAAAGCCGCCGACCATTCCTGCGTAAACAATAATTGTCTCCACAACTTTAATAAAATCTTCGTTCAAATTTCCATTTTCAATAGCATGAACAGCCGCAGCCGATGATTGTAACAATATGTCTTTACATTCCTTGGCAGCATAATGAGAAATCATCATTGGTACAGTTTTGTGATCAATCGTTTTTAATTGAACATCTCCTTCGTACCATTTTGCTAATGTATCCCCTATTCCAGCTATAAACAAATCAATTGGAGCACGGACAAGTATTTCAGGCTCGATTAACAATAGGCTTGTAGAAACAGGGTAAATTTCAAAACCCTTGAAAGTACCAAAACTATCATATAATACGCTGATTGGGGTCCAAGGAGAACAATTAGAAGCTAATGTTGGGATTAGAATAACAGGTTTGCTGGTTTTATTTCCTGCTGCTTTCACCAAATCTAAAACCTTGCCACCACCGACGCCAATAATTGCTTCATCATTATGAGCAGTGACTAAGTTTGAAACTTTCTCGATTTCATCCAATGAGCACTCCCCACTATATGTATACTCCTCCGTCTCGATTTCTTTTAAATTTGGCCAGTAATCTTTAGCTGCTGCCCATGATTTTACGCCATGAACGACCAAAACTTTTCTTAAATTTCTTTCTACTAATTTAGATTCTAAAAGTTCTAAAGCACCTTTTTGTAAAATATATTCACTCGGTGCACCGTGTACATGAATTGTTTTCAATGCTTTCACTCTTTCTGTTATATAGAATACTTTACCCTACATTATAGAACTTCATTTGTATCTTTCAAAGATTATTTTATATATTTTTAAAATTATTTGAATCAATTTCATAATGTAGAATTCAGATGAAAAAATACGAGCATTTCTTCACATATATACATCAATATTCAGATTTGTATGTTTCGTTCCAGACGGCGCTTTCCTTGGGCTTGGCTTCAATCTCCTCGAGTCAAATGAAACTTCACAAAGTTGGAGGATTTTTTATCTCTGCTGTACATTAGACCGAGCTTAACTGATTCCCCCATCATCCTCTTATTTAAATTTCGCAGTGGATATTTACGACTTTTGATCAATAGTAAAGTCGCTTTTCTTATTTGAGTGATAAAAATTCATTTTAAAGCCATATTAAGGATGTTCTAAAAAGAAAGGAGAATTATGATGGGAAGAGACAACAAACAAGGTAAAAGTAAAAATAAGGCTTCACTACCTCAGACACCTGCCAATCAAAAAATAGCTCCCTCTCAAGCAAGGGAAGAAGTAGCTAAAGAATTAGCTGAGCTAGAAAAATTGACCACTCACAATAGAAATCAACCAAAAAAGTAGGCTGTTTTCACCTGACGCAAAAAGGAAATCGTTACTTTACTAAAGGAATATTGAAGTGCTTGCTGCAGTGGATTCTCTGTTTGGATGATAAGGGGAAATTCATACAATCGGAACTTACTATTAAGATAAACCGCTTAGCAAAAACGGCTACAGTATGAAACATTGGCTTGAAGCAAGATCTGAATGAAAAAATGATTTGATACAAAAAAGTATCCCACAGACAATCCGTCTCGTGGGATTTTATTATGATAAAATAACACTTTCTACAATTCATATTTTCAATAGAAAAGAACCCACTCTTTCCAAAAAAACAGATTACTCCCCGTACACATAGTTTTTCGCAAAATTTACTATGTAAACAATAATTATTGCTACTACTTGAAATTTGTCTATAATTTGTGAACAAAACATGTTATAATATTATCTTGTAAAACTGATATAATGGAATGGTTAAGCTTTAATGGATATTTTTTTTAGTATGTAGCCATTTTGGTGTTCTTTTATATCTATGGTTCATTTACCTATTGAGCCCTTATAGCTCAGCTGGATAGAGCAAAAGTTTCCTAAACTTTAGGTCGCAGGTTCAAGTCCTGTTAAGGGCATCACCAAGCCATTCAAAGTCCCATTGGATCACATCCAATGGGACTTTTTCATTGATCAATCCTTTGAATTTATAAAAATCCACTCTTTCTGTCGATTTATTTGCCAAATAGATCGGCAAATTTATTTGCTCTTTCTCTGCGTTTATTCGCTAGTTTGATAGATTTATTCGCTCTCTCTATCTGTTTATTTGCTCTTTCCATACGTTTATTCGCTCTATTTAAAACTTTATTCGCCCTTACATCCATTTAAAAGTCGCTATTCTTTGACATATTTTAAATGAGCGAAACTTTTTCGAGAGGCCGATCTAAAACTTTTTAGATTTTTGAAACAGCTCCATGCATTTTATTCTCTACTCAACGATTTTCGTATACCAAGCTGGATTGCCTTTTGTTGTTTGACTGCCTTTGCTCACATAGCGGAATGATACATTGCACGCTTCTAATTTTTCCATAAATGGTTTGATATCCTCATTGGCCACTACCCATAGACTACCATCTTGTAGTCGATAATCGACAATTTCAAAGCCTAAATCTTGTAAAAATTGAACGACTGAAGTTTTCCCTTGTATAACTACATTTTGAATGAGTTCTGACGGTATATCATTTAAATTTGAAATGGAGAAGATTTTAGATTCCTTATTTTTGTTCGTCAAAATGACGGCTGGAATTTTAGAAAGATCTTCTGTTTCTGTTGCGAATGCTTTGTTTAAAATCGATTCTTCTTTTAGTGTGTCACGTTGGGTTACATGCTTTTGAGGATCTGAAAGTTCTTTTATTTTTTCTCTTGCACCAGATGAATGGGGTTTTTTTGTTTGGATCTGAAATTGTATACTAGGTTCTTGCTCATGCTTAACATTCAAATGGAAATCATGGAGTACTTTTTCATTTTCTTCTTCCCCAATTGGATAGATCCCCAATTTTGAAAGAGCTGCCCAAAGACCTTCCATCGTTTTTTCTTGATCAGCATAGAAATCTTTGCCGCTTACACGCCAGAATACCCAGCCAGCTTTTTCTAACGCCTCTTGTTTCAAGAGATTCTCTTCATATTTCTTGGTTCCTTGCCACTTTTCTCCGTCGCATTCAACAGCTAAGCGTTCACGAAGCCCTTCAATCACAAAATCAATTTTATAGTTTCCCACTTCAAATTGTGGAATCACATAATACCCTTTTGATAAAATCCATTTCAATACGTCGATCTCAAAAATCGATTCACACTGCGGTTCCAGCTGTTCTGCCCTTAATGGCAATTGCTCACGCACGAATGGAATATTTTTTGGAATCGATTGATCGTCGTCTTGTAATGTTAATTTACTGTCTTGCGGGAAACTTTGTTCACCAATCTTGAAAATCGAAATATCTCCATCATATAAAGAATTGTTTGGTACGTCTTGTATATAACGATGAATAAGTCCTGCCACTACATCACGATTAATATCGATTGTGGATGGAGGTGCTGACGTTTCTTTTCCTAAAATAATAGTCTTTTCGCCTCTTACTAAAACATTCAGAGTTGACAGATCATACTGAACGCTGCCATCTATAATAATAAGATCGAATTTTTCACTTTCAATTGGAAATGTTTGCAACACTTGTTGAATCGGCATGATCCAAACAGGAATAGTAGATTGAGCCTTTTTTAATGATTCGCGTGCTCCCTCTATAAACTTAAATGCATGCCTTCCCTTTCCAGATCCTATTTTTTTTCTGTAAAATTTCCAGTCTTTAAGCACGGATTTTTCTTCATCCGTTAAGCGCTCCAATTGAAATGCCCATGTTGCATCCTTGATAATCTTTTGTATTAAATTCTTTTGTGCTTTGCGTTCATTTTGAAGCTGTTTTTTCAATGATCTGCTATTGATATCCCCATCCTCTTTTAACCATGTCTCCATTTTCTTCAGTGTAAATGCCTCTTGATAAAAAGTCGGTTCTAATTTGACTTCACCAAAATGATGGGTGATATACTCAACTGTCGATGGCAATTTCTCCGCTAGTTTATCTGCATGCTTTCTCCATTTGTCGATCGTCGGAATTTTTTGGTGTAGTTCTTTCAGATTTCGCAATAAAATTTGCCAAGTTTCAAAATCCTTTTCCTGCAACGCCGTTAAAAATTGATGGGCAATAGGATGAATATTTTCAATTTGCGTTAGATTTTCAAGTTTTTCAATTTCTTCTTCATAAGTTTGTTGCCATTTTGTAAATTTAATATAATTTAATGTATGATCAATTTTGACACTCAAATTTCCGTAAAATACTTCATCGAAAAGATCCCCTAACTGAAGGCCCTCTATTTGAAGCTTTGCAGATAACGCAGCATTTAATTCTACAATATCGATGATTTCTTCTAATATAGCCATTCTTTCTTCCATTAATTGAGGAAATTCCTGAGCGGTTATATCGATTTCTGGAATCCCAACTTCACTCATATTTTGATTGAATAATCTCGCTAACTTTGTAATCAGCCCTTTATATTCTAAATACTTTTCAAGGGTGATGATATCTTCTAATTTTCTAAGAGGCCTTCCATTTAGAACAGCTGTTTGGAATAAATATTTCGTTGATTTTCCTTTTCCAATGAAGAAAAAAGGATTCGGTTTTTTACCAGACAAAATACGTTCTCTCGCTATTTCTAAATCGTAATAAATCTCACTCATTAATTTTTTAGGCAATATGATTCTTTCATGTATTAAATCAGCATATAAAGAAGATGCTTTTTGATTATTTTGTACGATTTCATCAATGAGTTGAACCCAATACTCTTTTCGTTTCTCCGTTGAAAGTAAATCTCGGATAAAGGTTGTATAAACTTCGTCTTCTATTACATGGCGAGTTTCAATTATTTCTTCTACTATGTCCTTCATAATGAGTAATGTAGATTTTTTGGAAAGTACGTCTTCAATAGGTAATATATAGTCCGTATCTATGTCTTTCGATATTTTTTCTTCTTCCTCTACTAATGTCCTAAATGCGGGTTTGCTTAAAAGATTATTTTGAATGGACGGTAAATTTATATGGAGTAACAATGCATCTTCTTTTGTCAAGGAATTCTGTATCGTGCAAAATTCTGTCCATTCTTCAGAGCTTAATGGGAATTTCATAATAAGTGGGAGTTCATCTTTTAACCATTGATACGCCACATTTGTTTCTGCAAGACGTTTCGCAATATCATATTTAAATAATGGCTGATTGTCATGCAAAATAGGTGTCCCTTCCGATTTTGCATATTGTTTAAGGTCTTTTTTACATATTTCTTCATTTTGAACACTTTGCTGTAATAATTGTTGGTTTCTTCGTACTTTTTCTTTCAATTCTTGAATATTGAGCGTTTCTGTCTTATCAGCAATTACTTGCAGAGACTGTTCAATTTCTTGATCAGAACTCTCATCATCTAATAGTGGGACACATAGATCTCGAATTTCTTTAGGTAATTGCTTCTTCAATCCACTCAAAGGGCTATCCTTTTGTGTGGTAATGAGGACTCTTTTTCCCTCCGTTAAATAATGGCTGACTAAATTGGCAACGGCAACCGTTTCGTCTGTATTAGGTGCGATTTGAACCGTCACGCTATGATTTTTTTCCACACGCTTCGCAATTTCCTTTTGTTGTTCAGAAGAAGATAATGGAAAATAGAGTTGATTAGCTAGTGTAGATTGTAGAAAATTAGCCTTTTGTGATTTTGTTTTTGAGACATTTCCTAAAATATTTCGTATGGAATTCGGTAGTTCCAGACTTTCTTGATCGATTGCCTTAATGATTTGCTTCAAATCACCTTTCAGAAGCTTATGATTATTTTGACGAACGATTAAATAGGATTTATCGATAATGACCGGAATATTTTTGCCATACAATCCACCTTCGTTTTCGATAAAACGCCCATTTGGATTTAAAAGCTTCGCTAATTTTTTCCACTCTTCTGTAAGTTCCGCTGTAAAATTTGTATTTTCTATTTTTTTAATAAGAGCCTTGAGATCATCATTATTTGGTATCGGTAGTTCATCCAATAAGTCTTCCTCGAATTTTAATCCTTTTGTTTCTTCTGTTAATACAATCATGTCCGTTTCTGCATTTTTTGAAATCAAAACCTTTGTCGTAAACAAAGGAAGCTCAATATCTTCTCTTTCTGCTATCCCACCCCATTTTAATAATCCTCTCGACAGCACTAATTCAATGCCATCACTTTCCTGTTCCCACTGATTGAAAATTTCAAGAAGTTCAGCATAGAAATGATTCGCACGATCAAACCGTCTTTTTTTGGCTGCCCATTCTTTCCACTCAGATAATTGTTGATCATTTTTGTTGTTTTTGCTTTCTTTAAAAATCTCTTCGATTTTTTTATGGTTTTGGATAGAAGCGATTCCTGATTGTTTATTTAGTTTAAAATTTGACCATTTGACTAACTCAGGATACGGTCTTGGGCAAACAAGTACAGTATGTTTGAGGGTTGGTTTATGTATTTCCAATAAGTTGGATGGTTGCCCACATTGATTACCAATCGTACATTCGTCAATTTCCGCTAGTTCATCAAAAGCCCATACTTTCTCATAATCCTGAATGGATCGAACTGTTTTATGATTCAAAGATGAAAGAGCTAATAAATATTCAAAAAAACGTTTCTCTTTATCATTTAATTGTTTCTGCACAATCAACACTCCTATCTTTTTTCAGATATACACTAGAATCAATCATCTACACCCTTATAACTACTTAAATATATGCTTTAAAAAATGGACTATTCCTTGTTATAGCGATAAATATCAAAAAGTGAAGTCTTCGTGCTTTATTATGTGAAATATTAATTTGAACAAAGTAAAGCTTCCATCAGTGGGGTTTTCTTCATCTTCCCACTGAAATAGAGGAACGGAAGTGAAAAGGGCTACGTCCTGTGGCAACACCTGAGGACATCTTGTTGGCCCGAACCAATCGGACTTTTATGGGCAATTGATCCCTCACCTATCATCTTTCTCGTTTCTTCCTAAACCTTGTGGCGGGGGTCTTACTGCTCGTTAATGCGGGATAAATAAACAACATTTTGCACCCCGAAATAGTGCTCCTGAATACTTCTTAATATAAGATGAATGTTTACTGGACAAACGCATAGGCACATTTTTTTGTATAACATATCTTATACATATCATTTAAAAAGCATGCTAAGTAAGCCTTGTTCTTTTTTTAGAAAATTTTCTTTCTAAAGAAGGAATATTGACAAACAGGTAGAATATATTATTATAGTATTCAAAATTTTCTTTCTAATTATGTATCTTTCCATTCACCATGATTTAACCGAATAGCATTTCATCCAGTCATCTAGATGTCATATCAATGTCCATCATTTTTTCACAATCCTGAGTTCTATTTTTACTATTTCTGCAATATCATACATAAACAAATTTCTGTTTATGAAATTATAAAAGGAGATGATCAATATGAAAGTAGTTTTAATCAACGGCCAATATCTCGCAATTATCAATGATTCACAAGTAATCGAAACAAAAGAGTTACCAGAAGGGATGAATCTTGGCGTGATGGGAGAAGTCGAATACGACCACCAAACAGGACAGATCATTGTAGATGGACAGATTTTATAATCTGTATCCATCTTTTTTATTGCTGAGGATTCTGCTCTATCCACGGTTTAGACAATCCTATCCACGGAAGATTCGGTTCTATCCACGGTTTAGACAATCCTATCCACGGAAGACTCGGTTCTATCCACGGTTGAAGATTCCATCCACGGAAAACACACTTCTATCCACGGTTGACTTGGTCCCATCCACGGAAAACGCACTTCTATCCACGGTTTAGACGATCCTATTCACGAATAAGATAGCCCAATCCACAGAATAAGCAAAACCTACAAATTTTTTACATAGCCTTTTCTGAATGTATATCTATCGTTAAAGTAAGTAAGCCTCACACAATGGCGGTTTTCTTTATTCCTCACTGTATTTGACTCAAACCAATCAAGATCTTATAGGCAACGAGAACCTATGCTTATTTACTGGAATCCTGGTATATAGGATTTTACTCCTCACGTAAATGTAAATTAAAGTGAAGCTTCCATCAGTGGGGGTTTTCTTGATCCCCCACTGAGCTAGAGGAACTCAGGTTAAAAGGCCCAAGTCCTGTGGCAACACCTGAGGGACCAACATCTTGTTGGCCCAAACCAATCGGACTATTACGCGCATTTCATCCCCCATCTATCTTTCTCGTTTCTCTTTATATCTTGAGATTGGGGTCTTACTGTCCATTAAAGCGGGAGAAATTGTATACATATCCACCACGATTTACATCTTTTTAAAGTCAATACATCAATCACATCCCAGCGAAAGATAAAGAATTCTTGATTTCAAATAAAAAAATTGGTTATCATAGGAAAAGGATTGATTTTTAACTATGATGTACATCTAAAGGTGTGCGGATAGCAGTTGGGAGAGAATATATGCGCAATATTATTACGATTATAATTGCCTCTATTTTGATGGGGTTTGCTTATAATTTTTTACTAATACCTCATAAAATCTTAAGTAGTGGATTAAGCGGGATCGCCATGATGCTTGGGATCATTACACCTTTCAATACAGGGATATTGAATTTTTTATTAAACTTACCTTTGCTGATTATCGGATACAGGAAATTAGGAAAACGATTTATTACTTATACTATTTTGTCAGTAGTCGTGATTTCTGTCAGTTTATTAGTAATACCCATTCGTGCCATATCAAATGAACCTATTTTAGCCTCTCTTTTTGGTGGCGTTATTATCGGAATAGGTGTTGGGTTGATCTTTCGTGCATCAGGTTCTTCTGGAGGATTCGATATTATTGCGATGTTGTTGACGAAAAAAAGGGATCTCCCTCTTGGTACAATTATTTCAATGATGAATGGAATTGTTGTGTTGGCCTCAGGTTTTATCTTCAGCTGGGATGCTGCTTTACTAACATTGGTGTCCATTTACGCTTCTGGCAAAACAATTGATCTCATTCATACAAACAACATCAAACTTACACTTATGATCATTACTTCTAAAGGTGATGATATGAAGGACAAGCTACTCACGAAACTTCATCGAGGCATTACCATTATTAACGGTGAAGGTGCTTACACTGGCGAAAATCGTCAAGTTCTTATTACGGTTATTACACGCTATCAATTGTCAGAAGTAAAACACATTGTTCAAGAAGTAGACCAGCATGCATTTGTGAACATTACAGAAACAAAAGAAGTCATTGGAATGTTTAGTCGAGGATAAGGGGATCATGTAAAACTTTACACAGTGGAGGTTTTTTTATCCACTCCACTGTGTAAGTTAAACCCAACGGATATTTACAAGTAATGTCCCCCATTTATTTTCTGCTCATTACTGGAAATCTTAAAGTACGAGCTTACTGCACGTGAATGCGGGATTTTTTTTGATAAAACAACAGGCCGATTAAGCTGCAAATTAAAATAATGGGTGTACTCGTTTTATATAAATCTGTAAAAGATTTTGATAGATTATCTTTGCTATACTTTGTTATTTCCTCTGTATATAATTGAATCTCTTTATTAATTTGATTAATGTTTTGATTCACTTTATAGGAAATTTCTTTTGTTATACTATTTTTTTGGTCTTTTTTAGGATTTGTTGGTAGATCATTTAATGCTTTAGTTACTTCTTGTTTGATGATCTTTTGTCTTTCAGTTTTAGAGATTAAATTAGTAGAAGAAGTTAGTTTTTGATTTGAACCTTCCACCAAACTTTTTCTGTCAATTTCAGATATAGTGTCTTTTAAGACTTTCTCTTTTTGTTGTGCATTAAGTAATTGGAGAGTATTTACTTTTTTATGTGCAAATTGATAAACCTCCTGTTTTCTTTCAGTAAGATGATTGGTAAGAGTTGAAACAAAAATGGCTATTGCTAAAACTACTCCTAATTGTCGTAAAACAGAAACAACACTTTGAGACGCTGTTAGTAATTCTCCCTCAAAAGAAGATGCTGCTAAAATAGTAATAGGACCAACGATTAAACCATATCCTATTCCTAATAAAACACAAGGCAGAATAATTTCTGAATAATCCGATCCCACCGTAATAGATTCGAGCAAGTAATATGAACACGCCATAACAATAAAACCTGATAGAATTACCGTAATTTTGCCTAGTTTTTTTAGCAATATGGGAGCAAGTGGAGAAATCAAAAAAATCATACCAGAAATAGGTGTTACCATAAGGGCAGCCTGAATTTCCGTCTTTTCATACATTCTAGTTAGAAAAGTTGGAAGTAAAACTGTCACCCCCACCAAAAAAACATTGCTTAATATTACAGCAAGCGATGCACCTACGAATATTCGATCCTTAAAAAGTTTAAGATTGATCATTGGATCTATAACTTTTCTTTCCATCAAAATAAAACCGATAAAAGAAAAGCTACTTATACTAAAACAAGAGATCGTCTTGAAACTATTCCATCCCCATGCTCCACCCTTTACCAATGCTTCTGTCAAAAAAAAGATAGCGAAACTACTTAAAAATAACCCTACCCAATCTATTTTTGCCTTGACTCGTTCTTCATTTTTCACATTTAGCATTTTTAAGCATAAGAATATCCCCAATATGCAAATAGGTATATTAACCAGGAATACCCATTCCCAACTAAGATTCTCTGTTACTATTCCACCAATGGCAGGACCTAACGCAGCTGATAATCCTTGAGTTACTCCTAAAATGGAAAGAGCCGTATTTCTTTTACTTAAAGGAACTGATGAAACTCCGATAACCATACTTGTCGGAAATAAAATTGCTGCCCCAACACTCTGAATAAATCTTGATAGGATAAGAAAATCAACAGTAGCGGCTACTGCACATAAAATAGATCCAATACCAAAAATGAGCAAGCCTACTATGTACATTTTAGCTTTACCAAACAGCTCAGCGATTCTTCCTAGTGGTATCGAAAAAACAGCTATAGACATTGTATAAATATTTAAAACCCACGACATTTTTTCTAAAGAGGCAGATAAGTCTAATTGGATAGCTGGTAGAGCAATGTTCATAATCGTTGTGTCTATCATACATAGAAATATGCCTACACACATTAAAAAAACAATTTTAAGCCCTTTTTGCTCCATTCTAATTAATCCTTCCCTTTTACATTTTCTCCAATACCTTCTTTTATTTGTTTTAATTCAATCAGTTTTCTTTCCAATGTTTCTATTTGTGCTGCGTACTGTGATATTCCTACTTCTAAACATATTTCTTGAGGCATCGACATTTTTTGAGCCCAATCTGCTTTTTTTGTATAAAGTTGTTCTAGACTTTTTCTCTTAGTATTTATTTCTTCCTCCACCCACTTAATTAAAGTTGGTTTATCAACATACTCACCAAAATACATTCTCATTAGAAAATCAGAGCATAATACATCTTTTTGTATATTTTGTTCAAGGTATTGATTAAATTCTTTCACTCCTTTTTTAGTAATCGAATATACATTTTTATTTGGTTTGCCTTCTTGAATAACGATATCCTTGTCGATCATTCCTTCTTTTTCTAATTGTCTCAAAGTTGGATAGATCATCCCAAAGCTACCATCGAAAAAATGTGAAAATACATCTTCAAATACCAACTTTATATCATAACCAGACATTGAATGTTTAAGTAAGGTACCTAAGATAACATCTCTTCCTTTCATAATTACACTTCAGCTCCTTTATATTAACATTGATAATATAAATAAAAATCATATGAATGATGATAGTATACTATACAATAGATTTATTGTATATATTTAATGATCTAATTATTTTTTATTGAAACACTGCTAGATGATGAAAATCTATTTATTATTTCTATGTTTCACAGCTATGTATAAAAGAAAAAACCATAAAAAAAACCAAGAACTTTGTTGTTCTTGGTCCCCTTATTCTTAAAAGAATTATCACTTTTAGAGCGTTATGAAAGTCTTCCTTTAAAATCCTCATAATTAAACTGATGGACAATACGACAATCTCCATTTTTATCCTTGATCACAAGATTTGGTAATGCCATTCCATTAAATGTGTTGGTTTTGACCATCGTATAAATAGCCATATCCCCAAATACGAGTCGATCACCATTTTTTAAAGGCTGATCGAAAGAATAATCACCAATTATATCTCCTGTTAGACAAGTTGGTCCACCAAGGCGATACGTATAAGCCTTCTCCCCTTTTTCACCTGAGTCAAATAATGGAGGGCGATACGGCATTTCCAATACATCCGGCATATGGCAGCATGCAGAAGTATCCAAAATGGCAATATCCATATCATTTTGAAGCGTATCAAGCACTGTTGTCACTAGGACACCAGCATTTAATGCAATGGCTTCACCTGGTTCAAGATAAACCTCTACATCATATTTTTTCTGAATTCTTGTGATACACTCTTCCAATAAAGGTATATTATAATCTTCTCTCGTAATATGATGCCCGCCGCCAAAGTTGATCCATTTCATTTGAGAGAGCCATGGGCCAAATTTTTCTTCAACCGCTTCTAAAGTAATCGCCAAATCATCCGCATTTTGCTCACAAAGTGTATGGAAATGCAAACCTGAAACACCTTCAAGCCATTCAGGGCGAAATTGGCTGATTGTTACACCAAATCGAGAGCCCGGTGCACATGGATCATAGATCTCATGACCCACTTGTGTTGAGCATTCAGGATTGATGCGCAAACCTATGCTTTTTCCTGCGTTCAATACTTTATCTCGATATTTTGCTATTTGTGAAAAAGAATTGAAAACAATATGATCGCATAATTCGAGTATTTCATCAATTTCATCTTCGCGATAAGCTGGAGAAAAAACATGATTTTCTTTCCCCATTTCTTCATATCCAAGTTTCGCCTCATATAGGCCGCTACCAGCAGTACCACTTAAATATTCGCCAATCATTGGATACAATTCATACATCGAAAATGCCTTTTGTGCGAGAAGAATCTTACATCCCGTACGATCCATGACACCCTTTAAAATTTGAAGATTTTCTTCAAGCAGGTTTTCATCCACTACAAAACTAGGTGTAGGTATTTCGCTAAACTTCATCTTAGTCTACAAGCTCCGGATCAAAACTTTCTTTCCATGGAAGTCCCCATTTATTGAGTGCATCCATAAATGGATCTGGATCGAATTCCTCAATATTGTAGACACCTTTTTTATCCCATGTACCTGTTACTAACATCATAGCACCAATCATAGCTGGTACGCCTGTTGTATAGGAAACTGCTTGTGAACCTACTTCTTTATAGCATTCTTCATGATCACATACATTGTATAAATAGTATGTTTTATCTTTACCGCCTTTTTTACCACGGAAGATACAACCTATATTTGTTTTACCCTTTGTACGTGGTCCTAGTGAAGCTGGATCAGGAAGTACTGCTTTCAAAAATTGTAGTGGGATGATTTGTTTTCCTTCAAATTCAATTGGTTCAATAGAAGTCATACCAACATTTTCTAGACATTTTAAATGGGTTAAATAGCTTTCGCCGAAAGTCATAAAGAAGCGAATGCGTTTAATACCTGGAATATTCAATGCAAGTGATTCAATTTCTTCATGGTGCAATAAATACATATCTTTATCGCCGATTTCAGGGAAATTATAGGCACGTTTGATTTCCATTGGTTCCGTTTCTACCCATTCACCATTCTCCCAATAGCTACCTTTTGCAGAAACTTCACGAATATTGATTTCTGGATTGAAGTTAGTTGCAAATGGATAGCCATGATCCCCGGCGTTACAGTCAAGAATATCGATATATTCAATCTCATCAAACTCATGTTTTAATGCGTATGCAGCAAATACACTTGTGATACCTGGATCAAAACCGCTACCAAGAAGTGCTGTAATACCCGCTTCTTCAAAACGTTGACGGTATGCCCATTGCCAGCTATATTCAAATTTTGCAGTATCTTCTGGTTCGTAGTTTGCAGTATCTAAATAATTTGTTTTCGTTGCAAGACATGCATCCATAATCGTTAAATCTTGGTATGGTAATGCAAGATTCATCACGATATCTGGTTTTACTTCGTTGATCAAAGCAATAAGTTCGTCCACATTATCTGCATCTACTTTTGCAGTTGTAATTTTTGTTTCCGTTTTTCCTTCTAATTTCTCTTTTAAAGCATCACATTTTGCTTTTGTACGGCTTGCAATGCAAAGCTCCTCAAATACTTCTGAATTTTGACAACATTTTTGGATGGCAACGGAAGCTACTCCTCCGCAACCGATAACTAGTGCTTTTCCCATTTTTTTCTCTCCCAGCAAAGTAGATTTTCAAAGTATTTATGGAAACATAACAGGTAGAATACACACTGAATATTCCCGAAAACTTACTGTGAAATAGCCTAAAATGGATAATAAAAAAAGCAAATGAAAACGCATCATAGCGCACCACTTGCTTTCGATATAACGATAAGATAAAGAAAAGCATACACATACATATATGGTACATCGTTCTCTATTTCACCAAACAATGTTTTAGTAGATTCGCTCTTCTATATCCATTCATATCAATTTATATCATTTTAGATCAGAGTCTATATAGCAAACAATTACTTTTACCACTCTTATTGACCGTTTCACAAGTTGATGTGCATTTGCACTGGTTGTAAAGTAACCAACTTATAAAATTTGAGCATTTGCTCAATCAATAAGGCAACGAAAAAGTTGCCAATCGGCATTTGACCCGGCACACCGTTGCCTTAACTCTCCAAAGGAAAGTGGTCAAAATTATCTGCTTGGAAAACCCTGATACTTCAATATCTGCTTTCCAAAATCATAACTTCATCATCATAACAACTAATCACTCATTTAGCAATAGGAAAAATAAATATTCGTTCAAAATAGGGATAAAACCGTTTGGCATGTGTATCAAGGACATTTTAATGATCTATTTTATATGAAATTCATTTTATCTAAGGCTTCATGAAACTCAATTTTGATTCGCAATGAAAAAGTCACTTCCTTATCGAAATAGAAGTGACTTTATCGATTATTAGAAATTTAATTTGTTAAATAATCGGATATGGAAAATTTTATGATAAATCACAAAATAAAGTACAGGTAACGCAATAAGCATCAACATTGAATATTCTACAGGTAATGATGTATTGATCACATTGCCGATGACAATAAATAGAAGCGTAGCAACCATAAATTTGAACATTTTTATTACCCCTTTTCAGTTAGTTTCATATTAACGATCATTTTACTCATGACTCAAATCACGATCGTGTTTCAAAAAATTTATATATAATATCTGTATTCGTTTACATTTTACATCATTATGGCTGTTTTGTGAACAAAATGTGTAAAATTTATTTCAAAAAATTGAACATTTTTATTTGTTCTTAAATTTGTCAATAGTTAGGTGCTTGAAGCCATTTCATAATGAAAAATCCATGTAAAAATACTAATATTCCCCATCAATATAAACATTCACGTTCAGACAGGGGTGTTCCGATTGTCACAGGACTCTACCAGAGATAGCTTTGAATAGGGTAGTTAATATGTGAGAAAATTGAACACCTACTTTGAAAAAAACAGGTGATCAATCATTTTATCAAATACTGTAAATATCTATGATAGGATTATTAGCATTCAATCCATTTGCTTGTTACAATGATTTTGTAATGACTAAACTTATAGGATGTGATCCTCTTGATTAATTTGTTGATTTTAAAATTTTTAGAAGACATAAAAAATGCAAAAGAATACAGTTATTTTCCAAAAGCGGATCAGCAACGTTTAGATGAGATTATACAATTCGTTGGAACTGGAAAAGATGTTACATCTCTATTTCAAGAGGTACAATCAAACAATAAACAATTGGCTCAATTGACGCTTGATGATCTATTTAGTGATGAAACTGAAGATTTTGAACCAATTGAAGGCATTATGCAATTAAAGATTACCTTAAATGGAGCTAAACCCCCTATTTGGAGAAGAATTCTCGTTGATCCTAATATGACTTTTGATGAATTGCACAATGTCATTCAAGTATCCATGGGATGGACAAACTCTCATTTATATAATTTTAATTATAAAAATATTTATATCGAACCAGAAAATGATGAGTTTGACTTTGGTTCACCATTCGGTAAAGAGTCATTAGATGCAGAAATAACCATAATTGGTAATCTTCTCTCACATGAAGGAGAAAGCTGCATCTACACTTATGACTTCGGAGATAATTGGGAGCATACGATCAAAGTAGAAAAAATAATTTCTGATGAAACGTCAGAAAATGACGAATTTTTTGTTCCTCACTGCATCAAAGCAAAGCGTGCATGCCCTCCAGAAGATTGTGGAGGCATTCCAGGATTAGCTGAATTAGAAAAAGTGTTGGTTGGTCCAAAAACAGAAGAACAAGATTCTCTCAAAATTTGGATTGGTGAATCTTATGATAGTGAAAAAGTAGATCTCGATGACATCAATCAAAATCTACAAAAATTATATAAAGAGCTATTCCTATAAACTGGTAAACAAAAAACGCCTTCCTATCCTTGAACAATTGGTTCAATAGAGAATGGCGTTTTTATTAAAATCCAAAGTTTGGATGAAATATTCAATTATCCTAAAATGTATTTTTGCTGTTCGTCTTTTGGCACCATACTCCCGCCAGTTGCCCAGACGATGTGGGTGGCATTTGGATTGTCGGTTGCGTCCTTCAATTGCTCTAGTCCAATAAATCCAGCTACTGCGGATGGCTCTACAATGATTTTTTCCATTTGATACAATGTTCGAACATATTGGGAAAGCCGTTCATCTGAAATTGTCATGATGCCATCTAGTAATGGTTCCATCTGTTGTCCAACAAACGAGGAAGGCCGCCCCACAGCTAAACCGTCCGCAATGGTTAAATTAGATAAACCGATATCTTGAACTGCGATTTTATCATGTAAACCAGTTGCCATTCCTAAAAGCATACACGGAGACTCTATTGGCTCTACAAAATAGCCATGTACATTTTCTCCAAAGCTCTCTTTCAAACCATATGTCACGCCACCTGGCCCACCGCCAACCCCACATGGGATATAAACATAAAGGGGATGATTTGCATCGACCGCAATGTTCTCTTCTTGAAGTTGTTGCTTTAATCTTCTACCAGCTACCGCATAGCCTGCAAACAATTGTTTAGAATGCTCATCGTCGATAAAATAACTGTTTGGATCTTTTAATGCTTCTTTCCTGCCCGCATCAACAGCTAAAGAAAAATCTCCACTGTGTTCCACAACCGTTACACCTATTTTTCGTAACAATTGTTTCTTCCACTCTTTTGCATCATGAGACATATGTACATTTACTTTAAACCCTAAAGTTGCGCTCATGATCCCAATACTAAGCCCTAAATTCCCTGTGGAGCCGACCACAATTGTGTATTGGCTCAATAATTTCTGAATCGGTTTTATGGTAAAAATCTTATAATTATCCTCTAACCTTACAAACCTGTGCTCCATCGCAATTTTCTCTGCGGCATAAAGCACTTCATGAATCCCACCACGTGCCTTGATAGAACCGCTAATAGGCAACGCATCATCTCGTTTTACGTATAGTTTACCTTTAACCCCTAACTTTTGCTGCATGACCGGTACGGATTGCAATACGGATTCTACTTTCCCATCTTGTTTTTTCGTTTCAGGAAAAACCTCTTGAAAATAAGGGGCAAATCGCTTTAAACGCCCTTCAGCATCATCGATCAGCGCTGAGTCAATTTGATAAATCTCTGACTTCTTTTTATTTTTCCAAACAATCATCTTTTTACTTTTCAATTCATCGATTAAGTTCTGAAAAGGTGATAAATCCATTTTTCATCCCACTCCCTTTCACCTCATATCATCACTTTATGAAAAATAGCCAAAAAAATCTAGTATTTCATCAACATTTTAAGATGAAATACTAGATGACTATTTAAATTTCTATATAAAGTGAAACTTCGCCCAGTAGGGACCCTCTCTATCCCCACTGAGTGTTAGTTGAACCAATCGGGCTTCCACAGGCAGTTGTTCCCTCACTTATCTTCCATGTTTCCCTACATTTTAATGTGAGGGATCTTACTGCCTGTTGATGCGGGATAAAGTGAAACTACATCATCAACTGTGCAACCTATCTCTTCCAAATCAACACACCTGACAATAAATATCTATTTTAAAGAGGCAAATCGCGTTTTTGAAAGAATAGAATGCCAATTGCGATTGTCAAAATCCCGATTAAACCTAAAAGACTAAAAGATAAAACCAAATTCGCATCACCACTCACAATATCACTAGGGCTAAACAAAGAATAGATGGTGAAATGTCTTAGCCATTCAACTTTATCACTGATTTTTCCAATCATATCTAGGCTGAAAAAACCAAATGCAATAGCCCCTGAAATTCCAAGCGATTTCTTTTCATCATTTGAAATACAGGATACTAGAAATGAAATCCCACCAACTGCAAAAAATAAAAGTAAGGCTGCGATATTGAGTTGAATGAATTTTAACGCATGAAATGAATCTTCCTCATTCAAAAATAAAGCATATCCTACAAAACCAGAAATTGTTGTTATCAGCATAATTAGAAAAATTCCCGTAAAGAAAACACAAGCTTGAGTAAAGACAACCTTTCCTCTTGTGATAGGAGTTGATAGTAAATAGGCCATTGAGCCTTGATCCACCAGTTTAGCCACCAACTGAGTTGGAAGAATGACACAAAAAATAGTTAAGATGATGGTCAAAATAACCCCATAGTATTCACCTGAGATAAAAGATTCAAAGCTGCCAAAACCATTTTCAAACCCAAAAGCTTTTAGTAAACTTTCTGGCATTACTTTTACAAATTCATTTAAAGATTTTGTATTAACGGCAATACTTGGGTAGATCCATACCATCAAAATCATGTAAAAGGCTGAACCAATCGCATAATTCAGTATGCTTTTCATTTGGATTTTCATCATTTGTTTATATAGTGGAAAATTCATCGTTATCTCTCCCCTTCATAGTAATTGATGAAAATTTCCTCGAGATTTTGCGTAAACACATCTATGTTTCGCACAGGATATTTAGATGTTTCAGCTAAAAATTCATCGAAGTTTCCTTGAATTGCTACCCGTACTACATTTTTTTGATGAAATACAATATCTAACTTTGATTTTGTAAAGGTATCTGCATCCGTTGAATTTTGGAAAGTAACTTCAAAAAGCTTACGTTGCATAGATTGTAATTCGTGAATATCTTTTATAGTTACAATCTTGCCATTTTTAATAATGGCAGCACGATCACAAGTTTTCTCAACTTCTTCCATACTGTGGGATGACAACAAAATAGTTTTGCCCTTTGCCTTTTCCTCTAACATCAGTTCGATAAATAGTCTTTGCATTAAAGGATCTAAACCAGATGTTGGCTCATCTAAAATAATGACTTCTGGATTATGCATAAGGGCTGCAACGATTCCCACTTTTTGCTTCATCCCTTTAGACATTTTTCGAATCGGTGTATTGACATCCAATCGAAGTCTTTCTATCAATTGCTTTTGCTTTGACAAATCATCTAAGCCTTGCATCCTCGCTATAAAATCCAAGAATCCTTTCCCTGTCATCCCCTCTAAAAAAGCGATTTCCCCTGGCAAATAACCAATGTATTTTTGTACTTTGCCCTGACTTTTCCACGTATCTAAATCATTTACCTTTATGTATCCATTATCTGGCTTCATAAAGCCCATAATATGGCGGATTGTTGTAGACTTTCCAGAACCATTTGGACCTAAAAAACCAAACACTTCCCCCTTTTTGACGGAGAATGAAACATTGAATATCCCTTTGCCATTTTTAAACTTCTTTGTCACATCATGAACTTCTAACAAGTTAAACACCTCCGTTAAATTATGAAATTTTGCATCTATTTTATTTCATAATTATCTTATTCCTTCATGACAATCATGTCAATGTAATTATGAAATCAAGTGTGTTGATTATCCGATTTTGACCATAAAAATGGAAGAATTCGTTGCTTTCCGCTGCGGCTTGCTCGCTTTCCTGCGGGCGAACGCTGAGCCGCTTCCTTCGCTTACGCTCCGTGCAGGGTCTCAGCTGTTCGCTTTTCCCACGGGAGTCGAGCAAGCCTTCGCTCCAATCTATATAAATGGAGCTAAAAATACATGTTTCTCTAAGGATTACGTCAAATATATTTCCTGATTTCTTCCTAATCAACACACCTATAATGAAATATTTATATGTTATAATTTCATAAAGTGAAACTTCTCTCAGCGGTGGCTCTCTATCCCCACTAAGCGTTAGTTGAACCAATCGGACTTTTACAGGCAGTTGTTCCCTCAATTACCTTCTATATTTTCCCACATCTTGATGTGAGGGAACTTACTGCCTATTGATGCGGGGTAAATAGGAAATAATAGCAAGGAGAAAAACATGAATGGATTTGAAAAAAGAGCGGCATTGATTAAAGAAAAAATTTTAAAAACGACGTTAAAAATGCTACAAACATATGAGCCTAGTCAACTACGAATTGCTGATATTGCAAAGATAGCAAAAGTTTCTCAAGTTACGATTTATAATTATTTTGGCAGTAAAGATGCTTTAATCCATGAATCAGTCAAACGTTATATAGATGTTTCGATCCAAGATTTTCAGGTGTATATGCAACAAGAAGATCCCATAAAGGAAAAAATCGAGCGAATGCTATTGCAAAATCAAGAATCATACGGAGTCCTATCTCCCTCTTTGATAAAGCGGTTAATCGCTAAAGACGAAGAGATCGCCAGCTATATTCAAGAAGAAACCAAAGAAAGAATTATTCCACTCCTTGTTCAAATGATTGATGCAGGGAAGAAAAATGGGGAAATATCCAAAAAAATAACAGCAGAAGGCTTTTTAGTATTTATTAACTTTATGAATCTACATTACGAGGAACTTCTGGACATTGTTACACAACAGGATAACACAGACTTAATCGACAGTCTCCACCATATATTTTTCTATGGAATATGTGGGAAAGAATGAAAATATATTGTCATTACTTATTAGAACATGCAGTGTATTCTTCATCTCTCATTGAGTACTACGCCTTTTTAAGGCAGTCGATCCCTCACTCTTATACTCTGCTTATACTGGAATCTTGAGATAAGGTCCTACTTGCTGCCCATTAATATAGGATAAAGCGAAACTTCTCACATGCCTTACACTATGACAACGAAATTGATTATATTAGATCAAAAAATAAAAGCGATTGTTAAGAATTTTATTTCTTACAATCGCTTTCTTAATCATATTTTGTTATAACTCTTATCAAATTTTTACAGATCCTTTTCCGTATGACTATTTGACATGATTTTCTACCCTTCTCATAGGATATCTGTATGATGGGCAAAATGGTTACTCCAACATCCACCATATGGCAAGTTATTTTAGGTAACATTGCTTGACGGGCAATCATATCATCTTCTTGTAATCTTATTAGATGTTTCAATAATAATCGATGAGCAATTTTTGAAAGCAGTTTTTGAAAGTTCATGGAAATAGTGAGATCCCTCTATACTGATAATGTTCTATTATTTTAGATTACTCCTTTCCCTTTGATAAATCCAAAATGACATTTTCAAGCTTTTCAAACTTCTTTTCAAAGCGAAGAAACAGATAAATGGTAATGGCAATCGGAAAACCAAAATTTCCTAGTAAGCTGACCCATAATGGGAAATCTGTAGCATTCATCATCTCACCTCCCTCCATTAGTGTTGATATATCAACGGTTTGACCCGTTTTACATAATTTTAAAAATTTTTTAACATGACAATTTGGCATCATTTTCTAGTCATTTAAATATAATTTATTTGATAAAGTGAAACTCCATCAGTGGGGGTTTTTCTTCATCCCCCTCTAAAATAGAAGAACTCAGGTTAAAAGCGCCACATCCTATGGCAACACCTGAGGGACCAACATCTTGTTGGCTCGAACCAATCGGACTTTTACGGGCAGTTGATCCCCCATCTATCTTTTTCGTTTCTCCCTATATCTTGAGATGGGCTCTTACTGCCCGTTAAAGCGGGATAAATACGTTTCGCCTTTTCTAAAATTTTTATCAAACATATCAATCAAGAAAAATTAGGATCAATACTGGCTAATCACAGGTCAATAATTCTTGTTTCCAGTTCACTAGTTACGGATTGCTCAACTCTTCGAAAATGCATTTGCATTCCCTTCATACGGTATTAATCAAAGAAGTAAATTCAAAGTCCCGCAAGAAAGCGAGCAATCCGCAGCGAAAATCAATTGATGATGCCTTTTATAATGGATAACACCAGATTATCAATATGCATGATTTTTTAAACATCATTACTTAACTACTTTATAACTCTCTTTATAGTGATTTTGCCTTTCGTAAAATCGCCAAAAGCCATCCAACTCATCTACTTCATACATTTTAATAATAGAAATCAGTTTAAGTTCTAGCTCTTGTTCGATATCTACTCTATTCTGGAATTTTGTTTGTTGAAGGGATTTTTTAATTTTAGGTTTGAAAGCTTTTAATATCTTTTCAACTGCTTCAGTGTCATTTTTGGAGTCAATTGCCAACTGATACAAAGTTTTCGCCATGAAATCTCCTCCTTTTTATTTAAAGAATACATTTTTCTAGTGTAATATTTAAATCTCCTCTTATTCTCTTTAAGGCTTTATTCCGAGATTTTGAAACCGCTTGCTGAGATTTTTTTAAGTGTTTTCCAACTTCAGAATCGGTCCATCCTTTTATATACACAAGATAGAGAATATGTCTTTGATTTGGAGTCAACCTTTTCACTGCTTCATATATTTTGGAATCTGTTATATAATCTAAAATGTTATCTGATTTTAACTCAAAGTCCTCATGATAAATCGTCATATCCTTTAATGACATATCTGAATCTTCTTTTACAGGCTGATCCAGCATTATTGGAAACTGATAATTCAATTTACGAATTTTTTTATCTAAATTAATTGCGTGAAAATAAAGTGTTGAAGAGATATACGCCGTAAAACGAATATTGAAATAAAACCCTCGGAATGCCTGATCTAATTGTTCCTTATTTTGACAAGTTGGATCACAAATGGACTGTTTAAGTAATTGATAATTCGCTTTTTTTGATAAAAAATCCTTAATAATTGGATTATTTAAAAACGCTTTGTTTTCCTCAATAAATTTGCGAAATTTATAGCAATCATTATTCTTTTCCAATTTTAATCCCCCTTTTCTAAAAGATCAGCTATCGTAAACACTGCAGCTACTATTTCTTCTCCTCAAAACCAAAACAGCAAATAATTATCATTAAATCATTAAAATCAGTCATTTTGAATCACTTTATTGAAAATAATTATTATTTTTTTTTGAACATTTAATAAATAAAAGAATAATTTAGAAGAAAAATAACAACCTCCTTTCAATACTTATAAATCTCTATAATAACATTTTAGTAATTTTTTTCAAAAACATGCAAGAATATTGGATTTTTTTATGTTTATTCTTTCATTGATATTCAAATTCCTCCTTAAATGGTTTTTTTTACAAAATAAAACAAAAACGAAACATGTTGCTACTTAAAAAGCAATACTTTCTGACATTTGCCCGCCCTTTTTTCGACCTAATCATCATTCGATTATTTACTCAATCAAAAAAACAACACGAACCTATACTCAACTGCACCTCCAATTTGTTAGATCGTATCTAACAATTAGGATGAAGTTCAGCTTTACATATAGGCTGTGTTGTTTTTTTATAAATGCTTATTATCTGTAACAGGCAATAGCCCCTACGCCAACTACTACAGATGCAAGTCAGTTTTCATATGCAAATGCCCTACTCCTAATCTGTACAGAAAAAAGTGCAGGATCACTGCTCCCTAAAGGCCGATTCTTTGAAGCAGCACCAGAGAAAAACTTCACTAGGTGTGTGATCTCACTTTTTACTATTGGGCGTAATCACCCGTATAGTTGACTAGTGAACAGGATTGTACACCTGCTGTTTGATCGATTGTTTTCATAAACGCAGTATTGTCATCAACGATATTGATCTCCAAAGTGATCTCTGTAAAACCATTTCGAATAGATTTAGATTTAAGTTTTGTATTAAGTTTTCGCAGTAATACTCGTAATTCATCTGTCGCTTCATCCGTGTGACGTACTATTAGCAAATAAGCTTCATGTTTTGTTTTCTTTTTAGACAGCCATGCGATAACAATCCCAAAGACTAACGAGCCAATAATGGATAAGGGATACATTTTTGCCCCTGTTGCAATACCTGCAGCAATCGCCCAAAACATGTAAACAATATCCAAAGGGTCTTTTACAGCTGTTCTAAAACGAACAATACTTAATGCCCCTACCATCCCTAAAGACAAGATTATATTCGTGCTAATAGTCATAATGATCAATGTGGTGATCATTGTCATCAGTACAAAAGAGACATTGTAGTTGTAACTGTATACAACACCGCGAAAATATTTTTTATAAATCCAATAGATAAACATCCCAATACCAAAAGAACAAGCTAAACCTAATAATATATCAATATAAGATACCGTCCCAAATGATTCGAGATGGAGCACACTTTTTTTAAAAAAATCCTTAAAGCTTAATGTATCATTCATATAAATTCCCCTTCAATTTTCTACTTAAAATTTTGTATGGTCACTTCTCTGCATAGAACATATTTAGAAATGGCTGAACGTACAATCCTTTCTGGCTGCAACAATTGACGGATGACATCAGGCAGAAAATGGTCAAATTTCACCTCTAGAATCACTTGTTCAGGAAGCAAGACTTCTTGTGAGATCTTCTTGTCATCAAACAGATCAATTGTATTGACGGTTGCCTTCAATTGTTTATCAAATGTAATTCGGACATTCCCTGGTTCATAAATATATGCCTCTCGAATATAGTCAACAATTACGACAGGTTGAAAATTTCGATAAAGCAACTCGGCATAAAAGTCTCTTAGTAATGGCTTTTCTGTATCTGCAAGTATTTCTACATTGCCTTTTAAAATGGCATTATATTCTTTTTTCGTAAGAGGAGCAGATTCCTTGCATATAAAATCCCCCCTCTTACTTTTTCTTTCTAATGTAATTTTTTTGTCACTGCCATTGTAAATACGGATACGGTATTTTTCTCTATGGAAAATGCCATTATTTTTATCATAAATGGAATGCTGATGAATTCCATCAAAATACAAACTAGAGATGCGATACCCCTCTTCATCGTTTGAATAAGGGTCGAGTGGCAGAAATTCAGAAATTTTCCTTCTTAGCGCGTTATATTCAAGTGCATTTAAATAATATTTCAATTCATGTCTAAAACTCTTAGCGAAAATACTCATATCAATCAACCTCGAAATCTCTTATTCCATGAAACTCGTTTCCTTCTTCATCTGTATACATATCGAACGAAGATTGCTGATGACCTTTACGATCTCTTACTGTCACTTTCCAAAAATATGGACCTTCAGCAGGCTTTTTCATGATGAATTTATTGGCTCGTATATCTTTTTTCATGGCGATGATCTTTTTCATATATGGATCTTTTGCAACTGTAATCGTGTAGTATAAATCATCGCCCTGTAAATCGAATGAAACATCCCAAGTAAATAGAAGTTTCGTGCTCGTTTGTTCGACATCTCCCATATAAAAAGGTTTAGGCTTTTGTAAATCTAGATAGTATCTTTTTTTAGCTCTTTCAGGAGTACTCGTTATTAATTTTATATCCTCTTCGTATTTTGCATTTTCAATCGGTAAATAATTTTTGTCAGGACTTTTTAAGATAAATGGCTTTACAATATCTTTATATTGACTTATTTGAGTGGAAACGGTATTTTTATTAATCACTTTTGATAATTCTTCTACCTTATTAGAAAGTTTTTGAACATTCTTTTCTGAACGAAAATATCGGTTTAACAGTTTATTTCCCCAATAGTTACTAATACCAGCCTGATAAGGGCGAATACTTTTTAGTTTTCGTTGTAATTCCCATCCGCCATCATAATCCCAAGGTAAGATAAACCACTTCTCAGAATTTAAAGGTGAATACAAATAAAAGTTGTTGGCATCCGTATCCATATTGTCCATCAGAATATTCATAGCTGTCCAAGTTAATAAGTTATCTACATCAAAATGTTTTTCGATCACATCTTCTATCGGCATATTAAAATTATTGACATCGTCTAGCATGGAGATTAACTTGTCATGATCTTCTTTACCCTTAATCTCTAAGATGGATTCAAATTTTTGTTGATCATATTTGGGATCCGTATGCTTTCTAATTTGTTCTGGATACCGATCGAATTCAAAAAATGTCACCTTATACAAGTAGCCATTCGGATCTAACAAATGTGTTCTCAAGAATTTTTTATTGGGTTGCTCGATTTGTGTATATAAACCATAATCTTCATACTTCTTTTTCTCTCCATTTGTTAAATCTTTTACATATAGATGGACAAATTGTGTACGAAGACTTGTCATATGAGGAATATCTTCCATCAGATCAAAGCTCAATTTATTTCTTAAACGGCTTGGATCATCAATATGCTTGTTTAAATCGATCGTACGCTGTTCTTGCCATAACCCTGCATTATCAAATAATTTTATTTTATAGGATTTTTGTGCGGCACTTCTGGATGAGTTCCCTCGAATGCTGATTTTTGCATTGGGTTCTTCCGTATCGTATCCGAATTTACCTTTTTTTGGTCCTATTCCATCTTCCGTTCCCTCCGCGAAAATAATGTCCAACTTTTCTTTACTATAACGATCGGTCATTCGATTCAGAGCATACCAATCTACCTTTTCAGATTGATCAGGAACGATCGTAATATATAATGACTTAATAGAATGATCTTCATCTCGTTCATACAATCGTTTATCATCTTCCAACTTGTCATTATTATTGGAAGTTTCAACGGCAACATTTGTCGTTTGTTCGGCATCTGTTGTTTTTTTGTCTTTTTGCTCGCTATTTCCACAAGCAGATAAGAGGATCATAGAAAGAATGACAATAGAAACCATTGATTTCGATTTCAACGAAGGTAATTTTTTACGTTCCTTTCGATTCATGGTCGTTAAAGGTTGTGAGCAAAATGTATAGTAATCTATATTTTTGAGTACATAGAGCAATCTAGTCATTGATAAGATTAAGATTAAAAATGATGCAAAGAACATGCCAGTGCCATCAAAATTCAATTTCATCGATCCAAAAGTTAAAATGATATTTAATAAAATAAATGAACCACTAATAGATAAAACTCCCTTTCGATCATCAAAATACATTAGCACATGTAAAATAACAAATAAGATGATAAAGAAAAAATAAGCCAAGCATAATAAAATGAATAGATCAAGCTGTTCCATCGTAAACCCTATTTTAGGTAAATAAATAATTCCTAAAGCTATGCACAAAGTTGTAAATAATAATTGAACTTCCACCAAAAAAGTGATTCGCTGCAACAACACATTTTGCATCTTTTTCTTGGCATTGTTCATACTCTCGTATGTTCCACCATCGACAACATTTCGGTAATAATTTAAAAACTTCGCATAAAAATCTGTTTCAACAATGACTACAAACATAACGAGCGAAGGCAACACCGAGATATATGCATAAAAAACTGGAACATCGTAAAAAGGCATCCAAACAAAATGATTGGCAATCGTGAAATGTCGATCTGAGAAAATCCAGTAAACAAAATTGTGAATATACACCCCGGAATAGACAAACAATCCACTAAAAAAAATAGATGGATACTTTTTTAAGTAGCTCAAAAAAGCAAAATAATATCGTTTTTCATCTCTTGGAAAGACTCGTTCAAAATGATACATCGACATCCCAACAATCACCGCAAACCCCACATCAATCCCAGCTAATGTGTTAATCGTTGGATCAATAGATAAAAACTTGAACAATAAGAAACTAACTACTATAGAAATAATGATGCCAATCGTAAACCCTCGGACAATTCTCTTATAATCCTTTAAAGCCGATAAAAAAACATTTTGAAGCCAGATCATTACTAATTCTATAAAAAATAAATAGGCAACGATTTTATACCCGATGTCTTCTTGTACTCCATGTAAAAATATAGCCGCGATCAGTCCAGCAATCGGCAAAACAACTGTCAATATGCCATAAAAAGATGAAATAATTTTTTCATACATCTTTTGATAAATCATATCTGCAATGTACCTTGTCACAATCATTGAAAATCCAGATGTAATAATGATTGAAAAGATAAAGCAATAGACCATTGTTGCTATAAACAGTTCATTCTCTAAATAACTACTGTCATTCGCTTTCATCATCAGTTGTTCTACAAACATCAAAATAAGACATAAGATCATCGGTCCAATGGTTGTTAAAGAAGAATAAACATAAGCTCTCACATTTTGAACAAGCCCTTCTTCTCGATATAACTTTCGAAGTTCAAAACCTATTCCTGCCATAGTCATTCCCCTCCTAACGATTGATACAATTGACGATAGCTTGAAATAAATGCACGTCTTGTATAATGATTTTTGACTCTTTCAAAACCATTTTTTCCTAATTGCATTCTTAATAGTGGATTCTGGCAAAGTTTCATCATATACCGTGCTATTTCTTCATAATGCATAACTGGTGTTATAAACCCAGCCTGACCATACAAATCATCCGGGCCTCCAACTAACAATTCCTTACATCCACCGACATTTGTACAGACAAAAGGTTTCGCACAGGCTAATCCCTCTAGAATGGCTAAAGGTTGTCCTTCACTAATACTCGTTAATAATAGAAAATCCAATTTACCAAGATATTCTTTGATGTCTACTAAGCCTGTAAAAATGATATGCTCTACACCAAGAGCTGCTACTATTTGAAGACATTCATCATAATATGTAGGGTCCTCTTCAATTGGTCCCATAATATACAATTCAACATTCGGAATCTCTTTTTCTACTAAAGCAAAACTTTGAATCATTGTTTTAATATCCTTTATAGGGACCACACGAACAATCGCTCCGATTCTAATTACTTGTTCTGCAGGTACGGAAACTATATTTTGATAGTCACTTACATCTACTCCATTGGGAATAATGCGTATTTTTTCTTCAGGGCAACCTAGTTCAATTTCTATTTCTTTATTACGATTAAAAAGTGTAATGACTTGATCAGCAGCAGCGTATATAGCACTTGATAATGTATAAAAGTAATTGATCCAAATATCCTTAAAATATCCTTTTACCCAGTCTGCCTTAATAATTTCTTCTTCCCTTTCACGAGAATAGATACCATGTTCCGTCAACAACAATGGCTTACCATACAAATGCTTTGCCAATGAGCCAATAATTCCTGCATAACCCGTAGAAACAGCATGATAGACATCCGCTTTAGGGACATCATGTCGGATGATCGACAGTAATGGCAGCAGCATGGAACTTACTGTCCAAAATAATTCTGTAAATGGCACTTGAGTAAATTCTTCTCTTCCAATCAACTCGATAATATCGAAATAATCCTTACTTGATAAAAACTCTCCAACATTTGAAAATTGCTTACTTCGTAAGAAATCAAACAAGTCATTCCAGTTTACATTCTGCTGGTTATTTAATAATGTGATAAGACTTTCCTTTTGTTGTGATGTCAGGTTATATCTTTTCCCCCATTTCTTATCTTCCAATAAGTATTCATCCAAAAAGATCTCTTTTATTTCTACTAGATTAGGTGGCAGTTGATACTTGTACTTTCCTTTTTGTTTTGTTTCTGCTCCAATTGCATAAATGATAAATTCATGTTCTTTCATCGTAGTCATTAATCCATGAATCCAACTGGAAACCCCCCCTGTAACATAAGGATAAGATCCCTCAGCAATCAAACATATACGCATTTTAGGATTCCCCCAAGTCTATTTTGAAATCTGCTTTTTTTGCTTCTACTAAATAGGTATTAGTATCAATCTTTGTCAGCTCGCAATTGTATAGTCTTTTAATCTTTTTGTCAGAACGAAAGATATAGTAAAGATTAGGGGCATAATTGGTAATATGTCCTGCTATGTTATTTTCTTTCGTTGACCATTTCACTTGAGATTGCAATGTACTGGCCACATCTAAGGCTGCATCTGTCGAAGTCATTGAACGCAGCCATGGATAAGTCTTTTTGACTCTTGACATATATTTATCATATTTTTCATACATTTCTCTCCAACCAAGATCATTACTTCTATCAGAACTAATAACATCATCAGGATGCACAAAGTGAGAGAAAAAGCCTAATCCTGTCATTGTATTTGCCTCTGCCCAACGATCATACTTCCTTTCAAAATAGCCGGAAGTAATTCTCGGCATTTCTATAATTCCGTCTTTTGCGATTTCAAATTCTTGGACATATGACAAGCCGGTGATATCCTCGGGATAAAGTGAACTGATAACGGTTAGATCAGGCCAAGCAGCTTTTAATGCATTTCTTCCCTCCTGCGAAAGCACATTAGAAGGGGGTATATAAGAAGCCATTTTATAATTAGGAAAAGCATTATTTGCGTAAGACATAAGCTCTTTGATCGATTTCGACATGTCCTCTTCACTTTCCCACGCATTATACCCAAAAGAATCTGCCACTTTTGGATCAAGTGTCAAGGATTGGTGATTAAAGCCATGGAATCCTACTTCTCCTCCTCCTTTTAACAATTCACGACCAAATGCAATCAAATTGTATTTGTCTTTATCTTCTAAGTTGTTAAAAGGTGGTGTTACACGATCTGTGTATGATTCAATGATTCCCCCAGTGTATTTTAAATCATATTTTTTAGCCGTTTTTAACATATTAGGCCACCAGATTTCGTTGAAAAATGTTGGCATATCCCGTTTATATTCTTGATAAATAGACGCATTCTTCCCTTTTGGAATGGGAGCGGGAAAATCATCGATATAAAATAATTTTTCATTGAATACAGAATAGATAAAATTAGGTTCTAATAAGCTTAAGGCCCCCGTAAAAAATCCGCGGCTGATTTTTTCCTGTAAAATCGTACCATTAAAGACCATAAATGCCCCGTCTCCATATTCATTTCTCCATAATAGCGGTGTTCCACCCGCACTCTCCGCAAGCAATTTTGCTGTATCATCAAGATCGACGCTGATCGAGTCATTCGTGATAAAGTCGTTATCAAATTTTAGACCTTTCTCACCGATTAGAACATTGGATACGAGGTGAATCCCTTTTGTCTGGACATAATCACCAAAGCTCGAAACGCCAAGCTTCCTATATAAAATTTGATAACTAGTTTTACCGATATCAAGGGTAGACATCAGAAGGATATAGCCACCTTTAAATACATAATGCTCTATATCTTCCGGTGTCCCTATGTCCTCCAAATAATCAGTTGTAAGGATTGTTACATGACATTTTCCAAGAGCGATTTTTTCATGTTCCCCCACATTTACCTCCGTTGTTCTTTTTTTCATATATTCCAGTGATTTCTGTGCATTATCTTTTAATTTTGTACTATACTCATTGTCAGAATTGTATAAAACACAGTAATTTTCCCCTGTTTTTTGTGTTATCCGATTACTTGTACGCATCGCTAAAATTTCATCTTTTTGTTCTATTAATTGTCTATTTTCTTGTGCTTTTAAGACGAATTGTGAGCGAGAAACTTGTAAGGTGATCCCACATATAAATACAATCAATAGAATGATATATACTTTTTTTAATTCGCTACCTTTTAATTTCATTTTCTTGTCCTCCCGACCAATATCTAACGATGGTAAGGGCACGATTGGAAAATTGTATCGTCGAATTCATGAGTTCATCCAATACACGTTGCATGCTGATTTTAGATTTCGTTGTGTAATAATAATCCAACAAGCAAATATACGGCTCCTCAATCCCAGGAAAGTATTGTAAATATTGCAAACCTGTTTTTTCAGCATTTGCATACTCATGAAGTTCCATCTCCACTTTCATCTTTTCTTCGAATGTGATCTGATCACCCTCTCCATTATCAATCAGTTGCTCTAACACTTGAATATATGTATATTTATACTTTTTCAACGTTTTTTCATCTAAAAAGCCGCTTTTCATATATTCTCTCAATACTTGTGCATACGATCTGGCAATCATCGAATGATAAGGATCCTTTTCAAATTCAACCGAAAAAGTTTGTAATGAAAGTGATAATTTCCGTTTCACTTCCATAACTGCTGCTACAGCAAAATGAGCCGTTTCTGAATCGTCGTTTAACACCGCCATTTTAATAACATCTATATACTGTATAGCATCTTTCTTTAATACATCTAACATGACTTTTCTTCTTGTTGTAAAATCACTAATAACCAATGCTTCCTCAATTGGAATAATGTTCAATTCTTTTTCTCGTTCAATTGTTTCCTCTTTTGCCAATAACTCGATTTCTATATCATCGTTTTGTTTCTTTAGATAACTATCTAAAGTTTCTCCTTTGTTTGGAATCAGCATTTTAGACCATATAATAGGGAAGAACCATCCGATAATTGGAACAAAAGATACAATGATTATTTTTAAAAACCATTCCTTCACACTTTTTTTAGCCATAAAACCAAGAATGATGGCAGAGATGATCATATACAGAATATAAATGTATATCATGTTAAATCTCTCCCTCTTTTAATCGCATTTGGATACCTTTCTCATAAAATCGAGATAATACAAATTGAACATCATTCTGATGAATATTAGAAAGAAGTACCCCGACTTGATGATTATCCAATTGTCCAATATAATCCGTTTCTCTTAAAAGGGCTGATAATTTAGTAGAATATGCGCCTAAATCAGTATCCGTATCTGGGTTTTCTCCTTCGAGCACGACATATGGCATACCATACTTTTCCCTCGCTTCTCTCTTACTTTCTAAAATCTTTTGAAATACATCTTGTTTTAACACATCTGTGTTCGCAATAAAACGATCAGCTTCTATTGCATCGATATAACTTAATGCCTTATCTAATGCTGATCCTGCAAGTTCAGTTGTTACTTTAAAGAGATTTTCATGATAAAGTGAAACATTCTGAAAATTCAACCGATCGATCATGATGACTGCAGAAATTTGATCGTTATGATAAACAGGCGCAGCCATGATTGGTGTGTTCGGTAATAATTCTTTGTTGACAAAAATTTTACCTGTCCCTAACAAATTTTGGATATATCCGGTATCCTCCACTTTCATCGAATTCTTATGGGAAGTTTCCAAGAAATTCGTGTTAGCTACTAATCTTAAAAATGTCTGATTTTTATTAAAAACATATATCGACACATCTTCAGCATCCATAATTTGTTGTACAACTTGTACGGCATTCGAAAATACCTTTTCAGGCTCTAATTCATCTAGTTCCTTTACAATCGAATGAATTTTTCCAAAACTATCTTCCGTATTTAATAGCCGTAATTGTAACTCATCTTTTATTTCTCGAACCTCTGTATGAATACCGTCCAAAAAATGGTACCGTTGCTTTAGCTCATCTATTTTTTGCTGTTGTTCTTGTAGTCGATTTGTTTTTCTTTGTACGGTATAACCAACCACTAATCCAATAAATAAGAATAGAGAAACTTGGAAAAAGAATGATGTATCATAAAGTAAGGATACAAACTCTCTCCCCTCACTCAATTTTTCTACGATCAATAGCCCAATTGATAGCCCGACGGATAAAATCGATTGTTTACTCCCGTAAAGGGCACCCATGATCATGATGTAAAAAGCACTAATATCAGTAGCGTTAAAAACCGATAGCCTATGTGAGAGGACGAGCCAAGCAATGATGAGGAAGACAACTAAATTTTCTAGATATGCTTTGAATGGCTGAATAATATGAGTCCATTCCTTTGCCTTTTCTGTTTGGTCAGCAACACTTACAGCAACTTCTTTTTGTGCCTGATCTACTACTGCCCATTGATAAGTCTTTTCCAACCCCAGTTCTATATCATAAATCGGACTCCAATCTAGGTCATCCATTACTTTTCTATTGCTCAACACGGAATGATCAATATCCCCTTCTCTTGCAGGGGAAAAATGTATATTGACTTCATCATGCATCTTTTTTAATATACTTACGACTTCATTTATAGTTGTTTTCTTGTTCGTGGATAAATTATAAACTCCGCTAATGGAAGAATGGGATGCTCTATATATAGCATCTGCTATATCACCGACATAGATAAAATCTCTCGTTTGTTCGCCATCTCCATAAATTTGAAGTGCCTTTCCTTCAAGCATATGATTGATAAATATAGAAACAACGCCCCCCTCTCCATTACTGTTTTGCCTAGGTCCATATACATTTGAAAATCGAAAGCATACACTTTCAAATCCATACATCTCACTCCACTTTTGGCAATATAGTTCTCCTACCCGCTTACTAATGCCGTATGGTGAAATAGGTACACATTGATTTTCTTCTAGCAAAGGCAGTTGGTCATTCTTACCATAGACAGCTGCAGACGATGCCAATATAAACTTTTTCACTTTATATTTTTGTGACAGTGTTAACATATTCACTAGTCCAACAATATTAGATTCTGTATCTGTTATTGGATTTTCAAATGATTTTGCAACGCTAACTTGTGCTGCAAGATGAACAACAACATCAAATTGGATTGCCTTAAATATTTCCTCGCAGTTTGGATCTTCAACAGATAGATGATAGTTTTTGTGTTTAAATGAGATATTATGTTTATCTCCCGTTTCCATATTATCAATGATAAAAACTTCATCATCCTCTTTATAAAACCGTTCTGCTACATGAGAACCGATAAACCCATATCCTCCTGTTATTAATACTTTCATACTAATTCTCCTTTATATTACAGTTTACTGCATCCATAAAAATCTCTATACATGATAGATGTATAGTGAAACAAGCGTGTTGATTATCCAATTTAATCCATGAAAATAGGGGGATTTGTTGATTTCCGCTCCGGCTTGCTCGCTTTCCTGCGGGCGAATGCTGGGGGCAACAGGATGTTGGTCACGGAATCGTTGCCACAGGACGTGGCGTTCTTAGATTCCGTTCCTTCAATCGCTACGCTGCGGGGTCTCATCTATTCGCTTTTCCCGCGGGACATTGAATGGACTTCCTGAATCCACACCGCACGAAGGAAATGCGCATGCATTTTCGAGGACTCGAGCAAGCCTCCGCTCCAATCTATATAAATGGTCTTAAAAATACAGAGTTTTTCAAAAAATATGCCAAACAGACACCCCTAATTTTTGTAAAATCAACACGCGTGATACAATTACACAGTTGTCCATATTCTAAAAGGACATTGATCGATAATCTCGAAAAATCGATATTCTGAAATATACCTTGTTGTTGTTAATCGTATTGCTTGTTTCTTTTTGATTCATGGATTGAATGAGCGTTATTGTTTTATTAATATAAAATTCGTTATTGATAAATTGATTCTTTGTTGCCTGGTGTTGGATGGTTATTTCCCCATACCCTTGAATACGTAGATCATTTAGCGAGAATTCATTTTCACGAATGATATTTTTATAGGCACCGCCATTTGAGGTAGATGCCCCACCTATGATTAAACCTGCTCCGTTATTATTAAAGATTTTATTTTTTTCAAGAATAATGTTGCTTGTTTTTTTTCCATAGTTTTCACTCGCTAACTCAATTCCAAAGTCATTTTTAAATACTAGATTATGGCTGATCCTAATATCACTTGCACCATCTGCATATATCCCTCCTGCAGCTAGATGCCCGTTATATGAAGGATTTTCCCCAGAACTATTGTTATAGACAATATTGTTGCTGATCGTGCCATTTCTGACTTGGTCAATACAATTTCCTGTGCAAGCATTATAAAATCCAGCTACATCAATCCCAATATTATTGTTATCATGAACTTTATTTTTAGAAATATTGAATCTCTCAACATTGCCACTCAGCGTAAGTGCTTCACTATTTCCCAACGTTAAATGATGGATATGATTATTTTGGATCAAAATATCTTGAATGGGCTTTGATGTGTTTCCATAGATCAATATCCCATGAGAGTTTCCATCTATTGAATGATTTTCTATATGATGGATCTCATTATTAAGGAGTTGAATATGATTACTATTATTTGAAACTAAGATTCCATTGGGATAATACTCCATGCCACTAGCGCTTAAATTTCTCATTTCAAAACCATCAATGATAATATAACTGGCTTCAATAGTGAAAAATGCCATATTCCCCTTTTTGATCGTTTGCTTTCCTGCATCAAATATTGGCTGCTCTCCAGGATAAGCTTTGAAAGTAATAAAACCTTTCCCTTTCAAACCAGAGTTTTTAATCGTAACAAACTCAGAATAGATTCCATCTCGAACATAAATGATGTCCCCTGGCTCTGCATTATTTGCAGCTTTTTGAACAGTTAACCATGGCTTATCAATAGTACCTGTATTTGCATCGTTTCCATTTTTAGCTACATAGAAAACACGAGAAGTTGAATCTTCCGCATTTACATGAGTGTGTAATAGCAAAAATAAACACAAAAGAAACATCACTTTTCCCATTGACTCTATGCATTCTTTCATTATCGAGACTATATCATTAATTTTTTCACTCATTTATCTCTTCCTTCAAATATAATAATTACTTTTGACTCATTCATATATTAATATTTACATATTATCATATATTGATGTTTCATAATACCTTTTATTTTTACATTTATTTACTCAATGTATATTTTGATCTACTATACTAAACAATTTCTAAACAATGAGATATATTTAATAAAATTGCATAAGAAAAGATTCCTGTTTGAAATGTAAAACATTTACGAAACTAGGAATCCATTTGGTGGAAACAATATAATCTTTATATAATATAAGCCACTCTTTTTAGGCTTGAATTACCGTGCTTACCGTTTTAAACACTTTTACACTCTTTACAAATTTTCTAGCGGATAGAGAAATGATGGTCGAAGAAAATGCTATATTCCTTTTATGGAATTTTACTATTTTTTCAGAGGTGTTGATTATCCCATTCAATCCATAAAAATAGGAAAATTCGTTGATTGCAGCGAAGGCTTGCTCGCTTTTCTGCGGGAGTCGAGCAGGCCTCCGCTCCAATCTACATAGAATGGAGTTTACAATGAGGAATTTTTTCTCATTTATGCTCATTATTCATCCCAATTTTTTCCTAATCAACACATCTGTTATTTTTTATGTATAATACGGAACTTTGTTTCACCATAGTCGACAGAGCCAACAGCATAGTCATTATAAAAGGTAGAAGCCTGATAATATTTATTTTTTAAAAATGTTTTCTTACCTTCTGCATCATATACCACATTTAACAATTTTCCATTATAGGTACCGAATGCATATCCTTCAGAAAATTCATTGACCGAATTTTTTACTTGAAATAGTGTTTTTCCAGTCTTTAATGAAATATATCCCATAGACATTTTACCGGGTGATCGTTGTATGAAAAATGGCGCTACTTCATTATTAAGAGGTAGTATTTGGTTGTATTTTATCTCTAAAACGGTCTTTCCTTTTTGATTAATAACACCATAAAAATAATTGTTTGCTTTCTGTAGCACTACTCTAGCATAACCCTTGTTAAAACTTTCTACATCAATGTATTTGTAAGGAATGATCAATTTACCAGACTTATTGATGTAGCCCCATTTTCCTTTACTTTTTACAGGTGCTAGTCCATTTTGAAAGTTATAAGCATGTGTATACTTAGCTGGAATAACCATTTTCCCTTTCATATTCATGAACCCATATTTTCCACCAATTTTAATCGGCGTTAATCCCTCACCAACAGCACAAGTTTCAGCATATTTTAAAGGGATGATGATTTTCCCTCTTTTATTGATAATGCCCCATTTCCCTTTTTTTGCAACCTGTGTATAGCTCTCATGAAATGCTGGTGCTGCTTCTTCATATTCAGCCTTCACTATGAACTCCCCATTTGTATCGATATATCCCCATTTTCCATTATTCTTGACAGATGCCAATTCTTCATGAAAATTATGAGCATCTTCAAAAATTGCAGGAATAACCATTTTCCCTTTGGAGTTCATATATCCCCACTTTTCTTCCAGTTTTACTGCTAACAATTTCGATCCAAATGGCTGTACAACATGATCTACTTCCTCTACACTATAAACTTTACTTTCTGTAATAGTCACGGCTTTAGCTGATAGGGTAGAAACACTTAATAGGCAAAATAGAAATAGCCATGCAAACAAAGATTGTCTATATATTTTCAAATGGAGTATTCCCCCTATCTAAATGTTCTACCTCACCGCAAAATATTTTTTATATATGAACAAACCCAGGCTCATTAAACTGGAAAAGTAATCATAAATGTTGTACCCTTCCCTATTTTACTTTCTACTTCAATTGTGCCGCCAGCTTTATGAATGGCATTGTAAACCATGACCATCCCAAGACCCGTACCTTGCTTTTTGGTGGAATAATAAGGTTTCCCTAATGCGGAAATCTGTTCATCCGTCATCCCAATTCCTGAATCTTTTATTTTAATCAGGATATTTTGTTTTTGTCCAAAAACTTCAATTTCAAGTGTGCCTCCCCTTTCTTTCATCGCCTCTATACCATTTTTATAAATATTGATAAAACATTGTTGCATCTGACTTCTATCAAAATATTTATGCAAAGAATTATGGAAATGAATTTGTATATCGACATTATACATATGTGCATATGGCATCAAAATGTTCTTAGCATACTCTGTTTCTTCTTTCAAATCGGAATCCTTCATATTTTCATATTGTGGTCTAGAGAAAGTAAGAAAATCGCCAACAATTTTCTCTGCACGCTTTAATTCCTGTAGGGAGTAATCGACGTAATTCTTTTCCTGTAATGAAATCGATTTTGATTGACTCAATAATTGTAGAAATCCGTGAGTGGCAGTGAGTGGATTCCGTATTTCATGTGCCACGCTAGCAGATAATTCACTAATGATTTGAAAACGATCAGATTGCATGATCAATTTTTGCTCTCTTATGTTGGCAATAAGTCGTTCAATCATGCTTACTAAAATAAGCATCACCAATAAATACGTTCCTATTACATAGATGGATAGAATCCAAAACTCATGGTTGAATGGAGCCCAAAAACTAAGTGTAAATAGATAAAACACCATGGATAAAAAAGATGCCGTACCAGAAAATAGAATTCGATACTTAATATCTAGAGAAAGAAATTTATGATTACATAAAGACATAACGATTAAAATAACAGTTGAAAACAGAAATGATTCGATTATATTCTCTCCACCTATCCATAATTGATAAATATTAATGGCTAAATAAGGGATAAGTGCACTTTTAAATCCCCAATAGAGTGCAATAATGATAAAAGGAATATAACGTAAATCAAATATAAATCCACTTTGCAACTGAATAGGAAATAGCATACAACAAATCACTGAAATTGTAGCAAAAATCGAAAATATCAGATTAAAATGACGATAACTGCTTACATCAAAGAATATAAAATAGCCTAAAAAAGGAATCAGTAAAAACAAGAAATTTAGTAATAATATTTGCATCAAAATTATAATACGCCTTTCAAAAATTTTATGTCTTATCTATTTTTACCATATCTCAAGCTAGAATAATATGGCTAATAAGTATTCTTAGAAACCTTTTTAAGAAAATTTTACATTTAAATGAACTTTTTCAAAAATACGAGGATAAATTCTACTTCAGAAGTGTTTATTATCCAGTTTAATCCATATAAATAGGGATAATTTATCGATTTCCGCTACGGCAGTTTTTTACCCTTCTCTAAAATTTAAAGGAGGAATCTTACTGTCCCGTTCAGTGGGTTTTTCCTCATCCCCCACTGAAATAGAGGAACTCAGGTTAAAAGCGCCACGTCCTGTGGCAACACTTGAGTGACCAACATCTTGTTGGCCCGAACCAATCGGGCTTATACGGGCAGTTGATCCCCCACCTATTTTTCTCGTTTTTCTCTAAACCTTGAGGGGGGTCTTACTGCCCCGTTAAAGCGGGATAAATGGAGCTAAAATACCTGTTTTTAGAATTACGCCAAATTTGTCACCTATTTTTTCCTAATCAGCACACCTAATAGTCTTTCTTATACCCTGTTCTTTGTAAATTCTATCATGTACGACTAAATTCCTATGGTGAAGAACATTCATTTACCTTTTCAGCTTCAGCGCATCGTCCTGCCTCATTTTTTCTAATCGTTTCTTTGTATTGTTCCAATCCTTGTAGATGATACTATACATAACCGTATCACGTGTTGTTCCGTCCTTTCGGATCATGTGGCTACGTAAAATTCCTTCTCTTTGTGCACCGATCCGTTCAATTGCTTTTTGGGCTCGTATATTTTCATGATCTGTTTTGATTTCAACACGATTCAAATGTAATTCTTCAAAGCAATATTGTAGTAATAAGTATTTGCAATTAGTATTCATAGCAGTTCGCCAATAAGCTGGTGTCAGCCATGTGAAGCCGATTTCTAACCGATTATGTTTTGGCTCAATAGCCATAAATCTTGTTGAACCAATAATTTCTTGCGTTTTAGGATCTATCATAACAAATGGAAATTCAATTCCTAATTTCTTATTCGCTAACGCTGTTTCCACGTACTTTTTTACATCTTCAAATGTTTCTAGTGTAACAGATAAATAGGGCCAAATTTCTGAATGTATGGCAACTTTGAAGATTCCCTCCACATCGCTTTTTTCCATTGGTCTTAAAATAAGTTGATTATTATGTAATTCTTTAAACTTCATTTTCATTCACTCCTTTTCTTTCAATCTATCCTATTTTTGATATGTATAACATAACCAAATGAAATAAAATTGACCATACCAAAAAATAGTAACAAGTAACCACAAAGCCATAGCCACTTTATGATCACAGCAAAAAAACGAGTATGGTTCCATTTTAAACTGCAACCGTACTCGTTTTAAGTTTGTTCTATACATTTATTTAAAAAGGCATTCTACCAATTTATATTAAAAGGCATATTGGTTATCTGATTTTACCCAATAACATATAGAATATTCATTGATTTCAACTATGCAGTTAGTGATTCAACTGCATCTAAATATTATCGAATTGTTTTCAATGCTGTAGACCATGCAATGACTTGATCTAGCATCTGGTTGACTGAACTTTCTTGAACGTCTTTTGGTTTGAAGATTGTACCGTTTTCAAAATCTGTGAATAAAGATAATGCTGGATGTACACGAACATCTGCCACTAGCAATTCGCCTAAAATTCCTCGCAAATGTTCTGCTGCACGTGCTCCACCTACAGATCCATAAGAAACGATACCAGCTGCCTTATTGTTCCATTCTTCGCGCAAGTAATCTAGAGCATTTTTCAAAGCAGCTGTAATGGAATGATTATACTCTTGTGCAATAAAGACAAATCCATCACAAGCAGCGATTTTTTGTGACCAAGCAGCTGCACCTGACGCATCGACTCCTGGTTCACCTAATAATGGCAATTTAAAATCTGCAATATCAATAATTTCATAATCTGCATCCCCACGTTTATCAGCTAATTCTTTCACCCATGCACCAACTTGTGGACTTACTCTTCCTTCACGTGTTGAACCTAAAACAATACCGATTTTTAACATTTGATCTCCTCCTAATGTCTTTTCTGATTTATTCTTACCAAATAAATTATTGATAAAACCCATTACGAAAATTCACATCCTTTTTTATTTCTAATACATCTTACAATGAGTATTAGTGGAACCGATAGTTTGAATATATTCATCTCGAATTCAAGATATTTGTGTAAAAAAAATTATATTTTTTCAGTCTGATCGCCAATTTTCCCCATAGATTGAGTAATTTGATCGATTTCTTTTTCTTCAAGACATTCAAATATAGTGTGGATCTTTTCTAGATGTTGGGGCAGCATTTGTTTCATCAACTGTATCCCTTCTTCCGTCAGACTCGCATAAATTACACGACGATCATTCGGACAATCTTTACGAGAAATGAGCTGCTTTTTCTCTAATTTATCCACTACATATGTGATACTACTATTTGCGATTAGTATCTTTTTACCAACTGTTTGAATTGGTTGATCCCCTTTGTAAAAAAGAAGTTCAAGTACCGCAAATTCAGTTGCATTCAATCCATATGAAGCTGCCTCTTGACGAATGATATCTTGAATAGCTTGTACAGCATGAAATATAGACGTTACAGCTCTTATTTCTTTTGTTGGTTCCATTCGCTTCACCACTTTTATTATCTTTAATCCAAATATCTTTAATTCGAGATAATGATAGCATGATTTATCGTTGAAAGTCAATTCATATAGTTGAAGAAAATAACGAATCTTTTTCACCACTTAAATTATAGAAGATTACTTTTTTTCTATAGATTTTCTACGGCTTTTGGTATGATTATTTTAGATCGATTTATTTATTTTATCCATACCAGAGGTGAACATATATGGAAATAGCCATTATTCTAAACCATCAATCTCCAAAATATGTTCAAATTTATGAACATATTAAAAATGCAATTATAACCAAAAAATTGTCTGCCCATAGCAAATTGCCTTCTAAACGTTGTTTAGCCGAAGATCTCAATGTTAGTGTACATACCGTAAAAGAATCCTATGAGCAGCTTGAGGCAGAAGGATTTATATACAGCATCGAACGATCAGGTTATTTTGTGTCACCATTTGAATTTGAATGGCAACAATTGACCGATATAACTGCTATTCAGCCAGTTCCCAAAATGAAACCTCCCAAAATAGATATTGATTTTCATAACGGGCATATCGATGTAGACTTTTTTCCTTTTACAACTTGGAAAAAATTATTTAAAAAGCATTTTCAGCCGGAAAATATGGTGAATTCTTCATGGCAAGGAGAATTCACACTTCGACAGGAAATCGCAAAATATGTGCAACGCTCTAGAGGAGTGCAATGCGATACTTCACAAGTTTTCATCTATGGAGGTACACAACATCAACTTCAAGCATTGTGCCACTTTTTCGGTTCTTCCAGTAAAGCAGGGATTGAAGAGCCTGGCTTTAAACGGGCTCGCACGATTTTCCATCAGTATTGCCAACATACCGCTCATATTGTTGTGGACGAATCTGGCGTAACTGTGCCAACTGAAAAGATAGACCTTTTATACGCGACACCAGCACATCAATTTCCATTAGGGATGATAATGTCTGCGGAACGCCGAGCCGCATTATTGCAATGGGCTCAACTAAATAACGCTTATATCATTGAAGATGATTATGATTCAGAATATCGCTTTAAAGGACAGCCTATTCCCTCTCTGGCAAAGATAGATCAATTACAACATGTCATTTATTCTGGCACATTTTCTAAAACACTTACACCATCTATACGTATCAGTTATATGATTTTACCACTTTCACTAGTTGAAGCATTCTCAATCTTTTATAAAGATCAAAAATCGGTGGTATCTAAAATTGATCAATTGGTTTTGGCAGATTTTATGGAGCAAGGATTGTTTGACAAACATCTCGCAAAAATGCGTACCCTCTATCGTAAAAAACAGCGCACATTAGTTGCAGCCATTAAAAACTATCTTCCAAAGACTTTCCAAGTTATTGGTGAAAAATCTGGTTTGCACATTATTTTAAAATTGCCTAACGACCTAACTGAACAACAAGCCATTCAAAAGGCAAACAGGGTCGGTGTGAAAGTTTATCCATGTTCTACTTCTTACTATCATGCCTTACATCATCAAATGGTTATCATAGGATATGGAGGATTATCATTTGACCAAATTGACGAAGGAATCCAACGATTGAAAAAAGTCTGGTGTGATTCTCATTGAAAACAAAGCGAAACTCCATCAGTGGGGGTTTTCTTGATCCCTCACTGAATTAGAGGAACAGAAGTGAAAAACGCCACGTTCTGTGACAACACCTGAGAGGCCTACATCCTGCCCACCCGAACCAATCGGACGCATGCGGAAGTTGATCCCCATCTATCTTCCTCGTTCCTCTAAATCTTGAGATAGGGCTCTTACTGCCCATTAAAGCGGAATAAAATCAATTACTGTATTCCACTTACAACCAAATAGCAAACTTTTTCATCACTATAACTCTATACAATACTTTTTTTCAAAAATGCTAATCGATAAAAAACAAGACTAAGCAGGAAAATGCCAGCCATCACAACATAAAGCTGGGACTCAAAGTGAGCGAGCAGCCAACCGCCAAATACTGGTCCTATAAATCCACCTAGATTTTTAAACTGGGAAGCTCCTAAATAAGTGGCTTTTTGAGTTGCAGGGGCAATTTCCTCGATGAGCGCGTTCATCATCGGGAAAGCAAAAATCTCACCAATCGTAAAAATGATCATTCCCACAACAAATAACCAAGGAGCATTTGCAAAGTTAAAGATGCAAAAGCCAGCTGCAAAGAACAAAATACCTATAATCATGCTCTTCATGATGGAAATTCTTTCTGAATAAATGCCGATTGGTAACTGTAACGCTAATACCACTACCGCATTAAGAGTGATTAATACTGAATAGAGTTTCACCCCATTTTCAATATTTACATTTATGTATTGAGGTAAAGTTGAGTCAAACTGAGAGTAACCAAGACTGACTAACATCCCACCAGCAAGTAAGTATAATAGTTTTTGATCCGCCAATATAACTTTGAACATTTTCATAAACGTTTGTTTCTTTATAGTCTTTTGAGGTTTTACTTCATACTTATTGAAAACCAAAATTAAAAATAGCCCATAGATGGCATACATCGATCCAGTGATTAAAAATGGAACCTTTGCACTTGATAAGCCTGAAATCCAAACGCCACATAACGGTCCTATAACAGCAGCAATGTTAATCGCTGTATAGCGAACTGAAAATAAGCGGCGACGTTTCTTTTCTTCTGTAAAATCAAGCATTAATGCCTGTGTTGCTGGTTCAAAAAATGAACGGCACAAGCCATTAATCGCATTAAGAAACATAAATAGTAGAACGACATGTACAATGGCAAATCCAACAAATACCGCACTCCAGATAAATATCGTTGTGAGAATGATAAATTTCCGTCCAAATTTATCGGTTAAATAGCCTCCTGTAAAACCGCCGAACGTTGCACATAATTGAGCAATCCCCAAGGTCATGCCAATCATTAATGGAGATGCATGAAACTCATTTTGCAAATAAATGGCTAAAAAAGGAATTGTCATAAAGCTTGCAATACGGGTAAATATCGTACCATTTAAAATAATCCATACAATCGGATGGAAATAGGACATAAATCGCATCATTTGAACTCCTTTTCTATAATGAGGGTTCATCACCGTAACTTGGGATCAACCCGAACTTTTAATGAAGAGCCATAATGAACCACTTTATCCTAATTCATTCCAAATTACAATACGGACTTTTGATGGATGATATTCTCCTCTACAATAAAAAAGTATAACCAGCAAGGGACAAAATCCTTTACTAATTATACTTAAGGGGGGCGTTTTGAAAAAATGAAATTTTATATGAACGTTTTATACACCTGCTCGAATACTTTGACGGAGGCATATTTTCGCGCATTCGCTGTACCAATATGGATTTCTTGAGAATCTTCGCTTTCTGGATGATAAAATTCAAGCCTCGTACCATCAAGATTTTCTGTAAAATTCTTCACACGATATTTTTGAAGTAATAATCGGTCAATTTGATCGATTTCATCTATTATTTGTAAGTAATCAGACATATGAATCAACTCCTTTGCCGTAAGAAAAACAGATTATGCTTAGCCTGTGAACTTATAAACAGCGCTATTCTCTAACTGTTTTTTGCACTTAAATTAGGGGAGAGCTCTGGGAGTGTAACTGGTTTTTCAAACGGTGATATTTCCCAATCTCTCCCGACAGTAATCCCCAAATATTTGCTATCACTTGGATCTATCATTTCTTTCTGAGGATATTTTTTGAACCACCAATATTTAGCTAACACATAATAAAGAATTGCACCGACTGCAAACCCAACTAATGATGAATAAGTTGGCAATAAGTTCGCTATAATCCCCCCAATGATCCAAGAGATCAATCCAGCTAAATTAAAACCATTCATATATCGATATTGCCCTGCTATTTCATAAAGTTCTTCTACATTTAATCGGCGTTTACGCAGTAGATAGTAATCGGCAAACATGATCCCAACGATTGACGTTAAAATTCCGCCGATAATCAATAAAACCGTGTTTAATACATCGAATAGACTCCAAGGCTGTGCTAATGTACCGATCACTCCAGCAATGACAACACCTATCCAAAAAGGTACTTTTGGTCCGCCGATATTGGAGAAAATCGTTGCCGCTGGAATAACATTTGCTGAGGTATTCGTTGACCATTGTGCTAATACAATCATCAATAGTAAGATTGCTAATATAAATCCACTTGCAGATTCTTGTAATGCGGCAATTGGATCGCCACTTGAAACAGCCATATAACATACAGCACCAATAACAATCATGAATGTATTGACAACAGGCATGACAATCAGGGAACCGATTAGTTGTGTTTTATTGCGCTTGAACCAATTTTTTTCATATTTTGGCGCTTTAAAAAATCGAGAAAGTGAAGGCATATCAGCCGCTAACGTTGCCCAGAAACCCATATTTGCCATGGCCACTACCATAAATGCTGTAAATGTAGCCATACCTGTAGTTGGAGATTCGACCCAAGTCCATACATCCTTGCCCGAAGCCGTGGCTTTGTCCGCAAGCGCTACGTACATCCAACATGAAATGAAAATAATAATAGGAGCAGCTAGATCAGCAAATCGTTCGATCGACTTAATTCCTAAAGAGGTATTCAATAATTGAAAAGCTGCAAAAAATAGGAAACAAATAAACCAGTTATCAAATTCAAATAAGATATTTAATATTCCATTAATCGCTAATGCCCCAAAATACGTATTAATACCAAACCAGCAAGATGCAGTGATCCCCCGCACTAGCGAAGGAAGATGCGTACCAAATGTACCGAATGGCGCTCGCATATAAACTGGGAATGACAGCCCATGTTCAACACCAATATCCCCGATCACTACCATGAAAATCCCAATCATTAAGGAACCCACTAAAGTAGCTAAAATAAGCGTAGGCATGGATAGATGAATAATTCCCGCAGCACCGATAGCGAATGCAGCTAGTACAATCGCCATTCCCACCCAAATGACTGAAAATCCGAAAACGCCAATATTTCGATCCTTATAAGAAATAGGCAATAAATCAGGGGACTTTAAATAATCATTTCTTTGTGTCATCGACGAAGCCTCCAATATTTTTAATATCAATCTATTTAAGATAATGTGAAACTTCCTAAGTGAGGGTTTTCTTCATCCCCCACTAAACTAGAGGAACTCAGATGAAAAGCGCGACGTCCTGTGGCAACATCTGAGGGACCAACATCTTGTTGGTCCAAACCAATCGGGCGCATGCGGCAGTTGTTCCCCCACCTATCTTTCTCGTTTTTCTCTAAACCTTGAGGTGGGGGTCTTACTGCCCATTAACGCGGGATTAAAATTATCCTCCTATTATTTCAGCCGTTGTAGAAAAAGCTTTAAGACATTCTTGTCGTTCATTCCACGTCATAGAAGGTAGAGTATGTTCAACTTCCTTCATTGTAATAGCGCCTTCTTCTGGACAAACGATGGAACATAAATTACACCCTACACAGTCTTCCTCCCGCACACTTAATTGTGAGAGTCCTGTTGCATCGTGATAAAGATCAATCGCTTGATGTGATGTATCTTCACAAGCGATATAGCATTTATTGCAATGGATACATTTGTCATTATTAATCTCTGCGACAATCTTATAATTTAAATCGAGATCGCCCCAGTCAGAGTATCTTGACACGGATTTACCGACAATATCCATAACGGATAAAATTCCTTTATCATCTAAATAGTTATTCAAACCATCGATCATATCTTCCACAATCCTGAAGCCATGATGCATCGCAGCCGTACAAACTTGAACACCTGCTGCTCCCATTAATAGAAATTCAGTAGCATCTTGCCAGTTCGATATACCTCCTATCCCCGAAATTGGTACGTTAATATGTGGATTCCTCGAACATTCACCTACCATATTGAGTGCGATTGGTTTCACAGCTGGTCCACAATAACCTCCGTGCGCACCTTTTCCACGTACATGAGGAATTGTATGCCATGTATCTAAGTCGACTCCCATTAGGCTATTGATCGTATTGATCATACTAATAGCATCTGCCCCGCCTTTTACAGCTGCCTCTGCTGTTGCCGTAATATCTGTAATATTTGGCGTCAATTTGACAATAACAGGCGTTTTGGCTACTGCCTTGACCCAATAGGTTTGCTTTTCTACAAGTTCTGGTACTTGACCAGATGCAGCTCCCATTCCTCGCTCCGCCATTCCATGTGGGCAGCCGAAGTTTAATTCCAGACCATCTATACCGACATCTTCTACACGCTTGACGATTTCATGCCATTTTTCTTGTTTCGGTTCAACCATCAAGGATGCAATAATGGCGTGATCTGGAAAACGTTTTTTGGTTTCATCCATTTCCTTTAAATTTGTTGCTAATGGACGATCTGTAATGAGTTCAATATTATTAAAACCTGCAACTCGTTGGCCATTGAAACTTGTTGCTGCAAATCGGGAAGAAACATTTAAAATGGGTTCACCTAATGTTTTCCAGACTGCTCCTCCCCAACCAGCTTCAAATGCTCGTTGTACTTGATAACCAGAATTCGTAGGTGGTGCTGAAGCTAACCAAAATGGATTTGGTGACTGTATTCCTGCTAAATTTATTCGTAAATCAGCCATATTATCCCCCCTCTTTGTGTTAGGCAATCTCAGATGTTTGTTGTAGCGCATCATGTAATGCATATGCACAGTCTTTTCCTTGTTGAACAGCTGAAACAACTGTTGCATCCCCATAACCTGAGCCATAAATCACATCACCGCATGCGTAGATCTGCGGACTAGATGTTTGAAATGTAATCGGATCTACGGAAGGAACGCCATTAAGATGTTGTAAGTTCATTTCGTTGATAAAATCCACATGACGTCTTTGTCCAATTGCACGAATAACAACATCTGCTTGTACTATAAAATTTGAATTTTCCACTTCGATCAGTACATCTTGTTGATCGTAGCAATCCATTAAATTCATATGGACACATTCAATCCCTACGACTTTCCCATCCATATTTCCCATTATTTTTTTAGGCATTGTTAGCCATTGAAATTCAATTCCTTCTTGTTTAGCAAATTCATATTCAAATGGATAAGCTGTCATTTCATTGGCAGTGCGCCGATATAATATTTTCACATGGGCCGCTCCTAATCGAATGGCACATGTTGCAGCATCGATCGCTGTATTACCTGCTCCAATAACAACCACTTTCTTCCCTTGTATATTCATTGGTAAAGGTTTTTGCTTAGTTGTTTTCACAAAGTCAATTGCATCTAAAACACCTTCTAACTTCTCCCCTTCTATATTTAAATGGGGGACTTCCCCCATACCAATAGCCATTATGATTCGATCAAATCTCTCCAATAGCTCAGTGCAAGTAACATCTATACCAACTCTCTTTCCTGTTAAAATAGTTGCTCCTAACTGACGCACTTGATCAACTTCCCATTCCACAACTTCTTGCGGTAATCTAAATGATACAATCCCATGCTGACTAAGTCCTCCAGCTTGTTTTTCAGCTTCAAAGATTGTAACCTCATAGCCTAGTCGGCACAATTCACGTGCAGCTGATAACCCTGCTGGTCCACTGCCAATAATGGCAATCTTATGACCATTTGCTGCTCCTCGCTTAAATAAAGAAATATCTTGTTCCTTCAGCCAATCCGTTGCGTATCGTTGAAGTGCACCGATTTTGATTGGTTTTTCATCTTTTTGTAACACACAAGCGCCTTCACAAAGTTCTTCAGTCGGGCAAACTCTCGCACAGCTCGCCCCCATTGGATTCGCCTCTAGGATTACTTTTGCTGAACCCTTCAAATTTGAAGAAGCAATTTTTTTTATAAAACTAGGAACATTGATCGTTGTTGGGCAAGCACGCATACAAGGCGCATCAAAACAATACAAGCAACGATTTGCCTCTTCTATGGCACTAGCTTTTGATAATCTCGGCGTAACTTCTTCAAAATTTTCATCTATTAAGACATTGATCATTCAATCACTCCCAACTTATTGAGCAACAGCTTCTTTTATCTTCTTTTGAACTTGTCGTTTTATATATTGACCTCGCCCCAACGAACCCACAAATTCCTTATCTTTGATAACAAAGTCCCCTCGACTTAAAACACTGATAGGCTCTCCCGTCACTTTTAGCCCTTCAAATGCACTATAATCCACATTCATGTGATGCGTTTCGGCTGAAATAACACGTTCCTGATTGGGATCAAATAACACTAAGTCTGCATCAGAACCGATCGCAATCGTTCCTTTTTGAGGGAATAGTCCAAAGATCTTTGCTGCGCTTGTCGAGATCATATCGACAAACTCGTTAATTGTAATTCTTCCTTTCGCGACCCCTTCAGAATACAGAACGCTAAATCGATCTTCGATAAATGGACCACCATTTGGAATTTTAGAGAAATCATCAATACCTAATCGTTTTTTACCATTGAAATTAAACGAACATTGATCTGAGCCAATGGTTTGAAGTTGTTTTGCTTTTAATGCATTCCATAGAATTTCTTGATGCTCTTTTGGTCTTAATGGTGGTGACCAAACATACTTCGCCCCCTCAAAGTTTGGTTTTTCAAGTGCCGATTGATCTAATGTCAAGTATGGTGGACATGTTTCACCATATACTTTATAACCTTTTTGGCGTGCAGCGATAATTTCATCAACTGCTTCCTTGCAGGTCACATGCACGACGTATAACGCTGCATCAGCTAAGTGAGCCAGTTCAATTGCCCGTTTTGTTGCCTCACCTTCTAATTGAGGAGGGCGAGTTAGCGCATGATAAATGGGTTCTGTATGCCCTAAAATCTTGGCTTCTTCGACTAATTCATCAATAACTGAACCGTTTTCGCAGTGTACCATAACGATTGCGCCCGCTTCTTTTCCAACTTTGAACGCTTGATATAATGTACGATCAGTTGCTTGAAATTCTTTCGCATAGGCTAGAAATACCTTAATAGAAGAAATACCTTCTTGTTCCAATACTTTTGGCAATTCAACTAAAGTATCTTCGTTTAAATCTGCAATCATCAGATGGAAACCATAGTCGATCACTGCTTTGTCTTTTGCTTTTGCATGCCATTTATCCACCGCATCCATAAGTTTTGTTTCACCAGCTGTTAAGCAAAAATCTAAAACCGTCGTTGTCCCGCCAAAGGCAGCTGCGATTGTGCCTGTTTCCCAATCATCATCTGTTACCGTATTGTTGAAAGGCATATCTAGATGTGTATGCGGATCGATACCACCTGGAAATATATATTGTCCAGTCGCATCAATCATTTCAGCGTCACCAGCTACTATTTCCTTACCAATACTTGCGATCTTACCATCTTCGATTAACAAATCCGCTTTATACGTGTCTGCTGCAGTGACAATCGTTCCACCTGTAATTAGTTTTTTCATGGTATTCCTTCTTTCCTTATATGGTTTGTTTTTCTTTCGCCAACTTTTGTTGAAGAGAAAGTACGGTTTGAAGCATGACATTTGCTCCGTTTGCACAATCCTTAAAGCTTGTCAGTTCTTCTTCGCAATGACTTTTTCCATTTACACTCGGCACAAAGATCATCGCAGAGGGAATATAACTAGCCATAAATTGTGCATCATGGCCTGCCCCACTATACATTCGATAAGAAGAATAACCATATTCCTCACATGCAGCTTCAATCGATTGGCAAATATCACGATCAAATACGACCGTATCCCGACTCCAAAGTTTTTCAGATGAAAGAGCACAACCTTCTATCTCAACTGGGAAGTTATGAATAACATCCTCCACTTTAGAAATGATTTCTGGATTTTGATGTCGAGCTTCTAAAGTAAAAACAACCTTATTGGGAATCACTGTGTGAATATTTGGCGAAACATTCAGGCGTCCAATTGTAAAAACTAAATCATCGTCAATGGACGCAAGCTCTGTTTTGATGGAAGAAATAACATCGGCAGCTACAAACAAAGGATCTTTTCTCATCGGCATAGGTGTTGTTCCCGCGTGATCTGATTCACCAATAATCGTGATTTCATAGCACACCATTCCAAGTACTCCTTCTACAACTCCTATATCAATCTTTTTACTTTCAAGCACAGGGCCTTGTTCAATATGAAGTTCTAGATACGCAAGAGCCTCTTTCAAACGGTTTTCCTGCTCACCTTTATAACCACTCGCTTCTAACGCAGCTGAAAATGTAATTCCATTTTTATCTTTTGAATCGAGCATCTTTTCTTTATCGAATTTATGCGCTAGTACGCCTGAACTCATCATAGCTGGATCAAAACGAGCCCCTTCTTCATTTGTAAAATCCATAATGACAATTGGAGCTTCCATTTCTAAATCGAAATCACACAATGTTCTGACAACTTCAAGCGCTGTTAAAATACCAAGAACACCATCGAAACGACCTCCCCTCTCAACAGAATCTAAATGAGATCCTATTACGATTGGAGGAAGATCGTTTTTTCCTGGCAAAGTCGCATAAATATTAGCCATGTCATCAAAAGTGACATTCATGCCGAGTTCTTGGCAACATTCACAAAAATAATTTCTTGCAGCAACATCTTCAGGAGATAAAGATAACCTTGTGACTCCGCCATTTTTAGTGTGACCAAACTTACTAAATAGTTGAATCGTATCCTCTAAACGACTTTCATTACATGCTAACAATATATTACCTCCTATTTTTATGTTATTTTTTATTACATTTACTAACAATTCCAATTTTACTGTATTATAATTATATGGTATATAGTCATTTCTCTGAAAAAAATTGTGCATTTGCACAGCAAGCTGAAGGATTTTTTACTTTTTTGCTATAAGAAAAAATGGGGGGATATTGATGATTACATTTCAGCATTTTTTGGATTCACCGCTATTTTACATGTTGAATTTAAGAGGTGGAGAGGATGGATTAAACCATGAAATTACTGGAATTAATGTGATTGAAAGTGTAGATATCTCAAAATTCTGTCAAGCTAATGAAATTATCATTTCTACAGGAATTCATTTCAATGGAGATACAAAATCCCTTTTAGAACTGATTACAGTGCTTGCTAAAAAGCGAACAGCAGGTTTAATCATCAATATTGGCCCTTACATCCCTGAAGTACCAGCTGCAGCAATAGCACTTGCAGATCAACTACAATTCCCTATTTTTGAAATGGAATGGCGTTATCGAATAGCCGATTTACTTAGACTCACTTTTCATTTTTTAAATACACATCATGAAAGAAAAATGGATCAAGAGGATTTAATGAGGAAGCTATTATTGACGGATGCTCAAGATTCTTCTTTGGATAAGTCATTAGAACAATTCGGATTTGCAAAAGAAGATGAAAAAGGAATTATTTTATGTACACCATATAGCAGCGATCATAATATAAAACCCTACGCAAATATTATTCACCAAGCATTTTCTGCTCGTTATAAAGTTTTTCTGCAACTTGTCGACAATAACCAATTGATTTACTTAATAAGCCGTTCTCACGTTCAAACACCAGACATTCCATTTTCAAGAACTGTTAACGCGATCTTTGATAAGTTACTTGAAAAGTTTTCAAATGCTCCTGTTCCCTTATCGATTGGAATGGGGAACTTTTATACAGAAGCGAAAGATCTTCAAAAGAGTTTGGATGAAGCAAGGACCGTTACAAAGCTTTCACAGCAGCACGGTAACCCTAACTTGTACAAATATAAAGAGATTGGTGCCTACAAAATTATTATGGGTGTCGAAAATCGGCAACTAATTCAAAGATTTTATCGAGACATGCTGGGCTCTTTAGTACAATATGATCAAATTCACAACACAAATTTTAAAAATTTTTTACGAATATTCATAGAGGAAGATGGCAGTACATCTCGAATTAGTCAAAGAGAATTTATCCATCGCAATACGGTTCTGTATAAAGTAAAAAAAATCGAAACGCTCCTTGATACAGATTTAAGCACTCCATTTACAAAAACAAATCTTACAATTGCCTTCATGATTGAGGACATTTTATCAAAATAATAACTTTGTGCAAATGCACAAAATATTTTGTCTGAATATTCATTGTTTTAAAATTTTGATCTTAGTATGCTTTATATGTTAGCTAAAATAACATATATTTATATAGGAGTGATTACAATGGAAAAAACGGCATCTCATCATATTCAAAAAGACCATCAACAATATGTTTTGACATCTTGGGCAAAGCAGCAAGGAACTGTTCCGAAAGTAATAACAAAAGCAGAAGGTGTTTTCTTCTGGGATGAACAAAATCACAGGTATTTTGATATGAGCTCCCAGCTAGTCTATACAAACGTTGGTCATCAACATCCAAAACTGCTCGAAGCTTTTCAACATATCGGTGATATTCCATTATCCTCACCTGGCTTTGCAAGTGCTTCTAAGTCTGCATTAGCCAAAAAGATCATTGAGCTTGCACCAAGTAATATGCAAAAAGTATTTTTCACTTGTGGCGGTGCAGAATCAAATGAACACGCGATCAAAATAGCAAGGATGGTAACAGGACGCTATAAAATATTCTCTCGTTATCGTTCGTATCATGGAGCAACATTTGGAGCTGGTAATTTAACCGGAGAAAATCGTCGCCTAAGTGTTGAACCAGGTATTCCTGGATTTGTAAAGTTCGATATTCCTTATTTATATCGAGAAGCCATCGATTTTGCGAGTGAAGAACAGGCTACAGACTTTTATCTAAAACGGCTACACCAACAAATTTTATACGAAGGTCCAAACACAATCGCAGCCGTTTTCATCGAACCGATTCCTGGAAGTAATGGCGTCATCATTCCACCAAAAGGCTATTTAGAGGGCGTTCGTGCATTATGTGATGAATTCGGGATTTTAATGGTTTGCGATGAAGTCATGTCTGGTTTTGGACGAACCGGAAAAATGTTCGCTGTTGACCATTATGATTTTGAACCGGATCTGATAACATTTGCAAAGGGAATCACTTCAGGCTACGCACCACTGGGAGGCGTTATCGTCAGTGATCAAATAGCTGCATACTTTGACGATCATGTTTTAATGACTGGTTTAACTTATAGCGGTCACACCATGTGCACCCAAATTGGATTAGAAACATTGAAAATTTATGAGGAAGAAAATATCATTGAAAATGCAAGGGTAATTGGCGAGATTTTAGCCGCGCGACTCGATGAATTAAGGAACTACTCTATAGTCGGCGAAGTGCGTCATATTGGTTTATTTGCCGCAGTTGAATTAGTAAAAGATAAAACAACTCGCGAGCCACTTATCCAATATGGTCTAGATTATGGGCAAGACCCTGTTCGATTGATGAATAAATTTATTGCCATGTTGCTGGATAAAGGATTTTATACTTATTCTCATGAATCGAGTGTCATTATTGCTCCGCCACTTATCATAACAAAAGATGAATTAAATGAAGCAATAAACATTTTCGAAACTGTATTGAAAGATTTTGAAAAGGAAGTTTTAGAAATTGGTGAAACAAAAATTGTTTCAGCTAAATAAGGAGGAATTCGATGTATAATTTCTATTATGAACAGCCTGTACCGATTGACTTTGGTGCAGATAAGATAAAGGATTTACCTACTATTTTGGAAAAATATAAATTTCAAAAAGGATTACTCATTAGTGCCCCATCGATGGTACGAAATGGTGTTGCACAAAAAATAATGGACGCTTCAAATGGTAAAATTAAAGCTATTTTTTCCAATATACAACCCAATCCAACAGTTCAAAACACCGATGATTGTGTCGAGGCGCTTGTTGAACACAAATGTGATTTTGCAATTGCACTTGGTGGAGGCAGCATTTTAGATTGTGCAAAAGTGGCATGCTTCGTTGCAACAACTTCTTATACAACAGAAGTCTATTTTACAAAGCAACAGCCAATTACACATAAAGGATTACCATTGATCGCTGTTCCTACGACCTCTGGTACAGCAAGCGAAATTACAAACGTATCGGTTTTGACAGATACCAAGCGTGGGATAAAATCTCCTCTTGCAAGTGAGTTTTTATACCCGATATATGCATTAGTGGATCCAATGTTAACGCTTAGCTGTCCTCAACAAGTAACTGCATCTAGTGGTTTAGATGTATTAGCACACTCCTTAGAAGCTTTTTATGGGAAGAAACATCAGCCTTATACAGACTTAGCTGCAGAGTATGCTGCTAAACTAGTGTTTGAAAATCTGTTAGTAGCTTATCACGCTCCTAACAATCTTGAAGCACGTATCAATATGAGTCTAGCTTCAGTAACAGCTGGCATGGCATTTAATCTCACACAAACAGCTGCTGCCCATGCTTGTTCTTACCCATTGACCCAAAACTTTGGAGTTCCTCATGGAGAGGCTTGTGCTCTAACCTTGCCTACTTTTTGGAAACTGAATAGCATCGGCAAGGAAAGCAAAAGACTTGAAGCGTTTAGTCGCCGTCTTGGATTTGAAGATTCCATCGATTTAGCCAATCGTATCGATGAAATGAAAAAAGACATGCAAATGTGTCTAACAATTGAAGAGGCTGGTGTAAAAACAGAAGAGGATTTAAAACTATTAGTTGCTAACAGTTTTGCTCCCAACATGCAAAATAATCCAGTAGATGTCACACCTGAATTACTAGAAAATTTATACAAATCCATTTCAAGCATACATTCGAATAGTTAAGACATCTGTCATTTGTGTCAATCAAATATGAAAAGAAAAGAAGAGAAGAGGCTGTGAATTTATTTTTCACTGTCTCTTCTTTTTTTATAATTTAACAGATAAGCTGATTAGAAAAATAGAGTGAAAATACGCCAGGCGTGTTGATTATCCAATTATATCCTTAAAAAAATGGGGCATTTGCTGATTTCCGCTACGGCTTGCTCGCTTTCCTGCGGGCGAACGCTGGGGGCAACAGGATGTTGGTCACGGAATCGTTGCCACAGGACGTGGCGTTCTTAGATTCCGTTCCTTTCAATCGCTACGCTCGTGCAGGGTCTCATCTGCTCGCTCTTCCCGCGGGACATTGAATTTACTTCGTCGAATCGACACCGCACGAAGGAAATGCGCATGCATTTTCGAGGAGTCGAGCAAGCCGCAGCGAAGATCTATATAAATGGAGCTAAAATACAGCCAAATATTTACCCTAGTTTTTTCCTAATCAACACGCCTGAAAATACGCTTTTCCACTAGTAATTTAATTTTCCCCTAATCAACATCTACTTTTGAGATCAAAACTTTGAGTTATGAAATTAGTTTATGTAGGAGAACATCCATAAAATCCATGTACTACCCCTCATTCAAGTTGATTCCACCTATTAAATTTCTCGGGAAATATCCTGATGATTATTAGTTTTGCCACACTTTATTCCATCGTAATGCTCTTTATTCTTTTCTTTAAGACCTTTACATACCTTTATCACTCTATCAATATCAGCTTAATAGTTTTTCACTACAATATTATTGTAATTAATACCAATTAAAGGGGGAAATACCATTGAAAGCATTCTTGCCAAAGAAACTTATTTCGATTGCTGCAGTTTCTACACTTGCATTGAGTAGCCTAACTATTTTTTCATCAGAGGTTGATGCTAAAACTTCATCGAAGAAAAAACAAGTGAAAAACGTCATTTTCTTAATCGGTGATGGTATGGGGAATTCTTACACATCTGCATACCGCTATCTGAAAAACAGTTCAAGCACACAGTACGTCGACCAAACATCATTTGATCGTTATTTAGTCGGACAGCAAATGACTTATCCTGAAGATCCAGCCGAAAACGTTACAGATTCTGCTTCCGCAGCTACTGCTATGTCAGCTGGTGTCAAAACATACAACAATGCGATTGCAGTTGACAATAATAAGAAAAACGTGAAAACAGTCCTTGAGTCTGCAAAAGAAATGGGCAAAGCCACAGGATTAGTGGCAACTTCAGAAATCACGCATGCAACACCCGCAGCTTTTGGCTCTCATGATGAAACACGTAAGAATATGAATGGTATTGCGGATGATTATTTTGATGAACTCGTAAATGGAAAACATAAAATTGATGTGTTACTCGGTGGCGGCAAATCTAACTTTGTTCGTCAAGATCGTGACCTGACAAAAGAATTCAAAAAAGCAGGATATAACTATGTAACGACAAAATCCCAACTAAAAAATAATAATAGTTCCCAATTACTCGGTCTGTTTGCTGGTGGCGGAATGGACAAGATGATTGACCGTGGTTCTCAAACACCATCCCTTGCCTATATGACAAACACTGCACTCAAACAACTAAGCAAGGATAAGGATGGTTTTTTCTTAATGGTAGAAGGTAGCCAAATTGACTGGGCTGGACATGATAATGATATTGTTAGTGCCATGAGTGAAATGGCAGACTTTGAAAAAGCATTTGAAGCTGCAATTGCATTTGCCAAAAAGGATAAAAATACTTTAGTAGTAGCGACAGCTGACCATTCAACAGGCGGTTTTTCATTAGCTGCAAATGATGATTATAACTGGTTTCCAGAAGCCATTAAAGCGGCTAAAAAAACACCTGATTATATGGCACAACAAATTGTTGCCGGTGCAGATGTAGAAGAAACATTGAAAAAATACAGCGGGTTAACTTTAACAAATGAAGAAATCAAATCCGTTAAAGATGTTACTTCTGGTAAAGTTACAGATATCGATAACGCCATTGAAAAAATATATGATAAACGTTCTAATACTGGTTGGACTACAGGCGGCCATACAGGTGAAGATGTAAACGTCTATGCTTTTGGACCTGAATCCTCTCAATTTGCAGGACAAATTGATAATACAGATCAGGCTAAAATCATCTTCAATCTAATTGAAAAAAACAAAAAGAACAAAACAAAAATGAAGGATCAATCTTAATTCATTCGCCAAATTGGTTGTTAATGAGGCAATTTGCCTTGCTGATAATGTTCATTAACAACCATCTATTCTGGGCGTCTTCTATCGGCGTCCAGATTTTTTGCTATACGAGGAGGAACAATATTGAAAAAATCACTTTGCTCTTTATTTTTTAGTGCTTGTATTCTAGGATTCGTCTCAGGTTGTACATTTCAATCAGCTACTTCAAATAATTCACAAAATGAAGCGACAAACCACAAGGATTATTTCAAAAACTATCAAGCCAATCCTCAAGTAACAGATGATCGTACATTATTAAAAGTGGGCGACAAAATAACAGATGACCGAGGCTATGCAAAACTTAAAAATAGCAATTTTACACAAAAGAGCTATGATATTGGAGAAATCACTTTGACCATCCGAGATGTCAAACAAATTTATCTTGAGCCCACTTATAGTATGATCGATTATTTTCATACATTAACGCATGATGAAACATTTGATATCGTCAAAGCTTTTGTTGAAGTGACCAATAATAGCAGTAAGACGCTTCACTTCTCTCCTGTTGCCATACTTACTGCAGATACCGGGCAAAAATGGACATGGGATCAAGATATTTACCTTGATCATCTAACTGGGAAAATCGAACCTCATCAAACAAAGAGAGGCAATATTGGTTATATCCTTAAGCATAATAGCAACCCTGTAAAATTCGTCCTTCAAACCAGTGATGTCTTTGACAAGAAAGAACAAAAAATAGCAAATAGCCAAAAAATAACTTTGACATTTAAAAAATAATGGACAAACCCTCCTCTAATCTAGCAATTGATAGATAGGGGGTTCTTTCTTACCTATCTCTTTTCAAAAGAAACTTTTTAACATTAACACCCGTCCTAAAAACATGGTAAACTATTTATATGAATATTGGAGAAGGGAGGAAGGTTTTCAAAATATAAACCGTCGATCGATGAAAAAAGCTTTGTTACTTACTCTATTTACAACTATCTTATTTGCAACTTCTGTTTTTATCATCATTCAGCAATTATCTGAAACGGTTTCAGAGCCATCTGAAAAATACATAGAAGATCAAAGTGTGGAAAGCTTTATCGGCTCCATTGGTGAAAATGCGCGCGAAATTGCAGATAAACACGATTTGTATGCTTCTGTGATGATTGCTCAAGCCATCTTAGAAAGCGATAATGGAACGAGCGAACTTGGCTCTCCACCTAATAATAACCTATTCGGCATTAAAGGTTCCTATAGAAGTCAATCGGTAGCTTTCCAAACATCAGAGGATAATGGTAGTGGTCAAATGCATCAAATCACTGCAAAATTCCGAAAATACCCTAATTATAAAGCTTCCTTAGAAGATTATGCTGAATTGCTTCAAAACGGTGTTTCTTGGAACACAAAATATTACCAAAAAACATTTAAAAGTAAAACAAAGTCTTATAAAGAAGCGACAAGATATTTAACAGGCACATATGCTACTGATACAAACTATCACCAAAAATTAAATGCATTGATTAAGCAATATCATTTAACGGAATACGATCAACCTAAAAAAGAACAAAAACATGTTGTCGTTAAAAGTGGTGAAACGCTTAACTCCCTATCTCATAAGTATGGCGTGGCCATTACATCGATTAAACAATGGAATCGATTGAATTCTAATGCCGTCGAAAATGGTCAAAAACTTTTAATCTATCAATAGAAAAATGAGATTGTTCCGTAAGTTTCTTTTACGATAGAATCCTCAAAGCTAAAAAGTTTGAATGTTCATCTGGCGACATTCATGTTTTTGGGTATGTGAAGCTATTTAGCAGGATTCCTTTTAGGAGCAATCTCATTTTTTATGATTTCATAAAAACAGCTAACCAATTAAATAGTGCTGGAGCAACGGGAAAAATGTATCGGATAATACAATACTAATCAACGCTGCAACAATCATCGCAAGGCTTGAATAAGTTCCTTCTAATTCCCCTATTTCAAAGGCTTTTGATGTACCACATCCATGCGCACCCATACCAAGCAATAATCCCTTTGCTGCTGATGTGCGAATTCGAATATATCTTATGATGAGTGGACCAATAATACTTCCTGTTAAACCAGTCACAATAACGAACACAGCTGTCATTGTAGGTTCTCCACCGATGATTTCTGATATATCCATTGCAATTGGTGTTGTAATGGAGCGCGGTACTAAACTATTAATTAGCTCATTGGATAAACCAATCCATAGTGCAAACAAAAACGAAGAAATAATGGCAACTGCACAACCAGTAATAAGACTCGCTCCAATTGCCTTTGCATGTTCTTTTAACAAAGCATAGTTTTTATATATTGGTACTGCAAATGCTACTGTTGCTGGTCCTAAAAGTTTGGATAACCAAGTGGCACCTGAATTATAGTCTTCATATGAAGTATGAGTGATCAATAATAATGCAATGATGATCAGTGGACAAATTAATAATGGCGATAAAATGATCCAATTCATCTTTCGATAAACTTTTTTACTTAATAGAAAAATAATAATCGTACCTATAAAGCTAACAAAACCGATGAAACTCATACTTTCTTCGCTCCTTTCTTTTGAACAAAATCCGCAACCAATCCCGTACAAGCCATCACAACAATTGTGCTCAATACAATAACTGTTACAAGCTTAATACCAATAATTCCAACGATTTGATCATATTGCACAACGCCTACTGCAGAAGGTACGAAAAATAATAATAATTCACTCGTCAATAATCCTGCGCCTAGATTCACCCATTCGAGCTTCACAATATGAAATTGTAAGGCCAAAAATAATAGCACGAGTCCAATAATACTACCTGGAATCGGTAAATGACTTACTTTGGCAATGCCGTCACCCAAGAGTAAAATTCCATATAAGAAAATAATTTGAACAATTATTTTTGCTATTTGTATCCTCATTTGTATCACACCCTTTTTATTGAATAGAAAAAACCGTCATCAAAAATCCAGACGGTGATTTCTCACAGTGTTGCTTCTCTTTAATCTACACCGTGGATTAGTTGAACCAATCAGGCTTTTACTAGCAGTTGCTCCACTCTTATTCTTCCCACTTTTGAGTGATGTGGAAAAGATACTACCTGTTCATGCGAGATTGAAATATCGTATATGACATTTCAATACAATTACTTTACTCTATTGTTTGACATTCGTAAAATACATATTTTTTATATTTTGTATTCCTAAATGGAATAGTTTGGTGCGATATATCGAATAAATCTTTTCGTTGCATGCGATAAATATCGATCCTTTTTAATAATCATAACAATTTCCCATGGTATCGCTGGTTTCACAATTGGAATTGCTTTTACGGCATTAGGATTAACTTTTTCAGCAATTGCTTTTGGAAACATAGCAATTCCTAAGTTATGCTCTACCATCTGACTAATAAAATCCCATTGGGAACTTTCATAAGCAATATGTGGTATAAAACCGGCTTGTTCACATTCCTGCAATATTCGATCATGCAATGTAAAATCTTGACTAAAGAGCAACATCGGTTCATTTTTTAAATCTTTCATCATTACGGTTTCTTGGTTCGCTAGTGGATTGGAATGATTGACGATCAGCATCAACTGTTGCGAAGTATAAGGAATGACATGAAATTCTTCCATATCAGCCGGTAGCATGACAAAACCAACGTCCAACTCCCCCGCTCCTACCAAATCTTTAATGACATTTGCCCCTCGCTCATCAATCTCAATCGTGATCCCCGGATATTTTTCTTGAAATCCTTTGATCATTTTCGGAAAAAATAGAATACCTATCAATGGGGGCATACCTATTTTAATTTTACCTTTTTTTAAATGAGTAACATCTTCTAATACAATATCTAATTCATCAACCAAGTTTAATATTTTGATCGCCTGTTCATAGACCACTTCCCCAGCGTCCGTTAATTCACTTTTCCGCGCAGAACGATGAAATAATGTAATATCCAATTGCTTTTCTAAAGATTTGACAACTTTACTGAGTGTAGGCTGAGTGATATGTAAAGCATCTGCTGCCTTTGAAAAGCTTTTACTTTTAGCAACCGCGACAAAATATTTTAATTCTCTTATTTCCATAATAGGCCTCCTTACATTTGTTTGATATGCATTTTCTAGTTAAATATATAGGATTTTTAAACCACTAATGACAAAATTATCACCTTTTGCGTAAGTTTTTGTTTTATTAAAATAGAAAATAAGCTATCATAGATAGGTGTAAAGTTTCATTCACCAAAAAATATATATTATTTTTGAAAGAGGGGTTTTCGTTGAAACTGGGTAAAAAGTTACTTTTATCGTATAGTGTGTTTGTTTTAATGATCGTCGGAACTTCTGTTATTAATATGTTTAACACCAAAAATTCTGCAAAGGCCATCGACGAGCTTATCGATAGCCGTGTTGCCCAATTAGAAATGGTAAAAGATACACAATATGCAATGGCTCTACAAGACTCTTACTTACGTGGGTATATCTTGCAAAATCAGGAAATGGCACTCGATGATATGAAAAAACAACAACAATCATTAGATCAATCGTTAGCAAAATTAGATAAAATGGTTGAATCCACGACTATGAAAAAACTTGTCCAAGATTCCATTAACGAAAAGGAAAATTTTGATCAGTACGCACAAGCAGCAGTTGAAGCTTATCAAAATAAGGATACCCATAAGGCTGTACAGTTAATGAACGATAAAGTGCAACCTACTAATGATAAAATTTTAACAAATGCAGAGGCTATGTTAAAGTACCAAAAAACACAATTAGCTGATATTAAAAAGGCAACAAAAGATAGTGCTTCAAAAGCTTTTAGTAGTGTTATCTGGAGCTTAATCATTGATCTAGTGATTGCTTGTCTAGTAAGCCTCATTGTTGTGAAGAAAATAACGACACCCGTACAGCAATTATTGACTGCTATGGCACGTGTGGCAGATGGTGATTTAACAGGAAAGCTAATCAAATTAAAAACAAAAGATGAAATGGCAGATTTAGCAAATGCTTTCAACAAAATGAAGGATCACCTACATGGACTACTCTATAAAACAAAAGAGAATTCACTACAATTGAGTACGACAGCTTCTGGGTTATCTGCAAGTACAACAGAAATTTTAACAACCACTGAAAATGTATCCAATTTAGTAGAAATGACTGCTCAAAACACGCAACTTTCCTCACATGCTGCTAAAGAAAGCGCAGTTGCGATGGATGAAACGGCTGTTGGCGTTCAAAAAATTGCAGAGTCTACTCAGAACTTGCACAATAATGCAATGACTACATTAAACCACTCGGATGAAGGTCAACAAAAATTAGCACAAGCGAAAGAACAAATGCAAGAAATTTTCGATGCTACAGTCCAAGTGACCGATTTAACAAGACAATTAGGAGATCAAACAAAAGAAATTGAAAAAATTACACAAGTGATTACAGAAATCACCGAACAAACAAATTTATTAGCATTGAATGCGGCAATTGAAGCAGCACGTGCTGGTGAACATGGTAAAGGCTTTGCAGTCGTAGCAGAGGAAGTACGAAAACTTGCTGAAGAATCCAAAGCATCAGCCGTGCAAATCGCGAACTTAATCGCTACGATTCAACGAGATACCCAAAATGTCGAGGATGGCGTAAATCACGGGTTGGACACCGTAAAAGAAGGTGTAACAGTGATCAATCAAGCCAATGTATCCTTTGGCTCAATCACTGAATCTGTTCGTTCTATGACTTCGCAAATAGAAGAAATCTCCGCTGCTTCTGAACAAATTTCAGCAAGTGCTGAAGAAGTTGCCGCTTCGGTTACAGAGATCGCCAACCAAGCTGGCAGTGCTTCAGAACAAATCGAAACTGTTTCTACATCCATTCACAAGCAAACTATATCTATGCAAGAAATCGATCATATTGTACAAGAATTAGATAATCGTTCTGAATCCTTGAAAGAAGATCTTCAGAAATTTAAAATCTAACGACATATCTTTTTAAAGAGATTGATAGAAGTGAAAAAAGCGCACCGTTCAGTAATCTGAATCGTTGCGCCTTTTTCAATTAGCAATAAGTAGTCTAAAATCAATTGTATACTCCAGTATAATACTAGAATTTGATCACAGCTCCAACTACATAAATTACCTTTTAAAAAACTTTTCAATTTTAAATATATACATGCCATTCATCTACTTTTCTTCATCAATACGTTTTTCCCAATAATCCGCATTTTTGATTCCTAATTTACGAGGATCAAAGACAGGGTCTATGCCTTGTTTTTTCTGTGCCTCATAGTCTTTCAAAGCAACTAAAGCTGGTTTTAATAGGAACAATAAACTAATAACGTTGACATACACCATCAATCCAAGACCAGTATCTCCAAGCGCCCATGCTGTTGTGGCAGTTTTCACTGATCCAAAGTATAACAATATTAAGAACACCACTTGCATGATTCGGATTGAAACTTTTAGCTTTGCCCCATCTAGCATAAATGCTAAGTTTGTTTCTGCAATATAGTAATATGCCATAATCGTTGTAAAGGCAAAGAATAATAATGCAATAGCGATAAAACCTGAGCCGAAGCCTGCAAGAGGAAAGGCTTGCTCAATTGCCGCTTGTGTATAAGCTTCACCTGGTTGTACACCTGGAATATTTTGCACTAAATATTTTCCTGTGCTTTCATTTTGAACGTTATATGCCCCAGTGAACAAGATGATAAATGCTGTTGCTGTACATACTAGGAATGTATCAAAGTAAATTGAGAAAGCTTGGACGAATCCTTGTTTAACTGGATGTGATACTTCAGCTGCTGCTGCATGGTGTGGGCCTGTACCTTGTCCAGCTTCATTGGCATAGATACCACGTTTTACCCCCCAAGCAATCGCTGCACCTAAAATTCCACCAAACATTTTATCCTGACCGAACGCACTTGAGAAAATTAAACCAAATACGTTAGGAATCTTATCAAAATTTAGAATAATGATTAAAATAGCCATGAGAATATACGCGCCTGCCATGAAAGGAACAACAATTGAAGCGACTGCCGCAATACGTCTAACCCCTCCAAAAATAATGACCCCAATTAAAACGACTAAAAATACGCCTGTTATCCATGCAGGTAGATGGAAAGCATTATTCATCGCACCAGCAATTGAATTTGATTGAACAGAAGGCATTAATGCAGCCATCGCAATTACTGCTACAATGGCAAAAATCGTACCGATCCATTTCTTTTGCGTAAATTTATAAAGATAATAAGCTGGACCACCACGGTAGATACCGTTTTTCTCATCTTTATAAATTTGAGCAAGTGTTGATTCAACATAAGAAGTTGCAGTACCAATAAATCCTAACACCCACATCCAGAAGATTGAACCTGGACCACCATAAGCTATTGCGGTTGCGGTACCAGCGATATTCCCTACCCCTATACGACCTGCTAAAGCCATTGACAATGCTTCAAAAGAAGATACACCTGAAGATGATTTTTCTCCCTTTGTCAATTGTACGAACATGTCTTTAAAAAATCGCACCTGCATAAATTTTGTACTAAATGTGAAAATCAAACCGACTACTAAAATCCCGTATATCAGCACAGGACTCCATAGCCACCCATTAATTTTTGTTATCATTTCCTCCACAAATCTTCACCCCATTATTTGTAATATAAAAACAATTATATTCTGAGGATTTCAAAGATTCAATATGTTTTTGTAGAAAAATGTTTTTTTATTGATAAAAATAGAAATAATTTTTGGCAATATCTATCATAATAGCTATCTAAAAACATATATAGAATAATCTTTGTCTTTATTATAATTTCACTTACTTAATATTTTATGTTTTTCTGTTATTTTCGGTTTTTGTAGACTATTGACAACAACAAGCATACTTCTACTCGTCACCTTTTTCTATAGATTTTGAGTACTCCCTTTTCATATTATTTCTTTTATAAAATAGAGTTTGTTATATAAAGAAAACGTTTGTTCATTTTTCAAGATGAAAAAGACCAGATTGAAATGCTCTGGTCTTTTTATCATACAATCAATTCAATTACTGTTCAAAGCTTTTTGCAATATACTCTTAATATTGTCTAAGTCTTTGACAGCATATTTTATGGGAATTGGCTTTCGTCTTTCGGGAACTTTAAACTGGATCGATTATTCTTCATATCAATTCGCTTGTGAACATTTCTCCTCTAGCTCTAGCATTTCTTCATGAATCGCCTCGAGGTAAAATGTTGAATTGATTATACCGGAAGAAGGGTTTCAACAATAATACTGTTAACAGCATTCAAATACGCAAGGGCACTTGCTTTGATCACATCTGTGTCAGTTGCTTTTGCGATATATTTTTCCCCATTATATTCTACTTGCAGTTTTACTTTACCAAGCGCTTCCTTCCCTCTTGACACACTTGAAATTTTATATTCCAAAAGTTTAATATCCATGTCAATGATTTCTTTCATGGCTGAGTAAAGAGCATCAATAGGACCGGTTCCTACAGTACTTGCACTGAATACTTCCTCGCCTTTTTTTACTTTAATACTTGCAGAAGGGAATGTTGTATTACTAATTACTTGTAAATCAACTAGTTCATAGAAATCACCACTATGGCGTTCAATTTTTTCAGCCATATGATGACGAACGAAATATTTCTCTACAAGGATATATAAATCATGGTTGTAAACTTCTTTTTTGGCATCTGCAAGCGTTAAAAAGTCTGCAAAGATTTCTTCAAATTGTTCATCTGTAATGGTACCAATTGATAGTTTTTCTAATGCGTTTTTCACTGCATGGCGGCCAGAACGTGCTGTTAATACAAGTTCCATATCATCTAGACCAATGTCTTCAGGATGAATGATTTCATAGGCATCACGTGATTTTAGTAGTCCATCTTGATGGATTCCTGAAGAGTGAGCAAATGCATTTTCACCTGTGATGGCTTTATTTACTTGTACATCTAATCCCATTAAGCTACTGACAAGTTTGGATGTTGCAATAATTTCTTTGGTGTTTATTTTAGTAGCAACATCACCGAAATAATTGCTACGTGTACGTAATGCCATCACCACTTCTTCAAGGGAAGCATTACCAGCACGTTCGCCAATACCATTAATCGTACATTCTACCTTATCCGCACCGTTTTTGATGGCTGCTAATGTGTTGGCAGTTGCCATACCAAGATCATTATGACAATGGACACTTAGCAATACTTGATCATTGAGGTTTTTAATACGATCGTTTAGTTTATAAATCATTTCGCCAAATTCTTCTGGAACAGCATAACCTACTGTGTCAGGTACATTGATCATCGTTGCACCTGCCTTAATGACGGCTTCGATCGTTTTCCATAAATATTCAAAGTCAGAACGTGATGCATCTTCTGTAGAATATTGAACTTGTGGTAATAATGTTTTGGCATATTTGACAGCTTCAATACCAATGTCTAATATTTGATTTTTTGATTTACCAAATTTCTTTTCTACATGGATATCTGACGTGCCTAATACCATATGAATCATAGGATTCTCTGCATACTTCACACTATTATATACCGCATCGATGTCAGCTTTAACGGCGCGCGCAAGTGCTGTAATCATGATATCATCTGTATTACCAACTTTTGTTGCTACTTCCTTAACAGCATTGAAATCGCCTGTAGATGAGGCTGGGAAACCTGCCTCGATAATGTCAACTTGTAATTTTTTTAGTTGCTTTGCCACTTCTAATTTTTCATAAATATTCAATTTCGCACCCGGCACTTGTTCACCATCACGTAAAGTCGTATCAAAAACCCAAATTTTTCTTGTCATATTCAACACTCCTCTTTTTAATCAATTACGCCTCCAACTAACCAGCGTCCAGATTTTTTTCGGGCTTGCTCAAAAAAATCCTCTTCAAAATCCGTGACATCCGCTGGAGACTTTATCTTGATTCAGCAGTGTATAAACCTGCCGAATCAAGAAAAACGGCGCTGTAAAATTGTTGTTGCTGTTCTAAAGGATTTCTCTTTCTATCTATGCTTACAATACTTCTAATTTCACATATGACTGTGAAATTCGTTTAAACAATTTTTCTGTAGAATTGTTGCCATTTTCTTTCATTACTATACGATGAAAACAACAATAGAAATTAAACAGGGCCATAAAGTGAATCTCCCATCAGTGGGGGCTTCATCCCCCACTGATGGTTAGTTAAACCAATCGGACTTTTACGGGCAGTTCATCCCCCATCTATCTTTATCGTTTCTCTCTATATCTTGAGATCGGGGTCTTACTGCCCGTTAAAGCGGGATAAAGTAAAAAATCTCGCCTCTATAGAAAACCTATAGAGACGAGATCATTCGCGGTACCACTCTAATTGAGCAATCTAAAAATTGCTCCACTCATTCGATAGCAAACACTATCTATCCTTATAACGGTAGGAATCCGAACTCCGTTACTTATAGGTTCACGGAGTAGCTCATGGACGAGTTCAAAAGTATATAACGACCGGTTCGCACCACCCACCGGCTCTCTTTGCGCTTATAAAACTTTTTACTATTTCCAATCTTGGCTTTGTTTTATCTGATTGATAGGATTGTAACGCACAATGTGAGCAACTGTCAACAGAATTTTTAGAAAATTTTATGATTTCAAAACTAAAAGCGGTCTCTCATTCCGCCATATGCATTCAACAGGGGTTTCAAAAAATGCACTCAAATTTTTACTTGTGAGCATCTCTTTTGTTTGACCTTTCGCAAACACTTCCCCTTTTTTTAATAACAATGCATGTTTGAATTCGGGCAAAATTTCTTCTACATGGTGGGTTACATAAATAATAGTTGGACCACCCTCCATTTTCGCAATCTTCGCAATCGTTTTAAGAAGAGCCTCCCTTGCAATAAAATCAAAACCTGTGGCTGGCTCATCCAAGATTAACAACTCTGGATCTCCCATTAATGCACGTCCAAGTAAAATACGCTGTTTTTCACCTTGTGACAATGTTTCATACTCTCGATCTGCATATTCAATGGCACCCAATTGACGTAATAAATGAATCGCTTTTTCTCTTATTTCAGAAGTTGGCTTTTCGTATAAACCGATGGATGCATAGGCTCCACTTAAAACAATTTCAAATGCGCTATCTAAAGGGTTCAGCTTTGCTTGAAATCCTGCTGAAACAATACCTATTTTACGTCGTAATTGATCGCCTAGAATCGATTTTCCAAAAGTTTTTCCAACAACCTCAACTTGACCGCTTGTTGGAAAATAATAAGCGCAAAGCATATTTAACAATGCTGTTTTTCCTGCACCATTTAATCCATATAATACCCAATGTTCCCCCTTTTCAATCTCCCAATCTATATGTTGTAATATCCATTTTTCCTCTCTTCTTAACGAAACATCTTGTAAATGTAAAACCATTAAAACATCTTCTTTCCCTCATTTGTATTAATATATTAAAATAATATATCAATGCCTTTCTAAAGCTAATTTAATACCAAATCCTACTAATACAGAGCCTGTAACGCCCTCAATCGCCATTTGAGTCCGTCTCTTCATCATAAAGCTTCGAATAGCGTTCAAAAGAAGAATATAAAGAACGAACCAAATAGCTGTTAATGCAATATACGTTAAGCCCATCCATACAAACGGTAAAAATGAATGATCATGAGCATCAACAAATTGAGGAAGAAAAGTTAAAAAGAAAACAGCTACTTTTGGATTTAGTAAATTGGTTAAAAATCCTTGCTTGAAACACGGACGATCATTAGACTTTCTTTCCTTTTCTTGAAGCAATGCATTCTCTATCTTTTGATTTCGAATGGAAATAAATGATTTGACTCCCAAATAAATTAAATAGGCGCCACCAACATATTTAAAAATAGAAAATACAAATGCGGATTTTGTAATAATTGCTGATAATCCAACAACCGCAGCAAACGTGTGTATGAGCAATGCACAACATGTTCCGAATACGGTCTTTAGTCCACCCTTTTTCCCCAATGTCAGCGTATTTTTGGTTGCGATAGCAGTATCAGGACCAGGCAGAAGAATAAGAAGAATGCACATTGTCACAAACAGCCAATACTGATGCATCTTATCACCTCTTTCTTTCAATACTTAGATTTTATCAGAAAATTTTAAAATAAATATCCTTTTATTTTATTTATTTTTCAAAAATTATATTAATATATTTAATTCAGAAAATCTGACAGAAATCAGATGATATCAATCTCGTATTAATATCAATACTTATTGTTTTATATTCATACAATTCCGAATATATAGGAATATAAAATTATTATAATTTATGGTTTAGAAGATTGTATTCATCTTATTTTCAAAGGAGACAGATGATATACATTCTATTAAATAAGTAGCACAAGGGGGTTTTTATATGAAAAAAATACTTTTAGCTTTTCTAGTCATTCTATCTGTCGTCCTATCTGCATGCGAAGAAACTGGAAGTGTCGATTCTGATAACGGCACATCTACAATTGAAAAGATTAAGAAAAGTAAAAAAATCGTGATCGGTACGGCTCCTGGTTATGCACCTTTTGAGATGACTGATTTGAAAGGAAAATATGTTGGTTACGATATCGATACGGCAAAAGCAATTGGAAAAGCGCTTGATGCAAAAGTTGAATTTAAAGAATACTCTTTTGATGGTTTAATCGCTGCTCTTCAAGTTGGAGAAATCGATATGATTATTTCTGGGATGACAATAACCGGTCCACGCGCTTTATCTGTCAGTTTTGCCAATCCATACTTTAAAACAAAACAGGTAGCACTCGTGCCGAATACAGATACAACGACTAAAGTATGGACCGACTTAGACAAAAAAGGAAAGAAGATTGCTACAGTCGTAGGGACAACTGGACAACTTATTACCAAAAATACATTTAAGAATGCCGAAATTAAAGATTATAAAGAAATGGCCGCTGCTGCACTAGCTATGATCTCTGGCCAAATCGATGGGGTCATTTATGATGAATCTTCCGTTCGTATTTGGAATAAACAAAATGGTAAATCTAGAGTCATTGACAATCAAATTTCAGCTGAGAATTTAGGGATTGCTGTAAAACATGATGATTTAAAAACGATTCAATGGCTGAATTCATTCTTATATAGCTATATTGACGGTCCAGAGGAATTAAAATCTAGAAATTATTGGTTTGAAAATGATGAATGGTACGACAATATTAATAATAAAGTGGAAGCCGAATAACACAAGCACGGAAGAAAGTATAAATACCATTCTTACTTTCTTCCTTTTTCTATTTTTCCAAAAAGGGGGTACAACTTTATGATTTATCAACCAGACTGGAGTATTATCACAAATAATCTAGGCATATTTTGGGGGGGTTTGCTGTTAACTCTTCGAATTTCAGCACTTTCTTTACTTTTGGCAATCCCAATCGGCATCATCGTTGGTATAGGCCGCATTTCTAAAAATCGCTTCGTCAACTTTGTTGCCTCTGCCTACGTAGAGATTATGCGAGGTATACCACTAATTGTTATTCTTATTTGGATATATTTCGTATTGGGCCAGTTTTTAAAATTAGGTTCTTTTTGGGGGTCTATCGTCTCTTTAGCTATTTTCTCGGGCGCATTTATAGCTGAAATCGTTAGAGGCGGTATTCAATCTATTCCTAAAGGACAAATGGAAGCTGCGAGGTCGTCAGGTATGACGCATTTTCAGGCTATGAAATTTATTATACTTCCACAAGCTTTTCGAAAAACACTTCCCCCTATGGCATCACAATTTATTCTGTTAATAAAAGATTCTTCCCTTGTATCCACGATCTCAGCAGTTGATTTAACATTAAAAGCGACTAACTTAGCAGCCATATCGTATCGTTATATTGAAATATGGTCATTTGTAGCAGTCGTCTATTTTGCTGTAACGTTTACATTATCATTGATCATTCGACAATTTGAGAAAAGGCTATTAAAAAATGAATTCTAGAGGGGAAGAATCTATTATGATAACTATTAAAAATGTTTCGAAAAGCTTGGAAAAAGTAGAGTTTTACAAAAATATTAATCTAACTATTAATAAATCGAACGTAATAGGTTTCTAGCGGTGAAGGGAAATCTACACTGATTCGTATCATAAATGCATTGGAAGAGATCGACCAAGGTGACATTATTATTGAGGGTATTTCGATTCATCAAAAAAGAACTGATATGAATAAACTTCAAACACATATCAGGTTTGCTTTCAAAGTTTTAACCTATATCCATTTTTAACCGCCTGGAGAATGTTACAATTGCGCCTATTCAAGTAAAAGGTATTAAAAAGGAAAAGGCAATTGTGAAAGAGAAAGAACTACTTACGTCACTGGGACTGGAAGACAAATTTAATGTATATCCCTTCCGCTTATCAGGTGGACAGCAACAACGGGTGGTCATTGCAAGAGCGCTTGCAATGGAGCCACATGTTAGCTTTTTGATGAACCAACTTCAGCGTTAGACCCCAAAATGGTTCAAGAAGTCTTAGACGCTATTCGAGAATTGGCTAACATCGGGATGACAATGATTGTTGTAACTCATGAGATGGAATTTGCTAAAGAAATTTGCAGTAAATTATTTTTATGGCTGAAGGTCAAATCATAGAAATTGCTCCCCACCTGATGAAAGAAAATAGCTATCAAAACTTAGGAATAGCAAAACGCACGAATACCAGTCACTCAGTATCCGTGCGTTTTGATTGTTACTTTTTTGATTTTCAAAGAGACTAATGGACAAACTTTATAAATTAACCAGCCAATTCATGTTTGACAACTTCGTATGCTTGACAAATAGATTCTATTCTTTCGGCAGTTTCATACTGAATCAGGTCATGTGCAATTTGATAAAGGTCTGCATTATCGTGTTCAGCAAGGTTCCTAAGAATTTCTGCTTCAATCTTGCTTACGTAAAATTCTATTCGACTGTCCATGTTCACACTCTCCCTTAATCATTATTTATATAAAATCTTGTTGTTTCTCATTTCTTATGTACCTTTATATTACAACGTCAGACATCACATAGCTAGCCTTTTGTTCTATTTTCCTTCCTAATTGTGTCAGACATTTGACATTCATACTATTTTGCTGTATGTGATCGTTTACATTGTATATACACTAAATTTTCTGAATCATTGTACTTACATACAGGAATATATGTTCTTATAATTAGATGTAGCTAGGCGATTCTAAATCGGCTTAAAAATTCAAAAGTTCAGCTCTCTTTCTGGTGATCAAAAAACTCAGCATATCGTTAAAACATAACCATGATATAAAATAAAACGGTTACTCAGTAGAACAACCGTTTTAGAAATTCCATTATTATTTTTTAGCTTTAACATTAGGATTATCATAACCTCTAAACGTATAAGGTTCATCAGGTTTTTCAGTATTCTCTATCTTCGTCACTTTTAAATATGGAATATTGGATTTGAATGGTTGATAGTAAATGGTAGAAAGCTTCCCTTCTACATTTACCCACTGATCATTTTTAAATGATTGACCCTTAGGTAATTGCACAAGCATGCCATAAACGCCGGCATCTGCAACACAGTGGATCACACCAAAACGCAACACAAATACCTGATTCTTACCCAATTCGTTTTTCTCGCCATGATAGATGAAACCTTTATAGGAAACTGTTTTCCCCATAAATTTGCCAGAAAAATTATATAAAGTTTCCATTCCCATTAAAAAGTTATCATCATTCAAGGCAACGGGGTCCATTTTAGAAAACTCATCTAATTCCTGTTGCATTAAATCTAAATAGCCGTCTTTTCCAAAGAAAACACTTGTATCAGGTTTTAAATATTGAGGCTTGATAAATTGATCCCCTTTTTGAAGAGTGTTCAAAGATTGGAATGAAAATCCCTTTGATTTGACAACTGTTGAATCAAGTGTTGCAATTGGCAAGCATAATCCTGTTACTAAAGGAAAGACAAAAATGGCATAAAACAGAATTCTTCTATACCAAGGTTTGTCGTTTTCATGCTCATGATCATGACCGCAATCACATTCAATTTCAGTATTTCCCTTAGCCATATTCACGATTTGCACAATTGTCAAGACAGCAAACAATATAATGCCTAAAATATTGATATATTGATATTTCATATTAATGTATTTCGCATTATCGCCTGAAGCATAGAGGTAATAAAAGAAATACGTGAATCCCATTAAGATCAAGGCTCGGATCATCGTTATCCCCCTCCTAAACTAGCATAGAGCTGATAAATACGAAAATGATGATATACAAAATCAGCACTGCAATGAATTTTTTCTTGAATGTTTGAAGCATCATTAACAAATTCTTGATATCGACCATTGGACCGATCAATAAGAACGCTACTAACGCAGATGTTGAAAATGTGCCCCTGAAGGATGCAGCAATAAATGCATCCGCCTCTGAACAAAGAGATAATATAAAGGCTAATGCCATCATAACGAGTGATGAGGTTGCTTTCGTTTGACCCAGTTCCATCAATACAGACGTTTTAACAAAAATTTGCATAGACGCAGCAATAAATGCACCGATGATCAAATATTTACCAACAGAAAAGAATTCCTCCACCGCATGATTTAATGTACCCATAAATTTTTGCCAAAGTGTTTGCGCATGCTCATGATGATGGTCATGCTCATCCTCATCTAAAAGTTGAGTATCTTTGTATTGGAAAGATAAAATTAAACCTATCACAAAAGCGATTAAGAGAGCTAATCCACCACGATACCATACCATCTGCCAGCTATTTCCGAATGCAATAAATGTAGAAAATAAAACAATCGGATTAATAATTGGTCCCGTTAACATAAACGGAATAGCTACATGTAAGGGAACACCCTTTTTCAGTAATCGATGAACAATCGGAATGATCCCGCATTCACATGCAGGGAACAAAGCACCGATGACTGTTCCATACAAAACACCTAGTACTCTATTTTTAGGTACAACTTTAGCAATCATCTGCTCCGTTACAAACATCTGAATAAATCCTGATATAAAAACGCCTATCAGTACAAAAGGTAGCGCCTCTATAATGATACTGATAAAGATTGTATTTAATTGCAAGAATGTAGACACGTTTTTAAAACCTTCTTTTCTATCTCTTTCATAACATATGCATTTTACTCTTTTTGTTATTGAAAAGGAAGTATTGCTTTCTATTTTCCTTTTCATATAGACTATATGTTAAAAGATTTGGTTGCATTAAAAATATCCAACCTCTACTTATTAAAAGCAGAGACATTTAAGAAAGTATGTATAACAAATGTTTTGATTAAGAAAAGAATAGAAGAAATATGTGAACATAAAATAATTTCACTGAACAATACTTGTTCAAAGATAAAGTAGATTTCAAAAATAAAAATGCGAGGGAGGAATGGTCTTTGTATGTACAGGTAAAAATCCACGGCAATTTCTATCAGAAAAAAGGAACAAAAATCCAGTAGAAAATATAGAGCAATATAAGTTCGTAACCTACCATGGAAAGCTTAGCGGATTTTTACCGTAGAAGGGAAAGTGAATGATTGCTTGCAAAGTTTATGACTGATGCAAAATAGTTATATTAAGAATTTTTCACTAAAAGGATATTACCACAAGGCTTCCTCTTTGTTACTTAGTTTTATAATATATGGCACGCATAAAAGTAACAAAACATAAGTCAATAATCCAACAGTAAGGATAGACCATAAAGGAAAGTTAAAAGAAACTAAGGGTACATAAATTGAAGTGATCAGTATACCAAACAAACTTATTAGATTTCTTGACTTTACAGAAATGTATTGATAAGAATGACAGTTCGAGCATTTTAATTTACGCTTAAAAGAAATCATTTGAAAAAATGTTTCTCTCCAACTCCACTTATGTCCACAATGCTGACAAATTGGCATATTCATCAAAATCCCTTCTATTCTGATATTTTTTAAAAATTTTAGAGGCAACATGGTATCAAATAAAGTGAAACTTCACACAGAATGAGATTTCTTTATCTCCATTCTGCGTTAGCTGAAACAATCAGGTTTTACACGTAGTTGATCCCACACATTCTGCTTTTTGCTTGCAGCTTGAAACTGTAAGTCCTACTTACCCGTTGCGATGGCTAAAACTAAAAATGATATGTAACATTTTTTAAAACTTTTTGCTTTAATATTGTATATTGCTTTTCATTTGTATTCATATACACTTCGCTTCGATTTGATAATGTATTATTATATTCAATGGGCGTTTCAAATTGTGATTCAGTGAAATCATATCTCTTGCCATTGATGATGTTATAGAAATGCCAGTTTCCTTGAATCTTTGTTTTCGCTATATCGCCTTCTAGCATTTCATTAACAATCAATGCAGTTACTCCACACTGTCCTTTGGCAGGATTTTGTCTTGTCCATTTAGAACTTGTATCAATTGACCAAGATTTATACAATGCTTTTTTGAGTTCTAAAATTTTCTCCTCTATTTCTTCCAAATTGCTTCTTCACTCCTTAAATAGTAGTGAGGAATCTGCTCAAAATAATCTATTTTCTAGAATGTTTAATAGTATAATTTCTGTTCGAGCATGGTGATTATCCAATTTAATCTATGAGAATGGGGAGATTCGTTGATTTCTGCTCCGACTTGCTTGCTTTCCTATGGGAGTCGAGCAAGCCGCAGCGAAGATCTATATAAATGACGCTAAAATACAGGGTTTTTCAAAAATCACGCCAAACAAGCATCCTAGTTTTGGTGAATCAACATGTGTAAAATTATTATTCTAGTGCATGGTGAACGGATTCGATGGCGTGAATTTTAGTTGTATCAAATATTGGAACCTCAGAATCTTCCTGTTTTACAAGTAATCCAATTTCTGTACAGCCCAAGATGATGCCTTCTGCTCCCTTATCGATCAAACGTTTGATAGCTTTTTTAAAGTATTCCCTAGATGATTGTTGAATTTTCCCCAAACATAATTCTTCATAAATCACTTTGTTGATAAATTCTCGATCCTCTTTATCGGGTATTAAAACCGCTATATCATTTGACTCTATCCGTGTTTTATAAAAATCCTGCTCCATTGTATATTTTGTTCCCAATAATCCTATGGTGTTTATATTTGATTTTTTGATTTGATTTGCGGTTGCATCAGCAATATGTAAAATTGGAATACTTATTTTTTCTTCCATATAATCAACAACTTTATGCATCGTATTCGTACAAATAACGATAAAATCTGCCCCGGCTTTTTCCAACGAAAAGGCAACATCACCTAAATATATACCGGCCTTTTCCCAATTTCCTTCCGCTTGATAACGTTCAATCTCTTCAAAATCTACACTGTATAATAGACATTTCGCTGAATGTAATCCACCTAACCTTTTTTTAACTTCTTCATTAATGATTTGATAATATTCAACCGTTGACTCCCAACTCATTCCACCGATAAGCCCTATTGTTTTCATAACTGTATCCTCTCCCTTTAAAATGCCCATTCTCACTTGTAAGGTTTTGTCAAATATATTTTTGCCAAAGACAATAGTATGTCTCTATCTTCTACATTTCGACAAAGAGGAAGAATTATCCTGTAGACTTTGTATTTTCTTTGAAATACTCCGTTATCTATGAAGCTGATTAAAGTAGTGTGTTAATGTCTCCCCAACCATATGCAATTTCCTTTAATTGCTTTCCGGCAATTTCTACCTCGACCGTGTCTAATTTTACTCCTCCTAGTTTTTCATAAAATAAGCGAGAGTTATTTTCCTCTAAGACTAGCACAAGCATAGAATTTAAACCCATCTTTTTAATTTCATCAAGGACAGGTTTAATCAATGATTTTCCAATCCCTCTTCTTTGATACTTCTTTAAAATGTAGATTACATATAACTCTCCTTCAAATCCCTTATATTTTTTGCTTCTTTCTTTTCCACCTGATGAAAAACCAACAATTTTCCCCTTATTATCTTCTGCTACGAAAACAATTTCTTGTGAAATAATATTAGTCCATTTTTTCGCTTGTTTTTCATATGAAAGACTATTTAAGTATTCTTTTGGAATAATATTTGCATAAGTAGTTTTCCAACTGTCAATATGAACTTTTGCAATTCCTTCTGCATCTGTCAAAGTAGCTTTTCTTATATTCATATAAATTCACCTCAAGCGTATTTTTATTTATCAAGAAAGTTTTTGTAAATGAATCAATTTCATAATACAAAATTCATATAAAAAACACGAACATTTCTAATCAACATGAACATTAATATTCAGAAGTTTTTGTTCCACTCCAGACGGCGCTTTCCACGGGCTTGGCTTCAATCTCCTCGGGTCGACACGATGTTGACCCCGAAGCCGTTGCCACAGGACGTGGCGAACTTAGGCTTTGTCCCTTAAAACGTTCCTGCGGGGCTTTCAGCTCAAGATTTTCCCGTAGGACTTTGAATAAGCCTCCTTGAACTCACACCGCACGAAGGAAATGCGCATGCATTTTCGAGGAGTCGCCGTCTTCCGCTCCACAACTATCAAAATTAGTTATTCTTAAATGTTCGTATTTTTTAAGAAGAAAATGATTTATGAAATTGATTCAAATATCAAATAATTTTATCAGCGTTTTTTTAATTTCATCTTTATTGTTTCCGTTCAAAGTGACATCAAGATTTGCATAAATAATCATTAGCAAACTCTTTGCTTCATTTTCGTTTAATTAAGCAACATTTCCCTGGCATGTTCAATTTCTAGCATAAAAGCGTTCCTTGACTAGTTTTTTAAACACGGCAAATATGACCTATAAACAATTGATTCCTGTAAATATATTTAACAAGTTTACATTATAATTTCTTTTAGGGAATATAGAAATTCATTTAAACCTATCAACAGATTTTTGCAATGATTCTTTTCTTAATACACATATTCTGATGACGATATAAAAAAGCCAACATTTCATATTCTGACTTCTTTACTATTAATTAAACACCAACTAAATCTCTACTCATTCTAGAACTGAATAACCATTATTTGTTTTTTTAAAGAAGAACCCTGTTCCTTCTTCTTGGGAAACAAACCCTTCTAAGGCTGATGAATTCTCTACCATTTTTTGTTCCTCTGCTGTTACAGTTGTTATAGAGTCTCTTTTGTTGAGATGATTATTTTCTCGTTGATCTTGTTCCTCTTTTGTTACAATTTTATATTGGTCTCCATCATCCATGTTCGCTTGTTCTATAAATGCATTTTCTTTTGTCGATACATCGTTGCTTTGCAAGCCTTTTATAACCCCAATCGCTAATATAAGAACTCCCGCACTACCAACAATAAAAACTGATTTTCTTTTCATAAATACCTCCCTATTTTTATATAAATTGTCATATCACACTAAATATGATACCATAACAAACCATATATGGAATTTTAAAATCATGTAATATACACTATTTCTATAATTCAATAAGAATATTTATTCCTCAATTGTAGATTAACGATATTTATTGAATGAAAATTCCTGTCAATCAAATTATTCACTATTTGCTTTATCACGTTTGCATTACGTAACTCTTTATTATCAAAATTCAATATTTCAGATATCTCAACCCATCTACTATCTATAATCTCCTCTTCCTCAATATTTAATGTTCCAGCAGAGATTTCACCTGTGAAATGGAAAAGAATAACTTGATTACCTGTACTACTAATGAAATTATAAATACCAGTGGAATTTAAAAGTTCCACACTAAGTCCCGTTTCCTCCTTTACTTCCCTGCAAGCTGCCAAAAGAATGTCTTCGCCAAATTCAATTCTCCCACCAGGAAAGTTCCACTGATCCACTGCAATTGGTTTATTTTCTTTTATGATTAAAACTTCATCATTTTTAAAAATAGTTGCACTAACTACTAAAACAATCCCATTTTGAGTCATTCGTCACCGCATCCCTAATATTTAAAATTTTTCTTTTAATAGTATCATTCAATCAAAAAGCATTTCAGACTCACCATAATAAGATTCCAATTGCACCTTATATCCCAATAACGACAAAAAGCCAACAAATTCCTGTTTGCTGGCTTAGTCTTTTATTTATAGATAATAGATATAAAAATGCTTATCTTAATTAGTTATTCCATTTTCTACAATAGCTTTTTGGATAATAGCCTTAATAAAGGATCCTTTATTTTTTGTATAGGTTGGTCTGTCATACTTGTATTTAGATGCAAGTTCTTTTTTGAGCGCAATTCTATGCTAGTCTAACTAAAATTTGTATCCCTGTTAGAAAAATTCCGATTATAAAACCACAAACCGCACCATTCACACGAATCCATTGTAAATCTTTACCTACATTATTTTCCATCATGTCGACTAATGTTTCGGTATCCAATTTATCTAAATTCTCTTGAACAAGATTTCCGATTTTTGAATGATTATTTTCAACGAATTCTGCAATTTGTTTCCGCATCCATAAATCAATGTTGTTTTGATCTTCTTGTATCATTTCTAGAAAACGATCCAGCAATGGCATCAAATAATGATCCATAAAATCACTGTCATCAACGAAATCTAATGTCTTTTGCTGCAACTGCTGTAGGCTCTCCGTTATGGTTTGATCAGGCTCCCATTTTGATAAGAGTTGATGCTTCCAATTTTCAACTCCCTCTATCAGCTGTTCATTCTCACCCATACCATGTATTTCTTTCCGAATATATGAGACTAAAGCTTGTCGATTCGGTTCTCCATCGATTTGTAAACTTTGTATAATATTTAACAATAAATTTTGTACGATTTTTCCAATTCTCTCTTTGCTAAGTAAGCTTTGTATCGATTTTAGAGCAAATTGAAGCATACCATCGGCTTGAATATTATTGAGTAGATTCATGGAAACCGTTCCTAGTCGATGAACCGTTTGTTCTTGTCTTAACCAAGAGTCTGCTTTTTTCAAAAGATGATCCAAAACTTTCTCGTCAAATTTCTCATTCAGTAATTGTGAGCTTATTAACTGAATAAGTTTTTTCATTTCAACATTAGAAAGAGTGGATATGATTTGTTTTTTAATGACTGGTGTGAGCCTTTCAACATCTATCCAATGAATCATTTTTTTGATTAGTCTAATCAGGCTTTTTCTAAAAGAAATCGTTTGCATCTGTACCTTTATAAAAGCAATCAGCTTTTCTGTAAAAGCAATGTGATTGATTTTTTCTTGGATGCTTTCTTTGGAAAGCCAATCATTTTTTAGCATGGAAACAAGTGCGTTGGTGATTCTCTTGCGATTATTAGGTATTAAAGCTGTACGGGGGATCGGTAACCCGAGCGGATGGCGAAATAATGCAGTAACAGCAAACCAATCTGCTAATCCACCTACTAATCCCGCTTCAAAACCTCCATGCAACAACTCACCCCATACCGGGCCTTCAAACCAAATGGTGATCAAATAACCCAAGCCCATTATTATTAGTGAATAGCTAGCAATTTTTTTTGATTCTTTTGTTCTAGTTGACATGATATTCCCTCTATCCTCAAGTAAAATACAACATGTAATTTAATCAAATCTGTTATATATTTTAGTTCATCTAAAACAGCATACAGCATATACGACTTCTTGTAAATTGTTGTACTTAGGGGCTTTTTCACGTACTTTGTCGAATCCACTTCTATTTCCTAACTAGACACTATTACATCAAACACTATAATTTTCTGTTAGGGCAGTAGCTCGATGATTCTCTGTGTTATCCAGCATACATTGTTCTTGTATTTCAAATAAATTTTTCAACTGCTACTTAATGATTGATCACACTAGGAGCTTTGTATGATGCACTGAAAATGAAAAGACATCTCTCACCAGATTGTGATAAAAACTTGTGGGTTTATAGTTTTTTATCAATAGAAAGGGAATATTGCCTTTTTTCAGTGACCTCGTACAATTCAGATATCATCTTAAGTTTACATAGAATTTTTTAAATTGCCCTTTACAACAGGGATGCTTTATAATGGATAAAAAAGGAATTTGATTACTTGATTTTTTGATCAATAGAAAGCAACGCTTCTCATAGTGGAGATTTTCTACTTTTGTTATTTGAACTAGTCCGTGCTTTACAGGCAGTTGATCCCACACTTTACTGGTTGCTTACGTCTTAAAGTGCCATTCATGCTACCCGTTAATATGAGATAGATTTTATTTCATTTTTCTCTACATGGCACTTAACTTTCGTATTATATTTAACAGCTAAACAGGAGGGAATTCCCGTTGTTAATTAGGAAAATTGAATTAAATGATTCAGAAAACTTTCTTAAAATGTGTAAAAGCTTAGATAATGAAACATCTTTTATGATGTATGAACCAAAAGAAAGAGAGACTACGCTTGAAGATCAAACGACATACATAAAAAATTTACTAGATGAAGATTATTCTTTACTATTGGTTTGTAAAGTTAATGGTAAGATTGTCGGTTACATAAGTGCCACAAGGGAAAAACTTAACAGAATTCGTCATAGCGCCTATATTGTAATTGGTATTTTACAAGAATATACTGGTCAAGGAATTGGAACAAGGTTGTTTCAAAAAATGGAAAATTGGGCTATTTCAAAACATATAAAAAGACTTGAACTAACAGTCATGTGCCATAATACTGCTGCAATCAGATTATATAAAAAAATGGGTTTTCAAATAGAGGGTACCAAAAACCATTCCATGATTATTGATCATATGTTTATTGATGAATACTACATGGCGAAATTATTGTAAATAGTCTACAAAAAGGGAGACATATTTATGAATAAACAACTTATTTTTACTGTAATTTCCGCTATTATGTTCACTGTTCTTGTGTTCATGTATTTTACCGGCTATTGGACAGCAGACAAAAAAATACAAATCATTTTTTTCCTTAGTATGGTATTCTCCATTTACAGTGCCGGTATTGAAAGTGGTAAAATTCTGAAAAACAAGACATGATTATTTTTTTATTTTGCACCCACCAATAGTTAAAAAATCATTAAATACATCAAGGCATACTATTTTGGATTTTTCAATTTCTCTCGTTTCATGAGGTTATACCTGATTTATACCTTTTAAATTCTACGGTTTTAGTGGTTCTCTAATAACGAACTAATCTAGAAATCTGGAAAAGATATGAATTGCGTGATAAAGACGAAGGATCGTAAAGTTAATTAATAAAAATGTAAATGATGATAAAAAACAAAATGAGGATTTTAGCACTTATGCATTCTAGTCATCTACAGTTTGTGGCAAACATATAGGCACACCCCAATAGGATGCGTCTATTTATTTCAACAATAGGAAGGGCATGTTCAACAGGAAATCATTCTTAAATCACACAAACATTCAAATTGTTTCTTTAAATTTAAAATTATATTTCTTATTTACCTTATGGGCGATTATACCAAGGAACTCTTGAACAGTCATATGTTCTACCTTTTGAGTATACCAGGCAAGCTTTTTTCCCTTATCTTCTCTGTTATAATTCACTTTGGAAGGTATAAAAGTCTTATTTTTATAGGTATAATCAAATTTAATATACAGTTTGCTTTCTTTCGGACATTCCAGTATTACTTCATAAACTGGATTTTTCAATTCTGGTTGGAATTTAACTTTTCTTATTTTAGTTAGCATGAATATCCTCCTCGTATTTTAGTAGTATGAGCTAAATAATAATGATTACTATACCATTATACCATAAATACATGATTGGTCAGGTTATGGCCTTATCTAAGGTATTGAAAAACAAAAATAACACTAGTTCTATGAAACACGTTTGCCACTTATCAGGCTACGACCATTCCATTTACAACATCAAAAGCCAACTGATGACAGCTGGCTTTATTTCCTTTTGATTAACTAAAGCACCTCCATCGCTAACCCAAGCTGAAATTACTAAGGTAATTAATTTCTAATGCGTTTAGTTTTATAAAAAATAGAAAGTGACTTCTTTTATTTTATAAGTTAGCGTATGGGTAAGATCTTTTCTGCAATTTCTTTTAGTATTCTATTTAAAAATTCTTCTAATGATATTGTTTTCTGCTCCTCCAGTTTATATTCTCTAACTGTAACAGTTTGTTCTCTTTCCTCTTGGTCTCCTACTACAAGCAAGTAAGGAATTTTCTTAATTTGTGCATCACGAATTTTCTTTCCAAGTTTTTCATTACGACAATCAATTGAAACACGTACACCTGCTTTTTGCAATTGAACGTAGATTTTTTCCGCGTATTCATTATGCACTTCAGAAACACCCACAATTTCAACTTGCTTCGGTGCTAACCAGAGAGGGAACGCTCCGCCAAAATGTTCGATCAAAATCCCTAAGAAGCGATCAATTGATCCAAAAACAGCTCGATGAATGACAACAGGTCTTACTTTTTCGTTTTCTTCATTTATATATGTTAAATCGAACTTTTCAGGTAACTGGAAATCAAGTTGTACTGTTCCGCATTGATGGCTTCGTTTGATAATATGAATATCAATTTTTGGTCCATAAAAGGCACCATCACCCGCATTAATTTTGTAATTATAACCTAAATTAATTAGCACGTTTTCAAGAGCTCGTTCTGCCTGATTCCACAAGGTTAAATCACCCATGTAATCATCTGGCCGAGTGGACAACTCAATTTCATAATCAAAGCCAAATACTTGATAAACGTGTTCAATGATTTTCAAGGCTAGTGTAATTTCATCCTCTATCTGTTCAGGTGTCACAAAAATATGTGCATCATCCTGACAAAATGTTCGGACACGTAATAACCCATTCAATGCCCCGCTAAATTCATGACGGTGAACTTGGCCAAACTCCGCTATGCGAATGGGTAAATCACGATAAGAATGCAAATCATTTTTATAAATAAGCATATGACCTGGACAATTCATCGGTTTGAGTGCAAATTTCTGTTCATCCACCTGAGTAAAATACATGTTTTCTTTATAATGCTGCCAATGTCCAGACTGTTCCCATAGACGCTGATTCATCATAAGAGGTGTTCGGACTTCCCTATAATCATTCACTGTCTGTATGTTACGTAGGAATAATTCCAGTTCATTCCGAATGATTTGCCCATTTGCTAAATAAAACGGCATGCCTGGAGCTTCCTCTGAAAACATAAATAATTCAAGCTCTTTGCCTAATTTACGATGATTTCGTCTTTCAGCTTCTTCAACAAATTTGAAATAATTCTGCATATCCTCTTTATGAGCAAATGCAATACCATCAATTCGTTGTAACATTTGATTGTTACTATTTCCTCGCCAATAAGCACCGGAAATATTCTGCAATTTAAAATGTTGTAGTTTATTTGTCGATGGTACATGGGGCCCTCTACATAAATCATAAAATTCGCCTTGCTCATAAACTGTTATCAACTCATCTGATGGAATGGCTGCTAACAATTCTAGTTTCAATGGATCATGCTTAAAAAGATGCTTCGCTTCTTCTCTTGTTACTTCTTTTCGATGGATTGTTAGATTTTCACTGACAATTTTTTTCATTTCCTTTTCGATGAGGATTAAATCTTCTGGCACTAATGGATGTGCCATCTCTATATCATAGTAAAATCCATTTTCTATAACGGGACCTACTCCAAAATGAGCATCTGGATATAAACGTTTGACAGCCTGCGCTAATAAGTGTGCTGTAGAATGGCGAATTACTTCTAATCCTTTTACTGAATATGCATCATAAATGGTAATTTGGGCGTCGGTTAGAATAGGTCTCGTCAAATCATAGGTGGTTTCATTTACACTTCCAGCAATGGCTTTTTTCGCTAAACTTCGACTAATTGTTTTAGCAATATCGGTTAGCGTTATCCCTTTCGCAAACTGTACTTGTTTGCCATCTTGAAATTGAATTGACACTTGTTGATTTGGCATTATAACACTCCTTTTCTATTTTGTTGCCATTAAGGCAAAATAAAAAACACATGCTAGTCCGACAAGGGACGAGCGTGTGTTGATTACCCGTGGTTCCACCCAAATTCCTACTAATACAAAATCATGCATCCGTAGCTCATTGAATGCAGATAACGCCTGCAAACGTTGCTAGTTTCCTAGCACAGCTCCAAGGTAGTAAATCATTTCGTCCAATTAGGAAACTTTCAGCCGGTGATTTCCTTCTCTTTCAATTTTCTCTAAAATGATTCGTGTCCTCTTCTTCGCTTTTTAAATTGAAATTAGTATTAAATCTAAAGCATCCTACAAAATTTGTCAATGCTAAAAATATTCAAAAAGTGATTTTAGTAAATAATTTACAATAACTGCTCATATATCAGCTGAGACTATTCACAGTCATCTTTAATCATTGTAAAACCATTTTCATCATCATTTTCAACTACGTGTTTAAGAATTGACAATTTATTATCCCAAAATCGTTCATAATAGGAAAGCCATTGTTTGACTTCTATTAATGTTTCCGGCTGTAATTGATAAATTTTTTCTCTACCCACTTTTTCCCCACGTACCAATTTCGCTTCTGAAAGTATATGAAGATGTTTAGCAACAGCTGTCCTGCTAATAGGAAAATGAGATGTAATTTCTGAGATAGGTAATTCCTTATCAGCAAGCAGTCGAAGTACCTCTCTCCTAGTAGGATCGGCAATAGCTTGAAACACATCATGTTTTGCGGCTGTCAATTATTCTTCAACAACCTTTCGAAGTCGCTCACTAACAATGCCATCCCATCCATTGTCCATTCTGTCACGCACAACTGAACTTTTCTCATTTGCTTTTGGAAGAACAGTATCAGGAGATTTCCACCCACTATGAATAAGTGTAAACTCCGTTTTGTCATCTAATGCTTTTAAAAGAAATGTAACGATCCATCCATCTGTATCCCATGAAAAAGAAATTTTATTTGGTTCATCAACCTCTATTACTTCACACGGAGATGGTCCAAATGGAGATTGAATATGGAATTTATGTCCCACTTTAGGTTCAAAATCATTTGGCATAAACCATAGCGCAATACCTTCCGAAGTTGATACGGTATTCCATACTTTTTGTATTGAAGCCTCTAAAACAACGGTTTTTTTTATATCTTGTAATACTTCCAAATCGTATTCTCCTTTTATAAACTATAAAATGAAACCATATAGTTTTATTTATTCGAAATTATACCACCTTTTGGTTTCGTGTTCAATACTGAACCTTCTCTATTTCTCGTTATTAAATAACTGCTATTTAACTAATGTACATACCAATTTATCTTATAACGGGCTATCCATCAGGAGTTATGACATTAGATTGCGAAATAAAAAACAACTGATTTTATTAAGGTAAAGCAAGTAACAAAGAGCAAATTTTTATGGAGACAAATGTTTATAATCTACTATTTCAATCTTGAACCAATGATTACATTCCAACTTATTTAACTTGTCACTATCACAAGATGGGAATATTCTTACTTTAACTAGATCTTCTTTATAATCACCAAAATTTCTAGAAGGAATTTCAATTTTTACAGAAACATCATAAGAATGATTACTATTGTAAGTGATACCAACAATTCTTTTCCATTCCCAGTCGAAAAAAGTATCTTGTCTATATTCCTTTATTACTCTTTGATCAATAGTCGAGAATACAATGTCTGAAATAATATCTTCTGTTGTCATTATTTTTCCAATCATAACAATCTTCTTTTACATAGCTCCTGTTGTATTCGTCATTTGGTTTCTCATTAAATTTCTTAAAATTCAACAAGAAAAGAATGAAATTTTAAAATCTATAGCTGAGAAGATAGATAAGAAAGATGAGTAGGCAGGGAAACCTGTCTTTTTTTGCATTTATAGTAATGTTCCTTACTTAAGGTTCAATAAAGTATTTTTTCAATATATCATCAGATATTTTAACCAACCTAAACCTCCGCAAAAAACAACTACATTCATTCGTAATATCCATTTGGATGCATAAACGTATGCTGTGTTAAAAGATTTGATCCGACAAACGGGAAACTCCGCTTAATGATAGGTGAAAGGGTCAAATATAAATTTATCTTCAAAAAGGAGACATTCTTTGAAACTTTGTTGATATATCTTTTTTACATATTAGCATGATTATTTAACTTCTTTCTTATCGTTGTTTTCTTTAAATTTTTCCAATGTCTCATCAACAACATTTAACATAATTTACTCCCAACAGTTGTAGATTTTCTGCAATGCTGCCGCCTTCTTTCTATAGAAAAGGCGCTAAGTAAAGCCAATAAGATGGAAATTTAGACTAAATAATGAACCAAGAATGCTACCAACAGCTCCATCCAGCGAATAAAAACTCTCCACAGTTGATTGTGGGGGGCATAAAGAAAAGCACACCTTATTAGATGTGCCTTATCCAAGGTATTCTGATAAAATTTCTTTAAACATTTCTTCAACATGCTTTTTAGTAAACATTACTTGATCACGAGCTTTACCTTAGACAAAATAAAAGAAGCCTTAAACTAAACCTAACGACCATCGTAAAAAAGGTTTCTTAGTGAATTATTTGTTTTCTCCACGAATTAAGGAAGGCCTAAACTTTTCGATAAGCGCGTCTCTCCGCATATTCTACACATAAATGGCAAACTTTGATTTTTTGATTATGCTCATTCTTATATACTCTCATATCAGAAGTTTTTCTCGAACAGAAATAACACGATTTATTGTTTGATTTTTCTTTTATTATCGTAATCGGTGATCTCATAATTTATTCCTCCCTTTTCTATTAGATTTCGACAAAGAGAGGGATTCACCTTTAATAAATTTAAGTCACTTTTGACATAAAAATAACCCGATCGACCGCGTTTGTTGCACATCAGGTTCCTGTTATGGCGTACATTAAAATATGCTGGATTCATAATTACTTATTAAACTCAAACACTCTTTTTTTAGTACAATGGCAAATTCATAAATTAGATTTACTTTTAATTAATTTATAAACTCCATATCCAATAAAAATAACAACTGCAATGGAAGCAGAGATTACTGGATTAATCATTGAAGAAAACATAACGAAAAATGCGCATACGATTGCAAATAAGCCTTCTTTTTTATTATTCATAGACACATCTCCCATTATAAAAATTGAATAACACTTTTCCTAGATTAATTATATCACATAGTTTTTCCTAAATATTTAAGTTTACCACCGTAGCTATGACATACCCACTCTATATTTTATTATTAATTTATCGTAACTTTAGTTGCTTTTAGTCCTCTATTTTAGGTTGTTGAGGCCACTGAAAAACCCATGATTTTTTATTATCGTTAATCCATATTAATAAAAAAGGCAGATTATCGTCTGTATTTAGACGATAATCTACCTTTTTCCTTATCTATTTTCCCTCTTTTTCTTTGAGAAGTTTCAGAATCCGCTTGAGGTTAACTGCGAAGATTGCTGTCGCTCCTTGAATCTCCATGCCAAACAGACTCGCAGATGATGCTACATCATACCCGTGTCTATTTTTTAATTCACTATTTTTTGCTTCTATTTTGTAGCGAGTTTTTGCCAGCGTTTTAAATTTTTCTGTATGTTGAAATTCCTCTTGTTCCTTATGTTCGGTAGATTTAATCGTTCCATAATACGATTTTGATTTTGCACCTTCTTGATAACATCCATCACGGAGAGGACAAACTTGGCATTTTTTTATATCAAACATGTATCGAATTCGGGGATTATTTTTTGAATTTTTTCTTCCATCATATTTCTTTTGAGTGGTCATATGTCCTGCTGGGCAGACAAACATCCCCGCATCTTTATTATAATCAAAGTGATTTTTTCGGGTTCCTTCGGATATTACAGGATTTAATTTTGAAATTAGAGCTATTTCATTTTCTTTCGTATATGTAATAGTATCCTTCATTGAATAAGCAGTGTCGCCAATGACTGTATCCACTTTCATTCCTGTTTCTTTACTTTTTTCGATTAAAGTCTGAAGATATTTTCCGTCACTTTTTTCTCCTGTCGTAATAACGGCAGCCGTAATAATTCGTTCGTCACTCATCGCAAGGTGTGTTTTATAACCAAAGAAAGAAGAATCTTCTGTTTTATGCCCTACACGGGCATCAGGGTCACTAGAATAATTCAGATGTTCTGTAAAATCTTCTACGCCCTCTTTTAGTACATTTAACTTTTCCTTCACTGCTGGAATCGTAGCGATTTGCGGTTCTTTATCAATGACAGAAATAAGCTGTTGGCAATAATTTAATTCATCCTTTACCTCATTCGAAGTGGTTTTTGAAGGAAATTTCTTTTTCATAGACTCATCAATTTGATAGACGGCTTTTCGAACATTTTTGGACTTCTCTTGTAAAAATTCCTTTGGCGTTTTTTGATTAAACCGTGCTTTGGTATGTGTGGCATCTACAATAATGGTCTGACTCTTCATAATTCCTTTTTCCAGCGCAATTTCAACTGTTTTCCCAATAAGCATTTCTAATAAGTCTGCATCTTTTAGACGGAGCCTACGAAATTTTGTGAGAGAACTCGGATCTATGACATCCTCCTCAGGTGCCATATCGAGGAAATATTTAAACGACATATCATATTTAGAACGTTCAACTAAATCTCCGTCTGATAAATCATGAATAGATTTTAATAATAAATATTTGAACATACGAATCGGAGAAATTGCATTCCGACCATTATCAAGGCAATATTTAGTTTTTAGTTCTTCATAAATGAAAGAAAAATCGACTAGTTCATTGATTTGACGAAGCAAATTGTCTTTTGGCACAACTATATCGTATATCGCTGTATAGGGACTAAGATTGAGTGTTTCCTGATTAGAGAGCATTGAGATACCACCTACATATATTGTTCATTCTATTATAGAGTAAATTGGCAGTTGAAAGTTTGAATTTATCAAACTTTCAACTGCCAAATAGAAATATTGGACTTTTTCAGTGGCCTCAGGTTGTTAAAAGTGGGGACCTTTTTTTGTTGTAAAAATTATACTATATGAGATAAGAATATTAAATTAGGGGGAATACATATGAGTGAAAAGAAAAAAGAGCCGGGATTTTTACGAGGACACTGAAAAAGTCCTTTCTGATCTTTATTGCGAGTAGGAGAACGAATTGATCGTTCTCCTACTCGCTTTTTCATTTGAAGCCGTGGATCTCCGTTCCAGGCAGTCGCTTTCCGCGGGCACGGCTTCAATCTCCTCGTCACTCCGTTCCTGCAGGGCTTTCAGCTCGCGCTGTTCCCGCAGGAGTCGTTGCTTTCCACTCCAACCCACTCTTTTCTCTTCTCTAAAAGATTTTTTCTCTCAAAAAAGCAACTCCTTTCCTGTATAATTAAATGAAGTAAATGTAGGTGGTGTACCCAATGATTTCAAACCAAGAATCTCTCAATCTTAGCCCATTCATGGCAATATACGATATGGTGGTGCCTAAGGAAAATATGCTTCGTCAAATCAACGAACTTGTGGATTTCACATTCATTTTAGAGGAGCTCAAAACAAAATACTGTTTAGACAACGGGCGTAACGCAATACCTCCGATTCGAATGTTTAAGTATTTATTATTAAAAGCTATTTTTGATATATCGGATATCGATGTCGTGGAACGTTCCAAATACGATATGTCATTTAAGTATTTCTTAGATATGTCACCAGAAGATTCTGTGATGGATCCAAGTTCACTGACAAAATTCCGCAGACTTCGTCTTAAGGACGTGAGTTTATTAGACATGCTTATAGGGAAAACGGTTGAAATCGCATTAGAAAAGAAAATCCTCAAAAGTAAATCGATTATTGTGGATGCCACACATACAAAAGCTCGATATAATCAAAAATCACCGAAAGAATTTTTACAGGAAAAATCAAAAAATGTACGAAAAATAGTTTATCAATTGGACGAATCCATGAAAGAAAAATTTCCACCGAAAACGACTTCCAACGAAGTAAAAGATGAATTAGCTTATTGTGAAGAAGTCATTACAGTAATCGAAAATGAACCGAAAATTGCTTATATCCCAGCAGTTCAAGAAAAATTAAATGTCTTAAAAGAAGTGGTTGAAGACTATACAGAACAGTTCCATTACTCTACAGACCCAGATGCACGTATTGGTCATAAAACAGCGGATTCTTCATTTTTTGGTTTCAAAACACACATTGCGATGAGTGATGAAAGATTGATTACCGCTGCGATTGTGACCACAGGTGAAAAAAGTGATGGAAAATACCTACAAGAACTAATTGAAAAAAGCAAAGAAACAGGGATGGAAATTGACACGGTGATTGGGGATACAGCTTATTCAGAAAAAGAGAATATTCACTACGCAAAAGAAAACAAAATTCAATTAGTATCAAAATTGAATCCAGTCATTACAGATGGTACACGACCAAAGGAAAAAGAATTTGAGTTGAATAAGGATGCCGATTTATTTGTCTGCCCAGCAGGACATTTAGCTACTCGAAAAGCACGGACAGGCAAGAAAAACCAAGGGAAAAATCAAGTGCTAACTTACTTTTTTGATATCGAAAAATGTAAAGTTTGTCCTCTTCAAGAGGGATGTTATAAAAAAGGAGCGAAGAGTAAAAGCTACTCGGTATCGATTCAATCAACAGAACATAAGGACCAAGAAATATTTCAAAATACAGAGGAATTTAAAGAAAAAGCAAAATCTCGTTATAAGATTGAAGCGAAGAATAGCGAATTAAAACACAGACACGGGTATGATGTAGCATCATCTGCGGGTCTATTAGGTATGAACATGCAAGGAGCGATGGCTATATTCGCCGTCAATCTCAAACGAATTATGACCATTTTGAAGGAAAAAGAGTAAAAAAGAATAGAGAAAAAGGCGACTTTCCGTTCAAAATCGAACCAAAAGTCGCCTTTTATTTTTGATCACTGCTTAACAATATAAAAAACGTAAGTTTTTCAGTGGCCTCGATTTTTACAAGGCTGTTTTGGTTGCCTTGGTTTAATTATTATTATAGCTATTGTTATCGGTGGATGTAATGCAATATTTAGTGACGATGATGACAATAAAAAAGAGGATGCAAAAACAGAACAAACTACTAAGGAAGATAAAACAGAAAAGGTAAAAGAACAAACTGCTGAAGAAAAAGCTGCCGCTGAGAAAAAAGCAAAAAAGAAAGCTGAAGCCAAGAAAAAGGCTGAAACCGAAGCTAGAAAAAAAGCTGCTTTAGAAAAGAAAAAAACTTTAGCCGCTTTAAGATTATCTGGTACAGGTGATTCTGCAACAAAAAAATTTAATTTAAAAGATGGATTTGTTATTATTCATGCTAAACATACAGGTAGATCTAACTTTGCTGTTCAATTGTTAGATAGTAATGCTAACCCTGTCGAATTAATAGTAAATGAAATCGGTAATTATGATGGTAGCCAAATTTATAATGTAAAATCAGGACAATATCTTTTTAATATAACAGCTGATGGAAATTGATCTATTCAAATGTCTCAATATATACCAAAGAAACTTTACAAAGGTAATGCAAGAGGTAAAAGTGACAGTGTCGTATTCATGAAATTAAATGCAGGTGCTAATACCTTTGCTTTTACACATAGTGGACAAAGCAATTTCGTTGTTCAAGCTAATGGAGCAAATCTATTAGTTAATGAAATCGGTAATTACAAGGGTTCTACTGTCCAAAAAGTAGAAGATACTGGAATTTATTATTTTAACATTTCAGCTGATGGAAATTGGTCTATGAAAGTAGAATAATCTATGTACGCTTACTGACATTTGTAGTATAAAAAAGAGTTGTGTCAAAGGTGCTGCACCCCAAAAGTTAGAGCAAAATATCCTAATAATTTTGGCATTTGTTCAACAGAAATATTCTTATCCTTTCTTAATTACTTTTGGGGATTTTAAAAATAATTTACTACCTTTCAACTACTTTTTTGGTAAGTTTATAGTCATACCATATCATTACCTATTTGGTAAATTTAATATTTTTATTACCATTTAGTCAACTTTATTTTTTTACCATCTTGGTAAGTGATAATATAATTATTATAGTGGTTGTATAAGGAGGGTTCTAATGAGCTCTTTAGGAACACGAATTAGGAAGTTACGTGAACAATATAACATTAGTCAAAAAGATTTTGCTAAAAAAATTAATGTCTCAAATGTAGTACTATCACGTTACGAGTCTGATGAGCGAAAACCAGATTATGATACTCTTGAAAAAATTGCTGATTATTTTGAGGTATCTGTTGATTATTTACTAGGACGTTCAAATACTCTAAAACAACTAGTGAATAAAGATGATGAAGAATTCGAAGCTTTTTTTAATGATCCATCATTAGAAAAATGGTATAAGGAATTGCCAAAAACGAAGGAAGAAGATTTGCGTAAGCTGCGTAAGATGTGGGAAATTTTGAAGGATAAAAGTGAGGTTTAATCTATTGGGAAACCTACTAATACCCTGACAACCATAAAAGGACACGAATTAGTGTGTCCTAAAAAAATATATAATGCTGTAAAAAATATTCATTTTTTCATTCTATTTGGTTTATCCATCTTTCCAATGTTACGACTATATTCATATTTTATAGGAATTGCAAACTAATAAAAGAATGATTTTTCTTCTTTTATCAAAAATCTACATTAAATTTAAAAATTTGGTGATTTTAATATCTCCACTCTAAATGCTAAAGTTCAATATTAAAATCCCCAATGTAAATAAAACTATATCGTTAATTTTAGGAGGCAACAAAATGGAAAAATTCACAGAACAGTTAAGAAATTTAGCTAAACGAATTGAAACATTAAAAGACTCGATTAATACCGAGGAAGCTACAAAAACAGCAATAATTATGCCTTTTTTTCAGGTTCTCGGATTTGATGTATTTAACCCATTAGAATTCACACCAGAATTTACTGCAGATGTTGGTATTAAAAAGGGAGAAAAGGTTGATTATGCTATTCTTTCTGACGGTAATCCTATGATCCTTATCGAATGCAAAAGTATTAATGAAAAATTAGTTAAACATGATTCGCAACTTTTTAGATATTTTGGTACTACATCAGCAAAATTTGGAATTCTGACTAATGGTGTTGAATATAAATTTTTTACTGATTTAGAAGAATCAAATAAAATGGATGCCACTCCGTTCTTCACATTTAATATTTTAGATCTAAGAGATTCACAAATTATTGAAATTGCAAAGTTTAGAAAAGAAAATTTTGATATAGATAGTATTACAAGTACTGCTTCCGAATTAAAATATTTAGGTGCATTAAAACACTATCTCAAGGAGCAATTTGAAGAACCAGATGATGATTTCGTTAAATATTTAGTAAATCAAATTTATGATGGTGTAAAAACCAAAAGTACATTAGAAAAATTTACGCCAATTATAAAAAAAGGACTTACTCAAATTATTACAGAAAGAGTCAATGACAAATTGAATGCTGCCTTGAAATCAACAGCTGACAATAAAGTTCAGATTCCAATCGAAACCGAAGAAAAGGCGATACCTGATATTGATGATTCTATTATCACTACGGAAGAAGAACTAGAGGTTTATTCAATAGTTAAAGTAGCATTACGTGAAGAAGTACCATCCGAACGAATTTTTTATAGAGATAATAAAAGCTATTTTAATATTTTATTAGATGATAATATTCGTAAATGGATAATGCGAGTATTTTTTGAAAAAAACAGAAACTTTATAGTTTTAAACGATTCAACGGTTGATAAAGAACGTACAACTATTGACTTTAATGATCCACTAGAAATCTTGGATTCAAAAGAGCAAATTACGAATGTAGTTAATCAATTCTTGTAAGAACAATCTGTAACATGCAAGTAAAAAAAGATTTATTAAAACATGGCCATAGACTTACGAAAAAGCGGCTAACTAATTAGCATTGTTTATGAGAATGATTTTTGAGATAAGGTATGGAATTGACAACTTTTAAATGGAATAATCATAGATTTCTATTCAATTATAGTTGTAAACTTGAGAATTAAATTATCTAAATTATTAAAGGAGGACTTCTCTTGAAAAAATCACTAAAGACACTATCTCTTATCACTTCTTTCCTATTACTAAGCTGTGTCCCTATTTTTCCTTCCATCTCAAGCGAAAATACTGCAAAAGCTACATCCTACTCTTCACCAAAAGTCGGATCATATTGGAAGGGTTACAAAAAAGTAAAACTAGAAAAGCACATAACAATTTATAAAATTAAAAAAGGTGCATCACATGCTCAAGATCACCCCATTAAGAAAATAAAGTTAAAGAAAAACTCTTACGCTTATATTCAAAGTTGGTGTATGAGTTGCGGAGGCAGTTACGTCATTAAAACAAAAAAACTTAAACCAACAAAAACAGCCTATTATCAAACTGGTTATATGGATATGAATAAAAAATTTTGGTACTAAATAATGCACGCATCATATCTTTTAAATATTTATTTTTTCATTAGTATATAAATTGGAAATGGGGTTTATAAACAATGGAATTTCAAACGATACAATCTCTTATACATAGTCTAAAAAGGCTAATTGAGGATAATAATATAATAAAACTTCCAAATCCTAAAGAACAATTGCAATTAAATGCTTTAAGTAGGAATAATAAATTTATAATTGATGTAAACAGAAAAGGTAATAAACTTCCAAAGTTTACATTACAATTACGTGAATCTAATCATAAAGATTTTACACTTTTAAGATTAGACATTTTAGGACCTGATCATCCTAATCCTATTGGAGATTTTCCTTATTCAGGTGAAGTGATTCCTTGCCCGCATTTACATATAGCTCATCCAGAGTTTGGATCTAGTATTGCCTATCCATTAAACACAGAAGTTGCAGAATTTTTCTTATCTGATGAAGAAATGAAAGACATTATTAGCATATTGCGTCTTTTTTTGAGACGGTGTAATATAGGGAATATTAACGAATATCGATATATAATTCAAAATGAATTATTTTAAAGGAAGTGTATTGTATGATCGAAGAATTAAAAGAAATATATAATAGCTGGAATAATAGTAATTTAAAATTACTAGATAAAGGCGAATTCATCGAGATTACTACTCCATTTTTTGATATTCACCATGATTTTTTACAGTTAGTATTAATTAAAGGAGAAAACAATTCATTTGTTTTATCTGACGACGGATACACTATGAATGAATTGGAAATTTTGGGTATTGATTTTAACAAATCCGATAAACGTCAAAGTTTTTTAAATACTACTTTGAATATTTTTGGGGTTCAAATAGATACAACTACTCAAGAATTAAAGATAGAATTTCAACGTCTTGAAGATTATCCTGCTAAGCAACTAAACTTATTGCAATGTATATTAAGAGTTTCTGATATGCTGATGACCAGTAGAAATGCGGTTGCAAACATATTCTTTCAAGAAGTTGAAGATTATTTCAAAGAACAGAAAATATTAAATACACCGAATATTAGTTTTCCTGGTAAAAGTGGTAACGATAATAAGTTTGACTTTGTTATTCCTGCATTTGGAAATAAACCAGAGCGCATTATTAAAGCCATTAATAAACCCACTTCAGAAAATTATAAATATCCTTTATTATCATTTATTGATATTAAAGATTTTCGGGCTGACTCATCTCAAATTATTTTAGCGAATGACTTAAATGCTAAAATATCAAATAAATTTATTACTTCATTTAATAATTATGATATTCAAGTCCTCAAATGGTCTTTAAGAGAAGAATGGATTGAGACTATTAACCCTTTAGCAATTAGTTAATAAAGAAGCCTGGACAAAAACTTATTAAAATAAATAAACCGCATGAAATCAAATTTAAAAGTCTTGATTTCATGCGGTTTTATTTTCAACTTATCTCCCAGCCCCTTGTTTTATTCTTATATATCTACCATATGATGTGATAGTTTGATCCATTTTGAATTAAACAATTTTATCATCAATTGGATATGTACCCTCCTACCTAATTAAATATCAAAAATAGTGCATAGAAACTAGTGACCAGTATTTCCTACTGTGACGGACCTAGCCAAACCCTTTTCTGCCTATCAAGAAGTGTTCACCTAAAAAAACATATAATATTAAATTTTTATTTGGTAGTAAGCTTTTTAGACCACTAATCCATAATTTACTTATTTATTCACAAATGTCATTATAATAATAGCATTAAAATTACCCCATTAATTACTCATGCTAGATACTACGATTTTTGTAGTGACAAAACTTAATCAATTGAGGAAGAGATAATCGCGAAATATAATACTACAAGAACCGAAGTCATCAGAAAGACCACAAATTTACTCATTAGTTACCTAAACGAGCCCAAGAAAAAAAGCTTTGGTGGTCAAAAAGCCAAAATAACAAAAAAACCACCCTATTGAAAGGGTGGTCTGAGTGTAAGCGATAGGTTCGGAAAAGCTTTATAAAGCCCGTCAGATCAAGATTCTAGTAATAGATCTTCTGGGTTTTCGATTAAGTCTTTGACTGTTTTTAAGAATCCAACTGATTCTTTACCGTTGATAAGACGGTGATCATAAGATAATGCAACGTACATCATTGGGCGAATTTGGATTTCATCGCCTACTGCGACTGGACGTTTTACGATGTTGTGCATACCAAGGATGGCAGCTTGGTCACCATTGATAATAGGTGTAGACATTAATGAACCAAAGACACCACCGTTTGTGATTGTGAATGAGCCACCTTCAAGATCTTGAAGGGATAATTTTTTGTTACGTGCTTTTATTGCTAACTCTGCAATTGTAGCTTCGATTTCAGCAAAGTTTTTACGATCTGTATCACGAACATTTGGTACGACTAATCCGTCTGGAGTTGCTACTGCTATACCAACATCATAGAATTTGTTGTAGTGGATTTCATCACCAACAATTTTAGCATTGACTGCTGGGTATTTTTTAAGAGCTGCAGTGACTGCTTTTGTAAAGAATGACATAAATCCTAGACGAGTGCCATCGTGAGCTTCTTGGAATGCTTCTTTTTTACGTTTACGAAGTGCCATAACATTTGTCATGTCGATTTCGTTGAATGTAGTAAGCATTGCTGTTGATTGAGATACTTCAAGTAAACGTTTTGCAGCGGTTTGTTGACGACGAGTCATTTTCACTGCTTCTACACGTGATGAGTCAACAGCTTTAGCGGTTGATGCAGGTGCTGCTTTTGGAGCTGCTGGTTGTGCTGCTGGAGTTGCTGGAGCACTACCATATGCAGCTACATCTTGAACACGTACACGACCTTGAGGATCTACTGGTGAGATGGCTGCTAAGTCGATGCCTTTTTCGCGAGCTAGTTTACGTGCTGCTGGACTTGCAATGACGCGTTCAGTGGAAGGTGTTTCTTCTACTATAGGAGCTGCAGCTGGTTTAGCTTCAACCTTTGGCGCTTCTGCTTTTGTTGCTTCTTGTTTTGGCGCTTCCTCTTTCGGTGCTTGTTGTGGAGCTGGTGCTGCAGCTGCTGCGCCTGCTTCAACTTTTGCGATTACTGCGCCGACTTCTACAACGTCGCCCTCATTGGCTAAGATTTCTGTAAGTACGCCTTCTTCTTCGGAAATAATTTCAGCGTTAACTTTATCTGTTTCTAATTCTACGATGAACTCGCCTTTATCTACGTGGTCACCAACTTTTTTAACCCAACGTACGATTTCACCTTCTGTAATTGATTCTGCTAATTCTGGAACAATAATGTCTGCCACTGTATTTTCCTCCTTTAGTAGTTTGCACTATTTACGAGCCACTGCATTTTCGATAACGATTGCTTGTGCTTCTTTATAAGAATCTGCATCGCCTTCTGCTGGGCTAGAGTGTTCTGGACGGCCAATGTAAACAACTTCTTGATCATCCGCTGCTAAATCGCGTAAGAATGGATCTGCAAAGAACCATGAACCCATGTTTTTAGGTTCTTCTTGTACCCATGCAAGTGTTTTAGCATTAGGGAATTTTGCAAGGATTTCAGTAATCTCTTCTTTAGGGAATGGATATAGTTGTTCAACACGGACTAAATGTAGGTGTTCAAAGCCTTCCCCATTGCCCACTTTTTCAGCAATGTCAATTGCCACTTTACCTGAAGCAAATACGATTTTTTCAACTTTATCTGCATCTTTACCAGTTGTTGGATGTTCGATTACAGTACGATATTTGCCAGTTGTTAGCTCTTCTACATCAGCTGCTACGATTTGATTACGTAGGAGTGATTTTGGTGACATCATGATTAATGGACGAACTGCTTCTGTTCCAAGAGTAGCTGCATGATGACGTAATAGGTGGAAGTAGTTAGCTGCACTTGAAAGCATCACAACTGTCCAGTTATTTTCAGCTGATAATTGTAAGAAACGTTCTAAACGACCGCTTGTATGTTCTGAACCTTGACCTTCAGCTGAGTGAGGCAATGAAATAACCACACCAGATTTAACGCCCCATTTAGAACGTGTACCTGAGATGAAGTTATCAAACATAACTTGCGCCATATTCGCGAAGTCACCATATTGTGCTTCCCAAATGGCAAGAGCATTTTCGTTTTCTAAGTTGTAACCATACTCATAACCTACGATAGATTCTTCTGATAATGTGCTATTGATTGCAGCAAATGAAGCATTAGAACCTGAAATATGATGCAATGGCACGATTTCATGACCATTTTGTTCATCATGAAGAACAAGGTGACGTTGAGCAAAAGTACCACGTTGGGCATCTTGACCTGTAATACGTACTGGATGACCATCTTGAAGAATCGTACCAAATGCAAGCGTTTCAGCATGACCCCAGTCGATTTTACCTTTGCCTTTAAATGGATCACGACGACGATTTAAAATTTTAATCAATTTTTTGAACGGATGGAAGTCTTCTGGAAAAGCAAGAAGTTCTTCATTCATTTTTTCTAAGCGTTCTTTTTCAACTGCAGTTTCAATATCTTCTGTAAAACCATTTTTCACTGCATCTGGCATTTCATGACTAGATACTTTACCTTGACCAACTTCTTTTATATGGTCAAGTGCAGCTTGTAATTCTGCTTTCACATCTGCTTGAAGTTTAGAAACTTCTGAATCTGTTACAATCCCTTCAGAAACTAACTTTTTACCATATAAAGCACGAACGGTGTCATGTTGGTGTACGATGTTATACATTTCTGGATTAGTAATCATTGGTTCATCCATTTCGTTATGACCATAACGACGGTAACCGATTAAATCGATTAGAATATCTTTTCCAAATTTCACACGATATTCAACAGCAAAGCGTGCTACTTGTACAACTTCTTCTGGAGAATCAGCGTTGACATGAATAACTGGAACCTCATAGCCTTTTGCTGGATCTGAAGAATAAACAGTAGAACGTGAATCATAACGTTCAGTTGTGAAACCAATCATATTATTCGCAATAATATGGATTGAACCACCTGTATTGAAACCTTTTGTGCGGGAATAGTTTAATGTTTCCGTTACAATACCTTGACCAGCAAAGGCTGCATCACCATGAACAAGGATCGATAAAGCTTTTGCAGTATCTTGAACAGGAAGACCTGGATTAGAAGTATCATCTTGCGCAGCTCGAGTTTGGCCATTAACCACTGGACTTACTACTTCTAAGTGAGATGGGTTGTATGCTAATTTAATGGTTGTACCGTTTGGTGCTTTGTATGTTGCACCTAAGTGGTATTTTGCATCATTTGACCATCCTTTGGTGGCAATTAAAGAACCATCCTTTGGTACAAATAACTCACTTGGTACGTGAGCAAAATCAGCTAACATCATTTCATATGGTTTATGAACATTGTGAGTTAGAACATTCAAACGACCACGGTGTGCCATACCGATCATAATATCTTTTGAACCTTGTTCCTCAGAACGACGAATAATTTCATCGATTAAAACAACTAATGCATCCACACCCTCGATTGAGAAACGTTTAACACCTACGAAAGTCTTGTGCAAGAATTGTTCGAAACCTTCAACCTTATTTAACATGGAAAGGATTGCTTTTTTCTCATCTGAAGAGAATTTTGCATTTAGTGAGCCATTTTCAATTTTAGATTGAAGCCATTGTTTTTCTTTCTTATCAACAACATGATCGAATTCATATGCAATTTTACTTGTATAAATCGATTTCAAGTAATTAATAGCATCTAAGCCATTGTGAACGTTTACAGGAATGTCGTTTAATAAGAATGAAGCAGGGATATTCACTAAATCCTGATCAGTTAATCCATAAGTTGATGCTTCAATGCTTGTTGTGTCTTTTTGTTGGTTATTTAATGGATAGATATCAGCAGCTAAATGACCATGCGCACGGATTCCATCAGCATATTTTACAGCAGCTAATGCCTTCTCAATATTAACTGAATCCACATTTTTAGTTGTTGTTTCAATTGATTCTACAACAGGTGCGCCATATTGTTCAAAAAGTGCCACAAGATCAGCGTCTACTTCTTCAGGAGATGTTAAGTATAATTCATACATATCCATCACATAGCCAAGGTTTGGACCTGAAAAAGCAGACCACGGAGAGCTTGCGAGTGAAACATTGTTTGACATGAGAATAACCTCCAAGTTTTTTGCCAAGTGGCAGTTCCATTAATTAAAAGAATAATTCTGAAAATCCACTATAATTTACATTTCTTCCTGCTGAAGATACACGTATGTATTGTTGTAAGCTGGAAGAACATTTTTCCTTTCAATCTTACTACTCTTCATAAAAAATTCAATGTTTTTGTTACGAATTGAGCAATTTTTATCTTGAATGATGGAATTAGCGAATAATTTCTACAAAAATCATAATTTTTCAAAGGGTAGTATTACCTTGAATTTTGTTCCCTTTCCCAGCTTACTAGTTACAGTTATGTTACCGCCATACTTGTTGACCAACATCTTGACAATACTGAGCCCTAAACCTGTACCCCCTTCATCTCTTGAGCGTGCTTCATCCACTCGATAAAACCGTTCAAAAATATGGGGTAGATCATTTTCAGCAATGCCAATACCGTTATCTTCGACTTCGATTTTGCAATGCTTCAGGTCATTTGTCAAGTAAATTTGAATAGTCGTTTGATCATCGGAATAGCGAATCGCATTTTGTAATAAGTTTCGCATGATTTGTCCAAAAGCATTTTGAGAAATAGCTACAGATGATTTTGTCAGATTTTGATCATTTATATGGATCGTTACATCTGAGTGAAGAATGGTCTGTTCTTGAATAATTTCATTTGTGACGGCCCATATATCACATATTCCATCATGCTCATTTGATTGACCTCTTGCTAGTTCTAGCATTTCTTCTATTAAATTTTTCATACGTTTAATTTCCGATAAAGCCGTTCCAAGTGATTCATTTAAAATCTCTGGATCGTCTTTCCCCCATCTTTGAATCAATGATAAATGTCCTTCTACAACTTGGATAGGCGTTCTAAGCTCATGAGAAGCATCTGAGATAAATTGTTGTTGTAAAAGAAAGGATTGTTCTAGTTCCCCCATCATTTTACGATATACGCGCAATAAATCGCCAATTTCGTCATCTTGGTTGTATTCCATTTGAATAGGTGCTTCAAATCCCTTCTCTGCAACGGTCGTCATCTCTTGGCGCAAATCATGTAAAGATCTTAGTAACACTGTTGCCAAAACATAACCAATATATGCGGATAACACTAGCGCACCTATCCCAAGGATCAGCATGGCCATCAGTAAATAATTCATGAGCGAGTGAAAGGATGTTAAAGGATGGGTCAATTGAATATACCCCTGGAAAAGTCCTATTTGTATTTTCCCAGTTGCAACAAAGCTTTCAGTTCCTGCAATTTTTTGTTTATTGACGACATATCCTTTTGTGAATATTTTGTTTGGTATATCCGGAATTTCAGAAACAGTATCATTGATACGCAAAATCTCGATTCCATCTTTGTTAAGTATTCGTACAGTTTGGTCTTTGTCGATAATGGAGTTCATCAATCCCTTATTGGCCTGAATATCATCAAGGGTAATCGTATTTCCTTGAGACTCAAAAAAAACGGTTAAATCATCCATTGTACGGTTAACAGTTTGACGCTGTTCGGATAATAGCCACATATGCAACGACCAATACAACACGGAACAAATAATGGCAAAGCTGATGAAAATAACAAAAGCGGACGTGAGCGCCCACTTTGTTTTTAGAGATTGATTTTTGAAAGAAATGGTAATTAGATTTTTCATTCTCTCATCACATACCCAACCCCTCTTACCGTTTCAATGTAAGAACTCGCTTCTTTTGGCAACTTTGATCGTAGATGACGGATATAAACATCTACAACATTTGTCTCTACATCCGTTTGATAACCCCATACCTTTTCAAGAATTTGCTCTCTTGTACATACACGATTTTTATTGGTCATGAGGAGACTTAATAAATCGAATTCTGTTTTTGTTAGCTCTAATGGGCAATTATCGACAGATGCACTATAGGCATCTTGGTTGATCGTAATATTTTTATATTGCAACAGTTGCGGTTTTTTTACCGATTTGCTTGTTCTTCTTAAAATAGAACGAATGCGAGCAAGTAACTCTTCAATCGCAAACGGTTTGACGATATAATCATCTGCTCCTGCATCGAGTCCCGCTACCCGGTCCATCACCGCATCTCTAGCTGTGATAAGGATAATCGGCACTTCAGAATGACTTCTGACTCTTCTACACACTTCAATGCCATTTAACTCTGGAAGCATAACATCTAATAGTATCACATCAAAATGATTGTTCTCATCAAGTGCCAGTTGCAGTCCTTCGCGACCATTATAACAAGTTGTCACATCAAACTGCTCATGCTTCAATTCTAATTCAATGAATCGTGCAATATTTTTTTCATCTTCAACCAATAGAATAGATTTATGCATATTATTCGCCACCATTCCCAGTTGGCATATCGGCATAATGATATGAATCTTTACCAGATATTTTTTTAGCATAATATAATGCCGTATCTGCCTTATCTAATAGTAGCGAAATTTCAAGACCATCCTCAGGATAACAAGCAATACCAATGGATGATGTTGGCGCGAAATGCTCTCCTTTGATTCTCCATCCCTTACGAAGGATTTTTTGAATCCGTTTAATCGTTTTTTCGATTTGACTATTTCTTTTTGAAAGGTTCAAGGATATCTTCGTTAAAATGATAACAAATTCATCTCCACCTATACGAGCAACTATATCTGTATCTCTTAAGCTTGATAATAATGCTTTACCAAAATTTTTAATAAATTCATCACCAATATTATGCCCGTATTCATCATTAATACGTTTAAAATTATCCCCGTCAATCAATAATACGGCGATCGATCTCCCCGACGAATTAGCATCATCCGCTAATTCATCAAATTTTTCTAATAAATATCTTCTATTCGGCAACATCGTTAAACTATCATGATAGGCAAGAAAACGTAATTGTTTTTCCATTTCACGGCGTTCCGTAATTTCTCTAGCAACGGAAACAAATTGATATTCATCTTTTCGATCAAAATCTTTGACAGCAGAAATCTGCGCTTCTATCCAATGTCTACGCCCGTCCTTCGCTAAGATTTCCAACTCCATCTTAGAATTTCCTATTTTCTTGATTTGCTTCAACTCATTTTGTAAGAAGATGCTGCTTTCTTTCGTTAATAAGTCAAAATAAAACTTTCCCAATAACTCTTCTTTTTCATATCCCAGACGTGCTTCGTGCGTTGAAGATACATATTGAATGATTCCATCTTCACTAGTAATGACAATAAAATCACTTGTATGTTCTGTGATCAAACGGAAAAGCTTTTCCACATTGCGTAGATTGGTCATAATCGCTTTCTTTTCAGAGATATCAAAACTTATCCCTAAAAAATGGGTTATATCACCATTGATATTTTTGATAGGCACTATCGTCGTATCCGTCCAATACATTCTACCGTATTTTGTGCGGTTGCACATTTCACCACGCCATAGCTTTCCACTTAGAATAGTGTTCCACAAGTTTTGGTAAAATTCTTGGGAATGCTTACGTGAATTTAACAATGCATTTGTATTTCCAATCAACTCATCTGCATGAAATTGCGTTTGTTTTTCAAATCCCGTATTCACAAATTCAATAACTCCATTTTTATCGGTGATGCATATATTTGCAGCTGCGTTTAAGGCTTCCCTATAGCTATCTAACAATAACGTAGTTTGTATGGAATCTTTTTTTAACTGTACCTTACTCCCAAGCTCTTGCCATTGAATACTAATAGCAGCAACCTGATTCTCCATATTAATAGGAGAAAAACCGACTAGAAAGTCCCCCACTTCTCCTGAACTCTTCCTATGAGAAAAAATAGCAGGAGATGAAACATTCCCGTTAAAAGTATCTTTAATACATTGAAAATACTTTTTTTCATCATCTGGATTGATAAAATCTGATTTCAAAAATTCTTGCTGTTCTGTAAGTGGACAGCCAAACACTTTTTTATAAACTAGATTTACATCAAAAACAGTGAAGTCTTTTAGTAAAATGACGGTGGGATTGATTTTATCTTCAAATAATGATTCTAACCATAGATATTTCTCTTCTAATTTTTTTTGATCGTGTATATTACTTGTAACTGCCAATATATATATATGGTTTTCTTGAAAAATAGGTGTACAGACCGTTTCGTTCGCACTCTTTTTTTCAGAGAATAAATAAAAATCTCGAAATGTTGTTTGTTGCCTTGTAGCGATTGCTGTCAAATAATATTCTTTCACTTTATTTTGAACATCTGAATTTTGAACCATTTCAGATAAGAATTTGCCTTCTGGATTCGTATCAAATACATATTCAGCTGAACGATTGATATAAACATATCGAAAATCATTTTCTATGAATTCCATAAAATATACAAATTCTTTATTTGCTCCATAAAGTGTATTAAATTGTTCTTTCGTTATAAACGTTTCTGCCATAGTGCCACCTCATGTCAAACAACGGTAAACTGTGTAGCTAACTTTTCTTTTGCAAATTCAATAAGTGCATTATAGGATTGTTGTTCATTTGTATCATCAATGTCTATATAAGAATAATGTCCGTCTTTAATTTCTAAACTATACTTCCCTACAAATGTAGCGTTTCCTACCAATCTCAACTTATATTCATCCTGATCTTTTTCTACGAAACATTGAACAAAGCCTCCAGGATTGAATACTGTAATTTTTTCTTCTGTTGTATGTTTTAACATTCTTGAAACTAATGCAGAAGCCGTCATTGCAGTACCACATGCATTTGTAAATCCAACTCCTCTTTCAAATGTACGTACGTATATTTCGTCCTGACTGATTGGATAAACATAACTTACATTGACTCCATCTGGACAAATTGGATTTGGCCCATTCAAATAAGCTGCTAAATTTTCCTGATGATCCTTATTTTCTATCTTTTCTTTTGAAACAAATCCTATTAAGTGTGGATTGGGTACTGAGACAGCCGTAAAAGCCACATCATCTGCTAATTGATCATATACTGTATCGATAAAAGTTGTTTTGTCTTCTACTTTCATGGGCAATGATGAAAGTTCAAATGATATAGGTGCGATTTCAACACCATATGTAGGTACACCATTAAACAACGGCTCTTCTTTTGCAACGTGTAAAGTTACCTTCATCGTTTCAATGAGCCCTTCAGATAAATCGTTTTTTTCTAAAACATAGCGCGCTACACAGCGTAAGCCATTTCCACACATAGAAGCTTCCGTACCATCCGCATTGATCACTCGCATTTTAGCGATTCCTTTTTCTGAGGGTGCTACAAGTAACAAGCCATCCGCGCCACCATGATTTGCATCTGCACAAAGCCATTTAGCTAAAGATATCCAATCAACAGATGCCTCATCATCTGTTTCATATAAATAAAATGTATTTCCCGAACCATGTACTTTCAATAAATCTAAAACCACTAGTAGTCCCCCATTCTCTATTCCCATCATAATTCTATTCAAATAAGCATACAACTGAATAGCACACCTTGCAAAGCGTAAAATTCGCCTTTCTTACTAGAAACAAGAAAATTTCCGATAAAATTAAAATAAAATGGTTATATTTATCTATGCACCATTTCTTAAAATGTGAATATTATATTATTTTACAACTATCGATTATATTTTTGCAAATTTCAGGGAAAATAAAAATATATTTATTATCTATTTTAGCAAATATCCGTTACTCATAAAAACAGTTATTTTTTTACTATTTAAAGCAATTTCATCATACAGAATTTATGGAAAAATACGAACGTTTAAAGATGTCCATTATTTAAGATTATGAAGTGGAAGATGGTACCGTCTCGTATACTCATTTCCTTCATGTGCTGTCGATTCAGTAAAGCCTATTCAATGTATGGGAAAAGTTTGAGCTGAATCCCCGCAGGAAATGGTAATCCCAAGTTCGCTAGATGCGCGTTCCTCTGTAATGAAATATGCAAATCTGAATAAGAAGTTTTTATTACCTTTTAAATGTTTATATTTTGATACTGAAAAAAATTTCACAAAATTGACTTGATGGATAAAGTGAAACTTCCATCAGTGAGGTTTTCTTCATCCCCCACACTGAAATAGAGGAACTCAGGTTAAAAGCGCCACGTCCTGTGGCAACACCTGAGGGACCAACATCTTGCCCGTCCGAACCAATCGGACTTTTACGGGCAGTTCATCCCCCATCTATCTTTCTCGGTTCTCTCTATCTCTTGAGATGGGGGTCTTACTGCCCGTTAAAGCGGGATAAAACGGTTTTTCCTTTGCTTTTTTCTTAAATCTTAGTATAGTAAAAGTGCAAAATAATTTCATAAGTGATTCCTATTTTTATGAGAGTCAATAATAGGGAAGGCAAATGGTGCGCCACCAGTGATCACTGGTTCTAGTGGGTTCGATTCCCACCCCGAAATTTTTTATGCATTACTAAATGAAAAATTTCGAGCGGGGTAGAATCGGATGACCAGTTCACCCCTGAAAAGGAGGCGTTCAGTATGATTAAACGACGTGAATTGCACGAATGCAATGAGTTATTTGAGTTGTTAAGTCATCCATCTGTCTTCCCTTTTGTGCGTCAAAAGGCTAAGACAGCAGACGAATTTTGGTTTATGACAAGCCAATTAATAGAAGACGAAGAAAATGGAAAAGTAGTCTCACGTACGATCACAGATGATTGGGGGCAACCAATTGGCACCATCACTCTCTATGATGTGCAAGATGGAGCTGGATTCTTAGGTACTTGGATTGGCGTCCCGTTCCAAGGAAAAGGTTACAATCAAAAATCCAAAGAATTATTTTTAAAAGAATTATTTTTTGAATTAGATTTTCAGTGTGTCTTTCTAAAGATTCGAAAGGAAAATGCAAAATCTCTGCGTGCTACTTCTAAACTCAGCTATGTTACAGATGCTAAAGAAAGCCATCCATCTCTATATGAAGAAATAAACAAAGGTGAAAAACAGTTTGAATTATTTAAAATCCAAAAGGACACATTTTATTTATATATGGCTTCTCAAAATGGCGCCTCATCAGAACAGGCAATGTAAAAATGATGAAAGTGTGACCATTTCGACTTGCTACTAGCATTGGATAAAGTAAAGCTTCCATCAGTGGGGATTTTCTTCATCCCCCCACCGGATGTTAGTTGAAACAATCCAGTTTTTTACAGGCAGTTGTCCTTGCGTATCCTGCTTCCACTGAAGTTTCGATGTTGGGAATCTTCCTGTTTATACAATATATAAAAGACCATTTAGCTCATCATTTGAAAGGTGGCTAATTGGTTTTTTGTTTTGGGATTTTTACTATCTTAGTCCGGATATACAATCAGATCTCATACAGCATTTTTTAGCTCACACTCTCCTACATAAAAGTGCTTATTCTATCATTTGCCCGTCTGAGGGTAGCTAAGCTAGACAACAAAAATGCCGCCAAAGGCAAAATGCTAACTTTGACGACATTCTTTGTATTTTTAGTTTTTATTATTGGCATATTGGAGGATTAAGTCCGCCATTTCATCTGGTGTTTTTGGCGATTCAGCTTCACGCATGTTTTTGATCAGTGAATCTTTATGACTCTCTAATGCCTCCATGGCCTTCATAAAGCTTTGGCTATTCAGTTCTTCCTCTTGCAAAACCTCGGCGATACCTTGTTCAAAGAAAAGTTCCGCATTCAAAATCTGATCACCACGAGATTTTTGCAAAGAAAGTGGAATTAATAACATTGGTTTTTCTAAAGCTAAAAATTCAAAAATGGAATTAGAACCTGCTCGAGATACAATATAGTCGGAAGCATGCAATAGATCAGGCAATTCAGTTGTAACATATTCAAATTGTTTATATCCTGGCATATTCACAAGTGCTTCGTCTAAATTTCCCTTTCCACACAAATGAATGATATTGTGATCCTTCAACAATTCAACGATATTCGAACGAACAGCATCATTGATAAATTTAGATCCTTGACTTCCACCCATAATTAAAATCGTTTCTTTACCATTGCGAAAGCCACACATTTCAAGGCCCTTTTCTTTTGTTCCTTCAAATAATGCTGGGCGAATAATCGAGCCTGTACATGTCGCTTTTTCAGATGGTAAGTGTTTCAGCGTTTGTTTAAACACAGTAAAAACATGTGAAGCAAATGGCGATGAAAGTTTGTTCGCTAAACCCGGTGTTACATCAGACTCGTGGGATACAACCGGAATACCAGAAAGTTTGGCTGCTATGACAACTGGCACAGAAACAAAGCCACCCTTTGAAAATACAATAACCGGTTTCACGCGTCGAATAATAGACAATGCTTGTGAAATTCCTGCAAAGACACGAAAAGGATCTGTGAAATTTTTCAAAGAAAAATAACGTCGGAATTTACCACTCGAAATTGAATGGTACGGCAAATCAGGGAAAGCCTGACCAATAATATCTTTTTCAATGCCCTCTTTTGACCCTATATAGTGAACATCATATCCCTTTTCTAAAAAAGAAGGTATGATTGCTTGGTTAAGTGAAACGTGGCCAGCAGTACCACCACCAGTTAATATTACAGTTTGTTTAGTCATAATAATTCTCCTATTCTACTAAAAGCGGAAATCGCTCATTTAGGTGCGAACAGCGTTAGAAAGCTCAAATCGAAAACTTTCTCAGCTTTCGAGCGACAAATTGAAAGGTCTCGAGCAGCTAGCACACTTAGCTAGATACAAGTACTTATTCTACTATACGAATCACTTTTATAAAAGATACATATCCTATTCAATAAGAATTGAATCTTGGAGTGAAAAGTGCACTACCCATTAATGAGGAATATACTAAAAAGAATTCATGTTTCCGATTCTTGTCGCTTAAATAATCATCTATTGAAGTTGATTTTAATCTCTTACTATCAAGTAAACGCAATGCTATTAAATAAATTGTCCACATACTCTTCGTATTTTGGATGCTCATTATACCAATCGGCAAGCATCCGTGTTTATCTATAGCTCTTATTATTGTAGCACAATTAATCCATGCAAAAAGAGAAAAAGAAGTAACATCTCCAACTCAACAAATATACACTGACTAAACAAAAATCTGCTCATTTCTAAAAAATAGAATGAGCAGATTCTTATGAACTAGCTGAAATATTATCTTGTAGAACAATACTTTTTAGAAAGTTCCTGATAGATCATGATGTGGCTATGATTCTATCATTATTTTTGGATAAATTGTTGTGTCCAATAGTTACCATTTGATGAATAGCCCACACCAATATGAGTGTATGAAGCATTCATGATATTTTCACGGTGTCCTGGAGATTCCATCCAAGCTTGTACAACTTCTTGAGGTGTTTTTTGACCTTGTGCGATATTTTCACCTGCTGATTTATATGAAATACCAAGTGATTTCATTTGATCGAATGGTGAACCGTATGTTGGGCTAGTATGAGAGAAATAATTATTTTTTGCCATATCGTCTGATTTTGCTCTTGCTGATTTCATCAATGTTGTATCAGCTTGTAATGCTGGAAGCCCTTCTTTTGCACGTTCAGCATTTGTCAAAGTAATTACTTGTTGTTCAAATTGTGATACAGATGAGCTATTTGAATTCGTTGATGTTGAAGTGTTAGAACCTGTATTGGATGTTCCTTTGTCTGATCCTGTATTTTGAGTAGTTCCTTTATTAGAATCAGTCGTTGGTGTTGTTTCCTTGGATCCTGTATTTTGAGTGGTTCCCTTATTGGAATCCGTGTTGGATGTTCCTTTATTTGAACCTGTGTTTTGAGTAGTTCCTTTATTAGAATCAGTCGTTGGTGTTCCTTTATCTGATCCTGTGTTTTGAGTGGTTCCTTTATTAGAATCAGTCGTTGGTGTTCCTTTGTCTGATCCTGTATTTTGAGTGGTTCCTTTGTTGGAATCCGTGTTGGATGTTCCCTTATTTGAACCTGTGTTTTGAGTGGTTTTCTTGTCTGAATTAGTATTTGGTATTTCTTGATATAGTGAATTTAAATACTTTTCTAATTCAGCCTTGCTTAACTTTTTCACATCAAATGGGGCAAATGAATTATTAGAAAGTTTCACCCAATTATATGCCTGATTATATTGCCAATCACAATTTGACAATGAAGTTTGCTTCGCTGCATCATTATTGACTGTTTTAGCCGAAGCATCCATTGCTCCACTTGAAACACCTACCGTTATTAGTAGGCTTAATGGTAATGCCCATTTTGTCATTTTTTTCATCTTTTGCATTCCTCCTTGTCTGCATAAAGCTTATCGTACATATCAAGAAGAAAATTGCCCAATGATTACCACTTTCTCCAAAGAGGGTCTCATTAGGCATTATGAAAAGATTTTATTTGGAATATACTTGAAGTCTATCTGCTTATTGCTAGTTTAAAAGGGTTGACATTATCCAAATTTGAGTATCTAGTTTTGAATATCAGGCACTTTTAATTCATCTACATTCTCACCAATTATTATAAGATTTGGTTCCATATGCACATATTCTGGTAGCCATTGTGTTAATCCATATGCATATTGGAAAAGCATCGGATTTTTAATTCCTTTGATCGGAACATAACCTTTCATACGGTAGACAGAATCTGGTAAGGTACGTATCCACTCTTCAAATTGTTCTTGCGTAAAATCTGCAGCTTCCAAAAAAGTAACGAATCGAGAGCTCAAATGTAGGTGATGCCCTAAGTCAGCCTTTTGAATATCTGTAGGTCTAGCCGTTGCATGTAAGCTTTGTAGAAATTTCAAAGGCACTTTTGCATGAGTTGTTTGGATAATTTGAGCATGTGGATTTAAGCTTTGTAATTCAAATGTAGCTTTTGCACGTTCTGATTCTGTTAGTAGATCTATCTTATTAGCTAAGATCAAATGCGCGTGACGAATTTGTTCTAAAAATAGAGAGCAAGTTTGAGGCGACATTTTATCGCGTGCTAACAAGCGCTTACTATCTGCCACGGTGATAATCCCCTTAATATTAAGTTGATGCGCAAATAGAGGGGAGTATACAGCATCCAAGGCTTCCACGGGGTGAGCTGCACCTGTTGTTTCAATAATCAGTACATCAAATTCAGATTCTGCTAATAAAGATTGAATCTGTGCCTCTGTTTTTTCTGCACCAGAGCAGCAAATACATCCGTTTAGCATTTCTTTTAATGGAATGCCTTCTTCAACTGCTTGCGAATCAAAATTAAGCTTTCCAAGTTCATTCATAATAACTGCTGGCTTCAAATTTTGTTCCTTTAATTGGCGTATAATATCTACCAACATCGTTGTTTTACCACTTCCTAAAAATCCACTAAATAAATAAACATCTTTCATCATCTTGTTGATCTCCTATAAAAAATAGATTTGAATGCGTATTGCATAGAATAAAATTTCGCATAACAGAGGGTAATAATCGACCCCTTACAGTCCTTATCCTCCTGCTTCCCTTTGCGTAAAATTGTTTATATACAGTTTGGAAACAATCACTCATGAGCAAAGTTTACTTGCATTTTGAAGTGAAGGATTGATTATCCTTCCTATGAAAATTTGATAAAAATTGTTCTTCTATCGTTTTTCAGTACCCCTTCTATCCTTCCTGAAGGAGTGTCTATACACCCATTTTACCTGTATATCAAAAATAGCATGATAGGATTGCTCCTAGCATACTATTTTTGCCTTCTGACAACTTCTCCTCTTGCTGATTGCAATTATTTCATTTCTGATTTGACGATTGCCATTGCTTTTTTCAATTGTGGGTCGTCCTTCTTAATTTTCAAGCGTAATTCTTCCATTAAAGCATAAGTGGTATCGCCTTTTAGAACACCAGTAACTTTTAACTTATGTTTTTGTTGGAATTGTTGAACAGCTAATGTTGTAGCAGCATCGTATAAACCATCGATTTTGCCAGGATTATAGCCAACTGCTTTTAACATTTTTTCTGCCACTTTCACTTGATCTGAAAGAGATCCTTCTTTTAATGTCTTATCTGTGCTGATATATGGTAATGAAGCATAGCTTGGGTAATTTACTTTGTAATCAGGTTGAATTCCTTTTTCATGGATCCAATTTCCATCAGGTGTTAGCCATTTAGCTATTGTAAATTTAAGATTTGAACCATCTGAAAGATTTTCAGCTGTTTGCATAGTACCTTTCCCAAAAGATTTTTCTCCCACTAATTTGACATTGGCAGATTCACTTAAAGCACCTGCTAAAATTTCAGAAGCTGATGCACTTCCACCATCTATTAAGACAGTTACAGGCACATTTACTTTCCGTCCATCTTTTGAAGGAAATACCTCTTTTTTACCGTTTCGATCTTCAAATTGTACAATGGGCTCCCCTGTTTTAACAAATAGACTTGCGATATTTTCTACGACATCGACTAAACCTCCTGGATTTTGTCGAACATCAATGACAAGGCCTTTCATACCTTTACCTTCCATTTCATCTAATGCATTTAAAAGTTCTTTATAGGTGTCATTAGAAAAGCTTGTGATTTGGATATGAGCGATCTTGTCTTTTTTCATTTCCGCATATACTGTTTCAACTGGAATATCATCACGCGTAATTTTCATGGTGATTAACTTATTAGCGCCACCACGTTGAATTTGTAAAGTGACATCTGTGCCTTTTTTACCGCGAATCAATAACACGGCTTTAGAGGCTGTCATACCATCAATGTTTTTGCCATTCACTTTTTTAATAATGTCGTTTGTCTTAATCCCTGCTTTTTCTGCAGGAGAATTTTTGATGGGTGATACAACGACAATATGTCCATCTTTTTCTTGGATTTCTGCACCGATTCCTTGGAAACTGGAAGAAATGCTTTCATTGAACTCTGTTGCTTCTTTTTTATTCATATAATCTGAATATGGGTCTCCTAGTGCACTAATCATACCGTCAACTGCACCATTTACTAACGCATCTGTATCAAGGTCTTTGTAATAGCTTTTTGATAGCTCATCATAAGCATTAAATAATTTTTGGAACTCAGTATGAGAAGGTGTTCGAACCTCTACCACTTTTTCTTCTCCAAAAGTTAAAGCAAAGATTGTGATACCTGAAGTTGCGAGAATCAAAACCATAATCATCATGATAAAAGCAAATGGTTTCATACGTATGTATTTACCCGCTGGTTTCACATCTTGAGTAGGTGCAACCTGTTGCTCTTTTTGTGATTCATCGTTTTGCTCCGGATCAACTTTTGTTTTATCATCCATCTTGTTCACCACTTTCAATCTAACAGTGTTTCAAACACTACTTATACCATAATAGCAAGAATTACGTTCTACGAAAAGAAAAAGACTGCCAAATTCTTGACAGCCCTTAGAAAATTTTCTTTTTTCTTTTATATAATGGCTTATAGCACTATTTTTAAGCTAGTTTAAATATATGTAATGTAATGACAATGAGTAGCTTTTACAATTTTGCTTTATAGGAACATCTATCTAATTGTATTAGACCTATTCAATTAGATTTTCTCTACTTTTAATTTAACAGCCCACCCACATTTACATGTGCGTTCAAATGTTCCTAATTTACCGTTGTAATCCATTGATCCAACATTTTTGTTGCTTCCGATATGTTCACTTCCACACCCTGGGCAAGTTCCATAATCATCCACAAGTTTACTTACCAAATTCAAACTGTTATATATTTCATCTTTATATTTAAAACTCAAAATCCCTCTCCCTTTTATTTAATCATTTGTATTCACTCACCCTTTTAAGATATTCAAACATTGGAAGACCGTGCATGTACATGTATTCATAATTGATTGATATGATTGCTAGACAAAAAAGCTGTACAAAATAAAAAACAACTAAACAATTAAGAATAACCGTTACAAATATTTATCTATGGTTGAATTATGCACCTCAAGATAATGCTTTGTTATACATTCGAGTGATTTATGGTCACTCTGCTTCGCTATAGTAGCAATATCTACTCCTGCTTTAGGCATAGCTGTAATTTGTGTTTTTCTCAACGTATAAGAGGCAAATCCAAACCATATATGAATAGTGTTTCTATACGCAACATCACTGATTTTAACACTTGTGTAGTTATCATGTTTATCTAACTTACCTACACATATGAAAATTATTTTGAAGTTGTTGCTTCATCTGTTAATAGGCAGTCTAAGACAGTTAAGACAGATGAATCTCCCCATTTCTATAGATTAAATTGGATAATCAACACGCCTGATATTCTATTCAATAAAGATTCATGGTGAATTTCATCGAATAAACAGAGCATTTTGCCCATCTTTCAAAATCAATATTGCATTAACTGATACTAGGAAGATAGGAGGTGGGCATATGGCACTAAGTCTGATTAATATTCATGTAAATGTATCTGCTAATTCTACAAGATTTTTCAACGTACTAGCAGCTCCTCTAAGTGTTACTGATGGAACGACAGTCCCTGCAACAGCGTTTCTTGATGACAGCGGCACAGCTGCAACAGCATTCCCTACGGTATTAAACGGGTATTATAACCTTTACTTAAATGGTGTACTTCAGGAAGGTGGTACTTATACAATTTCAGCTACAGAATTGACTTTTAATGATGTTACAGCAACAATCGCAGCTGGAACACCATTAGTTGTTGAGGTCGTTGAACTTTCAACAGTTATTTAATGACTCATTTATTTAAGTAACTCTGAAGATACTTTATGTAAAGAGATTAGGACAAAGCCTTATCAAAATGAATAAACCGTATGAAATCAAATTTGCAAAACTTGTTTTCATACGGTTTTATTTTCATTTATACTAAAACCAATTCTCTTTTAACTTATATCTTTGCTACAACTACTCTTGAATAGCCGCTTCAAGTGCTACGACAATCATGTCATTAAACGTAGTTTGTCGTTCTTTTGAAGTTGTTGCTTCGCCTGTTAATAGGTGGTCTGAGACAGTTAAGACAGATAAGGCTTGGCGATTGAATTTAGCCGCTAACGTATAAAGTGCCGCTGTTTCCATTTCAACAGCGAGTACACCATAATCCGCTAATTTTTCATTTTGGTTATCTTCCCCGTAGAATAAATCGGCTGTGTAGACGTTCCCCACTCGTAAATTAAGCCCCGCTGCTTCTCCAGCTTTATAAGCTTTTAATAGTAAATCAAAATCTGCTGTTGGAGCGAAGTCAATTCCTTTGAAGATAATCTCATTCATCTTTGAATCGGTTGTTGCTGATTGGGCAAGGATAACATCACGAACACGAACGTCACGTTTCAATGCACCACAAGTACCTACACGGATTAACTTTTTACACCCATATTCTTGCATCAGCTCAGTTGTGTAAATAGCAATGGAAGGCACACCCATACCTGTTCCTTGTACGGAGATACGATTTCCTTTATATGTACCTGTAAAACCAAACATATTGCGTACTTCGTTATATTGAGTGACATCTTCTAAAAACGTTTCCGCAATATATTTTGCCCGCAATGGATCTCCTGGTAATAATACAGTTTCAGCGATGTCGCCTTGTTTAGCATCGATATGAATGCTCATATTCTTTCCCCATTTCCATTCAAAATTTTTATCCACTTGTCCTATTGTACCAACAAAGTCAGACCTCTGACAATTATTACTTTTCGTATTTTTCTTCGTATTTTTGCCAAAGCTCATCGAATACAACGGCACTCAACTCGTGATCGGCTTTTTCTTCTACATATCTTGAAATTATTTGGAAATCTTCTTCTTGTTTTGGAAAACTATGATCATGAAAAGCCGCTTCCGCAAACGCCGCCTTTTCGTCTTTTCCACCTCTATACGTTAATACAAAATGATAAAATGATGGTTTCATATTGATCCTACCCTTTTCATTATATAGTACATTCTAATCGTTGTAACAGAAAACAATAGCTAATAATTGTCCAATGCTTCCAATTTTTTAAACAATTATACCACGATAGATCCTAAAAGTTCTTTGTTATTATCACTCTCTCACAAAACAAACCTTCCCACAATGATGGATTTTCATCCTCCACAAAATATTCGTAAAACCAATCAGGCTTTTACAGGAAGTTGACCACACTACCCTCTTGTTTTTTACTGGAGTCTTTGAATCACAGGATTTTTCTGACCGTTACTAGAAGTAAAAAAAGATTGATTTGTTGAATAGCATTAGGCTATTGAAAAAACATTCCATCAAATACTGATCAAAATCACCCCAGAAATGGAAAGTCTATAAGCTTAAGTTGGTAGAAATTTTAGCATCTCTCCAAAATTTTCTTATTTTTTTGATACGGGCAACCTTCCTACTGCTACATGGTTCTATAACACGGATGCAAAATGATATTAATATAGAATTATAGGCATCACTTACTGAGCTTTATCATACATATGAGGAGATGGTACAAATGAAAATAGTAAAGGTTTTACTATCTTTCATGGTCACATTTGGAACTTTGACTTTCTTTATTTTTTCAACAAATAGTGACGCAGCAACAACAAATACAGTAAATGCAAAAGTAGCAAATAGCGTATACGTTCACCTGGAGCCTTCAGCTAATGCGAAAAGAATCGGTACGCTTTGGAAAGGCGATAAAGTCGTTGTATATAGCCAATCCAAAACAGGTTGGGCTAAAATTAAGTTTCATAAAAAAACAGCTTATGTATATTCGTCATACTTAATATTCAGCCCAAAAACATCTTCACCTAAAAATTCAGATAATAAAACAAACACTCCAAAACAGGATAGTTTATCCACTAGCCAAAAAACATCCTATCGTCCTGTAACGACGAATATCTACTACTATATTGAAAATGGTCAAAAAGGTAAAATGTTTTCAAGTAACAAACGTAATTCAACAGGTTGGACCTATTGGTACAAAAAAACAAGTACTGCCCCAAAACAAATCATTTTAATTCGTGAATCTTCTAATGGTTTAGATTACAGATTTGCGAAAATCGGTACCGTTCGTCAAATCATTTATCCTTTTACAAAAAATCAAGTATTTAAAACAAACCACAAAAGTTACAAAGTCGTTTCTATTTCAAATAAATTCACTGTAAAAGCAGGCACATTTAAATCTGTTGTTGGTATTAAAGGCGCTGATGGATCGATCACTTATTACGCTCCAAATGCTGGGGCAATCAAAATAGTAAAAAACAAAAAAGTCATTTATGAAGTTACAAAAATTATATCTAAATAAATCAATTTCATAAATCATTTTCTTCTTAAAAAATACGAACATTTAATAATAACTAATTTTGATAATTGTGTAGCGGAAGACGGCGACTCCTACGGGAAAAGCTTGAGCTGAAAGCCCCGCAGGAACGTAGTGACGAGGAGATTGAAGCCAAGCCCGTGGAAAGCGCCGTCTGGAGTGGAACAAAAACTTCTGAACATTAATGTTCATGCTGATTAGAAATGTTCGTGTTTTCCATCTGGATTTTGCATTATGAAATTGATTCAAATAATTAAAAAAGAACAAAAAAATTTTTTAGTAACTTTTTTATCATTTAAAACAGAAAGCTCTCGCCACTAAAAAAATTGGGACTCTAAATTTTTAATTACCCTATTGCATAGTTTTTCCTAAAGTGTTACTATTTCATTAATTCATTTTTTCTAACAATTGAATATTGTTTCTTATCCAGAGAGATGGAGGGACTTGGCCCTGTGAAATCTCAGCAACCACCGTTTTTGGTAAGGTGCTAATTCCAGTAGACGTATGTCTAGCAGATAAGAAGATTGACTTTGTATATTTAAGGTCCTCTTCTTAAGAGGACCTTTTTATTTTATAATAAAAAGGATGATGAACATGTCTAATAATCATATTTCCACTTGTTTAGCTCAAATCGGCACGAACACAGATCCTCTAACAGGATCCATCAATACCCCTATTTATCTTTCGACTGCATATCGTCACGCGGGACTTGATCAATCAACTGGTTATGACTATACAAGGTCCAAAAATCCAACTCGATTCGTTTTAGAAGAAGGAGTTGCAAAATTAGAAAATGGAGATGCAGGATTTGCCTGTAGTAGCGGGATGGCCGCTATTCAATTAGTACTATCCCTTTTCAAAACAGGTGATGAAATTATCTATTCAGATGACATCTATGGCGGTACTTACCGACTCGCAAGACAATATGAAAACCAATATAAGATCAAGGCTCATTTTTCTTCATTTCAATCAATAGAAGAAGTTGAAACAATTGTTAATGAAAATACGAAAGCACTATTTATCGAATCACCTACCAACCCATTAATGCAAGAAGTGGACATCGCACAATTTGCAGAGTTTGCGAAAAAACATCATCTATTACTCATAGTGGATAACACCTTTTTGACCCCCTACTATCAACGTCCAATTGAACTTGGTGCAGATATTGTCGTGCATAGTGCCACAAAATATATCGGTGGACATAATGATGTGCTTGCTGGTCTTGTTATAGCAAGAGGAGAAGAACTCTCTGAAAAATTGCTATATAACCACAATGCATCCGGTGCAACATTGGCACCCATTGATAGTTGGCTACTACTCCGAGGATTAAAAACCTTACATGTTCGCATGAAACAACATACAGAAAACGCCCAAAAAATCGTTGCATACCTAGAACAAGAACCTTTAGTGAAGGATGTTCTCTATGCAGGATTAGGAGGTATGGTTTCTTTCCGCTTACAACGTTCGGAATGGGTCCCTTCTTTCCTTGAAAATTTACAGTTAATCGCATTTGCTGAAAGTCTGGGTGGTGTTGAAAGCTTTATCACTTATCCTGCCACTCAAACGCATGCAGATATCCCTGAAGAAGAACGAATTGCCCGTGGAGTCGACAATTCATTGTTACGCTTTTCAGTTGGAATTGAAGAAGCTGAAGATTTAATCGCTGATTTGCAACGTGTGTTTGCTATTGTTAAAGAAGAGGTGTCCGTCCATGAGTCAACAAAATAAACAATCCATTGAAACAAACCTAATTACTGCTTCCACAAGAGGCGATTATGAACAAAAGACCGGAGCTGTCAATGTTCCTATTTATCTTTCTTCTACATTTGATCAAAAACATTTCGATTCTTTTGGGCCATATGATTATAGTCGCTCAGGAAATCCGACTCGCGATGCGCTAGAAAAAACAATTGCTGAATTAGAGGGAGGAACAAGAGGTTTTGCCTTTTCTTCAGGCATTGCAGCGATCTCCTCTGCCCTGCTTACTTTAAATGCTGGTGATCACCTCGTCGTAACGAATGAAGTGTATGGTGGTACTTATCGATTGGTAACACAAGTATTAACAAAATATGGTATATCTCATACGTTTGCAGATTTTACAAATCTACAAGAAGTGGAAGCCGCTATTCAACCGAATACTAAGATTTTATATGCTGAAACTCCTGCCAATCCACTTCTTGGTATTACAAATATTCGAGGAATTGTTTCGATTGCTAAAAGACATGGCTTGTTAACCTTTGTCGATAATACCTTTATGACCCCACTTTATCAACGACCTCTTGATCTAGGTGTCGATGTAGTATTGCATAGTGCAACAAAATTTTTGGGTGGTCATAGTGATATTATTGCTGGATTAGTTGTCACAAAAGATGAGGAACTTGGAAAACAAATTTACTTTATGCAAAATTCAATGGGGGCTATTTTGGGGGCTCAAGATTCATTTTCTTTAATACAAGGAATAAAAACACTGAATGCTCGTCTAACCCAGTCATCTCAATCAGCCATGAAGATCGCTTCTTATCTCGATCAACATGAATTGGTAGAAGAGGTTCATTATCCTGGATTGCCTCATCATCCAGGCTATGAAGTCCATGCAAGTCAGGCATCAAATGCGGGTGCTGTGTTATCCTTTACACTCCCCAATCGTGAACTAACCAAAGCTTTTGTCGAACATGTACAAATTCCTATTTTTGCCGTTAGTCTAGGCGGTGTTGAATCTATTCTTTCATATCCTGTAACCATGAGTCATGCAGCGATTCCAAAAGAAGAACGTGATAAACGAGGAATTACAGATGGCCTTCTTCGCTTTTCAGTTGGTTTAGAAAATGTGGATGACTTAATCGCTGATTTTGAACAAGCTTTCCAAGCAGCAAAAAAGATTGCCGTGGTTTCAAAATAAAGAAAAGACTTATAAAAAAAGACTGTTATATGGATTGTTGTTTTTAAACATATGATAATAGCAGTAAAAAGTGACGACTCCTCAAAAAATGCATTTCGCATGTTTGAGGAGTCGCTGTTTTTTGCTTTATCATCTATTAAATGGAGATACTATACAAGACGCAGTGTCCATGTTGTTTTGAACGTAGATGTCTTCTGCTAAATCAAGATAAATAAGTCACTCAACTTTACTTTTCAAAAAGTTTCTCGAATTCTGCATAGCCTTCCTCTGCTAGTTTATTTTTGGGAATAAACCGTAACGCAGCAGAATTAATACAGTAACGCAAGCCACCTGTTTCAATCGGACCATCTGGGAAAACATGACCGAGGTGAGAATCCGCTTCCTTACTACGCACTTCAGTCCTTAGCATGCCGAAACTCGTATCCTTATGCTCTGTAATGCGCACATTTTCTACAGGTTTCGTAAATGCTGGCCAGCCACAACCTGATTGAAATTTATCCTTTGAGGAAAATAATGGTTCCCCTGATACAATATCTACATATAATCCATCCTCAAAATGATCATCAAATTCATTTTGAAATGGAGGCTCTGTTCCCTTTTCTTGAGTTACATGATATTGCATTGATGTTAGTTGTTTCAATCTGTTTTCCTTCTTCATATCAATGAGACCTCCAATGTTCCTTTTGAAATGCAGTGCGTCCTGAGCCGATGGAATAGAGCTCATAGTGCATCGGATTTTTTTTATAATAATGTTGGTGATAATCCTCAGCTGGATAAAATGGCTTTGCTTCTAAGATTTTGGTTGCAATTGGAAGTTTGAATTTTCCTGATTCCTCCAATGCCCTTTTTGACGCTTCTGCAATCTTCTTTTGTTCCTCATTATGATAAAAAATAGCCGTCATATAGGATCTACCACGATCATGGAATTGACCACCCGCGTCAGTCGGATCGATTAAAGTCCAAAAAGTTTCAACTAGTTTTTCATAAGGAAAAATTTCTGGGTCATATGTGATTTGAACCGCCTCAAAATGACCAGTCAAATCAGAACAAACTTGTTGATAGCTTGGATTTTCTATATATCCACCTGTATATCCAGAAATAACAGACTCAATACCTGGTTGCTCATCAAACGGTTTGACCATACACCAAAAACACCCACCAGCAAATGTTGCTTTTTCTGTCGCCATACGAAGACCTCCTATTTTTTAGGAATTACTACATCCAGTATAATGCGATTTTCCTTCAAATTGAATTCTTTTGCTTGTACATTGCCTTCTAAATCATCACTTAGCGGAATATCCATTTCTGTTAAGTTTAAATATATTTGTTCCTCTTTCGGTTGGATCACCATCCAGCTTGGTAAGTCAACGGAATCCTTTAATAACTTTAAGGCTGTCGCAGGAGGAATATCGAGCATGCCCACTTCAACCGTTTTTTGTTTCAACAGTAAGTTGCCTTTTTCAATCGTAGGTTCAAATGTCATAACAATCGGCAAATCCATATCGAAAACTGGCAATGTCCCACTCAATATGACATCTTCTTCATTGATATACATCTTGACCGGAATCTTAGAGCTCTTCATAGAACTGGATATAAGACGATTCGCAATATTCTCGAAGTCATCGGAAGTTGTTTGAACTTGTAAATGACTGCCTTCAGGAAGTTCACTTGCAGTTGGAGTTGGTGTCCCAGGAACTGGTCTTGTTAATAAAAATACAATAGAAACAATCACTACTACCACAAGTGTAGCGAGGAGTATAAATGCTACTTTCCATCTATTCATCAAAAGACTCCTCCTTAAAATCGAATTGACCTTGTGATAGTTTGTTCAGATCATATTCACGTAATGTTTGAATAATTCGTGCTGTCATTAAATCATACCCTTTTGCATTTGGATGAAAAAAGTCTGTATGATAGACAAGATTATTATTTGAATCGAACAAATCCTCAATATTAACAAATGCCGCATGTGCATCGTTATTGGCAAAACTCCGAATGTCCGAATTCCATTCTGTTATAATCGTATTCATATCCGATTCTTCTTTCGTAAAGATGGATAACGGATTATAAACACCGATCAACAAAATAGGGGCATTGGCATTCCGTTCGCGGATTAGAGATAGGATAGTTTCATATCTTTGTTGAAACTCAGGTCTTTTTTTATCAAAGGCCTGTTTGTTCAATTCTGTAATATTGGAACGAACGATCTTCATTAAATCGTTGCCACCAATGGTTAATGTAATAAAATCTGCCTTTTCAAGCGCATCATCAATTTTCCCTGATTGGATTTGATCGATCAATTGTTCACTTCTTCGGCCTCTTTTGGCTGTATTTGTAACAGTTACAGCCTTCACACCTTGCCATGATTCCATGTCTTTTTCTAAACGTCCAACATATCCTTGTTTGCCTTGTTCATCTCCAACTCCTTGCGTTAAAGAATCCCCTAATGCAACATATTGGATATCTTTCGACTTGATCATTTTCGTAACGGCTATTTTTTTACTTGCCTCTTTAGAAATGCCCATACTATCCGTAATCTCACATGCGGATAAAATCAATATAGATAACATTAGTATTATCCATTTTTTCAATTTCATTTCTTCCTTTCATGTCGACCTTGTCGCTCAGAATGAAAGAAAGCAGGGAATGGTCATAACTCCCTGCCGCCTATAATTAGTCTGTATAATATGAAAAACCAATTGCTCCTGCTCCTGTGTGTGTGCTAATAATTGGCGACGTATAGCCAAATTTTACATCATGATAGCCTGACTCTTCAATCAATGCTTTTAATGGTTCAAGCATATGAAGACCATTTGCATGGGCTATCCCCACACCTTTAACCTTTTTTCCATGGGTTTCTTCTTGGAATCGCTTAAACAAATATTTGACAACTTGTTTATGGCTGCGTACTTTTGCAACAGGATTATATGCTCCACCTTCAAGTGAAGCAATCGGTTTAATATTCAACAATGAACCTACTAAACCGGTTCCCTTACCTATACGGCCACCTTTAATTAAGTTTTTCAATGTATCTACAACTACTAATAAATTTGTATTTGAACGTACATGATCGACTCTTTTCAAAATTTCTTCCATTGTCTTACCTTCTTGAGCCATTTTCGCGGCTTCTAACACCTGAAAGCCAAGAGCATAGGAAATAAAGCGAGAATCCACTACGACAACTTTTGTATCTGACATCATTGCTGCCGCTTCAGCAGATTTTACTGTACCGCTCATACCGCCAGTCATTGTGATGACCAATACTTCATCTCCATTACTACCTAATTCATCAAATAGTTCTTTAAATACGCCTACTGCCGGCTGAGAACTTTTAGGTAGTTCAGATATATTAGCCATCTTCTCAAGAAATTCAGCAGGACCAATATCCACGCCATCGATGTATGTTTGGTCATCAATTTGAATAGTTAATGGTACTATATGGATATGGTACTTTTCAATCTCTTCTTTTGTTAATTCACCGGTCGAATCAGTCACAATATGAATTCGTCCCACATTGACACATCCTTCAATAGATTCGTTTCATGATAAAATGATATTGCTATATAGTAAACTAAAAGTCTATTATATTTGAAAGCCCTATCATTTATTTTACTAATGAATCTCTCTTTCAGCATGTGACATTTGTCAATTGTTTTGTGGATATTAAGAAATAGCAAAGAAATCGATTACAAAAATTCACTATATTGGAATACTTTTTGACTTATACGTCCATTAGAAAAAGAATTCACTCTCTATATACTATGCAGTTATTGAAAAAAAACACGTTTTTGACGTATTTTCATCAATAAAGTGAAACTTCACACGAATGAAGGTTTTCTTCATCCCACACTGTATACAAGTTAGAATCCTCTAGCTTTTCCAGGTAATCGATTCCCCAACCTATCCCTTGCTTTTTCTAGAATCTTAATACAAAGTGTTGACCACACTCATTAACATAAGATCAAAACAGCTTCGATTATATGATAAAGTGAAGCTTCCATCAGTGGGGTTCTTCATCCCCCACTGAAATAGAGGAACTCAGGTTAAAAGCGCCACGTCCTTTGGCAACACCTGAGGGACCAACATCTTGTTGGCCCGAACCAATCGGACTTTTACGGGCAGTTGTTCCCCACCTATCTTTCTCGTTTCTCTCTAAACCTTGAGGTGGGGGTCTTACTGCCCTTTAAAACGGGATAAATCTATTATACTATTTTTGATAGATTAAATAAGAAAATTTTATACCTTCTTTTGTTTCATGCTCTTCTGATTCAGATACGATCTTCCATTCATCGCTTATTTCGGGGAAGAAGGTATCTCCTTGAAATGCATGTTGAATCTTTGTCACATACAAAACATCTGCGATTGGAAGAGCTAATCGGAAAATCTGCTCTCCCCCTATAATCATGATCTCTTTTTCTTCCTTTTTAGCGACATCTAGAGCCTCTTCAAAAGAATGTACAATTATAATTCCTTCAGCCTTGTAATTCAAATCTCTTGTGATCACAATATTCGTTCTTCCAGGTAAAGCCTTTCCAATCGACTCAAATGTTTTGCGCCCCATAATCATTGGCTTTCCCATCGTAGTCTTTTTGAAATAAGCTAAATCACCTGGTAAATGCCAGGGCATCTTATTGTTATAACCCATTACACGGTTGTCATCAAACGCAACGATCAATGAAATCATCCTTTTAAACCTCCTCACACAGAAATTGGTGCTGCAATACGCGGATAAGGATCATATCCCTCAATTGTCAAATCCGCCATTTCATAATCAAAAATCGAATCCTTATTCGTTTTAATCACTAGTTTAGGTAATGCCTTCGGTGTGCGGGATAATTGCTCTTCCACTTGAGCTAAGTGATTTTTATAAATATGCGCATCTCCTAAAGTATGCACAAAATCTCCTACCTCTAATTTGCATTCTTTAGCGATTAAATGTGTCAGCAATGCATAGGATGCAATATTAAAAGGAACTCCAAGAAAAACATCTGCACTGCGCTGATACAATTGACAAGACAATTTACCATCCGCAACATAAAATTGGAAAAGCGAATGACATGGTGGTAAAGCCATGTCATCCACTTCAGCAGGATTCCATGCAGACACAATATGGCGTCTTGAATTCGGATTCTTTTTAATGGATTCAATCACATTTCGAAGCTGGTCGATTGTTCCACCTTTCACATCAGGCCATGAACGCCATTGCTTTCCATAAACCGGCCCAAGATCGCCAAATTTCTTTGCAAATACTTCATCTTCCAAAATGCGTTTTTGGAAAACCTGCACTTGCTCGTCATATTGTTCTTTAAATAGTTGATCTTGTAATACGCGATGACCAAAATCTGTCATATCTGGTCCTTTGTAATCTTCACTTTTTACCCATTTTTCAAAAGCCCATTCATCCCAAATATGATTATTTTGTGCAATTAACGTACGTACATTCGTATCCCCTTTTATAAACCATAATAATTCTGTTGCTATTAAACGAAAAGCAATTTTTTTCGTTGTCATCAATGGGAAACCTTCTTGCAAATTGAATCTCATCTGATAGCCAAAAACGCTCCATGTTCCCGTTCCTGTACGGTCTCCCTTATCATTGCCATTTTCTAAAATATGACGGCAAAGTTCTAAGTATTGTTTCATCGACAAAGCCTCCCATTACATACTATTTTTAATGATAACATTGACGATAATGGTCGTAAATTATGAATTTCAATTTTACCAATAAAATGAGAAGGAGCTTATTTTAGACAATACATAAAACTTATATGGAAGCAGGTGTGTTGATTTGGAGTTTATAATAAAGAATATTTCTTATTTAGGCTCATATATTCACCCTAATTTTTTCTAATTAACAGGGCTGATATGGAAAAAATAATTATTGAAAATATGATTGTTGAAATAGTAGCTATTTATTGCCTAAAAAGGGTGTACCCATAATAATTAGGCACACCCTCACTTACCATTTTTCAAAAATTTCTATACTTTGATTCATGATAGATTTTCAAACAGATCTCTATTTTCTGAATCAGAACTTTGTGAATCAGAATCGAAAGAATCTTCATTATCTTTGTTTTCCAAATTATCTTGAGAATTATTTGTCCTATTTCCCTGAATAGATTGAAGATTATTGCTTATTTTTTCTTGAATAGATTGAAGATTTTCTGCTAAATCACTCAAATTTTGCTGCTTATGTTCTACATTCACGCCTCGGCTTGCATCATCTTCGATTTCTGATTCCATTACCCTTTTTTGTCCTTCCAGCTTATTTGCAAGTCCATGTAACATATCAGCTTGATCTAATGATATTGCTTGAGTAAATAACCTTTCCTCATCACTTTTTGGAGCCTGCTCATCTTTATCCTTATCTAGTCCCAATGCATCACTACGAGTTTCCGCTTGTTTTTCGGCAATTTGAGAATCAATATCCGCAATTTGCTTTTCATAATCCTTCAGTTGTTCTTTAATACTCGATAAATCGCCACCTGAATCAAGCGTATTTTGCATCAAATCACTTTTTTGTTCCATCAATGCTTCACGCTGCTTCATTAAACTTTCAACCATCGAATTTTGCCTTTCCTGTTGCATATTGCCAAATAACTGACGTGCTTGACCGCTAATCGTCACAGTATCTTTAAAAATGCTACTTTTTGAAAATATACTCTGAGACAATGTTTTTGAAGTTGCCGCTACACCAATCGTATAAATTGTAGCATCCTGCATAGATATTCTCATTAAAATCACCTTCGTGTAATATTATCGTCTAGAAATGAACGATCTTTAAAAACTACTTTCCATAACCATCATAAAACGATCATCTAGTTACTTTATGAAAAATTATTGTCATTGTTCATAGATTATCTGTTATCTTTATTGGGGCTGTCTCCTGTTTACATGCTCATAAAAATTCTGAAAATTAAAACTTATTATCACTCACTTTACACGAGTGATAATAAGTGGTATTATAATAACTGTAAAGAGGATCAGTAAAGTGATTCCCTTCCGAAGAAAAAATAAAAAAAAGAGGTAATGTACTATGTCAAACTTATTTCCAACAAGTCGTAATTTCTTTTTCCCACAATTCTTCGATCAAGCATTTGATTCTTTCTTTACACCTATGAACCAACCAAGTGTAGACATTGAAGAAAAAGACCATTCTTATGAAGTTACCATGGATCTGCCTGGTATGAACAAAGAAGACATCAATGTCACTTACAACAACAATCTTTTAACTGTGGAAGCAAATCAAGACCAAGAAACAGAAAAGAAAGATGACAAAGCAAACTACATTCGCCGCGAACGTGTAAGTCGTTCTTTCAAACGTCAATTTGTTATCGATAATGTACAATTTGAAGGTATTGAATGCAAATATGAAAACGGCGTACTGAATATCGTTTTGCCAAAGAGCGATCAACAATTAGTTGAAAATAATCACAGAATTGAAATCCAATAACTTTTCCCGAATGTTTCCTCTTGCGTTTCATTTAGGAAAAGGAAAGCCGGATGTGCCATCAACATCCGGCTTTTTTATGTTTTACTGATGATTGATGATACTTGAATATATCATAAAGTACAATGGAGATTTTCCCCCTTTAATAAAGACGGGAAGACTTACTACCTTACTTGTTCATGTGGGGGTAAACTCACTCACTCTAAAAAGCCATTACAATTCGTATAGTTTATCCCATTTTGCATATACTACAGATTGAGTGGAATTTTATAAGGTCCACCCAAAATTTATATAAAAAGAGGTATGTTCAATGTCCAATTTATTTCCATCAAATCGTGATTTCTTCTTTTCTCAGCCATCTGTATTTGATCGAGCATTTGACTCTTTCTTTCCCAAAATGAATCATCCTAGCTCTGATATTGTGGAAAAAGAAAATGGATACGAAGTGAAAATGGATATTCCAGGTATGAAAAAAGAGGATATTCATGTCACTTACAATAACAATGTTTTAACAGTGGAAGCTAGTCAGCGGCAAGCGATGGAAGACAAGGATGAATCAACCAATTTTATCCATCGTGAACGTATGAGTCGCTCCTTTAGACGTCAATTTGTTCTCAATAATGTGCAAGCTGACACGATTCAATGCAAATATGAAGATGGTGTATTAGCCATCACATTACCGAAAAACCCTCAACAATCTATAGATGAAAACCATCGAATTCAAATTCAATAATATTATTTCAATCATTGAGAAGACAAAAAGAAATTGAGAAAAAATGGAATAAGGAAAGGGTGCGAAAACCTGCCAACAATGATGGTTTTTCGCACCCTTAATTTTTGTAGGCGCAGAAAAATATAAACCTAGTAAATGGATAAAATGGCACGCGTGTTGATTTCACAAAAATTAGGAGTACCTGCTGGGGATAATTTTTGAAAAACCCTGTATTTTTAGGAATATTTATATAGATCTTCGCTGCGGCTTGCTCGAGTCCTCGAAAATGCATGCGCATTTCCTTCGTGCGGTGTGGATTCGATGAAGCCAATTCAATGTCCCGCGGGAAAAGCGAATAGATGAGACCCCACAGCGTAGCGATTAGCGATTAAGGAGCGGAGTCTAAGGGCGCCACGTCCTGTGGCAACGACTCCGTGACCAACATCCTGTTGCCCCCAGCATTCGCCCGCAGGAAAGCGAGTAAGCCTTCGCTGCAATCAACGAATCTCCCTATTTTTATGGATTATATTAGATAATCAACATACCTGATAAAATGGATACCATTTATCTTGGTAATGAAAATCCTTTCCCAATAATATCGGATGCATTTAAAAAGATGACAAATGATTCGGTTGCTTGGCTTTGAATCAGCTCTTTTAAATAAACCGCCTCTGATTGCTCCACTACGCTAAATAGCAACGCTTTTTTATTGCGAGAGTAACCACCTTCCGACCAAACTTTTGTAAAGCCACGATCAATCTCATTTTTTATAAGATTCGTTACTTGCTCCTCTTGTTCCGTAATGATCAATACTAATTTTGAAGAAGAAGAATGTAATTGAACAAAATCGATCACCTTACTGCAAATATAGATTGTAATCATAGCATAAAGTGCTAGTTCCAAGTCAAAGATAAACATGGCAGCAACAACAATCATCGCGTCAATAATCATTTGTGCATAGCCGCTTGATAGTCCCGTATATTTTTTGATCAGCTGGCCAATAATGGTCGTGCCTCCAGTTGAACCATTTCCTCTAAATACAAGTCCTAGACCAACACCTGTCATAATCCCACCATAAATCGCCGCTAGCATCGGGTCTTGAACACCATAAGATAAATTAGACGTTACCCAAATAAAAAAAGGTAAAAGAATGGTACCAACCAACGTTTTGATACTAAAATCTCTACCTAGTAGAAAATACCCTAGGATAAAGACCGGGATATTAATACACCACTGCACAATAGCCGGTGTCCACTGGTATAAATCATACAATAGTGTACTAATCCCCACCACACCACCTGCAGCTAATCTGGCTGGCAATAAAAACACATTGTAAGATACGCTAACCAATAATGCGCCCAATGCAATCAAACTATATGAGCGTAGTTCTTTTGAAAAACTCATCGAAAATTCCCTTTCTTTTTTACTAAATCTTATTTAAACAGTTGTTATCGATTCATAAATCGATCCCCATATATCATATGACAATTCTTTTTATGATTCTACCAATCATTTCTCCTGTAACTTAACTGACAGGCCCAATTCTTTCACGTACAATTTTATCGGACCATCCAATCCAGCGTTTAGATAAAATAGACGAACTTTCTCCAATTATTTTTACTTTATGACAGCATGATTGTTATAATATTTACATAGTAGAAAAGGAGGAGAAAGTCATATTCACAGGAATCTATTTATTGTTAGCTATTGTCATAATCATTGCATTGATTTTTACGCTTACGAATGGATTACATGATGCAAGTTCAGTTGTTGCAACGATGATTGCTTGTAAAGCTGCTAGTCCAGTCCAAGCGATATTGATTGCTTCCATTTTTGGTCTACTAGGTGTCTTTTTTAGTGGAAATCAAGTTGCCGATACTGTATCAGCTATCATAAAAGTTTCTCCTAGCATTAATCTTATACATATATTAATCGCTTCACTTTTAGGTGCAGTAGTTTGGAACATCGTCACTTGGAGAATCGGCATTCCTTCCAGTTCAACACATGCTCTTGTTGGCGGCCTTATCGGAGCAGCTTGGATAGCAAATGGGCCCGATAGCATTTTATGGGGCGTATCTGAGCTATTTTCAGGTAATCATCAAGTGGTTGGGATCATGAAGGTTATCGTCTCACTTATTTTTTCACCAGTTCTAGGTTTCAGCATTGCATATGTGATTCAAAAAATTTCTATGTTGCTGTTAAGAAATGCTAAATTCAGCATTAATCATACCATCAATAAGTTGCAGTGGATTGTGGCGGCAGCACTCGCATTCAGCCACGGAGCCAATGATTCTCAGAAAATAACCGGACTGATTTCACTAGCACTAATATCTGCTGGTGTCGTGAATTCACACGCTGTTCCACCTTTTATAAAAATAGCCATTGGTTTGATCATGTTTCTCGGTACCGCATTAGGCGGATGGAAAATAATGAAAACAATAGGAAACAAAATATATGATCTCAGACCTATTCACAGTTTGAATTCCATGATATCTTCTGGGACCTCTATTCTGTTTGCTACCTTTACTGGTGCTCCAGTTTCCACAACACATGTAGTTGTAGGTGGGATTATGGGTGTAGGTTCAGCAGATGAATATCGAATGGTCAATTGGAACATAGGGAAGGAAATAGTGACTGCCTGGTTTATAACCATTCCATGTTCTGCTATAGCTTCTAGCATTATCTACTTTTTAATAAATGGGGTGATTTTCTAATGAAAGAGAATAATTTTTTTGATAAAATATTCCCTAAAAAATATAATTTCTATTCCTTGCTTTTAGCTCAAAGTAAAACAAATTATGAAGTCATTCATACTCTGGACAAGTGGATCAAGGATAGAGACGAGTCCGGTGCTAATGAGTTGTTTATTAAGAAAAAAGAGGCAGATAAAATACGGCTTCAGCTTGAGCATGATCTTATAGAAGCATTCGTCACTCCTTTTGACAGGCAAGATCTATACTCCATTTCTGTGGAAATGAACAAAATAAGTGACTGTTCTATATCCATCTTTAAAACCATTAAATCTTTAAACATCGAAGCAGATTCTACAATAATAGGAATGTCTAGCCTATTAAGCCAAGGAGCTATAGAACTTAATGAGGCCATTTTAATTTTAGAGAAAAATCCCGCTGAATCCCAAAGTAGAATTGAAGAAATTAGAATCGCACAAAAATCAATGGAAGATATCTATATTTCAGGTTTATCAGAACTTTTCATAAATAAAGATTCAATTACCATTTTAAAATATAGAGAAGTATATAATGTTTTAAAAGAAGCGGCCATATTACTTGGAGATACAGTAGATATATACCACAGAATTTGTGTTAGAGTGATTTAAAATATCAGGTGTGTTGATGGTCCATTTTCTTCACAAAAAAGAGTATATTCGCTGATTTCCGCTACGGCTTATACGCTTTTCTCGTGATTTATTCTCTCTTCTCATGGGTGGATTTGCTCTTTTCGAGGGTTTATTTGCTCTTTCTGAGGATTTATTCGCTCCCTCGGAAGGGTTATTCGCTCTCTCAGGAGTTTTATTTGCCCTTTTCGAGAGGTTATTCGCTCTCTCAGGATTTATTTGCTCTTTCGGAAGGGTTATTCGCTCTTTCCGAGACTTTATTTGCTCTCTGCGGGACATTGACTTAACTTTCTGAATCAACACGCCTGTTAAAATATTGATGATCCTTTATGCTACTCCTGCACGAATATCAGCTAAACAATATGTACTTTTGTTATTTTGTTTTACTCCTCACAAAAAAAGCTTACCTATGGGCAAGCTTTTTTATGACAACCATTTAGGCGGAGTATTTTTCGACCAATAGATTTCTCCTAAATCATAGTGTGAAGCGAATTGGTCTGTATATGTGTGATAATGGAAATTATAATAATATCCGTCGAATGGTCGATTTTCTGTACGTACATGAAAACGGATCACATCTTTGCCAGTGGATGCATTGTAGATATGAAACATTTTTTCTGAGTAGTTACCACTTGGTTTTTCAGTGATTGCTAAATTTTTCATTTCTTCTTGATTGACATTGTCTAAAGTCATGTGAATAACTTCTTCGATTTTTGGAAAGATAATATTGTCAAATTCGTTACTAATCTTTGGGCCAATTTTACTGCCGAATTTCACGTAGGCTTGTTCTTTCGCTTGCGCTAAAACGGCTTCAGATACTGCTTCAGCATCCTCTGCTTCATGAACTTGAACTGTATCTATGTAATTTTCAGTTGCTGTCGACTGCTTGGAAAGTTGAGTTCTATGGTTATTATTGTGTTCTAATAAGTTTTCCCATATAGCATGACTTGGTGTGATGAGTCCAAGTGTCAAAACGGCGACTGTTGAAACTAATAGTTTTTGAAGCCAATTTTTCATAACCATCTCACCTACTTTTGAACATTTTTTTACATCTCTTATATACTAGATACGAAATTTGTAAGTAAAGGTTTCATCTTTAGGTAAATCATTGTACAATAATGTAGAAGTAATTTGTTCGTTTTTGTACAAGAAGGAGGGCAACTTTAATGTCAATTGCAATCGGTATTGGATTTTTACTGCTATTATTCTATTTAATGTCTCTTTGTATTACAGACTAAAACAATCCATTATATGATGGCAAGAGCTATGGGAACTTCTCTCATAGTTCTTCTTTTTTTCTGCAATTAATGGCCAGTAAAATCAATTACTTCAAGACTCCAGTAAAAAAGCAGCAGATAAGTAAGGAATCCATTCCCGGTAGATTCAAGCTCATCCCTTATAAGAGATGAAGAAAATCTTCACAAGATGGAGTTTCACTTTATCAACTCGTGATAATAATAGCTGACAGTCTTAGTTCGCAATACTAATAGATTGGTGAATATATTTTGGATCTAGCAATGTTTTCATAATAAAATTTGCAACATCCGCCCTCGCTATACTTTTCCCCCTTTCAGGGATCCCCTCTACTGCCTCTCGATAGTTTCCAATCGGTGCATCATCGGTCAACCCCATTGGTCTAATGATTGTATAGTCCAGATTATAATGGACAATTGTGTCAACAGCATGTCGATGATCCATTAATGGATATTTCAATGTTTTCATCATCATCTTACCAGAAATCCCTGGAATCTCTCCATCAATACCAGCAGAAGCTACATAAATGATTCGTTTTATCTGATGTTTTTGCATTCCAAACGCAATATTTTCCACCATTCTCCCTAACTCCGTTGATTTCTTCAGTCCTTTGCTAGAAGCTAGGCAAGAGATAACAGCGTGCTGTCCTTTAATCGCAGCAGCCACATCATCTGCCTGTAAAGCATTGCCATGATAAATATGTAAAAATGGGTGTGAAATTTGTAGTTTTGAAGGCGTACGGACAAATGCTGTAACTTTCATCCCTTGTTGAAGGGCTAATTTCACTACATGTTGTCCAACTCCACCAGATGCTCCAAAAACAACAAGCTTCATTTGATCAACTCCTTTTCATTTATCCCGCTTTAACGGGCAGTAAGACCCCCATCACAAGATTTAGAAAGAAACGAGAAAGATAGATGGGGGAACAACTGCCCGTAAAAGTCCGATTGGTTCAACTAACCATCAGTGGGGATGAAGAAAACCCCCACTGATGGAGTTTCACTTTATCCCGCTTTAACGGGCAGTAAGACCCCCAAGATTTAGAGAGAAACGAGAAAGATAGATGGAGGGCAACTGCCGCATGCGTCCAATTGATTTGGGTCAACAAGATGCTGCCGCAGGACGTGGCGCTTTTCACTTTCGTTCCTCTAGCCCAGTGGGGATGAAGAAAACCCCTACTGATGGAAGCTTCACTCTATTATAGCGAAAAGAAGAAGTTATTTTCATGTATAGAAAGATTTACTTATTCAAAAATTTTTACCACCATATGTCATCCAACGAAAACTTATGAATATGCCAATTCGGACTTTAACCTTGGAAAAACAAATATGATTGATCAGCAGTATTTGAAGAATAGTAAAAATACCGCCATTAGTAAAACAAAAAAGACCTGCGACAAAAATCCGATCGCAAGTCTTCAGTCATTCAATAACACCATAATGAAACTTGGCATTTAAACGAATATCACGTTTAAAATGATAATGCTCAAATAGAGAGGAACGAAAATGTGCTTTTAAAACTACTCGCTTCTTTGCTACCCGTTTTGCTTCTGCGACCCATTCATCTGTCAATTGTTCATGCAAACCTGCAAACCTTAAAGGTGCAAAGTTCGTTGACTCTTCGATCGTTTCCTCAAACATAGGATCCATATATACCACATCAAATGATTGATCCGGCTGTTTCTTCAGATAATCAATCGCAATAGCGGGAACAACGATAATTCTTTGCATGCATTTTAACAATGGTAATTCTGTAATATCATAATTTTGCATACCTTCACGAACAATAAATGCAATATTAGGATTGCCTTCACACCCAACAACTTTTCCAGTTTCTCCAACAGCAAAAGCGGCTAACATGCTATCTGAACCAATGCCTAGTGTACAGTCGAGTACCGAATCACCTTTTTTCAGATTCATAGCATTTAAAAAGGGATCGTGTTCCCCTCTTGCAACTCGCTTCAAACGAAATGCCGCAGAACTTGGATGAAAGAAAAATGGTTTTTCTATTCCGTATGGATAATATTCATACCGATTTTTACCTGCCACAATAACGTTTGACTTTTCAAACTGCGCTATCTTTTTGACAGATCTTTTGCGTCTTTCTACAAAAGGAACATGTAGTGACTGGCAAGCCCTTTCAGCTAATTGTTGTGAAGTGGGATCAGGACGCCCAGCCGTTGTAACAAGCGTTTTTAATCGGCACATACTTGGTCAAGAACACCTGCTAAATGATCACGAACTTGTTCCATCGCAAAGCCTTCGATTTGTTCACGTGGAATAAAATAGGCTAAATTGCCATCTTTCCAAATCGCTATAGATGGTGAACTTGCTGGTATCTCTTCAAAAAAGCTACGCATTTGCGCAGTTGCTTCACGGTCCTGCCCTGCAAAAACAGTAACCAAATGATCTGGTTTATGTTCTGTCTGTGCAATAGCTTCTATTACGGCTGGACGAGCAAGACCAGCCGCACAGCCACAGATGGAGTTAATCACGATAAGCGAAGTCCCTTTTGATTCTTGCATATGATCAGCCACTTCATCCACTGTTTTCAATTCTGTAAAACCAGCATGAACTAATTCCTCACGCATTGGTTTGACAACACCCTTTATATACTCTTCGTATGCATTCATGGTTTCAGCCTCTTTCAAATTTGTTTAAAATCCTTGATACATAAGGTTTTCACTATTTCCATTGTAGCGAGTATTTCAAAGAATTTCATCTTTTTTCTCTCTAAATGTGAGATTTTGGTGATTTCCATGTAGGATTTTTTATTCATAAATAGTGTAATGGTCCGTTTATATGCAATATATATTTGTTTAAGCAATGAAATATGTGAATTTTTTCATTCATTTATATTACAAATTATAAATTTGAATAGCATTTCTTTGTAAGTCAACAATGCTTTTTATTTTCCAAAAAGGTAAAGAGTATCCCTAGACAATAAAAATATAATTAAATTCAATGTTTTTTTATTGAAAAACGATAAATTTTGTTTTAAAATCATTTTAAAATTAATTTAATGAGGTGTTTTTATGAAACAGGTTACGACACTCTTCTTAAAGGTTGCTGTTATTTTTATCGGAATTCCAGTTCTTGTGTTGTGCATCTTTTTGGTGCCTGAGTTAGGGAATGCTACAGCAAAATTCCTTCCAAAATTTCCTTATATAAAATATCTTGTTTTACTTGTTTTTTATGTATCAGCTATACCTTTTTACTTTGCTTTGTATCAGGCTTTCAAGCTGTTACGCTATATTGACAAAAATAAAGCTTTCTCCGAATTATCTGTAAAAGCTTTAAAGAAAATTAAACACTGCGCCATTACAATTAGTATTTTGCACGTGTTCGTCTTGCCACTGTTCTATCTCTTTGCCGAGAAGGACGATGCTCCAGGTGTTATCTTTATCGGATTAGGTGTTCCTTTTGCTTCAATGGTTATCGCAGTCTTTGCTGCTGTTCTTCAAAAGCTGTTAAAAGAAGCGATTGATATAAAATCAGAAAATGATTTAACGGTCTGAGGTGAATAAGATGGCGATTATTATTAATATTGATGTGATGCTGGCCAAAAGGAAAATGAGCGTTACAGAACTTTCGGAGAGGGTTGGAATAACAATGGCTAATCTTTCTATATTGAAAAATGGAAAAGCAAAGGCGATTCGATTATCAACTTTAGATGCGATTTGTAAAGCTTTAGAATGTCAGCCTGGAGATATTTTGGAATATAAAAATAACGAAGACACTCAAGGATAATAAAGTATAGAAAACTGCTCCTCTGAAATAACTAAAGCCTAATTTCTCAGCTGTAACATCCGATAAATTAGGCTTTTTATATTTTACGGCAATCAAATTAAAACCCCATATCAGGCGTGTTGATTATCCAATTTAATCCATAAAAATAGGGGGATTCGTTGATTGCAGCGAAGGCTTGCTCGCTTTCCTGCGGGCGAATGCTGGGGGCAACAGGATGTTGGTCACGGAGTCGTTGCCACAGGACGTGGCGCACTACAACTCCGTTCCTTAATCGCTACGCTGCGGGGTCTCATCTATTCGCTTTTCCCGCGGGACGTTGAATTGGCTTCATCGAATCAACACCGCACGAAGGAAATGCGCATGCATTTTCGAGGAGTCAAGCAAGCCGCAGCGAAGATCTATATAAATGGTTTTAAAAATACAGAGTTTTTCGAAAATTGCACTAAATATGTATTCCTAATTTTTGTAAAATCAACACGTGTGACCCCATATAGTAGTTTAAAAACACTTGCCACTTTTCACGTAATAAAAAGTATATAAACGATCATCTATCATCATCTAAATCATTATCAAAAAAAGATTTTTTCTTTTCTTCTGTAATTCCAATCCTTTTCTTCATTGTCTGACCAATTATTGAACTATTAATCCCTTTTCTAACAGCTGATTCTATCACTATATAAAGAATAAATAAGCTAAATAGATAAATCACTATAGAGATAAAAGTATTCATAACGATTCCCCCATTTACTTTTTCTCTATATTCTACCATAGGATAATCTTATGACAGCTTGAGCTAATTTGCCTGTATTTCGTTAATTGGAAAATAAAAATGTAGCAATAAAACTATTATCGTTCTTTATGAAACATAAAAAGCGCTTACTATCAGGTGTTATTAAGATATGATTTTCATTAGTTATATAAGGAAATTGAAGATAGGCACTCTTTAAGACTGTTTTGAAGAGGAATTAAGTTACTATTAGATTGAACTTTAATGTAAAAACTTTTTAAAAATGTCTTACAGTTAAAATATAAGAACCAATACTTTTCTGCTTCAATCTGTTCTTTTTGACTTTTTAGTTTTGTCGGTACATTTTGAATCAATGTTTCTATTTCTTCTTGTTCCAATCCTCTATTTAGCATTTCCATTATAGGTATTAAAATCCTTTCATCTTCATCGTGAGCATAAACACTTGTAGACACAAATATCTTATTCCATAACGTTTTTAGAATATCTAAATAGAACTCCTGATTTATTTTTGGATTTTTTACAAGTTCATCAAAAGCATCAGCAACATGAGCTATACTGTGAGCCCATCCTTTTACAGCGATATATCCTCTTAAATCATTTTCTAAGCTAATATAATCGATTAATTTATCCTTTATTTTATATACCATACTTTGGGAGAGAAAATTATCTTCATTATCCCTGTATAAGATAAGTGCTATTAAAAGAGAAGTAAAGGATCTTGTAAAAACTGTATCAGTCTCAGTTCCTCCAATTCCTTTAAATAACAAGTCGCTCAAACCTAAATCTAATAATTCAATTAATAGCGCATGCTCAAGTAGATTTTTTTCTATAATCAATTGATAAAAAGAGCCATAAATCAATTGGTCTCTAAGTTCACTATCAATTGAACCGATATGTTTAATCATAGATTTAACTATAAAAACCTTATTTTCCTCATTCCAAATCTTTTTCTTGTTCTGGATCTCCTTTAAAACCTTTTTTAATTCGTTTTCCTTTAAAAGAACTGTATTAGTTAGTAAATTCATTATTGATCCCCCTACAGTTTTCTATAATAATATCATAATTTTTGGGGGAGGACGTTGGATCTACGTCAAGTATCTGGACACACAAAAGTTTATTTTTTGGTGTCCATACATCTATACTACTTTCATACAAAACACTTTCTTTTTACAGTTAAATGTAAATATATTATAAATTTTAAAAAAATACTTAATTTGAAAATAATTACATGTTATAATTTTTATGTATTAAAATATTAAGAAAAGAGGTTATAATATGAAAGCACAAAAAATTTTAACATGTACACTTTTTTCTTCAGTTCTTTTGGGCTCAACAATTTTTACTGTTTCTACAAATGCCAGCGCTTCTTCAAATACTAGTGCATCTGAAAATACCCAAGTAAGCCAATTTGTGAAACCTAGTGAATTAGAAAAAGTTATACAAGAAGAAAACTTATCTGTAGAAGAATTAATTGCGTATGGTAACTATGTGAAAGCAGAATCTTCACAAGGCAACTCTCTGTATTGGAAAGGAGCAGCTGTAAAAAAAGCTGTTAAATTTATGGTTGATCATTCTAATATTATTCCTTCAAAAACTGTTCGAAATGCAGTGGATAAATATGGTTCTAAAATTATTAATGCGATCGATACAGCGGAAACATATACATGGTACGGAATAGCAAATGCATTAAGTAAAGCAGGTATACCTGATAAGTATGCTGATCTGATTGCCGATTTTATTGTTACATTCTTATTATGAGACTATGATTAAAAAATTTTACTCTCTACTAATCACTCTTCTTATTTTTGGAACTATATTATTCCCTATCCTGATTATAGATATTCTTATCATTTATTTTACAAAAAATTATTATTCTAAGTTAATATATTTAGTATTATTTCTTTTAATTTTTTATATACTTGATTTGCTATTAGGTATATTTATAGACAATATATTAAAGATTAGTAATGATTTTAACTTATTCAAAGTTAATCATTTATTTTCTGGAATTTTTGACTTTTTAGGAAGCTTTATTATTATCATCTATCTCGATTCCTTTTTTAATTCAATCAATTTGTCTATTAGCATTAAATTATTGATTGCTGGATTACACACATTACTATTCTATCTAATCAATAGATTTCATGATGAAAATGATCAAAATGATATTCATATTGAATCTTCTGAGATAATTAAGTCTATTGAAAAGGAAGTAAATTGCATTTTAAAAAAGGAAGATGAAGATATGTTAACTTGTATAAAATTAATGAGAGAGAAATACCCAGATGTTCCCCTAAAAAATATTATAAAGATCGTCCGTAAAACAAATAATATCAATCATTAATTTTATACAAAATCAAGCCCTCTTCCAAACAACAGAGGGCTTTAAATTGTTTTCATTCAATCTTTTAACCAACAAAATATATTGACTAAATACTATGAAAACTATTTTAGAAGTATTTTTTCCTCCATAACAGTTCGTTTAAATTCCTTTCGATATTATTCCACAAGTTTACTACATAGTAAAAATAGTTTTATATTGTATCAAGCGTGTTGATTATCCCATTTTCTCTACAAAATATAAGTGTATTCACTGATTTCCGCTACGGCTTGCCCGCTTTCCTGCGGGCGAATGCTGGGGGCAACAGGATGTTGGTCACGGAGTCGTTGCCACAGGACGTGGCGCCCTTAGACTCCGTTCCTTAATCGCTACGCTGCGGGGTCTCATCTATTCGCTTTTCCCGCGGGACATTGAATTTACTTTCTGAATCCACACCGCACGAAGGAAATGCGCATGCATTTTCGAGGAGTCGAGCAAGCCTTCACTCCAATCTACATAAATGGAGCTAAAAATACATGTTTTTTTAGAATTTTGTGCAATTTATCACCTATTTTTTTCCTAATCAACACGCCTGATATTGTATACTTAACTATATACTAATTAGAATCGGGGGATCATCATGTCATTAGATACGAATTCATATGTTTGGAGACCTTTTTCCATATCACCGCCACCGTTTACTCAACAATCCGCATTGAACACGCTTATATTAATAACAGATTAAGAATCTGCGAAATATAAGCTGTTTCGCAGATTCGAAGGAGTAAACGATGAAATCTACGATACAGTTTATCTTATCAATGATCATTTTTGGTACAATCGGTTTTGTTATCCGATACATTGATTTAGCTTCGAGCGAAAGAGCTTTATTCAGCAGCTCCATTGGCTGCTTATTTTTAATATGTATATTTTTAATGATGAAGAAAAGTATGCCTTGGGCAGCCATCAAAGTCCATGCAACCATCTTATTTTTTTCAGGAATAGCATTGGCTGGTAATTGGATTTTTCTTTATCAATCATACGATCATACGACGATTACAAACGCCACACTAAGCTATTATTTTGCACCTGTGTTTGTCATGATTCTTGCACCGTTCGTCTTGAAGGAGTCATTATCCATTAAGAAAATCATTTGCATTGCAGTCGCAATTATTGGAATGATCTTCATTATGGGGAATAGCTTCAGTACATCTGGAAAACAAGATCTAATAGGCATTTTTTATGGCTTGATCGCCGCTGCCTTCTATGCCGCGTTAATGATCATCAATAAATTTATTTTAGGAATCGGTAAATTAGAGCTAACCATTATTCAACTTGCTATTACCTCTTTACTTCTTTTGCCATACGTATTTTTGACAGAGGGATTTGGGATTTTTGAAGTACCTACTTCATCTATTCCATTTATTATCATCTTAGGTTGTATCAATACTGGTATTGGATTTTGGTTATTTTTTTCTGGTATGGAAGGATTGAAAGGACAAAGTATTGCGATGTTAAGCTATGTAGATCCATTCGTAGCTATACTTGGTTCATCGATCATATTACGGGAACAAATGACCGTTATTCAAATGCTTGGCGGAGTACTGTTATTAGGGGCTACCTTTGTGAGCGAATTGACCTTCATCAAATTCTCAAGACATTTATAAAGGAATAGGTTAATAACGTACTAAACAGTGGGAGATATTCGTCTCCCACTGTTTTTAAATAGGAACTTGCGGAAAAATTTACCTTGAAATCATTTTGGTTCATCTTTTTGAATCAATGAATTTTCTAATTCTATAAATTATCAAACGTGTTGATTAGAAAGAAATCAGGAAATATATTTAACATAATCCTAAAAAAATATATTTTTCGCCTTTCTAATAAAGTGAAGCTTCCATCAGTGGGGGTTTTCTTCATCCCCCCACTGGGCTAGAGGAACGGAGGTGAAAAGCGACACGTCCTGTAGCAACACCTGAAGGACCAACATCCTGCCCGCCCAAACCAATCGGACGCATGCGGCAGTTGCCCTCCATCTATCTTTCTTGTTTCTCTATAAATCTTGAAATAGGGGGCTAACCGCCCATTAAAGTGGAATAAAAGAATTACTAACCATTGAAAATTTTTTGAATGTGCTAATGAAGAGCTTTCGTCTCCTATTTTTCATTTCAGTTGTGTATTCTTCATACCCTTTCCTTCGTTTCATAAGATCAGACTCATTTCTTATGCTTGTATCATAAAAATAAATCTCACACCAAATGAATAGCCTATTCATACAATACATACGGAGTTCGTTCTTATGAAAACTAAAAGAGGTGATGAGAATTATGAGTAAAAGTGTAGATTATGCCTCTCCATCCGCTCAGTTTACTTTTGATGTCAATAAAAGCCCTTTATTTATCAAAAATAGCCAAAATTACATTAACGTATTAGGGATCAATCAGTTGAATACATTAGACAATGTATCTCTACTCGATATTTTTCTTAGTCGAAGTAACATCGTAGAGCCCCACTATCATCAAAACGCATCTGAACTTGTCTATTGTATTTCAGGTGCTGCTGTTGTATCCATGTTAAATCCATTTACAAATCAAATTCACAATTATTATATTACACCAGGCCAGGTGACAAATATCCCACAAGGCTGGTGGCATTATGAAGTAGCGGCAGTTGATCATACGCACCTTCTGGCCATTTTTAATGCTCCTACCCCGCAAGTCATTTTAGGTTCTAACATTTTGAAATTTACACCTTCCAATATCATGTCCCATACTTATGGCTTCAATGAAAATCAGTGGAAACAACTAACCGCATCCATTAAACCAAACACCTATATAGGACCTCAATAAAAAGAAGTAGATGGTACGATTTCGTTCAGCCATTCTAAAAAAGAAATCGTAGTCAATTGGTTTAACTACGGTTTTATGATCTCTTATGACAAGCAACAAATTCTACCATCTCTATCTTTTAACTCACTTAATAAGATACAGATATTTAAACTTGAAAGTTTTTTTCAAAGATGTTGTTCGTTTATTTTCGCTTACTAACAATAACGTTTCCCTACAATCAGAACAGAAAAAGGCCAGGAAAACATGAATCTTATATTTTCACATTCTCAGAAATCAAAATATGATCGTATATTACATGATTAATATGCAACCTATAAATATGGTTAAAACATTTCTTTAGTAAAAGCATATAAATTTGAAGTGATATTATTAAGACTCTCTATGATCTCACTAAAATCTTGAGCAAGTTTTGCTTCTTCAGTAGAGGCAATCGTTATTTGCTTCATATTTTCCTGTAAATTTCCGATATTATTTTTTACATTATCAAGAGAGGTTTCTATTTCTTTTGCTGAATCTGCTGTTTGATTCGACATTTTTCGCACTTCTTTTGCAACAATATTAAATCCAGCGCCATGCTGACCTGCACGTGCCGCTTCAATTGAAGCATTTAATCCAAGTAAGTTCGTTTGTCTAGAAATAGATTTAATAAGTTGCGTAATTTCATTTGTTTTCTCGGAATCTTCTAACGCTTTTTGAGATTGAACATGAATTTCCTCACTCGTTGCAGCTAACTCTTCTGAATGAGATGCAATGACATGAGATTTATCCTGTAAATTCATCACAATTTGTCGAACAGTATCAATATATCCCTCTAGTTTTTTTTCTTTATCTAAAGGTTTCCCAAATGCTAAAACGCCCACTAATTTATCCTTTTCATAAACAGGAAAAGCATATGCATTGATAGGCATACCATATACACTTTCATCTAAATAAATATCAGAATTTTTCCCATTCAGGGCGGTTTGAAGATTTTCATCATCTTTTAAAACTTTTGCCCCTACTTTATAACCAATTTCTAAATTTTCTCCTGGTAAATATTTTGTTATCGTTTCATTTTCTTTTTCAACAACAACTACTACGGCCTCTTTCTTTAATGCTAAATGTATATAATCAGCCGATATCGTTAAAGCTTCAATAATATTCAAAATAAAAACCTCCACAGTTTAATAGTCAATTATGCTTTTTAGTAATTATTACCCATTACATTGTCATTATAGCAAAAAACAATTTACAAATATAATATTCTTCATCAAAATTTAATGAAAAAGTTTTTCTTGATGAAAGCATATGGAAAAGGCAATCATATAGTCTTAGGCCTCTACTTTCTTACTTCATTGAAAAAAGATCCATTTTTCTTTTATTTAATTTCAAATGATAAATGTCCCAGAAGAATTCTTAAAGCTTCGATTCTCAATAAATCGAATTTTCTTTATAGAGACCCATAAAGACCTATATTTATATAAAAATCCAACAGTAAGCCTACTGGCCCGTTCTTTTCGTTTTCCTATTATTAGGTATAAAGTGTGTATTCATAAAGTTTTTAATCCACCCATTATCATTTTCCCAATTACACGGAATTGTCTCTTCTTCAAGAAGATAAAAGGATTTTCCATTGCAAAACAACATCTTTCTGTTTAATATGGAACTTTTCCACACAAAACTAGATGAACATCTTAATCCCAAAAAAGATTAGGATCATCCCTATTACATAATCAATATATTGTAATTGGTGTAGATCAACGAGCCGATTTAGATATTTTCCTGATAAACTGGTAAATCCCAAAAATAAGAAAGTTGCAGTTATACAACCGAACGCATATAGTACAGTTGGAATGAAACCAACAAGTTTATGCGAAGCTATTAACGAACCAAACGTCCCGGACCAAAAGACAATCGTTAATGGATTAATCAACGTTATTTTGATGCCATAACTAAAACTATTGCCTTCAAATGCTATTGACTTGTTAGTCTTTTTGCGAGCATTTCTTATAAAAGTTACCCCAAAATAAATAAGTATGACCATTCCTAGGAAACTGATCATGTTTTTTATGTGAGGAATTTGTAGCAGAGCGGATACGGACGTGAACGATAAACAAATATAAAAAGCATCTACTAATGCAACGGCGCAAGTCATTTTGAGTCCTTCCATGAATCCTTTATTGATTGACAAATGCAATACTGTAAAAAATACTGGACCGACAGACAATTGAAGCAACAATCCTAGCATTAATCCCGATATATATTCCATCTCATTTCTCCCCCACATTTCTGCCTTTATACTTTGACAATATTCTTTTTCTTGGCTTTCTTAATGAAGTTGAGACCATCCTCATAAAGTGAAGCTTCCATCAGTGGGGGTTTTTCTTCATCCCCCACTGATGGTTAGCTAAACCAATCGGGCTTTTACGGGCAGTTGTCCCCCCACCTGTCTTTCTCGCTTCTCTCTAAACCTTGTGGTGGGGGTCTTACTGCCCGTTAACGCGGGATAAATTTTAACCATTGATTTTCGTCCATTATACTTTTATCTATCGGACGTATAGCTGCAAGCTTTTATTTTTTCGTAATATGTACAATTCAATTGTGCCTAACCCCTATTTAAAATGCTTAAAAAGAATCATTTTGGGACAAGTTTCAAAATGATCAGCCAAGAATAAAATATTTATCATATGAGTTGAATTTTACGATCCTTTATTTGAAAGTGAGGAGAGATAAAATGAAAAATAATCAATCTTCTCAAAAACCCGAATTATCTGAAAATTATGCAGCAAAATTAGCTGTCATCGCGGGAGCCATAACCACACTTGGCGACGGACTTGCAACTATTGCGGCCGCGATTGCTTTACAAGAAGCAGAAAATAGTGATTCTAAAACGTCGCAAAATAATACAAATCATTCTAGACAACTCGATCAAATTCAAAGACAATTGGACCAATTGTCTCGTAGAATGGATAAGCTTGAGCGCAGAAAATAGGAACTCTTCAGTTACGAGATATGAATTATTTCTAAATAGTTTTATCTTGTGGCTTCGTTAAATATTCAATTTGCGTAATAAATAACTCAATCAATTTTTAAAAATTCCAATTCCTGTGATAGAATTTGAACATAATCCTACATAGGAAGGGACGTTTTTTCATGAAAGAGTATTTTGTCAAAAAAGCGAATGGTATTCTTCGTTATCATGATTTTCCTGGTCAAGAAATACCCATTCTATTTATCCATGGGCTTGGATGCGCTGGCTCATTTGATTATCCGCTTGTAGCAGCACAGGAAACCCTAAAAAAACACCGTTGTATTTTAGTTGATCTTTTAGGTTCCGGGTATAGTGACAAACCAGATGATTTTACTTATACAGTTAATGATCATGCAGAATATCTTGCGGATTTTGTTACTTCCATTGGATTGCAATCTTTTGTCTTATTTGGTCATAGTCTAGGAGGAGCCATAGCACTGTCTTTAGCCACTAAATGCCGTGCTCAAATCGATAGAATAATCTTGAGTGAAGCCAATTTAGATAAAAGTAGTATGGGCTCAACCAGCAAGTATATTGCGGATTTTGATATGCAGGATTTTCAAGAGAATGGTTTTAGTAAATTGGTACAAGAAAGCCGAACAAACGGAAACCAAATGTGGGCAGCAGCCTTATCATCATGGTCGCCTACAGCAGCTTATCTCATTTCTAAATCAGCGGCAGAAGGAGAAGAACCATCATGGAGAGAACTATTATACTCGCTTGATTGTCCTAAAACCTTCATCTTTGGAGAGAATTCATTACCCGATCCTGATCTGCAGGTACTTAATGCTCACAATATTCATATTGAAGTTGTAAAAAATGCGGGACACTCTATGGCTTGGGAAAACCCTCAAGGATTGGCTTGGGCAATCGAACAAGGCATCCAAGCAAGATAAACTTTCATGGGTCATGGCTTCTAGCTACACATGAAAAAGATGATTACACAGGAAATATACATATTAGTTTAGAAAAATTTTTTAGACTTGATCATTCAAATCAGCTTTAAGGAATGTTTTTCCTTAAAACCTATTGATGATAAGGCGAACATTCATACAGTGGGTAGTTTTCTTTATCCCACTGTATGTTAGTTGACCCAAGCTAGCGTTTGCAAACAGTCGCTCCTACACCTATCCCCTTGTTGATTACTTAAATCCTAAAGCGTGGGAACTACTACCTTGTTCATACGGGATCAATTGCGTCCTAGTGTCATTACGTCCAGATTTTTTCGAGCTTGCTTGAAAAATTGCCCTGATTTAGCGAAAGTTTGTACATCCCATTTCGCCTCCTATAGAAGAGGTGAGTGTCTTCTGTACCTGTCACGACTCTTTCGGTACATAAAATATTGGCTCCTGTCGCTACAGCTTTCGCCGCATAAAACATTGCTGAATCAAGATAAAAATTCATGTTTTCAAGCTTTTGAGCAATTCTATAATTTCTCTTCTCAACTTTTGTAAATTCTCGCTAAGCATTTGCAATTCTATTTTAATTTGTATAATTTTTTCTTCCATCCACTACACCCCTATTCTATAGCTCTCTATTATATCTATAGTTCTATGAATAGGTATTATATCCCTCTTTATATATTTAAAATGGAAAATAAGTAAAATAATTAATTTTTATGTTAGAAGTAAAAAAATAAACCCTCACCATAAACTGAGCAACATCATCGTTAGGATCCAGCTTAGAATGGTTGAGGGTAATTATGTACCTGATTTTTATTGAACTTTTTCAATAAGTACTCCCTTGATCTGATCAAAATTTATACAACATAGTCCTTCAATCATGATCATATCTAGTTCATTAATCCGTACACGCTTTAAAGATGGCAGATCATTATCTGTATAGTAATCTAAAACTTGCCCATTTTTAAATCTCACATAGACATTGTATTTATCTTCCATTTCTCCACCTCCTATGTTTTTAATTCGCTGCTTTCTACAACTTACCTTTGAAAATATTTGGATAAATTATGACAACTAAATGCTCACAACTCGAATCTCGTTGAATATCGATGGGCTCATTGAAAAACAGAATTGCACGTATGTCTGATTGAAGACCGACTTTCACTTTAGCTATATTTATCTTTGTTTTAATCCCTTATCTTTCTTTCATAAAAATCTGCAAAATACGATCCTGCGCTGTTTTTCCATTTGTACATCACAAAAAAATAGCACGTTGGTAGTTAGTATCCCTTAACATGCTATTTTCTGTGTAAAAATCTTCAGGTATAGGTATTTTTCTTTCTTATTTCTTCACATCGACAATTCTACCCTCTGTTACAGGGGCCACTGTTTTTAGTTTTGTTAAATGCTCTGCTAGGTTCTCCCAATCTGATAGGCCAAGATCTGTTACACGACCTTCTTCATATGCTTTAGCAAACACCGTATAACCGTCTCCACCTTTTGCTGTAAAAGCATTTGTTGCGATTTTATAGGTTTGTTGATCTTGAATCGGTTGGTAATGGCCGCTTTCATCCTTATACGAAATTGAAACGACTCGTTCTCCTACCGGTTTTGAAGAGTCAAATTCTACTTTACCGCCAGATACATGTAAGAAACCGCCGTTTTCTTTTGGATATTCTTTAAAACTGATTTCAAAGGCTGATTTTAATTCGGCACCTGTTAATGTCATTGTGGCAAGTGTGTTGCCAAATGGTAAAACAGTAATCACTTCTCCTACCGTGATATCACCGGCTGGGATTGCAGATCGAATGCCCCCACCATTTTGCAATGCCAACACAATATTAGGATCATATGTTTTTGCTTTTGCCAGCATACCATCTGTCACGATATCACCTAGTGCCGTTTCACTATTTCGTACACTAACGCCATTACCTTCTGCATCCGTTCTTGGGTTTGGAAGTTCGCTTTCTGCAATCGCTCCAATTGATTGGTTCGAAATTTCTTTCACTTTATCCGAGTAATCCTTTAGCATTGTAGCTACTTGTGGATCTTCGGGTAAATCATTTATCTTGATCAGCTTACCATCTGATTTCACGATTTTACCATCACTATCAAATTCAACATCTACTGTTCCTAAGAAATCGCTATATTGATAGGCTTGTACAATGACTGTCGAATCTTTTGCTTTGTTGTGATTATCTTTATCGATAATTACAGGTTGATCTAATTGTGTATGACTATGTCCACCGACAATTACGTCGATCCCTTTAACGGATGCAGCTAACATTCGATCATTATCAACAACTGGATTATCATCATAGCCAATATGCGTTAAAGCAATAATTTTATCAACATCTTGACCTTCGAATGCTTTTACTGCCTTTTGAGCTTCTTCAATATAATTTTCAAAAGCTATACTTCCTGGACTTGAAATATCTTTTGTTTCCGCTGTCGTTAAACCAAATATCCCCACTTTTTCGCCATCGATTTCTTTAATAATGCCGTTATAAATCTTACCTTTTTCAGGCTCACTTGAAATCAAATCGGTGAATAACCCTTTAAAGCGATCATCCGCTGAAAAATCAACATTTGCACTAACGAATGGGAAATTTGCCCCTTTAATAAAATCCGCAAGCGCTTGATGACCTTCTGGGCTTGATCCTAAATCAAACTCATGATTTCCAAATGTCATGGCATCATATCCCAATGCATTCATAAATTTAAGATCGGCTCTTCCCTTAAACTCATTGAAATACAGTGTTCCACTAAATACGTCACCTGCATCTAGTAATAGTGAATTCGGTTTTTCGAATCTAACATTTTGAATAGCTGTGGCTCTTTTAGCTATATTATCTAAATGTGCATGCGTATCATTTGTATGCATAATGGAAAGCTCAAAGTCCTGTTCTTTACCATTCACCACTCGAATTTTCTTACCATCTGATGTTGTGATCAGACCATTGGCTAAAGTCGCACCACTGTACCAGAGCCCCTTATATTGAACGACCCCTTTGTTTAATTTGGAATCCTTATACAATTTTCCTTTATAAAGAGTTAAACCTTTATTCAATTTCGGGCCATTATATAAATTACCTTTGTATAATACGAGACCATGATTAACCTTTCCTTTAACGTATAATTTACCTGTTTTCTCAACAATTCCTGTATAAGGCTTACCGTTTTTGTAGTACTTACCTGTTTGCTTGACAATCCCCGTATAGGGCTTACCGTTTGAATAATAGATACCTTTATATTTGCCTGTTCCCTTTTTACCATTTTTATAGTAAACGTTGCCTTTTAAGCCTTTGTATAGTTTGCCATTTTTATAGAGTTTGCCTTTAAATAGTTTAAATCCTTTTACAACTTTGCCATTCGACTTTTGGACAAGCTTATTGTGTGAAATTTTATATCTAGATGCTGCATCTACCTCTAGTTGTGTAGTACTAATCGTTCCAAATATAACTGCACTCCCTAAAATCAGCGACGCCAGCGGATTAACCCGTTTCAAATTATACATTTCTACTCAACCGTCCTTTATCATATTTTTATTACTACTTTTAACATAGTAATATATACCATTATAAAAAATAATATCTATCTTATCCTATGTATAACAAAATATTTTCAATAAATTAATATAACCTCAATAATTAAATTTAGGAATGGATAAGGAGAGAAATAGGCAATGATCCTACTTTTTACTATAAAAAATTTTTCATACATGGTTGGAGACAATCATTTCACAAAGTTTTCTTGATTATGCCAGTGAAGTTATGTTGATGCAGGATAAAATGATCTTTTAACAGCCAAAAAGCACGAATGTTGATAAAACAACATTCATGCCTTTTCATTCTCTAAATATTTAGGTGAAAATTTTTCAAGACAAACTCTTCTTAAATAAGCATTTACTATTTGACTCATTATTTTAATGACACATAGGTACTCACTTTTTGATAAAATGCATGATAAATTGTACCAATTATAAAGGATATTCCCCAACAGCTTGCAAAAATAATTAAGCAATATCCAATCATTTTAAAAATAATCAGCTGATCATTTGTGGCAATAATATCTTCTATAATCCCTAGCTTTCGCCATAGCAAAGGCCGGACTGTACTCTGTTCATGAATTAAATAAATACCAAAAACATATTTTGAAGCGAAATTGATGTTCGGTGATTGTATTTTTAACTTTTTAAAATATTGAAATAAGCTATAAGCCATGATCAATACAAGTGGAGAATTGTATGAATATAATTGATCCATTAAACCAAAACGATATATTAGTAAACTATTTATGAGTGCGAAAAAGAAAAACATGAGTAAATAGATATTCCGATGAAGATCTTTTATAAGAAAATCATACATTCGAATGTATGCAGCTAGAATATAAAGAAATAAAAAGTACACAAGCCCATATCCATCTGAAACTCCCACTAACGTATTGGGATAAATAAATTGCCAAACATTACAAATCAGAAAGCCAATTAAGATTAAACGCGCATGTTCTTTTTTATCTATCCCCCCTATCAATTTGTTGATAAAAGGTGATAGAGCATACATAGCAAAATACACTGTTACAAACCAATACTCACCTGTGAACACTGAAAATAACGATTTTACGAATATAGCTATATTAAAGACGGTATTTCCTACGAGGACATTTACAAGATAAATCATCGTTGAAAAAAAGCTTACTTCTAAAAATAAATGAACTAACTTCTTCAATTTAAATGTTGAATTTGTAAGAAAATATCCACTCACTAACACATACAGACTTACGGCAATAATAGCCAATGATCGGATAAAGTAATATAATCCTTCATTGAAACTGGATAAAAAACTCGGTACATCCACGTACTTCGAGATTCCATGTGTTCCAATATGTAAGATAACAATCATAAACATAGAAATAATTCTTAATAACTCAAAATTCGAGTCTCGTATTTTTCTTTTAACACTGCTTTGCATTATAGACCTCCGAATAATATACTACAAAAACGAATCCATCATATCATATTATAGAAAATAATCCGTCGTTATTTATAAAAATGTTCTGATATTTTTTTAAAAATTATATTAAAAATACACTACCTAATAATTATTTATCAAGCAGTGTAAATAAATATAGCTATCATTTTTTTATCAAAAAGTGTTGTTCTATGAAATTCTACATAAAGCGAAACTTCACCCAGTGAGGGCCTCTTTCATCCCTCACTGAGTGTTAATCGAACCATTGATCTTTTGACAGTAGATCTCATCTCTGCTTTTTCTGTGTAAAAACCTTTGCCATGTACAAATTGAGAGCAGTTGCTCATGAAAGTTTACTTACACCTTGAAGAATTCTTTCTGCCCATTCATTCCGGTTAAAAAACTCTTCACTTATAAGTATTTAAAAATAGATGCCTATTTATACTTTTTGGACAAATTCTTTTTTGGCAGTGATATATAGACCGGATTTCGTTTTTAAACGATACACATTGCCATAGCGAACTACACCTACGATCGTATAAACTGTATTTTTAGGACACAGTTCTACTCGATTCTTTTTGTCAAATTTCAAAGAATTATAGGCCCAGCAGTTCTTTTTGATTTTATATTTGCCTGTTCCACTTTGATAGTAGTTACTAATTGTCACTTTTTTTGTATAATCCAGTTCTTCTGCAATCACTTTGGCAATAGCTTGGCATAGCTTTTCAAAGTTTTCACGATAGGCAGCCGCATCCTTCTCACTTGTCACAAAACATACCTCTAATAAAATGGCTGGTTTTATCGTATTTTTGAGGAAATACAGCTCTTTACGTTCTTTTGCCCCTCGATTCGTAATACCCAGTGCCGTTGCCATAGCCTTTGCCATTGCAGCTGATAGCGACTTCGCATCATAGTATAAGCATTCAGAGCCAGTCGCACTTGCAGAGGCACTATTAAAATGAACACTAATATCCAATAAGCGTGATTTACTGTTGTGATAATTAACAATTGTTTCCAAATTTTTATTTTGCGTCGTTGATGTAGTATCGTGGAATTTATAACCCGCGCCATTGTACTGAGTGGTCAAAATCGTATATACGCGATCGACCACTTTCTTTGCTTCGTTATGCTCGTTTAATACACCAATAGCACCCGGGACCTTTTCTCCATGACCTGAACTGATTACGAATTGTTTTACCATTATTTTTTGTCTCCTTTCATGATTTCTAATGCTTTTTTGATGGGTTCTGGTACATTAATGCCTAATTTAATGCTGTTTTCACCTAAAGATGTGATTTCATTGATAATGAATAAAATAACTACTCCATCTGGAATGATTTGTGATAAATCGAATCCTTGTTGAGCTAATATCCTATAAAGAAGATTTGCAACAACAATCCACACCCACATCACACATTTTTTTATAATGCCTTTTAATCCTCGTTTACTTGAAAGATTCCCCCAATTTGCTGCTATGCCTGTCAAATAATCAAATATATTTAAGATTAATAAGGTGGTTAATAGTATACTCCACCCCCCTAAAAAATAAGAAACCATCGCTCCTACTACTAAAATTACTGTCTTTATAGCATGCTCCATTTTCCAACACCTCATATTTGTCTGCATATAATGGGATTTTAATTAGACGAGTTATTGTAATATACTCAATTTTTACTTAAAAATAAACGGCTTTTGCCTTTGTTTTCTATTTAAATAAAATAAATTCAACATAAGAGGTCTTATTCAATCAGAATATTTAAATATTCAAAAAGAAAAGTGAGGGATTAGCTGATGTTGTTTTGGATTATATTAGTTTGGACATGCATATATATTAAATGGATTGATGTTATGACAGGGTTTGTATTGGAAAAAATCTTACCAAGTGTGTTGATTAAGAAAAATGATGATGAATATAATCGTGAAAAGCTCCTATTTTAACTTCGTTTTTATGGATTGTAGTGGAGATATCAGTTGATTATCTATCTTTTCATGAATAAAACTGGATAATCAGCACACTTGAATTTTTACATAAAAAATGGAGGGATTTTAATTTGAAAAGACCAATTGGGGTAACTATCATTAGTTACTTATCTATTTTTGGAATAGCTGCTTTAATCTCCACAACATTTTTCTTTAACCAAATTGCCAATAAATTTGGATTTGCAGAAAAATTGGGATTATCTGATTTTCCTGAAGAACTATTCCGAGTTCTCCTAGCGATCGTGACGTTAATCATTATTTATGGATATATGAACTTAAAGCCATGGGGTTTTTGGCTGATGGTTTCCTATTGCATTAGTTTAGGAACCATTAGTTATCTTATAATTCTTTCTAATAACAAACGGTTGTTTATCGGAAATTTCGTCTGGTCATCTATTGTCTTCATCTACTCCATAGCGGTTCATAAATCTTTCTTTAACGAGAAACACACTCAGAAAATAAAATTTGTGAAATAGTTGCTTTTTCTTTACTTTAAAAATTCACCTGATTCAAGATAGGTTTTGATAAAGTGAAACTCCATCAGTGTAGGATTTTCTTCATCTCCACTGAGCTAGAAGAACTCAGGTTAAAAACGCCACGTCCTGTGGCAACACCTGAGTGACCAACATCTTGTTGGCCCGAACTAATCGGACTTTTACGGGCAGTTGATCCCCCATCTATCTTTCTCGTTTCTCTATATCTTGCGATGGGATCATACTGCCCGTTAAAACGGGATAAATTGAATACATTCGTCTGCTTTACGAAAACATTCATGGAATACATCTGATTGAAGCATTTCGAAAAAGTGATCTGTTCTTTGAATACAAATATTTGATAAAATAAAGCTTCCATCAGTGAGGTTTTCTTCATCCCCCACTGGAATAGAGGAACTCAGGTTAAAAGCGCCACGTCCTGTGGCAACACCTGAGTGACCAACATCTTGTTGGCCCGAACCAATCGGGCGCATGCGGCAGTAGCCCCCATCTATCTTTCTCGTTTCTCTCTAAACCTTGAGATGGGGGTCTACTGCCCGTTAATGCAGGATAAAAAAATTTCTTGTCCTGCTATTAAATTATGTATTTGTTCTATCATAGATTTTAAATTTGCTTGTTTGTCCGCATACTCAAACAAGTCCAATTGACGATTCAAAGTTAAACGACTCCTCACCAATAATAATTTTTTCATGGTGGGCTCACTTAGGATGACCTGTGCTCCGCCAGTGTGTTCTCTATAGAATTATTAAGAAAGAAGATTATTGTTAAATTTTCATATATGAATCAATTTCATAAATCATTTTCTTCTTAAAAAATACGAACATTTGATAATAACTGATTTTGATAGTTGTGGAGAGGAGGACGGCGACTCCTACGGGAAAAGCTTGAGCTGAAAGCCCCGCAGGAACGTAGTGACGAGGAGATTGAAGCCAAGCCCGTGGAAAGCGCCGTCTGGAGCGGAACAAAAATTTCTGAATTCTGAATTCTGAATATTAATGTTCATGTTGATTTAAAATGTTCATGTTTTTTATCTGAATTTTACATTATGAAATTGATTCATATAGATAAACAAAGATCATATTGTTTAGTTTTTATATTTTTAGAAGTTTGCAAAAATTGAGTTAAAAAATGGGTGCTTAAATGTGTAGAAAACACGATTAAGCCTTCCCATTTGTGTGTAGATTATTGATCCATATATGGTCTCAATGCATTTACCCAAATCGCATAGCCTTTTCCATTTAAATGCAGTCCATCACTCGTATATTGGCTATCTAATTGGCCATCCTTTAAAAATTGATCATGAATATTGACCATTGGGATTTTATGTTTGCTTGCTAGCTTTTGAAGGCCGTCATTTAAAAGAACCACTTGTGAATTATGTACACGATGACCGTATAATTTGTTATTCACAGGTAATACAGACGTCATAATGATTTTTGTATTGGGGCTTTTTTCTTCAATATCGGAAAGAATTTTATCATAATTATTTAACGTTTGTTCTCTTCTAAAGCCTTTTGCAATATCATTTACGCCAATCATTAAAACGATTCGCTTTGGCTGTCCGTCTGTAATAGTGTCCAACCTTTTCAAAAGACCAAACGTAGTATCTCCACCAATCCCACGATTTAAAATAGGCTTAATTGGAAATTCTTCTGCCCATTCATTGTATAATATCATACTATCACCCAGCATGACTGTGGATTCTTTTGTGATCGCTAACCGTTCAAATAATGTTTGTCGCTGCTCATAATGTTCTGGACGTAATACAACTGATTGAGAATCCATCACTTTATGATCCATTTTTGTTTTCACATCAGCAAAGCTATTCGTTTGAACAAGTACAGTTATCAAAGCAGTCAACAATACAATATTGACGATAAATGATACTTTTAATCTTTTTGTCATAAAAATCACCTTCTAGCAATAATCCTGTTATTTTGTTACCTTTATGACTCTATTCTATATTTTTTGGTTCCCATAAGCGAATAAAAGCTTTTTCCAACGTTTAATTTTGGATACTCTAAACATTTTCTTTTATAATTTTTTGCGTGATTATTCAATGAAGCAAATTCAATATCTTGCGGGAAAGTAAGCAATCTATAGGGGAAATCCGTTGATTATCTTAATGGGCAAAATTAAATAATCAATAGACATGATCATTCTATTACAACTGTTACATTTATTTTACTACTTCAATACAGCTAATCATCGGGAGCTTCGATTATTGAATACTTTTTCGATAGTTTGTGCTGCTTTATCGTTAAAATACATTCCCTGCTCAATCAGATGATTATTCTCTAAACATACACTTATAAACAAGTCCATTCTTTTTCATTCAATCCCTCTTTTATAAATACATAGAGAAAAAAATAGGAAAAAGGACAATATAAAAATATAATCTGCCATTTACGTTATCGCGTTTTGATTAAAGTTTTGAATGATAGATATGATATTGAGTTACAATGCAAAAAAACTTCTTGAAAATACAATACCCAATCCTTATGGCATATCGGATTGGGTATTGATCATTCATTGTGCAAAACCGTATTAACATGGTAATTGTACAAGTTATTTCTGATTTGACTATACGCGCGATATCTGAAGTTAGGGGACTATGAAAGCGAACGTATGTAAATAAAATAAATAGTAGCACAAAGTAAACCATTTGTTACATCACTGTTTTGCACGTATAAACATGTCATTTTAAAAACTATACAAATATATTGGATTCTTCATGATTCTATTATAATGCAAATATATCATAAATATAAAAAATATATGGTCGTTTTTGAAATTAATTTTGAAAATTATTTTACAACAATTGAAATTTTATTTTTTCAAACGCATCATTTCACACAAATATTGGATACAATCGACAGCCATCATAGAAACTGAATGATTGTTAGGCTGAAATCCACTCTAATACCTCTATTCGATTGCCAAAAGGATCAAAAAGATAAATCCTATTTGCACCTGGAAGCTTGTCATCTTCTATAAATGGAATGTTGTTTTTGGCAAGATGCCCTTTCAATCCCTCGAGATTATTGATCTCAAAAGCGGGATGTGCTTTTTTAGCAGGTAAAAAAGGTTCTTCAATCCCTATATGAATTTGAATATTTCCTGTGGCAAACCAAACTCCACCATTTTTCTTCAATGTATCTGGTTTTTCAATCTCTTCAAACCCCAATATATCCTTAAAAAAGGGGCGATAGATATCTTCACTGTTTTTGGGGGCTGCTAGCTGGATATGATCAATCCTTTGAAATCGGAACGACATTTAGTCCACTCCTATCACATTTAATACTTCCTCTTACATCATTTTACATCTAGCATACATCATAAGTAAATTTTAACTTTTTTATATTTTTTCATAAATAAAACTTATGGCTCTTAACTATCAGCACTTGGATATTCCTTTGAAAACTTCCTTATCAATATACCTGATTTTATTTAAAAAATTTTTCAAAAACAAAGACCACTCTTCCTTGAAGAGCAGCCTTCGTTATATAGTATAAAGAATCACTAGTACTGTAGACACTATGATATCTAATTATTTTTCCCATTACTATAGATTGGATGATGATACAGGATCATTATTAATTATTGTTTTTCAAGCTTCTTTCGTTACACTAATTGTAAATGAAAGGTTTGAAAATCATTCGTTTATTTCGTAGCCTATTTGAACAAAATCTACTTATTTCAATTTGTATAGTTCTATCATATTCACTCAGTCTAAAAATAGACGCTTCCTATTTTAAAAATTTTTGAAATAATTGTGTGCTTTTATAAGCAATCACTCCCACTTGTCCTCTGTTTTTCACTTGAATCTTTAAAATAGATGTCTTATGGTCAGCCAATGTGAGATAAAATCTGTGAGGCAATTCGAGCTATTCATTTTTTCAAAGATGATGCAAAATCATGAAAAGCTACTTGTGTAAAACCTGTATAATCTGATCCGTCTATTTTGGCTTGTGCAGTATCTCCGTCAAAGTCTTTTAGTGTTAGCCATTGACCATGTATATCAATATATTTTAGTGGTATATAGTTTTGAAATAACACTGTTTTTTTATTTTTTTTCATATTCCATTTATAGAAATTAGAATCATTTTGTAAAGTATAGTAAAAATTATTTTTACCGATATTGAAAGCTTGTGCGTTCATAAGGAATTCATATTTTTGGCTTGTAGCTGGCGTTTCAGAACGATATTTCCATACATGATCTTTTGCTAATTGTTGATCGCTGATTAAAAAATAATTTAAACGATAGCGATCACCGCGGTCAGGCATAGGATCATTCCAAGTGATATCTAGGTTGTACCATTTGCCATTTACTTTTACTTTATTCCACGCATGATTTGACCCTTTTACTTGACCAGTAATATATTTCGTCTCAACACCTGCTTCGGTAAGTATCCGATATGCTGCTAGTGCATAGCCTTGGCAGACAGCCTTATGATCGAACAGTACCGCATATGCAGAATGACCTCCGTCAGTTGCATCTGAACTGTACTTCGTATGAGATGCTATATATTTATTGACAAAATAAACTTTTTCAAAGTCAGTCATTTCTTTTAAATGGTTATGCTTCACAATATATGCTATTTTACGATTAATCTTCTGTTCTTGTTGTGATGTTGTTAAATAAAAAGACTCTACTTTTATTTGGATAAAGCCCATTTTAGACGAAATATAATAAGAGTAACCCGTCAAATTACCAAATCCATAATTGGCGGTTGTGCTTAGCTCATCGATGATATTCTTGAACATTTCATCGACTTCTTTTGATTGATAAATAGGGATTTTTGTTGAAATGGTAAAATCAGGGTTAACTTGATCTAAATTTTTTAAAACTTCTTGCTTTATTTGCGCTTTAGTTGTAACTGCTGGAATATCGTCATCTGCATAAACATCATAGTGTAAATAACCTGCTGTACCAAGACATAGTAAGAATCCTAGTAACAAAGCAAGAAATCTTTTCATTAATTTCTTCTCCTTTCCAACATTTTATCTATCATAAATGAAGTGAATTTTTAAGATATCTGTATGAATCAATTTCATAATGCAAAATCCAGATGAAAAACACGAACATTTCTAATCAACATGAACATTAATATTCAGAATTTTTTGTTCCACTCCAGACGGCGCTTTCCACGGGCTTGGCTTCAATCTCCTCGTCACTACGTTCCTGCGGGGCTTTCAGCTCAAGCTTTTCCCGTAGGAGTCGCCGTCTTCCGCTCCACAATTATCAAAATTAGTTATTATTAAATGTTCGTATTTTTTAAGAAGAAAATGATTTATGAAATTGATTCGTATACATAACTATAAATCTAAAATAAGAAAAGTAGACAAGTAATTTATGGTACATTATCCAATGTCAATAGAACGTCATGGATATTGAACATAGTATTCTAACACTTTCCAATTTGACAAAAAAATTTAGATGAGGTTTTACTTTTGATAATTGGGGAAAAATGATACAATAAGGGCAAACACAACGGAAGGGACGATGGGTGGACAATGATTCAATAATCTTATTTTTAACGATTGAAATTTCATGTTTCGATTTCAAAAATAGGATTAGTCTGCTCATTTTCTCTATATACAGTTAAAGCTATTGATAATAGCTTGTTTAAATAGGCAAAAAAGCGACTAATCCTTCCAAAAACTTTGGGAGGATTTTTTCTCTTGATTCAGCAATTTTTTTGCGAAGAAAGCGTACAACAGAAGCAGATGTTTGGTGCGACGAAAACGTAGTGGCAGGAGCCAAATCTTTTTTTGTACTGAAAGCATAGCGGCAGGTACCGCCTCTATAGGTAGCAAGATGAATGCGAGCCCTACTCAACAGGTGTACAACGTCCGCTGAATCAAGATGAAGTCTCTAGTTGATGTCACGAATTTTAAAGAAAAACTTTTCAAGCAAGCTTATCGGAAAAATCCGGATATCATTACGCTAGAGTCTAATGGATCCTCCCTAAAAAAGAGAGGTGTATAATATGCAAGAACTACTGAAACTTCAACATATAAGCTTCGAATTTCAAGATCAATCGTTGCTGGAAGATTTAAATACCACGATTCAAAAAGGAGAGATTATTGGACTTATCGGCAAAAATGGTGCTGGAAAATCCACACTCCTGCAACTTATACAAGGAAATTTAAAACCGACAAAAGGCCAGCTCATACAAATTCCGAAGAATATGACCACTTTTTATGTAAAGCAGGAAGCTGAAACATACGAATCTGAGAATATCGATCAATTAGAGGCAACGCTCCTATCAAAATGGCATGTCCCCACTGCTCATTTTTCTTCTTTAAGCGGTGGTGAAAAATTAAAAGCGAGATTAGCTGAAGGCTTTTCAAAGGATGTCAATCTTTTATTACTTGATGAACCGACAAATCATTTAGATCAAGAGAGTACAGAATTATTGATCAAGCAAATACAAAATTATCAAGGGACAATTGTCGTTGTTTCACACGATAGACGTTTTCTTGATGTCGTTGCAACAAAGATATGGTCGATTGAAGAAAAAAGATTATTTGAACATAAAGGAAATTATACGAGTTACATGCATCATCGAGAGCAAAGAAGGCGTTCTCAACAACAAGAATACGAAAAGCAACAAAAAATGATCAAACGAATTGAATCCCAAATCAATGAAATTTCCAACTGGTCTCAAAAAGCACACGCACAATCAACAAAACAGGAGGGAGTGAAAGAATACTATCGTGTCAAAGCAAAAAAGATGGATATACAAGTAAAATCCAAACAAAAACGTTTAAAAAAGGAGCTTGAGAAAACAAAAGTGGAAAAAGTGGCTCCTGAGTATTCCGTTCAATTTTCAATTCACTCAAACCAAAAACGAGGAAAACGATTTTTAGAGGTTAAAAATTTAACAAAGTCGTTTGAAAATCGAACCTTGTTTCAAAATGCTCATTTTACGATCCAGCATGGTGAAAAGGTCGCTATAATCGGACCAAATGGTAGTGGAAAAACAACATTCTTGAAGGTTCTAATGGAGCTTGAGAAAGCAGACGGTGACATTTGGATTTCTCCAAGTGCTAATATCGGCTATTTAACACAGGAGGTATTTGATTTACCACTCGATCAAACTCCGGAGCAGTTATTTTATAAAGAAACTTTTCAACAACGTGGAAAAGTTCAAAACTTGATGAAGCACCTTGGTTTTACCGCAGAACAATGGAAAGAACCCATCTCCAATATGAGTATGGGTGAACGTGTTAAATGTAAATTAATAGCCTATATCTTAGAGGAAAAAGACGTCCTTCTTTTAGATGAACCAACCAATCACCTAGATTTACCATCACGGGAACAATTAGAAGAAACATTAGCCAGTTATAATGGTACATTGCTTGTTGTATCACATGATCTCTATTTTTTAAATAAGATTACGACCAATAAGTTAGTCTTTATGGATCAAACGATTCAAAAACAATTTGACGCGCCATCAACTGAAAACAATAATGGCAACTCTGAGCTCCGACTAAAACTGGAAAATGAACGACAAGAGGTTCTAGGCAAACTAAGTTTTTTATCTCCAAAAGATAAAGAATATGCTAAATTAGATCAAAAATTTAATGAGCTGACCAAGCAAATCAATGCATTGAAATAGTCTCTCTTACTTCTTTCTCCACTGCCAACTTTTAAGCATGTGATACGAACAAAACAAAGAGTGGTGTCCAAAAAGTATTAAGTATTTCGTTTTGCATTCAATTCCATGATCCTTTTTTGTCATTTCTAAACTGTTGATTTCCGTTACAGGCGTTCAGCCGCAGAGTCGTGCCAGCCGTAGCGGAAATCAGCAAATACACTATATTTTGTAGTGAAAATTAAATCATCAACAGTTCAATCATTTTATTAAGATAGACACTTATCAAACAGCCATTTTTATCAAATTACAAATAATAAAACACACATAAGTACATCGCTGCACTTCCAGCTAGCACAAATAAATGCCAAATAACATGATTATAAGGAATTTTACGATTTTGATAAAAATAAGTGCCAACTGTATATAAAATCCCACCTATTAATAATACAAGAGCCCCATTTGGTGTAATATGTTCAACTAATGGACGGTACGCAATGACGATAAGCCACCCCATCACAATATACAGCATTAGCGATAAAGCGTTAAAGCGATAAATGAAAAAGTGTTTAAAAATAATCCCTACAATCGTGAGTCCCCATTCGATACCGAAAATGACCCACCCAAGTTTTCCTCCTACTCCAATTAGAGCAATTGGTGTGCAAGTACCTGCGATTAATATATAAATGGAGGCATGATCTAACTTAGAAAAAATAAGTTTGTACTTTAGAAACCTATGAAATAAGGTGGAAGCTAAATATAGTATCATCATGGATACACCAAAAACAACGAAACTTACCATATGTAACGTTGAACCATGCTCATTTGCTTTGATAATCAGTAGAACTAGGGCGGGAATAGAAAGCAAAAAGCCTAAGCCATGTGTAACGACATTCCAAAATTCTTCCTTCTTATATTTATTTTCAATTTGCATAACCGTTTCACGTACATTTGTTGATTCATTCATGAAACAATCCCTCCTAAAGAAACTCTTCTTACTATTAAGTATGCTTTCTTTAAGGGATTTATAGTATTACCATATGTCATCGATAACTTATTACAAATATCATATGCATCCCTTTCAATGTTACTGATTATGGAAGAAAATGGACTGTAATAATGAGCAATTGGCGTTAAAATACAACTATTATGTCAAATGTATTCACTAATTTTCTCCCAATCAAAACACTTGATATTCCTATGTTTATACCATTATTGATAATTATATCTGATCATTTAGTCAATGATAAATATCCCCATATCACCAAAAGACCTACCACGACGTAAAAAAGAGCTCGTCCAAAAGAAGATTGCCTTACAGCCTCTATGAAAATTTCTTTAATAGTGACAACCACGATAATGCCCAATGCAAAACTAATAATAAGTGCCCATAATATTGGGTATTTCATGCCAATAATACTTCCTACAATCGATCCAAAGGCAACTGGCAAAGAAACAATACTAATGATAAACAAAAATACTTTAAATCGGAGACCTGCTAGAAATAAAGGGATAAACGTTGCGATCCCTTCAGGAATATTATGCAAAATAAGCGCTTGAAGTATCGGCTTACTAATTCCAAGATTCTGACTCGCTCCAAATGCTATACCTAGCGGAAAATTATGAATGGCAATACTAATCGCCAATAAAAAGCCCGTTTGAATAAATCGATCCTTTTGGAAATTTTCCGTTGAAGGGGCTATCTTATGAGAAAATTCGTGAATATTTATAAAACTAAAAACACCTAACAAAGCTCCAATCGTAAAGACAATCCAGCCACCAAGATAAATACTTTCGGGTGCGATCTCTAAAGAAACCAATCCTAATATCAAACCCGTGCATAAAGCATTGATCGTAGAAGCCTTTTGCTGAATTTCTTTTAAAAACAGCGCAATAATACCACCAAAACCGAATCCTACTACAGTAGCTAAAAAAGCAACAGTCCCGACATAAAACATCTGATCACCCCAATCCCTACATATAAAGATATATGGGAATATAAAGGAATTTATTCAAATGAAAATTAGCTTTACACGCACGATTAAATCGCTCAAAATAATTGCTGATACAAATGAATTAATCATAAAGTGAAACTCCATCCGTAGGGGGTTTTCTTCATCCCCCACTGAACTAGAGGAACTCAGGTTAAAAGCGCCTCGTCCTGTGGTAACACCTGAGTGACCAACATCTTGTTGGCTCGAACCAATCGGGCTTTTACGGGCAGTTGATCCCCTATCATCTATCTTTCTCGTTCTCTATATCTTGAGATGGGAATCTTACTGCCCGTTAAAGCGGGATAAAGTGAAACTTTCATCAGTGCGGGTTTCTTCCCACTGATGAATAGTTAAACCAATCGGACTTTTATGGGCAGTTGATTCCCCATCATCTATCTTTCTCGTTCTCTATATCTTGAGATGGAAGTCTTACTGCCCGTTAAAGCGGGATAAAGTGAAACTTTCATCAGTGCGGGTTTCTTCCCACTGATGAATAGTTAAACCAATCGGACTTTTACGGGCAGTTGTCCCCTATCATCTATCTTTCTCGTTCTCTATATCTTGAGATGGGAGTCTTACTGCCCGTTAAAGCGGGATAAAGTTTCATTTCTAAATGCCTCTTTCATTCTGCCCTCATTTTTTATGATAATCTCTCTGAAAATATGTTAACCTTTTTTATAATTTTGTTTACATATTGTTTTTTACGCGGTATGATTATGCCAATACATCTATCAAAATAGATGTTATTCATTTTAATATTTATCGGAGGTTGAACAATAACAACAAAAGAAATGGTTTATGCAGCACTATTTACTGCATTAATCAGCGTATTAGGAGTGGTTCCCCCCATTTCACTAGGTTTTATACCTGTACCTATAACAGCACAAACACTTGGTGTAATGCTTGCAGGATGCTTTTTAGGAAAAAAATCAGGGACGATTAGCTTAATTCTATTTATCATATTGGTTGCTTTAGGTTTACCGATATTACCAGGTGGACGAGGCGGTCTATCCGTACTAGTTGGACCATCTGCTGGATACATATTAAGTTGGCCACTTGTAGCATTCCTTATTGGCTATGCCTCAGAAAAAGTATGGGGTTCTTTAAAAACATGGAAATTATTTATCATTAACTTTGTTTTTGGTGTGGTACTTGTGAGTCTAATTGGTGCACCCATTATGGCGATCATCACACATACTTCTGTTTGGGCAGGCCTTGTCGGTGCGACAGCCTTTTTACCTGGTGATACCCTAAAAGCGATTATTGCTGCTTTTCTTGCAGTGCAACTAAAATCCATTAGCCCAATAGAACAAAAATCACAAAGTTAAAATCGATAGAATGGTGTGATTACATGCAAATAATTGAATCCATATTACAGCACGCATTGACTCAACCTAATAAAATTGCCCTATCAGATGGTCAAACACAACAAACCTATTGGCAATTGGTCCAGAAGATGAAGAAAGTTGCCTATGGCTTACAACAAATCGGCTGCCACAATGATAAAATCGCAATCTTATCAAAAAACCGCATGGAATTTGTAGAGGTCTTTCTTGGAACCATATATGCTGGCTGTATCCCTGTTCCCCTCGACCCTAAATGGAGCTCAAATGAGGTGAAAGTGATTGTTGATAAATGCCAGCCAAAAGTGATTTTTGCAGAGATAGACTATATCCAAAAAAACATGGATGATTTTCAACATTACAGCGATTATCTATTCGCATTTGCAGATGATGAAAAAGGATCCTATTCTCAATGGCTAGCAGGGCTTCAAGCATTGGACACATTCAAAACAAATGAGGTACTGTTTATTGCTTTCACATCAGGAACTACTGGAATGCCAAAAGGCTATATGAGAACTCCCCTTTCTTGGATTAAAAGTTTTAAGGCGACAATAGATGCCTTTCAATTTAGCAATATGGAGCATATTTCGGCACCTGGTCCTTTTGTACAATCCCTCTCTTTGTTTGCTTTAATGCAAAGTTTATATGACGGAGCAACGTTTCATCTATTTACGCATTTCGATGTCGAAGCTGTCATCGATCGGTGTAAAGAAACACCTGATATGATTTTATTTGTTGTGCCAACAATGATCGAAAGAATGCTGGAGGCCGTCACAGAACCATTGCCCATCCAAGCACTTATTAGCTCAGGGGCCAAATGGAATGATGCATCCAAAAGAAAAGCTAAAAAAATTTTAGGGAATACAAGGTTATTTGAATTCTATGGTGCATCTGAAGCAAGCTATATCAGTTTTTATGATGTAAATGATGATCGTCAATCAGAATCTGTTGGAAAACCTTTTCCAGGTGTCAAAATTTCTATACGTGATCAGAATTTTCAAGAAGTGCCTCAGGGTGAAATTGGTCAATTGTTTATCAAAAGTGACATGATCTTTTCAGGGTATTTCAATATGCCTGAAGAAACGGAAAAGGTATTTTATCGAGGATGGCTTAAAATGGGTGATTACGCCTTTGAAGATGAAGAAGGCTATTTATATATAGCCGGCCGCGCAAAAAATATGATTATTTCTGGCGGTCTCAATATTTATCCAGAGGAAGTTGAACTCATCCTAAAATCTATCCCAGAAATCGTAGAAGTGATGGTGCTTGGCATCCCGGACCCTTATTGGGGTGAAAAAGTAATTGCCCTCATCCAGTGGAAAGGTTCCAAACATTTAACAGTCGAAGAAATAAAGACATATGGTAAACGATACTTACCAAGCTATAAACTACCAAAAGAAATCGTGGCAATCGAACAATTTATTTACACAAGTAGCGGCAAAATTGCCCGTCAGAAAATGAGGGAATCTCTACAGAAGGTGAAATCATGCGAGATGCAGTCATCGTAGCGGCCAAACGAACACCTATTGGAAAAATCGGTGGTCAATTCCGCACATTAGAGCCTGAAAAATTGTTAGCACCACTGATCAAAGAAATTTTACAGGAAACTCAAGTTTCAAACGATTTAATCGATGATGTCATTATCGGCAATGTAGTTGGACCCGGTGGCAATATAGCAAGATTATCTGCTTTAGAGGCTTCACTCCCCTTCTCCGTTCCTGGAATGACCATTGACAGACAATGTGGTTCTGGTTTGGAAGCGATTAATATTGCTATGCGAATGGTACAAAGTGGAGCGGGAGATGTTTATCTAGCAGGCGGTGTTGAGAGTACGAGTCGAGCACCTTGGAAAATGAAAAAACCATTATCACTCAATGGCATGCCCGAACCTTATTCACGTGCACCCTTTACTCCTAGTAGCTATGGAGACCCAGATATGGGGATTGCCGCAGAAAATGTTGCACAAAAATATGCCATTTCAAGAGAGGAACAGGATGAATACGCCCTCCTCAGTCATCAAAAAGCGATTCAGGCAATTCAAACTGGAAGATTTCAAAAAGAGATCGTACCAATTGAAGTGGATGGAAAATGGATTTTCCTTGATGAATGTCCAAGGGCAAATACAAGCCTTGAAAAATTACAACAACTCTCTCCCGTCTTTTTAAAAGAAGGGACAGTAACCGCTGGCAATGCTTGTCCATTAAATGATGGAGCAGCCCTTCTTTTAATCATGTCATGGGATATGTGCCAAAAACTCCATCTTCACCCTATTTTAAAATTGGTCAATGCGCAGGTAGCTGGTGTAGATCCCCATTATTTAGGAATAGGATCAGTCCCAGCCGTCCAAAAATTATTAACACGCCAACATATCATGATCAATGACCTAGATATCATTGAATTTAATGAAGCCTTTGCCTGTCAGGTATTAGCAAGCTTGAAAGAATTGAACATCCCCACTCACAAGGTAAATCGCGGAGGTGGTGCAATTGCTTTAGGTCACCCTTATGGTGCATCTGGAGCGATCTTGATGACCCGCTTATGCAATGAAATGCTCCTAGAACCTTATAAAAGAGGGATAGCTACTCTTGGTATAGGCGGTGGAATGGGCATAGCTACTCTTGTGGAGGCGATGGAATGAGTGAAATACAGCAATTACACATAACGGAGCAGTGGATTCGAGAATATGCTCGAAGCATCAACTCTCCTTTGCAATTTTTTCAAGGAAAACTGATTGCCCCTTCTACAATGCCCATTATTTTTTGGCCATTTTTTAAAGAAACAGCGAACCAAGATTCCCCTGTGTTACACGGTTCTCAAAAATTCCTTTATGAAGAACCGATGACAGCCGGAATGCTATTAGATTGTGAACTGGCGCTTCTAAAAATGGAAGAGAAAAAAGGGAAAACTAGAAAGTTAACGTTGTCTACATACGAACTGACATGCAAATGTGAAGGGAGATTAATTGTTGTTGCCACAACTATTTTAATTCAAGTAGGTGAAACGAATGAAAAAATTCATCACAGCTGAAGAAATCCTTCACTATGCAAAAATCTCAAAGGACAATGCATCTATCCATATAGATAAAAGGGCTGCACAAAATGCTGGATTTGAACGTCCCATCGTTCATGGCATGTACTTAATGGGATTCGCACAATCGATTTATTTAAAAGCACATCCTCACCAGTGGATCAAACAATATGAAATGCGCTTTCTACACTCACTATTAGTCGATCAAGAAATCGAATTGGATTTTGACGTTCAAGAAAATTTTGTACAAGTATGCTGTTCCACTTTAGGGCAACAAAGCATTGCTTTAGGAACTTTCTATGTAAAGGAATGGGATTCATGAAAAAGGTTGTATTAATTACTGGTTCTACTAGAGGGATTGGAAAAAGTATTGCAAAACATCTTAGTGACGCTGATTATCACGTTGTTATAAATGGAACAAATTCCATACGAATCGATGAAGTCGTTTCAGAGATTCAAGCTACTGGTGGAAAAGCTGTTGGATATTGTGCAGATATTCGACATGCGGCTGCTGTTTCCTCCCTTATCGCATATACCGTTCAAACATTCGGGCAAATCGATGTCCTGATTCACAACGCAGGAAATTTAGCAGATCAAAAGTGTATAAATATGACAGATGAAAACTGGCAATCAGTGATAGATGTCCATTTGAATGGTGCCTTTTATTGTATTCGTCGTGCTTTACCCTATTTGGTAGAACATGGTGGAGATATCATTTTGATGACATCTACAGCTGGATTAATGGGTTCAGTTGGTCAAGTCAACTATAGTGCTGCAAAAGCTGGGCTTCTCGGCATGCTTTGGACACTCGCGGAAGAATTGAAGCGTTACCGGATTCGAGTCAATGCTGTTTCCCCTGCTGCTCTAACAGATATGACAAGACCTGTCATTGAACATTTAACTGAAAAATATAAAAAGCGGCAGGAACCTTTCCCTGACTTTTGGAAGGTTGGTTCACCAGATGATGTCGCTATTTTTATACGACAATTGCTTCATCACTCGGATAAGCATCTAACAGGAGAAATCTTCGGTGTCAATGGCACGAAAATCACAAGATGGCAAAAGCCCACGATCACAATGTCTGCCAATAGTCCAGAAGAGTTTTTCCGTACATATAAAGACCAAAAGGGAAGTGATTAGATGCTTACATTTGATCATGTCTATTTTTACTATAAAAAAGAGAAACCTATTATAGAGGATATCAGCTTTACAATCGAGAAAGGGGAATTTGTCTGTATCGTAGGTCCCAATGGTTGTGGCAAATCAACGATCGCGAAATTAATCGATGGTCTATTAATGCCTAAAAAAGGAACCATCCGAATAGGAAATCATCATACAAAAGATCCTAACGATTTGATGAAAATAAGGCAGCGTGTTGGATTTGTGTTTCAAAACCCCGAAGATCAATTTATCACTACATCTGTTTTAGATGAAGTGATTTTTGGGCTAGAAAATATCTGTGTGCCAAGAGAAGATATGTACAATCGTGCCTTATCCGCATTAAAAGTTGTCAATATGGAGGATTATTTGGATGCCATGCCCCATGAATTATCGGGTGGGCAAAAGCAACGAGTTGCAGTTGCTGCTATCATTGCCATGCAACCAGAAATAATCATTTTTGACGAAGCTACTTCTATGCTGGACCCTGAAGGAAGAAATCAGATACTAGCCATTATGCATCAACTTCATAGCGAAGGGATGACGATTATTCATATCACTCATCATATGGAGGAAGTATTACAAGCAGATCGTATTCTGCTTGTTGCGCAAGGCAAAATACATTTTGATGGAAAACCCGCTCCCTTTTTTCAAACAATCCCTGTTGAGAATTTTCAACTTGAACAGCCGTTTGCTGTACGATTACATCGATTATCTGGACAAGCTGTTGCATTGACAGCAGATTGGAAGGGAGCCATTCGATCACAATGGTCTACAAATTAAAAAACATAAACGTTACATATGGACAAAAACAAGTTCTTCATCATATCAGCTGCTCAATAGAGAAAGGAAAATGGATATCTATTATTGGTCAAACAGGTGCTGGAAAATCTACTTTTGTAAAAGTATTAAAAGGATTGGTTTCCTTTCAAGGGGATTATGAACTAAACGGGCAGCCTGTAAAACAGGATTCAAAAGGCAATATTGGTGTAATCCCTGAAATAGGTTTTGTATTTCAATATCCAGAGCATCAATTATTTGAAACCACTGTAGAAAAAGAGCTTTCTTTCGCACTGAAGCATAAAGACATGACGAAAACAGTCATTTTAGACAGGATATCTACTATTTTACCGATGGTTAACTTATCAGAAGACATTCTTCCTCTTGCTCCTTTTCAATTAAGCGGTGGGCAAAAAAGAAGAGTTGCTATTGCTTCTGTACTAATGACAAAGCCAGAGGTATTGATCGTTGATGAGCCAACAGCGGGATTAGATCCGATCAATCGAACAAATCTGTTACAGCAATTAAAAAATTGGCAACACAAAACGAAAGGAACGATCCTCTTTGTGTCTCATCAAATGGAGGATGTGGCGCAATATTCTGATGAAGTCATGTTATTTCATAGAGGATATTTAATGGGGCATTTTCCTGTGGAAACACTTTTTTTGAAGAAATCTTCGTTACTCAAACAAGCCGGATTAGCATTACCAGAATCCATACAGCTTTTACAGTTGGTTGAAGAGCTTTCTGGGGAAAACATTCAAGTAACAAGCTGTAAAGAAGCGGACATATTTGCCAAGGTTATACCGATTTTAAAAGCGAGAGGGTTAGATGATGAATAATTCTATTTTAATCGGACAATTTTTCGAAGCAAAATCCATATTTCACCGTTTAGATCCTCGCTCTAAAATCATATGTATTTCTGTTATCATGTTAAGTTTTATCACATTAGAGACGATCACCAGCTATATCGCTGCAACGTTATTGATGTTCCTTCTATTGCGACTATCGAATATACCGCTTAAGATCTTTCTGAAAGGCTTAAAGCCCCTTATATTTATATTATCCTTTACCTTTTTGTATCATTTGTTTTTAACGAAAGGGACTACTGTGATATGGTCTTGGAATTTTATCCATATAACGTTAGAGGGGCTTATTCAAGGGATTCGCTTTGTGTGGCGCATTATTTTGCTTGTGCTCATTGCCTCCTTTTTAACGCTGACGACCAAACCATTGTCATTAGCTGCTGGGCTAGAAAAATTACTAGCACCACTCAGTAAGCTGCATCTACCTGTCGAGCAGCTCTCTTTAATGATCGTTATCGCGATTCGATTTATCCCGACTATTTTGCAAGAGTTGGATCGTATTTTGTTAGCACAAAAGGCAAGAGGCTTTGACATCAACGCACTACCTATTCATAAACGTTTATTTGCCTATATTCCTATGTTAGTTCCCCTTCTTTTTACGACAGTCCAACGTGCAGAACAGCTAACCTATGCAATCGATGCACGTGCTTATGGGAATGGTAAGGGCAGAACACACTATATCGAATTACGATTTCAAAAAATAGATTATCAGATCATTAGCAGTACATTACTTATTGCACTAGCGTTCGTACTATTAAAACTAGGGGGAATTTAAATGCATATATACGGCTCAGTTATAGATGATGAAACACGTTGTATACATTACCATACAGAAAAAGACATTATAGCGATCAAATTTGCATGCTGCGATCGCTATTATCCTTGCTATAAATGCCATGAAGAACATGCTCATCATCCTATCCAAAGATGGTCAAAAGAACAATTTGATACTTTGGCTATTTTATGTGGAGCATGCCACACTGAGCTGACAATCCGCCAATATTTGAATTCTACTCATTGCCCCCATTGTCATGCACTTTTCAATGATCGATGTGAAGCACATTATCCGATTTATTTTGAAATGGAGGATCAAGCATAAGTTGGACCAGCAAGGGTTTTATGTAATGATTATGCCAAAAAGATTCTCGCCATTGAGAAAGAAGCACCAAGTTATGAAGCAATTCAAAAATATATTTCTGGAACTACCAATAAAAGGTGGATCTATGATGGCATAATGGAAGAAGGATTTGGCTTTGCTGGTCAAGTGACAGGGATGATCCATGATATCCCTACTGTTTCAGAATTATTTAAAAGAATGATTGGCGAAGCAGAGGAAATACGACGTAAAAGGGGAAATCCATCATCTTTTTCGTTTTAGTGACTGGTACTTATTCTTTTTCACCACATAACCTTATAGTTTGAACTAGTTTTAATATAGACATTTCGTGGTTATAAGGAACCAATAATATAATGTGTTGTGCCATTCAGATGGTAATGCCAAATTCTCTTGTTATACTTCTTTTTAGTACCTTTTATATAAGCAGCTTTTATCGTATTTACTACGTCAGAACTTTTTCACTAAATTTTATCATCATTAAATTATTTATTGTAGGAATAAAATTAGTATATATCAATCATTCTCTCTCGGAATATTAATTTTCGGGGCTAAATTTTGCTTCATTAGAATAAAAAGTGAAGGAGGAATTGGTATCATCTGGTACAAGAATTGTTGTTGATTCTGTTAGTTCTAATTCTATAGGGAAAGCTTTAAAAAAACCTTTATTTCTTTGATTAGTCGAAATTTTTAAATTCGCTTCTGTTGAAAATAAAGTAATATCCTCCATATTTACAGTTAAAATATTTACAATGTGAAACATTTGTAAAAAAGTTTTTACATCTTTAATTAATATTTGTGCAAATTTATAATTACCTACTTTTTGAAGGAAATTAAGATCTATCTTTTTCACTTTACAATACTCAATAATATTATCCTCCATCATATGATGAACCTGCATATAAAAATAAGCCTTATTAATTTTTAGTTTTTCAAAACTTAATTTCAATAGTTCTTCCGTTATCAAATTTTTATTTACAATATTTACAAAATAACTATAATCTAATTCACCATCAAATTTAAAAGGTGCCAATTCTTTAATTTCATGCCTGCCCATCCTCTGTAATTTTATACACACTTAACTTTTATCTCCTTTCTTAAAACTTAAAACCATACCCATTAAGCATCGTAACAATAAGAGCCCACTTCTTGGTCCTCTTGATCACGAATGCTTAACACATCGCCTCGTTGATTGAACGCTTGTTAAGCGCTGTGCTTCATTATAGGTGTACTGAAAATGTTCATCCTGTAATAGGTTTCCATCTGCATCATATTGGTAGTTCGTATCGTTTTTCTTTTCAATTTGATTCGCATCGTTGAATTGTGCGACTTGTTTTAGTAAATCCCAATTAAGTATTACGGTATTTTGATCGCCTGCTAATTCTAAAAATAGAAGAAGATTCCCAATATGCAAAAGATATTGGGAATCCTACGACTTAAATTAGAGTCTATTGTCAGAATTGTTTTGGTAACTGGTACTTATTCTTTGCTCTTTTCTCTATTACTTTACTAAGAGTTCGAGAGTTTTTAACGACCTTTCTTGCTGCTTCTGTTGTATGTTTTGATTTTGCCTTTTTTACTTCTAAATAACCTTTAATCATACTATATAAAGTTTGTGTAACAAATACTACGTCTTTTAAATCTCCAACAACTGTGGCAACAACATATGCTACGCCAGTCATTAATGCGTAAAATATTCTATTAGGCTTTAATCCATTACCACTTTCTAAAAATAAAGAAAATCTATTTTTAAAATTATTTTTGATAAGCCATCACTAATTATGATAAAAATAAACATCCAAAAAACGGAAATTTTGTTTTAATTCATATATTTTAGGAATAGCATACATTGCACAAAATATAATGAAATTGTGATTCTATCACTCTAGTTCCCACATTTAAAGTAAATATAACAATGAAGATGTAAAAGAAATATTTTATATAATTCATTATATTCTCCTTAGCATAGATTAGCCCAATCTTGTTTTTACAACATATTTAGCATAAGCATAAGCAGATCTGTAGCATGGTGCATACTTAAAATATTTATTACGTCCACCCTGCGTTACACCAATAGAAAATCTATATAATAAGTAATACCCGCCTAAACTTTTCCCTATAGCTTTCACTCCAGCTTTTTTAGCTGCCTTTCTAGCTTTTTTTTCAATAACTTTTCTTAATGTTCTTGAATCTTTAATAGTTTTACTAGCATTTTTAGTTAATGTTTCTTTTTTCGCTTTTTTCACATCTAAATATCCTTTTATCGAATCGTAAAGGAGCATTCCCATTAAATATGCATCCTTAAGAGTTCCGGTTATTTCATTAGCAACATATAAAATACCCGTCATTATAGCATAATAAACCCGATTAGGTTTTAATCCATTCGAATCAATATTCATCACTGGATCATTATTCGCATACGTATACCCATTCTGCGACAACGGTTCATCATCATCACCTGGATGTGGATCTAACGCTAGAAACGCACCGTTCTCTGGATTATAGTATCGAGCTTGTAAATAATAATTTTTAGTTTCCTCATCGTAATAGTAACCTGCATAGCGGATAGGGTTGTCTTTTGCCACATCGCCTTCTACGGATAAGACATTTCCATAAGCATCGTAACGATAAGAACCTACTTCTTGGTCCTCTTGATCACGAATGCTTAACACATCACCTCGTTGATTGGTGATGTATTGGTACGTTTTGGTTTGGTAGTTTCCGGATGCCTCTTTTTCTTTCACAATTAGTCCAAGTGGTGTGTAGCCATTCCATTCGTAGGAACGATATTGGGTGACTTCACCGTTTTTCTTGACGACTTCCATGTCTAATACTTCATTATTATAGAGGTATTCATGGGTTGTATCGCCCACTGTTTTCATGAGGCGAAGTCCATTTTCATCATAGGTATAAGAGGCTACTGTGTTGCCTTCTAATGTTTGAAC